>NZ_CP054021.1:3637500-5030384 GCF_005862305.2 Rhizobium indicum | reverse complement strand
TCGAAGACCAGTTCACCCTTGCTGACATCGATTACCAGACCGGCGGCCCGGCGCGTTACGTCAGGGTCGAAGAAACCGGCGGCCGCCTCGGCTTCATCACGCCGATGACCCATAATTTCTGCGAAAGCTGCAACCGCGTCCGCCTCACCTGCACCGGCACGCTCTATATGTGCCTCGGCCAGAACGACGCCGCCGATCTGCGCGCAGCACTCCGGGCCACCGAAGACGACGCCCTCCTCAGCGCCGCCATCGACGAGGCCATCACCCGCAAACCCAAAGGCCACGACTTCATCATCGACCGCACGCATAATCGTCCGGCTGTGGCGAGACATATGAGTGTCACTGGCGGGTGAGGCGCGGTCCCGCAAGGCGGAAGCGATCGATCCAGTGAATCGATCGCAGCGTCGAACGCCCTGAGCCCAAGCGAAGGGCCGGGATACGGTGCGGCAAACTCCCTCTTCTCTTCTCCCCAGCGGGGAGAAGGTGGCCCGAGGGGTCGGATGAGGGGGCCTCACGGCACGCCATTCATTGCCCTTCGCTTGCGCTCAGCGCATTCGCGGCTTCGCCGCTCACCCCCTCATCTGCCCTACGGGCATCTTCTCCCCGCTGGGTAGAAGGGGGAGCAAGTGGCACCGCCGCGCCAACCCATCACCCAGGCTTACGCGCACAAATCGCAAACCGATCCTGCACCATGCGCTCCAACCCGCGCAGGAACGGCATCTTGCGCGCCTGCGCCCAATGGATGTCGGCGAGTTTGCGGTCGACGACAATATCCGTAAAACCGGCTTGGCGCAGAAGGTCGACGACTGCTTCGGCTGGCATCTGGTTGGAGAAATGCACGCGTGAGCGGATCTTCTGGTGCCGCGCCATCATCTCCGGCGACATGTGGCTCGCCGGCGGTTTGCCGGTCACCTTCGTCCAGAGCTTCTGCAGGCCCTTGACCCAGGTTTCCTTGCCCATATTGCCGTCGAGGATCAGCACCTTGCCGCCCGGTTTCAATACCGAGAACCATTCCTTAAACGCCGAAGCCGGGTCGACCAGCGTCCAGACGAGATGGCGGTTGGTGATGACGTCGTAGCTGTCCTTGGGCTCCATGGTGTTTTCAGCATCGCCGGAAACGAAACGGATATCGGTGCCGCGCTTCTTCGCCTTGGCGCGCGCCTGCGCCAGCATCGCATCCGACCAGTCGAGGCCGGTGACCGCAAAGCCGACATCATGCATAAGATGCGAGATTACGGCGGTGCCGCAGGCGAGATCGAGTGCCGCGCGCCCCTGCCCCTCGCCCAGATGTTTTCTGATCAGCCGCTGCCAGCCTTTCCGCTCCGCTTCCGAAAAGATTTCATGGCCGACGCTCTGGTCGAAGGTCGCCGCCCGTTCCGACCAGAAATCGCGGATTTCATCGCGGATGGAGTAGTTCGTATTCATGGAATTCATCTGAGGCACCCCGGCATCGGATCAGTTTGGAAACGCTCTAAAACATAGAACTTGATTCATAAAGTCATATTTCTTATGCCTGCGGACATTATTCAGACCTCGGGGGAATTTCCAGATGAATTTCGTGAAAATACTCGCAGTCTCCGCAGCGGCGATTGCGAGCCTGATGCCGCTTTCGGCCTGGGCGCAGTCCTTCACCGTCAAGGATGTCGCGGGTCGCGAAGTGACCTTCGACAAGCCGGTCGAGCGTGTGATCCTTGGGGAAGGCCGCATGCTCTATGCCGTAGCCCCGATCGAGAAGGAAGATCCCTTCGCCAAGATCGTCGGCTGGCGCAACGATCTCTGGACCACCGACAAGGACGGCTTCAACGCCTATGTCGAGAAGTTTCCGAAGGGCAAGGACCTGCCATTCCTCGGCAACCTAACCGACGGCACGCTGCAGACCGAGACGGTCGTCAAGCTTCATCCTGATGTGCTGCTGCTGCCGATCGGCAACAAGGCAGCGGCCGACGAGGTGAAGCTCGAAGACATGCTGAACGGCATCGGCGTGAAGATCGTCTACATCGATTTCCGCGAGCACATTCTCGCCAACACCGAGCCGAGCCTGAAGATCCTCGGCCAGATCTTCGGCCATGAAGACCGCGCCGAAGCCGTCGCCAGCTTCTGGAAAGAGCAGATGGCCCGCGTCACCGACAAGCTGAAGGCCGCCAATCCGCCGAAGCCCAATGTCTTCATGTACCGCGCCGCAGGCCTGGTCGAATGCTGCGGCACCTTCGGCCCCGACAATTTCGGCCTGATGGTCGATTGGGCCGGCGGCCACAATCTCGGCTCCGATTTCCTGCCGGGCTATACCGGCTCGATCAATGCCGAGCAGGTCGTCGCCTCCAATCCTGACGTCATCGTCGTCACCGGATCCAATTGGAGCCAGACCAAGAATGCCAAGGACTTTGTGAATGTCGGTCCCAATGCCGCCGCCACCTTCGACGACAGCCGCAAGACGCTGACTACGCTGATGGAAAACCCAGCCTTCACCGGCTCCAGGGCGGTTGCCGGCGGCAATGTCCACGCGATCTGGCACCAATTCTATACCAGCCCCTACCAGTTCGTCGCCGTCCAGCAACTGGCCAAGTGGTTCCATCCTAACCTCTTTGCCGATCTCGATCCCGATGCCACCTTCAAGGAATTCCACGAAAAATTCCTGCCGGTCGCCTACCAGCCGGGTTACTGGGTCGACGCCAAGGCGGGTCAGTAATCCAAAATGGCCGAGATCGCCGCCATATCGATCGAAGCCGAAGCCGGGAGGGAGCGCTACCGCGCCCTCGCCCGGCGCAAGCTGCTGATCCTTGCCGCCATGACGGCAGCGCTCTGCCTGTCCTTTGCGGTCGATCTCGCCTGGGGCCCGGCCCGCTATAGTATCAGTGAAGTCGTCGCCGCCCTCCTCGACCCCTCCTCCGTTTCGGATCAGGTGCGGGCCGTCGTCTGGGGCATCCGCATGCCGGTTGCCGTGATGGCGATCGTCGTCGGCGCATCGCTCTCCGTCGCCGGCGCGCAGATGCAGACGATCCTCGCCAATCCACTCGCCAGCCCCTTCACGCTCGGCATTTCAGCGGCGGCAAGCTTCGGTGCTGCCCTTGCGATCGTCACCAGCGTTCCGCTTCTGCCTGTAGCAGCCGGCCTGCTCGTGCCGGTCAACGCCTTCATCATGGCGCTGATCGCCACCCTCTTCATCCACTTCGTCTCGCAGGCCCGCGGCGTCTCGGTGCAGACGGTGGTGTTGCTCGGCATCGCGCTGGTCTTCACCTTCAATGCCTTGCTCGCCTTCCTGCAATATCTCGCCTCCGAACAGGCGCTGTCGGCTGTCGTCTTCTGGACGATGGGCAGCCTTACCAAGGCCACCTGGCCGAAGATCTGGGTGACGCTCGCCGTGTTGCTGATCGCCCTGCCGCTCTTTGCCCGCAACGCCTGGGCGCTGACCGCGATCCGCCTCGGCGAAGACAAGGCCGCGAGCTTCGGCGTCAATGTCCGCCGCATCCGGCTGGAGACCATGCTCGTGGTCTCGCTGCTTGCCGCAGTCCCCGTCAGCTTCGTCGGTACGATCGGTTTCGTCGGCCTCGTCGGGCCGCATATCGCGCGCATGATCCTCGGCGAGGATCAGCGCTTCTTCCTGCCGGGCTCGATCCTGTCGGGCGCACTGCTGCTCTCGCTGACCTCGATCGTCTCGAAGTCGATCATCCCAGGTGTCGTCTTCCCGATCGGTATCATCACCGCGCTGGTCGGCGTGCCCTTCTTCTTCTCGCTTATCCTCTCGAATAGGAGCCGGTCGTGGTAGCGCTTCAGTTGCAATCGGTCGGCGCCTATCACGGCCGCAAGCTCTTCGTCGAAGATGTGACAACGCCGGTGATGACATCGGGCGAGGTCGTGGCGGTGATCGGCCCGAACGCCGCCGGCAAGTCGACACTTTTCAAGCGCATCACCGGCCTGCTCAAGGGGCCGGGCCATGTCGTCGTCGAAGGCTCGAAGACAAAAAACGCCATCAGCTACATGCCGCAGGATACCTCGGCAAATGCGGTGCTGACGGTCTACGAATCTATCCTGCTTGCCCGCAAGCAGGGCCAGTCCTGGGCCGTCAGCGACAGCGACCTCCGCTTCATCGACGAGATCATGAAAGCGCTCGATATCAACGCCATCGCCTTCCGCGATCTCGGCGCGCTCTCCGGCGGCCAGCGCCAGCTCGTCTCGATCGCCCAGGCCCTGGTGCGCGAGCCAGAGATCATGCTGATGGACGAGCCGACCAGCGCGCTCGACCTCCACCGCCAGGTCGAGGTCCTCGACTTCATGCGCCGCCAGGCCCGCACCAAGGGCATGATCGTGCTGATCGCCATCCACGACCTCAACCAGGCGCTCCGCTTCGCCGATAAGGTCCTCGTCATCGCCAACGGCCGCATGCACGCCTGCGGCACCCCAAGGGATGTCGTCACCACCGAAATGCTGCGGGAGATCTACAGGGTCGAGGCCCGGGTGGAGAAATGCTCTATGGAGTACGACCACGTGATTGTGGATGGGACAGCCCATTGAGGCTGCCAAAATCAGCCTGCCTCATCAGTTGATCAATCGCTGCGCGGTAAACTTGTCCGTAACAAGCATGTCGATGACCCCCACGCGGAGCGCCCCTGCGATAGCGTCAGTCTTTTTGGACCCGCCGGCAAGAGCAATGACCCGGTCCACCCGTTCGAGATCCTCGAGGGGAAGCCCGATGACCCGGTCATCAAGGGGTGTCTTGACCGGCTTGCCGTTTTTATCGAAGAAGCGAAGGGAGATATCGCCGACGGCTCCCGCTTCCGCGAGATCAGACAGTTCGCGAGACGAAAAGATGTTGCCGGACCGTGCGAGAAGTTCGGACGGTTCGACTGCTCCGATTCCGACAATCGCAAGCGTTATGCTGCCGAACAAGTCCATCGTCTCCCGAACGTATGGATCGGCCTGCATAAGAAATTTTGCCTCTCTGGACGTCGTAACGCCCTGCACAGCGAGCAGTTTTGGCTCAGCGCCGGTCAGCCGAGCAAGCCGCGTGGTAAGCTGCGTCGCATGCGTCTGCACTGAAGGATCGCCCATGCCTCCAAGGGTTTGGACGACGTATTTCGCCTGAGCGCTCTTCAGGGGATGAATGTTCTCGACCATCTTGGAGATGGTCTGGCTCCAACTCGAAACGCCGATGATCTCCCCCGGCGCAAGCGTCACCTCCAAGAGATGAGCCGCTGCCTCTCCGATACGGGCCATGATGGCTCCGTCCCGATCTTCCGTACATTCAACGACGATCGCCTCCGGCAAATCATATTTCTCGCGAAGCGCGCTCTCAAACTCGCTGTAGGTGCCAACGGGGGGCGTCACGCTGGTTCGCACAATATCTTCGGCCTCGGCACGCTTGAGCATGCGCGACACTGTCGCCTGCGACAGGCGAAGGTGCTGTGCGATCTCCGCCTGTCGCCGTCCCTCCAAGTGGTACATCTGAGCGACCCTCGAGATGAGGCGGAGTTCATTGAGGCGAGTCATCGCTAATCCTAGAGTGAATTTTTATTCATCATTAGCCGTTGTTTCGCGTGCCGTCGAGCGGGCAAGTGCATCATTCCAGGTATCCAGAAGCACCGCTCGATCCACGGGTTCCGGGTCAATGATATGTGAGCTCCGGGGCAGCTCCGCGATAACCTGAAGATCGCTCCACAGGCCAAGTGAGAGACCCGCGAGATATGCGGCCCCCAAAGCCGACGCCTCGGGTGCTTCACATTGAATCACGGGATGTTCGATGAGGTTCGAGACACACTGCATCAGGAAGCGGTTCTGGCTCGGTCCGCCGTCCACATAGAGCGCCCCGAGCTCGCCGCCGCTTTGTGCTCGCATGGCGGCGATCACGTCGTGCACCTGGAAGGCGATCGAGTCGGTTACCGACCGCGCCATTTGTGCACGTGTCGTATTGAAGTTGATCTGGGAGAACAGGGCACGGGCGTCGGATTTCCAATAGGGTGCGCCCAGTCCCACGAATGCCGGCACGAAGCCCGGTCCGCCCGGTTCGGCGCTCGCCGCAAGTTCGACAAGGGCCGCCACGTCCGAAAGGCCGAGAATGCCTGCCATCCAGGGGAGACTGGCGGCGCAAACGAGAATATTGCCTTCGAAAGCGAAAGTCGGCTTTCCATGGAGACGCCATGCGACAGTCGTTGTGACGCCGTTGCGTGGGGGAATAAATCGCGGAAGCGTCGTCATCACCGACGAGCCGGTTCCGAAGGTTACCTTGCCATCACCCGGCTTGAATGCTCCATGACCGAACAGCGCAGCATGACTGTCTCCGATCACGGCCATGATCGGAGTTCCATCCGGCACGCCTGGCAACCCTTGCGTCCTGCCGAAGTCGGCAGAGCTGTCGAGTACCTCGGGGAGGAGCGCGATATCCACGCCGAAAATCTCGCCAAGTTCCTCGCTCCATCTCTGCTCCTGGAGATCGAACAACTGGCTCCTGGCGGCATTGGAAGCATCGCAGGCATGCCGGCGCCCGCCCGTCAGGCAATGGACGAGCCAACTATCGACCGTTCCCAGCCGCACCGATCGCCCGGCCGGAATACGGTCGAGCAGCCATCGGAATTTCGAACCGGGGAACATCGGATCCAGTGGCAGGCCTGTGAGCGCCTGTACACGCTGAAGGTGGCCTTCGACAATGAGACGTTCGCAATCCTGTGCCGTTCGACGGCACTGCCAGCTCACCACCGGTCCAAGTGCTTCTCCCGTTTCGGCGTCCCAAGCAGTGACTGACTCGCGCTGATTGGAAATCGCCACGGCCTCGACAGCCACGTCGGGGGCGGCCTTCAGGCAGGCATCGATCGCCTCGCAGACGGATGCGTAGAGCCGGCGTGGGTTTTGTTCGACCCAGCCTGGTTTCGGATAGGTGATGCCGACCGGAGCCGAACCCCTGCCAACAATTTCTCCCTTTTCGGAAACGAGAACTGCCTTTGAATTGGTCGTGCCCTGGTCAATTGCCAGAATTGCCCGCATTCCATCCTCCCCAGATCAGACGGCAGCCGGGACGACAAAAAGCGTCCGGGCTGATCACGTGATCCCAGTTACTTGCGCCTGATCAGCGACTGCGCCGCGTCGGCGATTGCGGACGGCGCCATCCCGAATTCGTCGAGCAGGAACTCTGCCGAACCGGTCGGAGCGTAGACGCCGGGAACGCCGATACGTTTCATCGGGACTGGAGCATTGTCGACCACCACTTCGGCTACCGCGGAACCGAGCCCGCCAAAAATCGAATGCTCTTCGGCTGTGACGATCGCTCCGGTTTCCTTCGCCGCGGCGATGATGGCGTCCTCGTCGATCGGACGAACCGTTGCAAGGTTGAGCACTCTGGCGTTGATACCGCGTTCTGCGAGGATTTCGGCAGCCTTTAGGATTCGATGTGTCAAAGTGCCGTTTGCGATAAGGGTGACGTCGGAACCCTGGCGAAGGAGGTTTGCCTTGCCAAGTTCGAACTTGTGACCCTCCGGAAGGAGATCAGGCACACCGACGCGAGACAGACGCAGGAAACAGGGGCCGTTATAGGCCGCGGCCCACTCAACCGCGGCAGCTGTTTCGATGCGGTCACAAGGCGCAATGACCGGAAGATTGGGCAGAACCCGCGTCCAGGCAAAGTCCTCGATCGAGTGATGGGTCGGGCCGAGTTCGCCATACGCCATTCCAGAGGAAATGCCGACCAGCTTGACGTTGGCATTTGAATACGAAATATCGGCCTTGATCTGCTCCAGCGACCGTCCCGTTAGAAACGGAGCGGCGGCGCACACGAACGGAAGGCGTCCGCCATTGGCGAGGCCTGCTGCGACCCCCACCATGTTCTGCTCGGCGATGCCGACATTGACGAGACGCTCTCCAAACTTCGCCTTGAAGCCGCCGAGCTTGGAGGAGCCCACGGAGTCGTTGCAGACAGCAACGATCGTTTCGTTTTCGGCTGCCAGCCGCTCAAGCGTAGTGGCGAATGCGTCGCGGCAGTCGTAGAGCTTGGGTGCGTTTATTGGCGCGTTCATCACAGTGCCTCCGACAATTCTGCCAATGCGATTTCGTATTGTTCCTTGCTCGGTACCTTGTGGTGCCAGTCGACTCGGTCTTGCATGAACGAGATTCCATGCCCCTTGTTGGTGTGGGCCACGATGCAATGCGGTCTCGATCCCCGGTATTCGAGGGCTGAAACGACTTCGCTCATATTGTTCCCGTTGATCTCGGTGACTTCCCAATCGAAAGCTTCAAGCTTCGGACGAAGCGGGGCGAGATCGTTGGTTTCCGCCAGGGCGGCGCCCTGCTGGAACCTGTTGTGGTCGATGACCAGCGTCAAGTTATCGAGCTTGAACTGCGCGGCCGCCATGATCGCTTCCCAGTTGGAGCCCTCCTGCATCTCACCGTCGCCGGTGACGACGTAGGTGTGATACTTCGCGCCTGAGAGCTTGGCGGCTTTTGCCATTCCTATTGCGACTGGAAGACCGTGGCCGAGCGGCCCGGTATTCGTTTCGACGCCAGGGACCTTGTTGCAATTTGGATGCCCGTTCAGCCTCGAATGCGGCTGCAAGAAGGTGGAAATCTCTTCCTCTGGGATGAAGCCGCGTTTTGCGAGCGTCACATACAGAGCGCATGCAGTATGTCCCTTCGAAAGAACGAACCTGTCGCGGTCCGGGTGCTTTGGCTGATCGGGCCAAACATTCAGCACACGAAAATAGAGGGCAGTCAAAATGTCGATGACCGACATTTCCCCGCCAATATGGCCGGCGCCCGCTTCAAAGACCGCCTGGAGATCGCGCAATCGGATCTCGCGAGCGACCCGCTCGAGTTCTGTCGTATTCATTGGTTCCTCTCATGCATAAATATTCAGTTATCAATATTTTTGCACAAGACGCCGATTAGTCAAGCCCTTTAAGCAACGCGCCGGCAGTTGCAAGTCCGGAAAATCCTATTGACAGCTCGGAAGCAACTTGTTAATGAATTTTCCAGCATCAGTGAATATTTATTCGTACAGTGAATTAGCGAATAGCCTAGGCATAGGGAGGAACAATGGTGGCGCTCGATATCAATGAACACGGGCTTTCGTCCGGCGCCTGGTTGAGCAAGCTCAAGGGCGCCACCGGCCCGCTCGTGGGGCTGCTCTTGCTTTGCGTCTTCCTGAGCCTCAGCACCGACACGTTTCTTTCGGTTCGCAACGGCCTCAACATCCTCGATCAGATCACTGTCCTCGGCATCATGGCCGTCGGAATGACCTTTGTCATTCTGATCGGCGGCATCGATCTTTCCGTCGGCTCGGCGCTCGCTCTTGCGATGATGGTGATGGGCTGGACTGCGAATGTCGCCGGCCTACCGCTGCCGGTCGGGATCGCTTTTGCTCTGGTCGCAGCGGGCGTTTCGGGGCTGATCGTCGGACTTCTGGTGACGCAGTTCAGGGTTCCAGCGTTTATTGCCACTCTTGCGATGATGTCCGCGGCTCGCGGCGTCGCAAATATGATCACGGACGGCCAACAGATTGTGGGATTCCCCGACTGGTTCATGATGCTGGCAATCGATCGCCATTTCGGCGTGTTGACAGCGACTGTGTTTCTCATGCTTGCGGTTGTTCTTGCCGCGTGGCTTTTCCTGCACTTCCGGTCCGAAGGTCGCATGCTCTACGCGGTGGGAGGAAATCCGGAAGTCGCGCGGCTGGCGGGCATCAACGTCCCGCTCGTGACGATTGGCGTCTACGTCGCAAGTTCAGTCCTTGCGGGGCTCGCGGGCATCGTACTCGCCGCCCGACTGGATTCCGTCCAGCCGTCCAGTGGTTTGGGCTATGAGTTGGACACCATTGCCGCGGTCGTCATCGGCGGGACTTCGCTCTCGGGCGGTGCGGGCGGCATCGGTGGAACGCTGATCGGCGTTCTTATCATCGGTGTGCTTCGCAACGGTCTCAATCTACTCAACGTCTCACCGTTCCTGCAGCAGGTGATCATCGGCATCGTCATCGTGCTCGCGGTCGGCGCGGAGACCATTCGTCGGCGTCGCGGCTGACGAGCGGGGTCCGCCGCGTTGGCGGATCCGGAATTCCGCCCCAAAAATTTGGGTCGGATCAATACCCCGAGGGGGAGGACATACCCGAGGGTTCCATCAAACAACGGAGGAAATACAATGAAAATAGCGCGCACCATGCTCGCGTCTGCTGCACTGCTCGGTCTCATGCTCGGCCCCGTACATGCGGCGGAACTGAAGAAGCTCGGCTTGGCCGTTGCCAACCTTCAGGCAAACTTCTTCAACCAGATCAAGCAATCGGTCGAAGCCGAAGCCAAGAAGCGCGGCATCGAAGTCATCACGGTCGACGCAAAGGGCGACGGGCCGACACAGGTCAATCAGATCCAGGATCTTCTGACCCAGAAAATCGACGCGCTGATCTACATTCCGGCAGGTGCGGCTGCTGCGACCGTTCCGGTCAAACTCGCCAAGAGCGCTGGTATTCCGGTCGTGAACGTTGACCGCAACGCCGAGGGAGCACCCGGCGATACCTTCCTTGCAACGGATTCCGTCGCGTCTGCCAAGGCCGTATGCGACTACATCCTGAAGGAAGCCGGCGGCAAGGGGAAGATGGTCATCATCCACGGTCAGAAGGGCACGACGCCGGAAGTCGATCGTTCGAAGGGCTGCGCTGAATCTCTCAAGGCATATCCGGACGTCAAGGTTGTCGCCGAACAGTTCTCGAACATCTGGAGCCAGGACGAAGGCTTCCAGATCATGCAGAATATGCTGCAGGCAAATCCGGACGTTTCGATCGTGTTCGCCCAGGCCGACGGCCTCGCACTTGGCGCCGCGCAGGCGATCAAGGTCGCCAATCCTTCCCAGAAGATCGTAGTTGGCGGCTTCGATGGTGACACCGCAGCTCTCGAAGCACTCAGCAAGGGTGTCTTCAACGTAACGGCGACCCAGCAGACGCAGAAGATGGGCCGCGACGCGGTTGAAAACGCCGCCAAACTTGTCGCCGGGGAAAAGGTGCCGCCGGTCCAACTCCTGGATGCCACGCTGACAACCAAGGAAAACGTCGCAGGCTTCATCGCCAACCATCCGTAATGAAGTCGAGTTCTTGAGGAGGTGTGCCGTGACTGATCCAGTTCTTTCCCTGAAGGGCATATCCAAATGGTATGGGCCGCTCCAGGTTCTGAAGAATGTCAGCTTGGACGTCTATCCGGGCGAAGTGGTTGCACTTCTCGGTGAAAACGGAGCGGGCAAGTCAACGCTATCGGGCATCATCGCCGGGTCCCGCACACCGTCCGAAGGATCAATGACATGGCTGGGGCAGCCTTATGCCCCGGCCACCCCAAGGGAAGCGATCGATAAGGGCGTCGTCCTGATCCACCAGGAGTTGCAGCTTCTGCCGCAGCTGTCGATCGCGGAAAACGTCTTCATCGGACGCTGGCCGATGAAGAACGGCGTCGTCGACCGCGCCCAGATGGTTCGCCGGGCCCAGGACCAGCTCGCTCGCTTGAACCTTCACATCCCCGCAACGCGGACGGTCGCCGGCCTTTCCACGGCAAATCAGCAGCTTATCGAGATCGCAAAGGCGCTGGCTCTCAACGCAAAGCTCCTGATCCTCGATGAGCCGACAGCCGCCCTTGGCGGCGCGGAGACGGAAGCTCTTTTCGAACAGGTTCGAAAGCTTCGGTCGGAGGGCGTCGGCATCGTCTACATTTCCCACCGCATGGAAGAGATCAAGCGAATAACCGACCGGATCGTCGTTCTTCGCGATGGCGAGCGCGTGCAGGAATTCTCCGACAGCGCGACCCCGGTGCGAACGATTGTCGAGAGCATGGTCGGACGCCCGCTTGACCGCTTGTTCCCCACCCTGCCGGTTCCGACAGACCATCCGGTACTCCAGGTGTCCGGACTGAGCTCGCCGGACAACTCGTTCCGTGACGTTACCTTCGAAGTGCGCGCCGGGGAAATTCTCGGAATCGCCGGATTGGTCGGCGCCGGCCGTACGGAACTTGTCCGCGCGATTTCGGGCGCGGACCCAATCAGTGCAGGTTCGATCAAGCTGGAAGGCGAAGAACTCAGGCTGCGCGATCCGGCCGATGCGATCGCCAAGGGCATTGTGATGGTCCCGGAAGACCGCAAGGAGCAAGGCCTGGTTGTCGGGCACCGGATCAGCGAGAACATTATCTACGCCAATCTCGACAAGCTGGGCGGGCGTTGGATTACGCCGCGCGTCAAGCGCTCGTTTGCGGAGAAGGCAGTGGCCAAGTTCGGCGTGAAGGGCCGTGCGGAGCAATATGCCTCGGACCTGTCCGGCGGCAACCAGCAGAAGGTCGTGATCGCGAAGTGGCTGATGCGCGATCCCAAGGTCGTCGTGCTCGACGAACCGACGAGAGGCATCGACGTCGGTGCCCGAGCGGGCATCTACGACATCATCGTCAATCTTGCCAAACAGGGCGTGGCGGTCATCGTCGTAAGCTCGGACCTTGAAGAAGTTCTCGGAGTCTCCAATCGCATTCTCGTGCTTGCACAAGGCAAACAGGCAGGCATTCTCAATCGTGACCAGGCAAATGACGTTTCGGTCATGGAGCTAGCTACCATCTAAACAGACAGAGAAAGGAAGAGCGGTGTCCGACATCACTCTGAACGCCCCGAAGCTTTTCGATCTCAGCGGCCAGGTTGCCATCGTTACCGGAGCCGGAAGCGGCATTGGGCAGCGCATTGCCATCGGCCTTGCGCAATGCGGGGCGGACGTGGCGTTGCTCGACCGTCGAACCGACGACGGGCTGGCCAAGACGGCTGAACATATTCGCGCCGCCGGCCGCCGCTCGATCCAGATCGCAGCGGATGTCACGAGCAAATCTTCCCTTGGAGATGCCGTAGCACGGACCGAAGCCGATCTCGGCCCATTGACACTTGCAGTCAACGCTGCAGGCATCGCTAACGCGAACGCAGCGGAAGAAATGGAGGAGGACCAATATCAGACGTTGATGGATATCAACCTGAAAGGCGTCTTTCTTTCCTGCCAGGCAGAGGCTCGCGCCATGCTGAAGAATGGGCGCGGCTCCATCGTCAACATCGCTTCCATGTCGGGTGTGATCGTAAACCGGGGGCTGAGCCAAGCGCACTATAACGCCTCCAAGGCGGGCGTGATCCATATGTCGAAGTCCATGGCGATGGAATGGGTCGACCGCGGCATTCGCGTCAACACCATCTCCCCCGGATACACGGCAACGCCCATGAACACCCGTCCGGAGATGGTCCACCAGACCAAGCTCTTCGAAGAGCAGACGCCGATGCAGCGCATGGCAGCGGTGGACGAGATGGTAGGCCCGGCGGTGTTTCTGCTGTCGAATGCAGCAAGTTTCGTGACCGGCGTCGATCTTCTCGTCGATGGCGGTTTCTGCTGCTGGTGATGCGATGAGAAAGCTCATTGCCGCCGCTGGAAAGTGACCGGTCTCGCTTCCTCCCTGGCTGAGATCGAGGCGCTGAAGGGACTAACGGGCAAGACGGCGTGCGATATCGCCGTCTGCCCGCCCTTCACGCCGATCGAACGGGCTGTCTAACGGACGGAGGGCTCGGGCGTCGTCATCGGCGCTAAAGGCTGCCTGAATTTGCGACAACCGGTTGAGATCCAATAATGATCGCATGGTAGGTCGCACCCAGATTTGCTGTTTATCGAGTGACACAAGGAAAGAGCATGAAACGCTTTGAGCAGAAGACTGTCGTCATTACCGGGGGCAGCCGCGGCATCGGCGCCGCCATCGCCAGACGCTTTGCGCGCGAAGGCGCCAATCTCGTCGTCTCGGCCAATGAGGAGCTGGTCCACGGCGTTGCCGAACAGATCCGAACCGAAGGCGGCAAGGCGATCTCCTTCATCGGCGATGTCACCGACAAGGCAAGCGTCACCGCCCTCTATGATGCCGCCGAGAAGGAATTCGGCTCGGTCGACGTTTCGATCCAGAATGCCGGCGTCATCACCATCGCCCGCGTCGAGGACCTGACCGAAAACGAGTGGGACAAGGTCATGGCCGTCAACACCAAGGGCGTCTTCCTCTGCGCCCAGGAGGCAATATCAAGAATGCGCAAGCACAAGCGCGGCGGCCGCATCATCAACACCGCTTCCGGCCAAGCCCGCGACGGCTTCATCTACACCCCGCATTATGCCGCCTCGAAAATGGGCGTCGTCGGAATCACCCAGAGCCTGGCCAAGGAAGTCGCGACCGAGAAGATCACCGTCAACGCCTTCTGCCCCGGCATCATCGAGACCGACATGTGGGCCTATAACGACCAGGCCTGGGGCAAGCTGCTCGGCAACTACGCCCCCGGCGAACTGATGAAGGAATGGGTCGAAGGCATCCCGATGAAACGGGCCGGCTCCGGCGAAGATGTCGCCGGCCTGGTGACCTTCCTCGCCAGCGATGACGCTGCCTATATCACCGGCCAGACGATCAATGTCGACGGCGGCCTGATCATGTCCTGATGCAGGCGCCCAAATTGCGTAGCGGTTTTGGGACAACGACATGCATCGAACAAAGAGCAAACCACGAGCGAAGTGCGGAAGGCGACACGGTCGTCGCCTCTGTGTGAACAGTGTGTCCATCGGCGTTAGGGCAGCTTTGCATTTTTGCCTGGTCGAGTGACCTTGCCATCCGCCTGTTTTTGGTCCTATCTTTGAAGTGTTCTCAGGGCGGGGTGTAATTCCCCACCGGCGGTATCAGGAGCAATCCTGGAGCCCGCGAGCGCTTCCGGCACCTCCTGTCGGAAGGTCAGCAGATCCGGTGAGATGCCGGAGCCGACGGTATAGTCCGGATGGAAGAGGACAACACGGGCAGTCGCACTCCATCCTGGAGGCGGCTGACGTTTGTTCGCCCAAGGGCAGAAGGCTCGCTCACGGATTGAGCCGAGCAGACCATGTCAGTCCGCTGACATAACCCTTGAAAGGCCAGACAGCATGACTATCGCAACAATTGAAGATGCCATATCAGCCATTGCCAGCGGCAAGATGGTCGTCGTCGTCGACGACCAGAACCGGGAAAACGAGGGCGATATCGTGGTCGCGGCCGATGCCGTCACCCCAGAAACAATCGCCTTCATGATGACCCACGCCCGTGGTCTCGTCTGCATCGCCATGGAAGGCGAGCGTCTCGATGCGCTCGACATTCCGCTGATGGTGCCCAACAACACGGAATCGCACAAAACCGCCTTCACGGTCTCGGTTGATTATCTCAAGGGCACGACGACGGGCATTTCTGCGGCGGACCGCGCCGCCACCGTCCGCGCCCTGGTCGATGATCGCGCAAAGCCCGCCGATTTCGCTCGCCCCGGCCACATCTTTCCGCTCCGCGCCAACCCCCGCGGCGTGCTCGGCCGCCCCGGCCATACAGAAGCCGCCGTCGATCTCGCCCGCCTCGCTGGAAGGGTCCCCGCCGGCGTCATCTGCGAAGTCGCCAACGACGACGGAACCATGTCCCGCCTGCCCGAACTCACGCTCTTCGCCGAACGCCATAACCTCCCCCTCGTTACCATCGAGGACCTGGTCGCCTATCTCGACCGCCAGGCGGCAAGAGACATACGCGAAGTCGCTTGATCCGTGCAAAGCGGCCAGCCCCGTCCTTCGAGGCCCCTGCGGGGCACCTCAGGATGAGGCTGGAGAGAGGGCGTGAGCAGGCTCGTCAGCCCGGGATGCCTGGAGCCTTGATCAGCCCGCCAACCACACGGCACCACAATCAGCCCTCATCCTGAGGTGCGCAGGCCAAAGGCCGGAGCCTCGAAGGACGAGGGCGGGTGGCTGGGTCCCAGACGCGCACGGCTGGTTGCCACAGCACACCATATTTCCTGCCCTATGTCCGGCTGATTGAAACGCCGCCATCGGCCAGCATCGCCGTGCCGGTCACGAAGCTCGACATGTCGGAGGCGAGGAAAAGCGCCGCATTGGCGATCTCTTCGGGTTGCGCCATGCGTTTCAGCGCATGCAGCCCCTCCACGAAGGCGAGCACCTCCGGCGTGGCATCAGGCGCGTTGGTAATGCTGGCGGGCGTGTCGGTGCCACCAGGAAGCAGTGCGTTGACGCGGATCTTCTGCGCTCCGAGTTCAGCGGCGAGCACCTGCACGAAGCCGATCAGCCCCGCCTTGCTCGCCGCATAGGCGGCCATGCCAGGCATACCGACGGTGTGGCCGACGAAAGTCGAGGTGAAGATCAGCGATCCGCCGCCTTTTCCCATCGCCGCCGACTGGTGTTTGGCGCCGAGGAAGGCGGCGGTGAGATTGGTCTCGATCGTCTCGCGCCAGCCCTCGAGCGACAGCCCGGCGACCGGCCCCATTTCACCGAGGATGCCGGCATTGTTGAAGGCGATGTCGAGCCGGCCGAAGCGCGAGACCGCCGTTTCGACGAGCCTTGCCTGCAGCGCTTCGTCCTTGACATCGCCTGATATGGCGACGGCCTGCCCACCCTCCGCCTCGATTTCCGCGATGACGGCATCGAGCGCGTCCTGCCGCCGGCCGGTGACCACGAGCTTGGCGCCTTCCCGCGCAAAGAGTTTCGCCGCGGCGCGGCCGATACCGGAGCTTGCGCCGGTGATGATTGCGATCTTGTCGTTGAGAAGTGTCATATCGGTCTCTCCTGGGTTGTTGCGAGATCTGAGATGCTCAAAGATCAGACGATGCAGCCACCCGTTTCCCGCGCAGGGAGGGAAAAACGCCTATGGCCGAACCGGCAGTGCGACGGCGCCTCCTCATCGACGCCTTGATTGCGGCGTCGGAACTATCGGAATTCAGCTTATAAAACGGAGATTTGCCTGGACTTCCACCCACACGCCTGCGTTGGCATCAGTGCCATTGTGCACCGCATCATCGATTTATGCCTGGTGTGACATTCATCCGATTCCCTTCATGCATCTTCGCGACTAAAAGGGGCGCACAGGTAACGGGAATCTCTTCATGCCGCGGTCACGCAATACTGAGGGCGCCATCTATATGAGTATGGCGATGGCCGGCTTTTCCGCGAGCGACGCTCTGTCCAAATCGGTGATCGGCTATATGAACGCTGGCGAAATCATGTTCCTGCGCGGCCTCTTCACCAGCCTGCTCGTCTATCTGATCGCCTGGAAAATGGGCGCGCTGCGTTCCTGGCGCATCATGCTGCAGCCGATGATCATTTTCAGGATCATCTGCGAGACGCTCTCCGCCGTCACCTATATCACCGCGCTCGGCATGATGCCGATCGCCAATGCCTCGGCGATCCTGCAATCGCTGCCACTGGTCGTCACCTTCGGCGCGGCGCTCTTCTTTGGCGAGCCGGTCGGCTGGCGGCGCTGGTCGGCGATCCTCGTCGGCCTCGTCGGCGTGATGATCATCATTCGTCCCGGCCCTGAGGGATTCACCGCCGCCGCCCTCCTCTGCGTCGCCGCGGTGCTGACGACGGCCGGCCGCGATCTCGCCACCCGGAGCATCAGTCCGGAGATTCCCTCGCTGATGATAACCGTCATCACCGCCATATCAGCCTCCTTCTTCGGTGCGCTGCTCATTCCAGTGCTTGGCGGCTGGCAGCCGGTCAGCGCCACCGCGCTTGGTCATCTCGTGCTCGCATCGGTGCTGGTGCTCGTTGGCTATCAGTCGGTCATCCTCGCCATGCGCACTGGCGAAATCTCTTTCGTAGCGCCGTTCCGCTATACCAGCCTGATCTTCTCTTCTGTGCTCGGCTTCTTTTTCTTCGCCGAAGTGCCTGACAGCTGGACGCTCGTGGGGGCTGCGATCGTCATCGCCTCCGGCCTCTATACGTTCTATCGTGAGGCCAAGCGCCGCGTGTCGCCGATCGCGCAGGAATCCGCGCCGCGCGCGCCGGTTTGAGGAAGGATGATGGCTGAATTCTCATTGGATAAATCTCAAATAGCGGGCGTCGTGCTGGCCGGCGGCCGCTCACAGCGCATGGGCCGCGACAAGGCGGGCGTGATGCTCGGGGCCGAGAGCCTGCTCCACCATGTGCTGACCCGCCTCTCGCAGCAGGCCCCGCTCGTTGCCGTCAACGCCGATGCCGCCGCCGAGAGCGTGCCTGTCGTTCCCGACCGTTTTCGCGGCAAGGCCGGGCCGATGGCCGGTATCCATGCGGCCATGGTCTATGCCGCCGGCCTGCCGTCGACCACCCATGTCGTCACCGTCTCGGTGGATTGCCCGTTCTTCCCGGCCGATCTCGTCGCCCGGCTGGCGGCAGCGGTCGACCACCCCTCGCAGGTCGCCATTGCAGCCTCCGAGGGCCGCAGCCATCCTGTCTTCGGGCTTTGGCCGGTGACGCTGGCCGCCGATCTCGAAGCCTGGATCGCCACCGACGAGAAGCGCCGCGTACGCGACTTCCTGTTACGACATGACGTTACGGAAGTGGCGTTTCCGCTGCATCCGACCCGTGCCAGCCTGCTGGATCCCTTCTTCAACATCAATACGCCCGACGATCTCGTCGAGGCGGAACGCTGGCTGGAGGCCCTTCGCGGATGACCGCACCGAAAATCTTCGGCATCGCCGGCTGGAAGAACTCAGGCAAGACGGGGCTCGCCGTCCGGCTGGTGACGGAGTTCACTCGCCGCGGCTACAGGATCTCGACGATCAAGCACGCCCATCATGATTTCGACATCGACAAGGTCGGGGCCGACAGCTACCGCCACCGCCAAGCCGGCGCTCACGAGGTCACCATCGTCTCCGGCACGCGCTACGCCATCATGCACGAGCTGCGCGGTGCGCCAGAACCTGAGTTCGAGGAGATCCTCGCCCGTCTCGCCCCCTGCGATCTCGTGCTGATCGAAGGTTACAAGCGCGAGCCGATCCCGAAGATCGAGGCCCGCCGCCTGGAGGCCGCCAATCGCGAACCGCTGGCGCCAAGCGATCCCCATATCTGCGCCATCGCCGCCGATCATGCCGTCACGGACACGGCCTTGCCGGTCTTCGATCTAGACGACACAGGCGCCATCGCCGATTTTATCGCTGACATCGTCGGCCTTGGATAGGCGAGGCTTTGAACCACCTGCGTCACCGCCGGACCTGAGAAGCGGAACCGTTTCGCTTGCCATCGCCTTGGCAATTTCCTTGGCGAGCTGAGCCTGATCATAGGGCTTTGCCAATCTCGGAAGATCGATATCGGTGCCGGCAGGAAGATCGGCGTAACCTGTCGCCAGCACGATCGGCAATGCCGGATGAATGTCCCGTGCGGCCTGAGCAAGCTGTGCGCCGGTCATACCAGGCATCGAATAGTCGGTTATGACAAGGTCGAAATGCTGACCGCTGCTGATCAGTTCCAGCGCCTGCGCGCCGGAGTTTGCTTCGACGACCTCGTGGCCGAGATCTTCAAGCATGTCGACCGAACTCATGGCGATCAAGGCATCGTCATCGACCAGAAGGATCTTCAGTCTGGATGCAGCTTGCGGAACGGGCAGTTCCGCTTCGATCGCCCGCTCGGGGCGCCGTTCGGTCGCCGGAAGCCACAGTTCGGCAATTGTTCCCACTCCAAGCTCGCTGGTCAGAAGAAGTGCGCCATTGAGCTGAACGGCAAGTCCGTGGATCATCGACAAGCCTAGGCCCGTGCCCTTTCCGAGTTCCTTGGTAGAGAAAAACGGATCGACCGCCTTCTTCAGCGTCTCCGCGTCCATGCCGGTGCCGCTGTCGGCCACTGCCAGCACAATATATGCCCCCTTGCCGAGAGCGACGTCATCGCCGGCCACCTGCTCCTCACGCAGCGATATCAACAGCGTCCCGCCATCCGGCATCGCATCGCGGGCATTGACCGCAAGGTTGAGCAGCGCCAATTCGAGCTGGTTCGCATCGACTAGCGCCGGCGGCAGCGTCGCCGGCAGGCTGGTTTCGATGCTGATCGACGATCCGACCGAGCGCCGCAGCAAGTCGTTCATGCCGGAGACCAACTCGGCCAGATCGACGGGCTTGACCTGCAGATCCTGCTGTCTGGCAAAAGCCAGCAGCCGCTGCGTCAGCGCCGCCCCGCGTCGCGCGCCCTGAACCGCGCCATCGACCAGACGCGTCGCCTTCGCATCTCCAGCCACGTGCTTGCCGAGCAGCTCCAGATTTCCGAGAACAACCATCAGCAGATTGTTGAAATCATGGGCGACGCCACCGGTCAGTTGGCCAATCGCTTCCATTTTCTGCGATTGGCGAAGCTGCTCCTCGGCCCTTTCGCGCTGGGCGACCTCCTCAAGCAGGGTCTGGTGGGCAGCGTTGACCTCCCTGGTCCGTTCCCTCACACGCTCTTCGAGGTTCTCATTGAGCCGTCTCAGATTTTCTTCGATGGTCTTGCGGGCGGTGGTATCGGAGCAGACGCCGACCAGTTTGCTGGCGGACCCATATCTGTCGGCGTAGAGCTGCGCATGGACTTCGGTCCAATGCAGTGATCCATCCGGCCAGATCGTCCTGTGCTCGATCGAATAGTCTTCTCCGGTATCAATCGTCCGGCGCAGGCGTGCCAGCACAAGGTCCCGGTCATCGGGGTGGATGCTGGCGATCAGATCGTCGCGGGTGACATCGTCATCCGGCCCGCGGCCGAAGACCGCTTTGCAGGTCGCCGAGGCCGACAAGGCCATAGAGGACAGTTCCAGCTCCCATGCCCCGAGACGACCGGCGGCGAGTGCCGTCTGCAATCGGCGTTCTCCCTCGCTCAGAGCCTCGAGCCGGGCGCGCGCTTCGTATTGGCGCAGACGTCCCTTTAAAGCTGTGCGGGCAACGCTGATAAAGGACGTCGCATGGAACGGCCTCTCCAGAAAAGCGACATTACCGAGAACCTCGGAAAGCCTGGCAGCGGCTGGATTTCGTTCAGGTCCGCCACCGCGGCGGGTAAGGACGATGAACGGCAGATCGGACCAGCTTGGTTGGGCGGCAACCCAGGCAGCGATCCGTTTCAGGTCACTGCCGCGAACGGCCTCTTCCGTCAACACGCCAACCGCGATGTCGTCATCCAGCGATGACGCGAAGAGATTCAAATCGGCAACTGCGATCGATGATAGTCCGGCCTCATCGTTCAAGGATGCCGCAACCTGGGCATCGCGTCCGGCCGGTGCATAGATCAGTGCCTTCGGGTTACTGGAATTAGGAATTGCCGCCGCCCTCACTGTCGGTTGGCAAAAGCGCTGCGGACTTTGCAACGAAGTCCGGGACGCCACGAAGCACCCCCTGAAAACCGACGATGGGATCTCCGATCGTCAGGCCGTCCGCATCGATCCGATACTCCCGGATGGTGTCCTCGTGTTGGCCGGTCCTCTTCTTGATGACGGAGACCGCCCGCCGCACACGTCCCACGGCCTCGAAGTAACGCAGGAGGATGACGGTATCGGCGAGGTAGGTAACGTCAACAGGTGATTTCATATCGCCGACCAGTCCGTGCTGGGCGACCGTAAGGAAGGTGTTCGCGCCTTGTCTATTCAGATATTGCAGCAGCTCGTGCATATGCAATATCAGCGAATTTTCATCCGGCATCGAAGCCTGGTAGCCATTGATGCTGTCGATGACGACGGTCTTGGCGCCTGACCTGTCGACACAAGTCCGCACGCGGTGGGCGAATTCGCCGGGTGACAGTTCCGCGGCATCGAGCTGCTCGATGTGCAGCAGACCCTCATCCCTCAGTCCCTCGAGATCTATCCCGAGCTGTTTTAGGCGGGCGAACAGCAAACCGAGCTCCTCGTCGAAAATAAAGGCAGCCGCCCTTTCTCCGCGCGCGATGGCCGCCATCAAGAATTGAAAGGAAAAAGTGCTCTTGCCGGTGCCGGCGGGACCGAGGATCAGTGTACTGGACCCTCGCTCGAGCCCTCCGCCCAGAAGAAGGTCCAGCTCTGCAATATTGCTGGGAAGCTGATCGCGAACATAATTCAACCTGTGTTCTGCGGCGACGAGACGCGGAAACACGACGACACCGCCGGTGTGGATGGTGAAGTCGTGGTAGCCGCCGCGAAAAGCCTGCCCGCGGTATTTCATCACCCTCAGGCGTCGCCGTTCGGAGCCGTAATTCGGCGCCAGCTCGTCGAGATGGATAACCCCGTGCACGACGCTGTGTACCGTCTTGTCGAGCGTGTCGGAGGTCAGATCGTCGAGGAGAAGCACGGTCGCCCCTTGCCGGGCAAAATAATGTTTGAGCGCAAGAATCTGTCGGCGGTAGCGCAGCGAGCTTTGTGCGAGAAGCCTTATCTCGGATAGGCTGTCGAGAACCACCCGGCTCGGCTTGACCCGCTCGAAGGCGGCGAAGATTTCTCTTGTCGTCTCTCCGAGTTCAAGATCCGACGAATAAAGCAGGCTCTGCTGCTGGTCGGCATCCAGCAGGCTTTCCGGCGGCACGACCTCGAAGATCTCGATATTGCCATCGATCACCATGCCGTGCGATGCGGCGCCGGCTCGGAGTTCGCTCTCGGTTTCCGAAAGGGTGATGTAGAGCCCCTGCTCGCCGAGCCGCGCACCTTCGATCAGGAACTGCAGCGCAATCGTCGTTTTGCCCGCTCCCGGATTTCCCTCCAGGAGAAACACGTGCCCCGGCGAAAGGCCCCCCGCCAGAACTGTATCCAAACCGGACACGCCGGTCCGAGCTTTCGTGGCAGACGCCGCAGTATTCATTCACTGTTTCCTTCAATTTCAAGTGTGAATTAGCGGCGAGCGATGGAATGTCAAATTGCCGGCGGCATGATTTCACCTCCAGCAAGAACCAATCGATTGAACGTCAGGTAGCTCGGATCCATGCCTGTCCGGACAGCTCGAAACGGCGAGACCTATCCCCGATAGCGCAGCGCATCGACGACGAGGGCGAATGCCGGCGATGTATGCCTGCGGCTCGGATAGTAGAGATGGTAGCCGGAAAACGGCAGGCACCAATCCTCAAGGACCCGCACCAGCCGCCCCTCGGCAAGATGCGTCTCGACCAAGTTCTCCGGCATATAGGCAAGGCCCAGACCGGCCAGCACGGCATTCAGCCGGAGCGCTATATTGTTGAAGACCAACTGTCCTTCGACGCGAACCCTGAGTTCGCGCCCGTCCTTTTCGAACTCCCAGGCATAGACACTGCCATAGGTCGGCAGGCGCAGGTTGATGCAATTGTGATCCGTAAGGTCCTGCGGCGTCAGCGGCTTCGGCCTGGTGTCGAAATAGGCGGGAGCGCCGACCACGGCCATGCGCATGTCGGTGCCGATGCGCACCGCGATCATGTCCTTCGCTACCTGTTCTCCCAGCCGCACCCCCGCATCGTAGCGCTCCGCGACGATGTCGGTCAGACCGTAGTCAACGATGATCTCGACATTGATATCGGGATAATCAGGCAGCAGCTTTTGCAAGGCGGGCCAGAGGACGGCATCGGCCGCATGCTCGCCGGCATTGATGCGGATCGTGCCTGCCGGCTTCTCCCGGAACGCGCTCAAGGCAGCCAGCTCGCTCTCGATCTCGTCGAGCCGCGGTCCGATGGAGACCAGCAGGCGTTCGCCGGCTTCCGTCGGCGAAACGCTACGGGTCGTGCGTGTCAGCAATCGCAGTCCAAGCCGTTCCTCGAGCCCTCGGATGGTGTGGCTGAGCGCCGACTGCGACACACCGAGCTTGCCCGCCGCCTTGGTGAAGCTTTGAGCGCGCGCGACGGCGATGAAGGCGATGAGGTCGTTGACGGCGGGGCGCGGCATTTATGAAACTTTCTCATGGGTTCTTGCCGTTTATACCATCTAATCGCGGCCAGGCGCACGCCCTAAATACCTTGTTACTCGAGTAGACATGTCCACCCGCCATCGAAAGCCCGGCATCGAAAGGAAGACAAAGATGGATATCAAGCGAAGCGGTTCGCAGCCATCGGCCAAGGGACCGACCGATTGGTTTACCGGCAGCGTGCGTGTCGACCCGCTGTTTGCCGTGACCAGCCCCGCACGCGCGGCTGGCGCCAGCGTCACCTTCGAGCCCGGCGCCCGAACCGCCTGGCACACCCATCCGCTCGGCCAGACGTTGATCGTCACATTGGGCTGCGGTCGCGTGCAGCGCGACGGCGGCCCCGTCGAGGAGATCCGCGCCGGCGACGTCGTCTGCTTCGCACCGGGTGAACGCCATTGGCACGGCGCATCGCCGACGACGGCAGTGACCCATATCGCCATCCAGGAACAGCTCGACGGCAAGGTCGTCGACTGGATGGAGCATGTCACCGACACGCAATACCAAGGTTAGAAAAGGAAACTTCTATGCAGAAGCGTGAACTTGGAAAGAGCGGACTTCAAGTCTCAGCCATCGGTCTCGGCTGCATGGGGCTGAGTTACGGGTATGGCCCGGCGACGGATATTCAGGAAGCGACAGCACTGATCCGGCGGGCATTTGAACGCGGCGTGACCTTCTTCGACACAGCCGAGGCCTATGGCCCCTATAAGAACGAAGAGCTTCTGGGAGAGGCGCTCGCCCCATTCCGCGAAGAGGTGGTGATCGCCACGAAATTCGGTTTCAACTTCGATGCCAATGGCGGCCAGAGCGGCATGAACAGCCGTCCGGAGCGGATCCGCGCGGTGGCCGACCAGGCGCTGAAGCGTTTGAAGACCGATGTCATCGATCTCTTCTACCAGCATCGCGTCGATCCCGATGTTCCGATCGAGGATGTCGCCGGCACGGTCAAGGCGCTGATCGCGGAAGGCAAGGTCAGGCATTTCGGCCTCTCGGAAGCGGGCGCCCAGACGATCCGCCGCGCCCATGCCGTCCAGCCGGTGGCGGCACTGCAGAGCGAATATTCGCTGTGGTGGCGCGAGCCCGAGCAGGAAATCCTGCCGACGCTCGAAGAACTCGGCATCGGTTTCGTGCCCTTCAGCCCGCTCGGTAAGGGCTTCCTGACTGGCGCGATCAGCGAAACGACCACCTTCGACAGCAAGGATTTCCGCAACGTCGTGCCGCGCTTTTCTCAGGAGGCGCGAAAGGCCAACCAGGCGCTCGTCGATCGTCTCGGAGAAATCGCCGCCCGCAAGAAGGCCACCTCCGCCCAGGTCGCTCTCGCATGGCTGCAGGCGCAGAAGCCCTGGATCGTGCCGATCCCCGGCACCACCAAGCTGCATCGCCTCGAGGAGAACATCCGGGCCGCCGAGGTCGAACTGACGGCCGAGGATCTCGGCAATATCGAAAGCGCGCTCGCCACCATCAAGGTGGAAGGCGATCGATATCCCGCGCATCTGCAGGCAAGGGTCAACCGCTGAGAAAAGAAACGGCCGCCATCGTTTGCGGTCGCTTCTTCATTGATCGCATCATCGTCTCGGCGCCGGTGCATTCTCCTGGAAAGCCGGGATCGCCTCGAGCCTGCCGACAATCTCCGCGATATTGGGCCACAGGGCGAGATCGAAGCCCATGCGCCGGGCGCTGATCGCCTGCGGGAAGAGAAAGATATCGGCAATACCAGGCCGGTCGCCGATGGCGAAGGCGCCTTGCCTGCGGCCGGCGATCATCGTCTCTACAGCGGCCATTCCCTCGCCGACCCAGTGACGGCTCCAGGCTGCAACGGCATCGGCATCCGCCTGGAAGGCCGTTTTGAGGTGCAGGCCGATGCGCGGCGGCAGCAGCGCATGGATCTCGGCTGCGATTGCAAGCGCGATCGACCGCGCCAGCGCCCTGCCCTCCGCCGTGTCGGGCAGCAGCGGCGGTTCGGGGTGAAACTCGTCGAGATATTCGACGATCGCCAGTGACTGGGTGATGAGGACGCCGCTATCCGTAAGCAAGGCCGGCACCAGCCCTTGCGGATTGACGCTGCGATATCCGGCCTGCCGGCTCTCGGCATCTTCACCGAGGATGCTAACCGGCAGCGCTTCTGCCGTCAGTCCCTTCAGAGCGAGCGCGATACCGACTCTCGACGTCGCCGAAGAAATTTCGTTCTGATAGAGTTTCACTGTCTTTCTCCTGGTGATCTAAAATGGCGGCTGCTCCCCGGAAGACGACGCTGCGGATGCCGCCGTCACGAGGCCCGCTAGCGGCGAAGGCTCCTGCGAGCTTACGTCGTAGATGCAGGGCGCGGCGAAGACCGCCGCTCCCAGAATGCAGATGATCATCAATCTCATCAGATCCTCCATCGGCGAGGCCCGGTCGGCCTCGTCCTGTTTGCTTTCGGCTCCTGTCCTTTGCCCGCCGCAGCCAATGGCCTTCGGCGGGCAATGTATTCGTCAGGCAACGCTCAATTCGACATGGATATTGCCGCGTGTAGCCTTCGAGTAAGGGCAGGTCTGGTGAGCCTCTTCAATGAGGGCTCGTGCCACATCCGCTTCGATCCCGGGCACGCTGACCTTGAGACGGGCCTGCAGGAAATAGCCGCCATCGGCTGTTCCGAGATCAACCTCGGTGTCAACGGCAAGATCGGCTGGAAGCTTGACCTTTTGATTAGCCGCGGCAAAGCCGATCGCGCCGATGAAGCACGCAGACCAGCCGGCGGCGAAAAGCTGTTCGGGATTGGTGCCGGCGCGGTTGCTGCCCGGAGGCGAAAGCTTGATCTCCAACTGGCCGTCGTCGCTGTGCGAAGCGCCATCGCGCCCGCCCGTCGTATGGGTCTTGCCGGTATAGAGAACCTTATCGATCTTTGTCATGGAACACTCCTTGTGTTGCGTCGCTCCAGGCGACTGGCCGCGCTGCGCGGCCGGGTTGACGGAGTGTGGTTTGACCGACGGATATATCCGCCATGTTTCCGAAATCGCCCGAAATGTCACAAAGCGTAGCATCCGGTATCGAGGACATCTTCACATACAAAACGTCTCGAAATTTTGCAGCGCCTCTGATGTCAACGGATAGTGATTTCCGCTGCCAGCCCGCCGCCAGCGCGATTGTGGAGCCGGAGCGACCCACCAATCTTGGCCGTCAGTTGCTGGGCGATAGCAAGACCGAGACCGGTGCCGCCGGTCTCCCTGTTGCGGGATTGTTCCAGCCGGAAGAAAGGCTGCATGGCGGCTTCCAGCATATCGTCCGGAATTCCCGGCCCGCGATCCATGACTGTGATCACGATATCGTTCTCGGCGCTGCGCTCGACACTAATCTCGGCAGCACCAGCGAACTTCAGCGCATTGTCGATGAAGTTCGACAGGATTCGGCGAAGTGCATGCGGCTTGGTGAAGGCGGCGCCCTGAACCAGCCCGACGACGGTGACGGCCTTTCCGATATCCTGGTAGTCATAGGCTATGCTGTCGATGAACGAAGCGAGATCGATCCGGGCGCTCTTCTCGCCGTTGCCATGCGCGCTGCGCGCATAGGCAATCCCGTCCTGGACGAGACGCTGGATCTCGCCGAGATCATGCACCAGCTTGTCTTTCTCCGGCGACTCCTCCGCCATGTCGGCGCGCAGCCGCATGCGGGTGATCGGCGTCTGCAGGTCATGCGAGATTGCCGCCAGGATCTGGACGCGCTCTTCGAGGTAATGGGCAATCCTCTCCCGCATCGCGTTAAACGCCTTTGCCGCATGCGCGACCTCGCTCGGCCCCGCCTCGCTCAAGGCCGGACCGTCCTTGTTCGGGTCGAGGGCATCGGCGGCGGCGGCAAGCTCGCCAAGCGGCCGGATCGCCTGGCGAACCGCAAACCAGGTACAGAGGATGAGCAGCGCCATCTGGATGACGAAGACATAAGGCAGCCATGCGGCGATCGGCATGACGCCCTTCGGCGTGACGTCGATCGTCAACGGGCTTCCGTCGCTCAGCGTCAGATGCGCCTGCAGCCGGTTCACATCGCCTGGAATCCGTTCGATCCGGATTGGAAAGCGGTGCCCGATAGCCTCCTCGATCTTTCCTGAGATTTCCGCCCCTTTGCTTGACGTGTCAGGCACGCCGGGAAGGCCGGGCCCGAGCACGAAACGGTAATTGCCGCGGCTCAGCCGGTCGAGCAGGTCGCCGCGCTCGCCGGGCGGAAGCCGATCGAGAACCGCAATCGACGTTGCAACATCGTTTTCCAGCGTGCCGAGCATCACGGCCTTGGCCGACATGTACCGCTCCATATAGAGCACACTGAAGGACAGCCCGTAGGCCAAGGCCAGCCCGATCAGCAGGATCAGGAAGATCCGCGACCGCAACGTGCTCGGCCACGTCAGGCCCGAAGGCAAGGGGATTGCCGCCTTCATCGGCGCGGCTCCGATATTTCGACCGGGACGGAAAACACATAGCCTTCGCTGCGCACCGTCTTGATATAAGTCGGTTCGCGCGCATCGTCGCCCAGCCGCTGACGCAGGCGGCTGACCAGGAGATCGATAGAGCGATCGAAGAGATCGGCGTCGCGGCCCTGCGTCAGGCTCAGAAGCTGGTCGCGATTGAGCACACGTTGCGGGTGATCGATGAAGACGCGGAGCAGACGGTATTCGGCGCCGCTCAGCGCAATCGCGGTCCCTTCCCTGTCGAGAAGGTGCCGGGCAACCGTATCGAGCCGCCAGTCGCCGAAGGTCAGCAATTGTCCGGCTTCGCTGATCTGCAGGTTGGGCGGCAGCATCCGCGTCCGCCGCAGCACCGCCTTGATGCGGGCGAGAAGCTCACGCGCAGCAAAGGGCTTGGGAAGATAATCATCGGCGCCCATCTCCAGCCCGAGGATCCTGTCCATCTCGTCGGTGCGGGCCGTCAGCATCAGGATCGGGATCGCCTTGTGCCGGCCGGCGCGCAGTTCGCGGCACAGCACCAGCCCGTCGTCGCCGGGCATCATCACGTCGAGCACGATCAGGTCGACGGCATTGGCGTCGACAAAACTGCGCATCTGCCGTCCGTCGGCAGCAACGCTCGTGCGCAGGCCATTCTTCTGCAGGTAGCCCGATACCAGCTCGCGGATTTCGCGATCGTCATCGACGATCAGGATGTGATCGACATGATCCATATTTCCCTATTCCCCATCGATAGAAGCGGCCGCGCCGGTCGCTTTGTTCCTGACCGAAGCGACAGACGCGACCTACGCATATTCCGCTGGCCGGAGCAACGAGGCGCTGCACGGCAGCGTCGACCTAGAAACGATCGACGTCTATGACCGCCTGCGCAAAAGCCTGCGGCGCTTCCTGAGGCAGGTTGTGGCCGATGCCGCCGCCGATGGTGCGATGCTCGTATTTGCCGGAGAATTTTCCGGCGTAGGCGGAAGGCTGCGGATGCGGCGCACCGTTTGCATCGCCTTCCATGGTGATGGTCGGCACCGAAATGACAGGCGTTGCGGCGAGCGTCGTCTCGTAGGCATCGTACTTTGCCTCGCCTTCGACAAGCCCCAGGCGCCAGCGATAATTGTGAATGACGATGGCGACGTGGTCGGGATTGTCGAAGGCAGCGGCCGACCTGTCGAATGTCGCATCGTCGAAGTTCCACTTCGGCGATGCCGTCTGCCAGATGAGCTTTGCGAAATCATGCGTGTTGCTCTCGTATCCCTGACGACCGCGTTCGGTGGCGAAATAGAACTGATACCACCAGGCGAGTTCGGCTTTCGGCGGAAGCGGCTTCTTGTTGGCCTCCTGGCTGCCGATCAGGTAGCCGCTCACCGATACCATCGCCTTGCAGCGCTCGGGCCAGAGCGCCGCCATGATATTGGCGGTCCGCCCGCCCCAGTCGTAGCCAGCAATCACAGCCTTCTCGATATCGAGTGCATCGAGCAGCGCGATCATATCGGCGGCGAGCGCTGACGGCTGGCCGTTGCGCGGCGTCTGGTCGTCCAGGAAGCGGGTCGTCCCGTAGCCGCGCAGATAAGGCACAATCACCCTGTAGCCCGCCGTGGCAAGCAGCGGTGCGACATCGACGAAACTATAGATGTCATAGGGCCAGCCATGCAGGAGCAATACGACGGGGGCATCCGCCTTTCCCGCCTCGGCATAACCGATGTCGAGCACGCCTGCCTTGACCTGCTTCAGCGCTTCGAAGGACGTGTTGGTTCCGGGCTTTATAGCTGGCACCGATGCGGCAGTCGCAGACGACTGGGCGGCAGCCGTGCCGGCCACGCCGAATTCGACGGCCGCAAGGGCGATTGCCGTCATGCCGAAGAAACGGCGGCGGTGATGGTTGATTTGCTCTGACATCGGTCTCTCCTGTCGAATGGATCACGGTCGCGAAAAGGCGCTCTACTTGTATCCCTGATATGTCGCAAGCAACCGTTTTTTGAATGCGGATGTAGCTTCCGGCCGCCTGGATACATTCCGATACAATCGCGCGGCCTCGGCAAGTGGCCGCCTTGGCTGCAGTCGTCTCCTCGCGGCTGCGGCAGTTTGTATCGCTTTGTATCGCTGCCGCCCCACCCCGACACTTCGGTACATTTTCCTGCAAAGCCGGACACATCGGGGATACTTCACGCCGGCCATATCCCCGCCGTTGCTGGTTCGGGCCCCATCGCCGCCCAGAGCCCGATCAAGCGGTTTCAAAGGAAACGATGATGACACTTCTGATCATTGCCTATCTCGGAGGCGCGCTGACGATCCTCAGCCCGTGTATCCTCCCCATCCTGCCCTTCGTCTTCGCCCGCGCCGGACAGCCCTTCGTCAGAAGCACGCTGCCGATGCTGGCGGGCATGGCCGCCACCTTCGCGCTGGTCGCCACGCTGGCCGCAGTCGGCGGCAGCTGGGCCATTCGCGCCAATGAATATGGCCGCCTTGCCGCCATCGTCCTGCTTGCCCTCTTTGGCGCGAGCCTGCTTTCGCCGCGTTTCGCAAGCACGCTTGCCCGGCCGGTCGTCGATCTTGGCAACAATCTTCTGAACGCCACCGGCGGCGGGCGCGGCACCACGACAGTGAAGAGCGCGCTTCTTCTCGGCGTTGCCACCGGAATGCTCTGGGCGCCTTGCGCCGGTCCGATTCTCGGCCTGGTGCTGACCGGAGCTGCATTGCAGGGCGCCAATCTGCAAACGACCTTCCTGCTGATCGCTTATGCCGCTGGTGCTGCAAGTTCGCTTGCGGTAGCCCTGCTGGTCGGTGGCCGGATATTCGCCGCCATGAAGCGTTCGCTCGGCGTTGGCGACAGGATTCGTCAGGGGCTCGGCGCTGCCGTCCTGGCGGGTGTCGCCGTCATCGCGCTTGGCCTCGACACCAGCCTGCTCGCCCGGCTCTCCTATGCCAGCACCACATCGCTGGAACAGGCCGTGCTCGACAGGCTGCATGCAAAGCCGCTCAGTAGCGCATCTTCCGAGCTGGCGAGCAACGAGGTGATGATCGCCGCAGCTGATGCGAAGAAGCCCTTCCGCAGCGACTTGCCCGTCGAAGGCCGCGCCCCCTCGCTCGACGGCGCGGTCGAATGGCTGAACTCTGAGCCTCTGACATCAGAGCAATTGCGGGGCAAAGTCGTGCTCGTCGACTTCTGGACCTATTCCTGCATCAACTGCATTCGCACGATCCCCTATGTCAGGGCCTGGGCGGAAAAATACGCCGATCAAGGCCTTGTCGTCATCGGCGTCCACGCCCCGGAATTTGCCTTCGAGAAGAAGATCGACAACGTCAAAAGCGCAATCGACGATTTCAAGATCGGCTATCCCGTTGCGATCGACAATGATTACAAAATCTGGCGCGCTTTCGAAAACAGCTACTGGCCTGCCGCCTATCTGATCGATGCCAAGGGTCAGATTCGCTACCACCATTTCGGCGAAGGCAATTACAACAGGACCGAAAAGGCCATTCAGGACCTGTTGCGCGAGGCCGGCAGCCAGACGACGGCAAGCGCGCCGGTCGCGCCGGATGCCAAGGGCGTGGAAGCAGGCCCAGATCTCCGCAATATCCGCTCCGGCGAGACCTATCTCGGCTACGAACAGGCGGCGAATTTCGCCTCTCCGGAAGGGCTGCAGGCTGACCTGGCACAAAATTATACAATCGGCGAACCGGGCCTCAATGGCTGGGGCCTGTCCGGAACCTGGATCGTCGGCCGGGATCAGGCGACGCTTGATCAGTCGGGCGGTGGCATCACCTATCGCTTCAGCGCCCGCGATCTGCATCTCGTTCTTGGGCCTGGTGCCGGCGACAAGCCGATCCGCTTCCAGGTGAAGATCGACGGCAAGGCGCCAGGGCCCGACCACGGGTCAGACATCGATGCCGACGGCAACGGCACGGTGACCGCGACGAGGCTTTATCAGCTCGTCCGCCAGTCCGGCATGGTCGCCGCCCGCAACTTCGAGATCCGCTTCCTCGATCCCGGCGTGCAGGCTTACGCCTTCACGTTCGGCTGAACCTGAAACGCATCAATATCCCGATCATCAACAATGACCAAAGGAGTGATACTCATGAACAAACGCCTTCTTTTCACGGCAGCGTTTGCATTTGCCACCACCGCCATCGCGTTCGCCGCAGAGGCTGCCGCGGTCAAGAACATCGTGATCGTCCACGGCGCGCTGGCCGATGGCTCGGGATGGCGCAAGGCGACGGACATTCTCGAGAAGCGCGGCTTCAACGTCACCATCGTCCAGCAACCCATTACCTCGCTCGACGACGATGTGGCGGCGACCAAGCGCGTTCTCGACCTTCAGGACGGCCCGGTCCTGCTCGTCGGTCACAGCTATGGCGGCATGGTCATCACCGAAGCCGGCAACGATCCCGCGGTCGCGGGCCTGGTCTATGTCGCGGCATTCCAGCCCGACAAGGGCGAAAGCCTGCTGAGCCTCGCCAGCTCGAAGCCCGCCGGCAGCATGGATATAAAGGAAACGAAGGACGGCAAATATCTCTATCTCGATCCGGGCGCCTTCGCCGCGGATTTCGCAGCCGACCTTCCGCAAGCCGAAGCCGATTTCATGGCAAAGTCACAGGTCTTCGCCTCGAAGCAGGCATTCTCCGCCAAGATCACTCAGCCGGCATGGCGGACCAAGAAAAGCTGGTCGATCGTCGCCACCGAGGATCGCTCCATCAACCCCGAGCTTGAACGCGACATGGCAAAACGTGCCGGAAGCGACGTGACTGAAATAAAGGCAAGCCACGCCGTCTTCGCATCCCAACCGGAAAAGGTTGCCGATGCGATCGAAACGGCAGCAAGGAAAGCCGGCGAGTAGCGCGCGCAGCCAAGAATGTCCTCAGCAAGCCTCTGGTCGGAAGGCCACCCCGACCAGAGGCGTGACGAACCGCTGCCGGCAGAGAATGTCGATCTCGTCGTCACCCGCTTCCCCGCAGCCGAAGTGAGGCACCATCTATGCAGTTTTGTGACTATACCATCACGAAAATGGAAGATTGGTCACAAATTCTCATTTCAAATTGCGGGGTTTCCCTGTAAAATTGTGACGATATGCCATTTTGCGCGCAACTGGCTGGTGCAGAAGCTGTAGCTCGGCGCAAATGCCGAATCGTAGCTCGAGGGACATACAAGATGAGAATGGCAGTCCCTTGTTAAATTTTGATCAGAACACTATTCCAAGTGTAAACGATAAGGGAGAGATGCGATATGGATAGTCGCAAGGGCCGGCGCATCGCAGTCTTATCCGAGGCCCTTTCACAACATCGCATTCTGCACATCAAGAATGCTGCGGAGATCCTGGGCGTCTCAGAGATGACGGTTCGGCGTGATGTCAGCGCCAATGCAGACCAATTCGCGTTTCTCGGCGGCCACATCGTTGCAGCTGTCGAAGCGGAAAACGATCCCTATGAAATTTCCAAGGCAGCCGACAGTCATGCCGCTGCAAAACGGCAAGTTTGCACACAAGCTATTGATTACATTCACCATGATGATACGGTGTTTTTCGATTGCGGCACCACCTTACCCTATCTGGTCGATCTCCTCCCAGACCAGATTCACATAACGGCGATCTGTTACGCCATGAATGTCGCTGATCGTCTGACGCGAAAACCCAACGTTCGCCTTGTTATGCTCGGTGGTCTTTACCACCCAGCATCGGCGAGCTTTTCCGGTGCCACGGGGCTGGAAATGCTCGATCAGCTTGTGATCAACGTGGCATTTCTATCGGCAGCCGGTGTCGATGCCCGGCGTGGCGCAACCTGCGCGCATTTTCACGAAGCGGAGATCAAGAAAAAGGCGATGTCCCGGGCACGAAAGAATATTCTTCTCGCCGACAGCAGCAAAATTGGCAAGCTCAAGCCAGCCTTTTTCAGCGACATGAAGTCGTTCGACGTGGTCATCACCGAAAACGGCATGAACGATTTCGACTGAGAAATCCCGTACTTTTTTTGCGTCTGTCGAAATCTAAACTTGACGCAGCGGCGCGGTGATGCAAACCTCACAAACAGTGAAAAAAAAATCACATTTGAGCCAGTCGTGAAGCTTCCTCTGCGTGCCTCTGCACTTGATGGCAACAGGATCTTCACGCTCGGATCGGGAGGATTCTAGTTGGAAACCGTTGCTGTTCACAATGCGGCAAACGCGGCGCATCATGGAGGCCCTTCGCGATTGCCGGGCGGCACCCATAACCGGCCGCGCAATACCGGGATGGAACTCGATCTGTCTTGGGTGCTTGACACCCGGGTCAACCTGTCTGCCACCGAGCGCCGCGTAGCCTCGCTTCCCGGACGCCGGACCGTCAAAAAGGACGCACAGGCGGCTTGGCTCCTGAAGGCGGTGACCTGCATCGACCTGACGACATTGAACGGCGACGATACCCCCGAACGCGTCAAGCGGTTGTGCGCGAAGGCGATGAATCCGATACGTGCCGACATTCTGGATTCCCTTGGCATGAGCGGCCGTTCGATCACCACCGGCGCCATCTGCGTCTACCATCGTTTTGTTGCAACGGCCGTCGAGGCGCTCGGAGATTCCGGCATTCCGGTCGCCGCGGTTTCGACCGGTTTCCCTGCCGGCCTCAGCCCGCACCACCTCAAGGTCAAGGAAATCGAGGCGTCAGTTGCCGATGGCGCGAAGGAAATCGACATCGTCATCACCCGCGAGCATGTGCTGACCGGCAACTGGACAGCACTTTACGAGGAAATGAAAGAATATCGCGCCGCCTGCGGTGATGCGCATGTCAAGGCCATTCTGGCGACCGGCGACCTGAAGACGCTCCGCAATGTCACCAGGGCCTCGCTGGTCTGCATGATGGCGGGAGCCGATTTCATCAAGACCTCGACCGGCAAGGAAGGCGTCAATGCGACGCTGGCCGTGACATTGACCATGCTGCGGGCGATCCGCGCCTATCAGGAGCGCACCGGTATCAAGATCGGCTACAAACCGGCCGGAGGCATTTCCGCGGCGAAGGACGTGTTGAACTACCAGTTCCTGATGAAGGACGAACTGGGGCGCGAATGGCTGGAGTCAGACCTCTTCCGCATCGGTGCATCAAGCTTGCTTGCGGATATCGAGCGGCAGTTGGAGCATCACGTCACCGGTGCCTATTCGGCCCTCAACAGACACCCGATTGGATGATCCAGATGACTGTTGCAAAGTATTTCGACGAGATGTCCTACGGCCCCGCCCCTGAATCCGATACCGAAGCTCGCGACTGGCTGGCACGCCACGCTTCCGGTTTCGGTCACTTCATCAATGGCGCATTCGTGCCCTCCGCGTCGGGAAAGAACTTCGAGACGTTCGAGCCAGCCACCGGCAAGGTCCTGGCGAAGCTCGCGAACGGCGGCGCGGCGGATGTGGATAACGCGGTTGCTGCGGCTCGCAAGGCACAGGCGTCATGGGCGAGATTGCCGGGCCACGCGCGGGCGCGCCATCTCTATGCACTTGCCCGGATGATCCAGCGCCATGCGCGTCTGATTGCTGTGGTCGAGGCAATCGACAATGGCAAGCCCATCCGCGAAACCCGCGATCTCGACGTGCCCCTGGCAGCCCGTCATTTCTATCATCACGCCGGATGGGCGCAAATCCAGGACACGGAATTTGCCGATCATGTGCCGGTGGGCGTCGTCGGCCAGATTATCCCGTGGAATTTCCCGTTCCTGATGCTGGCCTGGAAAGTGGCGCCTGCTTTGGCGCTCGGCAACACCGTCATCCTGAAGCCTGCCGAATTCACCTCGCTGACGGCGCTTCTCTTTGCCGAACTGGCATCCGCGGCGGGCCTTCCGCCGGGCGTACTCAATATCGTGACGGGAGAAGGCGAGACAGGCGCGCTGCTTGTCGGGCATGCGGATATCGACAAAATTGCCTTTACCGGATCGACCGAAGTCGGGCGCGTTATTCGCGAGCGCACCGCGGGTAGCGGCAAATCCTTGACGCTGGAACTCGGCGGCAAGTCCCCTTTCGTCGTTTTTGACGACGCCGATATTGACGGCGCCGTGGAAGGCGTTGTCGATGCGATCTGGTTCAACCAGGGGCAGGTCTGCTGCGCCGGTTCGCGGCTTCTGGTCCAGGAAGGCATTGCCGATCTTTTCCACGAGCGGCTAAAGCGCCGGATGGAGACATTGCGGGTCGGTCAGCCTTTGGACAAGTGCATCGATATGGGTGCGATCATCGCGCCCGTGCAATTGACGCGTATCGAAGCGTTGGTGAAAAAGGGAGTTTCAGAAGGCGCGACGCTGCATCAGGCTAAGATCGACCTGCCGAAGGGCGGCAGCTTCTACCCGCCGACGCTGCTGAGCGGCGTGCAGCCGACATCGATCGTCGCGACCGAGGAAATCTTCGGGCCGGTTGCGGTCTCCATGACTTTCCGCACACCGGAAGAGGCTATCCAGCTTGCCAATCACACCCGCTACGGCCTCGCCGCCAGCGTCTGGAGCGAGACGATCGGCTTGGCGCTGAACGTTGCGGCAAAGCTTGCAGCCGGCGTGGTCTGGGTGAATGCCACCAATCTTTTCGATGCCGCCGTCGGTTTTGGCGGCAAGCGCGAATCCGGATTCGGCCGCGAAGGCGGACGCGAAGGTTGCTACGAATATCTGAAGCCGAAGGCTTGGGTCGGTCGCAAGGCGCGCGCAGCTATGCCCGCACTTTCGCAACTAAAGCCGGTTGCCGGCGATTTTGCCCTGCCAAGCATCGACCGGACGGCAAAGCTCTTCATCGGCGGCAAGCAGGCACGCCCGGACGGCAATTATTCCCGTGTCATCGCCTCACCCAAGGGCAAGGCAATCGGGGAGGTCGGCGAAGGCAACCGCAAGGACATCCGCAATGCGGTGGTAGCCGCCCAGGCCGCCTCCGCCTGGTCGAATGCGACCACTCATAACCGCGCCCAGATTCTCTATTACATCGCCGAAAACCTCAGTGGCCGCGCCGACGAGTTCGCCTCGCGGATAACAGCGATGACCGGAGCTTCCGCAGCCAATGCAAATGCCGAGGTCGACGCCGCGATTTCCCGTCTCTTCACCTACGCAGCCTGGGCGGACAAATATGAAGGCGGCATTCACCAGCCGCCGCTTCGCGGCGTTGCCTTGGCCATACCGGAAGCCATCGGCGTCGTTGGCGTCATTTGCCCGCCGGAAGCGCCGCTGCTCGGCTTTATCAGTCTGATTGCGCCGTTGATTGCTACCGGCAATCGTGTCGTCGCGGTGCCGAGTGAGGCCTTCCCGCTTTCGGCCACGGATTTCTATTCAGTTCTGGAAACGTCGGATGTGCCTGCCGGTGTCGTCAATATCGTCACCGGGTCGGCGATCGAACTGGCAAAGATCCTTGCCGCGCACAATGACGTTGATGCCTTGTGGGCCTTCGGCTCGGCGGAACTTTCGACGATGGTGGAGAAGCTTTCTTCGGGCAATCTCAAGCGAACCCTCGTGGACAATGGCAAGGCGACGGACTGGATGGACAGAGCCGCTGCCGAAGGCGCGATATACCTTCGCCGCGCTGTGGATGTGAAGAATATCTGGATCCCCTACGGAGAATAAGGGCTCCAACCCTGATCATCCGGGCAGGAGGAGAACCGCACCGGCAGGCGAGAATAACGGAATTTGAGGGAATCGCAGAACTGTAACGGAGCTGCGGTTATTGGGCTCTGTTTCGCGGCACGAGGTGCTGCGAAATGGTGCAACTAAGGGAGGATTTTCATGCTGAAGAATATCGATCCGGCTCTGAATGCGGACGTGTTGCACGCGCTCCGGTCCATGGGGCATGGCGACACGGTCGTCGTTTCCGACACCAATTTTCCTTCGGATTCCATTGCCCGGCAAACGGTGCTCGGCAAGCTGTTGCGCATAGACAATGTGTCTGCTGCCCGCGCCATCAAAGCTATTCTTTCGGTGATGCCGCTGGATACGCCGCTGCAGCCGTCCGCCGGACGAATGGAAATCATGGGCGCGCCGGACGAGATCCCTCCAGTGCAGCAGGAAGTCCAGGCCGCTATCGACGGCGCCGAGGGCAAGCCGGCGCCGATGTATGGCATCGAGCGTTTCGCCTTCTATGAGGAGGCCAAAAAGGCCTATTGCGTCATCACCACGGGCGAAAACCGCTTCTACGGCTGCTTCCTCTTCACCAAAGGCGTGATTCCGCCGGAAACCGTTTGAGGGGAAACGATAATGAAGGTGGGTGTTTCGATCCTCGGGATTTTCGTCGCCGACACGGCCTATCTGGCCAAGCGCATGCCAAACGTTGGCGAGACCATCACCGGGACCGGTTTTGCAGTAGGCCCGGGCGGCAAGGGATCCAACCAGGCTGTCGCTGCTGCCCGCGCCGGTGGAACGGTCTCCTTCATCTCGAAGATCGGCCGCGACACGTTCGGCGACATGGCGCTGAAGACCTATGCGGAAGCAGGCGTGACGCCGAAGGTTGTACAGATGGACGATATGCCGACCGGCGCTGCCTTCATCTACGTGAATGACGGTAACGGCGACAATGCGATTATCGTCTATCCAGGTGCCGCAGGCACCATCGGCGTTGGTGATGTCGAAGCGGCACGCGAAACCATCGAACAATCGGCTGTTTTCGTGACCCAGCTCGAACAACCGGCTGAAGCGGCGCAACGCGCCCTCGAAATCGCCCATGCGGCCGGCGTTACCACTGTTTTCAATCCCGCGCCGGCCGAGCCGTTTCCAGACACGATCTATCCGCTCTGCGACTATATCGTGCCAAACGAAACCGAGGCGGCGGCCATCGTCGGTTTTCCGCTCGACACGCTCGACGACGCCAGACGGGCTGGCGACGCCTTTCTTGCCAAGGGCGTGAAAGCCGCGCTGATCACCCTGGGTGGTCGCGGTGTGCTCTATCATACGGCCGGGCAATCGGTTCATGTTCCGGCGGTCTCGTCGGGAGCAGTCATCGATACCACCGGCGCCGGCGACGCATTTGTCGGTGGCTTCTCGGCAGCGCTCTCGCGGGGCGCTAGTCCGGTCGAGGCCGTGCGTTTCGGCTGCGCGACCGCCGGTATTGCGGTGACGCGGCGGGGTACCGCGCCTGCAATGCCGAAGATCGAGGAAATCGAGGCGCTTCTCCAGAAGGGAGACGCAGCATGACCCGCAACGATCCAGTCAAACACTTCTTCATCTGGCCGGCGTTGCTGATCGTGCTGGTGATCTCGATCTTCCCGCTGATCTATTCGCTGACCACCAGCTTCATGAGCCTGCGGCTCGTGCCGCCGATCCCCGCGCGTTTCGTCGGCTTCGGCAACTATACGGAACTGCTTCAGAATCCGCGCTTCTGGAGTGTCACCTGGACGACGACGATCATCGCCTCTGTCGCGGTGACGCTGCAATATGTCATCGGTTTTTCCGTGGCGCTGGCGCTCAGCCGTCGTGTGCCCGGCGAAGGCTTGTTCCGGGTCAGCTTCCTGGTGCCGATGCTGGTGGCGCCCGTTGCCGTTGCACTGATTGCCCGCCAGATCCTCAATCCCACGATGGGCCCGCTCAATGAGCTGATGACCGTCTTCGGTTTTCCCAACCTGCCGTTTCTGACGCAGACCAGATGGGCTATCGGCGCCATCATTTCCGTCGAAGTGTGGCAGTGGACACCCTTCGTCATCCTCATGCTTCTTGCCGGCTTGCAAACCCTGCCGGAGGACGTCTACGAGGCTGCCGCGCTTGAAAATGCCAGCCCCTGGCAGCAGTTCTGGGGGATCACTTTCCCGATGATGCTGCCAATTTCGGTGGCGGTGGTCTTCATCCGCCTCATCGAGAGCTACAAGATCATCGACACGGTGTTCGTCATGACAGGCGGAGGGCCCGGCATTTCGACCGAAACGCTCACCTTGTTCGCGTATCAGGAGGGCTTCAAGAAGTTCAACCTCGGCTACACCTCCGCCCTTTCCTTCCTGTTTCTGATCGTCATTACCGTGATCGGGCTCGTCTATCTCGCCATCCTGAAGCCTTATCTGGAGAAGCACAAATGAGCGTGCGTGACCTCAAAGGATCCGGCCGCTGGTTGGCGCTCGCAGGCTGCCTGCTCTGGCTCGCCTTCACCTTCTTTCCGCTTTACTGGGTGGCGATCACCTCGTTCAAGTCGCCGCTCGGCGTCGTCGGCGGACCGACCTATATTCCGTTCGTCGATTTCGACCCGACGCTGACAGCCTGGAGCGAGCTTCTGTCGGGCGCGCGCGGCCAGTTCTACAACACCTTCATCGCCTCGACGATCATCGGGCTATCCGCATCGGTGCTGGCCACCTTCATCGGATCCATGGCAGCCTATGCGCTGGTGCGCTTCACCTTCGAGGTGAAGCTGCTATCCGGGGTGATTTTCGTCGTTGTTGCCTTCGGGGGATATCTGCTTGGCCGTCATGTACTGGGCTACGGGCAGGCTATTTCGCTGATCTTTGCCTTTGTTGCAGCGCTTGCGCTCGCCATTGGCTCCAGCCGAATGAAGCTTCCAGGGCCGCTCCTCGGCAATGATGATATCGTCTTCTGGTTTGTGAGCCAGCGCATGTTTCCGCCGATCGTCGCCGCCTTTGCCTTGTTCCTGATGTATACGGAAATCGGCAAGTTGGGGTTCAAGCTTGTGGACACCTATACAGGCCTCACCTTCGCCTATGTCGCCTTCTCGCTACCGATCGTGATCTGGCTGATGCGCGATTTCTTTGCGGCACTGCCGGTTGAAGTCGAAGAGGCGGCGATGGTCGACAATGTGCCGTCGTGGAGAATTTTCTTCGGTATCGTCCTGCCCATGTCCAAGCCGGGCCTGATCGCGACATTCATGATCACGCTCGCCTTCGTCTGGAACGAGTTCCTGTTCGCACTCTTCCTGACCAGTTCCAAATGGCAGACACTTCCCATTCTCGTCGCAGGGCAAAACAGCCAGCGCGGCGATGAGTGGTGGTCGATATCGGCAGCCGCCCTGGTCGCGATCATACCCATGGTCGTCATGGCGGGCATTTTGAGCAGGCTGATGCGGTCTGGCCTGCTTTTAGGAGCAATAAAGTGACCGTTCGACAAGCCTAGTCATTGTTCAATTCCGGGGAGGAAAACATGAGAAGATTGCTACTGAGTTCAACGGCCGCGGTACTGTTTGCGGCGGCGGGCACCGCACCGGCGCTCGCGTGCGAACCGGACTACACCGGTGTCACACTCACTGCCACGACGCAGACTGGGCCCTATATCGCCTCTGCACTGCAACTCGCGGCCAAGGGCTGGGAAGAAAAGACCTGCGGCAAGGTGAATGTCGTCGAATTTCCGTGGTCGGAACTCTATCCGAAAATCGTAACCTCGTTGACTTCGGGCGAAGACACGTTCGACGTGGTCGCCTTTGCGCCGGCCTGGGCACCGGACTTCACCGACTTTCTCTCAGAAATGCCGAAGAATATGCAATCAGGTGCCGACTGGGAGGACATCGCGCCGGTTTACCGCGAGCAACTGATGGTCTGGAACGGCAAGGTCCTGTCGCAGACCATGGACGGTGATGCCCATACCTATACCTACCGCATTGATCTGTTTGAAAACGCGGAAAACCAGAGCGCCTTCAAGGCGAAGTATGGCTATGATCTGGCCCCGCCCAAGACATGGAAGCAGTATCTCGACATCGCTGAATTCTTCCAGCAGCCGGACAAGGGCCTTTGGGGCACGGCGGAAGCCTTCCGCCGTGGCGGCCAGCAATTCTGGTTCCTGTTCAGTCACGTGGCGGGATACACCAGCCATCCCGACAATCCCGGCGGCATGTTCTTCGATCCGGATACGATGGATGCACAGGTCAACAATCCGGGCTGGGTGCGCGGCCTGGAGGAATATATTCGCGCCTCCAAGCTCGCACCGCCAAATGCGCTGAACTTCTCGTTCGGCGAAGTGAACGCGGCCTTTGCCGGTGGCCAGGTCGCGGAATCGATCGGCTGGGGCGATACCGGCGTCATCGCCGCCGACCCGAAGCAGTCGAAGGTTGCTGGCAGCGTCGGTTCGGCATCGCTGCCGGGCTCCGACGAGATCTGGAACTACAAGACCAAGAAGTGGGACAAGCAGCCAGAGGTCGTCCAGACTTCCTTCATGGCCTTCGGCGGTTGGCAGGCGGCTGTTCCGTCGTCTTCCAAGAACCAGGAGGCAGCTTGGAACTATATCCAGTTCCTGACGAGCCCGGCGGTTTCCGGTCAAGCGGCCATCACCGGCGGCACAGGCGTCAATCCTTACCGTCTTTCGCACACGACAAATACGGCGTTGTGGTCGAAGATCTTTTCCGAGCGTGAGGCCAAGGAATATCTTGGAAGCCAGAAGGACGCGGTGACCGCCAAGAACACGGCGCTCGACATGCGCCTGCCGGGCTATTTCTCCTATACGGAAATTCTCGAAATCGAGCTTTCCAAGGCATTGGCTGGAGAGGTGACGCCGCAGCAGGCGCTGGATACCGTGGCTGCCGGATGGAACAAGCTGACGGACGAGTTCGGCCGCGACAAGCAACTGGCAGCCTATCGTTCGTCGATGGGCCTGCCTGCGAAGTAAGCCCATCCTCAACATCTCATCCCGGCGGTGCCGGGATGAGATCAGACATCGTTGAAAGAAGAAGCAAACCATCGCCGCTTAGAGCGCCGTGCGTCCTTTCGGACGAAGGACGCTCTAACTCTTTCTCGCATCGTGCTTTCCGAAAATCGATTCCGATTTTCGGGCCGATGCGCTGGGGCCAGGCGATGGAATTCTCATGAAAAGGTTACAGCATGTCCCAGGTGCGTTTGGATCAGGTCACCAAATCCTTTGGTAGCGTTGAGGTCATTCCTTCGCTCGATTTGGCAATTGCCGACAAGGAATTCGTGGTTCTTGTCGGGCCTTCCGGCTGCGGGAAGACAACCACCCTGCGGATGATCGCGGGGCTGGAACAGACGACGTCAGGGGAAATCCGTATCGGCGAGCGGGACGTTACTGCGCTGCGCCCGGGTCTGCGCAATTGCTCGATGGTGTTTCAGAATTACGCGCTCTATCCGCATATGACAGTCGCCGAAAACATCGGCTACGGCATGAAGGTGCGCGGAACTCCGAAGCAGGACATCGATGCCGCCGTTGCAAATGCGGCGCGCATTCTCAATCTCGGTGCCTATTTGAAACGCAAGCCGAACGCGCTCTCAGGTGGCCAACGCCAACGTGTGGCGATTGGTCGAGCGATCGTTCGCCAGCCGGATGTGTTCCTGTTCGACGAACCACTGTCCAACCTCGACGCTAAATTGCGCATTGAAATGCGGACAGAAATCAAGCTCTTACACCGCAGGCTCAAAACCACGATCGTGTACGTTACACACGATCAGGTAGAGGCGATGACGATGGCAGATCGGGTCGTGGTTATGAATCAAGGGCGGATCGAGCAGGCCGCTGACCCGATCACCCTTTATGAATCCCCGAAGAACCTCTTTGTCGCTGCCTTCATCGGCTCGCCAAGCATGAATTTCATCGAGGGGCGACTTGTGCAAAACTCCGGTGAAATTGCCTTCCAAGCCGAAGGTGGGGTCGACATTCCGGTTCCTACACAAAGAGCCGAGAGCCTTTCGGCGGCAGTGGAACAGTCAGTGGTTCTCGGAATCCGACCGGAACATACTATGGTTGGGGATCCCAACGTTCCAACTGTGAGCCTTCATGTCGCCGATATCGAGCCTCTCGGTCCATACACACTGGCGATTGGCAAGGTCGGGTCAGCGGCCTTTACTGCCCAGATCCACGCGTCATCGCGCGTTGGCCCGGATGACAGGATTAGCGTTCCAATTGATACCCAAAAAATGCACTTTTTCCTTAAAAGTACCGGAGATACGGTCGGCTAAGAAAGCACAGTGAGCTTATCCGGCAATCCACCAAAAGGGCATGCGGCCATCGCGATTTGCGCCGTATGAATTCAAAGATACGTGGCGTCGGCAGCCCCGCATAGGCGCTAAAGGCGTCGCAATGCCTCCGATGATCGACGACAATCCGCTCTCCTGCCGGCACCGCCCCGCTGGGGAGAAGAAGCCGCACGTCTCAACCATCCTTCAAGCCGCTTGGAAAGCAGAAGCAAGAACGGAATGCCCCTCCCCAAGAATGGAGAGGGGCATCCACATCATCACTTGTTGGCAGCGACCGGGCGGACCAGTGCCGTGACGCGGCGGATGGTGACGCGGCGGTTTTCCTGTTCGGGCGCTGACGTGTTGACCTTGAGATAGTTCTCACCATAGCCCTGCGTCGCGAGGTTCTCCGGCGCGATGCCGTAGACGTCGGAGAGCACGTTGGCGACCGATTCCGCCCGCTGGTCGGAGAGGATCAGGTTGCTCTGGTCTGAGCCGACAGCATCAGTATGACCCTCGATCAGGAAGGTTTCGCTCGGATCTTTCTCGAGCACCTGGCTGATCGCGTCGGCGACCTTGCGCAACGTGCGCGCCTGGGTCATCGGGATATCGGCGCTGCCGGTCGCGAAGGTGATCGTGTCGAGATCGATGCGACGCACCTTGTCGCGGATACGGGCCGAATACTTCACCTCATCCAGCGAATAGACGCGCTCGACCGGCTCGACGGGCGGCTCGCTCAGGAACTCGTAATAGTCCCGGTTCGGGTCGCTGCGGGTGTCGATGATGTAGTCGCTGAGCGGCACACGCAGCCGCATCGGCGGCAGGTCGGCGCCCGGATCCTCGAAATAGTCGCGGTCCGGATCGTCATAGAGATCCTGCGAATAATAGAGCACGTTCTCGCGTCCGCCGGCATCGACGCGCGAGCGCTGGATGATGTCGCCGTAGCGGTTGCGGATCGTCACGATGCGATAGCCTTCCGGCCGCGTGATCGTCTCGCGGTAGCGGTCGCCGGAGAGCTCTTCGTAGCTCGGTCGTTCGCCGTCGCGCAGGAAGCGCCTGTCATCGTCGCCGCGCACGATCGTCCTGTTGTCGTATTGGATGATCACACGGCTGTCGTCGCCGCGGTCGTCGAAGCGCGCGCCGTCGGGACGGACGAATCGTGGCCGCTCATCGAGCTTCCTGCCCTTCTCGCGCGTCACCGCCTCGAGTTTGACTGGCGCCGGCGCCTTGCCGCCGGTGGCGGCCTGTGCATCGGCATCGGAGGTCGGCACCTTCACCTCCTGGCTGTCGGCGCGCTGCCTGTCGCGGTCGCGGCGGCCTTCCCGGCCCTTGCTGCGGTCGGCATCCTTGTCGCTGTCGAGCACGGCCGCGCCGTTCTCCACCGGCAGCACGACGGTCTCGCTGCTCTTGGCCGGATCTGCGGCGATCTTCTTGCGGCGCTCCAGTTCCTCGGGCGAAGCCTTTTCCGGCGCCGGAATAGCCTGCTCAACCTGCTGGCCGCCGCTGGCATCCGGCAGCGGCTGGGCAGTGTCAGTTGCGGGCACGGCCGGCTGTGCGCCGGCGGGCTGCTCACCGGCGGGCTTTGCCGCCGTGCCGTCCTTGGGCTTTTCGACGGGTGCGGCTTCCGGTGCCGCCGCCTTGTCCTCCGTCGCCTTGCCTTCGGTTGCCTTGCCTTCGGTTGCTTTGTCTGTGGGTGCTTTGTCTGCTGGTGCTGCAGTCTCACCCTTTGTCGGCTTTTTCTCGGCCGGCGCCTCGGCGGCGGGTTTTGCCTCAGGCGTGGCTTCGGGCTTGGCCGTTTCTGCAGTCGGTGTCACGGCTTCGGGAGCGGCAGGCTGAGCTTCTTTCTCGGCCTTACCCTTGCCTTTATCCCTGCCCTGGGCCTTGTCCTGTCCTTTATCCCGTTTGCCACCTTCCGGCTTGGCTTCGGGCTGTGCTTGCTCCGCTTCCGGCTGAGCTTCCTTTGCTGCCGGCTGCTGTTCGGGTTCGGCCTGCTGCGCCTCCGTCTTCTTCGGCTTTTTCGGCTTTTCCTGGGTTACCGGCTGCTCGGCCTCGGGCTTTGCCTCGGGCTGCGCTTCCGATTTGGCTTTCCGCGCGGGCTTGCTTTCCGGCTGCTGAGCAGGCTCTTCTTTCGGCGCTGCTTCGGCCTTGGGCGCCTCAGGCTCTGCCTTGGGTTCAGGTGCCGGAGCTTCCTTGCGCTCAGCCTTCGGCTTTTCCGCGGGCGCTTCCTGCTGCGCCGGCTTCTCGGCGGCGGGCGCCTGTTCGGCCGGGGCTTCCTCCTTCTGCTTGCGCTTCTTCTTCAGCAACTCCTCTTCGGAAGGCGCATCCTGCGCCACCTGGAAGCTGCCCTGCTCGGCCTGCCGCACGGGCGAAGCCTGCGTCGCGACGTCGCGCACGGCCGCCATCGCCGCTGCCGGCTGCAAAGCCAGCGAAAAAGAAAGCAACGGAAAAGCCGCGCTTGCGAACAATCTTGATTTCATGCCCATCGGGTTTCCTCGATCCTGTTTGAGCTTCTTGAGGCCGCCAGGCCCTGGTTCCGCCCCTAGCCTCGCATTGAGGCGAAACGGCGGAATGGCAATTGCCGAGCCGCCGATTTGTTCCGGTTCTAAGAAGTTGGGGATTAACCTCGCGTGAATGTTGCAGTCTGCCGGCGTTCATCTCGCCTGCTATTTGCACCGCACAATTGCGATGGGATTTGTGTTGCAATTCCATGAAAAAAAGTCTGATTATCGCCGCAAGGCGGTCTCAGCACCGTTGAACTGCGGCCGTCAGCCCAACAGAAATAAGGAGCGACGGCCACCAACAGAGAGGATCCTCATGCTTAATTCTACCCGTATTTTCGCGGCAGCCTCGATCGCGGCGATGTCCCTTTTTGCCGGATCGGCCATGGCCGATGGCGAGAAATATGTGATCGGCACCGATTCGACCTATCCGCCCTTCGAATTCGTCGATGCCAGCGGCACCATCCAAGGCTTCGACATCGACATCACCAAGGCGCTCTGCGCCGAGATGAAGGCTGAATGCACCTTCGTCAGCACCGACTGGGATGGCATCATCCCGGCGCTCAACGCCAAGAAGTTCGACATGATCGTCTCCTCCATGTCGATCACGCCGGAGCGTCTGAAGCTCGTCGACTTCTCAAACAAGTACTACAACACCCCGCCGGCCATTGCCGTGCCGAAGGATTCGACGATATCGGACGTCGCCGGCCTCAAGGGCAAGGTGATCGGCGCGCAGACCTCCACGACACACGCCAACTATGCCGAGAAGCATCTCGCCGACACCGAGCTCAAGCTCTATCCGACCGCTGACGAATACAAGCTCGACGTTGCCAGCGGCCGTGTTGACGCCGTCATCGACGACGTCGTCGTTCTCTCCGAATGGGTAAAGTCCGACGCCGGCGCTTGCTGCAAGATCCTGACGACCCTGCCGGTCGACAAGGAAATCAATGGCAACGGCGCAGGCATTGCTATCCGCCAGGGCGATCCGCTCAGGGAAAAGCTGAACACGGCGATCGCCGCGATCCGCGCCAGCGGTGAATACAAGAAGATCCAGGACAAGTACTTCGACTTCGACGTTTACGGCCAATAAGAAATTCGTTATCTGGCCGACGAAGGTAATGGCGGAAGGCTTGCTCTTCCGCCATTTTTGTTTGACAAGGATTGCAAGATTAAAACGGCAAAAGCCGTGAGGGGAATTCTCGCATGGGCGGATTATTTTCCGCGCTGAGCTCCTTCTGGAGCTGGATTGTGCACATATTCGATCCGCTGTGCGGACCCGTTGGCATCTTCACGTGGTTAGGTCAGTCGACGATCCTTGCCTGTGGCGATACCGGCTGGGGCGACGAGATTGCGCTTGGCCTGCAGGTCACCATTTCGGTGGCGATCGTCACCCTACCGATCGGCCTCGCCATCGGCTTCCTGGTGGCGCTCGGCCAGCAGTCGGAGGAAAAGCCGCTGCGGCTGGCGGCTGGTATCTACACCACGATCTTCCGCGGCCTGCCGGAGCTTTTGACGCTCTTCATCATCTATTACGGCATGCAGATGCTGATCCAGTCTCTGCTGACCTTCGTCGGTTATGACGGACCGCCGATCGAGATCAACGCCTTCCTCGCCGGCGTCATCGCGCTTTCGGTCGTCTTCTCCGCCTACTGTTCGGAAGTGCTGCTCTCGGCCTTCCACGCCATTCCCAAAGGACAATATGAGGCGGGAGACGCGCTTGGGCTGCATCGCGGCCGCACGCTGCGCCTGATCATCCTGCCGCAACTCGTGCGCATCGCGCTGCCGGGCCTGACGAACCTCTGGATGGTGCTGCTGAAGGATACCTCCTATGTCTCGATCATCAGCCTTGCCGATATCCTGCGCCAGACGAGTGTCGCCGTGCGCGTGACCAAGGAACCCTTCTTCTTTTATGGTCTGGCCTGTTGCCTCTATCTGGTGCTCGCCATCCTCTCCTCCTTTCTGCTCGTCTATGTCGAGCGTTGGGCCAAGCGTTCGGAGGTCCGCCGATGAGTTACGCCGAAACGCTGATTCCGCCGCAGCCCGCCCCCCGCAAGGTGATGAAGCCGATGACGCCGGCGCGCATGGCCGGCTATATCCTCGTCGCTCTCTGGGCTCTGCTTGGGGTGCTCCTGGTGATCTCCGTCATCAATGGCTGGGATCCGGAAAAATTCACCCGCTACGGGCCGCGTTATCTCCATGGCCTCTGGATAACGCTGAGCCTCGTCTTCATTTCCGTTATCTGCGGCGCCATCCTGTCCCTGCCGCTTGCCATGGCGCGCATGTCAAGGAACCGGGTGCTGAATGCGCTGGCCTACGGCTACATCTATTTCTTCCGCGGCACGCCGCTGCTTGCCCAGCTGTTCCTGGTCTATTACGGCCTCGGCATATTCCGGCCGCAGCTTGAGGCCGTCGGCATCTGGTGGTTCTTCCGCGATGCCTGGTATTGCGGCCTCTTTGCCATGACCATCAACACCGCGGCCTACCAGGCGGAAATCCTGCGCGGCGCCGTCGAAAGTGTGCCGCATGGCCAGCACGAGGCGGCCGCAGCACTTGGCATCCACAAGTTCATCGCCTTCCGCAAGATCATCATGCCGCAGGCTCTCATCGTCGCACTTCGGCCTTATGGCAACGAGATCATCCTGCTGATCAAGGGCTCGGCGGTCGTCGCCATCATCACCGTGCTCGACCTGATGGGTGAAACCCGCTACGCCTTCTCCCGCACTTTCGACTACCAGACCTATCTCTGGGCGGCGATCTTCTACCTCACCATCGTCGAGGCCTTGCGCCATCTCTGGGCCTGGTTCGAGCGCCGCCTGACCCGGCATCTCAAGCGCTGAGCCTTTGGCAGCACTCTCGGGACGATGCTGCCAAACCATTGATATTAAAAATAAATTGCCCTTTTACGAAGTATCTGTAAAGCTTCCGTTAACCACTCGCATGTTTCCATATCATGCAGCGCTAATAAGCGCGCGAGTGGGAACAAGAAGAAGCGGAATACGATGCATAAGGACATGGAAAAACAACTGAAGGGCTATGGTCTGACGACCGCCCAGATCCTCTACCGCCTGCCGGACCACCCGGTGATCCTACAGACCTATGTCTGGCAGGATTACGACCTCGCCCCTGATTTTCCCGAAATGCGCGGCTTCCTGAAATTCTGGGAAGAGAAGCTCGACGGGCCGCTGCATTCGGTGCGCTACATCCACCGCCAGCTGATCTCAGCAACCGAATGGCGGGCACTGAAGGGCGAGTTCATCCTGCACTGATCGGCTCTGGAGCATGATGCCGAAAAGAGTGAACGGCTTTTTCGCGTAACATCATGCTCACCGCATCAGACATGGGCTTCGCCATGGCCGAATTCGCCTTCGTCGCGATCCGGACGCAGGGCGAAACCGAGCATGCCGAGATAGAAGGCGACGACGGCTGCAATGACCGCAAGGCCGGGAACCGGCCCGAGCACGGCATTGTCGATGACATAGGCCCACGACTGCGCCTGCAGCGCCGGCATCCCCTCCGTCTGCAGTTTCGGCGTCGAGATCTTCAGGCACCAGGCGAGCAGCAGGATGAAATACATCCAGCCATAATTGCGTTTGAGCCGGCGGTGCATCGCCTCTTGATAGCTGAGCAGAAAGCGCGGCTTGCGCAGGCTGCGGGCGACCACCACCGCCCATTCGCTGCCGGCATTGGCGTCGGGCGCCAGAATCTGTGCGAAATAGCAGCGCTCGATCTGGCGAATGCGCGCGCGATAGATATCGAAGAAGCGGTAGCGCCGCGCCTCGATCATCAGAAGCAGCGTCACCAGCATCATCCCGAACAACAGCACCCCGTGATGCGAGGTCGGCGTCGACAGCGACACCGAAAGGAGTGCTGCAACCACGGTGATTGCCCAGTTGGACGTTCGGTCGATGCGGTCGCGCCAGCTCGTCATCCGCCCGAGTTCACCGCGGTAATAATGGCTGAGCGTATTGGTGACCTCGTTTGGTGTCGTAGGTAGCAGCAATGCCCGGCCGGCCTCGCCTTCCGTCGCCGATAATGTCCTTTCTGGCTCCGTTTTCATGGTCTTTCCTCCCTGGGTCTTCTTTTCGGCCATTCTGCGCCTGCAAGCGCGCCATTGCAAAACATCGAAAGCCGTCTTAGACGCATGCCTGAAACAAAAGGACGATGGACTGCGATGGCAAAGAAGATCGACGAAGATGCCCTTGGCGAGGCCTACAACCGCGCGCTGGAGCTGGAAAAGGCCGGAGATGTCGATGCGGCCGTTGCAGCCTATGAGGAAGTCCTGGCACTCGATCCCGACGATCACGGCGGTGCGGCCGTACGCATCGCCGCGATGGGCCGCGGCGAAACGCCGGTCAAGGCGCCCGACGCCTATGTCGAGACCTTGTTCGACCAGCATGCCGAGGTTTTCGAGGACGTGCTCGTCGAGCAACTCGGCTATCACGTGCCGATGCTGGTGCGCCAACGCCTGCAGGCTTTAAAGCTCGGACCGTTCAAGCGGTTGCTCGATCTCGGCTGCGGCACGGGCCTCACCGGCGGCGCGCTGCGCGACCTCTGCGCTGACATGACCGGGATCGACATATCGGAGAAGATGGTCGAGATCGCCCATGAGAAGGATCTCTACGAGACGCTCTTCGTCGCCGAGGTCGAGGATTTCCTCGACGACAACGACGAGGAAGCCTTCGACATCATCGCCGCCACCGACGTGCTGCCCTATCTCGGCGCGCTCGAACCGCTGTTCTTCGGTGCCGCCGAGAACCTGATGCCGGGCGGATTGTTCATCTTCTCCTCGGAAACCCTGCCTGAGGAAATTCTCGCCGGCCGCGCCTACATGGTCGGCCCGCACCAGCGCTTCGCTCATGCCGACGCCTATCTCAGAGAACGTCTGACGGCCACCGGTTTCGAACTCGTCGAAATATCGGATATCAACGTGCGCATGGAAGACGGCCAGCCGACACCAGGCCATTTGGTGATCGCCCGGTATAATGGCTGACGCCAACACCTGATATATCGGCTGACGGATGGTTGCACGGTTGGCGAAGTATCTATTGCGTAATGTGTTATGACCTGATAGTTAGTCGATCGGTAAAGTTTACCGCAACGATAGGAAAGGTCGCCGCATGTCGCTCGTGCTCCATGGGCATCCGCTCGCATCCTTCTGCCATAAAGTGCTGATCGCGCTTTATGAAAACGGCACTGTCTTCGAGAATCGCATCGTCGATCTTTCAGACGAAAGCTCGCGCGCCGATCTCTTTCGCTTCTGGCCGATCGGCAAGATGCCGCTGTTGCGGGACGAGGCGCGCGACAGCACCATTCCCGAGACATCGATCATCATCGAATATCTCGAGCAATATTATCCCGGCCCCGTTCGCCTGCTGCCGCCGGAGATCGACCGGGCGCTGCAGGTTCGCCTCTGGGACCGCTTTTTCGACCACTATGTCCAGGCGCCGATGCAGACCATCGTCAGCAATCGTCGGCGCCCCGACGGCACGGCAGACGAGATCGAGGTAGCAGCCGCCAAGGCGACACTCGCCACCGCCTATGCGATGATCGAAAAACAGCTCGCCGACAAGCAATGGATATCAGGCGAGGGCTTCACCATGGCCGATTGCGCCGCCGCCCCTGCCCTCTTCTATGCCGAGACACTGATCCCGTTTTCAGCGGAACAGCCGAGTCTTCGCGCCTATTACGACCGGCTGCTGGCGCGCCCGTCCTTTGCAAGGGTGCTGGAAGAGGCCCGCCCCTACTTCAAATTCTATCCCTACAAAGAACGGTTGCCGGCTCGCTTCCGGGATGCGACGGAATGATGGACGGCCAGGCGGATCTCGACCGCATGTTCCATGCACTTTCCGATCGCAGCCGCCGCGGCATGATCGATCGCCTCGGCCGGGGCCCGGCTTCCGTCACCGAGCTGGCCGCGCCGCTCGCGGTTGCCTTGCCGACGGTGATGAAACATCTGCAGGTGCTGGAGGAGAGCGGCCTCGTGCTCTCCCAAAAATCCGGCCGGGTGCGAACCTACCGCCTGCAGCAGGATGCGCTTGCCGCCGTCGAGCGCTGGGTGGAGCAGCGGAAGATCCGCTGGACGACTACCTTCGACAGGCTGGATCACTTTCTCGCCAATGAAACGGAGACCCTTCCCGAATGACGACACGATCCGCCGAACACGCCACTCTCGTCATCGAGCGTCACCTGAAGGCGCCGGTCGCCCGCGCCTTCCGCGCCTGGTCGGCGCCGGAAGCCAAGCGCCAATGGTTCGCCTGCCACGGCGAGTGGGTGCCGCTGGACTACGGGCTCGATTTCCGCCCCGGTGGCGCGGAAAGGAACTACGTCGCCGATACCGACGGCCTTCTGCACGCCTATGATGCCCATTACATCGACATCGTGCTCAATACCCGGATCATCTATGCCTATGAGATGAAGCTCGGGGAAAGCCGCATCTCTGCCTCGCTCACAACCGTCGCCTTCGAAGCCGAACCCGGCGGCACCAAAATGGTCTTCACCGAACAGGTGGTCTTCCTCGACGGCTACGCCGATAACGGCGCCCGCCTTCAGGGCACGGAGATCGGCCTCAACAATCTGGAACTCTTCCTCGAACGCGAGGAAAGCCCGATCCACTGATCGCATGTCACGCAAAACCAAATCGCCTCGCATGAATCAAATTTGACGCGAATGTTTCAGGCGAAATAGGCCAAGCCTCAAGCGCTGCTTGGTTTCTTCCGCGAGCCGGCAGGACGAGCGGCGGCCCGCTTTGAAGTGTTGAGTGCGACAGCACCGCGAATGAGCGCCTTCAACGCCTGCTCGTCAATCTCGTCGCCCTCATGGAAATCGATGGCGCGCCTGGTATTGCCGTCAAGGCTGGAGTTGAAGAGGCCTGAAGGGTCCTCCAGCGAGGCGCCCTTGGCGAAGGTCAGTTTCACCACGCTCTTGTAGGTCTCGCCGGTGCAGATGATCCCGGCGTGCTCCCACACCGGAACGCCTCTCCACTTCCATTCCTCGACCACGTCGGGCTCGGCCTGTCTGATGAAAGTTCGGACGCGGGCGAGCATCTCGCCGCGCCAATCGCTCAACTCCTCGATTCTCGCATCGATCAAACGAGAAGGAGAGTCTCCGTCTTTCTCTTCGCTGGAGCCGCTCTTCTTCGGGGTTGCCGTGGCTTTCTTCATCGATATCTCCCCTTCATCCCTTAAATGCTGATGGCCTAAGCGCGCAGTGCGTCTTTTCGGACGCACAAAGGACGCTCTAACGCTTAAATCTACGCGTCCGCTCACATTCGTTCGCCGGGCAATTGGCTTGCCTGTTCCACCCAGGCGGCGAGCTGGGCCTCGTCGAGTCGGTCTTCCTCATGAATGTGGAAGTAACGCACTTCCTTTTGTTTGGACTCGCCGGGCGGAACGGGACTGAGCGACGTGCCGCGGAAGAAAGCAACCTTGATGTATTTTGCGAAGCAATGGACACCGAGAAACCAGCCCTGCCCTTCCATGCCGTAAAGGGGCGAGTTCCATTTCACGGCCTTGTACACCCCGGGCACCGTGCGGGTGATGAGCGCGTCGAGGCGATGCCCGACGTCGCTTTTCCAGCCGGGCATGGCGGCGATGTAGGCTTGCACGGGAGCGTCGCCGTAACCCTTGGCGATCTGAGGGTTGCCGCCCGAGAGAAGGGTCGGCTCCGCGGTATCAGGCTTGGCGGCTGTCTTCTTCGTGACCTTTGCCGCAGTCTTGAGTGTCTTCCCGGACATTGCCTTCACTCCTACCCTCCCCTGCGTCCCGCGCCGCGCCACTTTGTGGCATATGGCAGCGCGAACAGGTAGAGACCGGTGAGCAGCAGCAAGGTCAGCGGCAGCAGCGCCATGAGGCCCACCCAGACCGACGATTTCTCCTGCACCATCGCGATGATATTAATTATGACGGCCAGCGTAAAGGCAATGGACAGCCAACGGTGGATCTGCCGAAGCCAGTTATTCCAATTCAAGGGAACCTCCTGCGAAAACGAGCGAAGCGGATGGCGTGATCCGTTTTGGCAGCGGTCTCACTCGATGCGCGTCAGCACCTGCTCCAGCTTTGCGAAGAACTGCTGCCAACCGTTTTTGGCGCCCCCGTAAGCCTGCCGCTGATCCGGCCGGAAGCCCGACTGCTCCATGCGCAACTGCGTGCCCGCGCCCTTGGGTGTGAGAGTCCAGGTGACGACACTTTCGAGATCATAGGCAGCCCAGGTGTAAGACAGGGTTTTGTTCGGCTCGACTTCCAGGACCTGGCAGTCGACCGAGCCCCAATCCGCGCTCAGCTTGAAACGGTGATCCACGACCGGCACGAAGTCGTTCTTCATTAGCCAGTCCGCAATCAGATGCGGCTGCGTGAGCGCGCGCCAGATCTTTTCCGGCGGAAAAGGGATCTCTCGTTCGACGATGACGGAACGGGTTTCGTTTGAAATTTCGGTCATTGGTCCATCCTTTTCAATAGATCTTCCAGCTGGTCGAACCGATTTTGCCAAAAGCCCGCCATCTCACTTGTCCAGTCGACCAGCGGCGCCAGCGCACCGAGCTGGGCGCTATAGTGGGTCTGGCGACCTTCGCGACGGTCGCGCACCAATCCGGCCTGCTTCAGGATTCCGAGATGTTTCGAGACGACCGGTTGCGAGACCCCGGCCCGAGCCGTCAGAGCCCCGACCGTCTTCTCTCCTTCGCGGCACAGCCGTTCGAAAAGAGCCCTCCGGGTCGGATCGGCGAGCGTTCTGAAGAGCACGTCCTGGGTGTCCGACATCTACAATCCATACCTCGTTGGCTATGGATTAACGTATAGCCATGGAGGTATGAATGAGTCAAGCTGAACGTAAAACAACTTGAGGAAAATAGTATTGCTGAATTTAGTGCGCATGGCAGCGCTGGCAGAGATAGGGTGAACTTCACATACCCAAGCGGCTATGCATTTTCGCCAGTGGTCATGCATGCTCGCACCGATACGCCTCGCCTATGCCGAGGTCATGCAGCATCGCGACTAGCGCTGGGATCAATGGCCGCCGTCGGTGCCGAGAATCGCGGCAAGCAGCCGGCCTTCCAGCTCGGCGAGGCCAGGATGGCCGTGCCGGCGCGGACGCGGATAGGGAATGGCAAGATCGAGTGCGATCCGCCCCTCGTCGAGCACGATGACCCGGTCGGCGAGATGCACCGCCTCGCTGACATCATGGGTGACGAGCACTGCGGTGAAGCCGAGTTCGCGCCAGACACGGTTGATGAGTTCTTGCATGCTGATGCGCGTCAGCGCATCGAGTGCGCCGAGCGGTTCGTCGAGTGCCAGCACGCCCGGCCGGCTGACCAGCGCCCGCGCAAGCGCCACGCGCTGCCGCTGCCCGCCGGAAAGCCGCGCCGGCCATTCTCTGGTCTTTTCGCTAAGCTGGACTTCGGCAAGCACAGCATCGGCCGCCTTTGCCGCCGCCCGACTGTCGATGCCGTCGCCGAGCCCGACGACGACATTGTCTGCGACACTGAGCCAGGGCAGCAGCCGCGGCTCTTGAAAGACGATGCGCGCGTTCGGGCTCGCCTGCGCCCCGTCGGCATCCTCGAAATGCAGCTCGCCGGCACTCGGCTCGTCGAGGCCCATCAGGATGCGCAGCAGCGTGCTCTTGCCGCAACCGCTCTTGCCGATTACGGCGACGAACTGGCCGGCCGGAATATGCAGGTTGATGCCGCGCAGCACGCGGTTGGCCCCAAAACTCTTTTCAAGCCCCGTCAGGCTGATCGCCGCAGGCGCACTGCGGCCCACCGCGGGCGCGTTTTCACGCGCATAAGCTGGCTCTTCGGCGACGGCGTGAAAACGCTCATGCGCGATCGATGTCATGGCATCTCTCCTATTTCTGATAGACCGGGTTCCAGGCGAGCAACCGCCTCTCCAGAACCCGGGCGATGACATCGGCAAGCTTGCCGAGCACGGCATAAATGACGAGGGCGAGCACGACGACGTCAGTCATCATGAATTCGCGGGCATTGTTGGCCATATGGCCGATGCCCGAGGATGCGGCAATCGATTCCGATACGATCAGCGTCAGCCACATGATGCCGAGCGCATATCTGAGACCGACGAAGATCGACGGCAGCGCACCTGGAAAGATCACCTTGCGGAAAAGCGTCCAGTTGCCCATGCCATAGACCTTGCCCATCTCGATCAGATCGCGATCGACATTGCGCACCCCGTGATAGGTGTTGAGATAAACCGGGAAGAGCACCCCGAGCGAGGTCAGAAACAGCTTCGATTCCTCACCGATCCCGAACCACAGGATGACGAGCGGGATCATCGCCAGATGCGGAATGGTGCGCAGCATCTGCAGCGTCGTATCGGTCAATTGCTCGGAAATGCGTGATACGCCATTGGCAATGCCGAGCAGGAAGCCGATCGAGCCGCCGACGAGAAGGCCGGCAAAGGCGCGGCCGGCGCTCACCAGCACGTCATTCGGCAACTGGCCGGAAACCGTCGTCGACCAGAAGGCGAGGCCGACATCGGCTGGCGACGGCATGATGCGCGACGAGATCCAGCCGACAGAGGAGGCAAGCTGCCAGAACGCCACGATCGCCACCGGCACCAGGTAAGGCGTCAGCTTCTCCAGGCCGGGCAGCGGCAGGCGCAGACCCGCCTTCCCGGCCTTTTCGGAAGCGACCGACCGTACGAACGGAGTATCGAAAGTCGACATGCTTTGTCCTCGCGCTTATCGAAAGCAGGGTGTCGCAAGCCGTAAGCGACTTGCGACGGTGTCACGCTCTGTTCGAGCTCAGGAGCCGGAGACGACTTTCAGATTGCCGCCATGGCTGCCGCCTGCGAAGACCTGCTTGCGGCCGAACTCGGTGTTGAAGCCCAGACGCTGCTGCTCGCGGGTGATGCCGAGTTCGGGGAAAAGCAGTTCGGCGACGCGATAGGCCTCTTCCAGATGCGGATAGCCGGAGCCGATCACCGTATCGATGCCGATCTCCTGATACTCGCGAAGGCGCGCGGCCACCGTCTTCGGCGAGCCGACCAGCGCCGTGCCCGCACCGGCGCGCACCAGGCCGACGCCGGCCCAGAGGTTCGGCGAGACTTCGAGCTTGTCGCGCCGGCCGCCGTGAAGGGCGGCCATGCGCTTCTGGCCAACCGAATCGGACTCGTGAACGAAGCGCTCCTGCGCCTCGCGGATCGTATCGTCGTCGAGATGGCGGATCAGCCGCTCAGCAGCCTCCCATGCCTCATCATCGGTTTCGCGCACGATGAAGTGCAGGCGAATGCCGAAGCTCACCTCTCGGCCGCGCTCGCCTGCGGCCTTGCGCACCTTGGTAATTTTCTCGGCAACCTGTGCCGGCGGCTCGCCCCAGGTCAGGTACTTGTCGACGCGTCCGACGGAGAAATCGATGCCGGCATCCGACGAGCCGCCGAAATAGAGCGGCGGGCGCGGGTTCTGCACCGAGGGAAAGCCGAGGCGCGCATTGGTCGCCTTGATGTATTTGCCGTCGAAGCTTGCCGTTCCCTTTTCCAGCAGTTCCTCGAACACGGTGAAAAACTCTTCCGCATGGGCGTAGCGCTCGTCATGCTCGAGATGGATGCCATCGCCGGCAAGCTCCGCAGGGCTACCGCCGACGACGATGTTGAGCAGCAGGCGGCCGTTGGAGATCCGGTCGAGCGTCGTCGCAAGACGCGCGTAATAGGCAGGCGATGCCGTGCCGGGACGGATCGCCACCAGGAACTGCAGCTTCTCGGTCTTGGCGGCAAGGGCTGCTGCCGTCACGAAGGATTCTTCGCAAGCAACCCCGGTCGGCAGCAGCACGCCGGAATAGCCGAGCCGGTCGACGGCTTGGGCGATCTGCGTGAGATAGCCGATCTCGGGCGCACGGTTGAGCTCGGAGGAGCCGAGATAAGTGCCGTCGCCCGATGTCGGAATGAACCAGAGGAAATTGATGGGCTCGGATGTGCCTTTATGGGAGATGGTGGTCATTGGAAGACGGTCCTTTAGCTGCGGAATTCGAAAATCAACTCGCGTGGTCGAGATGGCTCTCTGCAAGCGGCGACACGCAGACCGTCTGCCTTGCGCAGAGCCGCCGCCGCACAGATGCTTGGGAGGATCGTAGTGGCGGCGGAGGCGGCAAGAAGGCCGGCTGTCTGTCTATGCGCGAGCATCTGAAATATCCCTGTCGATCGGATTGGCAGTAGGCAGATGCCTTTCGGTGTCTCTCGATCGTGAGGATAGTGACATAGACCACCAATTAGATCGACAATATCAATTTGCTATTCTAATCCGTTTTGGGGAATATTTTTCCGGCTCGGCGGCATGGAGGCCCTCTCCATGCCGCCGAGCGGAAATCTTGGCCTGGCTGGAAAATCAGCTTGCCTTGGGACGCCAGACGATATCGCCGGTCACGAGCTTCTTCGGCAGGATGCCGAGCCCGTGGAACTCGTCGGCGAGGGCTTGCTGATAGGCGGCGGCGGCATCGGTGATGGTCGAAACGCTGCCGAGATCGGCGCCCTTTCGCGTCAAGGTCACGCGCGTTACGTCAACCGGAACGCCGGTAATCTCGGAAAGCTCCTTCACCGTCTCGTCGAGATTGCTCTGGGCCGACGTGCCGACCTTGGCAAGCTCATCGATCACGTCGACGACCACTTGCCCGTTCGCATCGGTGAAATCGCGATTGGCGAGGAAGAAACTGTAGGAGTCGACGATACCTTCGGCGGTCGTCAGGATACGTGTCTCCGGATCGGCTTCGGCAATCGCCAGATAAGGATCCCAGATCGACCACGCGTCGATGCTGCCATTCTTGAACGCAGCGGCGGCATCCGGCGGCGAAAGATCGAGCTGCTCGACATCTTCGGGCTTCAGGCCTGCCTGGCGCAGAACCTTGACGGTTACATTGTGCGCGCTGGAGCCGCGCTTGAAAGCGACCTTCTTACCTTTGAGGTCTTCAAGCGTCTTGATCGACGAATCCTTGCGCACGAGGATGGCCGAGCCTGCCGGGCTGCCCTTGTAGAGACCGACATAATAGAGCTGCCCGCCGGCCGCCTGGGCAAAGAGCGGCGGCACGTCGCCAGTCGCGCCGAAATCGAGAGCACCGGCGCCCAGCGCTTCGAGAAGCGGCGGGCCGGAGGTGAATTCTGACCAGCTGACGGTAATGCCGCGATCGGCAAGCCGCTTCTCAAGCGCGCCGCGCCGCTTGGCGAGCGCCAGCACGCCGTTCTTCTGCCAGCCGATGCGGAACTCGCTGGCGGCAGCGCGTGCCGGCCTGATAGCCGGGAGGATTGCCGTGGCCGCGGCTGCTGCGAAAAGCCCGAGCGTTTGTCGACGTGAAATCATGACTTTCCCCTTTTTTGATGGTGTCGGGCCTGTTTTCGGCTGGTCGACCCAGTCAGTGATGAATGCCATGATGATGAAATCTATAATTTATATCGACAATTTTATTTGCAAGATTCCGCCTTTGCTGAGATTTTGCAGCCCGGAAATCGACCTCAAGCGGAATTTTTTCGCGCGCCCCTTATGCTGCCTATTATCCCGGCTCACTCCCGACCTTCGGCAGCCAGCCGCTCGCGAATGAAGGTGGGGCCGCCGGCAAGACGCTTCGCAAGCAGGCTTGCGGGATCGACCATGCGCCAATGGGGCGTGACCGTCGAAACCGGCTCGCCCTTCTCCAGCGCGCCGTAGGACAGCTCGGCGATCGCACGCAAATGCCGCTGCACGGTCACCGGGCAACAGGCGTCCGCCCCGTATTGAGCGGCGAGACGGCGGCGGAGAGTGCCGACTTCGGTGAGGACACCTTCCGGTGCCGATCGAATCTGCGCTGCGACCATCTGCTGCGATGGAATGAGCATCGCCTGCATTCCGCTGCGGCCTTTGCGCCGCGGCTTGATCGTCGGAATTTCCCCCATGTCACCTCCGGAACATAATATCTTCTCGCCAACTTAGGACTCGGCCGAACAGTGGCCAGCCTCATATTCATTGATCGCAAGGAAGTCCGTTCGCGGGCTTTTCTGCTCCCGCCGTTTCGGTTAATCCTCGGAGCCTGCACTTGAGGAAAAGGATAGGACATATGGCAAAAGTCGCGTTCATCGGTCTCGGCGTCATGGGTTTTCCCATGGCGGGGCATCTGAAGACGAAAGGCGGCCACGATGTCACCGTCTACAACCGCACGGCCGAAAAAGCTGCCGCCTGGGCCGAGAAATTTTCAGGCCACGCCGCCCCCACCCCGGCCGAGGCCGCCACTGGGGCCGATTTCGTCTTCGTCTGCGTCGGCAATGACGAAGATCTCCGCTCGGTGACATCGGGTGAGAACGGCGCCCTGCACGGCATGAAGCCAGGTTCGGTGCTGATCGACAACACCACCGCCAGCGCTGAGGTCGCCCGCGAACTTTATGCCGCGGCAAAGGAAAAAGGTGTCGATTTCATCGACGCTCCCGTCTCCGGCGGCCAGGCCGGCGCCGAAAACGGCGCCCTGACCGTCATGTGCGGCGGCGACGAGGCCGTCTTCGAACGCGCTAGGCCTGTCATCGACGCCTATGCCCGCATGGTTGGCCTGATGGGGCCGGCAGGCTCGGGCCAGCTGACCAAGATGGTCAACCAGATCTGCATCGCCGGCCTCGTCCAGGGACTTGCCGAAGCGCTGCATTTCGGCAAGCGCGCCGGCCTCGATATCGAAAAGGTCGTCGAGGTGATTTCCAAGGGGGCAGCCGGCTCCTGGCAGATGGAAAACCGCCACAAAACCATGAACGCAGGCAAGTATGATTTCGGCTTCGCGGTCGACTGGATGCGCAAGGATCTCGGCATCGTGCTCACCGAAGCCCGCCGCAACGGCGCCAAGCTGCCGGTCACCGCCGTCGTCGATCAGTTCTACGGCGACGTGCAGGCAATGGGCGGCAATCGCTGGGACACATCCTCGCTGCTCGCCCGCCTCGAGAAATGATCGGCCCCTCCTCCGATGCGGCCGAACTGATCGCGCATCTCGAAACGCTGCGTTCGGAGGAGAATGTCGCCGGCATGGCGCGCTTCGGCATCGTCACCGGCGGCGCCCTCGGCATCTCCAATCCCGATATCCGCGCGGTCGCCAGACTGGCGAAGAAGGATCACCTCAGGGCAATGCAGCTCTGGCGAAGCGATATCCGCGAAGCCCGCCTGCTCGCCCTCTGCACAGCCGAGCCGAAGCGGTTGACGACGGAAGAAGCCCGAAATTGGGCCGATGATTTCAACTCCTGGGAGATCGTCGATTGCGCCGCCGATCTCTTCGTCGAAGCCCGGCTGGATGAACTCATCTCAGACTTCGCCGCCGACGAGCGCGAATTTATCAGGCGCACCGCCTTCGCCATGATATCAGGTGCCGCCGTCCATCGGAAAATGGAGTCCGACGCGACCCTCCTTGCCTGGATGCCGCTGATCGAGGCCCATGCCGGCGACCCGCGAAACTTCGTGCGCAAGGCGGTGAATTGGGCGCTGCGCAGCATCGGCAAGCGCAATCTCGCCTGCCATGCGCCGGCCCTGGCACTCGCAAAGATCCTGGCGGAAAGCCCTGATAAAACCGCCCGCTGGATCGGCAAGGATACCGTCAGGGAACTGGCCGGCGAAAAGCTGTTGGCACGGTTGAGATAAGGCGGGATGCCGGCTCGAATAAAGATGCCTGGCGCTGTGAGTCAATGCTGTTTGGATTTTTCGACTAGGAAATCGATCAGGACCCGTACCGCCGGCGGCATGCCCTTGGCCGTCGTGAAGACGATGTAGAACTGGCTCTCCTCCGACTGCCATTCCGGCAGCACCCGCACCAGCTTGCCGGCCTGGAGATCGGCCTCGCAGGCACTTTCGAGCAGAAGCCCGAAGCCGAGGCCGGCACGGGCTGCGTCGAGGATGGCGGTCATACTGCGGCAGGTGAGCCGCGGCTGATGCCGAATCACCTGCTTGGCGTCATTCGGACCGACCAGTTCCCAGGTGTGGAACGACACCCATGACGTCATTGCCAGCGTCGGCAGCTCGGCGAGTTCGTCCACGCAATTCAAGTTGCCGGTACGCTCGACGAGCGACGGACTTGCGACCAGGATACGCCTGATACGATCGAGCTTGCGCATCGTCAGGCTCGTCTGCGTCTCCGGCTCGTTGGTCGCCCTCACCTCGAGGTCGATCCGTTCGTTGATGAGATCGGCACGCCGGTCGGACCCGATGATCTGCAGCTTGATCTTCGGATAACGTTCCAGGAATTCGGGCAGGATCCCCCCGACCGAGATGTCGACGAGACCCAGCGGGCAGCCCATCCGCACCACACCTTGCGGGTCGGACTGAGCCTCGCTGACGATCGATTTGGCACGATCGGCCTCCTGCAGGATGGTCTGGCATCTTTCGTAGAAAGCCTGGCCGATTTCAGTCACCCGGAAGTGGCGGGTCGAGCGTTCTATGAGCCTCGCGCCAAGCCCTTCCTCAAGCCGGCTGACCCGCCTGCTGAGCTTCGAACGTGGTATTTTGAGATCGCGACTTGCAGAAGCGAAACCGCCGCTGGAGACGACAGCGGCGAAATAATAGTAGTCGTTGAGATCGTCCATAAGAACAAGCTATCCGCGAGTAGGAATGAATGCCGGCCCCCAGCAAGGGTTGTATCCTCTCTCCCAAAAAGCTGTGATCACATTGTCGGCATTGGATTTTCTTTTCGCGACCTGTTGCGACAAAACAAACAGATGCCGAAGGGGAGAATAGACAAACAGCCGTCCACACGACAATTCTATCGGTGGATCCAGCTCGTTGGAAAAATGGAAAAACAGGGTGCCTCTAGAACGAGGCTGGCGGGATGCTGAGTGCAATACACACCGCACCGGTTCGGCTCACCTGAAGGCATCGTCATTGACTGCCTTGAAGACTGCGCGTCAAAAACACTGCAAGGACGGTCCGGCAGGGAAGACCGGACCCGTCCCCGTAGCTGATCGGAGGTCACTCGGATCAGAAACTAATTTAAGTGCTCCCGGTCCGAAGACCGGGAGCATATCCACCAAGTGGATTAGAACGAACGCTGCAGACGGAAGTAGCCCGTCGTGGAGTCGTCAGCATCTTCCGGATCGAGGTACTGAACCGAAGCCTTGGCGTAGAAGTTGTCGACGATCTGGTAATCAACCGTCAGACCGACCTTCCATGCATCACCGGCACCGTCGTAATCGCTAGGAACGGTGTCACCCGCGCTGGCACCGCCGATGTAGTTGGCGTAGTACTGAACACCCGGGGTGATTTTCAGCTTGTCGGTTGCCTTGATGGCGTATTCGGCAGCAACTGCCCATTCAGCCGTCGAGTAGTAGGAGTTCGGGCCGGAAGAGTACACAGCAGCGAGGCCGAGCGTACCGGGACCGATGTCAACCGTACCCATTGCACGGATAGCGCCGTCTTCGTTGTCGACGTCCCAGCCGCCAGTGACCTGGTAGCTGAATGCGCCGGCAGTGCCGCCAACGCCGAAGGCAACGCCGACATTGTTCGGACCATCGTTCGGAACAAGGAGGCCGGTGACGGGATCCACGTCACCCTGGTAAACGCCGTCTTCCAGTTCGTCGACGCTGAGGCCGGCGTAGAAGGTGCCGCTTTCATACTGATAGCGGATGGAGTTATGCAGCGTTACGACCGAACCGATGTCGTCGGTTTCGCCAGAGAGACCATCGTCCCACCAGCTGTAGAACAGACCGGCGCGGAAGCCCGCGACGTCGAGGTAAGCGGAGTCGAGGATGGCGTCCTGATCGGTGGCATTGTCAGCATTGAACTGCATGACGATGACGCCGGTCAGCGGACCATACTCGGTGTCGCTCTTGGCCGTGAACTGAACCTGACCGCGGGTGACGGCATCCCAGTCCGAATCGCCGCCGACATCTTCGCCAACGTTGACCTGGAAACGGATGTAGCCTTCGATCTTGAGGCAGGTTTCGGTGCCCGGGATGTAGAAGTAGCCGGTGCCGTAAGCGTCGCAGACGCGAACATATTCAACCGGTTCCGGCTCAGCAGCAACAATAGCGTCAGCTGCAAGAACCGGCGTCGATGCAGCAAATGCTGCTGCTGATGCAAGCAAAACCATTCTGATGTTCATTTACCAATCCATTCCTTTGTCGATCGGGGCTGGCTTCAGATCGGGTAGTCGATTTGAAGCCGGCCCAGTTTGAACAGCCATCTCGGCGTGCGGATCGATCGAACCGCCAAACCGTCATCACATACAAGGCCCTATCAAGCAATTCTCGATACACGCCAGATGGGTTCTCACCGGATACTTTCCCCGACAACGTGATTTTTATACAACAATTTCAGATATTTAGACGAAAGACACGCCAAACGGCTCCGCGACGGAAATCTTCCATCGCAAGCCGCAAACGCTACACCCCTTTGTCAAATTCTCCACCGCCCGACCCCCGTCGAACATACTGGCGAAGCGCATAAACTCTACCGCCGGCTAACAAGCACAAACAAGGTGGCGGTTTAGAACATGGTGTCCTGAATTCGATACCAATGAGACAAAATTATGACATATCGCCCATTGGTTTCATCGACCATAACCCCGGAATCCTTACCAGGCTATTCATTTTTCCAGGAATTAGGGGAGATTTGAGCGTTTTTTCGCTATTTTTGAGGCTTTTTTGCAAACGCCGACCGCATATGCCAGAACTCGGTCTTGCCGAACCGGCATTCCAGTGTGCGGCCAGTGTGTCACACCTCGCCTCCAACGGGCATATCCCCGGTCAGACTCACGCCTGGTCCCAGTCCTCGTTGCATTTTGCATGATCGCGTGCGGTCATGGCCGCACGCTTGACCTCAATCCTCGTTGGACTTGGCATTGTCGAGAATCATGTAGTCGAGCGGCAGCTGCGTCGAATACTTGATCTGCTCCATCGCAAAGGCGGAGGAAACGTCGCGAATCTCGATCTTGGCGATCATCCGCTTATAAAAAGCGTCATAGGCGGCGATATCGGGCACGACGACACGCAGGAGATAGTCGACGTCGCCGCTCATCCGGTAGAATTCGACCACTTCGGGGAATTCGGCGACCACCTCGGAAAAGCGACGCAGCCATTCAATCGAATGGGTGGCAGTGCGAATCGACACGAAGACGGTGACCTTGGTGTTGACCTTCTCCGGATCGAGAATGGCGACTCGGCGCTTGATGACGCCGTCTTCTTCCATCTTCTGGATGCGCCGCCAGCACGGCGTCGTCGAAAGCCCCACTTTCTTGGCGAGATCGGCAACGGCAAGCGTCGAATCTTCTTGCAGAAGACGCAGTATTTTTCGGTCGAGGCGATCCATGCGCACAACAGTCCTTTCGAATTATTTTCTTTGTATAACTCGATTCCGCGCAACGAAAAGAATTTTGTTTCAGGAAAGCAGCATTTTCGTCCGTTCCTGCAGGACCGGGAGCAATTCTTTCTCGAACCAGGGATTGCGCTTCAGCCAGCCGCTATTGCGCCAGCTCGGATGCGGCAGCGGCAGAACCGCCGGCGATCGGTCGGACAGAAGACAGTCACGCCATGCTCGCACCGTCTCGGTCATATTGTCCTGCCTTTCGCCGGCCATATGCCAGGCCTGCGCATATTGGCCGATGACCAGCACCAGTTCGATCTGCGGCATGGCCGAGATCACTCTTTGCCGCCAGAACGGCGCGCATTCGCGCCGCGGCGGCAGATCCGCGCCCTTGTCGTCGTAGCCGGGAAAGCAGAAGCCCATCGGCACGATGGCGAATCGGTCGCGGTCATAGAAGCTTGCCGTGTCAACGCCGAGCCATGATCGCAGCCGGTCGCCCGATGCATCGTCGAACGGCAGACCGCTCTCGTGCACCCGAAGCCCGGGCGCCTGCCCAGCGATCAGGATGCGCGCGCTCGATGAGATCACCGCCACCGGCCGCGGCTCGTGCGGCAGCCGGTATTCGAGGCCTTTCGCCGGTGCGTCGCGACAGATGCGACAGCAGGTGATCTCCCGCCGCAGCCTCTCTAGCATGGCTTCGTCGCCCATGGCTTTATTCCCATCCGACGATCTGCCCGATGAAGCGCAGGGTGCCATCAAAGCTGGAACTCTGGCGCGCATGATCGCGCACATCGCGCGGCCGCTCGAAAGTCCCGGCCCAGAGGCCCGCCTTCTGAGCCTTCGCCTCGGCCTCCTCCTTGCCATAATCGCCATAGGAAATCGCCATGCCCCGGCGCACCATGGCGGCATTGATGTCGCCGCCTGCCCCGCTCCGGCAGACGACGAGCAGCCTTTCGTAGCGGTCGCGCCGGCTGCCCTGACAAAGCGTTCCCGATACCAGCACCATCTCCTGCAGCGCCTCGCGCGCCGCGCGCCCGCAGGCCCAGGCTTTCCCCGCCCGCTCACAGCTCTGGTTGAGTTCCGGCGCATCGATGCCTTCGAGGCGCAAACGTTCGTCTCCCAAGACCAGACTATCCCCGTCGGCAGCATGGAAGGCGCCTGCATGCTCGATTTTTGCTGCATCGTTGAGCTTGGCGGCGATCAGCGCCACGAGCGCCAGCAGGGCAAAAGCAGTCACGCCGTCGCGAATCAGGCGCAGGCCCCGTGTCACGCTTTTGCCTCCTTAAAAAACAAATCCTTGGCAAAGATGGCAAACATCTTCTTAAGAATTGCCGGTTAAGCTCTTATCCACCCTGGGATGAAGTTTCAACGTGCACATGAGTACCGGCGTAAGCACATCGACCGACAAGATCATCGTCGACAGGTCGCGCAGCCACCGCAACAAGGCCGTTTCCAAGGCCGTGCGGCAGACGCGCGAACGTCTTCAGTCCGGTCATGCGTCCAATTCCTCCTTCGATCGTGACGTGCTCGACATGTATGTGGCGTCGGTGCTGCAGGGCGCGACGATCATGCCGCTCTTCGTCGTCATCATCACCACGCTTGGCGTCTATTTCACTGAAGATACGCAATTGATCTTCTGGGCGCTGCTGACACTCACCTGTCACGCCGGCAATATCCTGCTTGCAAGGCGCGCGCGCCGGCAGGAGATCACCTCCGAGAGCGCCCGCAAATGGCGCCGCCTGCTGCTCTCCGGCCAGTTCCTGATTGGCTGCTGCTGGGCCGTCTTCGCATTGCAGGGCTGCGACACCTGCGAGCCGTCGAGCTTCATTCTTTATAAGGGCGCCACGCTGCTGATCGCGCTCTCCGTCACGGCGATGTCGAACTTCATGCTGACGCCCGCCGTGCTCGCCGCCTTCTCGCCGGCGGTCCTGGCGCTTGCCGCCAAGAGCGGCCTGTCGCGCGACCTCCTCGAAATCAGCCTGACGGGGCTCTTCACCACCACCCTCGTCTTCTTCAATTATATCAGCGACCGGCTCTTCAAGTCGAACCTCAGGATCCTTTCCTACCAATCGGAGAAGGACGACCTGATCGCCGAGCTGGAAGTGGCGAAATCGATGTCGGACGAGGCTCGCCGCCGCGCCGAAGAGGCAAACCTCGCCAAGTCACGCTTCCTTGCCTCCATGTCGCACGAACTCAGAACCCCGCTCAACGCCATCCTCGGCTTTTCCGAGGTGATGTCGGCCGAAGTCATGGGGCCGCTCGCCAATCCGACCTACAAGGAATATGCCGGCGATATCCACCGCTCCGGCCAGCATCTGCTCGATCTCATCAACGAGATCCTCGACCTGTCGCGCATCGAGGCCGGCAAATACGAGCTGAGCGAGGAGGCGATCTCGCTTCTCGATATCACCGAAGATTGCATCGGCATGGTCCAGCTGCGCGCCCGCGCCAAGAACATTGCCATTTCGGACCAGTTCGAGCGGCAGCTGCCGGCCATCTGGGCCGACGAAAAGTCGATGCGCCAGGTGGTGCTCAACCTTCTCTCCAATGCCGTCAAGTTCACGCCGCAGGGCGGCGAGATCCACGTCAAGGTCGGCTGGACCGCCGGCGGCGGCCAGTACATCTCGATCAAGGACAATGGCCCCGGCATTCCGGAAGAAGAGATTCCCGTCGTCCTGTCGGCCTTCGGCCAGGGCTCGATCGCCATCAAGAGTGCCGAACAGGGCACCGGCCTCGGCCTGCCGATCGTCCAGGCGATCCTTGCCAAGCATGACGGACAGTTCCTGCTGAAATCGAAGCTGCGCGAGGGCACCGAAGTTATCGCCATCCTGCCCGCCAAGCGCGTGCTCCAGAGCCTGCCGGCCGTCGAGGAGGCCCAGGCGGTCGCGCGCAAGCGCAAGAGTTTTGCCTGATCAACTAAAGAACAGGTGCTTGCCGAGGACGAAGCCGAGATAAAGGCAGCAGGCGGCGATCATGCAGGTCACCGCGAAGGAGCCGAGATCCTTGGCATGTTTGCCGACGATCGAAATCTCCGGCGAAATCCGGTCGATCACCTCTTCGACGGCGGTATTCATCGCCTCCATCGAAAAGAGCCCGAGAAACAGAAGCACCGCGACGACGATCTCGCCCGCAGTGGCTCCCACCAGCGCCAGCGCCGCGATCGAAACGACGAAGAAGCCAAGTTCCTGGCGGAAGGCTGCCTCTTTCAGCACCCGCAGGAAACCCGCCCAGGAATAGCTGGCGGCGGCGATGAAATGCCGAAGTCCGGTCTCTTTCGTCACCGCAGGCTTCGTCAAGATGCCCTCTCCTCTTCCCGTTGCATCAAACCGGGGAGCCTCCCCATCAATGAGCGAATACGCAAATACCGAATCCACTTGAGGCGTGCAAGCGAACGCGTGCGGATCGCACAGCGCCGACCGCGACCTTAATGCTTGTTCGACACACCTGCCTGGGCGAAGGTCGCCATGCCGGAATGACAGGCGGCGGCCGCCTTGACGATACCGGCGGCAAGCGCCGCACCGGTGCCTTCGCCGAGCCGCATGCCGAGCGCCAGAAGCGGCGTCTTGCCGAGCATCTCGATTGCGCGAAGATGTCCGGGCTCGCCGGAGACATGGCCGATCAGGCAATGATCGAGTGCCGACGGATTGGCGGCTTTGAGGATGGCCGCCGCTGCGGTCGCGACATAACCGTCGATCAGCACCGGGATGCGTTCCATGCGCGCAGCAAGGATGGCGCCGGCCATCGCCGCGATCTCGCGGCCGCCAAGCCGGCGCATGATCTCGAGCGGATCGTCGAGATGGTCAGCATGCAGCGCCACCGCCTTTTCCACCGCCGCGATCTTGCGCTCCAGCATCTCGCCTTCCGAACCAGTGCCCGGCCCCACCCAGTCGCGCGCGGAGCCGCCATAAAGCGCATAGTTGATCGCCGCCGCAATCGTCGTATTGCCGATGCCCATCTCGCCGATGCAAAGCAGGTCGGTGCCGCCGGCGATCGCCTCCATGCCGAAGGCCATAGTCGCGGCGCAATCGCGCTCGGAAAGCGCGGCTTCTTCGGTGATGTCGCCGGTGGGATAATCGAGCGCCAGATCGAAGACTTTCAGCCCGAGATCATAGGCGACGCAGATCTGGTTGATGGCAGCACCGCCCGCTGCAAAGTTCTCGACCATCTGTTGCGTCACCGTTGGCGGAAAGGGCGTGATGCCCTGCCTGGTGACGCCGTGATTGCCGGCAAAGATCGCCACCAGCGGCCGGTTGACGGCAGGTGTGCGGCCCGTCCAGGCAGCAAGCCAGAAGGCGATTTCCTCGAGCCGCCCGAGCGCGCCCGGCGGCTTGGTCAGCTGCGCGTCACGTTCGCGCGCCGCCACCAGCGCGCGGGCATCCGGCCCCGGCAGGTCACGGAGCAGGGTACGGAAATCGTCGAACGGCAGGCCTGAAACGCTCATCTGTGCGGTTTTCCTATGAATCCGGGTATTCTTGTTTTTTTCCCGCAAATCAGCTTCTTTGCGGATGGCAACTCTCTTAAAGCGGGCGGACGAGGCGAACAACTCCAAAAGCGCCGCCGCGACCATAAGCCGAGACCACAAGCCGAAACCTCTGGCAGAACGAAGCAGAATGAAGATCAAGGACTATGCGGTCGATACCGCCCGCGCCGTCGCCTTCCTCAGCCGCATTCCCATGCCGCCATCGCTGTTCAAAGGCTATGACGGCAGGCTCGGTCGGCTGGTGCGCGCCTTTCCCTTTGCCGGCATCGTCATCGGTTTCATACCCGCACTCGCCCTCCTCCTGCTTTTGGGGCTGCGTGCGGACCCGCTGATGGCAGCCTTGATCGCGCTTTCCATCCAGGTCCTCGTCACCGGCGCGCTGCACGAGGACGGTCTGGCCGATACGGCCGACGGCATCGGCGGCGGCAAGAGCCGCGAACAGAGCCTCCTCATCATGAAAGACAGCCGGATCGGCACTTATGGCGCGATAGCGCTGATCCTCTCCTTGGCGATCCGCGCAGCCGCGCTTGCTGTGATCGTCCGCCATTCCTCGCCGGTCACTGCAGCCCTCGCCATTCCCGCCGTCGCGGCTCTCAGCCGCGGCGCCATCGCCTGGCACTGGCAGCGGTTGGCACCGGCAAAGGCCGATGGCGTGGCCGCCTCGACCGGCCAGCCGGACGAGGCGGCGATGCAGTTTGCGCTCGCCTCAGCCGGCCTCGTCGCAGCGCTTCTGATCTGGCCTGCATTCGGCCTGCGGCCGCTGGTTGCAAGCCTGCTCGCCACCGGCATCGCAGGGTTTGCCTTCACCGCTTTCATCCGCCGCAAGCTTGCCGGCCACACCGGCGATACGCTGGGCGCGACGCAGCAAATTTGCGAGATCGCCACTCTTTGCGCCCTTGCCACGGCTCTTTGAAACTCCGATATATCCTTCATGCAAACACCCTGCATTCACCTCTGCTCCTTGGAGCCCAGCACCGGATTTTGCGCCGGCTGCGGCCGGACTCTTCAGGAAATCGGCAGCTGGACGAGCTATTCCGACACTGAGCGAAGGCGGATCATGGAGCTGCTGCCGGCAAGGCTTGCAGGTGCCGCCACACTGTCGAACCATATGAAAACGAACCTCGCCGGTGGGCCGGAGCGGCCTTTATGATCCGTTTGACCGTCTTCCTCGTCGTGATCGGCATCGGCCTTGCCGTGCTGATCGTCAACAATGACAGCAGCCGCATCCTTGGCCTGCAGAGCGACGACTTCGGCCGCGTCGTCTATCTGCTGCCGATCGCTCTGATGCTGTCGGCCGGCATTTGGGCGAGCCGGCGCAGCGTCAGCGAAACGATGCGTCAGATGATGATCTGGCTGGTCATCATCCTGGCGCTCGTGACCGTCTACCTCTATCGCCAGGAAGCGCTCGGCGTCGGCAACAGGCTGCTCGCCGGCCTCGTTCCCGGCCGCGCCGTCGTCGTCACCACAAGCGAGGGCGGCCAGGAGATCATCCTGCACAAGCTGCTGAACGGCCATTTCCAAGCCGATGTCGCGGTCAACGGCCAGACGATTGAGATGCTCGTCGATACCGGCGCCAGCATGGTGGCGCTGTCGCGCGAAGATGCCGAACGGATCGGCATCGACCTCTCCCGCCTCACCTATTCCATGACGGTCATGACCGCCAACGGCCGCGGCCGCGCAGCACCCGTCACGCTCGACCAGGTAGCGATCGGCCCGATCGTCCGCAACAATGTCGCAGCCAGCGTCTCCGAGGATGGCCGGCTCGACCAGAGCCTGCTCGGTATGAGCTTCCTGGAAACGCTGGGCTCGCTGCAGATGCAGACCGACGAACTCCGCATGCGCGACTAATTGCGGCTCCACCGCTTTACGGCGACGACCGGATCTGGCAGCTTGAGCGCAAGAACAACAAGACCACAAAGAGCAAAAAGAAACTCCTGCCGCATAATTCCTTAAATCGGAATCGATATAAGGAATTATGCAACAATTCAAAGTGCTACAGCGTCCTTTGCGCGTCTGAAAAGACGCGCGGCGCTGTAGTCTGGTGGCACCGCATGTTCGACCGGCCTTCGCCCGAGGCGAGGCCTTGACCCATGGGTGCGACAGGAGCTTCGCGATGAATTCACTCTGGCTGATCGTCATCGGCGGCGTTCTGCCCGCCCTGTTCTGGGGCATCACCGCCATCTTCCAGAAGCAGAGCGCCACATCAGCCACCGGCTCCGCCGTCTATCTGATCGCCTTCGGCGCCGCCTGTGCGTTGGCTGGCCTGATCGCCGCCCTGATCTGGCGCCCTGCCCCCTGGACCGCCGAAGGTCTCGGCTTTGCCGCCACCGCAGGCGCCTGCTTTGCCGTCGGCACCGGCCTCATCAGCTTTGCGCTTTTCACTTACGGTGTCCCCGTCTCAAAACTCGCGCCGATCTGGAGCTGCAACGTACTGGTGACGCTGGCGATAGGCGCCGTCTTTCTCGGCGAAGCCTCCGAGCTCGACGTAATGAAGCTCGTCGCCGGCACCCTCCTCATCATCTCGGGCGCCCTTCTCGTCAGCAGCGCTTGACGGGAACTGGTGTGCCGCCACATGCTCCTGCGTTGCAGCGCCTTCTGCTTTGTTGATATCCTGAGTCCAGGCGCCTCTGCGCGCCGTACCGGAGCTCGACATGAACCCACGACAATTGAAGACATTCCTTGCGGTGATCCGGCACGAAAATCTCACGCGCGCCGCTGCCGAGGTCAATCTCGCTCAGTCAAGCCTCAGCGACCAGATACAGGCGCTGGAAGAGGAACTGGGCGCAGAACTCTTCCTCCGCTCCCGGCAGGGCGTCGTCCCGACAGCGGCAGGTTCGGTCCTCAAGGCTTACGCCGAAGAGATATTGGCGCTGAACGACGAAGCGAATGCCGCCGTCAGCGCCGCGGCCGGCAGCGCGGAGCAGTCCGTCACATTGGGCACGCTCGAAACCATCGCCGCCGAAAGACTGGCACCGTGGCTGTCACTCTTTCGCGGGAAGAACCCAGACGTCGGCCTCAAGCTCAAGGTCGGCGGCAGCGGCGAATTACTTGCGCAATTGCAGCAGGGCTCGATCGACGTCGCCTTCACCTTCGATCGCGGACAGCAGGATGAGCGCTTCTTGACGCGCCGCATCTGCAGCGAACCGCTGGTGTTGATTGCCGGCGGCGATTCACAAGCCCGACCACCGGTGAGCCTCGCGACACTGAGCAGCGCCCCCTTCGTCGCCACCGAAACCGGCTGCGTCTACCGTCACCTGTTCGACACTGCCTTTGCCGAAGCGCAGATTGCAGCACCATCAATCGTCACCGAAGCCGACAGCATCGCGACGATCGTCCGGCTCGTCGCATCCGGCACCGGTTATGGCCTCGTGCCGCGCCTTGCGGTCGGCCCGGCCGCAACACGGGGCGACGTCGTCGAACTGCCATGGCCGGGCAGTCCACCTGCCGCTTCACTGGTGATGATGTGGCGGCGCATGCGCGTGCAGCCGCCAGCGCTTACCCTCCTGCTGCAATCGGCAAGCGAAGAACTCTCGCCGCTCAGACCAGCCGATGCCCGCCTTCGACATGCAGGATAGTGCCTGTCGTGAATCCATTGCCGATCAGGAAGCGGATCGCATCGGCAATATCATCGGGCCGTCCAACGCGTCCGGCCGGCAGGCGCTGTGCCATAGCATCAAGCGTTGCCTGCTTGGCCTCGCCGGCGACGAAGCTCCAGATCGGCGTGTCCACCCATCCGGGCGACACCGCGTTGATCCGGATCGGCGCCAGTTCAACAGCAAGCGCCCTGACCATGCCTTCGAGCGCCGCATTGACGGCTGCGACCACCGATCCACGCGCCGCCGGCCGGTAGGCCGCGACACCTGACGTATAGGTGATCGATCCTGACGGCGGCAAATGGGCGGCACCATATTTTGCCAGCAGCAGCGGCCCGTAGATTTTGCTTTCGACCACCCTTTGCGCCGCCGTAAGCTCCATCTTAGGCAGCAGCTGATAGGCGCCTTCGATATCGGCCGCCGTGCTGACGATGTGATCGACCGGCCCACTATTGCGGAAAAGCGTCGCGACCTCTTCCTCGCGCGATATATCGACGGCAACCGTCGCCAATCCAGGATGGTCACCGAGATTGCGGCGGGCCGCCGTAAGCTTATCTTCGCTGCGTCCGGCGATCGTCACCGCCGCCCCTTCCCCGAGCAACCGCGCCGCCAGCGCCAGCCCCATTCCGGAACTGCCGCCAACAATAATGATCCTCGCGCCTTCGATCCTGATATCCGTCATCTGCCATCTCCTTCTCGGCTGATGCAGCAGATGCCTCGGATCAGAGCGGAAAAAAAACGGAAGAAACCGATGGTGTCATCGGGTTTTCCGATGAGTGTTTCAGAAAACGATCAGTTGCGCAGCCGGTAACCGGTCTTGAAGATCCAGGCGAGCGTTCCCAGGCAGATCACCAGGAACACCGTGATCATCGCCAGGCTGATCGCCGGGTTGACGTCGGCGATCCCGTAAAAACTCCAGCGGAAGCCGCTGACGAGATAGAGCACCGGGTTGAGGTGGCTGACCGCCTGCCAGAAGGGTGGCAGCATGCTGACGGAATAGAAGCTGCCGCCGAGGAAGGTCAGCGGGGGCACAACCAGCATGGGAATGAGGTTCAACTGTTCGAAATTGCCGGCCCAGATGCCGATCATGAAGCCGAACAGGCTGAAGGTGATCGCCGTCAATAGGAAGAACAGGATCATCATGAAGGGATGCTCGATCCTGACGTCGACGAAGAGATTGGCGGTCAGGAGGATGATGAAGCCAATGATCATTCCCTTGGTCGCCGCCGCCCCGACATAACCGAGCAGGATCTCCGTCATCGCCACCGGCGCGGAAAGCACCTCGTAGATCGTGCCGGTGAATTTCGGGAAATAGATGCCGAAAGAGCCGTTGCTGATGCACTGTCCGAGCAGCGTCAGCATGATCAGGCCGGGCGTGATGAAGGCGCCGTAGGACACACCCTCTACCTCCTGGATGCGTGATCCGACCGCGGCGCCGAAAACGATGAAATAGAGCGAGGTCGAGATCACGGGCGAGATGACGCTCTGCAGCAGCGTGCGGCGCGTGCGCGCCATCTCGAAGAAATAGATCGATTTGACGGCCTCGATGTTCATTTTTCCGCTCCCACCAGCGCCACAAAGATGTCCTCGAGCGAGCTTTGCCGCGTCGAGAGATCCTTGAAATGGATATTGTTCTCACCGAGCCGGGTCAGCAGGGCCGCGATGCTTTCCTGTTCGTTGCCAGCGTCGAAATCATAGGTCAGCCGGTTGCCGTCTGCTTCCAGCGTCAGCCCGTTGCCGGCAAAACAATCCGGCAGGCGGCTGAGCGGTTCGGTGAGATCGAGGATGAGCTGCTTGCGGCCGAGCTTGGCCATCAGCGCCGCCTTGTCCTCGACGAGCAGCAACTTGCCGCCATTGATGACGCCGACGCGGTCGGCGATTTCCTCGGCCTCTTCGATATAATGGGTGGTCAGGATGATCGTGACGCCAGAGGCCCTAAGCTCTTCGACGACATGCCACATGTCCTTGCGCAGCGTCACGTCGACGCCGGCGGTCGGCTCGTCGAGGAAAAGGATATCCGGCTCATGCGAGAGCGCCTTGGCGATCAGCACCCGTCGCTTCATCCCGCCGGAGAGCTGGCGCAGCATATTGTCCTTCTTGTCCCAGAGCGACAGCGCGCGCAGCACCTTCTCGATATGCGCAGGATTGGCTTTCTTGCCGTGCAGCCCGCGCGAAAAGCTGACTGTATTGAACACCGTCTCGAACTGATCGGTGGTGAGCTCCTGCGGCACCAGCCCGATCATCCCGCGGGTGGCGCGGAAATCCTTCACGACGTCGTGGCCTGCGACCAGCACCCGACCGCTGCTCGGATTGGCGATGCCGCAGATGATCGAGATCAGCGTCGTCTTGCCCGCGCCGTTCGGCCCGAGCAGCGCCAGGATCTCACCCTTTTCGACGTCGAGATTGATGCCCTTCAGGGCCTCGAACCCATTGGAGTAGGTCTTGGTGAGGTTCTGAACGGAAATGATGGGGGCCATGCGGGACTCTTGCGGATTCTCGGAAGTTACTTCGGCCCGCTATATAGTCCCTTTGTAACGCTTTAACATCCTTTAGCGCATGAACACTGCATTCACGTGCTGCCAACACAGTTGGCCCGCCGAAGCGGTTGGCCGGCGAAAGAAAGGCAGCGTCGGCTTCAGATGTCATCATCCGGTGATCTTCATGCCCGATAAGGGAGCCGAGGCCAGCACCGGCATCCGCCCCGCCGCCACCCCTTTGCGGAGCCGTCTCCGGGTGTTCTCGTTGCACCCCTTTTTTGCTGCCTCGGCATGTAGTCAAAGTTATTGTTCAGTTACGAAGTGCTTGGAACCGGCCAGTATCCCCTGTTCAGCCGCGTTCGTCTTAGCCGGCCCTGCGCCGGCTTTCTTTTTTCGTTTCCCAGCTCATTCTTTCTGTAGTCCACCGTGGATGAAAGCGACTAGGTGCCCCTCACAGCTCGTCGTAATTGAACCAGTCAAAATCCGCGGCCTTCGCCCGGCCCGACGTATCGAAGGCAAACACGCCGGTGAAAGCGCCGGTGAAGGAGCCATGTTCGCCGCGTCCGCCCTCGTCTGAGATCACCCCGGCATCGAGGACCGGGCCGATCGGTTGCCAGGCGCCCTTGCCTTCGGTCTGCCAGAAGAATTGCAGGTCGTTCTCGCGGATTTCCATGGCGAGCTGGACGCGGCCCTCGGCGGCGATCGCCACGCCGCTGTCGACGGGAAAGCTCAAGCGTCCGTTCGGGTAGTCGCCGTTGCAGGAGAGGATCGTCACGCAGCGGCCGAGTGTTTCGTGCAGCGTCACCGCGACGGCGTGGAATTTGTGGCGGTTGTAGTAATGCGTCAGCCCCGCAACCTGCTGATAGGTGTCGGGCGAGAAGTCGATCACGGTTTCGGCGCGGAAACTGTGGTGTTCCTGACGGCGGGCGACCAGCGACTGTTCAAACCAGGAGCCAATACTCTCACGCGCAATCAGGCGCAAATGGCCGACACGATCCGTCAGGTTGAAGATGCGCGCGGGCTCGGGCGTGCGTAGCCACTGGAAATCGGCAGGCAATGTGCCGCCGTCGAAGTTGTATTCGCTGCGCATCGGCTTTTCCACGGGCACCGCGCCAAAGAGGCCCGGCACATCGACATCGGGCACTGAGGTGCCGTTTTCAAGATAGAGCCAGTCATCGTCGCGCCAGACGCATTTCTGTAAGGATGTCTCGCGCCCCAGCGTGCAGCGCCGTTTCGGCGGTAGCGGCCGGCCGCAGAGATGGGTGTGATAGGCCTCGCCCTCGGGCGTCTCGACATATTGACCGTGCCCTGCCCGCTGCAGCACCGCGCCCGGGTGATCCTTGGAGGTGATGAGATGCATGTTCGGATGCATCTCATAGGGTCCGTCGATCTTTCGCGACCGCGCCATGGTGACGGCATGGTCGTAGCCGGTACCGCCCTCTGCGGTGGTCAGGTAATACCAGCCGTTGCGCTTGAAGAGATGCGGACCCTCGACGAGGCCGAGCGGGCTGCCGGCGAAAATATTGTTGATCGGCCCCTTCAGCGCCTTTGCCGCCGGATCCCATTCCTGCAGCAGGATGCCGTCGAAGGCCGGCGATTTCGGCGAGCCGCCATAGCTTTCGGTACGGTGGTTCCACTGCATGTTGACGAACCACTTGCGGCCGTCATCGTCGTGGAAGAGCGAGGGATCGAAGCCGGAGGAATTGACATAGACCGGCTCGGACCATTCGGCCTCGATCGTAGGTGCCGTGACGATGTAGTTCGGCGCATCCTTGAAATTGCCGTCGTAGCGCTTGACGTCGGTATAGACCAGCCAGAACTGCCCGTCGGCATAGGACAGGCAAGGCGCCCAGATGCCGCAGCTATCGGGATTGCCGCGCATGTCGAGCTGTGATCTGCGCTCCAGCGGCCGGCGCACCAGCGTCCAGTTCACCAGGTCGCGCGAATGGTGGATCTGCACGCCGGGAAACCATTCGAAGGTCGAGGTGGCAATGTAATAATCAGCGCCGACGCGGCAGATCGACGGATCGGGATTGAACCCGGGCAGGATGGGATTGCGGATCATGACAGGGTCTCCTCCGAACGGCGGTGCTTTTTTTGCTGTACGTACATCAGATTATAACAGTAAAAGGCCCGGAAAACTTGCCTCCGGGCCTGAGATGACTATTCGCGTTCGGCGGACTTGGCCCAGAGATTGATGTCGGCCTCGCGGGCATAAACGTCGATCTCAGCAAGCTCCTCTACACTGAATTCGAGATTGTCGAGCGCCTTGACGCAATCGACGATCTGCGACGAGCGGCTTGCGCCGATCAGCGCCGAGGTCACGCGGCCGCCGCGCAGTACCCAGGCGATCGCCATCTGCGCCAGCGTCTGGCCGCGCCTTTCGGCGATCTCGTTGAGCTTGCGGATATTGTCGATGATCGAGGGGCGGATGTAGTCGCGCTTGAGAAAGTGGTTCTGCGCCGCGCGGCTGTCTTCGGGAATGCCGCCGAGATATTTCGTCGTCAGCATGCCCTGGGCGAGTGGCGAGAAGACGATCGAGCCCATGCCGACCTCATCCAGCGTATCGAGCAGCCTGTCGTCCTCTACCCAGCGGTTGAGCATCGAATAGCTCGGCTGGTGAATCAGGCACGGCGTGCCGAGATCCTTGAGGATCTTTGCAGCTTCGCTCGAGCGCTGCGAATTATAGGAGGAGATGCCGACATAGAGTGCCCGGCCGGAACGGACGATATGGTCGAGCGCGCCGCAGGTCTCTTCCAATGGCGTTTCCGGGTCGAAGCGGTGCGAATAGAAGATGTCGACATAATCGAGGCCCATGCGCTTCAGGCTCTGGTCGCAGGAGGCGATCAGGTATTTGCGGCTGCCCCATTCGCCATAAGGGCCGGGCCACATGTCGTAGCCGGCCTTGGATGAGATGATCAGTTCGTCGCGAAGCCCGACGAATTCGGTGCGCATGATTTCGCCGAAGGCGGTCTCGGCGCTGCCAGGAGGCGGGCCGTAATTGTTGGCGAGGTCGAAATGGCTGATGCCGAGGTCGAAGGCCGTGCGGCACATATCGATTTTGCGATCATGCGGCGTGTCGCCGCCGAAATTGTGCCAAAGGCCGAGCGAGACGGCCGGCAGCTTCAGGCCAGAACGGCCCGTGCGGTTATATTTCATTTTCGAATAACGGTCTGCGGCTGGTTGCCAGCTCATGATCCCAATCCTTAAAAGCAATTCCGGGAAAAGCGTGCAGCATTTTCCCTGGGAATTGCGCGTAACAAATGATCGAAGCAAAAAGGCGCGGGCTTATCGCCCGCGCCGACAATAAGGTTTCGCAGGCCTACTTCAAGAGCGCCTGCGCCTCCTCGATGCCGAGGGCGGCCGGTTGCGTGCAGGTCGTGGTCAGGTCGATGAAACGGCCCTCTTCGCCAGATTTCAGGATCGAGGTCATGACGTCGACGCCGTGCAGCGTGCGGTCGAGCGAGCAACGCGCATCGCGGCCTTCGATCAGTGACATCGCCATGTCGGCAAGGCCGGCGGTGCGGTAGTTGGCGCGCGATCCGTTCGGGCTTTCCTGATTGATCTTGCCGAATGGATGCTCCCAGGCGTCGAGCGGCTTGATGTCCTTGTCGCGGCCGCTTGCCTCGACGGTGCCGCCGAAGAAGTTCGGATCCGGCACGTAGAGCGAACCGTCGGTGCCGTAGAGTTCCATATTGGCATGGCGGTGCGACCAGACGTCCCAGCTCGCCGTCAGCGTCACCGTGGCGCCGTTGACGAATTCGAGCAGCGCCTGGATCGTCGTCGGCGTCTTGACCGGGATGATCTCACCGTTGCGCGGCTGGCTGGTGATGGTGCGGGTCGGCGACGCCATCGAGGTCATGCCGCCGACACGTTTGACCGGGCCGATCAGGTTGATCAGGTTGGCGATGTAATAAGGGCCGAGATCGAGGATCGGGCCACCGCCCGGCAGAAAGAAAAAGTCCGGGTTCGGATGCCACATCTCCATACCGGGGCTCATCACGTAACAGGCGCCCGAGGTCACCCGGCCGATGCCGCCGTCATCGATGAACTTGCGGGCAAGCTGATGGGCGCCGCCGAGGAAAGTGTCGGGCGCACAGCCGACGGCAAGGTTCTTTTCCTTGGCGATGCGACGAAGCTCCTCACCCTCCTCGAGCGAAAGCACCAGCGGCTTTTCGGAATACACGTGTTTTCCGGCCTCGAGGATCGCCTTCGATACCCGGAAATGCGCATCCGGGATCGTCAGGTTGACGACGACGTCGATCTCGTCATTGACGAGAAGCTCATCGATCGTCTGCGCTTTGACGCCATATTCCTTGGCGCGCGCCTCGGCCGCCTGCGCGTTGATATCGGCGCAGGCCAGCACCTTCAGCCCCTTGAAGAGCGGTGCCAGTGAGAAGTAAGTGGTGGAGATATTGCCGCATCCGATGATGCCGACGCCAAGTTCCCTGGTCATGATGAAGCCTCAGTAGGTCTGGAAGGATGCGATCGAGCGGCTGATGTTGCGGTCGATGTCATTCGGGTTATCGTGTTCGACGACGTAGTGCTTGGCCTTGGTGGCGCGCAGCGCCGTCATCAGCCTGGCCCACTCGACCTTGCCGTGGCCGACATCGGCCCAGCCGCTCTCATCCGCCGCTTCGCCCGCCGGCGCGATGTCCTTGACATGCACGGCGGTGATCCGCGGTCCGAGCTTCTCGACCCAGGCGAAGGGATCGGCGCCGCCACGGATAACCCAGGCGATATCGGCCTCCCAGGAAATGTCGGGCGCGCCTTCGAAGATGTGCTCGATCGGCCGCGAGCCGTCCTGCAGCTTGAAGAATTCGAAATCGTGATTGTGCCAGCCGAATTCGTAGCCGGCAGCCTTATACGGCTTGCTGATCTCCTGCAGGCGCTTGCCAAAGGCGACCCAACCGGCGGCGTCGGACGGGCGTTCCTCGGCCGCCAGATGCGGCGCATAGATCGAATCCATGCCCAGGGTCTTGGCAATGTTCAGCGACTTCTCGACTTCCTTCTCCAGGAAATCGGGGCTGAAATGGCCGGTCGCCATGACCAGGCCGTTCTTGTCGAGATCGGCGCGAAGGCTCTTCAGCCCGGCATCATCGAGATCGGCATAGATGCCGCCGAAGCCCTCGACTTCGGCATAGCCAGCCTTGCCGAGCTTTTCGAAGATCGCCGAATAGGGCTGGAAGTTGCGGGCGCTATAGAGCTGGTAGCTAAGTTTCGTCATCATGTTCTCCTTGGGCCTCGTGCCCATTCTTGCAAGATCAATCTGCCGACTGGCAGGAATACAAGTCGTAGAACCGGAACTCCGGAAGCGCGCCACGATCAAGCGGCCGTGCCGGGGTAAAGGTGATCCGGCGGCTCTCGCCGGCCGCAAGATCGAAGGCGTTGTCGGAATATTTGCCGTCCGTCTCGGTCTCGATCATCACGAAAAGCGCAAGTCCCCTAGCGGTGACGTTGATGTCGACGGCGCCATTCTCCTCGACATATTCGTGGGTGACAGCAAGCCCCGCGGGCTCCAGCTCCAGCGCCTTGTAGGTGCCGTTGACGTAATGCCCCTCGCCGCCCGTACCGTTCGACGCGGTGAAGTGCCAGGCAAGCAGCGTTCCCTCTGGAATATCGGAGACGTCGATGCTCGTGGCAGTGACGGCCGCATCCGGCGAACACACGGCCTGCACGTCCTTCAGATGCCGGCGTTCGCCCTTCGTCGTCAGCAGCGAGATCGAAAGATCGACGCTGACATTGGCAAGCGTGTCGTTAACAAGCGAGAAGCGGATCGTCTTTCCGTCATCGGAAGGAATGGCAGCGACCGCGACCGGCTGGAAGAAGCGCTTGACGAGGTAGTGCATCGCTTTCCAGCGGCCGCCATAGTCGAGGCTCGACCAGGAGGCCACTGGCCAGGTGTCGTTGAGCTGCCAGTAGATCGTGCCCATGCAATGGGGTTTGAGCGACCGCCAGTATTCCACCGCCGTCTTGATCGCCAGCCCCTGCTGGATCTGGGAGAGATAGACGAAGTTCGGAAAATCCTTGGGGAAGCGGAAATAGCGGAACATCGTGCCGGCGATGCGCTCGTTGCCGCCGGCATTCTTCTGGTGCAGCTCCATGACGGGGGAAGCGACGTTCATGTCCTTCTCCTCGGCATAGGTCCTGATCACAGGCAGCGACGTATAGGACTGGAAGCCGAATTCCGAGCAGAAGCGCGGACGCACCGAGCGGTAATTGTCGAACGACTTGTTCTCGTGCCAGACCGACCAGTAGTGCATGTCGCCGGACCCGTCCGCATGCCAGGCATCGCCGAAATCGAGATAGCCGGACGCCGGGCTCGACGGCCACCAGAGCGCGCCGGGCAGCGCCTTCTTCACCGCCTGCTCGATGGTGCGGTTGAGGCGATCATAGGAGACGAGATAGCGGTCGCGGTCCTTCCTCGATTCCTCAAACCAGGTGAGCGCACCCACCAGCTCGTTGTCGCCGCACCAGAGCACGATCGACGGATGCGAGGAGAGCCGGCGCACCTGGTAATCGACCTCGATCGTTACATTGTCGAGGAAGTCCTCGGTCGAGGGGTAGAGGTTGCAGGCGAACATGAAGTCCTGCCAGACCATGAGGCCCAGTCGGTCGCAGAGATCATAGAAATGATCCTGCTCGTAGAAGCCGCCGCCCCAGACGCGGATCATATTCATATTGGCGGCTTTGGCCGATTGCAGCAGGTCCTCGGTCTTCTCAGGCGAAGACAGCGAAAACAGCGCGTCGGCCGGGATCCAGTTGGCGCCGCGGCAGAAGACCTCGCGGCTGTTGACCTTGAAAGCGAAGCGGCTGCCTGACGCATCCGGCGTGGTGATCAGCTCGATGGTGCGAAGACCGATCTGCTTGATAACCTCATCCGTCGGCAATTCGACGGATAGCCTGTAGAGCGCCTGCTCGCCGCTGCCGGAGGGCCACCAGAGGCGCGGGTTGTCGATATGGAAGAGGTGGTTGACATGGGTCTCGCCGTTGACGCCGACATCGAGGCGCACGCGCTCGCCGTCGAGCTCGAAATAGACCTGGGCAATGTCTGGCCCCTTGGAAAACAGCGTCGCCGTCACTTTGAGATCGACCGAACCGTCATTATTGTGGGTCTGGCGGGTGACGACGTGTTCGATGCGCGCCGTTTCGAGCTTTTTCAGCGCGATCGTCCCGTAGAGGCCGAGCGGCGCAATGGCAATGTTCCAGTCCCAGCCGAAATGGCATTGCGGCTTGCGCAGCATGTTGCCGTCGGGGATCGGCGAATTGCCCGTGCTGTAGGGAATGTAAAAGGGCTGCTGCTTCTGTCGCGCAGCGCCGACGGCAATGTTGGAGGCAAAGACGATGCGGATGCTGTTGTCGCCTGATTTCAGCATGCTGGAGACGTCAGGCCGGTAGCGGCGGAAGCTGTTGTCGGCTTCGAGCGCCAGGAAGCCGTTGACGTGGACGCTGGCGACCGTGTCGAGATAATCGATATCGAGATACCAGTCGCCTTCGACCTCCGGAAGCGTGAAGCTGCGCTCGACGGCCCATTCGCGCTCGGCCACCCACTGCACCTTTTCCTCATTGCGGCCGAAATAGGGATCGGGGATCAGCCCTGCACGGTGGAGCGCGGTGTGCACGTCGCCCGGCAGCATGATCGCAGTACGGATCTCGCCGTCGACAGAGGCGAGCTGCCACGAACCGGAAAGGTCGATGTTGAAACCGTTCTTCGGCAAGGATGTCATAGTAGTATCCTGATCGGGCCGCTCCTGGGAGGCGCCGGACAAGCCGGACCACGGCCGAATTTGGCTGGCCTGATGGCCGATTGGAGGTAGGGCGGCGCCATTTCGGCCCCGCCCGCAGAGTTCTCTAGAGACGCAGCTCGCTTTCGGCATCGAAGACCGAGGCAACCGTCATGTCGAAGCTGAGCTTCACCTTGGCTCCGACGTTGAAGCGGCGTGCGCCGTTGACACGTACAGACATCGTGTGACCGGCATGTTTCAGCCACAGCAGATTGTCCGCGCCCATCGGCTCCTCGATATCGACGGTGGCGTCATGTTCTTCGCCGCCGGTATTCTCGTTAACCTTGATGTGTTCAGGACGAACGCCGAGAACCACTTTGCGGCCGGGCTGCAGCGTCTCGCCAGCGTCGTAGTCAGCGAGCGAGAAAATGACGCCGTTGGCTAAAAAGGCAATGCCCTCGCCTGATTTGACCAGCTCACCGTGCAGGAAATTCATCGACGGCGAGCCGATGAAGCCGGCAACGAACAGATTGCGCGGCCTGTTATAGATCGTCGTCGGATCGTCGAGCTGCTGGATGATGCCGCTCTTCATGATGGCGATGCGGTCGGCAAGCGTCAGCGCCTCGATCTGGTCGTGGGTCACGTAGATCATCGTGTTCTTCAGCGACTGGTGCAGGCGCTTGATCTCGACGCGCAGCTCCGAGCGGAGCTTGGCGTCGAGATTGGACAGCGGCTCGTCGAACAGGAAGACGTCGACGTCGCGCACCAGTGCCCGGCCGATCGCCACGCGCTGGCGCTGGCCGCCGGATAGCTCAGCCGGCTTGCGCTTCAGCAGCGGCTGAATCTGCAGGATTTCGGAAGCACGTGCCACCCGCTTGTCGATCTCGGCCTGCGGCACCTTGGCGACGCGAAGACCGAATGACAGGTTCTTCTCGACGGTCATCTGTGGATAGAGCGCATAAGACTGGAACACCATGCCGATGCCGCGGTCCTTCGGCTCTTCCCAGGTAACGTTCTTGCCCTTGATGAAGATCTGCCCTTCCGAGGCGTCGAGCAGGCCGGCGATGCAATTCAGCAAGGTCGACTTGCCGCAGCCGGACGAGCCGAGCAGCACCAGGAATTCGCCGTCGTTGATGTCGAGATTGAGATCCTTCAGCACGCTCACCGCGCCGAAATTCAGGGACAGATCCTTGATGGAGACGCTTGCATTCATATTCATGAGATCAACCCTTCACTGCGCCGGCGGCGATGCCGCGGACGAAAAGCCGCCCCGACACGAAGTAGACGATGAGCGGCACGAGACCGGTGAGGATCGTTGCCGCCATGTTGACGTTGTATTCCTTCACGCCCTGGACGGAATTGACGATGTTGTTGAGCTGCACGGTCATCGGGTAGGTATCCGGCCGGGTGAAGACCACGCCGAACAGGAAGTCGTTCCAGATGCCGGTCACCTGCAGGATCATCGCGACCACGAAGATCGGCAGCGACATCGGCAGCATGATCCGCAGGAAGATCTGCCAGAAGCCCGCCCCGTCGACACGCGCCGCTTTGAACAGTTCCTCCGGCAGCGACACGAAATAGTTGCGGAAAAGCAGCGTCAGGATCGGCATGCCGAAGATCGAATGCACGACAATGAGGCCGGTCAGCGTGCCGTAGATGCCGATTTCGCGCAGGATGATGACGATCGGATAGATCATCACCTGATAGGGAATGAATGCGCCGACGATGAGGATCGAGAAAAAAAGCTCGGATCCTCTGAAGCGCCAGTTTGCCAGCGCGTAGCCGTTCACCGAGGCGATCGCGATCGAGATGATCACCGACGGCACCGTGATGCGAACTGAATTCCAGAAGCCGCGCGACAGGCCATCGCAGTTGAGCCCGGTGCAGGCCTGCGCCCAGGCTTTCACCCAGGGTTCGAAGGTGATCTCCATTGGCGGCGAAAAGATGTTGCCGAGACGGATTTCCGGCATGCCCTTCAGCGACGTCACGACCATCACATAGAGCGGCAGCAGATAGTAGAGCGCTGCGATCGTCAATGTGCCATAGAGCATGATGTTGCGCGCCGACACCGCAGGGCGCGGCCGGGGGCCGCTGGGGCCTTCGCCGAGTTTCGGCGCGACGGCGTCGATGCCGGCAGACGTGGTGTTGAGAGTTCCTACATCAGCCACGCTTGCGCCCTCCGCCGAATTCCAGATAGGCCCACGGAACGATAATGATCGCGACTGTGACGAGCATCATGGTCGAGGCAGCAAAGCCCTGCCCCAGGTTCTGCGCCTGGAACATGTAATCGTAGACATATTTCGCCGGCACTTCCGAGGAGATGCCCGGTCCGCCCGATGTCTGCGCGACCACGAGGTCGTAGACCTTGACGATGCCGGAGGCGATGATGACGATCGTCGTGATGAAGACCGGCCGCATCATCGGGATGACGATGAAGAGATAGGTCCTCCACATCGGAATGCCGTCCACACGCGCCGCTTTCCAGATGTCCTCGTCGATCCCACGCAGGCCGGCAAGCATCAGGCACATGACGAGACCCGTCCCCTGCCACAGCGCCGCGATCAGAATGCCGTAGATGACGATTTCAGGCGTATAGAGCGGATTGAAAGTGAAACTTGTCCACCCCATCGAGCGCACCACAGCCTGGATGCCGAAATCGGGGTTCAGAACCCATTGCCAGACGAGGCCCGTCACGATGAAGGACAGCGCGAAGGGATAGAGAAAGATGGTGCGGAAAGTGTTTTCGAAACGGATCTTCTGGTCCATCAGCGCGGCAAGCATGAAACCGATGACCAGGCTGAAGATCAGCGAGAGAATGCCGTAGACAGCCAGATTCTCGATCGCCGTCACCCAGCGCGGCGCAGCCCACAGGCGCTCGTACTGATCGAAGCCGACAAAGCTCAACCGCGGAAGGAGCTTGGAATTGGTGAAGGAATAAAAAACCGTCCACAACGTCCCACCGACAAAGATCACCAGCGCCGTCAGGATCATCGGAATGGACGCAATCTTGGCATTCAGATTGCGCAGTAACTTATTTGGCCGGCCTGCTCGCGCTTGACCCGTCATGAATACTTCTCCTCAAATCGCAACTGCGACCAGTGACAGATCGGCAAGGCGCCGCCTGTCGTCTCCATCTCCGAAACCTGCTGAAGATACCAGAGATACGCCGCCGCCCGCCGGACCATCACCTGCCGTCCGGAACGGTCCGGCACCATGGGTGCCGGACCGCAAGGGCAGCGAATCTGCTGATCAGTCAGCAGAAGCGATGATCCCGGCGAAACGCTTCTGAGCGTCTTCCGGCGTCATCGACGGATTGGCGAAGAATTCGGAGAAGAGGTCTTCCTTCTGCTTCTGGCTGTCGGCCGAAAGCAGCTGGTCGGTGCCTTGGATCACGTTGCCCTTGGCCAGGATGTCGAGACCCTTCTTCATGCAATCATTGGCGGCGGCGAGATCGACGTCGCCGCGAACCGGCAGCGAACCCTTCTTCAGATTAAAGGCAACCTGGGTCTTGGGATCGAGCAGGGTCTTGGCAAGCACGGCCTGCGCCTTGGACTTTTCTTCGTCCTTCAGCAGCGGGAAGTAGAAGGCGTCGCCGCCAGTCGAGATGATCTCGTTCACGCCGAGGCCCGGCAGGCAGGTATAGTCGGTACCGGCCTTTTGACCGGCGAGCGCGAACTCACCCTGCGCCCAGTCGCCCATGATCTGGCCGCCGGCCTTGCCTGTGATGACAAGGTTGGTGGCCTGGTTCCAATCCTGGACGTTGCTGCCTTTGGCCATGCGCCGAGCGTCGTCGGCCGCCTTGAAGACCTTGGCGATTTCGGGACCGGCGGCAACTTCCGCATCCTTGTCCTTGAAGACCTTGTTGAAGGTATCCTTGCCGGCGACCGCAACCATCAGCACGTCGAAGGCGCCAGTTGCCTGCCACGGCTGACCGCCGACGGCGAGCGGAATGATGCCGGCCTTTTCGAGAGCCGGAGCAGCAGCGACGAACTCGTCCCAATTCTTCGGAACCTCGACGCCGGCCTTCTTGAAGGCGGCGTTCGAAAGCCACAGCCACTGCCAGGAGTGGATGTTGACGGGAGCGCAGTAGATCTTGCCGTCGATGGTGCAGGAATCGAGCAGGCTCGACGGACGAATAATGTCCTTCCACTTCTCGGCGGTCGCCACATCGGTCAGATCGCGCATCAGGCCGGCCTGGACAAGTTCCTCGGCCTGGCGGCCATGGTTGAACTGGGTTGCTCCCATCGGATCACCGCCGGTGATGCGGCTGATCATGATCGGACGGGCAGTGCCGCCGGAACCGGCGATAGCACCGTCGACCCAGTGGTTGCCGGTGGCGTCGAATGCCTTTGCCAACTCGGCGACGGCAGCGGATTCGCCGCCCGATGTCCACCAGTGCGTGACTTCGAGATCGGTGGCGTTGGCGGCGCTGAACGGAAGCGCGACCGAAGCGGCAAGCACGGCCGCCATTATACGGATTTTCATGAGTTCTCCTCCCTCACTGAAACGTTGCCGGAAAAACTTAGATCAATCGATTTCTCCACGCAACTGCCCGCAGGCAAATTTTTCCGTGATAACCGGAATTGCTACTTCTGCCTGTTTACATCAGGAGCACTGCATCCCCTTGAAACGATACCAGGCCGGGCGTTCCCGCACATGCGTTTCCACTTTATCAATTTGAATTTGCGTAATAATTTTACACAATAAATTTAGCCTTCCAATTCAGTCTCTTCGCAATCGCAATAAAACAGAGCACGGATTGCCGATTCAACCTATACGTACAATGTTGCAATGCACACAACAAAAAGCACTCGACATTTCTACTGTATCGTTACAGATTGCATTCTTCAGGGAGGTGCGATTTTGGCATGCGGCGGGCTTACGACGCTGGAAAAAGCCTCTATAAGCGACACCAATTCGCGCAGGACGGCCTAAAGGGATGGAAAACAAGGGAAATTTCGGGAACGCGGCATCGACGCCGGCAGCGCGCGAGCGCCCGACGTTGAAGACGATCGCCTTCATGACGGGCCTTGGCGTGACGACGGTGTCGCGTGCGCTGAAGGATGCGCCGGATATCGGGGCCGAAACCAAGGAGCGCGTGCGCATGGTCGCCCGCCAGCTCGGCTACCAGCCGAACAGGGCGGGTGTGCGCCTCCGTACCGGCAAGACCAACGTCATCGCCCTCGTCCTCAGCATCGACGAGGAGATCATGGGCTTCTCGAGCCAGATGGTCTTCGGCATCTCCGAGGTGCTATCCGGCACGCCCTATCATATCGTCATCACGCCGCATTCGCACAGCAAGGACCCGATGCTGCCGGTGCGCTATATCCTTGATACCGGCTCGGCCGACGGCGTCATCATCTCACGCATCGAGCCAGACGATCCGCGCGTAAGGCTGCTGAGCGAGCGCGGCATGCCCTTTGCCACGCATGGGCGCACCGATGCGGGTCTGACGCATCCCTTCCACGATTTCGACAACGAGGCCTTCGCCCATAAGGCGGTGGAAAAGCTGGTCAAGCGCGGCCGGCGCCGCATCGCGCTGCTGCAGCCGCCGAGCAAACTCACTTACTACGCCCATATCCGCATCGGCTTCCAGACCGGCCTGCATGATTATGGCGCCGAGGAAGTGCCGCTGCGCATCAACACCGACGCCCCGCTCGCCGACATCCGCGACGTCGTCGAGGTGATGATGCGCTCGGCCAACGCACCGGATGGCATCGTCTGTTCGGCCGGCAGTGCTGCAATCGCCGTCAATGCCGGCATCGAAGCCGCCGGCAAGGCGCTCGGCCGCGATCTCGACATGGTCTCCAAACAATCGGTGCCGATCCTCAACTGGATCCGCCCCGAGATCATCACCGCCCAGGAGGACGTCCGCCACGCCGGCCGCGAAATGGCCAAAGCCGTCATCGCCCGCATCGACGGCGTCGAACCGGAACTGCTGCAGAGCATTAGTCAGCCGACCTGGCCGGAGAGTGGCAGGTAGGCAGTCGGTTGAAGGAACGGACCGTCGGGTTCAAATCCGACGATCCGCTTTGGATCATCACAGGTCTTCGACGACGAAATTCACCAGTCGCCCCGGAACCAGAACTTCCTTGACCACCGTTTTGCCGTCGAGCAAGGCCATAACGGAAGGTTCGGATCGCGCCGCTGCAAGCAGCGCCTCGCCGAGATCGGCGGCGGCTTCGAAGCGGTGGCGAACCTTGCCGTTGATCTGCACGACATATTCGCGGGTCTCCATCTCGATCATTGCAGGATCGAAAGTGGGCCAGGAAACCCATGTCAGTGTTTCCCCGTGACCAAGCTTGCTCCATAACTCCTCCGCGATGTGAGGCGCAAAGGGTGCGAGCAACAGCACGAATGTCTCCACCACTTCGCGCGGACGCACTGCTTCCGCCGTCAGTGCGTTGGCCAGTTCCATCAGCCGGGAAACCGCGGTATTGAACCGAATTGCTTCGATATCCGCCGTCACGGTCTTCACCGTCTGGTGGCGCAAGCGCAGAAGCTGCGGGCTGGGGGCCGCCTCCAGCACCACTGGAGAGAGGCCATCGCTCTCGTCGCAGACAATGCGCCAGGCACGCTCCAGAAACCGACGCACGCCGATCACGCCAGCGGTCTGCCAGGGTTTTGCCGCGTCCAGAGGTCCCATGAACATCTCGTACAGGCGCAAGGCGTCGGCCCCGAACTGATCGACAACATCGTCGGGATTGACAACGTTCAGCCGCGACTTCGACATCTTCTCGACGGCGCGCTGCACTTCGACCGACCCAGCGAACCATCTGCCCTCCTCTTCGACGACCGACGACGGCGCGTAATACCGGCCAGCCGCATCGCCGTAGGAATGAGCAAGGATCATGCCTTGGTTGAACAGCCGCTGGAACGGCTCTTCCGTCGAAACGACGCCGATGTCGTAGAGCACCTTATGCCAGAAGCGGGCATAGAGCAGATGCAGGACCGCGTGCTCGGCGCCGCCGACATAGAGATCGACCGGCATCCAATAGCGCTCGGCCTCGCGCCCGACGGGTTTGCTGGTGTTCTCCGGATCGAGGAATCTGAGATAATACCAGCAGGAGCCCGCCCATTGCGGCATCGTGTTGGTCTCCCTCCGTGCCGGAATGTCGGTGCCCGGCACGGTCGTTTCGACCCAGGCCTGCGCACGGGCAAGCGGCGGTTCGCCATCCGGCGTCGGAGCGTAGTCGTCCAGTTCAGGCGGCAGCAGCGGCAGGCATTCCTCGGGCAGCGGCATCACCGAACCATCCGCCAGATGCAACACCGGGATCGGCTCACCCCAGTAGCGCTGGCGGGAAAACAGCCAGTCGCGCAGGCGGTGTATGACCTTCGGCCAGCCCGCGCCGTTCGCCTGCAGCCAGGCGATGATGGCGGATCTCGCCTCCGGCGAGCCCAGGCCATCCAGGAAGCCGGAGTTGGCCATCGCCCCCTCGCCCTCATAAGCCGCCTTTTCGATATCGTCCTCGCTGTCGATCACGCGAATGATCGGCAGCTCGTGCGCATGGGCAAAAGCGTAGTCGCGCGCGTCATGAGCCGGCACCGCCATCAGGGCGCCGGTGCCGTAGCCAGCCAGCACGTAATCGGCCACCCAAACCGGCAGCCGGGCTCCGTTGACAGGGTTGGTCGCATAAGCGCCGGTGAAGACGCCCGTCTTCTCGCGCCCGGCATCGGCCCGCACCGTCTCTTCCAATCCTTCGGCCTCGGCTATATAGGCGGCCACTGCCTCGCGCATTTCCGGCTCGATGATGGCGGCAACGGCAGGATGCTCCGGCGCGAGGACGATATAGCTTGCTCCGAACAGGGTCTCGGGGCGCGTCGTGAAGACGGTGATGACCTCTTTGCCGTGCTTGAGCGGAAACCGGATTTCGGCGCCCTCGGAGCGTCCGATCCAGTTGCGTTGCATGGTTTTCAGGTTTTCGGGCCAGTCGAGGCCGTCCAGTCCCTGCAGCAGCCGATCGGCATAGGCCGTGATGCGCAGCATCCACTGGCGCATCCTGCGGCGAATGACGGGATCGCCGGTCTCGACATAACGCCCGTCCTTGACCTCCTCGTCGGCAAGCACTGAGTTCTGGGCCGGGCACCAGTTGACCGCGACCTCCGCCTGATAGGCGAGGCCCTTCTCGAACAGCTTCAGGAAGATCCACTGCGTCCAGCGCACATAGGCGGGGTCGGTCGTGGCAAACTCGCGACTCCAGTCATAAGAAAAACCCAGCCTCTGCACCTGCCCGCGAAACGTCTCGATATTGCGCTTTGTCGTGATATCGGGATGCACACCAGTCCGCATCGCGTGGCGCTCCGCCGGCAGGCCGAAACTGTCCCATCCCATCGGATGCAGGACGTTGAAGCCGCGCATGCGTTTGTAGCGGCACGTTATATCCGTGGCCGTATAGCCGAGGGGATGGCCGACATGCAGGCCCGCACCCGAAGGATATGGGAACATGTCGAGTGCGTAGAATTTCGGTCTGGCCGGATCGATCTCCGCTCGAAAAATACGGTGATCGGCCCAATAAGCCTGCCACTTCGGTTCGATCGTCTTGGGATCATAAGGCATGCATCACTCCTGGCGCCGGCCGGCTATGCCGGCGACGTGTCCTAAAAATGAGAGGTACTCTTTGGTTCAGGAGCAGCTACGGCTGCCGGTGCTCCGGTGACGTCCGGCAGCCGCGGCTAAGTCGAAGCGCGCGCGAAGTTGCGGCGCACGACGTCTGCGCGACGCTCCGGACGAAAAAAGCGCGATGTGGCTTTGGAAGCGATCTGGTGTCCATGGACGGTGGCTCAAGGCAAATAAGGAGAAAGCAAACGACAGTATCAACCGGCTCCGATCAGGAGGCCGTGGTGGTAAGTCGTGCGTCGCGTGCGCGAACGCCTGCTGCTTGAGTTGCCATAATCATAAACCAAGAGTGCCCGATATGATCGCTCCTGCCAAGAGTGCATTCGCGCGAAAATCAGGATCTGTTCAAATCCCCCGGCGCGCTCTTTACCAGTTGATCGAGCACCGCCGCGATCTTCGGGTTACGCACCTCACCGCGCCGGGTAATGGCATAGATGCCCCGGTAGGTGGATGGCACCAGCGGCTTGACGGTCAGGCCTTCGCCAAAATCTCGAAGCGCCAGTCCGGGCATCACCGAAATCGAGCATCCGGCTTCGACCAGCGCGAACACGACTTCGAAACTATCGCTGAAACCGTTGATGACGGGCTCGTAACCGATGTCGCGGCAGGCCTGGCGGATGGCCCTGCAATAGGCGCTGGAGGCGACGTCGAGAGCCCAATGTTCATCCCTCAGCTGTGCGAGTTCGATGACGGGCTCGCACTCCAGCCTGTGGCCAGCGGGCAGAAGCACGAAGAGCTGGTCGCGGCAGAGGAACAGCGTGTCGGCCGTGCCCTCCAGCGTATGCGGATCGAACGATATGTCGTCGGCAATGACGATATCGGCCTGCCAGGCCCGGAGCGCTGCCACGCCTTCGGCAGGTCCCATCGTCGTCATGACGATGTCGAGATGCGGATGGTCGATGGAGAGCTGGCACATTGCGGCGGGAATGAAGGAGGAAGCCGCGGACGGCTGGGTGGCGATCCTCAGGTCGCCGGCGACGATATTCTGCAACTCGGCAATATCGGTCTTGGCTTCCTCGACAATGCCGAATATCCGGTCGGCATGCACAACGAGCCGCTGTCCGGCCGGTGTCAGCGTCACCCCTCGCCCGCGCCGCTCGACGAGCGCAATGCCGATTTCGTCCTCCAGTTGGGCGATCTGCTGGGAAACGGCCGATGAGGAAATGCCGAGCGCGTCGGCGACCGCAGCCATCGTCTCGCGGCGCGAGAGCTCGCGAAGCGTGCGCAATCGGAAGAAATCCAAGCCCGTTTCTCCGGTTGATCAATCGGCCATAATTTCTAACCTATATGCTTATTTTAATTAAGTAGACCTGAAGAAAACTGCACCTTAGCCTTGGATTCGCAAGCGGGGCATTGGCTCGAAAAAGCCAAGATTGCCGGCCATCTCATAAGACGAGTCACGGGGGATATCCACAGGATGCAGCAGAGCGGCGTGCCTTATTTCAGCCAATGGGAAACACCCGGCATGACGTTGCCGGTGCTTGCCGAGGGATCGCAGGCTCTGCTCAGCGATCCCCTCTGGCGCCATTCTGGGGCCGCGACGATCGAGGAATATGCGCGCTGGGCGGTGAATGTCTGCGGCATGGCCTGCCTGAAGATGATTCTTGCCGCGCGCGGCGAGATCCACCCCACCCTCGAGCTTGCCCACGCCTGCACCGCCTATGGCGGTTATGTCGTCAACGAGATCGACGCCTCGATCAAGGGGTTGATCTACGCACCCTTCGTTCGCTTCGCCGCCGACCGATTCGCGCTTCGCGCGGAGACGATGACCGGCGTCGAGACGTCGGCCATTCCCGAGCTTCTGTCGAGGCGGCGGTTCTTCATCGCCTCGGTGCATTCGGGCATCCGCTGGCCTGAGCGCGAGCCGCCGTCGAAGGGCGGACACCTGGTGCTGGTGACGGCAGCCAGCGACGAGACAATCCGCTTTCACAACCCGTCCGGCCACGACGCGGCGAGCCAGGCCGATGTGACGCTGCCGCTTGCCGTCTTCGACCGCTTCTTCGCCAATCGCGGCATATCGGTCGACGCCTGACCCTTTTCAACACCAGATCGTTTTGGAGACTTTCATGACCCCTTCCCCACACAGGCTACGCATTGCCGTGCTCTTCGGCGGCCGCTCGGCCGAGCATGAGGTTTCCGTGCTCTCGGCAACCAATGTCATGGGCGCGCTCAAGCCCGAAAAATACGATGCCGTCCCCATCTTCATCACCCGCACGGGACAATGGCTGCTGAGCAATTTCGAAGACGGCATATTGGCGACGCCTTCATCGGGCACCGAAATCTGCCTTGTGCCGGGCGGACGGGGCCGGATGCTGGCGATCCCGGCCCATGGCACGCCGCATGAGTTGGCAAGGATCGACATCCTCTTTCCCGTGCTGCACGGCCCCCATGGCGAAGACGGCTCAGTGCAAGGCGTGGCGGAGGTGGCTCGCGTGCCGCTTGCCGGCTGCGGCATCCTCGGCTCCGCCGCAGCGCTCGACAAGGACATCGCCAAGCGCCTGCTGAGGGCGGCGGGCCTGCCGGTAGCGCGTGCGGTGACGATCCATCAGGGTGCGGCCCCTTCGCTGGCAGCCCTCGAAGGTGAACTCGGCCTGCCGCTCTTCATCAAGCCGGCGCGGCAGGGATCGTCGGTCGGCGTCGCCAAGGTCCATGCCAGCCAGGAATTCGCGCCCGCCCTTACTGAGGCCTTCCGCCACGATCGCACGCTGCTCGCCGAAGAATTCGTGCGTGGCCGGGAGATCGAATTCAGTGTGCTGGAAGATGCGGCAGGAGAACTCTTCGTCTCTCGGCCGGGCGAGATCGTGCCGGCGGAAAGCCACGGTTTCTACAGTTACGATGCCAAATATATCGACGAGAAAGGTGCCGCGCTGAAAGTGCCGGCCGAACTGCCGCAGGAGGTCGAGGCCGCCATGCGCGACGTGGCCGCAAGAGCCTTCCGGGCCGTCGGTTGCGACGGCATGGCCCGCATCGACTTCTTCCTGAAGGATGACATGCAGTTCCTCGTCAATGAAATCAACACCATCCCCGGCTTTACCGATATCAGCATGTATTCCAAGGCGATGGCGGCAAGCGGCGTCACCTACGCCGAAATCATCGACCGACTGGTGGACCACGGCCTGGCGCGCGCCCGACGGACCGCCTGAGACGGGAGCTTGATCATGAACAGGTCGGTCTTGATTTCGGGATGTTCCGGCGGCGGAAAATCGACGCTGCTTGCGGAACTTGCCGTCCGCGGTCATGCCGTCGTCGAAGAGCCCGGCCGACGGATCGTCAAACAGGAACTCGAGGGCGACGGCGCAGCCCTGCCCTGGGTCGACATGGCGGCATTTGCCCGCCGCGCAATCGAGATGGCGATCGCCGACCACGCGGCGGCGCGTGAGCAGCTGGGCTGGACGTTTTTCGATCGTGGGCTGATCGATGCGGCGACAGCGCTGCAGCACCTCACCGGAGAACCGGTCCTGGAAAAATTGAGCGCCACCCACCGCTATCACCTGAGGATTTTTCTCACACCGCCATGGCCCGAAATCTATACGACCGACCCCGAGCGGCGCCACGGCTTCGACGAGGCGGTCGCCGAATATGATCGACTTGCCGCCGTCTATCCGACGCTCGGCTACGACGTCGTCATGCTGCCGAAAATCGCGGTCGCCGACCGGGCGGATTTCATCCTCGACTGCCTCTCTCGGGAAACGAAGCAGCAGTAGACGAGACGTCAGTGCCTGCGAAAAACGCACCACTGGAACGACTGCCGGCCACCGCCGGGTGTCGTGTGTTCCTCCCGCCAGTCACGCTGAAGCGCGAAGGTGGACGAGAATTCAGTCGCAAGCGCCACCGCGTCGTAACGCTGGACCGGCAAGCCGCTGCACCGTTCCGGCCCGTCCGGCGCGAAGGTCGCGATGATCACGGCGCTGCCCGGCGCCGTGCCGGTTTCGAGCGCGCGGCGATAGGCCAGCCGCTGCTCGGGCTCGGTGAGGAAGTGAAAAACGGCGCGGTCGTGCCACACATCGTAGTGGCGGTCGGGTTGCCATGAAGTGACGTCGGCAACCACCCAGGCGATGCGGGCGGCTTCATCCCGCAGCCGCGCCTTGGCGACCTCGAGTGCCGGCGCGGCGATGTCGAGGACGGTGAGGTCGGACCACCCGCGCTCGACAAGACGGTCGACAAGGCTCGATGCGCCGCCACCCACATCGATCAGCGAGGCCGTGGCCGGCAGTTGCAGCTCGTCAAGCGCCCGCAAGGAAGGCCCAGGCCTCGGCTGATACCAGCTGACGCTGTCGGAAGGTTTCGTGCGGTAGACCTCGTCCCAGTGTTCCCGCTTCTCGCCCGTCATCCGATATCCCCATCTCTTGCAGAGCCCAATTCCCTAACTGATCAACATGTAAGAACTGAGACGTCTGCAACCAATCGCGGTGCGCCCAGGACCATGTTCCGCGTTTCAGGACGCGAGGTGACGGTAAACGAGATCGGCAGGATCCGTTCGGGGTGCTGCGGGATCGAGACGCGCGCCCAGCCGTTTGGCAACGGCAACGGATGCAGCATTGCCGGGAGCGATATAGCTGACCAGCGACGGCAGCTTGAGCGTCGCGAAGGCCCAGTTGCGCAGCGCGAGCGCCGCTTCGGTCGCATAGCCTCTACCCTCGTATCCCTCGTAGACGAACCAGCCCAATTCCTTTTCGGGAAAGAGCGGTCCGTGATTGATCCCCACCTGACCGATGCATTCGCCGGTTTCGCCAAGCTCGATCATCAGCGCTCCGTGCCCGAAAAGCTGCCAAAGAGCGACGTCGTGACAGAACATCCCCCAAGCCGCGCGCAGATCGAACGGGCCGCCCATTCCGACGGATCGCGGCGACGCCATGATCTCAGCATAGGCGGCGAAATCGCCGATACCAGGCATGCGGAGCTTGAGACGCTCGGTTCGAATGGTCATCGCGCCCGCTTCGGACATGTGGTCACCTTCTCTGTCAGCTTGGGTTTGGAGTTTTGGCCGTTGAACGGAATATTCTAGCTTTCAAATGCCGGAGCGAATTGCAACGTCCCGCTTGGCGGAGGTCCGCGAAAGACAATCCGCTGCACCAGCCGCGTATCGAGGTCGAGATACGTCAGTTGTCCATCGCTGCTGAAACCGACACGGCTGTATATCTCGGGATTTCCGATCAGGGCGCATCCACTGGCGCCCATCTCGTTCAACAATTCGAGACCCCGTGCAATCATCGCCTTGCCGATACCCTGCCGCTGTCTCTCCGGCTTGACCGATATCGGCCCCAGCCCGAACCAGCCGTCATGCGCACCGTCGATCGTCACCGCCGAAAACGCCACATGCCCGAGAATCTCGCCGCCCTGCTCGGCCACCAGCGATATCTTGAGATCGCCCGCCGCGCGAAGTCTGCGGACAATCTCCGCTTCCGTACCGTCGCTGTAGGGCATCGGCTTGAATGCGGTCGAGGTCAGATCATGGATCGCATCGATATCATCAGGCGTTTCGTATCGGATAAGCATCTCTGTCAATTCCTCAAGCGCGTTGTCGTCAGTGCTGCCCGTACAAACAGTGTCTTATCCCACTGAAACGAAGTGTCGTAGATCCCAGAAAAATCTCGCGGGGATTCCGCTACCCTCTTCCGCAGAAGATTTCGAGGCTATAGACCTAGGCTCGTGGGCACCGTCCTGCTGATCGAAACATCGGAGCGTACCATCTCTGTCGGCACCGTCCGAAGGGTATTTGCGTCTCCGCAATCAGAGGTTCTGCGATGAATGATATCGCCGATCACGGTGTTCGTTTCGGACGAATTGCCGCCATGCTGCCGGTCAAGGACATGACCAAGGCCTATGATTTTTACGCCAATGTCCTCGGCTTCAAGAAAATATTCGAGAACGGCAATCCTGTCGGCTTCATGATCCTGAAGCGCGATCAGGGCGAGGTGCATCTCACCTTGCAGCCGAACCACAAGGCTGCGGACTTCAATGTTGCCCACCTGATGGTCGACAATGTCGATGCCCTGCACGCGGTTTGCCAGCAATATGGGCTGAGAATCATCAAGAGCCTTCAGGACAAGGACTACGGATTGCGGGCCTTCGTGTTTGAAGACCCCGACGGCAACCGTATTGACGTTGGCCAACCGATCTAGCCCAGCCATGAGAAGTGGGTGGGGATACAGTCCCCATCCAACTTTCGCACAATCCCGAATTCCGCAATGCTCGTCATTTGAGTCGAGCCCCTGCATCTTGTCCATCACAGGGAAAGTCGAAGACCAGCAAGCCGGGCTCCTCCAGCGGGAGCTGCGCCACGAGCTGCCCTTGCCGATTCAGCACGGCCGTCGGTCCCCAGGCGATGCGGCCGTCGCGCTCACCCGTTACGTCGGACGATATCAGCCACAGGCCTGTCTCACGGCATCTTTCGCCGCGAACGGCGTTATGCATTGGCTTGAATATTTCCGCCTTCTCCCGTGGCATCATGTTGTTGGAGAGGCATAAGATCAGCGACGCGCCAGACGCGGCGACCTTTGCGGCTGCCTCCGGAAAATTGGTGTCGTAGCAGATGTTGATCCCGAAGCGCAGGGTACCGATCGCAAACAGCGGACTGTCTTTTCCAGCCTCGAAAGCCCGTTCGCCTCGCAACAGGTGGGCCTTCCGGTAGCGGCCGAGGAGAAAGCCGCGCTGGACGACGACGGCGGTGTTGAACAATCGCCCGTCATCGATCTCGATCAGCCCCATGACCAGCATCGGTCCCGACCTCGGCAACCGATCCAGGACCGCCGCGAACTCGGCTGATGCGAGATCGAGGGCAACACGCCGCGCCGATCGTTCATCGGTCAGATAACCCTGCAGAAAACCTTCTGGAAAGACCAGCAGGGCAACCCCCTCAGCCTCGGCGAGCGCAGCGACCCTAACCGCATGGTCCAAGGCCGCCCCGACATTCTCCCGAAATTCCGGCGTCTGCGCGGCGGCTATCCGAATGCTCGTCACTTAGATCTCCGGGTTCTCGGCCGCGGCATCTCAGCAAAAGGCCCGGCGCAGTGGCCGGGCCTCTCCTTGAAAAATCGGTAGACCTCAGAAGGTCGAAGCACCGCTGCCCCAGGGGCCGTGGTGAAAGTCCTTGCCGTCCAGGCGGTCGAAGCCGTGGGCGCCGAAGAAATCGCGCTGTGCCTGGATAAGGTTTGCCGTTCCCCTGCCCTGGCGATAGGCGTCGAAATAGGTCAGCGCAGAGGTCAGCGCCGGCACCGGCAGGCCGGCGGCAATCGCGGCACCAACGACACGGCGCAGCGCCGGGATCGATTCCTTGACCATGTCGGAGAAGGCTGGCGTGACGATGAGGTTGGCAGCGTCCGGCGCCTTGGTGAAGGCCGAGGTGATCTCGTCGAGGAACTGCGAGCGGATGATGCAGCCGGCGCGCCAGATCCTGGCAATCGTCGGCATCGGCAGCGACCAGTTGAACTCGCGCGATGCTTCCGCCATCACCGCGAAGCCCTGCGCATAGGCGCCAATCTTCGCGGCAAACAGCGCCAGTTCGAGATCCTTGTTGAGCTCGGGGCCGTAAGCGATCGGGAAGGACACCGCTTGCGTGCCGAAGATCTTTTCAGCGGCTTCGCGCTGCGACTTCATCGAAGAGAGGCTGCGGGCGGCGACCGCGGCTTCGATCGCCGTTGCCGGAATGCCCATGTTCTGCGCTTCGATCGCCGACCACTTGCCAGTGCCCTTCTGGCCGGCCTTGTCGAGGATCATGTCGACCATTGGGCCGCCGGAAACCGGATCTGTGGCGGCAAGCACCTTCTCGGAGATTTCGATCAGGTAGGAGTTCAGCCGGCCCTTGTTCCATTCGCCGAAGATGCTGGAGATTTCGGAGGCGCTCTTGCCGAGGCCGTCGCGCAGGATGCCGTAGATTTCGGCGATCATCTGCATGTCAGCATATTCGATGCCGTTGTGGATGGTCTTGACGAAATGGCCGGCGCCGTCATTGCCGAGCCAGGCGACGCAGGGCTCGTCATTGTAGCGCGCGGCAATCGAGGTCAGCACCTTCTCGACGCGCTTCCAGGACTCTTCGGTGCCGCCGACCATGATCGACGGGCCGTGGCGCGCACCTTCTTCGCCGCCGGAAACACCCATGCCGATGAAGGTCAGATCGGTATTCTTCAGCCGGTCGAAGCGGGCGACAGTGTCGCGGAAATTGGCGTTGCCGGCATCGATCATGATGTCGCCCTTGGAGAGATGCGGGCGCAGCAGCTCCATCTGCTGGTCGACGGGCTCGCCCGCCTTGATCATGATGATGATCGGGCGCGGCGGCCGGATCGCATCGATGAATTCCTCGATGGTCTTGCAGGGAATGATCTGCTTCTTCAGATCGCCGGCGCTTTCGTAGAATTCGTCGGTTTTCTCCGGCGTGCGGTTGAACACCGCGATTTTATTGCCTTTCTCCGCGATGTTGAGCGCCAGGTTGGAGCCCATGACCGCAAGGCCGATCAGTCCGATTTCTGCCTTTTCCACGACAAACCTCCGATGTGTCAATTGGACCGGTGTTGTGGCACTGTCTCGGTCAAACGGCAAGTCTCGCAAGGGTCTAATCGGTTCGCAAAAGCCAATGAAATGAGGCTTGCAATATCCCCGCTTGTCCGACAACCCACCGGCTGCCTCTTCATCCGAAGCCGCAAGTTTTTCGCGCGTCCTGCCCGTATTGCCCTATCTCATGTTATCATCAGTGCCTCGGGAGATATCGCATTGGCATCGGAAAAGCGAAAAGACATGGCCCTCCTGGCGGCCCGCGCCGGCCACTACCGCGAATACGCGCCGCCGCCGGCGCTGCGACGCCATTTCAGCCGGCTCTGGTCTCATGCGCTCCACAACGGACCGCCGGCAATGGTGGCGATCGTGCCGGATGGCTATTGCGATCTCCTCTGGATCGACGGCCGGCTGGTCGTCGCCGGTCCCGACAGGACGGCGGCCTTTCCCGTCATCCAGCCGGGCACGACTGTCATCGGCGCACGTTTTGCGCCCGGCGCTGCAGCACCCTGGCTGAAGACGCCGCTCTCGGCACTGGTCGGCTGTTCGGTGCCCCTTGCCGACATCGGCCGGAAAGACACCGCCGAATTCGAAGCGCGGCTTGCGGATTGTCCCGACCCCTCGGCCGCGACGGCGCTGTTTGGCCGCCTGCTTGAAGAGACCGCGCGCGATGCGGAGGAGCCCGCCCGCGACGCCGCCATGATCTTCGCCTCCGCTGACGACGGTCGCCCGTCCGGCCTTCTCGACCGGCTCGGCATCAGCGAAAGGCAGTTGCGCCGTCGCTGCCACCATCATTTCGGCTACGGCGCAAAGACGCTGGAACGGATCCGTCGGTTCCAGCGTTTCCTCGACCTCTGCCGCAAGTCGGGCACGATGCCGCTTGCCCGGCTTGCGCTCGAAGCGGGCTTTGCCGACCAGCCCCACATGACGCGGGAGGTCGGTGAGCTATCTACGCTGACGCCCGCCGTCATTCTCGACCAGCTCAGCATGCGGAAGAGAGCCGGCTGACCGTTTTGTTCAAGACGCTGCCGGCCGGTTTGTTACTCTGACGAAACCAAATGACAGGGACCTGCAAGCCATGACGACAATGCCCGCGAAAATCATCCACCGGTCGATCGAGCGCGATTGGCGCGACGTCTATGAATTCGCCGGCAAGCCGGAGAACATGCCGCTCTGGGCCTCCGGCCTTGCGACCGGGCTCGATCCGGATGGTGCCGACTGGATCGCCGATGGCGCTCTCGGAAAAATCAGGGTGAGCTTCGTGCCTGCCAATGAATTTGGCGTGATCGACCATACGGTGACGATCGAATCCGGACTCAGGGTCTATAATGCCCTGCGCATCGTGCCGAACGGCGATGGCTGCGAGGTCATGTTCACGCTGCTGCGTCTGCCCGGCATGACCGATGCGCAGTTTTCCGCCGATGCTGCCCATGTCGAGAAGGATCTCGCCATGCTGAAAGCCCTGATGGAGAGATAGATGGCCGAGAAGACAGAAAACCACGACCGCCGCATCGACTATGTCGAATTCAACGTCGCCGACATCGCCGCCGCCAAAGCCTTTTACGGCTCGGCCTTCGGCTGGCGCTTCACCGATTACGGCCCGAACTACTGCGAATTCGACGACGGCCGGCTAAAGGGCGGCTTTACCGATTTCGGCCCCGTGCGGCCGGGCGGCCCGCTGGTCGTCGTCTATGCCAGTGATCTGGAAGAAGTGCTGACCTCAGTCGAAAGAGCCGGCGGCACGATCTGCCGGCCGATCACCGATTTTCCCGGCGGCCGTCGCTTCCACTTCCTCGACCGCGATGGTTACGAGCTCGCCGTCTGGGCGGCTGCTTAGCCAGACTACCCGAGGCAGCCGAGTTGGTCAGGCTGCCTAAGGCTGCCGACCGGGATCAGGCTGCTTAAGGCTGCCGACCGGGATCAGGCTGCTTAAGGCTGCCGACCGGGATCAGGCTGCTTAAGGCTGCCGACCGGGATCAGGCTGCTTAAGGCTGCCGACCGGGATCAGGCGGCCTGCGACAGCCGGTCGAGATCTTCCATGACGAGCAGGGCGCCGATCACCGTACCGCCGGCATCGCGCAGCGGCGACATGCGACAGCGCACCTGCCGCGATTCGCCGCTGCCGGCCGAGCGCGCATAGGAATAGTCGATCTGTTCGCCGGCAAAACAGGCGTCGAGCTTATGCTTGGCGCATTCGGCAAACCGCTCCTCGCCGATAAATTCGGAAAGGTGGCGGCCGATGAGCTCCATCGGCTTCCTATTGAGATGGGCGCTGTTGGCCGGATTGGAATAGAGGTAGCGATAGTCCCTGGTCAGCACCGCCACGCGATCCGGCAGGCTTTCGAGGATCACCGCGTTGAGGAACTGGCCATTGTCTGTATCAGGCACATAGGCCGGCGGCGGCTCGATGCGCACATCCTGCGGCGAAGGCACGCGCCAGTCCGGCCCATGCGCCCCGAAATAGCGGTCGAGCAAATAGGAGAGCACCGACGTGTGCTCCGTGACGCTGGCGCTGTCGTCGGCATCCTGGCTGATCAGGTGGCTCACGAACTGCAATTGCATGTAGACTTCGAGCAGATTGGCTGCCCGGCAGGCGAGGATTGCCTCGACCAGCGGCTCGACATGACGGTCGAGCGCCGTGACGCGCTGGTCGTCGCCCAGTCGTATGGCTTCCTCGATTTGCACGCAACGCAAAGAAAAAGCTCGAAAAAGCTCCAGCAAGACGCCTCCCACTCCCATTGTCCCAAGAGACAAGTCCGAAACCTCACATGGCTGCATTTCCCAAAAATGCGCCTTCCGGTAGACATTATTCGCGTCCTGGTGGTGACGGGTAACATGAAGTGCCCTCAGTTTCAATCCGAGAGCACCTGCCGCTTTTCACCGCTGATAAATGAGGGTGGACGTTTTTGGAGCATGATGCCGAAAAGTGTGAGCGGTTTTCGGCATCATGGCGGCTGAAATCAATACTGTTCTAAGGCGCGAGCGTCTGCTTGATCTGCCAGCGGTCGTGATACCAGAGCCACTGTTCCGGATATTCGCGCACCCAGCTTTCCACCTTGTCGTTGAGCAGCTGGGCGGCGGCCGGCAGGTCGAGATTGCCCTTGGCGTCGCGCGGCATGTCCAGCCGCGGCTCGATTTCCAGCCGGTAGCGATTTCCGGGCAGCCGGATGCAGCGCGCCGGATAGACTTCGCAGTCGAACTGGCGCACCAGCTTCGGCAGCAGCGGATTGGTCTTGACGTCGCGCCCGAAGAAGGTGCCCTTCAGCCCCTTGCGGAATTTCTGGTCGACCAGCACGCCCACCCCCTGGCCTGCTTCCAGCTGACGGGCGAGCGCGAAGGAGGAGCCGGCATGCGAGGGCACCAGCTTGCCCATGCGGGCGCTGCGGAAGTCGAACACCTTCTTGGCGACATAAGGATTGTTCGGCGGCCGAAAGAGCACGGTGACGTTGAGCCCGAAGGCAGCACCCGCTACCGGCAGCAGCTCGAAATTGGCGGTATGGCCGGTAAAGACGATGAAGGGGCGCGGATTGTCACGCAGGTCGAGGAAGATCGGGACGCCCGACACCTCCACCCTGCCCGGCTCCGACTTTTCAGGATCATAGTCGAACAACTGGTCGAGGAAGACGTATTCCGCAGCAAGCCGGCCCATATTGCCCCAGCTGGCGAGCGCGATCTCCTCGATCTCGGCCTCGCTCTTCTCGGGAAAGGCGTTGCGCAGATTGGTCAGCATCAATCTGTGGCGGCTGGTCAGCCGGCCGAGGCGTCGCATCATCCTGTCGGCGAAGCGGATCGCGCCGTCGGCCGGAAACAGCTTCAGGAAATTCATGAAGCCGAACATCAGCTGAGCCACCAGCCATTGCTGGAAATTCCTGAGCGCCAGAACGAACCGGGTGATGAACAGCTTCACGCGGTCAATCCATCTTCAGGATGATCTTGCCGAAGATCTGGCGCGATTCCATCCGCTCCAGCGCCCGGTCGATATCACTGAAGCTGACCTCGGTATCGATGACGGGATGGACGAGCCCGCGGCCCATCTTCTGCATCGCATCCGCCATGTTCTCCATGCGGCAGCCGAAGGAACCGAAGAGCTTGAGTTGTTGCTGGAACAGCATCATCAGGTTCATCTCAGTGGAAACACCCGAGGTCGAGCCGCAGGTGACGAGGCGCCCGCCGCGCTTCATGCAGAGCATCGAGCCTGCCCAGGTGTCCTTGCCGACATGTTCGAAGACGACGTCGACGCCCTTCTTCTTGGTGAGCTTGCGCACCACGCCTTCGAAACGGTCGGTGCGATAGTTGATGACGTGATCGGCGCCGAGCGCCTTGGCCCTTTCGATCTTGTCGTCCGAACCGACCGTTGTGATGACGGTGCAGCCGATCTTCTTGGCGAGCTGGATCGCCGCCGTGCCGATGCCGGAGCCGCCGGCATGGACGAGGATCGTCTCGCCCGGCTCAAGCTTGGCATTGTCGAACAGCATGTGCTCGACCGTGCCGAAGGTGACAGGAGCAAGCGCCGCGCCGATCGCGTCGACGCCGGGAGGGGCAGGCACCAGCAGGCGCGCCGGCAGGTTGACCTTCTCCTGTGCGAAGCCGTCGAGATGGAAGCCATGCACGCCGGAAACATGTTCGCAGAGATTGTCGCGGCCTTCGCGGCAGGGACGGCAGAGGCCACAGGTGCGCGCGCCGTAGATTGCGACGAGCTGGCCCGGCAGCACGTTGGCGACGCCCGGCCCGATCGCCTCGACGACGCCAGAAGCTTCGGCACCGATAACCAGCGGCATCTTGCGCTTGGCGAATGCCATGCCGCGCCAGCCCCAGACGTCGATATGGTTGAGCGCCACCGCCTTGACGCGCAGCGTCACCTCGCCGGCACCAGGAGCGTCCGGTTCCGGCAGATCGGTGATCTCAAGCTTGCGGTCGTCGATCAGTTGCAAAGCGCGCATGGCAAAATCCCTCGCCCCGAAGGCGTTCTTATCATCCTGAATTTGTCGGGAACCGCTTAAGCCGGTTCGAGCGCCATGACAAGGCTGGCATTCTGCCCGCCGAAGCCGAAGGAGTTGGAAAGCACGGCCGAAACCTGGGCTTCCCGCTTCTTGTTCGGCACGACATCGAGAACGATCGACGGATCGGGGTTGTTATAGTTGATCGTCGGCGGCAGCGTCCCGGTCAGCATCGTTTGCAGCGAGAACACCGCCTCGACGGCGCCCGCCGCCGTCAGCGTATGGCCGATCATCGACTTGTTCGATGAAACCGGAATGCCGACAAGCCGATCGCCGAACACGGCCGACATCGCGCCATACTCCATCTTGTCGTTCTCCGGCGTCGAGGTGCCGTGCGCATTGATGTAGCCGATGCCGCTCTCGTCGATGCCGGCATCGGCAAGGGCCGCGCGGATCGTCGCGATTGCCGGGCCGCCGTCGGGCGACGACCGGGTGCGGTGGAAGCTGTCCGCCTTGTCGCCGGCGCCCTTCATGATGCCGAGCACCTTGGCGCCGCGCGCGACCGCCGATTCCAGCGATTCCAGCACCAGGGTCGCTGCACCTTCGGCGATGACGAAGCCGTCGCGATCCTTGCTGAACGGCTTGGAAGCCTTGGTCGGCGGATCGTTCTGCGTCGAAAGGGCTGACAGCAACGAGAAGCGGATCAGCGCTTCGGCACTCAGCGATCCGTCGGTCGCGACCGTCAGCGCGCGATCCGTGCGGCCCTGGCGGATCGCCTCGATGCCGAGCTGGATCGCCGTGACGCCGGAGGCGCAGGCGGTCGAAAGCGTGACGGGAAGGCCGCGGGTGCCGAACCGGTCGGCAAGGCGCTCGGAAATAGCGCCAAACAGGGCCGCCTCATGGAAGGCCGGGTCCGGACGCTGGCGCAACGCCGTCAGGAAGCGCTCATAGGCATCCCCTGGATGGTCGGAAGCCGGCGAACGGTCGGCAAGTTCGAAACGCGCGCTCCATTCCGGCTCGATCGGCGGGGCGGCAAGAAACAGAGGGCCGTTGAAATCGCCGGAAAGGCCGGCATCGGCAAGCGCCTCGATCGTCGTTTCGCGGGCGAAGGCATAGGAGCGCTCGACGGCGTTCGGCACCGGAATGCCGATGAAATCAACGGTGCCGGCGATCCGCGTCGACAAGCCCTCGGTCGGGAAGCGGTTGATCTCGTGGATGCCCGACGTGCCTGACGAAAGCGCTGCCCAGTTGTCGCTGAGGCCCTGGCCGAGCGAGGTGATGATGCCCATGCCGGTAACAGCCACGATCGGACGGCCGAGGTGATCTCTATAAGCGGAAGCTGTCATATTTCTCACTCCTCACGCATCTGCGGAAAGAACGGCAACGCCCTCGCCGCGCTGGTGTCCGACCATGGTCACGACGGCGGCGGTTGCGCCTGCCCGCATCGGCGCCTCATGGGCGGCATCGAAGGGCGGAACCTTGGCCTTGCCGTCGACGGCAAGGGCTGCAAGCGCCAGACCCAGCGTGAACTGTGTCTCGATCGTATGGCCGGTGACGCCGCCGAAGCCGCGGATCGCAACGTCCGGCAATTGATGCTCGAGCACCGCCCGCTCGCGGGCGGCAAGATCGTGCATGCCGGTCGATCCGGAAAAGATCGCCGTGCTTTCAGTGGCAAGCCCGGCAGCCGGCGCCAAAAGCCGCTCCAGCCGGACTTCGAGATTGCCGGAATTGCGGTTGCCGCGATCGCCCTCGACCGCGTCGATGACGGCATAGATATGGGCACCGCGGGCCTCGGCATGCTTGCGGGATTCCAGCACCAGGAAGGCGCCTGCCGAACCGGTGATCATGCCGCCGCCGTCGCTGGGTCTACGCGACCAGAGCGGCACCCAATCGCCGCGCGCATGGGCGCCGATCGCTTCGGTGAGCAGGATCATGTCGGGCCGCTCGGCCGCGAAGGCGCCTCCAACAAGCGCATGCGAGGATTCGCCTGATTTGATGCGGTAGAAGGCGGTCTCGACGGCGGATATGCCGGCCGCTTCCTCGCCCATGAAGGTGCGCGACGAGCCGGTGACCTTGTGCACGATCGAGATATTGCCGGCGAGCAGGTTGGAAAGCTGGGCGAGGAACAGTGTCGGCCTCAGCTCGGTCGTCAGCTTCTCGTTGAGCAGCAACTCGCGGTCATTGCGCTTGAGCGCCTCGTCGACGATCAGTGTGTCGACATTGATGTCGCGCTCGCCGCCGCCGGCCGCCACGATCATGTCCATCGTGCCGCAGGCCTCGCTATCGTCCTTGAAGCCGGCATCGTCGAGCGCAAGGCCGGCGGCGAAGACGCCGATGCGCTGCCAGTTCTCCATCTGGCGTTGATCGCCGCGCTTGGCGATCTGCTGCGACCAGTCGATCTCAGGCAGCGGATGCACCGGATAGGGCTTGAACTTCTCGGTCTCGACGATCGCCTTCGGAGTGCTCGTGGCCGAAAGCAGCGCGATATGCGCATCCTTGCCGACGCCCTGACAGGTGACGATGCCTATGCCCGAGATGACGACGTCGTTTGCAGCCTTGCTCATCCAATCACTCCCTGCGCCGCGATCGCTTCGAGAAGCCCGATCTCGCCGGCACGTTTCTTCACGATATCGCCGAGCGGCACCTCGGAAAACGGCATGGTGCGCAATTTCAGCTGCGCATCGCAGACCTTCTTGCCGCCGCTGGTGATTTTAGCCTTGGTGACCGCGAAACCCGAACCGTCATGCTCCAGCACCGCCTCGATGTCGAGCACGGCTTCCGGTTCGACGAAGGTGCGCATCTTGGCGCCGTCGACTGTCATCAGGAAGGGCATGGCGGCAAAATTGGTGACGGCAAGCACCAGCATGCCGGAGGCCTGGGCCATGGTCTCGATCAGGAGCACGCCGGGAACGAGCGGCATGCCGGGAAAATGACCCTCGAAGACGGGGCTCTTCGCCGGCACGACGGATCGCGCCTTGAGCGTGCCCTTCTTCAGGTCCACCGCTTCGACGCGGTCAATCATCTGGAAATATTCCAGCAGCATTCGGATCCTCCGGCCCGACAGGCCAGATCCGCCCGCCAGTGACGCCTAAAGCGCGTCTGGTTCGCACTTTAGGTCTTTGTTTTATGCATGCCGTTGTCCCAAAACCGCTGCGCACTTTTGGGCGGCATGCACTAGTTAGGAACGAAACCGCCCGGCCGCCATATTCAGGGCGGCAGGGCGTTCAAAAAAGACTGTTATATCGCTCAGGCCTTGGCTGCTTTGAGCTCGTCGATCTTGGCGCAGAGGTTCTTCAGCACGAAGTATTCTTCGGTGGAAACCTTGCCTTCGTTGACTTCCTGCGTCCACTTTTCGAGCGGGATCTTGATGCCGAATTCCTTGTCGATCGCAAAGACGATGTCGAGGAAATCGAGGCTGTCGATACCAAGGTCGTCGATCGTATGGCTCTCCGGCGTGATCGTCGCGCGGTCGATCTCGCTGGTTTCTGCAATAATGTCGGCAACTTTATCGAATGTAGCGGTCACGCGCTGTACCTCATGAAATGACGATTTAAACCCCCTCATAGGCAAATCCATTTCAAAAGCCAATGCTTTCGTCCCGGCGTAGCGGCAATTTGGCGGCTGGGTGTTGCCTAAACAGCAATGGAATGCCGGCCTTTGCCGTCACCCAGGGCGCGAGGCGATGCCGCTTCAGAAAGCCCGCCCCGCCGGCGGGGCGAAGAAGCCGTCCGAATCATAGCCGCGGACGGCCTCGTGTCGACGCAGGCGCTTCCAACAACAGCCATGGCACCGAAACTTTGATCTGGATCAAATCGCGGTCCCGGCGAAATTGATAATCATCAAGCTGCGCCGGAAGAAATCGGGATAGCCGAACCCGCAATCGCGGCGTAATCGTCTAGGGCATGCCCAGCAGGCGCGGATTTCGAAGGGATCAGGACATGGACGTCGCACGCAGTGAGGTTTTCGACGCCGGCACTCTCATCGCCTGCCGTTCCTGCCAGGCGCGGCACGGCGTCGTCTGCGGCGCGCTGTCGAGCAGCCAGCTCCGGGAGCTCGGCCGCCACTCGCTGCGCCGCAAGGTCGATGCCGGCAGCGAGATCATCGCTCAAGGCTCGGAAAGCTCTTTCTATTCGAACATCATGCGCGGGGTGGTGAAACTCTGCAAGGTGATGCCGGACGGGCGCCAGCAGATCGTCGGCCTGCAATTCGCCCCCGATTTCGTCGGCAGGCCTTTCGTGCGCGAAAGCACGCTGTCGGCCGAGGCTGCGACCGATTCCGAAATCTGCGTCTTCCCGCGCAACCTGCTCGACCGCATGATATCGGAGACGCCGGAACTGCAGCGCAGCCTGCACGATCAGGCGCTGAAGGAGCTGGATGCCGCGCGCGAATGGATGCTGACGCTCGGCCGGCGCACCGCCGAGGAGAAGGTCGCAAGCCTGCTCCACCTCATCGCCACCCACGCCGAACCACAAACGGCCACAAGCACCGCCTTCGACCTGCCGCTATCCCGCGCCGAGATCGCCGATTTCCTCGGGCTGACGATCGAAACCGTCAGCCGTCAGATGACCAGGCTGCGCAAGAGCGGCGTCATTCGCATCGAGAACTTCCGACATATCATCGTTCCAGACATGGATGAGCTGGAGCGGATGATCAGCGCATAAAAGGGATCAGCTGTCGATTTGCTGATCCGAGATCAGCGCGTAATGACCACGCGGGTATTGGCAAGGCCGGCCTGCCGCGTCAGCGAGAAGAACTGGGCAGCATTATCGGGATGCAGGCGAACACAGCCATGCGAGGCCGGCCGGCCCAGGCGCTTCAGGTCGAAGGTGGCGTGAACGGCATAACCGCCGTTGAAGAACACGGCGTAGGGCATCGGCGCATTGTCGTATTTCCTGGAGCGGTGATCGCGCGACAGCCACTTGGCGCGCCACGAACCGGTCGGCGTGACATAGCCGTTGCGCGCGGTCGAAACCTTCCAGCGATACTTGACGAAGCCGTTCTCGGAAACAGTCATCGTCTGCTTGCCGATGCTGATATTGGCGACCAGCGTTGCTGCCTGAGCGGCAACAGGAGAAAACTGCAGCAATAAACTTGCGGCCGCAGCCGCCAAAATCGTCTTCATCATAACCCCTCTTCGAACTCGCGCAGCTTAATTGCGCCCTCACGAAAGAGAGACTACGGCAATACTTATTAGATTGCTTTAATCCGAATGGTAATCACAATTTTAACGGCGCATGGCAGCAAGCGGGTCGCCGCAGGCTTACTGAAGCTTGCGCTTCGCCCCAGCCTGATTGAGCCCTTGGTAGGCCTTGTTCATCTTCTCGCGGATCGAGGCCATGGTGCCGAGATTATGGCCGCAGGCCGCACAGGTGATGATGTCGGTCTCCCGGATCTCGGGACGCTCGAACTTCATCTTGGTGCTCTTGCACTTCGGGCACGGTAATTCAACCTGAACTGTCATCGCTCTGCTTCCAATCTGATGGAGATATGAGGCGGTCGGAATAAACGTTTGAGTGGGGGCTGTCTACCGGCGGCGTGGGTGTGCTGTGTCGCACCCCCTCTCACGGCACACCCTATCCCGCGTGCACGGCGCAACCCTACAGAAAACACAGAAACAACCCGAACGTAGTACCAGCGAGCACCATGCAGCTGGCGTAAAATACCGATACGCCGTCCTCGATATCGCCTGAGGTCGCCACGTCGCGGCCGGTGTCGTTGATCATCGGCTCGCGCACGATCACGCCGTCATAGATGCGCGGGCCGGCGAGCTGGACATTCAGCGCGCCTGCCATTGCTGCCTCCGGCCTGCCGGAGTTCGGCGAACGGTGCAAGGCCCCGTCGCGCATCGCCACCCGGATCGCCTCGCGCCCGGCGCTTGTTCCCCGCCGGATCCAGGCGCCGGCGGCAATCAGCAGTATGGAGAGGCGCGCGGCCGGCCAGTTGGCGATATCGTCGAGCCGGGCGGCCGCCCAGCCGAAGTCGATGTATTTTTCCGACTTATGGCCGATCATCGAATCCGCCGTGTTCAGCATCTTGTAGGCGAAGAGCCCCGGCAGGCCGAAGACGGCATACCAGAGCGCCGGTGCGACGACGCCGTCGGAGAAATTCTCGGCAAGGCTTTCGATCGCCGCGCGGCAGACGGCTGGCTCATCCAGCGTCTCGGGATCGCGTCCGACGATGCGGGAAACGGCGGTCCGCCCGCCGGCAAGCCCCTCGTCGCGTAAGGCGACGGCGACGGCCGCGACGTGATCGGCAAGGCTTTTCTGCGCCAGGAAGATCGCCACCAGCCCGGTCTCCAGCAAGATGCCGGCAAGGCCAAACAGCGCGAAAAACCGGTTGAACACGAAGCCTGCGGCTATCGCCACCAGAAGCAGCACCAGGATGGCGGCGATACCGTTCATTCGGCGTTGCGAGCCGGTCAGGCTTGTCGGGTTGAGTTGCCGGTCGGCATAGGAGATCGCCGCGCCGAAGATGACGACGGGATGCGGCACCCGCGACCACAGCCATTGCGGATCGCCGGCGATTCGGTCGAGCAGCAGCGCCAGAAGCAGTACGAGAAGGTTTTCGTCGATCGTCATCGCTCAAATCTCTGAAGGGCTTCGCCAAGCCGCCTGTCGGCCGCCGGAACGGGCGTCAGCCCGAAACGCAGCCAATCCGGCGCATAGTCGAACTTGCGGACGAGAATATGATGGCGGCAGAGATGCGTGTAAATGTCGCCGGCTCTCGCATCGGCGACAAGGGTGAAGAGCGCTGTTCCTCCAGCCATCCGCAACCCGGCGCCCTTCAGCACCGCATGCAGACCGGCGCAACGTTCATTGATGCGGCTGCAGATAGCAGAAACATCCGATCGCAGCAGCGAACCTGCAATCGAAAGGGCCGGTCCTGAGACCGCCCAAGGTCCGAGCCAGTCTTCGAAACGCGCGAGAATATCGCCGCGCGCAATCGCGAAACCGAGCCGGAGGCCGGCAAATCCGAAGAACTTCCCGAAGGAGCGGAAGATGATGAGGTTGGAAAGCTGCGGCGCACGGGATGCAAGGCTGAGCGCCGGATCGGTATCACCGAAGGCCTCATCGACGACGAGAAGCCCGCCTGCTGCCTTCATCCTGTCGTGCAGGGCAATCAGTGTTTCGGCCGGCCATGCCCGTCCATCAGGATTGTTCGGATTGACGACGATGGCCAACCGATGTCCGGCTCCGATCGCGGCAATATCGTCTACCACATCGATGGCAAAACCGGCCGAGGCGAAGGCGCGCGCATACTCGCCATAGGTCGGCGATACCACGGCAATCTTGTTGTCCGTCACGGCAATCTTGTTGTCCGTCACGGCAACCCTGTTGTCCGTCACATCGACTCGGTCGTCCGTAACGCCAACCAGCCTACCCTCGACCAGACGTGGCAGAAGCTGGATCACCGATTGTGTGCCGGGCACTGGTAGCGGCAGAATCTCGCCGCTGCCGTAGTGGTCGCGCGCCGCGCGCCTTGCCTCATCGACGAGGTGCCTGTCCGGCAGGCGGTGCCAGGCTCGCGCCGGAATGTCAGGCAGCGCGACGGGGCACGGATTGATGCCTGTGGAAAGATCGAGCCAGTCGTGCGGCCTGCCGCCGAAGGTAGCGGCAGCCGCGGTGATGCCGCCGCCGTGGACAATCGGTGCGCTCATGCGGCGGCTCCGGCAAGATCGATCAGATGCATGTAGGAGCCTGCCACCTGGTCGCGCCTGAGACCGGCGGCACCCAGATCGGTTCCGAGCGCATCCTGCACCTGAAAAAGCCGCTTGCCCTCGCCCTCGGAGACGACGCTGGAATAGTGGAATTCATGGGCCGTCATCATCCGCGCAAAGAAGGCGCCGTCGAGGGGCACAACACGGCGATAGCCGAGATGACGCTTTCGCTCGGCATAGGTGGTGACGACGGGCAGCAGGCCGAGCATCTCGTGGCGATGCCCCTTCGCATCGATCAGGCCCTCGCCAAGCACCATGTAGCCGCCGCATTCGCCATAGATCCGGATGTCGCGCGCTGCCGCATCGAGCATGCCGGCGCGGAAATTCTGCGCCTCTGCCAGCCGCCCGGCATGCAGCTCGGGATAACCACCGGGCAGATAGATCGCATCGGCATCACCAGCCGGCGCCTCGTCGGCGAGCGGCGAGAAAAAGGAAATCGCAGCACCCCGGCGGCGCCAGCCGAGCAGCATATGCTCGTAGGAAAAGGCAAAGGCGACATCGCGCGCCACGGCGATGCGGGCACCCAGCGGCGGTAACCGGTCGATATTGGCGGCCGATGGCCGGTTAAGCCCCTGTCTGGCGATGCGCAGCAGGAATTCAAAATTGCATTCCTCGGAGACGGCATCCGCCGCATGGTCGATGAAATTGTCGAGGGTTGCATGTTCGCCGGCCTGGACGAGGCCGAGATGGCGCTCCGGCAGGGAAAGCGCCTTGTCGCTGCCGATGACGGCGATGACAGGCATACGGATAGCTTCGAGCGCCTGCCGCAGCATCGCCTCGTGCCGTTCGCTGCCGACCTTGTTGAGGATGACACCGGCAACCCGCACATCGGCACGGAAACCGGCAAAACCAGTAACCAGCGCCGCCACCGACTGCGACATGCGCGAGGCATCGACGACCAACACCACGGAAAGCCCAAGCTGGGCCGCCAGATCGGCCGCCGTTCCCTTTCCGTCGGCCGCCCCATCGAAAAGCCCCATCATCGCCTCGATGACGAGGATGCGGTCGCCGGAGCGGTGAAGGGCCGCATTGGCCGAGATCAGCTCCGGGCGCATCGCCCAGGGATCGAAATTCAGACAGAGCGTGCCACTCGCTGCCGCATGGAAGGCAGGATCGATATAGTCGGGGCCGGCCTTGCCGGGCGCGACCGCGATGCCGCGCCGGCGAAGCGCCCGGAGCAGACCGAGCGTCACCGTCGTCTTGCCGGCGCCGGAGGAAGGTGCTGCGATCAGGAGGCCGCTCATGCCCGCACCTTGCCGGACCGGCGGAATGGATCGGGCAGCAAGCGCCGCCCAGCCAGTGCACCGAGCCAATCGAGTGAAGCTCTGAGCCGCACCACCTCGCCGACGACGACTACGGCCGGCGGTTCGAGCCCTGAAGCGGCAACAGCCTCGGTCGCCTCTCCGAGCGTCGTCTCCAGCACCTGCTGCCGGCCGGTGGCGGCATTGCAGACGAAGGCGACGGGCTCGGATGGCAGCCGGCCTGCGGCGATCAGACGGGCGCTGATCTCGGCGATATGCTTCATCGCCATGTACATGACGATGACAGGCGAGCCCCGTCCGATCGCCTCCCAGTTGATCCTGTCGGGCACGATACCTGACGAATCATGGCCTGTGAGGAAGGTCACGGCATGGTTGATGTCGCGATGCGTCACCGGGATGCCGGCATAGGCGAGCCCGCCGATGCCGGCGGTGATGCCGGGCACGATGCGGAAAGGGATGTTGTGCTCGACCAGCGTCAGCGCCTCTTCGCCGCCGCGACCGAAGACGAAGGGATCGCCGCCCTTCAGCCGCAGCACTCGCTTGCCGGCGCGCGCAAGCTCCACCAGCCGCAGCGAGATGTCGCGCTGCTTCGCCGAAGGCTTGCCGCCGCGTTTGCCGGCATATTCCACCAGCGTTTCCGGCCTTGCCAGCGCCAGGCATTCCTCGTTGACCAGCGCGTCGTGAACGATGACGTCGGCCTCGGAAAGTCCCTTGGCGGCGAGCAGCGTCAGCAAGCCGGGATCACCGGGGCCGGCCCCGACGAGCCAGACGCTGCCCGGCTCAAGCGCCGGAAGATGGGAGAATGCGGCATCGATCATGTTGCTGATCTAGGCCCCGCAAAGGGCAAGGTCAACGCCGCGCCCATCACCTCACTTGAAGTTGCTGAGATGAGCATGACTCACTTTGTGAAGTGTCGGATTCAAATCCTCGGAGAACCCTCATAACGCAATGAATATATTGCAATATATCCCGAAGGCCGGCCGCGATGCTGCCGGCCTTCAAGCTAGTCAGGCTGCAAGCAGTGTATTGCGGATGAGGTCCAGGACCCTCTCCGACTCAATGCCGGTGCAGACCACCTGGCTCGGCAAGCCATCCCAAGCGCCATCAGGCGGAAAACGCCGCCCATCTGGCCTGACGATCGTCTGGCCATCGGCGATGCCGCCGCAGACGACACGCACCGCACCCGATATTGACGAGAACAGCTCCGGCACCACGACATAGACACAGGCGCAGCTGTCATGCACCATCATGCCGTCTTCAACCGCGTGCTTGTAGAAATCGATGTAGGACTGCGAGAGTGCGTCGAGCTGCTTGACCGCCTTGTCACCCCTCGCCGCCATCTCGCCGAGATAGCTGCGGCTCATCGTGGTAATCGCGGTGACGTCGAGGCCGATGACGGCCACCTTCCAGGGTGCGGTCATGACGATGTCGGCAGCCTCAGGATCACCGTGGATATTGGCCTCGGCGACCGGCGAGACATTTCCCGGCACATAGAAATTGCCGCCCATGATGACGACGTCCTTGGCCAGCGTCGCAATCTCGGGGTCTTCCTTCAGCGCCATCGCCAGATTGGTCATTCGGCCAACGGCGACGAGGCGTACTTCGCCCGGATGGGCGCGCACCGTGTCGATGATAAAGCGATGCGCCGGGCGCGGATCGAGCGGCAGGTCGATCGTCTCGGGCACATCGATATCGCCGAGGCCGTTCTCGCCATGCACCATGGCCGGCCACGGCCGCTCCGCGCGCGCGGAATCGATGGTGACGCTGGCGCCTTTGGAAACGGGTGCCGGAATATTCCATTCGCGCTTGAGGAAGAGCGCATTGCGCGTCGTCGTCTCGACCGAGGCATTACCGAAAACCGTGGTGATGCCGAGAAGCTCGATTTCGGGATGACGATGCAGGAAGAGAAGCGCCATGGCGTCGTCGACGCCAGGGTCGGTGTCATAAATGACCTTGTGCATGAGATATCCTCTAGATGTGAACCGTGAAGCTGCCGGACGGCGCCGCGAATTGGCGCCAACATAACGTCCACTAGGCTTTCTGCAACCCGCTGCGGGAAACTGCCGCTGTCGCATGTGCAGATTTGATCTTGGCGACAGCAAGCTCGGCATCCGGTCCCGCAGCTGCAAGCGCAGCGGCCTCGGCGACCCCATGGCAGCCGACGCGGGCAAAGACGATCGCAGAGGGATTCGCGAGCCGCGGCGTCTCCTCCTCCAGCCGCGGCGCGCCGAAGAAGACGGCAGGCACGGAAAAATGCGCGGCAACAGCAAGGATCGCCGGCTCCAGTCTTCGGCTGTCGATCGAGGCAATGGCTGCGAGTTCCGCCGCGCCAATACCGGCTACATCGAGCGCCTCGATCGCAAGCGCCAGCACCTCGGCAGGCGACGTCCCACGCTCGCAGCCGAGGCCGAGCACGTGGAGCCTCGCCGTATCGAAAGAGATATCGCTCATGGAAACCGTCAAATACGCCCTGCCCATGTCGTTGCAGCCATTGCAGCTTGGGACGGCAAATGCAACAAGGCCGTCCGAAATCCCTCCCCGGAATACCACCTTGCCCGATATCGCCTTCGATCTGCTTCTGCTGCTCTGCGCAGCGGCTTTCTTTGCCGGTTTCGTCGATTCTATTGCCGGCGGCGGCGGCCTCATCACCGTTCCCGTCATGCTGATCGCGGGCATTCCGCCGCTCCAGACCCTCGGCACCAACAAGGTGCAGTCCCTCTTCGGCGCCGCCTCGGCCACGATCGCCTACGCCCGCAAGGGCCATGTGCAGCTTGCGGAACAATTGCCGATGGCGCTGATGGCCATCATGGGCGGGGCGCTCGGCGCGGCACTCGCCACCATCGTTCCAGGCCAAGCGCTGCAGGCCATCATGCCGGTGCTCCTGGTGGCGATCGCCATCTTCTTCGCCGTCAAGCCGAACCTCAACGACCTCGACACGCACCGCCGCGTGACGCCCTTTACCTTCGGCCTGACGCTGGTACCTGTCATTGGCTTCTATGACGGCGTCTTCGGCCCCGGCACGGGCTCCTTCTTCATGCTGGCCTTCGTCACGCTCGCCGGCTTCGGCATGCTGAAGGCGACGGCCCACACCAAGCTTCTCAATCTCGGCTCGAATTTCGGCGCGCTGATCGTCTTCGCAAGCTTCGGGGCAATACTCTGGAAGATCGGCCTGTTGATGGGTACCTGCCAGTTCCTCGGCGCGCAGCTGGGCTCGCGGTTTGCCATGCGCATCGGCGCAAAGCTCATCAAGCCGCTGCTCGTGATCGTCTGCGTCGCCCTTGCGGTAAAGCTGCTCGCCGACCCGGCAAATCCGCTGCGTGTCTGGCTCAGCGTCTGACCGAACCCTCGACCATCTTCCATTACCTCTGGCGTAATTGATAAGATGCATCGCCTTCCCGCATGATCGAGCTGCCTGGAATTGACGGGCGATCAAAGGAGATGACTTGATGAACGACGCAAACACCAACGCAGAGCACTATCTCGCCATCTGGAATGAGACGGACGCCGCCCGCCGCCGCGCTCTCATCGCCGAGAGCTGGAGCAAAGCCGCCACCTATATCGACCCACTGATGCGCGGCGAAGGCCATGAGCAGATCAATTCGCTGGTCGAGGCCGTGCAAAGCCGCTTCCCCGGCTTCCGCTTCGCCCTGATCGGGGCGGCCGACGGCTACGGCGACAACCTGCGCTTCTCCTGGGGCCTCGGCCCGGAAAATGGTGAAGCGCTGATCAAGGGCACGGATTTCGCCGAGCTAGAAGGCGGCAAGCTGAAATCCGTCCGCGGTTTCATCGACCAATTGCCGGAAGCCGCCTGATGACGCCGACCGCCCGCTCCCTTGGAGACCATCTGCGCGAATGGCGCCAGCGCCGCCGCATGAGCCAGCTCGACCTCGCGCTGGAGGCGGAGATCTCGCAGCGGCATCTGAGCTTCATCGAGAGCGGGCGCTCGACACCGAGCCGCGACATGCTGCTGCATCTTGCCGAACGGCTCGACGTGCCCCTTCGCGATCGGAACCCGCTGCTGCTCGCGGCGGGTTTCGCTCCTGTTTTTGCCGAACGCGCGCTCGACGATCCTGCACTGGAACCGGCCCGTCGCGCCATCGACATGGTGCTGAAAGGGCACGAGCCCTTCCCAGCAATCGCCGTCGACCGCCATTGGACACTCATCGCAGCCAATGCGGCCATCGCTCCGCTGCTCTCAGCCGTTGCCGACCAGTCCCTGCTCACGCCGCCCGTCAACGTACTGCGCCTCAGCCTGCATCCACAAGGATTGGCGCCCCATATCAAAAACCTCTCCGAGTGGCGCGCCCACCTTATCGGCAGGCTGCGCCAACAGTTCTCGGCTTCGGGTGATCCAATGCTGGACAAGCTTTTGAAGGAGTTGCTGTCCTATCCAGCGCCTAAAACTGCTGGCGAGGTCCATGCCGACTATGCCGGCATCGCTGTTCCCCTTCAGCTTTCGACCAAGGCCGGCTTGCTTTCGCTGATCTCGACAACGACGGTCTTCGGCACCCCCGTCGACATCACTTTGTCGGAACTCGCGGTCGAATCCTTCTTCCCGGCAGACGACGAAACGGCCGCCATCCTGCGCAGCCTCGCGCTCAACTGACCGTCTCAGAACTCCACGCCCGGTTGACCCTTGATGCCGGAGCGGAAGGGGTGTTTGACGAGCTCCATCTCGGTTACCAGATCGGCGATTTCGATCAATTCTTCCTTCGCGTTGCGCCCCGTCAGCACGACATGCGTCATATGGGGCTTCTCGCTCTCCAGAAAGGCGACGACTTCGTTGATGTCGAGATAGTCATAGCGCAACGCGATATTGATCTCGTCGAGCAGCACCATGGAATTGCGCTCGTCGCGGATCAGTTCCTTGGCCTTTTCCCAAGCGGCGGCCGCTGCGGCGACATCGCGGGCGCGGTCCTGCGTTTCCCAGGTGAAACCCTCGCCCATCGTGTGGAACTGGCAGAGATCGGAGAAATGCTTCTCGATCAGGTCGCGCTCGCCGGTCCACATCGCGCCCTTGATGAACTGCACGACGGCTGACGGCTTGCCATGGGCGATGTGGCGGAAGATCATACCAAAGGCAGACGAGGACTTGCCCTTGCCCTTGCCGGTATGGACGATGATCAGCCCCTTGCCATCCGTCTTGGTGGCCATGATCTTGTCGCGCGCGGCTTTCTTCTTCGCCATCTTCTCGGCGTGGCGCGCGTCGTCTTTTCCGGTTTCGTTTCCCGGGATCTCGTTCTCTGGTGCTTCGTCGCTCATTGGTTCACCTCATTCTATTGTCTGGCGGCCAGGTCGAACCGGGCCGAATTGCTGCGCGGCGTCCAGAGGCTGCGGTCGATTGCTTCGCTGAGCCGCTCCCTCATCTCGTCGAATGCCGCCGGGTTCTTCTCGATCATGAAGTCACGCACGGCCGGATCGGTGACAAAGGCCTGGTAGACGGCCTCGAAATGGTGTTCGCCGACCGCGCCCGTCGTCGCCGAAAAGGCGAAGAGATAATCGACGGTGGCGGCGATCTCGGCGGCGCCCTTGTAGCCGTGGCGCATGACGCCCGCGATCCATTTCGGATTGACGACACGCCCGCGCACGACGCGGCCGATTTCCTCTTCCAGCGAGCGGATCACCGGCTTTTCCGGCCTGGAATGGTCGTTGTGATAGATCGGAGGACGCGCGCCGGCGAGCTGCTCGGCGGCGGCGGCCATGCCGCCCTCGAATTGATAGTAGTCGTCGCTATCGAGCAGATCGTGCTCGCGGTTGTCCTGGTTCTGGATAACAGCCTGCACCGAGCGCAGCCGCTCCTCGAACAAGCCGCGTTCGGCCTTGCCCTCCTCGCCGGCACCATAGGCATAGCTGCCCCAGACGAGATAGGCCTCGGCGAGATCGGCGCGCCGCTCCCAGCCCTTTTCGTCGATCAGTGCCTGCAGCCCGGCGCCATAGGCGCCGGGCTTCGAGCCGAAAACGCGGTAACCCGCCCGGCGCCTTGCCGCGACTTCGTCAAGACCGGCAGCCGCAAGCCTTGCCGCTTCGCCACGCATGCGCGTCGCGATCGGATTGTCGACCTCGTCCTCTTCAAGCGCGCCCACGGCACGGATCGCCTTGTCGAACAGCGCGATCTGCTCGGGAAAGGCGTCGCGGAAGAAGCCGGAAATGCGGAGCGTCACGTCGACCCGCGGCCGCCTGAGCATCGCCGGCGGAATGATCTCATAGCCGGTGACGCGGCGCGAGCTCATGTCCCAGAGCGGCTTGACGCCGATCAGCGCCAGGGCCTGGGCGATATCGTCGCCGCCAGTGCGCATGTTTGACGTGCCCCAGGCCGTCAACCCGAAGGAGACAGGCCATTCGCCATGATCCTGCACATAGCGGCGGACAAGCAGTTCCGCCGATTTTTTGCCGAGTTCGTAGGCGGCCGGCGTCGGCACCGCACGGCTGTCGACCGAGTAGAAATTGCGGCCCGTCGGCAGCACATCGGGCCGTCCACGCGTCGGCGCGCCGGAGGGGCCGGGTGCGACGAAGCGGCCGTCGAGGCCTTTGAGCAGGCCGACGATTTCGGCCGGGCCGCAGGCGAGGATGGAAGGTTTGAGGCGGGTTTCAATCTCGGAGACTACCAACCCGGTTTGAGACCAGAGGGCTGGGCACTCTATCTCGCCGGAGACGAACTTTGCAGCGAGCAGTTCGATGCGCTCGACGGTGTCTCCGTTGGTCCGCCATGGGGCGTCAAGAATATCTGCGAGGATATCAGGACGTGGGCCGGTCCAGACGGCGGCCATGTCACAATCGAGAGGGTCGAAGATGGAGGCACCCCCCTCTGTCCTGCCGGACATCTCCCCCACAAGGGGGGAGATCGAGGATGAGAGGCCTCGCTCAATCTCATGCGTCGAAGCTGCGGCATCTTCAAACAGTTCTTTTTCGGGAAGCCCAAGCGACTTGCCGATCTCCCCCCTTATGGGGGAGATGTCCGGCAGGACAGAGGGGGGTATCCCCCCCACGCCGCCGCCCAATCTAGCATCCGCCGCGATCGCCCGCTGCAAACTTGCATCCCCACCCTCACCCAGCCCGCGCGGCACCCGCGCCAAAGCCACGGTGAGGTCCGTCAGCAACCGCCCCTCGGGCGAAACGCCGAACACATGCAGTCCATCGCGGATCTGCATTTCCTTGAGGTCGCAGAGATAGGCGTCGAGCTTCTTCAGCGCCTCGCCCTCGCTTTCGCCCTTGGCAATCCCGGCATCCCGGTCGAGGCCGATATCGGTGACAAGATCGAGGATCTGACGGCTGAGCAGACGAATGCGGCGGGGATCGCTGCCGGAGGCCTCGTAATATTCGTCGACCAGCGCCTCCAGATCCTTCAGCGGCCCGTAGCTCTCCGCCCGCGTCAAGGGCGGCGTCAGGTGGTCAATGATGACGGCAGCACTGCGGCGCTTGGCCTGCGTACCCTCGCCCGGATCGTTGACGATGAAGGGATAGAGATGCGGCAGCGGCCCGAGGATCGCCTCGGGATAGCAGCTTTCCGACAGCGCCAGCGCCTTGCCCGGCAGCCATTCGAGATTGCCGTGTTTGCCCATATGGATGACGGCATGGGCGCCGAACGCGCGGCGCAGGAAAGCGTAGAAGGCGAGATAACCGTGCGGCGGCACGAGATCCGGCGAATGATAGCTCTCTTTCGGGTCGATATTGTAGCCGCGCGCCGGCTGGATGCCGACGAGCACATCGCCGAAACGGGCGAAAGGCAGGGCGAAGACGCCTTCGCGAAAATACGGATCATCTTCGGGATCGCCCCAGCGGGCTCTCACCTCATCCTGAATCTTATTGGGAAGAGATTCCAGGAAGCCGTTGTAGCGACTCAGGGAAAGCGTCTCGCGGATGATCTTTCCGTCGGAACCGGAATTAGTCGGCCCTTCCATCAGATGCCGTATCAGCGCGTCGCCGTCGGCCGGAATCTCGGCGGCCGGATACCCCGCCGCCCGCATAGCCTTCAGCACCTCGATGGTCCCGGCCGGCGTATCGAGTCCAACGCCGTTACCGAGCCGACCGTCGCGGTTTGGATAATTCGCCATGACGAGCGCAATGCGCCGGTCGCCGGCTGATGTCTTCCGCAGCCGCGCCCAGTTGGCGGCGAGCTCCGCCGTGTAGCGCACCCGGCCAGCATCCGGTTCGCTGGCGACAATATTCGTCTCGACGGCAGCATCGTAGCGCGCCGCCGTCTTGAAGGAGATCGCCCGCGCCAGCACCCGGCCATCGACTTCAGGCAGCGCCACGTTCATGCCCAGATCGCGCGCCGACAAGCCCTGCGAGGAAGCCGCCCATGCCTCTCTCGACGAGGCCGACAGGATCGCCTGCAGCACGATCGCCTCATTCGCCTCCAGCACCGTCGGCTGCCGGTCGGCACCGGGTGCCGAGACCGCAAAGCCGGTCGTGTTGATGACGACATCGGGTTTCAACGCCGAAAACACGCTTTCGAGAATGCCTGTCGAAACCGAATCCTTCAGGCTATAGGCAAAGACCGGCAGCGGGCGCAGGCCGAGTGTCGTCAGCGCTCCGATGAGAGCTTCTATCGGCCCCGTCTCGCCGCTCTGCACCAAGGCGCGGTAGAAGCTGATGGCGACGATGGGGGAAGATGTGGGTTCGAATCCCATCTTCTCTGCCGAGTTTGAGATACCCCCCTCTGTCCTGCCGGACATCTCCCCCACAAGGGGGGAGATCGAGGATGAGAGGTCTCGTTCCATCTCCTCGGCAGAAGATGCCGCGTCTTCAAGCGTTTCTTTTGTGGGAAGCCCAAGCGACTTGCCGATCTCCCCCCTTGTGGGGGAGATGTCCAGCAGGACAGAGGGGGGTGTCCCTAGCTCAACCGACAAACGGACAGCCACACGCGAAGACACCACGGCAGCAGAAACCAGCCGCCACTCCTCAACCCCGATCAGTCCACGCCCCGGCCACCAGATACCGGCTTTCATCAAAGGTGCCGCCGGTGCCGGCTTCTCCGTGCCTGCCAACATCGCCCCGGCATAATCGAGAAAGGCCCGCGCATTGGCATCGCCGCCCTCAATCAGATAGGCCCAGAGCGCGTTGAGATCATCGAGATCGATATTGGAGAAAGGAACCAGCCCGGCATCCGGTTTCGCATCGCCCGGCAGCACCGCAATCAGCGCCCCGGCGCGGGACGCTGCCGCATGCAGCGCTTCCAGCGCATAATGGAAATAGCTGGCGCCCCCGAGCGCCCGCACGACAATCAACTTGGCATGCCGCGCGGTGCGCTCGACATAGGTGTCGATAGACATCGGATGCTTCAGGCTCATCAGGCTGGCGAGCCGCAGCGAAGGCCCCGCCCCGCGCTCGCGATGGGCGGCCGCGATCGCGGCAAGCTCGCTGTCGGCCGCCGACAGGAACAGGATATCGCCCGGCGTCTGCCCGAGGTCGATTGCCTCCTCGCCGTCGCTGATCGTTCCCTGCTGGGCCAGAAGCAGATGCATGGGTCTATGCCAGCGCTTCGATCGCCGCCCTCACCGCGTCCTGATCCATTTCGTGCAGGCCGATGACGACAAGGCGCGTGGCGCGCTTTTCGCTTGGCGTCCAGGCGCGGTCGAAATAATGGTCGATGCGGCTGCCGACGGCCTGGATCTGGAGGCGCATCGGCTTGCCCGAGACATCGACGAAACCCTTGAGGCGCAGCACGTCATGGGCGGCAATGATGCCCTTAAGCGCTTCGACGAAGCCAGCGGGATCGGCAATGGGTCCGAGCTCGACGACGAAGCTGTCGAATTCATCATGGTCATGCGGCGCACCGTCCTCATGCTCCAGCTCGTGATGCGACTTGCGATTGGCGACATCGTCCTCTGTGCCGATGCCGAGACCGAGCAGGATACCGGCCGACACCTCGCCATTCCGCGCCTCGATCATCACGGGCTTGCGTACCGTGCGGGAGGCGACCTCGTCGCGTACCCTGATAAGACCGGCGGCATCGATCAGGTCTGTCTTGTTGAGCACGATGAGATCGGCGCAGGTCAGCTGGTCCTCGAACAGCTCCTCGATCGGGCTTTCGTGATCGAGCGATTCATCCTCGGCGCGGCGCGCATCGACGGCATCATGGTCATCGGCGAAACGGCCGGCGGCAACGGCGGCGCTGTCGACCACCGTGATGACGCCGTCGACGGTCACCTGGGTGCGAATGTCGGGCCAGTTGAAGGCGGCGACCAGCGGCTGCGGCAAAGCAAGGCCCGAAGTCTCGATGACGATATGGTCGGGCCTCTGCTCGCGCTCGAGCAGCTTCGTCATCGTCGGAATGAAGTCGTCCGCAACGGTGCAGCAGATGCAGCCATTGGTCAGCTCGATGATATCGTCCTCGGTGCAATTCTCCGCACCGCAGCCCTTCAGCACGTCGCCGTCGACGCCGAGATCGCCGAATTCGTTGATGATCAACGCAATCTTCTTGCCGCCGGCATTGGTGAGCAGGTTGCGGATCATCGTCGTCTTGCCGGCGCCGAGGAAGCCGGTGATGACGGTTGCGGGAATCTTCTGCTGGTTCATAGACTTAACCCTTCATTTTCAGCGGCAGGCCTGCCGCGATGAAATAAACTTCGGCGGCCTTCGCCGCGATCGATTGGTGCAGCCGGCCGGCATGATCGCGAAAATCCCGCGCCATGCGATTGTCGGGCACGATGCCGAGACCGACCTCATTGGAAACGAAAACGAGCCGCGCTTTCGCGGCGGGCAGGAAATCGGCAAGGGCGGCAAATTCCACCGCCGTGTTCCGCTCCTCCATCATCAGATTGGTGACCCAGAGCGTCAGGCAATCGATGAGCACGATGCGCCCCTCCCCGTCGATGGCGGAGAGCTTGCCGACGAGATCGAGCGGCTCCTCATGCGTTGTCCAGGACGGTCCGCGATCGGCCTTGTGTTGGGTGATGCGTGCCTGCATCTCCTCGTCCCAGGCACGCCCGGTCGCGACATAGTGACGGTCGAGGCCGGTCGCTGTGACGAGGGATTCGGCGAAACGGGATTTGCCGGAGCGTGCGCCGCCGAGGATGAAGGTGGCGGTCATACTCAAACGCCCCTCGGGGAGAGTGCGTAGTCGTGGCTTGCTCCGAATGCACCTTTCTCGGCTACTGAGGGTGTGACGCCCCCCTCTGTCCTGCCGGACATCTCCCCCACAAGGGGGGAGATTGAATCGCCGAGAGCTTTTCTCCAAACAATTGATGTAACACGACGGTCGTGCTGCTTGCCGATCTCCCTCCTTGTGGGGGAGATGTCCGGCAGGACAGAGGGGGGTACCCAGCATTCGACATAAGCGGCCGAAAACACTCCTCTTGCAGCGCTGCTTGGAGGCGTGGCGTGCGCCGCACCAGGCCGCGCCGAATTCAATCGTTCAGCCAAGACAACCTCCGTGCTGGCAACGGGCATATTGCCCAGGTGTGGGCTTCTCGCCCGGCACGCATGGCAGGTCTCCTGGCTCGCGGTTATCGGCCGCGATCGGGGCAGACCGGAAACCGGTCGCCCTGATCGTGCCAGCGGATCATCCTCGCCTTCCCGGCTGCATCGGTGAAAAGGTGGACGATTCGTAGACTTGAGAGGCGTCCGACCCCGGTTGATCACCATGCATATCCAGTGGCTTTTCCGGCATGTCGCCCATCCCGCCCGCCTGCATTATTGCAAGCCGCCGGCCGGAAGAGCTAGAAGCCGGATGGAAGACCCTGACCGCTCTACAGTCGCGGGGTCGGCTGTGATGAAGGCGCCCGGCTTGGGTCCGCCCCGTCACATTCCCTTTTCATCCGGAAGGGCGCAACACCGATCCGAAACCATCCGTTATGTCAGGATGGTCGGGAGACCATCCGTTGAGGGATGGTTAGGCAAGCGCAGGGGTGAAGTCAACCGGCCTTGGCGGCCGCCCGATCGCCGGTTCCGAGGTGTGGCCACCCAAACACGACTTACCCTACCTAAAATATCGTCATTTATCAGAGACTTACTTCATCGAAATTTGTTCCAACCGCCGGCTTTTCGCCGCAATTGCGTCGCAAGCGGACTGCGCGACCATCTCTGCCCTTGACCGGGCCTCTCCCCGCCTAGTTGTCTAGCCATGCTTATGAAATTGGATCGGCGCCGTTTCCGCGCGCTGCGTGTTTTCTTCGATCCGGGACGCCTGCGGGCGCTGGCCCGCCGTAGCGAGGTCGGCCTGTCGCTGGCAGGCGCCGTCGTCGGCGTCATCTCAGGTCTCGCCGTCACCGGCATGAGCTACGTCTCCAACGAGCTGCATCAGCTGGTCTTCGGCATCGCCGACAGCGAACGGTTGAGCTCGTCCGAGATCGAGAACAAGCTGCTGCTGCTCACCGCCCCGGTTATCGGCGGCGCTCTGCTCGGCCTGTTGCTTCTAGTGCTGGCGAAACGCCGCAAGAAACCGATGGTCGACCCGATCGAGGCCAATGCGCTGCATGGCGGCCGCCTGTCCTTGACCGACAGCATCATCGTTGCCGTGCAGAACCTGATCTCCAACGGTTTCGGCGCCTCGGTCGGACTGGAGGCCGGCTATACCCAGCTTGCCGCCGGGCTCGCTTCCAAATTTGGTCTGAAGCTGCAGCTTCGCCGCTCGGACCTGCGCACCCTCGTTGGCTGCGGCGCGGCGGGCGCCATCGCCGCTGCCTTCAACGCGCCGCTGACCGGCGCCTTCTATGCTTTCGAGCTGATCATCGGCACCTATACGATCGTCTCGCTGACCCCTGTCGTCGTCTCCGCCCTCGTCTCCACCCTGATCGCAAGGCTGCTCGCCGGCAGCGATTTCACCATCGATATCGGCAGCTTCGGTTCGGTCGTGCCGGCCGATTATATCCCAGCACTTCTGCTCGGCGCTTTCTGCGCCGGTGTGGGCATCCTGATCATGCAGGGCGTCGCCTTTGTCGAGGAGCTGGCGCGCAAGAGTTCGATCGCCCCACCCTTCCGCCCGGCGCTTGGCGGCATCATCGTCGGGCTGCTGGCGATGATCTCGCCTCAGGTGCTCTCGGCCGGCCACGGTGCGCTGCATCTCAACCTTTCCCGTGACGTGGCGATCCCGACGCTGATCGGCCTCTTCCTCTTGAAATCCTTCGCCTCGGCGATCTCGATCGGCTCCGGCTTCAGGGGCGGACTGTTCTTCGCCTCGCTATTCATGGGCGCCCTGCTCGGCAAGCTCTTCGCCTATTGCGGCCCCTATTTCGCCGATGCGACGCTGACGCCCGTCATCTATGCCGTGGTCGGCATGAGTTCGCTTGCCGTCGCCGTCATCGGCGGGCCGCTGACCATGACGTTCCTGGCGCTCGAAATCACCGGCGATTTTCCGATCACGGCACTGGTGCTCGCTGCCGTCATCACCTCCTCGCTCGTCGTGCGTTCGACCTTCGGCTACTCCTTCGCCACATGGCGGTTCCATCTGCGCGGAGAAAGCATCCGCAGCGCCCATGACGTCGGCTGGATCCGCAACCTGACGGTCGACAAGCTGATGCGCGCCGACGTCAAGACGGCAAGGGCGGGCATCTCTCTGGAGGAATTCAAGCAGGCCTTCCCAATCGGCTCGACCCAGCGCGTCATCCTCGTCGAGGAGAGCGACAAATATGCAGGCCTCGTGCTGGTGCCGGAGATCTACGCCAACCCGACCGACGCCCAGGACGAGGGCAAGACGCTTGCCGATTTCATCCACTACCGCAACGACTTCCTGCAGCCGCAGATGAATGCCAAGCAGGCGGCGGCGATCTTCGACAAGAGCGAAAGCGAAGCACTCGCCGTCGTCAACAACCTGATCGAACGCAAGGTGATCGGCCAGCTCAGCGAAAGCTATACGCTGCGCCGCTACAGCGAAGAACTCGACCGCCGCCGCCGCGAGGTCTCAGGCGAGATCTGAGCGCCGTCGCGCCGATCGGATCGACGCTTCAGGATACGGCGTCGGCAAGCTTGAACACGTTTACCGCTTTCGAAACCCCGCGCAACTCGAAGGATCCCAGACATTCGTTGGCGACGGCGCAAGTGACGGCGAAGCTTTCCGACATCAGAAGATGATGGCCGAGCGTGCCGCAGAGTTTTTCGAGGCGCGAGGCCTCGTTGACGGCGCTGCCGATCACCGTGAAATCAAGCCTGCCGCGTGCGCCGATATTTCCATAGAAGACCTCGCCAAGATGCAGCACGACATCGACGCCGATGTCAGGACCTCCCTCATTCCTCCGCTGACCGTTCAGCACCTTGTTGGCTTCCAGAATATTCCTTGCGGAAGCCAGTGCGGCCATGCAGGCCTTTTGCGGATCTTCAGCATCGGTCGGAAAGATCGCCAGCACGCTATCGCCCATGAACTTGAGGATCTCGCCCGAATTTTCCTCGACATGCCAGCCGATCAGCTCGAAGTGTTCATTCAGAAACCCGGCGATTTCGCCCGGCTGATAAACCTCGGTCAGCGCCGTGAAGTTTCTCAGGTCCGCAAGCAGGATCGCCGCATTGATCGCCCCTCCCTTTCCCCTCTGAATATCGCCTGCAAGGATGCGTGCACTTGTCTTGGCGCCTGTATAGACGGCGAGGATATCCGATGCGGTTTTCGTTGCCGCGATACGATAACAAGCCAGCCCCAGCGCCGGGAAGAGCTTCGCGACGATCGCCAGTTGATCATCAGAAAATCCGCCCGGCCTGTCGCTTGTGAGAGACAGACTGACCCCGCGCAGCGCAGCCTCCTTCGGAAACTCCAGCAGGCTGACCAGGTGATCCGTGCCGCCGCCATGCGCGAATTCCGCAAGCTGCGGGTAGTTATCGACACCCTCGCCCTTGGCGATGTTCCATCGACCTGACGTTTCGCCACGACCCAAAAGAAAATAGATCGGGGTCTTCTCGAAATTCAGCACTCCCGCAGTGCCATATTCGGCATTCTCGATCGTGGTCGCACCGCCGCGCACGAAATTGGCCGAGACGCCGCCATACATGGGATGAATTGACGGCATTGAAATGCTTCCCCGCCAGATCGGAAAGCCATCCGCGATCAGCCGATCGCACAATCCGGCTATCAGCTCGCCAATATGCTCAGCTGTGATTCCGTGTTCTATAAGCCACTGAATATGATTGTTAATTTCCGAACCTCCAAATGACCGACGCAGTTTATGGTCGGAAATCGGGCAAATGGACGGCGATGGCCAACCGGGGCGGCGCCAAGTCAACCAATAGTCGAGTCAGGCAGATATTTCTAGCCACTGACTCCGGCAACGACAACCACAGGGCATGCTGAAGGAATAATACCTGCCGTTGCCGTTATTGCCTGCCGACGAGAAGCGGTGGAGAGTGCGGCAGAAATGAAAGACGGTGCCGCAGCGCCTGCGGATATCTCACATCCTCACCGTCATGCCGCCGTCCACCGTCAGTACGTGGCCATTGACGAAGGAAGCGGCGTCGCTTGCCAGAAACAGCGCCGCGCCGGCGATCTCGTCCGGCCGTCCCCAGCGCTGGACCGGGATGCGCTGGCGCACGAAGGGCATCAATTCCTCGTTCGCAGCCATCGCCGCGTTCGTCTCGGTGGCAAACCAGCCGGGCGCAATTGCGTTGCTGGTGATGCCGTGCGGGCCGAATTCGACCGCCATGCCGCGCATCAGTCCGGTCAGTCCCTGCTTGGCTGCCGGATAGACGCAGTCACCGGGCATGACGACATGGCCGCTGATCGAGGTCACCGCGATCAGGCGGCCGTGATTGCGTCGCTTCATCAGCACGGCAGCGTCCCGCGACAGCGTCATCGCCGCCGCCAGGTCGGTGCGCAGCAGCTCGATGATGGAATCATCGTCGAATTCGGCCAGCGGCCGCCTGTCGCGGGCGCCGACATTGTTGATCAAAATATCGAGGCGACCATGGATCTTGTCGATATCGGCCATCGCAGCACGCTGTGCCTCGCGCTCGGCGATATCGAATGCGGCGGCCTCCGCCGTGCCGCCCGCGGCACGGATGGTCTTTACGGCGCCTTCCAGCGTCGCCGCCGTGCGTCCGTTGACGATGACATGCGCGCCGGCCTCGGCAAGGGCGCGCGCCATCTCGAAGCCCAGACCACGCCCGCCGCCGGTCACCAGCGCCACCTGACCTGCCAGTGAAAATCTGTCCAATATGCTCATGATTTTCGTCGCTCTCGACCTCGTCCATCGCTGCAATTAATGGACTCAGTCAACTAATTTGGCAATAGCAGAACGAGATGTTATGCTGTGGCATCAGGAGGTCTGGCTTGGCTCCCTCTTCTCCCCAGCGGGGTCCGAAGGACGGGTTGAGACCCGCGGCTCGACCCAGGTCGGTGGCCCAAGGGTCGGATGGTCGGCCACGTCGGTGGCGCGGAACGCCGGCCCTTGGCAATAGCGGGTATCTCGATCGAGATAAATTCACCGAACAACGTTGAATTCAAGCTCGAGGTCGAATACTCGACCATTGCCGTAGGACTCCCGGACCGTTGCCTTGTCCATTCCCACGTAGCCAGGCGCGGAGGTGTAATAGGAGACCACGCCGCCGGTTTTTATCCCATTGCATTTCGCTGCCTCGCCCTTGGCGTTCGGATAAACATCCTGAACCACGAGGTCGATCTTGCCATGGGCTGGCGGCGTCATCACGCGAACGTTCGGTGGCGTATCGGCGCTGCAGTCACGCTTCACATGCCAGGCTTGATGCAGGCGTGTGCGTTCCCCGCTGACCGCGGTGAACCGATGGCTTGCTTCTTTAATGCCGCCGGAGACGGTTGAGCAACTGGCCAACGATAAACCGAGTGCGACGGGAAAGAAGGCGGCGAACTTAAACATGCGACTGTGAACTCCTTCACTCAATGCTGCTCTCGATAACTACGCTCGGAATTCAGGGCAACTTGGTGAGGCATTTGGCCGCGCGCTCCACTGCACTCGATAGACCAGCCAGGTTCTGACATGCCGGATGATTGCCCCTTTCCTCCTCACAGGAACTGAACGTTCGCCGGCTGCAGGCTCGCAACCGCCACGTTCTTGAGGATGATCTTGTCGTCCGAGTCTGCCGTGATGATCATGTCGCTGCCCGATTGTGTGGAGGCAGCCAAAAGATGCGCCCAGTCGGCGAAGACCGAGCTATCGACAGCGAGCACATCGTGGGCAGTTCCGGAAGCGGTAAAGCCCACGATCGTATCTATGCCACCGTTGGCGCCATAGGCGAACGTGTCCGCAGCCGCGCCGCCGATCAAGATGTCGTCACCCCCACCACCTGACAGTCGATTGGCGCCGCTGCCGCCGGTTATGACATTATCGAGCGCGTTGCCGGTGCCGGTGAACGCCGCCGTTCCGGTATAGGTCAGGTTTTCGACATTCGATCCAAGCGTATAGCTCGTCAGAGACGTCTTGACCGTATCGGTTCCTTCGCCGGCATTCTCGACGATGATGTCGCCAATATTGTCGACGACATAAATGTCATTTCCGGTACCACCCGTCAGCGTATCGGCGCCGGCTCCACCATCAAGCGTGTCATTGCCCGACCCGCCCGAGATGACGTTCGCAGACGCATTTCCGGTTCCCACGAAATCCGAGGAGCCGGTATAGACGAGGTTCTCGACATTCGTGAGCGAGGCCAGAGTATAGCTGGCGAGCGCCGTCTTGATCGTATCAATCCCGGCGTTGGCAGCTTCGGTGACCACATCGCCGGCTTTGTCGACGATGTAGGTATCATTGCCCGCACCGCCGATCAGCGTATCGATGCCGGCTCCCCCATCCAGGACATCGTTGCCAACGCCGCCAGTAATCGTATTGGCAAGCTCATTGCCCGTCCCCATGAAATCAGCGGCCCCGGTATAGATGAGGTTTTCGACATTGCTGATTGCGGCCAGCGAGTAGCTGGCAAGCGCCGTCTTGATCACATCGGTCCCGGCTCCGGCATTTTCGATGATTACGTCGTTCAGGCTGTCAACGATGAAGGTGTCGTTGCCAAAGCCGCCCATCAATGTGTCGTCACCGGCGCCACCATCCAGAATGTTTACACCATCGCCACCCCTGATGACGTTATTCAGCGCGTTGCCTGTACCGTTAAACGCCGCCGTCCCGGTGTAGGTCAGGTTCTCAACATCGGCGACGCCTGCCAATGAATAGGTCGCAAGCGTTGTGAAGATCGTATCGCTTCCCTCGCCGGCATTTTCCGTCACCACGTCGCCGACATTGTCCACCACATAGTCATCGTCGCCGATGCCGCCGATCAGATGATCGGCTCCCGCCCCACCGTCGAGGAAATCATCACCGCCGCCGCCAACAAGCGTATCGGCGCCGGCGCCGCCCGTCAGCGTGTTGCTGAGTTCGTTGCCGGTCCCTGTGAAGGCGGCAGTCCCGGTATAGGTGAGGAACTCGACATTGGCCCCGAGTGTATAGCTTGTGAGGGATGTCTTGATGGTGTCCATGCCTTCGCCGGTGTTCTCGACGACGATATCGCCGGCATTGTCGACGACATAAGTGTCATCGCCGGTGCTGCCAATCAGCGTGTCGGTACCGGCTCCGCCGTCGAGCGTGTCATTGCCGGCTCCACCGGTGATGATGTTCGCAGACGCATTGCCGGTGCCGGTGAAGGCGGCCGTGCCGGTGTAGGTCAGGTTCTCGACATTGGCGAGCGCGGCCAGCGAATAGGTCGCCAGGCTCGTTCTGATCGTGTCGGTGCCCTCGCCGGCATTCTCGGTCACCACGTCGCTGGCATTATCGACGACATAGGTATCGTCGCCCGTGCCGCCGATCAGCTTGTCGGCACCAACCCCGCCGTCGAGCGTGTCGTTGCCGGCCCCACCCGTCAGCGTGTCGGCGCCGGCACCGCCGGTGATCATGTTGTCGAGGCCATTGCCGGTCCCGGCAAAGGCTGCAGCACCAGTATAGATCAGGTTCTCGACATTGGCGGCCAGCGTGTAGCTGGCAAGCGAGGTCCTGACCGTGTCGATGCCCTCGCCTGTATTCTCCGTCACCACGTCGCCAGCATTGTCGACGACATAGGTGTCGTTGCCGAGGCCACCTGCCAGGTGATCGGCGCCGGTCCCACCGGTGATGAGGTTGTCGAGCGCATTGCCGGTGCCGGTGAAGGCCGCCGTGCCCGTATAGGTCAGGTTCTCGACATCGGCGCCGAGCGTATAGGTGGTCAGCGAGGTCTTGACCGTATCGGTGCCCTCGTCGGCATTCTCGGTGACGACATCGCCGGCATTGTCGACGATATAGGTGTCGTCACCGCTGCCACCGATCAGCGTGTCGGCACCTGCGCCGCCATCGAGCGTATCGTTGCCGGCTCCGCCCGCAAGCGTATCGGCACCAGCGCCACCCGTGATCGCATTAGCGAGCTCGTTGCCGGTGCCGGCAAAGGCTGACGATCCGGTATAGGTGAGGTTCTCGACATTGGCTGCCAGCGTATAGCTTGCAAGCACCGTCTTGACGATGTCGGTGCCGCCGCCCGCCGCTTCCACGACCACATCGCCCGCATCGTCGACAATGTAGGTGTCGTTGCCCGCTCCGCCGGTCAGCGTGTCGCCCCCCGCGCCGCCGTCGAGCGTATCGTTGCCCGAGCCGCCGGTAATGATATTGGCCACGGCATTGCCGGTGCCGGTGAAGGCAGCGGTCCCGGTGTAGGCCAGGTTCTCGACATTGGCGAGCGAGGCCAGCGAATAGGTCGCCAGGCTCGTTCTGATCGTGTCATTGCCTTCGCCGGCATTCTCCGTCACCACATCGCCGGCATTGTCGACGACATAAATGTCGTCGCCAGTGCCGCCGATCAGGTGGTCTGCTCCGGCCCCGCCGTCCAGCGTGTCATTGCCCGCCCCGCCAGACAGCGTGTCGGCATTCGCACCTCCGGTGATGACGTTGTCGAGCGCATTACCTGTGCCGGCAAAGATCGCCGACGTTCCGGTGCCTGTATAGACCAGGTTCTCGACATTGGCGGCCAGCGTGTAGGAGGCGAGCGCCGTCTTGACCGTGTCGGTGCCCTCGCCGGCATTCTCCGTGATCACATCACCGGCATTGTCGACGACATAGATGTCGTCGCCGGTGCCGCCGATCAGCGTGTCGGCACCTGCTCCGCCGTCGAGCGTATCGTTGCCGGCTCCACCGGTGATGACGTTCGCAGACGCATTGCCGGTGCCGGTGAAGGCCGTTGTGCCGGTGTAAGTGAGGTTCTCGACATTGGCGAGTGCGGCCAGCGAGTAGATCGCCAGGCTCGTCTCGATCGTGTCGGTCCCGGCACTGGCCGCTTCCGTCACCACATCGCCTGTATTGTCGACGATATAGATGTCGTTGCCCGCACCGCCGACCATCGTGTCGGCACCTGCGCCGCCGTCCAGGATATCGTTGCCGGCGGCACCGGTGATCACATTGACCGCAGCATTGCCTGACCCGATGAAGTCACCCGTGCCGGTGAAGGTCAGGTTCTCGACATTCGCTAGAGATGCCAGCGAATAGCTGTTGAGCGTGGTCTTGATCGTGTCGGTCCCGGCCCCGGCTGCTTCGACCACCACGTCGCCTGCATTGTCGACGACATAGGTGTCGTTGCCAGCGCCGCCGGTCAGCGTGTCGGCCCCCGCCCCGCCGTCGAGCGTATCGGCGCCTGCCCCGCCCGTGATCGCATTGGCAAGCTCGTTGCCGGTGCCGGTGAAGGCTGCCGTCCCGGTGTAGACGAGGTTCTCGACATTGGCGCCGAGCGTGTAGCTCGCCAGCGCCGTCTTCACCGTATCATTGCCTTCACCGGCATTCTCCGTCACCACGTCGCCCGCATTGTCGACGACATAAATGTCGTCGCCAGTGCCGCCGATCAGGTGGTCTGCTCCTGCTCCACCATCGAGTGTGTCGTTACCGGCGCCGCCGGTTAGCGTGTCGGCACCCGAGGCACCAGTGATGACATTGTCGAGCTCGTTGCCGGTGCCTGCAAAGGCAACCGTCGTCCCGGTATAGACCAGGTTCTCGACATTCGATCCAAGCGTATAGCTCGTCTGTGCAGTCTTGACCGTGTCTGTGCCTTCACCGGCATTCTCGGTGACGATGTCGCCGGCGTTGTCGACAACGTAGATATCGTCGCCGGTGCCGCCGATCAGCGTGTCGGCACCGGCTCCGCCGTCGAGCGTATCGTTGCCGGCTCCACCGGTGATGACGTTCGCCGACGCATTGCCGGTGCCGGTGAAGGGTGTGGTACCGGCAAAAGTCAGGTTCTCGACATTGGCCAGGCTCGCAAGCGAATAGGTCGCAAGGTTCGTCTCGATCGTGTCGGTTCCCGCACTTGCGGCTTCCGTCACCACATCGCCAGCATTGTCGACGATATAGATATCGTTGCCCGCGCCGCCGACTAGCGTGTCTGCACCTGCTCCGCCGTCGAGGATGTCATTGCCGGTGCCACCGGTGATGACGTTGACCGCGGCATTGCCTGACCCGGTGAAGTCGCCCGATCCGGTGAAGGTCAGGTTCTCGACATTGACCAGCGACGCCAGCGAATAGCTGTTCAGCGTGGTCTTGATCGTGTCCGTGCCGGCGCTCGCGGCCTCCACCACCACGTCGCCGATATTGTCGACGACATAGATGTCGTTGCCAGCCTCGCCCGTCAGCGTGTCCGCACCCGCTCCGCCGTCGAGCGTATCGGCGACCGCCCCACCCGTGATCGTATTGGCAAGCTCGTTGCCGGTGCCGGCAAAGGCTGCCGTCCCGGTGTAGACGAGGCTCTCGACATTGGCACCGAGCGTGTAGCTCGCAAGCGCCGTCTTCACCGTATCATTGCCCTCGCCGGCATTCTCAGTAACCACGTCGCCGGCATTGTCGATGACATAGGTGTCGTTTCCAAGCCCGCCAATGAGATGGTCGGCGCCGGTCCCACCAGTGATGACGTTGTCGAGCTCGTTACCCGTGCCGGTAAAGGCCACCGTTCCTGTGAAGGTCAAGTTTTCGACATTGGCCCCGAGTGTATAGCTTGTGAGGGATGTCTTGATGGTGTCCATGCCTTCGCCGGTGTTCTCGACGACGATATCGCCGGCATTGTCGACGACATAAGTGTCATCGCCGGTGCTGCCAATCAGCGTGTCGGTACCGGCTCCGCCGTCGAGCGTGTCATTGCCGGCTCCACCGGTGATGATGTTCGCAGACGCATTGCCGGTGCCGGTGAAGGCGGCCGTGCCGGTGTAGGTCAGGTTCTCGACATTGGCGAGCGCGGCCAGCGAATAGGTCGCCAGGCTCGTTCTGATCGTGTCGGTGCCCTCGCCGGCATTCTCGGTCACCACGTCGCTGGCATTATCGACGACATAGGTATCGTCGCCCGTGCCGCCGATCAGCTTGTCGGCACCAACCCCGCCGTCGAGCGTGTCGTTGCCGGCCCCACCCGTCAGCGTGTCGGCGCCGGCACCGCCGGTGATCATGTTGTCGAGGCCATTGCCGGTCCCGGCAAAGGCTGCAGCACCAGTATAGATCAGGTTCTCGACATTGGCGGCCAGCGTGTAGCTGGCAAGCGAGGTCCTGACCGTGTCGATGCCCTCGCCTGTATTCTCCGTCACCACGTCGCCAGCATTGTCGACGACATAGGTGTCGTTGCCGAGGCCACCTGCCAGGTGATCGGCGCCGGTCCCACCGGTGATGAGGTTGTCGAGCGCATTGCCGGTGCCGGTGAAGGCCGCCGTGCCCGTATAGGTCAGGTTCTCGACATCGGCGCCGAGCGTATAGGTGGTCAGCGAGGTCTTGACCGTATCGGTGCCCTCGTCGGCATTCTCGGTGACGACATCGCCGGCATTGTCGACGATATAGGTGTCGTCACCGCTGCCACCGATCAGCGTGTCGGCACCTGCGCCGCCATCGAGCGTATCGTTGCCGGCTCCGCCCGCAAGCGTATCGGCACCAGCGCCACCCGTGATCGCATTAGCGAGCTCGTTGCCGGTGCCGGCAAAGGCTGACGATCCGGTATAGGTGAGGTTCTCGACATTGGCTGCCAGCGTATAGCTTGCAAGCACCGTCTTGACGATGTCGGTGCCGCCGCCCGCCGCTTCCACGACCACATCGCCCGCATCGTCGACAATGTAGGTGTCGTTGCCCGCTCCGCCGGTCAGCGTGTCGCCCCCCGCGCCGCCGTCGAGCGTATCGTTGCCCGAGCCGCCGGTAATGATATTGGCCACGGCATTGCCGGTGCCGGTGAAGGCAGCGGTCCCGGTGTAGGCCAGGTTCTCGACATTGGCGAGCGAGGCCAGCGAATAGGTCGCCAGGCTCGTTCTGATCGTGTCATTGCCTTCGCCGGCATTCTCCGTCACCACATCGCCGGCATTGTCGACGACATAAATGTCGTCGCCAGTGCCGCCGATCAGGTGGTCTGCTCCGGCCCCGCCGTCCAGCGTGTCATTGCCCGCCCCGCCAGACAGCGTGTCGGCATTCGCACCTCCGGTGATGACGTTGTCGAGCGCATTACCTGTGCCGGCAAAGATCGCCGACGTTCCGGTGCCTGTATAGACCAGGTTCTCGACATTGGCGGCCAGCGTGTAGGAGGCGAGCGCCGTCTTGACCGTGTCGGTGCCCTCGCCGGCATTCTCCGTGATCACATCACCGGCATTGTCGACGACATAGATGTCGTCGCCGGTGCCGCCGATCAGCGTGTCGGCACCTGCTCCGCCGTCGAGCGTATCGTTGCCGGCTCCACCGGTGATGACGTTCGCAGACGCATTGCCGGTGCCGGTGAAGGCCGTTGTGCCGGTGTAAGTGAGGTTCTCGACATTGGCGAGTGCGGCCAGCGAGTAGATCGCCAGGCTCGTCTCGATCGTGTCGGTCCCGGCACTGGCCGCTTCCGTCACCACATCGCCTGTATTGTCGACGATATAGATGTCGTTGCCCGCACCGCCGACCATCGTGTCGGCACCTGCGCCGCCGTCCAGGATATCGTTGCCGGCGGCACCGGTGATCACATTGACCGCAGCATTGCCTGACCCGATGAAGTCACCCGTGCCGGTGAAGGTCAGGTTCTCGACATTCGCTAGAGATGCCAGCGAATAGCTGTTGAGCGTGGTCTTGATCGTGTCGGTCCCGGCCCCGGCTGCTTCGACCACCACGTCGCCTGCATTGTCGACGACATAGGTGTCGTTGCCAGCGCCGCCGGTCAGCGTGTCGGCCCCCGCCCCGCCGTCGAGCGTATCGGCGCCTGCCCCGCCCGTGATCGCATTGGCAAGCTCGTTGCCGGTGCCGGTGAAGGCTGCCGTCCCGGTGTAGACGAGGTTCTCGACATTGGCGCCGAGCGTGTAGCTCGCCAGCGCCGTCTTCACCGTATCATTGCCCTCGCCGGCATTCTCCGTGACCACATCGCCCGCATTGTCGACGACATAGGTGTCGTCGCCAGCGCCGCCGATCATCGTATCGGCACCCGCTCCCCCGACAATCGTATCATTTCCGGCGAAGCCGAGGATCACATCGTTGCCGGCCGCGCCATCGATCGTGTCGTCGCCGGTCCCGCCCGTCAGAATATCGGTGCCGGCGGTGCCGACAACGTCGATGCCGCTCCCCGTCGTCGATGACAGATAGGACTGATTGACCGCAAGAGCGACCGCGAAGTCAGCCTTGGTGGTGCCGGATCCGAGTGCTGACATCCAGAAAGATGCCTCCGACGCGGTCGGCACCCTGCCGAGGGCATTGAGGAAGAGCTGATTGACGAGATCTGCCGTTGACAGGCCGCCATAGAGCGTCGTGAAAGCCGAGGAGGCCAGAATGTCATTGGCGACCTGGAACTGGGTTTCGGTACCGCCGGTGATTGCGGTTGCCTTCGTGGCGGCTTCGCTTCCTGACGGATCGCGGCCGAGCAGGACACGATAAAGACGATCAACAGTTTCGGTCGCCGCGGCCTTGTCTGTCGAATGTAGATATTTGCCCGAAGTCACATTGGTCGTGACGTGGTCATTGCCGACGACCTGATGTTCGGCGCTCTCCGAAATCGCAAGGACCAGGCCCGCCCGCGTAATGCCGCCGGAGCTCAGCTTGCCGAGCCATGTTTGCATCTCACTGACGGATGCATTGCGTCCATAGGCGTTCTGATAGAGCACTTCGACGAAGCCTACGTTCGACAAGGTCCCGTAGTTCGACGTGAAGGCTGCGCTTGCGATGAGGTCGGTCGCAAGTTGCGTCGTATTGAGCGCACCCTGGGTCAGGTAGGTCCCTAGCTGCTCGCGCTCGGAGTTCTGCATGTCGCGGTCGAAGACGACATCGTAGATCCGCTGCATCTCGGCGACGTCGAGGTTTTCCTCGGTCATCTCGATTTGCGCCGATCCGCTGAGACCACGCACATTCGACCAGGTGATGGTATCGATACCATCCGGATCGATCCCGTGCCGGACATAGGCAGTGACCGAACCGGTTGTCGAAACCGCTTCCCAGCTATAGGAGCCGTTCGCCTCGGCGGAGACCGAGATGAACTCGTCGCCGAGATCGGTAGGCGCGCTCGTTGGATCGGACGGCGTGTCCGGCGACAAAATCGTTACGTCGGTGCTGCGCCCGTCGTCATCGACGTTGATAACGAAGCCGTCGGCCGAACTGTCCGCGGCCCCCGTGCGCCAGGACTTTCCGGTCGGATAGTCGAGCGACTGATAGGTGTTTCCTGCCGCATCGGTGTTGAACAGCTGGCTCTCGTCGATGACGCCGTCACCATCGTGATCGAAATCGGTGACGATTTCGAGTCCGTCTGCACTCGTCAAACGGACAAAGCCGCTGCGCTTGCTGCCGTCCTGGTAACTGGTCGTGCTCGACTCGACCAGTTCTCCATTGGCATCGACGGCCGTGGTGTCGATCTGTGATTCCGAGACACGTCCGGCTGCGTCGAGCTGAGAGAGTTGTGTCTTGCTCAGCCCATCGGCGCTCGTGGTGCTGGTCACCTTGTCGAGGACGGCAATACCATCGGGGGCGAGATCGGTAATGGTCTCGGTACGGCTGCCGTCCGGGTTGAGAACGGCAACATCCGTTCGCCTGCGATCGATCACGCCGTCCCCGTCCGAATCGAAACTGTAATCGGTCTCCAGACCGTTCGCACTGGCTGACGTCGTCGAGCGATCCTTGAGAGTGCCGTCGGAATTGAAATTGGAGATCGTCGTCGTCTTGACACCATTGCCGGCTGTCACAGTCGTTTCGCTGTGATCGGCAACGCCGTCGCCATCGCTGTCTCGGCTCTCCGTATGCGACAGGCCGTCGGCGCTATCTGCGGTCGTCTCCGAACGCAGCAGATGGCCGGTGACCGTATTCGAAAGTTGGACAGTCTCCGTCTTGCTGCCGTCGACATTCTGGATCGAGGTATCGGTCTTCGCATTCTTCGTTGAGAGCGCGATCGCAGTGGTCTTTGTCAGGCCGTTTGCCGAAACCGTCTGGACCTCCTGGTCGACGAGCCCCGTGACGCCGGAACCCGACAGCGCCGTGCCGGCGCTCGTCGTGGTCGTGGTACTGCCATCGCTATTGCGGACCGTAAGCGCGCTTGTCGCCCAGCTATGATTGCCGCTCCACTGCTGGGTGACAAGGTCGCCATTGGTCGAGGTCGTCTTGATGACCTGGTCGATAACCTGGCCTGTTGTATTGGTATCGCGCAGCGTCTCGGTACGCGAGCCGTCGGCGTTGAGCACCGTCCCATCGAAAATCGTTTCGCTGTATGAGTCGGTGTCATCGCTGTTGGTGAAATCGTTCTTCACCGTTTTCGTCAACCCGTCGGCACTGACGGTCGTCGTCTTGATTTCGTTGAACGCGACCGGATTGTTGATGCCGTAGCTTTCGACGATCGTGACCTGCGAACCATCGCTATTGACCGAGTTGACGGTCGTCTGCGCATTGGTTGGCGGAATACCGTTCGAGAGATCACTTGTACTGCTGCGGCCATCGGCGCTCGCTGTCGTCAGCGTATGGACGTATTTCAGGCGATTGACACCGGCGACACCGTCCTGAATGTCGAGGATACTACCGTCTGCATTGCGCGTGCGGGCCTCGTGAACCGTTTTGTCGACGGCGGAGTCGCTGCCGATATAGGTGTCGGTCGTGAGTGTTTGACCATCCGCGCCGATCGTCGTCACGGTCTTTCCGGTCTGCGTGCTTCCATTCCCGTTGCTGCGAGTAATGGTGACCGTCGATGACCCGTCGGCATTTGTCGTGGTTGCCGTCACCGACCGGCTGTCGAAGTCGCCGTCGCCATCGGCATCAGTTTCCACCGTCTTTACAAGACCGTCGGCCGACGTCGTCGTGACGACGCGTTTTTCGAGGATCGTTCCGTCCGGGCTGAAGGTCGAGACACTATCGATCGTGCTACCGTCGGCGGCAACAGTGACCGCCTCGACGGTGTCGAACCCGCCGTCGCCGTTCGCATCCGTATCGAACGTTTTCGTTCGGCCGTCTGCCTGCTCGATCGTTACCACCTTGCTGCGGAGTGCAGAGCCGTCTTCAACCGTGATCACTTCGGTGGTCGAGCCGTCGGCGTTAAGCGCCGTGACGTCGGTCACGGTCGTGTCGACAAGTCCGTCACCATCGGCATCGAGCGTCGTCACCTTGCTATATCCGCTATGGCTTGTCGTGATGGTGTTTCGATCGACAAGCGTCGTGCCGTTGCCCGCATAGTCCGAAACTATCTCCACCTTCGACCCGTCCGGGTTAAAGGAAGTGACGTCACGGGTCACGCTGTCAAAGGTTCCGTCGCCATCGAGATCGGACTGAACGGTGATCTGGCGGCCATTCGCGCTCGTGGTGGTCACGCGCCTGTCGGTCAGATTGGCGGCAGCAACAGCCGTGCCGGCATAATCGGAGACAGTCTCAACCCGGCTTCCGTCCGCGTTGAGCACCATCACGTCGCTGCTGTGCCGGTCGATGTCTCCATCCCCATCGCTGTCCGTCGTGGCAATGGTCGTCAGGCGATCGGCGCTCGTCGTCGTCAACGAAGATTGGAGCAAATGCTGTCCATCGGCGCTGTAAGTCGACGACGAGGTCGTTTCGCTGCCATCGGCGGCGATGTTTGAAATCGTGACCTGTTCGGGACTGGAGAACTGATCGAGATAGGTGCTGGTCGTGACGTTCCGGCGGTCGGCGCTGGTGACGGTGACCGTCTTGCCGATTTGCGCCGACGTGGCGCCAGCGGCTTTGACGACCATATGCGTCTGGGAACCGTCTGCATTCAGTACGGTCGTATCTCGTTCTGAAGTATCTTTCGAACTGCCGGCGCCAAGATAAGTATCGACGATGGTGGTTTTTCCGTCGGCGCTGACCGTGGTTATGGTCTTGCCCGTCTGGACACTGTGATCGCCGTTCCAGTTCGTAACCGTGGTCGTCGAGGAGCCGTCGGTGTTGATGACGGTCGCGGTATCCAATTGCTTGTCGAAACTCCCGTCGCCATTCTCATCGGACCGTATGTTCTTTGACAATCCATCGGCCGACGTCGTCGTCACCGTCTCGTATGATAAAACGGTTCCTGCCGGGTTGAAGGTCGAGAGCGTATCCGTGATCGTTCCGTCGCCGGCCACCACGATCGTTTCGACGGAATCGGATCCTCCGTCACCATTCGCATCGGTCTGAACCGTCCTGCTGCGCCCATCTGCGCTCCAGGCCGTCACTGTTCGATTCCGCAACGTCAGATCGTCGTTCTTGTCAGTGACAGTTTCGACCCGGCTGCTATCGGCGGCAATCACAGTGCTGTCCTGGTGGGTCAGTTCGAAGGCACCGTCACCGTCGGCATCCGTGTTGGTTGAACGAACGAGGGAGTCGGCGGTGAGCGTCGTGACGGTCTTGCTGAGCAGGGTTCCGTCAGCGCTCTTCACAATCTGCGTGGCCTCGGACGTACCATCGGTGTTGACGACAATGACGTTTGACTGAAGCTGATCCGTTAGCCCATCGCCGTCGAGATCGGTGGTTACGCTCTTGCTGCGGCCATCGGCGCTTGTCACCGTCACCGTTTCGTCGATACGGCTGGCGCCTGCCGTACCCGTGCCGGCATATTCGCTGACGTCTTCAGTTCGTGCTCCGCCGTTCGCCACCGATATCATATCGGTCGTGGTGGCATCGACGATGCCGCGTCCTGTGGAGTCCACGGTCTTCGTCTTTGTCAAACCATCCGCACTGGTTATCGTTGTCGTCTGATCCTTCTCCGAGCCATCGGCATTCAGATCGGTCACTGTAACGGTCAGCGTACCGTTCGCTGCGGTGGCATCGGTCTCCCGCTGGGTGGTAAAGCCGCCTCCCGTCTGATCTCTGGAGATGGTAACGAGTTTGCCGTCAGCGCTGGTCACTGTGGTCGTGCGGTCGGTCAGGATCGAGCCGCCATGATCAAAGTCGGCGAGCACCTCCGTCCGACTGCCGTCGCTTGCAACGGTGATCACATCGGTTTGCCGCTCGTCGATGATGCCGTCGCCATCCGTATCGGTCGTCAGGGTGCGGGTCCGAGCGTCTGCCGAGGTTGTCAGGATGCGCTCGGACTGAAGGCTTCCATCAGTGCCGCTGACCTTCGTGTCGATGACGGTCGACCCGTCTGCGGAGTGCGACGTCGAGGTTGACGTGACGACGCCGGTCTTGTCGAAGGCCAGCGACACGTCCGCCGCCGTGCCGGTCGAACCGTTGCTTCGCTGGAATGTCGCGGTGCCGCTGATGGCAGAGCCGTCGGGCTGAGTGGTTGCCTGGTTGTTCGAGATAAGATCGATCGACGTGATACCAAGGTCCGAAAGGGTTTTCAGCTGTTGCGTGCCATCGGCCTGCGTGACGACGACCTTGAAGTCGGCAAAACGGCTGTCGCCGGCATCGAGCTTCCCATCATGATTGGTGTCGAAGACATCGCGCAGCGCCTGCATGTCGGTCGCCGCCGTCGGGTCCCATGCCGTAAAGTCGATCTCGCTCTTCTGGTCGATCTTGCCGTCGCCGTTCGCATCGATCGCCAACACGCCGTCGCCGGCCGCTGCCCATGCGGTCAGATGCTTCTTGCCATCCCCGGCCATGTCGAAATAGGTGATCGACGAGGTCTGCTGCGTCAGCTTTATGCCGTTGCCGTCCAGGTCGAGAACGATTGGTTCGTCGTCGCCACTGTCGTCGTCATCATCACTTGGATCTTCATCATCTTCGCCGACGCCGTCGTCGATCTCCGGAAAATTCCCGTTGGCGTCATAGGAAGGCGGGCCAACGTCTGGCGTTGCATCGCGGGGAGGCTCGTAGTCGCCGATATTGAGCCCTCCAAGATAGTCTTCCTGCCTATCGGTCGAGCGGCTGCTTTGCCCGCCAGACGATGATTGTGACGGTCCGTCGCTGTCATCCGAACTGTAATTGTCACCCATGTCTTCGCTGCTTGATGAAGAGCCGGATATCGAGGGGGCGGAGTCACTATTATCGGAGCCGCCGTTGGTCCAGTCGTCCGTATAGAAGTAGTCCCAAGATTTCGGTGTATTGCTTAGAGTGGTGAAGCCAAAATTCGCCGGGTCGGTGAAATTACTGCTGGGATCGGCTGCAAAGTCGGTAGATGCCACCTGGTTCGCGGGCAATCCGAATCCACTGCTGACGCTAAGACCAGCATAAGGGTCGTACACGTCGAGTGTGTCCGCATCTAATAACGGTGCCTGCGATATGCCGAGCCGATCGAGAACTGCTGCGGCGAGTTGTTTCTCGTTGTAGTCTTGGGTTGCATAATACTTGGCTTCGTCCAGCGCGTCGAGTTGTCCGGCGACGTAGTTTCGAACGGAAGGACCGAGTCCTTCACTGTAGGCGAGTGCCGCTGCGCCTCCCAAAATAGCGAAAGTGACTGGATTTTCTGCGGCTGATACTTCCGCCACCCCGCTTGCGAGCGATACTGCGAGGCGGCCAGCGGAGAGCGCTATGCTGTCGTCGACGTAAATTCCCACAGACCGATTCAGAGCCGATTGCTTATCATGGGACAGGATATCGAAGATTGCGTCCACCGGGAGAAGACTTTTGGTCAGCAGATCAGAACGTGCCGCCATGCGCGCGTAGGAACTGATCGATGAGTCCGCCGAGACAGCCGTCGCTATGTGGTCGAACTCACCGTTGGCGAGCTCCGAAGCTATGTCGTTTATTCCCAATTGCTTGGTAGTGCGCGTACTTTCCGCGTAAGTTGCGGAGATTGTGTAGGCCATAAACGACTGAACAGCAAATGCCGCTCTGCCAACTTCTTTATTGAATTGATCGAACTCGTTCTTGAGGTCATCGAAACTGAACGTGACACTGAGAGTGTTCATCAGGAATTCTCGCGATCTTTTATTGTCTTGCGATAGATGTGATATAGATGCACAAAAAACAAAATAAAGAATAATGACGTTAAGATGTTTGCCATGTAAAGATTAAAGAAGCCGCTATCCCTGGATCCTATAAAAAAGTCTATCGCATAACACTTCGCATTTTCACAGGGCGTAGTTAATCTGTAATCAGAGACATATATGACGAGGCAGGCCGTTATTACTACTGAAGCCGCCACCGATGCGCTCTTTATATTCCTTTCAACCGGGACCTTGCTGAGTCGGTAAAAAAATCCCTCATCAGTCACCTTAGCGCGACGGGCCATCCACCAGGCGATCGGGAAGAAGATCAAAGCGATTACAATCTGCGCAACCAAGAAGATGAGCAGATAGTCAGGGGCTCGAAATCGGTGAAATAACGCGAGAGATGAAATTGTCACCGCGACCATCAGAATCGCGAAAACGCTATCTAAGCTAATAATGCTTCGTCGAAGTAGAATTCGACCTACTAAGAACAGGAAGATCAGAAACAGGACGATGGGGACGGGCCCGATCGGGGAAAGCGGGCTTGCAGGTACAAAATCACCGTTCACGCTCGGATCCTCCATCAATATGACGAGACGACGGAAAATACCGACCATCTCGGTTGCTGCGGGGGCGCATTGCTTTTATCAAATTACCGCTCCTTCATTGCATCGCTCGCCACTTCAACGAGAGGCGAAAACACGTAGGCCAGTATCCGCCTCGAACCGGTTCTGACCTCGGCCGTTGCCGACATTCCCGGTGAAAGCGAAACATCCGCGCCATCCGCCTGCACCGCATTTTGCTCAAGCTTCAGCGTCACCGCGAAAACGAGGTTCTGTGTCCGCTCGGCACCCGCAAACAGCGAAGTTTGCGGTGCGGCAGCAGCGTCTTCCTCTCGGCGCTCGGCGTCCGGCTCCGGAATGGCATCGGTTGCTATCTTGGTGATCGTTGCCGGAACCGTGCCGTATTGGGTGAACGGGAAGGCATCCAGCTTCACCACCGCCGGCTGGCCGACATGAACGAAGCCGATATCGCGATTGGGAACATAAACCTCGAGTTCCAGTGTGGCCCCTGCAGGGACGACCCTCAGAACCTCTTCGCCCGCCGTCACCACCTGACCTTCGGTGGAGATCGCGGAGGCCTGGACGACGCCGTCGATCGGGCTGCGCACCGTCATTTGCGCTAGTTCGGCGCGGCTCTTTGCAAGGCGCTGTTCGAGATCCTCGGCCTGCCGCTCGGCATCGCCGAGTTTTTCGGTCTGGTCACTGATGAACGTGCTGCGGGCCTTTTCGATCTCGGCGCCGAGGACATCGATCCCGGCTACGGCGTCGGCAAGTTGACCCTTCTGGATCGCGAGCTGTGTCCGCTGCGTCTTTAAGGTTTCGGTCGCGTCGATGACGCCGGCGATCGGCCCTGCGTTCTCACCGACGAGCGTGTTGCGCATCGCGACCCGCTGTTGTAGCGTATCGACGAGCGACGCCTGCTCGTCGAGCGTATCCTGAAGGTGGTCTCGCTCCCCTTCCTTCTGGCGCATTTGGGAACGCAATGACGTCAGCGACGCGTCGAGCTGACCGAGCTCGCTGGCGAGAATGGCGTCCTCCCGTTTGCGAAGCTTCGCGGGCACGTCTGCTGCCCAGTCGATGCGAGCGCCGCGCGGATCACCCGCTGCAGCCCCGGCAACAAGCGCCTCACGCCGACGCGTGGCTTCTGCCTGAACGGACGCGAGCGCGGTTTCGGCATCCCGTTCGTCGGCAATGGCTTCGGTCGAGTCCAGCTGGAACAGCACATCGCCGCGATGCACTTCGGTTCCATTGGCGGGCGGCAGACCAACGACCTTGCCACCGTAAAGCGGCTGAACGACCTTGACCCGTCCGACCGGTTGGATTTTGCCCTGTGCCGTCGCGATGATGTCGATCCTGCCGAGATATGCCCAGGCAAGCGCGACGGCCGCGAGCAGACAGATAATCAAAAGGAGCGCCGTTCCGACCGGGGACGGCGGCGTTTCAAGTACCTCGAGTGCAGGCGCCAGGAACTGGTTGTCGGATCTAGACCGTGTCGGCGGAGGCGAGGCAGCGATGGTGCGGGCGGCAACAGTCATGCCGGAACCCTTGTATCGTGCTGCAACGTCCAGAGCCGCGCAAAGAGACCATCCTTCTTTTGCAGAAGCTCGTCATGCGTTCCCATCTCGACAACCCGGCCGTCTGCCATGCCGATAATCCTGTGGCAGTTTCGAACGGCGGCAAGGCGATGGGCGATGATGATCACGGTTCGACCCTGGACGATGTGGCGCATGTTTTCCTGGACGACGCGCTCGCTTTCATAGTCGAGGGCACTCGTCGCCTCGTCGAAGATGAGGAGCGGCGGGTTGGTGGCGAGCGCCCTTGCGATGGCTATGCGCTGCCGCTGCCCACCCGACAGGTTGGCGCCCCGTTCCTCGATGACGGTGTCATAGCCCTGCGGCAGTTTCGATATGAATTCGTCGGCACCGGAAAGACGGGCCACCGCCAGGACCTGGGCGCGCGGCAATGCGGGATTGGCGAGCGCGATATTCTCGTGGATCGTGCGATTGAAGAGCAGGTTCTCCTGCAGAACGACGCCAATGTGACCTCGCAACCACGCCGGATCCATTTGCGAAAGATCCATCCCGTCGAGCAAGACTTGGCCTTCGTTGGCAAGATAGAGCCTCTGGATGAGCTTCGTCAGCGTCGATTTACCCGACCCCGAAGCACCGACGATACCGACCACCTCGCCTGGGCGGACATGCAGGTTGATGCTCTTCAGGATATCCTGACCGCCGGGGCGGTAGCGGAAACTGACATTCTTGAATTCGATGAGGCCTCTCGGAGCGGGAAGGGCAAGCCGCGTTGCCGGCGTTCGCTCCATCGGCGTATTCAGAATGTCGCCGAGACGGTCGATCGAGATCTGGACTTGCTGGAAGTCCTGCCAGAGCTGCGAGAGCCGGAGGACGGGTGCGGTGGCCTGGCTGGCGATCATGTTGAAGGCGACGAGCGAGCCTACCGACAGCTCGCCGTTGATGACAGCGCGCGCACCGAACAGCAACAGCAGCGCCGTCGTAAGCTTGCTGATGTACTGGATGACGTTCTGCCCGCCGGCGCCGAGCAGCGTCGTCTGAAACGCAGTCTTCACGTAGGCGGCGAGCTTTTCTTCCCACTGCGCCTGCATGACCGGTTCGACCGCCGCCGCTTTTACGGTCTGTATGCCGATGATCGCCTCGACGAGCAACTGCTGGCTGACCGCGCCACGGTTGAACTTCTCCTTGACCATGTCGCGAAGCGGTGGGCGCACGAGAAAGCCAACGAGGGCGTAGAGCGGGATCGAGCCGAGAACGATCAGCGTCAGGCTCCACGAGTAGAGCCACAGGATGCAGAGAAAGACGATGGCGAATACCAGGTCGATTGCGGCAAACAGCCCCTGCCCCGTGAGGAAGTTCCGGATCGTTTCCAATTCCCGGACACGGGCGACCGTCTGGCCTGCAGACCGCGTTTCGAAATAGTCGAGCGGCAAGCGAAGCAGGTGACGGAAAAGCCGTTGTCCCAGCTCGACGTCGATACGGTTGGTCGTGTGCGACAACGCATAGGTTCGCAGGTACTGTAAGACGACATCGAAGAGACCGATGATCGCAATTCCGGCGACCAGAACGAACAGCGTCGAATAGCCCTTGTGCGTGAGAACCTTGTCGACGACTACCTGGAAGAAGAGCGGCGTTACCAGGGCAAAAATCTGAACGAAGAGCGAGGCGACGAGGACGTGTGCAAGTGGCTTGCGGTAGCGCCAGAGGGACGGCAGAAACCATTTCAGTCCGAAGGTCCTGGGATCTGTTCCTGCCCCTCCCAATTTCCGGGCCACGAGAAGCGCGCGGGCACCTGTCTCGATCAGCAGCTCGGCTGCCGATAATTCACGATCGGCGCGTGTTACGGGATCAATGACCCTGTATCGGCCGGCCGGGGTCGGTCCGCCGAGAATGGCGAATGTGCCTTCCGGCATATGCACGATCGCGGGAACAGGCAGATTTCTGAGGCGTGCTTCGGTCAATTCGCGGACAGCCCTTGCCTTCAATCCGACTGCTGATGCCGCCCGCAGAAGATCCAGCTCGGAAGCAACCCCGCTGCCAATTGCAAGCTCATGATGAAGCTGGTTCGGATCGGCAGCAATCCGGTAAAAGGCTGCAATTCCGCACAAAGCACGCAGGCCGGAATCCACCGGTTGCGCGGCCGCATTTGCGATGCCGGGGTCGAGGCTGCCCATACGAAGATCACATCCTATTGACTGTATAAATATTGCAATCACAATCCCGGGGTCGTACGACACGAGATAAAATCCGTTGCCCAGGCTGACGAAAGATACTTTGACCCGCGACGCTCTCGGTTGATGACGTGGCGTGAAAATCCAGTGCGGAGCAAAAGCAAAGCGCCAAAAATGCGCTCTAGCTCGCACAAGATATTGACTATTTTGATTGGTTTTTAGGGGTTTCCATTTATTGGTGGGGCTCTCTTCTTCTTGTAAAGGAACGTTTACCTTCGGCTTTGACAAAGGTTCCTAAAACAACCGGCTCTGACTAATCCCGCCGCGACCCTACGCGCAGAAGAATTGGTTACTCCGAGCCCCCGCTCGTCAACGCCAGTTGGTTATTTCATAACTTAGAGGTGGGGTAATCATTCTTTCCAGAAAGGACTACCTGTGATTTTGTTTTGCGTGCCTCACGTTTAATCGGAGAGAATTATCGGTCAAATCACGGCTCTGTGATATTGTGTGCGTTTTGGTCCTGAGGCTATTTTGTCGCATGTAGGCAATGTGACTCTTGTACAAGTTTGATCCCTGCGCACCTCACCGCGGAAGCGACCAGTTGCTTGCTGTCAGATCATGCGTGCGGTCTTCCTTCAAACTTCATGAGGATTGTCAAACGCCCAACTGGAAAAGGCGATCGCATTACCGGCTGCACTAAAGGAGTCTCGTTGATCGTTACCGCTCATTGTCATCTCCAATCTCAGTATTTTTATTGGATTTCCCAGTTATAGAAAAAAGTGGATTAATCGCCACAACGTAACCATAAGCCGCACACATCGACAAAATAGTTAGTATAAACGACTCATACTCAAGCTGATCCGTTAGCCCATCGCCGCCGAGATCGGTGGTTACGCTCTTGCCGCGGCCATCGGCGCTTGTCACCGTCACCGTTTCGTCAATACGATGCTTGTCCTGATATTACTCCTCCTAACTGGAAAGGATAATTCTGCGTCCGAAAGCTGCTCGAGTACGAGAAGCCCATTTTTATTGCCCTTGTGCCAGCGTTCGAGATTTTTCAGTTTTTACCGCATCGAGTGCTTTTGGAATGTCGATCGCAAGAAGTTTCAGCTCATCGATGGAAATCTTATAAAGAAATGACGCTTCATTTACATGAAGACGGATCATTCCGTAATAATTTTCATCACCTCCTTTTATTATGTATATACATGATCTTCTATTTTTGTTCACCGATATGTCTATACTGTATATTAGCTCCCCTCCGTATTTCCGCGCCGATAAAATATCCTTAAAGTTGCTAATGACCTTAGCGAATAACCTCATTAAAGGACCTCCATTATCGGGTTGAGCGGATTGTGTTTCCGGCGCCATCTTCTTCGCTCTTTGTTTCCACCACTGAGAACCACCATGAGTTTTGTAGCCGGCCTGGCAAGAGGTGGACATAGCCGTCGCCCCTCCCTCAGCCGTTGCTGACATTCGGGGTAAACGCGGGACATCTGAGCCATCCGCTAGCACCGCATTTCGGTCAAGCTTCGGCGTCACTGCGAAAACGATATTCTGCGTCCGCTCGGCACCGGCAAAAACAGCGACGTCTGTGGTGCCGCAGCAGCGTCTTCCTCTCGGCGCTCGGCATCCGGCTCGCTCTCTCCCAAAACGCTCCCACCCAATGCAAGTTCGTGATGAAGCAGGGACGGATCAGCGGAGATCCGATGAAACGCCGCAACGCGGCAAAGCACTCGAAGACCAGAGTCGACCGATTAAACGGGACCGTTGCAATGCCAGGCGGGATGCTGCTCATACGGAGGTTACTGTCCTTCGACGGCTGTGAAGAGCGCTCGCTCACAGCGTTTAATTCATGTCCTCCGACGACTTCTTTTCGTATGAAGGCCTCTTAACAAAAGCCATATGCAATTTTGTCGCATCTCGTCCGGTAATAGTATTGGATACGATAACCATATTGTAAATTGCGTAAGCGCAAATATCCTTTCCAGGCAAATCACCAAACGATGCTAGGGAATCGGCAAAACCCTAAAGAGGGAAGTCTCGGCTCGCTTCAGAGATAGCGGAACTACTCTATCCAACCAGCCCCGCAAGCCAGCGCGGGTCGAGATGTTTCTCTAGCCCGCTCGCGACCTCGTCCAACGCCTGGTCGACACTCTCGCGGTAATTCCTCCGCTCACCCGAGAGCCCAAAGCTTTGAAGCAGCCGGGCGCGGTAGGCGTCGCTGCCGAAGAGGCCGTGCAGATAGGTGCCCATGATCCGACCGTCGGCCGACAACGCCCCGTCGGGCGCGCCGTCGATGATTGCCGAAGGCCGATCGCAATCCGGGCCGCGGGTGATGCCGAGATGGATCTGGTAGCCGGCAAGCGGCGCATCATATTCGGTCGAGCGAGCCTGGCTGTTGCGCACGGTCTTTTCCGGCGCCATCTCGGTCTCGATGTCGAGCAGCCCAAGCCCCGGCGTCTCGAGCGTCCCGCCCTCGATGCCGAGCGGATCATGCACCATGCGGCCGAGCATCTGATAGCCGCCGCAGATGCCGATCACCCGGCCGCCGCGCCTGACATGCGCCTGGAGATCGCGGTCCCAGCCCTCAGCCCTGAGGTCGGCGAGATCCGATATCGTCGATTTCGAACCGGGAAGCACAACGAGGCCCGCATCGGCAGGTATCCGCTCGCCTGATCGTACGAAGACCAGCTCGACATCCGGCTCAGTCCTCAGCGGATCGAGATCGTCGAAATTGGCGATGCGCGGCAGGACCGGCACGGCGATCTTCAGCGCGCGCGCGCCGCCCCTTGCCAACCGTTCAAGCACGACCGAATCCTCGGCCGGCAGGCGCGCAGCACCCGGCAGCCACGGCACGACGCCGAAACACGGCCAGCCGGTAAAACCTTCGATGGCGCGGATGCCGTCGTCAAACAGCGAGACGTCGCCGCGGAATTTATTGATGATATAGCCCGCAATCATCGCCCGGTCGTCATCCTCGAGGATCGCATGCGTGCCGACCAGCGAGGCGATGACACCGCCGCGGTCGATATCGCCAACGAGCACGACAGGCACGCCGGCCCGCGTCGCAAAGCCCATATTGGCGATATCGCCGGCCCTGAGATTGATCTCGGCCGGCGATCCGGCGCCCTCGACGATAACGAGGTCGGCGCCCGCAGCCACTTTTTCGAAACTTTCGAGCACGGCGCCGAGCAGCTGTGGCTTCAGCCGCTGGTAGTCCCGCCCCTTCGCCTGTCCGAACACCCTGCCCTGGACGATGATCTGGCTGCCATTTTCCGATTGCGGCTTGAGCAGCACCGGGTTCATGTGCACCGAGGACGGCGTGCGCGCGGCCAGCGACTGCAGCCATTGCGCCCGGCCGATCTCGCCGCCGTCATCGGCGACCGCCGCATTGTTCGACATATTCTGTGGCTTGAACGGCCGGACCGTCAGCCCGCGATTGGCCGCCAGCCGGCAGAGGCCCGCAACCAGCACCGTCTTGCCGACATCGGAGCCGGTTCCCTGCAGCATGATCGCTCTTGCCATGATGGCCCGCATTCGCCTCTCGTTCAGGCGAGGCCTACAATGGGCGGCAACCTCGGGTCAAGCTTGGCTCGGGTCAAGACTTGGCTTGGGGCAAGTTCTCACGCAAACGCGAAAACCGCGCATGGCCTTTGGCTCTGCGCGGTTTGCCGAAAACTCAGGCGTCTTCGCCCTTACACGGCGAAGCTCGCTTTCTCCGGTACGCACTACCTGAACCGGAGAAGCGGCGGTCATTGCTGCCACGCCCAACTGATAACGGCACATTCTTACCGGAGAGTTATTGAAGGCTTACGCAAATGTTAATTTTGATCTTTTTTGACATTCTCGCCGAAATTTCTGCCGAAGATCCGCTGCCGATCGCCAAGAGCGTGCTTTTCGCCCGAGGGCGCCAATTTCGGAATGCTGACATAAATTCTTCGAATTCAATAATTTAGTCACGCAACCATGAGCAGAAGATGGTTGATTTCTGCGAGCGAACGCGTAGGCTCCATCATAACGCGCCATTGTTGAACATGGCTTGCCCATGAACCGGAAAGCCTGTTGCGGTATCGCCCCGGCAGGCATTTTCCATTCGGGTGCCGGAGGGATTTGTCGGTGAATTTCAGAGCCTGCTGCACGTCCGCCTAAGAAGAATTCGGGGAATGACGATGAAGACGTTTCTGATTCCGGCCGTCTTTGCCGCGGCTCTTTCTACCGTCGCGCCGGCCGAAGCCGCCGAATGCGGCAGCGTTTCGATCGCCGAAATGAAATGGGCCTCGGCAGGCATTGCGGCGAGCTTCGACAAGATCATCCTGGAAAAGGGATACGGCTGTTCCGTCACCATTGTCGATGGCGACACCTTGCCGACCTTCGCCTCGATGAATGAGAAAGGCACCCCCGACATCGCCTCGGAATACTGGATCAATTCCGTCAGGTCCCTGCTCGATCAGGCCGTCAATAGCGGCCGGTTGGTCCAGGGGGCCGAAATCCTGGCTGACGGCGCCGTCGAGGGTTGGTGGATCCCGAAATTCATCGCCGACGCCCACCCCGACATCCGCTCGGTCGAGGACGCGCTCAAGCATCCCGAACTCTTTCCCGCCGAAGACGACCCGTCGAAAGGCGCAGTTTACAACTGCCCCGCCGACTGGAGCTGCCAGATATCGACCACCAACCTGTTCAAGGCGCTTGCCGCCGACAAGAAAGGCTTCGAGCTTGTCGAGACCGGCAGTCCCGAACGGCTCGATGCGTCGATTGCCCGCGCCTTCGACAACAAGATCGGTTGGCTCGGTTATTACTGGGCGCCGACCGCCATCCTCGGCAAATACGACATGACGCGCCTGAGCTTCGGCGTCGGCCACAACAAAAGCGAATGGGACCGCTGTACCGCAGTTGCCGGCTGCGCCAGGCCCGAGGTCAATTCCTACCCGGTCTCGCGCGCCTTCACACTAATGACCAGGTCCTTCGCCAGCCGCACCGGACCTGTCACGACCTATCTCAAGACCCGCAAATGGGACAATGCGACGATCAACCAGGTGCTCGCCTGGCAGGACGAAAACCGCGAAAGCAACGAGGATGCCGCGATCTACTTCCTTCGCAATTACGAGACTCTGTGGACGAAATGGGTGCCGGTCGATGTAGCCGAGAAGGTCAAGGCGAGCTTATAACGACCCAAAACACGATGAAGCATGGACGATTCGATGACAGGCAATGTTCCCTTTCCCGACCGCGATACCGTTGCGGAAAAGCTCGCCGCACTGTCGGAGACCGACAAGTCCTACCTGGCGCTGCTCATGGAAAACGCCGCCCAGGACGACAACCTGCTCGACGGCCTGCGCCGCCATCTCGATCTTGCTGCGGAATCGCGTTTCCTGAACTCGCTGAAGCTCGAAAATCTGGGAATGTGGCTCGGAACCCAGGCGCCGGACCGGTTACAGATCCGATTGATGGAAACCGCCCGCTCCAGCCAGCACCCCGCCTACCAGGCCTTCCGGACCGGTCTCGACCGATCCGGCGGGCTGGAAAAGCTTTATCCCCCGGTCATCCGTTAGGATGATCCGGACCCGGCCAACACTTGATCCCCCGGTCAGCATCTGATCCGGTGATTCTAGCAGCAATCTGAACAGTCGTTACTTCTTCGCGGCGCGGTCGACCGAGCGGCCGGCATCCTGCGTGGCGTTCACGGTATTTGCGGTATCCTTTCCGATGCCGCGGATCGTGTTGCCGCAGGAGGAAAGGGCAAGAAGAACCATAAAAGCTGCGGCAATTTTGGCCGTTGTCGTCATCTCGGATATCCTTGTTTGAAATCAACCCCGAACGGCGACAATTGCCGTCCCGCGCCAATAACGCACGACAAACCAAAAGGTTCACTAGTTATAAGGATACCCGCTACAGCCGCGCGTCCGATAGGACGCGCCATCACTTTCGATCGGCGCATAATCCTGTCCGATGCAGCTAGGCGGCGACCGCCTTCGCTCTCTCGGCAAAGGCGCCACGAATGCTGTCGGCCACCGTCTCGATCGGCCCCGACACCTGCGAGGCGGTCAGCAGGCGGATATCGAAGGCACCGAGTTCCGGCAGCCCTTCCTGGGGCCCGAGGATCGCCATGTCCTCGTTGACATAGGACAGCGGCAACGGCGCGATGGCGAGATCGGAAAGCACGGCGGCGCGCTGCGCCATCGTGTGGCCGCTGAGATAGGCAACGCGATAATGCCGCTTGTTGCGTTCGAGCTGGGAGAGCGCCTCCTGGCGCCAGATGCAGCCGTCTTCCCAGATCGAGATCGGCAGCGGATCGCGCCGATGCGCCGAACCGCACTTGGCGCCGGCCCAGACCAGCCGCTCGCGGAACACCACCTCTCCGCCCGTCGGGAACGGCCGTGTCGCACAGTTGATCAAGGCCAGGTCGAGCCGCTGCTCCTCCATGCGCTTCTTCAGCCCGATGCTCATGTCGATGGTCACGTCGACCATGATGCCGGGATAGCTTTCGGCAAAACTCTTCAGGATACTCGGCAGCAGCCGTTCGCCGATATCCTCCGGCGCGCCGAGCCGCACGACGCCGCTAAGCTCCGGCATGATGAAGCGCGACACCGCCTCGTTCGACAGAGCCAGCATGTTGCGGGCATAGGACAGCAACATCTCGCCGTGGCGTGTCAGCGATACCGAACGGGCGTCGCGCAGAAACAGCGTTGCCCCCAGTTGTTCTTCAAGCTTCTTGATCTGCATCGACACTGCCGACGGCGTACGGAAGACCGCCTCGGCGGCGGTCGAAAAATTGCCTGTCTCGGCGATAGCCACGAAGGTACGCAGCACCTCGTTGTCAAGCAGCGGAATGGGACGGCGAAAGGGAATGCTCATCGTCACATCTTTCAATTTTTCTGATTTATAACCCCATATCATTTTGTTTGATTGAATGTCAATTGACCCTCATATTTCGGGTGTCGGCAGCTAAACGCAGCAAAGGAGGCCCGACATGTCTCAAACAAACATCTGGAATATCGTACAAGCCCTTTCCGCATTCAAGTCGCAGAGGCGCAGGGATGCCAACCATGAGCATGCGCTGCGGGAGCTAAGGCGTTTTCCGCCACATCTGCTGGCAGATTGCCAGCGCGAAATGGACGCGTCTCGGCCAGTCAGTCGAGACGGTTTTGACCAGGGCTCGAGCGGGCCGGCAAATTGGGGAACACTCTTCCGTCGAACAGCTTGCGCGCCGTTCTGATCGTCCCCGCCCCCTGGACCGAGCCGTCTGCGGCAAGATCAAGGAACACCTCCATGTCACCTGTGGGATGCTCGATCCGGTAACGGCCGTCTGTGGAAGCATGTGCCAGTGCATGCGCCGGAGAACGGCCGAGCCGCGTCGCCGTCGCAACGGTGACGGCGGCCAGCACGCCGACCGAGGCGTGAACGCGGTGCGGAATGAAGCTGCGTGTGCCGATCGATCCGCCGGTTCGGGGCTCCGATACCAGAGTCATTTTGGGAACGGACGCAGCACTGACGTCGCCGAGGTTCATCATCGGGCCGGCCTTGAGGCGAATGGATTCGATGCGCTGCTTGAGGCCCTCATTTGCTTCCAGCGCCTCGCGGCTCTCTTCCCCGGAAAGCCCAAAATCCGAGGCACACATGATCACGCAGGGCATGCCATTGTCGATCAGCGTCGCCTCTACGCCGTCGATGACATCGACCTCGTTTCCTGTCGGAAGAAGGGCGCCGCACATCGAGCCCGCAATGTTGACGAAGAGCAGCGGTATCGCCGCATGGCTTCCCGGCACGCCGGCGATTTCGGCCCTGCCCTGGTAGTTGACCCTGCAATTCGGCGTCTCGATCCGAGCAAGCGCGATCTCGCCGGAGTTCACCATGTGAATCCTGACGGGCGTCACGTCATCCGACGCTTTCACCAGACCCCGCTCGATCGCGGCAGGACCGACGCCGGCAAGGATGTTTCCGCACCCCTGCGCGTCGCTGACCAGCGCCTGGTCGACGAACACCTGCAGAAAGAGATAGTCGACATCGGCATCCTCTCGGGAGGAGGCGGAGATCACCGCAACCTTGGAGGTCAGCGGATCGGCGCCGCCGATCCCGTCGATCTGCCGCGGGTCCGGCGAGCCCATGATGGCAAGCAGCAGGGCGTCCCGTTCGGCGGGATCCCCAGGCAGGTCCTCGGCCAGGAAATAGGCGCCCTTCGACGTTCCGCCTCGCATCCAGAGGCAGCGAATGCCGTCCTCATACATATTTGAGCCCCTTCTCCCTGAGCTTCGACCGCATGTCATAGATATCGAGCCCGAGTTCGCCGGCGGCGAGGCGTTGGCGCTTGGCCTCCTCGTTCGCCACCCGTGTCTCGGCAGCAGTCAGAACCTCCTCGGCCTCGTTGAGCTTCACCACGCACACCCCGTCGTCATCGGCAACGATGATGTCGCCAGCTTCGATGAAGGCGCCAGCGCAGACGATCGGAACGTTGACCGAACCGAGCGTTTCCTTGACGGTCCCCTGCGCGGACACGGCCTTGGACCACACCGGGAACTGCATCTGGGTCAGATCCCTGATATCGCGGACACCGGCGTCGATGACGAGGCCGCGGCAACCTCGCGCCCGCGCCGAGGTGGCGAGCAGATCGCCGAAATAACCGTTATCGCAGGGCGAGGTCGGCGAAAGCACTAGGATGTCGCCGGCCTGGATCTGCTCGATCGCCACATGGATCATCCAGTTGTCACCGGGCGGTGCGGAGATCGTGACGGCGGAGCCGGCGATCTGCGCACCTGAATAGATCGGCCTCATATGGCTGGCGAGCATGCCTTTGCGCCCCTGGGCTTCGTGGACCGTCGCGACGCCTGATTTGGCAAGCCTGTCGATCACATCGGCTTCCGCCCGCGGTATGTTCTGTACGACGATGCCCATGCTTATACTCCGTTCTCGTCCGCCGGCGGCGTGCCGTGGGTGTGGAATGTTTCGATCGTCCTCAGCCCCCAGGCCTGTCCCTTTTTCCGGTCGGCCTCGGTCCAGACGATCGGTTCCCAATCGGGCGCCAGGATGAGGCGCGCGCCGGCATTGGCGAGCTCGACGCGATTGCCGGCCGGTTCCCAGACGTAGAGGAAGAACGTGCCCTGGATGGCGTGCTTGTGCGGGCCGGTCTCGATGTGGACGCCGTTTTCCAGAAAGATGTCGGCCGCCCGCAGAATGTCGTCCCGCGTGTCTGTCGCATAGGTGACGTGGTGAAGACGGGCGTTGCCGCGGCCATGCTCCTCGGTGCAGGCAAGGTCGTAGCCCTTGTTGTTGATGGTGAACCAGCAGCCTCCCACGCGCCCGTTGTCGAGCTGGATCATCTCGGTCACCCGGGACCCGAGGCACGTCTCCATGAACCGCCGGAACTCGGAAACATCCGACGCCAGAAGATTGAGATGGTCGAGACGCCGGGGGTGGCATCCCCGGCCATGATAGCGCTGCGCGATGTTTTTCAGAGCGGGCTTTTCATCGTCGGGCGGTCGGTAGCGGACCGTGTCGTAATAGATTTCGAACACATGCCCGAAGGGATCTTCGAAGCGGAAGGCGCTGTGATGGCCGAGATCGCCGTCGACCCATCCCAGAACCTTGTAGCCGCTCGCCTCGATCGCCTTCACCCGCCGCTCGAGCGCCTGCGGCGACGATGCCCGGTAGGCGATGTGCCCAACGCCGGTCGTGTGATGACGCGTCAGCTTCAGCGTATGGAACTCGTAATCGTCCCATGCCCTGAGGTAGGCGGAATTCTCATCCTGGCCGGCAAGGCTCAGGCCGTAGACCCGCAGAAAAAAGTCGAGACTTTCTTCGAACTTGTTCGAATACATCTCGACATGCGCCAGATGCGCAATGTCGAAACAAGGTTCCATCTATCTCCTCCTCCCTTGGCCGGCCAGAGCTCGTCGACCGTGCGCGGAAAGACCGATTGAAAGCCTTCCGCATATTGGGCGCCGCGTCCGCAGGACTGCCGCGCTCTCCGAAGGACGGGCACACGACCGTGACGTCGTAACCCCTTTGGCGTGTAGCGCGATTGCGCCGCCGCAGCGCCAGACGAAATCCGCAACATGGACGCTGATGACGAGAGCCGTCTTCTTTTCCGACATGAATATCTCGTTCCTAGTTGACGGGATTTCATGCCTCAGCCTGCCGTTTGCCAATTTGGAATTGGCGCCGATCTCATAAGTTTTCGCTATAGGAAAGCCTCAGCGGATCCCCTCGGGCAGCGAACTATAGCTTTTTTTTATATCTCGCCGATCATTTTGAAATGGCCATTTCCCTCACATCCGGACAGCCTAACGTTACGATCAGGCTCGAAGACCCATGTCGAGGCATCACATATATGCCTTCTCGCGGCAGGCGCGGCCGGGACCGCGCCTACCTGCCTAATTTCACTTTGAGGAACGAGCTGCCCGGCAGCATGGGGAAAGGGAAAAACCGATGTCGGCGATTGCAACGATCGGATTCGGCGAAGCAGCGCAGGCCTTTGTGTCGGGCTGGATATCCGAGAATGGCGCTGCGTCCCCCGGTAGGATCTCCACATTCGACATAAAGGTGGAGGATCCATCCCAGCGTAGCGATTTGCTCCGGGCCTGTTCGGACCTTGGCGTCGACTGCGCCGAAACTCCGGGACTGGCATTGGCGGGCGCCGGCACCGTCTTCAGTCTAGTGACTGCGGATCGCTCTCTGGAAGCTGCGGCGCGCCTCGCCGAATTCCTCGACAGGGACGCCTTGTATCTCGACTGCAATTCCTGCTCCCCCGCGACGAAGGCGGCCGCCGCCAAGCTCGTCGAAGCCGCCGGCGCCATCTATGTCGACGTCGCCGTGATGTCGCCCGTCCATCCCGCCCGTCATCGAACGCCGCTGCTGATCTCCGGATCACAGGCCGACCGCGCGCAACGCCTGCTCCTCGACCTCGGCATGAACGTCCAGACCGCGGGAGACGAGGTCGGGCAGGCCTCCTCGATCAAGATGCTCCGATCGGTGATGATCAAGGGTTTCGAAGCGCTGACCGCGGAATGCCTGCTTGCCGCGCGCCGCGCCGGGGTCGAGAAGGCAGTGCTCGCCTCTCTCCAGGCTTCTGATCCCGGGATGGACTGGACCGCGCGCGCAGCTTACAACCTTGAACGCATGATGGCCCATGGGAGGCGGCGGGCGGCGGAGATGCAGGAAGTCGCCGCGACACTCAGGGAACTCGGCCTGCCGGACCGCATGGCCTCGGCAACGACCGACTGGCAGCGGCAGATCGGCGAATTGGACATCCGCACGGAGGAGAATTCTCTGGAAGCGCGGGCGGATGCCATTCTGGAGCGTAATTTGACTTGAATCCGACAGCATCTCAGGCATCGCAAGTCCAGCACAACCTCCGCCACCTCCGGGTCTTCCTGGCAGTGGTCGACACCAATTCCGTGACCCGGGCCGCCGATGTCTGCCATCTCTCGCAGCCCGCCGTCACGCAGGCGCTCTCCAAGATAGAGCGCGGCCTGCGCACGACCCTGTTCACCAGGACCCCGCAAGGACTGTTCGCCAATGCGCAGGGCGATGTCCTCGCAAAGCGCGTACGAAGAGCCTTCGGTTTCCTCGATCCGGCCCTCAATGAACTCAGCCCCCGCCTTCGCATGGTCGCGACGTCCTCGCAGCTGCAGGCCCTCATCGCCGTGCGCGAGGCCGAGAACTTCACGCTTGCCGCTCGCAGGCTCGGCCTGGCACAACCGACCGTTCACCGGGCGGTGACGCAGCTTGAGGAGGAAGCCGCCCGCCCGCTGTTCGAGCGGACTTCCTACGGCATCGTCGCCACCCGCGCCGCCGGGACGCTCGCCCAGGCCGCACGCCTCGCCTTTGCCGAATTGGCGCAGGCGGAGGTGGATCTCGCCGAAACACATTCGGAAGAAGCAGGCCGGATCGTCGTCGGTGCGATGCCGCTTTCACGCTCCTTCGTGCTTCCGAGAGCCATTGCCGAGTTCCGGAAGTTCCGTCCGAACACGCCGATCCACATTCTAGAAGGTCCCTATGCCGATCTGCTTGCCGGCCTCAGACGCGGCGAGATCGATTTCCTGATCGGCGCGTTGCGCGATCCCGCACCGATCGGTGACGTCGAGCAACGCTTCCTATTCAACGACACGCTGGTCATAGTTGCCGGCAGCAACCATCCGCTGACGGCACGCTCCGAGCTCTCGGTCGAGGAACTCGCGGCCTATCCATGGATCGTCGGCCAGCGCGGCACGCCGATCCGGCGGCATTTCGACACCTTGTTCGAGGGCCTGGACCACCCGCCGACAAGCATCGTCGAGTCCAGTTCGCTCATCCTGATGCGCGAACTGCTGAACGGAACGGACCATCTCGGCTGCATTTCCTATCTGCAGGCCCAGGCGGAATTGTCACGCGGCCTCCTCAAGGCATTGCCGCTCGACCTCAGCCACACCGCACGGCCGATCGGCCTCACCCTGCGCGTCAACTGGATGCCGACGCGCGCGCAGGAACTATTCCTGAGGTTCGTCTCGTCGAACGAGGAGTCGGCCGCCGAAACGCGGTGAAGCGGATCGGCGGTCACAACCCGCCCAGCAGCTTGAACGCTATGATCCACATCGTGAAAGCGACGAGCGTTTCCAGCATGCGCCAGGATGAGGGTTTCGAGAAGATCGGCCGCAGCCGCTTCGCGCCATAACCGAGCGAAAAAAAGAACAGGAAGGACCCCGTCACCGCCCCTGCCGCAAAAGAAGCCTGCTCTCCCGGATATCGTGTCGATATCGTGCCGAGCAGCACCACGGTGTCGAGATAAACATGCGGATTGAGCCAGGTGAGTGCGAGGCAGGTTGCCAGCGTCTGCCGAAAGCTCGACGTTTTGGCCTCCCCGGCTGTCAGAGCGGCGGACGACCGCAAGGCGGAATAGAGGCTTCTTGCCCCGTACCAGATCAAAAATACCGCTCCGCCGTAGCGCATGACGGGATCGAGCCAGGGCATGAACCTGGCGATTTGATGGAGGCTGGTTACGCCAAGCACGATCAGCGCGGCATCCGATATCGCGCATGCGAGGCAGACGGCGAAGACATGTTCGTTGCGCAAGCCCTGGCGCAGGATGAAGGCGTTCTGCGCGCCGATGGCGACGATCAGGCTGAGGCCCATCATCAGGCCGGTTCCATAGATCGAAAAATTCATCTCTTCGGCCAACGCCCCTCATTTCGGTGAGGTTGCGCTATCGCTATTTCGAGAATTAGGCTAATTAATCCAGCTTACCCAGATTAAGTGAAACTAATCCATGCTCGACTATCCCGCTCTTCGCGCCGTCGCAACTATTGTCCAGACAGGCAGCTTCGAAAGAGCTGCGACCGTCCTGAACGTGACCCCTTCGGCCATTTCGCAGCGCGTGAAGCAGCTCGAAGAGCGTCTCGGCGTCGTCCTCATCGTCAGGGGCACGCCGTGCACGGCGACGGAAAAGGGAGAATGGCTCTGCCGCCATATGGAGAATGTCGGCATGCTCGAAGCCGAACTCTTCGGACAACTGCCGGCCCTCGTCGATCCCGACGAACCACGCCAAAGGGTCACGCTTCAAATCGCGACGAATGCCGACAGCCTCGGGACATGGTTCGTCGAGGCGATGTCGAATTTTGCCAAAAGCTCTTCCTATCTGCTGAACGTCGCCGTCGAAGACCAGGACCACACCGCCGAATGGCTGCAGCGCGGGCGGGTGATCGCCGCCGTCACCAGCCTGGAAAAGCCGGTCCGCGGCTGCCGGCGTTTTGCACTCGGCGTTCTGCGTTACCATGCAACGGCAACCCCCGACTTCGTCGCACGCTATTTTCCGCAGGGCGTGACATCAGAGGCGATCCGCAACGCTCCCGCGCTGACCTTCAATCAAAAGGACAGGCTGCAGAGCAGCTGGATCAGGCGAACATTCGGACGCGATCTCGATTACCCCACCCACTGGCTGCCTTCGCCGCAGAGCTTCGTCGAGGCCAGCCTTTCGGGCATGTGCTGGGGAATGAACCCGACCCAACTGACCTGCGAGCACCTCGCATCCGGACGGCTGGTCGAGCTGGTGCCCGACACGCCGCTCGATGTCCCGCTCTATTGGCAGATCAATCGACTCGCCGCCGACCGCCTGGCGGATCTGACACGCGAAGTCGTCACCGTGGCCAAGCGCCGTCTTTGATGCATCACTCAAAAATGCAGCGTCATCCCGGTGACCGGGTCGCTTTTATCAGACGTAAGCCGTGCGGCTGCCGAATTCGCTGGTTTCGCCAAAATTCGTCGTGCCGATACGCTCGCTTTCGCCGGAGAGTTCTTTCGGAGCTTCGCCGGCGGGCTTCGATGCAGCAGACGCTTGAGTTTGGCTGCTCTCGCTCGCTTCGAGCTTGGCGATCTTTGCTTCCAGCGTATCGATAGATTTTTCGATCGTGGCCTTCTCTTGCTCGTCCTGCGTTTCCGATAGGGCTGCCTTCTTTTCGGCAAGCTGTGCCTCGAGAGAGGCAAGCTGATCCGACGAACTGGAAGACGAGGTTGAAACGGCTGAACTCAAAATGGTGGATGCAGAACTGGAAATTGCGCTGACCATGAGCATGACTTTCGATGATGGAGTGCCATCGTTCTAGCCACGGATGGTAAAGGTTCGATAAATAAAGTACCAAACGGTACTAAAATGATGAGAGCTACGCGAATAGCACTCTCCTATGCGATGGCGATGATTTCCAGTTCCTGGCCGCCTGTCTCCACCACATCGCCGACAGCCTTGCCCATCAGCAACCGCGCCACCGGGGAGACGTAGGAAATCGATCCGGCCTTGGGATCAGCCTCGTCCTCTCCGACGATGCGATAGGTCTGCACACGCCCGTCGTCGCGACGGAAGGTCACCGTGCTGCCGAAGGCGACGGTCTCGATCAACGTAGGGGCAGGCATGAGCTGAGCGGTGCGAAGTCTTGCGGCTAAGTAGCGAAGATCACGCAATGGATTGGCCGTCTGCCGCCGCCGTTCGTTCACGTCTTCGATAGGGCTCGCAGCATCATAGACCTCGCGAGCCTGCTGGAACTGTAATTCCAGAGCCTTCAATCCCGCTTCAGTGACCAAGTTCGGATGCGGCGAAATCGGACGATCGGGCAGCAGGGTTTCCGAAGCGGTTTCGAAACTCTCTTCCTTGGTAAAAGCGACGGCCAATCTCGGACTCCGTTTTAGCGCGATGCGCTCTTCTAGCTGATGGGCAATTGCCCCGAAACGATCGTCGGAACCATACACCGACCGCGGCCGAACCGCCAATCTTGCTTCATAGGCAGCCGTCGCGGCGGCAGAGGCAGCCGCTTTCAAGGTTCACGCCCCGTAGCTGTTAAGCGGCGGGAACGTCTTGCAACGCATGGCGGTTCGACATCTCTCATTTCGAGACGTGCTGAGGTTTGCCTTTCCTCTTGGTTGAGGCAAATTCCTCGAGCTGTTTCTCGCTCATGGATTCGACCATCTGTTTCGAGGCGCCTTTGAGTTCGCTCTTCGGCGTCTCGCCACGCTTGGCCGAAAGTGCGGCGCCTGCCGCCTTCTGCTGGGCCTTGGACTTGGCTGGCATATCGATCTCCTTTGCTCGAACAGAACGGCCGCGGGCGTCAAAGCTTCTTGAGTTCGTCAGGCTTGTGTGCCGCCCGCTTTCCCCATTTGTCGCTCTCGACGATATATTGCGGCTCGGCCTTCGATGCCTTCACGCTGTGGCCTTTGATCTTCGTCGGAGTGCTCTGCTTTTTGACTACCCTGCCCTCGGTCTTTCCCTGGCTGGTATTCCAGCTTACCTCATCGCCGCTCTTTAATTGCTTCGACATGGCGGGCTCCTTTGAGCATGATGCCGAAAAGTGTGGAAGCTGCGGCCGCTAAGCCGCAGCCGACCGGCTATCAGTTGATGGTAGCCCATTGCATCCGGACATCCCTGGCGTTCTTCGACAGATGGACGTGAGCATCCACGTGGTCGACCCAATCGATCGGGATCAAGTGGTGCTTGCCGTCTTCCGTGTCGAGCTTCGTCAGCTTGATGCGCGTGGGGCCGTCGAGATGATCGACTGAGCCGACATGGGTGCCGTCGGCAGCCCGCACTTCCATATGCTCACGGATCTGATCTGCGGAAATCATCGTTTCCTCCTTTGCATCATTGTCAGGTACGAAGCGGCAACGAGGTGGAGCAAACTTGGTTCCCAACACGCGAGACCCTCGTTCAATCAGGAGTCACGTCCCAATTGTCACCCGGGTTGAAGGTCCTGACGCCAGCAGCTATTTTTTCGGTCTCCCGGCCGAGATCGGCCTGGTAGACCGTGCCGTTCGCGTTCACGACGAATGTGTGCACGCCGGTTTCGCCATATCGGATCGGCCAGGCGATAAGGGCAAATCCTGCGATCATGTTGCCGTTGATCACATAGTCGAACTCTCCGCCCGCGATGTTCGGTCCCTGGCCGTCGATGATCCTGTAGCGATAACCGTAATAACCTTCGCCGGCCTTGGCCTTATCAAGCGCGGCATTGTCTTCGAGAGCATTGCCCGCCGGGCTATCCCCCTCGCCCAGATCGGGCGACCAATAGAGACCGTCGGTTTTGCCGTCGCTGCTGATCAGTTTCTGGGCATATTCGAGAACGCCGTCGTCGTCGTGGTCAGCGGAAGAATATTCCTTTTGGGCATCGACATAGGCCTGCATCGTGTCGATGGTCTGCAATTCGTTCTCGCCGACGCGACGATTGATGATCTCCTCGAACCCGGCATAGGTGTCGAAACCCCACTTGCCATCGTCGCCCTTCACGATCGGAAATGGCAGAGGCCATAGTTTGTCGCCGATCTCGATGATCTTGCGGCCATCGACGTCCTTCACGACGATCTTCTTCTTCGTGCCGTCGCGGATTTGGGCATAGGTGTCCATCACCCCTTCGCCTGCCTTCGCTTTCGCTGCATCAATACCCAGCAGCGCCGCGAACTTGTCGAAATCATCAGCCGCTAGCGCCGCCTTGAAGGCGTCGACGGCTTGTTCCGGCGTCTCGAATATGGGCGGATCGCTCTGCGAAGCGAAGCCCGATATGACGGTCGCATCGGATGGCTCTGCTGCAGATGCCGGAACCGGATTGGTGGCGAGAGCCGCAAGAGCGAACACCGAACCCAGAAGCATGTTTCTGACTGACTTTGTCATGACTTTCCTCCTTCTTCTGGTTATCGACGACGGCCGCCGCCGCCACCGCCGCGGCGCATTTCTCCACCGCCACCACCGCGGTTGCCTCCGGCCATGGCCTGTCTGCCGCGGCTGGACTGCATCTGAGCGCGCTTGCCGCTGTCGACCTGACCGAGCGCCGAAGGCTTTCTGGGCCGGCTGTCGACCCGGGCCGCAGGCTTCGGCTTTGCGACCGGGCGTTTGGCGTTGACCCCGGGCCTTGCGTTTTCGGCAGCCCTGTTCGGTGTTCTTGCGTCGGGCCTGCGGTTCTGCGCAGCCTGCGCTACCTTCCCGCCCCCAGCCGCCGCGCCTGTATTGGCTGCCTTGTTGCGAGCAGCATTTACCCTGTCCGCATCGATCTTACTCTTGCGAACATCGTTGACACTGACTTTGCCTGGCTTGTCGCGGAGCGTGTTCGCACGGTCGTTGCCTCTTGCTCCGACCCTGTTGCTGGCGTTCGCCTCGATACTGGTCCGGAAGGAGCTGCGGTCGATCTTGTTGAACTGCGCGCTGTCGAACCCGATCTTGCTGCGGTCGACGTTTTTCCAGTCGACGTCGTTGATATTCACCTTGCCGTTGATGTTGTTCAAACAGTTGTTGCAATCGATATCGACATTGCCGTTCCAGCGCCCGCCCCATACGCCCCAGCGGTTCCAGTCGACGGCGGCGGCCCACACCGCTCCCGTCACCACGCCCGCGAAAAAGGTGGCGGTCGGATAGTAGTAGTTCGGATACGGCTCGGAATAGTAGCCGATAGGCTCGGCCACATAGTTCGGTTCATACAGCATCTCCGGCGCGTATTGCGGAACGTAGATCTTCTCAGGACTGGCGGAGACGATCACGACGTTGTCGTTCTCCTGGCTGACCTTGATCTTGTCGTCGGTCTTGATGATGCCGTCGGCGACCGCTTTGTCGCGCAGTTGCTGTATGGCGATCAGAACGTCCTTCTGCTGGTAGGAAAGCGCCTCTCCGAGAGACTGCGTCCAGTCCAGATCCTCGCTCATCATCGTCACGATCTGGGGATAATTCAGCAGCGATACGATGCTGCCATCCCACGTCGTCTTCGGCTTGAGCTTGGGCTGCTTCTTCAAGGTTTCGAGGAACCGGGCTGCTTCCACGACCTGCAGCGGATAGAGCGACGCCGACGTGACGAGCGCAACCAGTTCGTCCGGATACAGCGCGATCCGCGCCACCAGGATTTCGAGTTCGTCCTCGCTCAGAGGCGCCGGCGCGTCGTCTTCCGCCGTGACGGGATTGGAAGCGGCCGGCTCCTGCGCGGCGGCGGTCAGCGTCAGATGTGGCGAAAACGGGAACCCTGCAAAAGGCAGGAACAGGCCCGTGGCGAGTAACAAAGCGTGAGGTCTAGCCATCTCAAATCCTCCTTGCGGTCAGACATGGTGTGTAGGCTGTCGACTATTGTATCTTCGCTCGTGCCGCATACTCCTCCCAGTGGAGGAGGATTGATAGCTAAACATCGGCCAAGTCGTCTTTTGCTACAGATTTATAGCAAAGACAGCTCCAGGCGTAGTCGCGGAACCGATCTCGGACGTATGTTACAGTAACACACTTACAAAAGCGGAGTTCAGCGCGCAGGCTAAATCGACCGCGTACAGGATCTCCCTTCTGCCTTTTGCGGGAGTGTAGATGGGCCGCCATACCTGCTTCTCCTTCAGTTCAGCCGATTGATCACGAAGTCATGGTCACGGACCACTGCCTCCTTTGAAGGCGATATGGCATGCCAATTATCAGTGACCGTGAGGACGCGTGATGAATGCTGAATCCCAGCGCCTCCGGGAGGCGCGAGACGGAAAAGCCGACTGGAAGAAATGGGGGCCCTACCTGTCCGAACGGCAGTGGGGAACCGTTCGCGAGGATTACAGCGAGGGCGGCGATGCGTGGGACTATCTCACCCACGACCAGGCCAGGTCGCGCGCCTATCGCTGGGGCGAGGACGGTCTGGCGGGTATCAGCGACAGCAAGCAGCGGCTGTGTTTTGCGCTGGCTCTCTGGAATGGACAGGATCCAATCCTGAAGGAGCGGCTGTTCGGCCTTACCAACAGCGAGGGCAATCACGGCGAGGATGTTAAGGAGTACTACTTCTACCTGGATTCGACGCCGACCCACTCGTACATGAAGTATCTCTATAAATATCCTCAATCCGCCTATCCCTACGACGACCTGGTGGAGACCAATAGCCGGCGCGGGAAAGGCGAGCTTGAATACGAACTGGTCGATACCGGCGTGTTCGACGCCGATCGCTACTTCGACGTCTTCGTCGAATATGCCAAGGCAGCACCCGAGGACATTCTTGTCGAGATCACCATTGCCAATCGCGGTCCGGAAGCGGCCACCCTGCACGTGCTGCCGACATTATGGTTCAGGAATAGATGGTCCTGGGGTGAAGAGGGTGACAAGCCAACCCTGGAACGTGTGGAGCGGAATGACGCTCCGGCTGTGATCGCTGCTAAAGCCGCGCCTGGGCTGCCGGCGGACGCGGACGTCACACGATATCTCTATTGTGACGGCTCGCCGGCGCTGCTGTTCACCGAAAACGAGACGAATACGCAACGTCTGTTCGGCGTTCCGAGTGCCACTCCATTCGTCAAGGATGGGATCGACAGCTTCGTCGTGCATGCCCGCACCGACACCGTGAACCCGCAGCAGATCGGAACCAAGGCTGCGGCACACTATGTCGTCATCGTGGATGCCGGGCAATCCCGGACGTTGCGGCTGCGCCTATGTGACCTGCTGCCGGCTGCAGGACCCAAGAATGTCCGGCCAATGTTCGATCGTTCGTTCGACGACGCGATGCAGGCGCGTCGGCGCGAAGCCGATGAGTTCTACGCTTCGATCACGCCGCCGTCGATGACGGCCGACGCCGCCGATGTCATGCGTCAGGCTCTGGCAGGCATGATGTGGGGCAAGCAGTTCTATCTGTATGACGTGAACAAATGGCTGGACGAACACGGCGTCAATCCATTCGATCCGAAGCGCCGGATCGAACAGCGTAACGTCGGCTGGCATCACATGTACAATGCCGACATCATCTCCATGCCGGACAAGTGGGAATATCCCTGGTACGCAGCCTGGGATCTGGCATTCCAGGTGATCGCTCTGACGATGGTCGATCCCGACTTCGGCAAGGATCAGATCGATCTGATGCTGCGCGAAGCCTATATGCATCCGAACGGGCAGATACCGGCGTACGAGTGGAATTTCGGCGACGTCAACCCGCCTGTCCACGCCTGGGCGACGATCTTCACCTACCGCCTGGAGCAGGCCCGGTCAGGCAAGGGCGACGTCGCCTGGCTTCAGAAATCCTTCCAGAAACTGCTTCTGAACTTCACCTGGTGGGTCAACCGCAAGGACCGATCCGGCAAGAATGTCTTCGAAGGCGGCTTCCTTGGGCTGGACGATATCGGGGTGTTTGACCGCAGCGCGCCGCTGCCGACCGGGGGCTATCTGGAGCAGGCAGACGGCACCGCATGGATGGCGCTCTACTGCCAGAACATGATGGAGATAGCGACCGAATTGGCTCTCAAGGATGCGGGCGGCGAGGAGATGGTGCTCAAGTTTACACAGCATTTCCTATGGATAGCGTCGGCGATGATCCACGCAGGCGACGAGGTCGGAATGTGGGACGAGGAAGACGGGTTCTTCTACGACGTCCTCCGTCTGCCGGATGGGCAGGCCCAGCGTCTCAAGGTCCGCTCGATGGTCGGCTTGCTGCCGCTATGCGCCGCCACCGCGTTCGAGGGCGACATCTACCAACGGTATCCCGAGGTCACCAGGCAGATGAAGCATTTCTTCGATACGCGCCCGGAATTGATCGCCTTCATCCATGACCCGCGCAAGCCGGGTCACGCCAATCGTCAGCTCGCCTCGATACTGGATGAGAACAAGCTTCGTCGCGTGCTGTCGACGATGCTCGACGAGAATGAATTTCTCAGTCCCTACGGCATCAGGGCACTGTCGCGCTACCACGATGAGCACCCCTACGTCTTCCAGGTCGGCGATCATGAGCACCGCGTAGCCTATCTCCCGGCAGAATCCGACAGCGGCATGTTTGGCGGAAACTCGAATTGGCGCGGCCCGATATGGATGCCGATGAACGGCCTGATCATCCGGGCGCTGCTGCAATACTACAGCTACTATGGCAACGATTTCACCGTTGAATGTCCCACGGGTTCCGGCCGTCACATGAACCTCTATCAGGTCGCCGAGGAACTCACCCAGCGCTTGTCGGCCATCTTCCTGCGAGGAAACGATGGCAAACGACCCGTGTTCGGCGGGCAAGCCAAGTTCCAGGACGATCCGCACTGGCAAGACTGCCTTCAGTTCTACGAATATTTTCACGGCGACAACGGCGCCGGTCTTGGCGCGAACCATCAGACAGGCTGGACCGGGTTCATCGCGCGGGGAATGCATCTGTTCGCCTCGGGTTCGCCTGAGGCGTGGCTTGAACGCGCCAAGACCTCCTAGAGAAATTTCAGCACAAGTGCGCAGCGGTTTTGCGTCCGGAATTGCGTGAAAACAAAGAGATAGAATGCTTCCCTGATTCTAAGAAAAACGGAAGCGCTCAAGGGCAAATGCTCGGCGGCGCCGATCGAATATACACCGGACAGCTCGGCTCCGGCAAATGAGGAGTGGTCATCATGGAAAGTTACTACGAGAACCGGCAGTTGCCTCAGCCGGTGATTCCAACCCTGCCACCGGTCCATCTGCTGAAGGGGCAGACTGCCCTCGTCACCGGCGCCAATTCCGGGATCGGCCGTGGGATCGCCCTCGCTCTCGGCAAGGCGGGAGCGAACGTGGTCGTCAACTACGTCACGGCCCCAGAGGACGCCACGCAGGTCGTCGACGAGATTCAACAGGGCGGCGGGCGCGCGCTTGCGGTCGCGGCCGACGTTTCCAACGAGGCGCAGGTCGAGGCGATGTTCGCGACCGCCGTCGAGGAGTTCGGCACGGTCGACGTGTTCGTCAACAACGCCGGACTTCAGAGGGATGCCCCCTTTCACGAGATGACGAGCGCCCAATGGGACACCGTCATGAACGTCAACCTCAAGGGCGCGTTTCTATGTTCGCGCGCGGCCGTCCGGGAGTTTCTCCGGCGGGGCGTACGGCCTGATGTTTCCGTGGCAGCCGGCAAGATCGTATTCATCAGCTCGGTCCATGAAGTCATTCCCTGGGCCGGACACGTGAACTATGCGGCGTCGAAAGGCGGACTGATGCTCCTTATGAAAAGCCTAGCCCAGGAGGTCGCCGAAAAGCGCATCCGCGTCAACAGCATCGCCCCCGGCGCAATTCGCACGCCAATCAATACTAGCGCCTGGCAAACCTCGGAAGCCTACGCTGAGCTGATGAAGCTCATCCCGTACAAGCGCATCGGCGAGGCGGAAGAGATCGGCCGGACCGCGGTGTGGCTTGCGTCTGATTTCACCGATTACATCGTCGGATCGACGATCTATGTCGACGGTGGAATGACGCTTTACCCCGGTTTCGAAACCGGCGGCTAATGCATGTCGCGCAAAAGTGTGCAGCGGTTTTGCGATAACGACATGCGTAAAAAGAAAGTCCTAAAGCGCGAGGAGCAGATCTGAAGGATTGGGGCACGCTTAGCTTTTCAGGTCGCTGCCGAAGCAAAGTGCGTCATGCCGAAATCCTCTCCGCGTTGCTGGCCCGTGGCCACAGGATCGCGGCAAATAGAAGTGCGTAGATCAAGGCCGCCGCGACATAGACGATACGGGTGGCGAAGGATTCTGCCGCACTCCCCGGCAGAGGCGAGACCCCGAGGCCAAAGAGGATCAGGAATGTCGTCAGGGCGCCAGCAAAAACCGGGGCGTCCTTTGACCGGGCAGCTGCGCGCCCTCCGAGCAGGAGGACGACAACGAGAACGATGAGGAAGATCGAGAGGAGATTAGGGCGCAGCGACAGCGCGGCATAAGCGACGGAGGCGAGCACCCCACCAAACAGATTGACGAGCACGAGCCCCATCGCTGCCCGCCCGCTCGCGCCAACGTCGAGCTGTCCGAGCAACGACGCCACGGTGATCGGAATGACTGCCGCAGCCGTCAGGTTGTCGCTCGTCAGGCAGATCACGACGGAGCCCAAGAGGATGACTGTGTTTGCCAGCGCCCGAAGCAAGGCCGGCGGCCGCTCGTCGATCGCCACCGCCTCGACCTCCTGGGAGAACGGCTCGGGAAAGACCGCATGGGCGAGCCACATCAGAACCGCACCTGACAACACCCCGGCGACCAGGATGGACAGGATGGAATTGGCGAGCTCCTTGTTCAGGATGCCGAGCAGAGGCACGATGATCGAAACAACGAGCACGAGAAAGACGGCCGGTCCTCCCTTTCCCGTCGACTGTGCGGCGAAGCACGCAAAATAAGTTAGCCCCAGGATCAGAAGGAACGGCGCCGGACGGTCGCCGAGCACGTTGGTCAGAACCATCATCGCCATCCCGGCGATCAGGATGACGATCGCCGCGCCGATGGTCTTGCCGAGCGGCATGGGCCGCGAGCTGCCGAGCAGAAACTGGGCGGCAAAGAGCGGACCGAGGAACGGCACGATGGCCCCGGCATAGACTGCCAGCGTGAAGCCGATGGAGACCGCGAACGCAACCCGAAGCCCCTTGCGTTTCTGCTGCTCGACCGCGGGGCTCCTCTCAGCGAACATAGGTCAGCACCGACACGATGCGGATCCAGAGCGATCCCCAGGCATTGGTGATCGGGTTGTCGCCCGTGTAGATGACGACGGTCGCCTGCGAGCCGTAGCGCACGCCGCCCTTGGGCCGCTGCGCCTCCTCGATGATGAGCCGGACTGGAAACCGCTGCGGCTCCTGGACCCAGCCGCTATCACTCCGGATCGTCGGCAATCCGGTGTTCGGGTCCGTGCTGCCCTGCGATACGCCGAAACCAACGCTCTCGACTTGCGCCGGAAACACCCGACCGGGAAGCGCGTCGAAAAGGACTTCCGCCCGGTTGCCGACTGCTACATTCTCAAGGCTGTTCTCCTTGAAGGCGGCGGTGATCCAGATCGTGCCAGCATCGATGAAGGTCATGGCTGGCTGTCCAGCCGACACGACCTTACCGGTTGTAAGTTGGAGGTTGGTCACGACCCCGGCCGAGGGTGCCTGAACGGTGGTCCGCACCAGATCGAGTCGTGCCTTTTCGAGTGCTGCCAGAGCTGCCCGGAGCTGCGGATTGTCATTTCCGCTCGGCCCGAGCTGCTCCTTGGCCTTGGCCAGCTCGGCCTCAGCACCGGTGACGGCCGCCTCTGACTGACCGAAAGCCGATTTGGTTGAATCAGCCCGCGCTTTGGAATACACGCCCCTCTTTTGCAGCTCTTCGGCGCGCGCAGATTGTTCGCGAAGATTGTCCCGATCGACCTGGGCCGTTACGAGCTTTGCCTGCGCCGCATCGACAGCGGCCGTTGACGCGCCCATCGACTGGCCGACACTTGCAAGGCTCGCCTCGGCCTCACTGACCGCGAGCTCGTAGCGCTCGGGATCGATACGGAAGAGAACCTGATCGGCGTCGACCCTCGAGTTGTCGACGACTCCCACTTCCACCACCCGGCCGGTGACTTCGGGCGCGATGCCGACGATATAGGCCTGAACTTGAGCCTGCGAGGTAGATGGCGTGCGCCGCTCCATGAAGACGGAGAGGACGAACAGGACGAGCGCCAGAAGGACGACAATGAGGGCTATCCTGCGGAGTGGATTCCGAGGCGCTGGGGAAATGGCAGGCTCGTCCAAGTTTTCGGAAACCACGGCAATATCCTTCGGAAGCGTTTCGTTTCGTGGAAGCGTAAAGTTTCAACGCCGGACGTCTGTCGCGATGGTCGTTACCGGGCGATGGAACGCAAGTAGGTAACCGTAACATACGCCTCGCGATGGCTGGCCGCCCGGGGGGCGGTCGCGTATATCAGCGAGGTGGCGGTAGCGAGGCGTCAAGCGCGCCCTCTATCTCCTTGGAGAGTTCTGCGATCAGCTCCTGGTATTCGACGACGCGCTCGCCGCGCTTTGGGTCGGTTGAGACGTTCCATTTCTGCAGCGCCGATTGGGCGTCGGCAAAGTCCCTGCATATTTCCCGAAAATCCTCACTGCGGGCAGAGAGATCATCGATCGCCTTGATCCTGGCTGGAAATTGCCGACGGACTGCGGTCATGCCTTCGTCCATGGTTTACTCCTCACGGCATTTGGACGCTGCCTTTGCAACGTGTGCCCGGCCCAATCTTCATGGACGACGCAGGGTTCGTGGAGTATGTTACCGTAACATACGGTCTGGCAGTGACGTGACTCAACGGGGGATTGGGGCAGACATGCAGACGTGGATACCAGCAGAGGGGTCTGCAGCACCCATTCTTTTAGGGCCGGCGCCTCAAGCCGACGATATCAGGGAGCAACTGGAACGTGTCGTCTCCAGCCCCGAATTTCCAGGCATCGGGCGCGCCGCAGCGTTTCTCCGCTATGTCGTCTCGGAAACCCTTGAGGGTCGGGGCAACCGGATCAAAGCCTATTCGATCGCGATCGAGGTCTTCGGCCGAGATGCCGGCTTCACCCAGGACGATCCGGTGGTCAGGATCGAGGCTGGGCGGTTGCGGCGATCACTCGAGCGCTATTATCTCGTCGCCGGACAGCATGATCCGGTCAGGATCGACATTCCCAAAGGCGGATATGTTCCAACCTTCACCTGGTCCTGTCCGGCGTCAGTCGACGCTGGAGATGACGAAGCTGACGAAACATCGCCCTCTGAGGTTCGCTCCGGACGTTGGTTGCGCGCAAGGCGGGTCCTATTGCCGGGTGCCGCTGCCCTCGCTGCGGTGGCTATTTCGCTCTATTGGATCGGGACACGGTCACCCGCTCCGTCGCTCGAACGCGTTTCGAGCCTTTCGCCCGATCGCCCGGCCCTCGTGATAGCCCCGTTTGCCAATCTCGGCGAAGGGCCGGAGGCGCAGCTCTACACTGCCGGCCTGACCGAGGAACTGATGACCATCCTGCCACGGTTCAAGGAGATCAAGGTCTTCGGCCGCGAGACCTCCAAGTCCCTTCCCGCGGATGTGGGCGCATCGGAGATCCGGGCCGAATTCGGCGCACGCTATCTCCTTGCCGGCGGGGTACGCACGTCGGGCAAGCGTCTTCGTGTGACGGCCAGATTGCTCGATACGTCGGACGGCGAGATCCTCTGGTCGGAGAACTATGACAATGATCTCGCATCAGGAGACCTGTTTGCGATCCAGACGGATGTCGCCAGAAAGGTGGCGACCGCCATTGCCCAACCCTACGGGGTCATGGCACAGGTCGACTCCGCCAGTCCGCCGCCGGACGATCTCGGTGCGTATGAGTGCACTCTGCGCTTCTATGCCTATCGTTCGGAACTGAGCGGCGAAGCACATGCGCGCGTCCGGGATTGCCTCGAGGCCGCACTGGCGCGGTTTCCGAGCTACGCGACCGCCTGGGCAATGCTGTCGATCGTCTATCTCGATGAGGACCGCTACAAGTTCAATCCGACACCGGGCCAGGGTTCAGCCATACAGCGTGCACTCGATGCCGCCAGGCGCGCAACGCAGATCGATCCGAACAATACACGCGGACTACAAGCGCTGATGACGGCGCTGTTCTTCGACAGGCAGCTCGCTGAATCACTTCGGGTGGGCGAGCAGGCGCTCGCCACCAACCCCAATGACACCGAACTGATGGGCGAGTTCGGAACGCGGCTTGCGATCGCTGGCCAGTGGCAGCGTGGAGCAGCCCTCCTCGACCAGGCCATCGCCCTCAATCCAGGCAGCGGCGGCTTCTACCACGGAACGCGAGCCCTGGCCGCCTACATGCTCCGCGACAACCAAACCGCCGTACTGGAGATCAGGCAGGCGAACATGCAGAAGTTCCCTCTCTTCCATGTTGTCGCCGCCATCATCTACGCCGAGGCAGGCATGATGGACGACGCCCGCCGGGAAGGACAGGTGTTCGTCAGCATGCGACCTGACTTCCTGCCGAACATTGTAACGGAACTCGCGATGCGCAACATGCAGCCTGAAGATCGCGACCGCCTGATCGAAGGACTTCGCGAGGCGGGGATGACGGTGCCCGATCCCGATGCAATTGCGTCGAGCGCCGCCACCTCGGATCTGCAACCCCGCTGACACTGTCTCCCCGACCGTAACATACCCGATCATACGGGTAAGCCATCTCGTCTTCGCATAGTCTCGCCTAGTGCCGACTTCGACCGCCGCGGCGCGTGGCGTCGAGGCCTGCCCGAACTTGACAGGGCTATGAGGAACAACAGTGAGCACAAAATGTCACGATGGCCGAATTCGACCAAGCCCCTCCCCAGGTCTGAAATGGATCTCGGCTCTCCTGCTGCTCTGCGCATTGGCCGGATGTGGCGGCCACCCCAAGAACGTACTCATCCCCGTTGCCGATAGCGCGCCGAACTCCACCAAAGTCGATATACTCGTAACCACGACGCGCAGCCGCTCCACGATAAAAGGCGAGATGTTCACTGGCGAGCGCGCGCTCGCCCCGGCCTTTGCCGACATCACGGTGTCCATTCCCCCAGCGAACGTCCGCAAAATCGGCGAAGTCGCCTGGCCGAGGAGACTTCCATCCAACCCGGCAACCGACTTCGCAACCTTGAAAGCCGAGGAGATCACGCGCGACGACGCCAAGAAATGGCTGAGCGCCTCAGTCAGGAAGAGCCGCGACCGCAGCGTGCTGGTATTCATCCATGGCTTCAACAACCGTTTCGAAGATTCCGTCTATCGCTTCGCCCAGATCATCAAGGATTCCGGTGTCCATAGTGCGCCCGTGCTGGTGACATGGCCGTCGCGCGGCAGCCTGCTGGCATACGGATATGACAGGGAGAGCACGAACTACACGCGCAACGCCTTGGAGACACTTTTCCAGTATCTCGCCAAAGACCCAGAGGTGAAGGAAGTCTCGATCCTGGCGCATTCCATGGGGAACTGGCTGGCGCTGGAAGCGCTTCGCCAGATGGCGATCCGCAACGGCCGCCTCCCTGCCAAGTTCGAGAATGTCATGCTGGCCTCGCCCGATGTGGATGTCGATGTCTTCCGCCAGCAGATCATCGACATGGGCAAGCAGCATCCTAAGTTCACCCTGTTCGTTTCGCGAGACGATCGTGCCCTCGCGGTATCCCGCAGGGTATGGGGCGACGTCGCTAGACTCGGCGCCATCGATCCCGAGCAGGCCCCATTCAAGAAGGAACTGGCCGACAGCCAGATCACGGTGATCGACCTCACCAAGGTCAAGGCGGGCGACAGGCTGAACCACGGAAAATTTGCGGAATCGCCCGAGGTCGTTCAACTCATCGGCGCGCGGATTTCCGACGGCCAGACGCTGACCGACAGCAAGGTCGGGCTCGGGGACAAGATCCTTGCCGCGACGACGAGCACTGCGGCGGCGGCAGGCAGCGCAGCCGGCCTGATCCTTGCCGCCCCGGTCGCCGTCGTCGATGCGGATACCAGAGATAACTACGCCGGCCAAGTCAGCGGCCTCACGGGTCCTGTGGGTACGCAGCCGCGAGCGCCCGACTGCATGGCCAGAGGCCGATCGAAGGAGTCGTGCAGGCAGTGACGGTTCGGGAACCGGCAAACTGACGTTCATAGAGATCAGGATAGACAATGCCACTACTTTCCAAGATCCGCATATTTAGACCGCTTTTCACTGGGGCTGCCCTGGCGTCGGTTCTCCTTTGTGCCTCTATTGCCGTGGCGCAGAGCGTGACGCCTGCAAGCCCACAGCCGGAAAGCGTCCAGCGCTTTATCGGGATGTTCTCGGATCCTGATGTCCAACGCTTCCTGCAGCAGCAGTCGCAAGCAGCCAAGACCGCGGCGGAGACGCCCTCTGAAACCCCGAACGCCGACCCTTCATTCTCGGAATTCGCGATGCGGTTCCGTGCCCACGCCTCCGGCCTTCTCGGCGCTATCCAATCCTTTCCCCTGGAGACGATGCGCGGCGGGACCGTGCTCGAACGGGACATCCAGGCGAACGGCGGGACACGGCCGATCTTCCTGGTCGCGGCCTTCGTCGCCGTCGGGCTGGCCGCGCAATGGCTGTTCTGGTGGATCAGCGCCGGCTGGCGCTCGTGGATGGCACGCGCGCCCTTTGCCACGGTTCGCGAAAGGGTGATCGCACTGGCCGCGAGGATTCTGTGGGCGGCATGTTACGTCCTCTCCTTCGGGCTTGGCAGCATCGGCTTCTTCCTGCTGTTCCAATGGCCACCTGTTATCAGGGAGATCGTCGTCGGTTACCTCTTCGCGATCGTCGTCTTCCGCCTGGCGAGCGCGTTTTTCGACGTGCTTCTGGCGCCACGGGCGGAGGAAGAGGGTCGGTTCCGTGTCGTCCCGATCACCAAGGATGCCGCCGGCCACTGGGCTAAACGCCTGGGCTATCTCGTTGGCTGGTATGCCTTTGGCTGGGTGACCATCCGCCTGCTCGGCACTCTCGGCTTTTCCGTCCCGGCCCGGCAACTCGTGGCCTATTCGCTTGGCCTCGTGCTGCTCGTCATCGGCATCGAAGCTGTTTGGAGACGTCCGTCCCGATTGTCTGCCGGCCAAGCCAGCCGGATCGGCCTGCGCGCGCGGAACTGGCTCTGGACGGTCTACTTCGTCGCCGTCTGGCTGCTATGGGTGGTGGGAGCCATGAAGCTGTTCTGGATCGCGGTGGTCTGTGCCGCCCTGCCCGGGGCCATCGCCCTCACCAAGGCGTCGGTCAACAATATTCTGCGCTCTTCCGCTGAGGAAGAGGACGGCCACAAGAAAGGCACCGTTGTCTCGGTAATCGTCGAGCGCGGTATCAGGGCAGCGCTGATCGTCGGAGCGATCGTTCTGCTCGCGGATGCCCTGGATATCAGGCTCACGCAGATGACGATGCAGGATTCGCCGTTTCTACGCCTCGTGCGCGGCCTCCTTAGCGCTGGGATCATTCTCCTGATTGTCGATCTCGCCTGGAGCGTCGTGAAGGTCATGATCGATCGCAAGCTCGGCGACACCGAGGCCGTCCTTGAGGTCGGCAGCGAACGGGAGCGGCGGCGCACGCGTCTCAGAACCCTGCTGCCGATCCTTCGCAATTTCCTGATGATCCTCTTCGTCGCCATCGCGATCATGATGGCATTGTCGTCGCTCGGCGTGGAAATCGGCCCGTTGATCGCAGGTGCCGGCGTGGTCGGCGTCGCCATCGGCTTCGGGGCACAGACCGTGGTCAAGGACGTCATCAGCGGGATGTTCTACCTGCTGGACGACGCCTTCCGGGTTGGCGAATATATCCAGAGCGGCAGCTATAAGGGCACCGTCGAGTCCTTCAGCTTGCGGTCCATCAAGCTCAGGCACCACCGCGGCGCGGTCTACATCGTCCCGTTCAGCGAACTCGGAGCCGTCCAGAATATGAGCCGCGACTGGGTGATCGAGAAGATGACGATCACCATTACCTACGATTCCGACATCGAGAAGGCCCGCAAGATCATCAAGAAGATCGGCCTGGAACTGTTCGAGGATCCGGAGTTCAAACCGACCACGATCGAGCCGCTGAAGATGCAGGGGATCGACAGCCTGGGCGACTCCGGCCTGCTTCTGCGGATGAAGGTCATGACGCTTCCGGGCGAGCAGTTCACGCTGAAGCGGCGAGCCCTGCGGATGATCCATCAGGCCTTCAACGAAAACGGCATCAAGCTCGCCGTGCCGACCGTCCAGGTCTCAGGCGGGAAGGACGACGCTGTTGCAGCCGCTGCCCAGCAGACGCTCGCAGCGCAGAGTGCGGCGACCGCCGCGAACCCGGCCTGAGAGCGGCACTCTTCAGGCCGTGAAACAGGACACAAAGCAATGGGAGGAAATGAGATGAAGATCCTGGACATCCTGTCGCACACGCTTGCGACACTTGCCGTGCTGATGATGGTCTGCGCGCCCCTCCTCGTTCCCGCGACGGCAGAAGCGGCACGCCGTGGCGTAGCGGCATGCGGCCCGAGAGGCTGTGGTGCTGCAGCCTGCGGGCCGCGCGGATGCGCTGCAGTCGGGCGCACCCGGCCTGCCGTACGGCCGCCCGTCCGGCGCGGCGTCGTCGTCGTCGCCCCACGCCGCTACTGGCGTCCGGGCACTGCCATCGCCGCAGGTGCTGCCATCGGCTTCGTCGCTGGAGCTGCCGCCGTTTCACTGGCAGGTACGCCTCCGCAATCCGGTCAATGCTGGTACTACACCTCGCCCGCTAAGACGACGGGCTTCTGGGACGTATGCCCGCGCTGAGCGGCTCGCAGAAAGACTGGCGAGCCCCTTGGTCCTCTTCGTCACCTCCCTCCCCAAAGTGGGGAGGCCCCGATTTTCGCATCACAAATTTTAGAGGGTACGTTCCATGGATTTCACAGTCATCGACACCGCACTCGTCGGAAAACTTCTGCTGCTGCTTCTGATCGGCATGGGGCCGAAGATCGCCCTGGTGCCGTTTCTGGAAAAGACTCACGCCTTCGATACCGAAACCAAGGTGCGCATAGGCCGCCAGATGGTTCTGATCGCCGTCGTCACGGCGCTGATCCTTTTCGCCACCGGCGCTCTGCTGATGCGGCTTCTCCATATCACGGGCGGCGCGGTCGCCGTCGCCGGCGGCATCATCCTCGCGCTGATCGCGATCAAGATGGCATCAGGACCGACAGAGAAGCCGCACGACGACTTTGCGGCGCCCGTCGATCCCGATAAGCTGGCCGTATTTCCGCTCGCGGTTCCCTACCTGCTCAATCCTGTCGGCATCACGGTCATCATCATCGCCTCCGGCGAAGTCGTCTCGATCGCCAGCGCGATACTTGTCACCGCTCTGATCCTGATCGTTGGCGCGTTCGACTATCTGGTGTTCACCAACATCGACAAGCTCGCCAAGCGTATGAAGCCAGTCACCATGATCGTTTCAGAGGTCGTCTTCGGCATTCTGCTGACCGCAGTCGCCGTCCAGTTGATCGTCGCCGGGCTTGGAAATCTTGGCATCATCACCCCAACTGCGGCACATTAGATGAGGATGACTTGCGGCCGGGCCAGTCCAAAAATCTGAACCCGGATTTATCAAAGAGACCGCGCCGAAAGCCGCTCGGTTTTCGGCGTCATGCTCAGCTGCGGATTTGCTATCCCCCTGCGTGGAAAGCCCGGGGATTAAGGTCGGTGAAAAGACTGCAAAACGTGTTCACCGATAGCCGCCGGGCGCACGACGATCATTCAATATCTCTGATGTTATCCATAAGTTCTATTCGTTTGAATGATGGGTTTCCAAGGCCCATATTGTGATCATGGACATGGACGAACCTCCCATTGACGACCATGTCCCTGACCCAAGAAAGGAACCGGAAAATGACCACGCTCACCTATCGCGGTGGTGGTAAGTCCCTCACCTCCAGCGAAAGCCGCTTCGACCTGGCACATTATGCCCGTAAGCTTGTGCTCGCCTGGACGCGCTGGCAGACGGCCCGCGAAATCGAAGCCATGCCCTTCGACATTCGCAAGGACATCGGCTGGCCGAGCACGGACGACAACAAACACCGGACCATGTAATGAATGCGACATTCCTCCCAAGATAAGGGCGGCGCCTGCCTCGTGCAACGCCGCCTTTTTCGTGGTCTGACCATCCATTCCTAAGCCATTTTCAACATTAAATTCCAGCCGCCTATCAGCCTGCCTTCTGCCTGCCCACGGCCATTCCGGCGGTTTGATCGGCCAAATCGCCGGCGATGTCGCATATTTGCTCTTCCCGGCCGCATTTTTCCATGCCAGTGTCGCTTTCAGGACATCGGCGCGACGCATTCCGCGCAACGAATGTGCCATCGCCCTCGAGCATGGATTTCGCTATGAACAGGATGCAGATCAAGAAGCGTTCGGTAGTCTTCTTTATGGTACCGCAATTCACCATGCTGCCCTTTTCGGCGGCCGTGGACACCTTGCGTATCGCCAATCGCATGCTCGGCTATCAGGCCTATACCTGGCGGCTGACCTCCGTCGATGGAGAAAAGGTCTATTCCTCCTGCGGCATCGGCGTCGAGGCCAATTCCTCGCTCGCCGAGGAGCGCCGTCATCTTGGCGGCGAAAACCGGCCGGGCATGGTGCTCGTCTGTTCCGGCATCGATGTCGAGCAGTTTAACAACAAGTCTGTCAATGCCTGGCTGCGTGAATGCTACAATCGCGGCGTCGCCGTCGGCAGCCTCTGTACGGGCGCGCATGTGCTTGCCCAGGCCGGTCTCCTGAACGGCAAGCGCTGCGCCATCCACTGGGAAAACCTGCCGGGCTTTTCGGAAGCCTTCCCGCAGGCGGAGGTCTATGCCGATCTCTACGAGATCGACGGCAATCTCTACACCTGCGCCGGCGGTACCGCCTCGCTCGACATGATGCTGAACCTCGTCGGCGAAGATTTCGGCGAAAGCCTTGTCAACCGTATCTGCGAGCAGCACCTGACGGACCGCGTGCGCAATCCGCACGACCGCCAGCGTCTGCCGCTGCGAGCCCGCCTCGGCGTGCAGAACGCCAAGGTGCTGTCGATCATCGAGCTGATGGAAGGCAATCTCGCCGAGCCGCTGTCGCTGATCGAGATCGCCGACGGCGCCGGCCTCTCGCGCCGCCAGATCGAACGGCTGTTCCGCCAGGAGATGGGCCGCTCGCCGGCCCGCTACTATCTGGAAATCCGCCTTGACCGTGCGCGCCACCTTCTGGTGCAGTCCTCGATGCCGGTCGTCGAGGTCGCCGTCGCATGCGGCTTCGTCTCGGCCTCGCATTTCTCCAAGTGTTATCGCGAACTCTACCATCGCTCGCCGCAGCAGGAGCGTGCCGAGCGTAAGATGACCATGGCGACCGCGCGCCAGGCGGTCGCCGCCTGAGACAATAAGACGGGCCGTCGCCGCTTGAGACCAATAAGACAGCCGTCGCCGATTGAGACATTGAAAAGCTGATCTCGCCTGACGCAAAAGATCGTCGCCGCCTGAGATTGAGGGCGGCGGCTTGGCCCCGCCTCAGAGGCGCTATTGCGCCGCCTCTTCCGTCATCTTGGCATCGGAATAGACCTGGTTGCGGCCCCTGTGTTTGGCCATGTAGAGAAACTGGTCGGCGGCGTTGAGGTAATTCTCGAAGGTTTCGTAACCGGCGATCTCGGCGATGCCGATCGAAATCGTGACGCCGAGTTCCTCGTCGTCGGCCGTGACCTTCAGCCGCGAAATGTCCGAGCGGATCTCGTCGCAGAGCTTGGTCGCGGCTGCCGAATCCATCTGCGGGAAGAGGATGGCGAATTCCTCACCCCCGAGCCGCGAGAGAAGATTGTCGCTGCCCTCGAAGATCGTGAACAGCCTGTTTGCGACAGCCTTCAGCACCTTGTCGCCGATCTCGTGGCCATAGGTATCGTTCAGCCGCTTGAAATGGTCGATATCGAGAATGGCGACGGAACTCGGCACCTTCAACCGCAGGCACTCGTTCACCAGCTTCGGGCCGTTGTCGTAGAAATAGCGGCGGTTATAGAGGCCGGTCAGATAGTCGCAGGCCGCCGCTGCCCTCAGCTGCCGCATCTGCGCCAGCGTTTCGGCATTGTTGGCGATGCGGCATTGCAGCTCCTCGGCGACGAAGGGCCGGTAGACGAAATCGCTGGCGCCGGCCTTGAGGAAACTCGCCGAAAGCATGCGGTCGTTGGAAGAGGAAACGCCGATGACACGCAGCCTGTCCGAACCGAAACGATGGCGGATGCGCCGCGTCAGTTCGTAGCCGCTCATATCGGGCATGTGGTGGTCGGTGACGACGAGCTCGATATCGCTGTAGGCCTCGAGCGCTGCCAGCGCCTCGAGCCCCGAATTTGCCTCGACGACGAGATATTGTTGTGCCTTCAGGAGGTCGACGAGCACCTGGCGCGCCGAGACGACATCGTCAACGACGAGCACCCGCGTCTTGCGGTTGGAGATCGCCCGCCGGACGGTGGCGACCAGATTGTCGAGCGCGAATTCATTGTCCTTCAGCACGTAATCGATGACATTGCGCTCCATGATTTTGTTGCGCGTGTTGAGATCGAATGTCGCGGTGAAGACGATCGCCGGGATATCGTGCTCGATCGTGCAGTCGAGCGCTTCACCATAGGGCGAATCCGGCAGGTTGAGATCGACGACGGCCATGGTGTAGCCGTGAGCGTCGTCGGCAAGTTCCTTGCGAAGAGCCTTCAGCGACGGGCAGGATTTGACGGCAAGGCCGAGTTCCGTCTGGAACCGGTGACAGAGCACCGCGGAAAACATCCGGGAATCTTCAACCAGAAGTATTTTAAGCCCGCCGGAGCGTAACCCGATACCATCCCGCTGAAAATCCGCTTGAAAAGCCACAGCCGCTACTCCCCCATGCGTCCGACGGGCGCGACTCGGCCCTCTCCCCGGCGGGGACGATAACCGAGAGGCCTGTGCGCGTGAAGGGGACAAATAATGGCGCTATTACTTGTAATTGCAAAAATTCGACGACTGTCCCCGACCGTCATTTCCGCCCCCCTGGCGATACTGGAGGGGCCGTCAGGCAACCGCCCGTTCCTTGCGCATCGATTGAATTTGCAGCAGCGTATCGAGGTTCTGGTTGACGCGGCAGTAGAACTCCTCGTCGATGAAGGGACGCAGCATGAAATCATTGCCGCCGGCCTTCAGGAATCGTGCTGAAAGCAGCCGGTTCGAAGAGGAGGAAACGCCGATGATGCGCAGTTCGTGCGAGCCGATACTGGCGCGGATGCGCCGCGTCAGTTCGAAGCCATCGATGTCGGGCATGTTGTAGTCGGTGATGACAAGGCCGATATCGCGGTTGACCTTCAGGATCTCCAGCGCCTTGCCGCCACTCTCGGCGACGCTGACACGGAAATTGTAGCGCTTCAGCCGGCTCGACAGCAAAGCCCGCGCGGTCGCGCTATCGTCGACGATCAGCACGTGGTGGCGATGATTGGTGAGGAAGCGGCATATCGATTCCGCCAGAAGATCGACGGCGAAGATATTGTCCTTGAGGATATAGTCGACGATATCCTTGGCCATCAGCTTGTCGCGCATGTTTTCATGGAAGGTGCCGGTGAAAACGATGGTCGGGATGGAGAGATCGACCAGATATTCGAGCGCTTCGCCGTTTTCGGCGCCGGGCAGGTTGATGTTCGAGATCGCCAGCGTGATCGGATCGGAAGACTTGTCGTAGGAAACCTGCAGATCCTCGAAGCTGCGGCAGATCTCGACATCGATGTCGAACAGCTCCTTGAGGCGTTTGCTGATCATCGAGGTGAATACGTTGGAATCTTCCGCGACAATAATACGCGCACCCGCAAACATTTCCCCGGAATATTGCATCCCCGAAATACCTAGAAACGCCATAGCAAACCTTTGATGTAAAATCTGTCCCCGGATCAAACTGATACATCAATTGATTTGAGTAATTATTAATCGACGCGCCTGGATATAAATGAAGAGGCGGCCCGATCGGGCTGCCTCCGACTTCTTTGCGGATATGATTAAGAAATCGGGCGCGAAGCGCCGCATTCTCGGCATCGAAAAGGCTTTCGCCGACAACCGTCGCATTATAGGTCGAACCGAGGTTTTGATCTTCAGCTTCGTGCCTTCCTTGGCGCAATACGGCTGCCGACGAGCCCACCCGGCTGGCACCGCTCGGCCGAAGCAATTATAAACGAGCCATCGACCCCGACCCGCCGACAGGTTCGCCCATGATCCAATCCGACCCGGTAATCGCATGGCTTCTCGACTCCGACCCGTCGATCCGATGGCAGGTGATGCGTGACCTGCTCGATGCTCCGGAGCGGGAGTGGATGACTGAGCGGGCCAAAGTCGAGACCGAGGGCTGGGGCGCAAGGCTGCTCTCCTGCCAGGACGAGGACGGGCAATGGGCAGGCGGCGCCTTCCTGCCCGCCGGTTTCGACCCGCGCGAGTGGAAGGAGCATGGCCAGCCGTGGACGGCCACGACCTTCTCGCTGTCGCAATTGCGCGAATTCGGTCTCGATCCCGCCTGCGATTGCGCCAAGCGCACCGTCAAATTGATCGGCGCCAACGCCCGTTGGGAAGAAGGCGGCCAGCCCTATTGGGAAGGCGAAGTCGAAGAGTGCATCAACGGCCGCACCGTTGCCGATGGCGCCTATTTCGGGATCGACGTCTCACCCATCGTCGACAGGCTGGCCGGCGAGCGTCTCGAGGACGGTGGCTGGAACTGCGAGCGGATCAATGGCTCCGTCCGCTCGTCTTTCGCCAGCACCATCAATGTGCTGGAAGGTTTGCTGGAATACCAGAGATCGACCGGCGGCACGCATCAGTCTCGAGAGGCGCGCAGGACGGGTGAGGAGTTTCTGCTGGCCCGCAACCTCTTCCGCCGCCTTGGCACCGGCGAGCCGGCCGACGAACGCTTCCTGCGCTTCCCGCATCCGAACCGGTGGCGCTACGACATTTTGCGCGCGCTCGACTATTTCCGCGCCAGCGCGATCCTGACCGGCGCCGATCCCGATCCGCGCCTCGGCGTGGCGATCGAGCACCTGCGTTTCAGACGCTTGCAGGACGGCAGTTGGCCGCTCGACGAGAGCCCTGCCGGTCGGGTGTGGTTCGAGGTCGATGACGGGCAAGGCAAGCCCTCACGGTGGGTGACGCTCCGGGCGATGCGGGTGCTCAGATGGTGGAATGCCCGGCCCTCAATCAATGCCTGACGGCAAATCCAGCGAGCGCAGGAAATGCGCCTCGATAGCGCCCAGCAATTCGGCACGATCGGACGGTGTCTCCGCGATGCCGGGCTGATTGACCACACCGTGCAGGGCGTTGAACAGAAACACCGCCGTAAAGCCGGGATCAATGACCGACCAGGCATTCTCGCCAGCACCGGCGGCAAGCAATTCGGTCAGATGATCAATCAGGATGTTGCGCGAAAGCCCCTCCTTTGTTGCGGGAGGGGCTGCCACGAAGGCGAGATGATGCAGCCCAGCCGCGTCGAGATAGCCGGTGGCGCATGCCGTCGACCAGGCCGCCAGCTTCCCGCACCAATCCTCTTGCCTCCGTCCTTCGACCGCCACGATGATGCCATCCAGCACACCCTGCACGAAACGGGCGCGCAGTGCCTGAAGAACATCAGCCTTCGAGGAGAAGTGCAGGTAGAACGTGCCCTTGGCGACCCCCGCCCCGGTCGTGATCTCCTCGATCGTGGTCTGCTCCAGGCCCTTTTCCAGAAACAGCCGCTCGGCCGCGGTCATGAGCTCGTCACGCCGCTCTTCGGGGGGTTTGGTTCTCGGTTTTGAAACAGGATTGGCCGGCATCGGCAGGACTAGTCCACTCTCATTGGCGGCGCGTGGGATCGGTCCTGTGCAGGTAGCCGGTAAACACGTCGCGCATTGCGGTGCTCTCGATCTCAGGCAGCAGACGACCGACTTCGCCGCGATGATAGCCGGCATGCGTCACCACATGGGCCAGCATCTCCTCGCGGGACATGCGTCCGCGTCCGCCATCGGTGAAGGTGAAGTCGACGACCTCCTCCATTTCCTCGGGCGTTATACGCGAGGTGTAATCGATATACCAACGGTCCGTATCTTGGATATCGAAGGACAACTGCGCCAAAGCCGGCACTTCGCTGCTCCAGCTCGCCGCATAGGAGTGATCCAGCCGTTGAAGATTGGCGGCGAAGATCCGATCGACGAGATGGGCGTGATTGAGGACGCGAAGGGCCGATCGGAACTCGTCGGATCGCGCCTCCACCCCGAGCGCGTTCAAGGCATCGAGAAGCTCGTCGTCGACGCTGGCTTTGTATTGGAACAGAGAGTTCAACAGTGTCTGCGCGCTCATGGCGATCTCCGGATGTGAACTGGATGCCGCCGGCATACCACCGGCAGCCTCCATCTACATCACTGACTGGTGGTCAGTCAATACACTTCCGATCTCTCTGCCACTCTGCCCTGCCGCGCGATCTTATGTGTCGTTACGCACAGCAGCCGCTCGCTGCCGCTTGTGGCCCGCAGCAGGCCGCCGCCCTGCTGTTTTCCTCTGCCAGCCAGCGATCGCGCGGCTTGCAGCTTGCCGGCCGCGGCGAAAGCGTAACATGGACGGCGCCGGCGCGAAGAACCGGCATCGCCGCGCAATAAAGCTGCATTGGCCGCACGCCGTCGCTGACTTCGAAGGTCAGCTTCGCCGAACCATCCAGTTGCACATGATCGGAAACCTTGCGGATGATTGCATGGAACTTGCCGGCCGGCATATGCGTGCGGTCGGCTTCCTCGATATCCCAGAGCTGGATGAAGATTTCCGCCCACGCTTCGGGATTGGCGCCGCAATCCAGGCCTGAGAATTGGCCCGCCTTGACCTCGGTGACATGATAGCCAGGCTTCACCGCCTTGCCGTCATAATAGAAAATCAGCGGAGAATCCTTGGCGCCGGTAAGCACACTGAGCAGCAGGCCGAGATCGATGTCGTTCTCTTGAATTTTGCTGTTGTCGATGACGTTCATTTGCGCTAATCCTCGTTTCAATGATTCAAGGATTATTGAAATATGGATCAACGTCAAGCCCTCATCGCATTCGGCGCGCTCTCGCAGGAAACCCGCCTTCACATCGTCCGCATGCTCGTAGTTTCGGGTCCCGACGGCATGGCGGCAGGCGCGATCGCTGAAAAGGCGGAGGTCTCGCCCTCTAATATCTCCTTCCACCTGAAGGAGCTCGAACGGTCGGGCCTGATCGCGCAGCAGCGTGAATCCCGGTCGATCATTTACACCGCGAACTACGAGGCGCTTGGCGGCTTGGTTCGCTTCCTGATGGAAGATTGCTGTTCCGGGCATCCGGAAATCTGCGCACCTGCCGCGGAGGTTGCGGCCTGCTGTACCCCTAAAATGAAGGAGAAACTGCAATGACCCCTGACCGCGTTTACAATGTGCTCTTTCTCTGCACGGGCAATTCTGCCCGCTCGATCCTGGCGGAATCCATCCTGGAGACCGAAGGCAAGGGTCGATTCAAGGCCTATTCGGCCGGCAGTCAGCCGAAGGGTGAAGTCAATCCCTATGCGCTGAAGGAGCTTGCAGCGCAGGGCTACCCAACAGTCGGTTTCCGCTCGAAGAGCTGGGACGAATTCGCCGAACCGGGCGCTCCGGAGATGGACTTCATCTTTACGGTTTGCGACAGCGCTGCCGGCGAGGCTTGTCCCGTCTGGATCGGTCATCCGATGACCGCCCATTGGGGCGTCGAGGACCCCGCTGTCGTCGAGGGCAGCGAAGTCGACAAAGGCCGCGCTTTCGCGCAGGCCGCCCGCTTCCTCAAGAACCGGATCAGCGCCTTTTTGAGCCTGCCTCTTTCCTCGATCGACAAGCTCGCCCTGGAATCGCACCTGCGCCAGATCGGCACAATGGAAGGCGCCAGCATTAAACAGCCCAAGGCGAGCTGATGGGTTTCGAATTGAACCAGCAGGCCTTGGAAGGGCACGACGACAGACTTCGCGGCGCGCTCGCAGGCGCCGGGCTTCCGGTCGATGACCTCACAGACGCCGGCCGAAGCTTCTATCGGTTTTCACGTGGCGGCGAGACGGTCGGCTTCGGCGGGCTGGAACTCTATGGCGAGACTGTACTCCTGCGTTCCATTGTCGTGCTGTCCGATCAGCAAGGTTTTGGCTTCGGCCATGCGATCACCCGTGGCCTGCTCGATCAGGCCCAAAGGAAAGGCGCAACTGCCGCCTATCTGTTGACAGAAACAGCCGCCCCCTTCTTTCAATCGCTCGGTTTTCGTTCGATCGCCCGTGATGAAGCGCCGGCCGAGATTCTGACGACGCGGCAGGCCGCAAGCCTGTGCCCGGCATCGGCCGCCTTGATGGTCCGGAGCCTGCCGGCATGAGCGCGCCGGTGTTCCCCCCGTCTCGACGACTGGTCGCCGAAGCGCTCGGCACGATGCTGCTCGTAGCAACCGTCGTCGGCTCGGGCATCATGGCGGATAGCCTGACGGACGATACGGCGCTTGCGCTGCTCGGCAATACGCTGGCAACGGGGGCAATCCTCGTCGTCCTGATCACGATCTTAGGCCCGATTTCCGGGGCTCATTTCAATCCGGTCGTGTCGCTGGTGTTTGCGCTCCGGCGCGAACTGCCTGCCTCCTCCCTTCCCGCCTATATCGCGGCGCAGATCGTCGGCGGCATTGCCGGGACGATGCTCGCTCATGCGATGTTCGCCCTTCCCGTGCTGCAGGCCTCGGAAACCGTGCGCACCGGCGGCGCGCAATGGCTCTCTGAAGTGACGGCAACCTTCGGCCTCGTCTTCGTCATCTTAGCCGGTGTGCGCTATCGCGCCGATGCCGTGGCATGGCTGGTCGGCCTTTATATCACCGCCGCCTATTGGTTCACCGCCTCCACGTCCTTTGCCAATCCCGCCGTCGCGATTGCTCGATCGCTGACGCACACCTTTTCCGGCATCCGCGCGATCGATCTACCGGGCTTTATAGCCGCTGAAGTCCTCGGCGCCTTGCTGGCGCTGATCCTTGCGGGATGGCTGCTGATGGAAGCCCGCGATCCTGAAACCCTCACCAAGACGGAATCCGCCTCATGACCATAGATGTTACGATCTATCACAACCCCGAATGCGGCACTTCGCGCAACACGCTTGCGATGATCCAGAACGCCGGCATTGAGCCGAACGTTATCGAATATATGAAAAACCCGCCGTCGCGCGAGCAGCTAATCAAGGTGATTGCGGATGCAGGTTTGAGCGTTCGCGAGGCGATCCGCGAAAAGGGCACGCCCTATGCGGAGCTCGGCCTCGACAACCCTGATCTTACCGACGAGCAATTGCTCGACGCGATGCTGAAAGATCCGATCCTGATCAACCGGCCCTTCGTCATCACGCCGCTCGGCACGCGCCTGTCGCGGCCGTCGGAACTTGTCCTCGAAATCCTGCCGGAGACGCATCAGGGCGCCTTCACCAAGGAGGACGGCGAGAAAGTGCTCGATGCCGGAGGCAAGCGCATTGTCTGATCTGCCTGCCGTATCGCCGATGCATCTGCATCAACCGGATATGGACGCGCTCAGGCCGGCGTTCTCGACGCACAAGCCGCGCATCTTGATCCTTTATGGCTCCCTGCGAGCAGTGTCCTACAGCCGCTTCCTCGCACAGGAGGCCGCGCGGCTGCTCGAATATTTCGGCTGCGAAGTGCGCATCTTCAATCCGGAAGGTCTGCCGCTGCCTGATGCGGCGCCGGCGAGCCACCCAAAAGTTCAGGAGCTGCGTGAATTGTCGGCATGGTCTGAAGGCCAGGTATGGGTCAGCCCCGAACGTCATGGCGCGATGACCGGCATCATGAAAGCGCAGATCGACTGGATTCCATTGTCGGTCGGCTCGGTCCGGCCGACGCAAGGCAAGACGCTGGCGGTGATGCAGGTCTCCGGCGGCTCCCAGTCCTTCAATGCGATAAGCCAGCTCCGCATTCTTGGCCGTTGGATGCGGATGATCACTATCCCCAATCAGTCCTCGGTCGCCAAAGCTTTCCAGGAATTCGACGCGGACGGCCGTATGAAACCCTCGTCCTATTACGACCGCGTCGTCGACGTCTGCGAGGAGCTGGTGAAGTTCACGCTGCTGACCCGTGATGCCTCGAACTATCTGACCGACCGCTACAGCGAGCGGAAGGAAGAAGTCGAAAAGCTCGAACAGCGTGTGAGCCTCAGATCCCTATGACAATCAGCACCGAACGACCGCCGGTAGCGGCCATCGCCGCGCTCGGGCTGACGCAGATCATCGGATATGGATCGCTCTATTACAGCTTCAGCATCCTCGCCCCCGACATGGCCCGTGATCTCGGCTGGTCATCGGAATGGATCTTCGGCGCGCTCTCCGCGGCCCTTCTGATCGGCGGTCTGGCCGCACCTCTCATCGGCACGTGGATCGATCGCTTCGGCGCCGGCAGGATCATGACATCAGGCTCGGCGATTGCCGCCGCCGCCCTCGTCGCCTGCGCCTTCGCGCCGGGAAAGATCGCTTTCGTCGCGGCATTGATCGGCATCGAGATCGCCTCGAACCTGGTGCAATATGGCGCAGCCTTCGCCCTGCTCGTGCAGATCAGGCCGCAGGTCGCACAGCGCAGCATCACCTACCTGACGCTGATCGCCGGCTTCGCCTCGACCATCTTCTGGCCGATCACCACGGCGCTGCATGCGCATCTCTCATGGCAGAACGTCTATCTGATCTTCGCCGCGCTCAATCTCGTCGTCTGCCTTCCCATTCATGCTTGGCTCTCCCATGGCGTCAGCCAAACCAAGAGACGACATGCACACGAAACCGCAAAACGCGTCGAGCCGAGCCTTCCGCCGTCGGTGCGCAGGCCGGCCTTTATCCTGATGGTGACGGGCTTTGCTTTGGAAAGCTTCGTGAACTCGGCACTTCTGGTTCACATGGTGCCTGTCATGTCGGCACTCGGCCTCGGCGCCATGGCAGTGGTGGTCGGGACGCTCTTCGGTCCGTCACAGGTGCTGAGCCGCCTCATCAACATGGTCTTCGGCGAGAGCTTGTCGCAAGTGATGCTGGCGATCATCTGCGCCATCCTGCTGCCGGCAGCCCTTGTCATCCTTATCGCCACCGCACCCTCGGTGCCGGGCGCGCTGGTCTTCGCCGTCGTCTTCGGCCTCGGCTCTGGCCTTAACAGCATCGTCTACGGAACCTTGCCGCTCGCGCTCTTCGGAAGCGATGGCTACGGCCGGCGGCAAGGACAAATCATGTCGGTCCGTCTCGTCGTCTCCTCGATGGCGCCGTTCGCGCTCGCCTTCCTGATGGGTAATCTCGGCGTATCGTGGTCGCTGTCGATCGCTGCATTGCTCAGCACCGTCGCCGTAGCCGCATTCTTCGCCATTATGCGGCTGACGCGCCCGGTTGCCCGGCCGGAAACTGTTCCCCATCCCCGAGAAGCTTGAGCGCATTAATCAGGACGGGCGCTACTTGACGACGGCCGAGCCCTTGACGATGTCGATCGTCTCGCCGCCGTCGAGTCCGATGCGGTCGCCGTCGGGCGTTGTCATGAAGCAGCCGGAAGCACAGAGGTTTTCCGAAGCGCCGGCATCGACCACGACCTCGACGCGCTGGCCGCTCTCGGTGATGACGAGCACGACGGCGGCTGGATCGGTGTTGGTGATGGATGCCGCTTCAGCCGCGGGTGCGGCAAGCAGCGGGATAAGCAGAACGGCGGCAAACCTTGCCATCATGTGCGGCGGCGCTGGCGCGCCCTCCCCTCGAACGATCGGTGCTGCCCCCGGCAGCGATCCCGATAGTGGAGATCATGCACATATAGCTGTGAATGATGGCTGAATGACCCGTTCAGCCTTTCCGATTGCCGTCCGCCGTCTTGCTGCGCAATTGCCGCACCGGCTGCTCTTCCTCCTCCATGGGCGTGTCCGCCGAGTTTTCCTGCTCGTTGGGTTGATCCCTGCCCGCATCGGCAAGCGCGGGACGAGCCTCTCGATGGATGGTAAGATCGGTCTGTGGCAGCGGGATCTCGATGCCCTCGGCCTTGAAGCGCTTAAGGATCTCGATCCTGAGATTGTTGCGCACCGCCATGCCGTCACCCATGTCGGCGAGGAAGAAACGCAGCTCGAAATCCAGCGAATAGGGGCCGAAGCGCAGGAATTCGACATGCGGCTCCGGATTGCGCATGACGAGCGGTATCTTGGCCGTCAGTTCCAGCAGGATGTCCATCACCTGCTGCGGATCGGCGTTGTAGGCGACGGAAACCGGGATTTCCGAGCGGCCGATCTTGTTGCGGTGCGTCCAGTTGCCGACGAGGCCGTTGATCAAATCAGAATTCGGCACGATGATCGACTGCTTGCGGAAGGTCTCGATCTCGGTGGCGCGCACCGAAATGCGTTTGACGATACCTTCGGCGGTGCCGGAAACGACATGGTCGCCGACTTTGAACGGCCGTTCGACGAGCAGGATCAGGCCGGAGACGAAGTTGGAGACGATGTTCTGCAGACCGAAACCGATACCGACCGAAAGTGCGGAAGCGACGAGCGCGAAGCTCGACAGGTCGATGCCGGCCGCCGAAACGCCGATGATCGCTGCTATGCCGACGCCGAGATAGCCGATGCCCGTCTTGACCGAATTGCGCACGCCAAGATCGACATGGCTTCTGGCCATCACATTGCCATCGAGCCAGCGCTGCAGCCAGCGCGTCAGCAGGTAGACGCCGGCAAACAAGAGAATGCCGGTGCAGATGCCGAGCAGCGAGATGCTGATACCGCCGAGCCTGACCTCGGTGAACAGCCGATAGGCAAGAATCTGCAGATCCTGCACATGGAAGCCCCAGAGCAGCAGGATCAGCGGGATGCCGACGAGAAGCGCCACCGCATAGATGGCAAGGCCGACGAGCAGGCCAGCCTGATCGATCGCCACCGGCCCGAGCTTGAAGCGACGCGTCAGGAAGCTTGCGAAGAAGGTATCGCCGAAGCTTTCCTGCCTTGATATCGCCTTGCCGGAGAGCAGGCCGACATACATGGTGGCGACCAGCGCGCCGGTGATGATGAGCTGCGTGGCGACGAAGCGCGCGAGCCCGACATAACCCGTGAGCGCTGTGAGGATGAGGCCGGCGCCGACGACCCGCAGGATGATCGCCATGCCGCGAGGCCAATGCCGTCCCGGCGCATCGGGATCGCCGTTCTTCGCCAGCATCGGTCTGCCGAAGGAGACCGCGATCAGGATCAGGCCGATGATCAGCGCAGCAATCAGGCTTCTGACCACGGTCAAGACCAGCGGCGAGCCCATCGCCTCGCCGATCGTGCCGAAGAGGTAATCGAGCGCGTTGACGATCGCCATCGCCAGCAGGCAGTAGCCGATCGAGCGCGCGCCGAGATTGGAAAGCCGCACGAGCCGCCAGCGCGGTTCGCGCGGCGCGAAGATGGCGTTGACGAAGCGGCCGACGAAATAGACAAGCCCGATCGCCCCGAACAGGGCGCCGATGACAGGCGCGATATCGGGCCTCAGCACATTGAACCCGTTAAGGAAAAAGAACGAAGTAACGAGCAGCACCGAGAGCGCCAGCGTGCGGATCAACGTCGACCAGAAGGCGATCGACAGCCGGCCGATATAGGACGGATTCTCGACAGCCTCGTCGCGGCGCAGGTAGGAGCCGAACAGCCGGTAACTGCCGGAGAGTAGGATCAGCGCCGCGGCGAGCGACAGGAAGATCGCGGCAAACATTGGGAAACGCTTAAATTTCCAGACGAAGGTGGCCCAGCTCGACAGAGCCTGCGTGAATTCGCTGGCCTCGTGCACGAAGGCGCTGCCGGCATCGTCGAGCACCGAGACCGAAATCTCGGTGCGTCTGAGCAGCGTATCGGCAAACAGCCGCCGCCGCATCTCGGTAATCTCGTTGACGAGCTTCGTCACCGTGATCGAGAGGTTTTCGGCATCGCCCGTCAGCGCGTTGATCTGCGCGCGTTCGGCGGCGAGCGCGTTGCGCTCTTGGGTGACGATCTCGGCTTCAGGCGGCTGCCCGTCCTTCGGCGGATCGCCGATCTCGGCAAGCCGGTTCTTGATCTGGTCGAAACGCGGCCTCAGATTGACCGATATGGTGATGACGGCGCGACTGAGCTCGTCGGCCTTGGTCGCAAGCCCGACCAGGGCATCGTCATTGTCGGCATTCTGCTTGACGCCGTCCTGAAGCGCCGTCAGCTGGACCTTCGCCTTGTCGATTTCCTTTGTCGCTTGGTCGAACGGCATATCGGCGAGCGGCGCCTGCGCCGCCGCCGGTGCCTGCGCCGCCGCCGGTGCCTGCGCCGCCGCCGGTGCCTGCGCCGCCGCCGGTGCCTGCGGCTCCTGTGCGAAGGCCGCAGCACCCTTGAAATGCGCGCCGGCGACCGCCAGCGTCAGCAGAAGAATGGTGCGAAGCAGAATCGGTCTCAGCCGCAAAAGCGCCTCCGGGAAAGGTTGTCGTCGGAATAGAATGCCAGCTTGTCTTAGTAAAGAAAGGCGACAGAAAGGCGGAAGCTCCCTGGAAACCCTTAGAAACCGGCATTGGGCCGGGAGAGATAGTCGCATTCCTCAGCCGTCGACTCGCGTCCGAGCATGGCATTGCGGTGCGGAAAGCGGCCGTAGGCGGCGATCACGTCGCGGTGGCGGATCGCATAATCGAGATATTCCGCATCGCCGAGGGCGTCGAACAGTTCCACCGATCGCTCCTGCTCCCCAAGGTCCTCGGCATGTTCGAACGGCATGTAGAAAAAGGTACGGCATGCGGCCTCGACCGCCTGATCGGCGCCCGATGCAAGCGCGAGCTTGGCTTCCCGAAGCGCCAGACCATCGGTCGCGACGGCAAGCGCAGTGCCGCGATAGATGTTGCGAGGAAACTGGTCGAGCACGATCACAGCCGCCAGCCGGCTCTCCGCATCCCCCCGCCATTCGGCGCCAACACCGGCCGCAAGAGCCAGATGGGTATCGCGGAAGCCTTCGCGGATCTCCACGTCGAGTTCCGGCGTCGAGCGGAACCACAGCTCCGGGCCGCATCTCACGAACCAGAAATCATACACTTCGCGTGGTGTGCGGATCGTCGCCATGTTTCCTCTTCCCTGGCGTTAGGAATGATGATGTTTTGTCGGTAAAATATTGTAGAGATAGGATAAATTCCGTTCCTTTCGCCCTTTCATCCGCCTGCCGGCACCTTCTCCCCGAGGGGAGAAGAGACTTGCGGCGGCGCCTCATTCCCCCTTCTACCCAGCGGGAAGGTGCCGGCAGGCGGATGAGGGGGCGGCAAACTCAGTGCCGGACGGGAAAATCCCCTACTTCCCCTCATGCAACGAAAACACCAGCGTCGCCTTGGTTCCGTCGTGGCCGGGATCATAGGCGAAATCCGATTTCAGGCTGGCGGCCATCGCCGTCAGGATGCGTGTACCAAGGCCGGTTCCCCTGGCCGGGCTCGACGGGTCGAAACCGGCGCCGTCATCCTCGACGATGACACGCAATGCCCCATCCGTCTGGTCGACGATGACGCGGATCTCGCCCGGCACGTTGTCCGGATAGGCATATTTAAAGGCATTGGTGACGAGCTCGCTGACGATCAGCCCGAGCGTGATCACCTTGTCGGTCGCCAGATTGACCGGCTGCGCGGTGAGGACGATCCGGTGCGGCCGCTTGTCGTCGCGCATCGAGGTTTCGAGTTCGGTGAGCAGGCTGTTCAGATATTCATCGACCTGTACCGAGCCGACCTGGCGATTGGTATAGAGCCGGCGGTGCACGCTGGCGATGGCGTTAATCCGCATCTGCGTTTCGTGCAGCGCGTCGATCGCAACCTGATCCGTGGTCATCGAGGATTGCATGCGGATCAGCGCGCCGACGAGGCCGAGGCTGTTGGCGATGCGGTGATTGACTTCGGTGAGCAGCATTTCGGCAAGGTCGCGCTGCTGGCGGATCACCTCCTGCGCCTGCGCCGTCTCGCGGCGAAAACGCGCTCGTTCCAGCGCCTGTTCAAGGGCGGCGGCGAGCAGGTCGAAATAGTCGGGTGAGATCCCTTTGAGCATGTAGTCGTCGGCGCCGGCCTTCAGCGCCGCGACCGCGATGCTGGTATCGTCCGAACCCGTCGCATAGATGACCGGCGGATGATCCGGCATCGCCGTGATGCAGGGCAGAATGTCGAGGCCGGTTTCGCCCGCCAGGACATGATCGAGCACGACGGCGTCGATACCGCCTTCGCCCAGTCTTGCAAGGCCGGCAGCGCCGCTCTCGGCCCACTCGACCGAAAAGCCGCGCCGGCGCAGGTTTTTCTGCATCAGTAGGGCGAGCCCCTCGTCGTCGTCGATATAGAGGATGTGGATCAGGGCATCCGCATCGCCGCTAGAATTGCTCATTCGGTCTCCCGGCGTTTTCTCGCAGCGACGACCGCCCGCAAGCGTCCGAGTCGTCCGCATGGCAATGTCGTATTGCATTGGCGGCCTGGGGTAAACAGCGGTTATCCCTCGCTCTTGTCGCAGGCGGCGCAGAAGGAGGATGTCGGGAAGCCGGCATTTTCAGACATGACCCTGGCCTGGGGAGGATCCCTGTGGAAGTCGTTGAAGGAGATGGGGAAACGAAAAACCTGAAATGAGATGCATGAACGCCGAGCGGCCCGATTGGTTCCGCGGATAAGCTAATTTTTCTGGAATTTCCGATGGCCTGAAACTTCGGCTCCCGCCTCCGCCGGCAATTGCAGGAAGCGCAGAGACGAGACGACGCCGATCACGCCGACCACGATGAAAGCCCAGCGGAAATCGGCAAGGACGGGATTGTCGGCGCCCCTGAAAGCCGAGGCAATGTTGAGCACGGCCGCCGCCACTGCCACGCCGAGCAGCATCGATACCTGCTGCAGCATGCTCGACAGCGTCGAGGCCGAGCTTCGCTGCGCCGGGCCGATATCGGCGAAAGCCAGCGTGTTCAGCGCGGTGAATTCCATCGACCGCGACAGGCCGGCGAGAAAAAGCAGCGCATGGATGAAAAACGGCGGCGTCGCCGGCGAGAGGAAACCGCAGCCGGCGATCGAAAATGCTGCGATCAGCCCATTGACCCCAAGCACTGTGCGAAAGCCGAAGAAGCGCAGCAGCGGCGTCGTCACCGCCTTCATGCTGAAATTGCCGAGGAAATAGACGAGCAGATAGGTGCCGGCGGCAATCGAACTCAGGCCGAAGCCGAGCTGGAACAGCAAAGGCAGCAGGAACGGCGTCGCATTGATCGCCATTCGGCAGGCCGTGCCCGCCGACAAAGTCGACATCGAGAAGGTCTGGATGCGGAAGGCTGAAAGATCGAGCAGCGGATTGTCGACGGCGAGGAAATGCCGCGTCGCCATGACTGACAGCACGATGCCCGCCGCCAGCATTGATATAATGGGCAAAAGCCCGCCGTCCCATTTTACCGAGAGTTCGAGGGCGGCGAGCAGAAAGGTCAGCCCGGCGGCGCTCAGCACAAAGCCCACGAGATCCAGCCGGCCGGGATTGGTTTCGCGCTGCTCCGGCACGAAACGCAGCACCAGCGCGATGCCGAGAATGCCGATCGGGATGTTGATCAGGAAGTTCCAGTGCCAGCTGGCGTAGGTCGTGATGAAGCCGCCGAGCACCGGGCCGATCACCGGCGCCGTCAGTGCCGGCCAGGTGATCAGCGCGATCGCCTGGACGAGTTCCGACTTGCGGGCATTCTTCAGCACGATGATACGCCCGACCGGCGTCATCAGCGCGCTGCCCGCCCCCTGCACGGCGCGCCACAGCACGAATTCCGCAAGGCTGCCGGACAGCCCGCAGAACAGCGAGGCGCCGGTAAAGACGGCGATCGACATCAGGAAGATGCGGCGCGCACCGAACCGGTCGCCGAGCCAGCCCGACAGCGGAATGAAGGCGGCCATCGTCAGCATGTAGACAGTGATGCCGATGCTCATCGACACCGGCTGCACGTTAAAGCTTGCCGCCATCTGCGGCAGCGAGGTGGTGACGATCGTGCCGTCGAGTATCTGCATGAAGAAGGAAACGGCAACGACCAGTGCCACGATCTTCGCCTGGCGGCCGCTTGCCGCCTCTTGCCCATTCTCGCTCGTCTCTGCCGTGGTCATCGATCTGCCAATGAAAATTCAGGATGACGCGGCAGGAAAACGGGAAGGAAGCCGATCGGAGATCTGCCGCGCGGAGGAGCGCGGACATGGAAAGCCGCGCACTGGCTGAATACGCCCGTTGCATCCGGCCGGAAAGGCTAAATCTCGCACTACGCAGGAATATTCCCGATGCGGCCCGATACCTAGAGCATGATGCCGAAAAGTGTGAGCGGTTTTCGGACGACATCATGCTCTAACTATACAACGTGGAACAGGATGATTTTAGGCCGACCCGGCCTAAAATCATCCTGTTCTAGCGGCGTCGACCCAAGAAAGGATTCAAGAAAAAGGCCCCACCGAAGCGAGGCCAAGCTTGAACCGCTCCGGGGAAAAACAGGAGCGGCGTGCAGTCCATACCGTGCGATCGATGTCGCAACGAGGCCAGATGTCGCTGCATCGGTACGCTCGCCAAAGATTTTTTCGCGATCCGCCAAAAAAAGATCGCCCCAAACTATCCACCCATGTGGTGCAACACCTGTCGCATTGCAGCAACGATTGGCGCTTGCAATGTTTATAAAAATTGATATCACTAAACATATTGCTAAACATGATGATTGAGGAGTTCATGTGAGCATTCTCTGAAGTGGGTGAACATGCGACGCCGGCGGGGAGCCGGCCCTTGGTTCTGGGAGGAACTTATGCAGAAAACATCGAAAGCCCTTTTCGGGCTGGCCACGGCATTCGTCATGTCGTCGGCATTGCCCAATCTCGCCAAAGCCGATGAACTGACGCTGTGCTGGGCCGCATGGGACCCCGCCAATGCGCTCGTCGAGCTGTCGAAGGATTTCACCGCCAAGACCGGCACGCAGATGATGTTCGAATTCGTTCCCTGGACGAGTTACGCCGACCGCTTCCTCAACGAGCTGAACTCCCATGGCAAGCTCTGCGACCTCATCATCGGCGACAGCCAGTGGATCGGCGGCTCGGCCGAGAACGGCCACTACGTCAAGCTCAACGACTTCTTCGACAAGGAAGGCATCAAGATGGATGACTTCGTGCCGGCGACAGTCGTCGGTTACTCGGAATGGCCGAAGAACACGCCGAACTACTGGGCGCTGCCTGCCATGGGCGACGTCGTCGGCTGGACCTACCGCAAGGACTGGTTCGAAAAGCCGGAACTGCAGAAGGAATTCAAGGAGAAGTACGGCCACGATCTCGCAGCCCCGAAGACCTACGACGAGCTGAAGCAGATCGCCGAGTTCTTCCAGAAGCGTCAGATCGACGGCAAGACCGTCTACGGCGCCTCGATCTATACCGAGCGCGGCTCCGAAGGCATCACCATGGGCGTCACCAACGTGCTCTACGACTGGGGCTTCCAGTACGAGAACCCGCAGAAGCCCTATGACATGGAAGGCTTCGTCAACTCGGCCGACGCGGTTAAGGGCCTCGAATTCTACAAGTCCCTCTATGATTGCTGCACCCCGCCCGGCAGCTCCAACGTCTACATGGTCGAATCCGCCGACGCCTTCAAATCCGGCCAGGTCGCCATGCAGATGAACTTCGCCTTCACCTGGCCAGGCCTCTACAAGGACGAGAAGGTCGGCGGCGACAGGATCGGCTTCTTCCCCAATCCGGCTGAAAAGGCGCACTTCGCCCAGCTCGGCGGCCAGGGCATCTCGGTGGTCTCCTACTCCGACAAGCGCGACGCAGCCCTGCAATACATCAAATGGTTCGCACAGCCAGACGTGCAGGCCAAATGGTGGGAACTCGGCGGGTTCTCCTGCCTGAACTCCGTCGTCAACGCGCCGGGCTTTGCCAAGAGCCAGCCTTATGCCCAGGCCTTCCTGGACTCGATGGCGATCGTCAAGGACTTCTGGGCCGAGCCGAGTTACGCCTCGCTGCTGCAGGCCATGCAGAAGCGCGTCCATAACTACGTGGTCGCCGGCAACGGCACCGCCCAGGAAGCGCTCGACGGTCTGGTGAAGGACTGGAGCGACGTCTTCAAGGACGACGGCAAGATCTAGTGCCCGACGGGACCGGCGGCATCCCTCTGCGCCATCCTCACCAGGTTGGCGGCCCGGTTCGGCAGACGAGCCGGGCCGCCAGATCTCTCATATCCTAAAAGACCCCGTGCCCCGAAACGACCAGGTGAAAACTTGACTATTTCCCAATCCTCCATCGTCGAGAAGGCAGCCGATGCGACAGCAAGGGCAACGCCCTCCTCGGTCGCCCGGCGCGTCCGCGGCCTCTCCGACAGGGCAATCGCCTGGCTGTTCATTGCGCCTGCCATCACCCTTCTCTTGGCGATCAACATCTTCCCGCTGCTTTGGGCGGTCTATCTCTCCTTCACCAACTACCGCGCCAACCGGCCGAATGCGCCGGTCCTGGGCGTCGGCTTTGGAAACTACCAGCGCGTTCTCAACGACCCCGACATCTGGCAGGCAATGCAGACCACCGCGCATTTCGTCTTCTGGACGATCGTGCTGCAGACGGTGATCGGCTTCACGCTCGCTTACCTGATCGACCGCAAGTTTCGCGGCCACGCCTTCTGGACGACGATCATCCTGATCCCGATGATGCTGTCGCCTGCCGTGGTCGGCAATTTCTGGCGCTTTCTCTACGAGCCGCAGATCGGCCTCTTCGCCTATGCCGTGTCGCTGGTCACAGGCATTCCGACGTCGGATATTCAGATGCTCGGCAACGTGACACTGGCGCCCTGGGCGATCATCATCGTCGATACCTGGATGTGGACACCCTATGTGATGCTGATCTGCCTCGCTGGGCTTCGCTCGATCCCCGACTATATCTATGAGGCCGCCGAGGTCGACCGCGCCTCGCCATGGCGGCAGTTCTGGTCGATCACCGTGCCGATGGCCCTGCCCTTCATCATGCTCGCCGTGCTCTTCCGCGGCATCGAGAATTTCAAGATGTTCGACATGGTGACGCTGCTGACCGGCGGCGGTCCCGGTTCGGTCACCGAGGTCGCCTCGATCACGCTGAAACGCGCCGCCTTCGAAAGCTGGGCGACCGGCCGGGCCTCGGCCTTCGCCATCATCCTTTTCGTCGCGGTGTTCGGCCTCGCCAACATCTACGTCAAGGCATTGAACAAGGTGAAGCAACGATGAGCGCCGCCAATTCCGCCCATTCGGTCGTCGAACCGAGCCTGTCCAGCAAGCGCATCGCCGGCACGATCGTCGTCCTCTATGCGCTGATCACCCTCATCCCGCTCGTCTGGATCTTCCTGACCAGCATCAAGTCGCCGCCGGATTCGATCAGCTATCCCCCGAAGATCGTCTTCACGCCGTCGCTCGAGGGCTATTGCAACCTGTTCACGACACGCACGCGGCAGACGCCCGACTATATCGCCTCGCTGCCAGCGCCGGTCGGCACCTGCGATGAGGTGACGCGCAAGCGCAACATGGTGATAGCAGGCCCGTCGAACTTCCTGCCGCGCTTCGTCAATTCGCTTGTGATCGCCTTCGGCTCCACCTTCCTCGCGGTCTTCCTCGGCACGCTCGCCGCCTATGGCTTCTCGCGCTTCAAGATCCCGCTCGCCGACGACCTGATGTTCTTCATCCTGTCGACGCGCATGATGCCGCCGATCGCCGTCGCCATCCCGATCTACCTGATGTATCGCGAGCTCGGCCTGTCGGACACGGCGCTCGGCATGATCCTGCTCTACACCGCCGTCAACGTCTCGCTCGCCGTCTGGCTGCTCAAGGGTTTCATCGACGAGATCCCGCGCGAGTACGAGGAAGCGGCGATGATCGACGGCTATACGAGACTGCAAGCCTTCCGCAAGGTCGTGCTGCCGCAGGCAACGACCGGCATTGCCGCGACCGCGATCTTCTGCCTGATCTTCGCCTGGAACGAATATGCCTTCGCCGCCCTTCTGACCTCGGGCGAGGCCCAGACCGCGCCGCCCTTCATCCCGACGATCATCGGCGAAGGCGGGCAGGACTGGCCGGCGGTCGCCGCCGGCACGACGATCTTCCTGATCCCGATCCTCGTCTTCACCATTCTCCTGCGCAAGCAGCTGCTGCGCGGCATCACCTTCGGAGCCGTCCGCAAATGAGCCATCTGATAGAAACACGCACCCGCACCCCTGCCCGTCCGAAACGGCCCTTCTTCCTGCGCCGTGGCCCGATGGAGGCCATCGCCACCGTGCTGATCGGCCTCGGCTTCCTGATGCTGTTCCAGCCCTTCCTGCTGCTGCTCTACACCTATTCGCTGGTCACTCTGCTCATAGGCACGGTCATGTTCATCATCGTCTCGAAATTCCCGGAGTGAACCATGGCGGACATCCGGATCGAAAATCTCCGCAAGGAATTCGGCAGCTTCGTCGCCGTCGAGGATTCGAGCTTCACCGTCCATGACGGCGAGTTCCTGGCGCTGCTCGGACCTTCCGGCTGCGGCAAGACGACGACGCTTCGCATGATCGCCGGCCTCGAGCTGCCGTCGAGCGGCAAGATCTATCTCGACGGCGAGGACGTCACCTTCAACCGCGCCAGCGCCCGCGACATCGCCTTCGTCTTCCAACTCTTCGCGCTCTACCCGCATATGAACGTGCGCAAGAATATCGGCTTCCCGCTGCTGTCGCAGGGCATGCCCAAGGCCGAAATCCGTCAGCGCGTCGAAGAGACCGCGCGTCTGCTGCAGATCGACCATATTCTCAACCGCTCGGTCTCCGGCCTTGCCGGCGGCGACCGGCAGCGCGTGGCGCTCGGCCGCGCCATCGTCCGGCGTCCGAAGTGCTTCCTGATGGACGAGCCGCTCGGCACGCTCGACGCCGAGTTCCGCGAGATCATGGTCCACGAGCTGCGCGAACTGCACAACCGCATCCACGCCACCACCGTCTACGTCACCCATGACCAGCATGAGGCGATGGCAATGGCCGACAAGATCGCCGTCATGAACCATGGCGTCATCGAGCAATTCGGTACGCCGCAGGAGATCTATGCAAAACCGGCGACCATGTATGTCGCCGATTTCATCGGCTCGCCGCCGATGAACTTCATGCGCTTCACCTCCGGCCTGAAAAGCGGCGATCGCTCCATCCTGCTCGACGGCGTCGATGTCGCTGTTCCCGAGATCCACCAGGACATGGCCGAAAGCGAACTGGCGCTCGGCGTGCGGCCGGAGCATATCCGCTTCAGCGACGCCTCGGCGCTGCGCGGCGCCGTCTATGGCAGCGAATATCTCGGCACCAACCAGGTCGTGGCTGTGGAAACCCAGGGTGGGCTGATCAAGGCCCGCGTTCCCGCCAATCGCAGCTTCCAGATCGGCGAAAGGGTCGGCCTCGAATTCAACCCGGCGAAACTCGCGCTCTTCGACTGCACATCGGGCCGTGCGGTGCCATCCCAGCTCTATCAGGAGACCCGGCATGGCTGATGTCGTCCTCAGGAACCTCGCCAAGCGCTTCGGCGAGACCCAGGCTTTGGCCGACCTCGACCTTTCGATCCGCGACGGCGAGTTCGTCGTGCTGCTCGGTCCCACAGGCGCCGGCAAGACCACGACGCTGCGGCTGATCGCCGGCCTCGAAAAGCCCGATAGCGGCGGCATCGAGATCGGCGGTCGCAATGTCGCCACTGAGGCGCCTGCCGAACGCGACGTCGCCTTCGTCTTCCAGCAATATTCGCTCTATCCGCATATGACTGTTTACGAGAACCTCGCCTTCCCGCTAAAGGCGCCGATCCGCAAGCTGAGTGCGGCGGAGATCGATCGGCGCGTGCGCGAAGTCGCGCGCATGGTCCGGATCGACCATAAGCTGGAGAACCGCTCGACCAGGCTTTCCGGCGGCGAGATGCAGCGTGTCGCGATCGGCCGGGCGCTGGTGCGCAAGCCGGCGATCTACCTGATGGACGAGCCGCTGTCCTCGCTCGACGCCAAGCTGCGCGCCGAACTACGCCTCGAGCTGAAACGCATCCAGAAGGAACTCGGCTCGACTTTGCTCTATGTCACCCACGACCAGGTGGAAGCCATGACCATGGCCGATCGCATCGGCATCGTTGCCGAGGGACGGCTGATGCAGGTTGGAACACCGCGCGAAATCTACGGCAATCCCGCCAACCTGCACGTCGCCGCCCGCCTCGGCCAGCCGCATATCAACCTTCTGCCGGCGGACCTGCTGCCTGGCGGCCAGCCGCCTGCCGGCACGAAGACGGTCGGCGCCCGCACCGAGCATCTCGACATCATCGTCGGCAAGGATGCCAATGCCAAGATCGACTGGATCGAACATCTCGGCGACCAGAACCATCTGCACATCAGGGCTGGCAATCACAAGCTCGTCACACTTGCAGATCCATATCTGGCGATCGCGCCGGGCGACCGGATCAGCCTGACGCTGCGCGATCCGCTTTATTTCGATGCGGCTGGACAGCGCCTTTCCTGACCGGCAAACAGACATGATGATGGCATGAAAAACAAACAGACGGGTCTCAATCGATGAAACACTTCTTCAACCGCAGGGAAAACATCGTCACCGAAGCCTTGGACGGTCTGCTTCTGACGAGCAGCAAGGGTCGTCTTGCCCGCCTCGACAGCTTTCCCGACATCAAGGTGATCCTGCGCGCGGACTGGGACAAGTCGAAGGTGGCGATCATCTCAGGCGGCGGCGCCGGTCATGAGCCCTCCCATGCCGGCTTCGTCGGTAAGGGCATGCTGACGGCTGCCGTATCCGGCGAGATTTTCGCCTCGCCGAGCGTCGATGCTGTCCTGACGGCGATCCGCGCCGTTGCCGGCCCGAAGGGCGCCCTGTTGATCGTCAAGAACTATACCGGCGACCGGCTGAATTTCGGCCTTGCCGCCGAAAAGGCGCGCGCCGAGGGCTTCGACGTCGAGATGGTCATCGTCGCCGACGACATCGCCATTCCCGGCATCAACCAGCCGCGCGGCGTCGCCGGCACGCTGTTCGTCCACAAGATATCGGGCTATCACGCCGAAAGGGGCGAGGACCTGAAGACGGTCGCAGCCCATGCCGCGGCTGCGGCCGGCGAAATCGTCTCGCTCGGCATGTCGCTTTCCACTTGCAGCGTGCCCGGCCAAGCCCATGAGGACCGTCTCGGCGAGAACGAAGGCGAACTCGGCCTCGGCATCCATGGCGAGCCCGGCGTCGAGCGCATCACGCTGCAGCCGGTCGCCGATATTGTTGCCACTATGGTGGCGCGCCTATCGCCTGCGCTTCGCGAAGGGGCAAGCCACTGCCTCCTCATCAACAATCTCGGCGCCGTGCCGCCTCTCGAAATGACCGTTATCGCCAATGCCGTGCTGTCCTCGCCGCTTGGCCGCCGCGTCCACCTCATCATTGGCCCGGGGCCGATGATGACCGCGCTCAATATGAACGGCTTCTCGCTGTCGCTGATCCGGCTGGGTGCCGCGCGCGAGGCGGCGCTGACGGCCGCGGTCGAACCGCATGCCTGGATGCCGGCCGTCGAACGCCACGAGATCCAGATCATCGCCGCGCCGAAAACATCAGCCGGATTGAACGGTACGGCCGTGGCCGGGGAGAACAGCCGCAACCGTCGCCTGATCACGGCGCTCTGCGAACATCTGATCTCGCAGGAAAGCGAGCTCAACCGCCTGGACGGCCGCGTCGGCGACGGCGATACCGGCTCGACGGTGGCGACGGGCGCCCGCAGCGTGCTGGCCCGTCTCGACACGCTGCCGCTCGACCGGCCGGCGGCAACGCTTGCCTCGCTCGGCGACATCCTCGGCACCAGCATGGGCGGATCGAGCGGCGTACTGCTGTCGATCTTCTTCACCGCCGCAGCAAAGGCGATGGCTGACAAGGCCGATATATCAGCAGCCCTTCTTGCCGGGCTCGACAGGATGACGTTCTATGGCGGAGCCGCAGTCGGCGACCGGACGATGGTCGATGCGCTCTCGCCTGCCCTGCAGGCGCTCGCATCCGGCGATATCGCCGCTGCGGCAAGGGCTGCGGCAGCGGGTGCGGAGTCGACGAAGACGATGTTGAAGGCGAGAGCCGGACGTGCCTCCTATGTAGGCGAAAGGGATCTGGCGGGCGTTGCCGATCCCGGCGCCGTGGCGGTTGCTGGCGCGTTCGGCGTGGCGGCAAGCCTCGCCTGACCGGCGTGAAATTCAAAAGCCCGCGGGAGGCGCGGCGACAGGGAGGATGGCAGTGCAGGCGGAACCGGTGCTTGTGGCAGGATTGATCGAGGTGTGCCGCGCGACGATCGCGGCAAACACAGATCATCTCTGCGCGCTCGATCGCGCCATCGGCGATGGCGATCACGGAACCAACATGCGGCGCGGCTGCGAGGCGGTGAGCGCCGAGGGCGAGAGCCTGTCCAGCCTGCCCTTCCCCGACGCCGTGGAAAAGATCGGCCTGACGCTGGTGATGAATGTCGGGGGTGCGGCCGGCCCGCTCTACGGCACGCTGCTGATGGAGATCGGCCGCGAGCTTCGCAAAAGTAACGAAAGGGCCGATTTTCCACAGGTGCTGAAACAGGCGATCGATGCCGTCGCAAGACGCGGTCGGGCGCATGCCGGCGACAAGACCCTGCTCGACGTGCTCTATCCCGTGCATGCGGCACTCGCCAGCCGCTCGCCGCTCGGCGCAATCGCCCGCAGGGCCGAGCGTTCCGCCAACCGCACCGCTGACATGAAAGCGATGCGCGGACGCGCCGCCTATCTCGGCGATCGTTCAATCGGCCATGTCGATCCCGGCGCGTCGAGTTGCGCGCTGCTGACCACGGCGATCTGCCGCTATCTCGGGGAGCATCGTCCGCAATGAATGGAAAGACCGCAAATGTGGGTATCGTGATCGTCTCTCACTCGCCGCTGGTGGCAAGGGGAATCGCCGATATGGTGCGACAGATGGTGGGCGACTGCGTGCCGCTCGCCTGGTCGGGCGGCAACGTCCATGGCGAACTCGGCACCGATGCCGGCGGCATCCTGAAAGCGATCGAGGCCGCCTGGTCCGATGCCGGCGTCGCCGTCTTCGTCGATCTCGGCGGCGCCGAAACCAATAGCGAGATGGCGATCGAAATGCTGGGGCTTCCCCGCTCGGGCCTCGTCTCCATCTGCAACGCGCCGCTGGTCGAAGGTGCCGTCATCGCTGCCGCTGAAGCGTCGGGGGGCGCATCATTGGCCAAGGTCGTCGCCACAGCCGAGGAACTGTCCCCCTGATGACGAGCGGATTGCGTATTGAAAAACAGGAGCCCGATCCATTGCACGTGAATTGCCAGACGGAGGTGGAAGTCAAGCACGGCGTCGGGCTGCATGCCCGCCCCTCCGTCACCTTCACGCGGCTTGCCAAGTCCTTTCCCTGTTCGATCGAGGTCGCCGTCAACGGCAGCGATATCTGGCTGAACGGCAAGAGCATCATCAAGATCATGGGCGCGAGAATCCGCAAAGGATCGATCCTCCGGATCCGCGCCGACGGCATTCTCGCCGAAGAGGCGATCCGCGCGCTGAAGGAACTCATCGAGCGCAACTTCGATGAGGAAAAGAAACATGGCCGAACCGCTTAAGCTGAAAGCAAAGAGCGCATCCCCGGGCATCGCATCCGGCCCGGCCTTTCTCGCGGAGAAGCTGAAGGCTCCCTCCGCTGCCGAGCGGCCGGACGTCGCACCCGCGCCTCGAATCGCCGGCGGATTCGGCGCACTGGAAAAGGCGATCGACATCTCGATCAGTGAACTCGAGCACCTTGCCGAGGGCGCCGACGCCGAAAGCCGCGATATCATCGATTTCCAGATCGAGGTGTTGCGTGATCCGACGATCGCTGAGGCGACGGGCGCACGCATGCAGGCCGATGAGAACGTCGTCTTCGCCTGGGTCGCCACCCTGGACGCCTATATCGGCGAACTCGAAGCGGCCGACGAGGAGCAGATGCGGGCCCGCGCCGTCGATATTCTCGACATCAAGAACCGCGTGCTCGGGGCGCTCGCCGGCACCCCGATCGCCGATTTCCCGCCCGGTTCGGTCTTCATTGGCAAGGATATGGAGCCGAGCCGATTTCTCGCCCACGACTGGTCGAAAGGCGGCGGCATCGCGCTGTTCGCAGGCAGCACCGCCGGCCATGTCGCCCTGCTCGCCCGGGCGAAATCGGTACCGATGGTGGTCGGCACCGGTCGCTTTTCGGCAGCAGATGGAGATCCCGTTCGCGTGGATGGCGACACCGGTGCGGTCGTCCTGAAGGCCGGCGGCATGCTGATCCCGGCACCGGCACAAACACCTGCCCGCGACATGCAGACCGAAAGCGGCGAGCTACGCACGGCGGACGGCGTGCCGATCCTGCTCTCCATCAACATCAACGATCCCGCCGATATCGACGCGCTCGATCCGGCAACGGCAGGCGTCGGCCTGATGCGCTCGGAATTTTCATTCACCTCGATCGCCGATGCCGCCAACGAGGAGCGCCAGCTGGCGATCTATCGCCGCGTGCTGGAGCAGGCGGGCGACAGGCCAGTGACGATCCGCATGCTCGATATCGGCGGCGACAAGCCTCTCGCCGGCCTTGAAGACCTGCCGGCTCTCTCCACTTCTGGCCTGCGCGGCATCCGGCTGCTGCTTGCCCGGCCCGAAATCGCCAGCGTGCAGGCGCGCGCCCTGTTGCGCGCTGCCGTCTTCGGCAGGCTGTCGGTGATGCTACCGATGGTGACCTTTCCCGACGAGATCGACAGGATGCGCGAAATATTCCGCGAGGAAGCCGAAAAGCTCGGCCGCCGTTCGCTGCTCCATCGTATGCCGCCGATCGGCATGATGGTGGAGGTGCCGGCAGCCGCATTGATGCTCGACAAGTTCGGGTCGGCGGCGTTCTTCTCGTTCGGAACCAACGATCTCGCGCAATATCTCGCCGCCTCCGCCCGCGACGACATCGACGCCGATGCCGGCAAGGCGGCGCCCGCCGTACTCCGGCTGATTGCCCAGGCGGTGAAGCTGACCTCCGGCAAGCCGGTCAGCATCTGCGGCGACATGGCCGGCAATCCCAGCTACCTGCCCGGGCTGCTCGCCGCCGGCCTCCGGCATTTTTCCGTGGCGCCGGCCCGGCGTCCCGCGATAAGATCGGCGATCATCGGCCTCAACGCCGATGGCACAAGGGCAGCCGGAGAGTAGAATGGCGCGCGAAGACACCGAAGACGCCATTATCGCCTACAAGTCCATTCTGGCGCAGATCATCGACAACAGGCCATCGGGCACGCGCCAGCGCCTGGCGACGGCGCTTGGAAAACATCGCAGCTTCGTCACCCAGATCACCAGCCCGACCTATGCGACGCCGCTGCCGGCGCGCCATCTCGCGACGATCGTCCGCGTCTGCCATTTCAGCGCCGCTGAACAGGAGCGCTTTCTCGAAGCCTATCAGGCCGCCCATCCCGGCAAGCTGCCGGATCTCGGCCATTCCGAGAAATTGCGGCACCTGTCGCTGATGGTGCCGGACTTCGGTGACGACAGGAAAAACCGCCTATTGGAAGAGGCGATCTCCGATCTGGTGCAGAAGATCGTCGCGATTTCAGGGGCGAGTGAGCCGTGAGTAGTGAGCAGGTTGACGTAACATAGTGCCCTTGGCCTTGGGAGGGGCTTGATGAAGAAGTTCATGAACACTGCGGAAACCATGGTCGCCGAAAGCGTCGAAGGCTTCGTGCGCGCCCATGAGGCCTTCGTGGTGTTCGGGCCCGAGCGCAAATGCATCCGCCGCCGCCATGTCACGCCTGGCAAGGTGGCGCTTGTATCAGGCGGCGGAGCCGGTCATGAGCCGATGCATATCGGCTTCGTTGGCCACGGCATGCTGGATGCCGCCTGCGTCGGCCATATCTTCACCTCGCCGACGCCGAGCCAGATCATTGCCGCCATCGAAGAGGCCGATACCGGCGCCGGCTGCCTGCTCGTGGTCAAGAATTACGACGGTGACCTGATGAATTTCGAAATGGCGATCGAGATGGCCGGCGACCGCCACAGCCTCGAGATGGTCGTCGTCAGCGACGATATCGAGACGTCGAGAATAGGCGAAGGCCCCGGCCGGCGCGGCGTCGCCGGAACGCTGATCGTCGAAAAGCTCCTGGGTGCTGCTGCCGAACGCGGCATGTCGCTGGCCGAGTTGAAGCAGCTCGGCGAAAGACTGAACACACGCATCCGCTCGATGGGTGTGGCGCTGAACGGCGTGACGGTGCCGCAGACCGAGCGCGCGACGTTTGCGCTCGGACCCGACGAAATGGAAATGGGCGTCGGCATCCATGGCGAACCCGGCCATGCCAGACAGCCCTTCGCCACCTCCGACGCCATCATCGGCCATCTCTGCGAGACCGTCGCCGGCGACATCGCGGCAGCGCCGGGCGCCAAGGCCTTGCTCTTCGTCAACGGCCTCGGCGGCACGCCGCCCGCCGAACTCTACCTCGCCTATAACGGCGCCCGCCGCTTCATCGAGGAAAGAGGCATCCCGATCGAGCGCTCACTGGTCGGAACCTACGTCACCTCGCTCGACATGCAGGGACTGTCGGTCACCCTTGCCTTGCTGACCGACGAGGAGATCGTGCTCTGGGACGAGCCGGTGGCGACGGCGGCTTTGCGTTGGCCGTGAGGGGCATCCCGAGGTGTCAGATGTAAAGCGGCGCCATCTTCCTCCAGGCGCCGGCGCGGTGGGCGCGTCCGTCCCAGACATGTAGCTGATGGCCGACATTCTTCTCGCCCAGCAGCCGGCTGAGATAGCGGTTGTTGTCGAGGAAAGGATCGGCATCGCCGATGGTGAGAACGATGTCGAGCTGACGTAACCTGTCGAGCCGCCAGTCGTCGCCAAGTCCGGGCAGGAAATGCGCCGGCGTGTGGAAGTAGATGCTGTCATCGTAATAGCCGTCGAACAGGTCGCCGAAGGATTCCACCTTCATCGTCAGGTCGTATCGGCCGGAAAAGGCGACGAGCTTGCGGAAGAGATGCGGATGACGAAAGACGAGGCTCGCCGCCTGGAAGGCGCCGAGGCTGCATCCGTGCACGATGGTGCAGTCGTGTGAGTTCTTCGCTGCCATCAGCGGCAGCACCTCGTTGAGGATATACTCTTCGAGAGCCGCATGCCGACGGATGCGTTCGGCCGGATGGCGGTGGAAGCCATAGAGGCTCTCGGCGGCCAGACCCTCGATGCAATAGAGTTGAAGTTGCCCAGCCTGCAGTTTGTCGGCAAGGCTTCCGACCAGGCCGAGCTGCTCATATTCGAAGAAGCGCCCTTCCCGCGTCGGGAAAACCAGCACCTTGGCGCCGGCATGGCCGAACACCAGCATCTCCATGTCTCGATGCAGCCGCTGACTGTACCAGCGCAGATATTCGCGGTTCATGGCACCCTGAAAAACTGTCCCACCTTGTCGCGGAGAACCGCCTCTTGCTCAGCGCTGCCAGGATAGTCGAAGTGCCCTGCATCCAGGATGAAGATTTCATTAAATTTTGGTATCGCATTCGCGACAGCAAACTGGCAGGGCGGCGCCACCGAAGGATCGAACAGCGCAACAGCAACCAGCATCGGCACCTTGATCCGCGAAGCGGCCGTTGCCGCATCGTAGAGCCGAAGCGTCTCGAGCACATCTGCGTGTTTCTTATGATACTCCTGCACCGATTGCGCGCTGCCGACTGTCGGCAAGGTCAGCCGCAGCGGCTGATCCCCGAAGCTCGGCAGCGCCAGATGACCGCGATCGATGCGCTGGTCGTAAGCGATCGCCATCGCCCCGACACCGCCGCCGAAGCTGATGCCGCTATAACCGATATGCTCCGAAAGCCAGGGATAGAGCGCAACAAGCGTCGAAACCGCGAGCCAGATATCCTCGACGCAGCCGCCGATGATATAGGATTTCGGCTTGTCGATATCGTGGAGCACATGCCAGGACGGATTCTGCGAGATCGGCGGACGAGCGCTAAGCGACAGCCCGCGGCAGCAGGGAAAAAGCACTGCCGTTTCCTTGACCGGCAGATCGAATTCAGGCCGATCCCGCCCGCCATAACCATGCCCGACGACGAGGCCGCGCCGCACCTCCCCCCGACGCGGCAGGATGAGCCAGCCGCCGATCCTGAATGAACCGGTCGAGATATAGACGAGATCGAGCACGTGCCAGTCGGGATGGGTGATCTTGCTCCGGCGCAGCACCGGCTGCGGATCGACCGCCAGCGCCTTGAGATAACGCGCCTTCCAGAAATCGTCGAAACCCGCAGCCGCCTCGGGCGGCTCGACCGCGAGAAGCTCCGCGAGATGCATGCCGTAGGTGGGGTCGAAATCGAAGGGATGTGTCTTGGGAATGCTCATCCAAGGCTTTTCTCGTGAAAAGGCCGGTGGCGCAAGACTCTGCCCGCGCCGACCCGCAAAACGGCGCGGCCGGACAGCCCTCTATTGCCGCGAACCAAAAAGCCCGCAGCCGATGGCGCGCGCCGCCTTGAGATGAGCGGCCACATTGTCCGGCCCGGCTTCGAGCAGCAGCTCGGATGTCACTACGGGGGCGCCGCAATAGTTGAAGATGCCGTGATCGATCTGCGTCTTCATGGCGCCGAAATAGCCGTGCCGCGCATAGGTCCCGGCATCGGCGCCGCCAAGCCCGACCAGATGCACCGGCAGACGGCCGAGCAGCTTCGCCACCCCGGTACCCGAGCGATCGTCATAAGCCCAACCATTGGTGAACACCCGGTCGATCCATCCCTTGAGCAGCCCCGGCATCGACCACCAGTAGACAGGATAGACGAGCACCAGCGCATCGGCGCGGTCGATCCTCGCCTGCTCGGCGGCGACATCGGCCGGCACCGCCTCGTCCCTCAGATGCAGGCCGAGATCGGCAGCGCTGAACCGGGGATCGAAGCCCTCGGCCGCGAGATCGGCGATCTCCAGGGAATGGCCGGCATCGGCAAGCGCGACACCCTCGGCAAGGTGGGCGGCAACGCCGTGGGTGAGCGACCGGGGATCGGGATGCGCGACGACGATGAGCGCGTGGATGGCGAAAACTCCTGCTGAATGATTGCGGATGAAAGGCACAGGCTGTATACTTTTGGTAAGCTACTTTCAGTAAGTTACTTTTGGTATATAGTCATGTCAAGCGCCGAAACAACCGGGCAGCCGACCGATCCGCAACCGCGCCGCCGCCTGTCGCGGCAGGACCGGCATCGCCAGCTTCTCGACGTCGCTTGGCAGATCGCCCGTGACGAGGGAACGGAAGCGCTGACCCTCGGCCGGCTTTCCGAGCGGGCGGGCGTAACGAAACCCGTGGTCTATGATCATTTCGAAACCCGCCCCGGCCTGCTCGCAGCGCTCTACCGCGAATTCGACGCCCGCCAGACGGCTGTGATGGATGCAGCCCTTGCGGCAAGCCAGCCGTCGCTCGCCGACCGGGCCAAAGTCATCGCCACCTCCTATGTCGACTGCGTGCTTCTTCAGGGCCGCGAAATCCCCGGTGTGATCGCAGCACTTGCCGGCTCGCCGGAACTCGAAAGGATCAAGCGCGAATACGAAGCGGCCTTCATCGAGAAATGCCGCATCGCGCTTTCGCCCTTTACCGGTGCCGGCACGATCGCCGCAGCCGGCCTCTGGGCCATGCTCGGCGCCGCCGAAGCGCTCTCCTATGCCGCCGCGTCGGGCGACATCACCGCTGTCGAGGCAAAGAACGAACTCTTCGAAACCATCGTCGCGATGGTGGCGAGAAGTATGGGCGGCGGCACGCATCCCGATCACCTGCGCGATACGGCCGGCCTCGCATCGAGATGATCCGGCGGGAATACCTGTATCGAATCCACCGCCCGCTTCGCCATGGAACTCGGTTATTTCGGGACCCTGGTGAGCGACGCGACGGCCGCCTTCTCGCACCAAATGATAGATGCTGCGCACAAGCTGAACGGCCCGACCTACGCCCATGCTATTCTGACGACGGCCGAACTCATCGAAGTCTTGCCCAAGGCGTCGGCTTCAAAGGAGACAATGCCATGACCATGCTCTTCAAAATGCTCACAAGTGCCGGCCCGGAATCCCTGAACCGCGACCGGCGCAGGTTCCTGACCACCGCGGCGATCGGGATCGCCGCGGTGGGCGCGACCAGCCTGTTTCCGTCCTATCCAGCATCGGCTGCCACGGGAGATGCGATCCGCCCGTTTCGCGTCGACACTCCCGAGGCGGACCTCCTCGACCTTCGCCGGCGCGTGCTGGCAACACGCTGGCCCGAACGCGAGACGGTCGACGACCAGTCGCAGGGCATACAGCTCGAAAAGATCAAGCCGCTCGTCGATTATTGGGGCACCAGCTACGACTGGCGAAAGGCGGAAGCGAAGCTGAACGCGCTGCCGCAATTCATCACCGAGATCGACGGCCTAGACATCCACTTCATTCACGTCCGCTCGAAACATCCGAATGCTCTGCCCGTCATCATCACCCATGGCTGGCCGGGATCGGTATTCGAGAACCTCAAGATCATCGGCCCGCTCACCGATCCGACCGCTCATGGCGGACGCGCCGAAGATGCGTTCGACGTGGTCATTCCTTCGATGCCGGGCTACGGCTTCTCCGGCAAGCCGACCGGCACCGGCTGGGGGCCGGACCGCATCGCGCAGGCCTGGGCGGAATTGATGAAGCGCCTCGCTTACAGCAGCTACGTTGCCCAGGGCGGCGACTGGGGCTCGCCGGTCTCCGGCGCGATGGCACGGCTCGCGCCACAAGGTCTGCTCGGCATCCACATCAACCTGCCGGCTGTCGTGCCGCCCGAAGTTGCCGCAGTGCTCGCCGCGGGCGGGCCGGCGCCGCAGCGACTCTCCACCGAAGAACGCGCGGCGTTCGATGCCCTCAGCGCCGCAGCCAAGATGGGGAACAGGTCCTATGCCACGATGATGGGCACGAGGCCGCAGACGATCGGCTACGCCATATCGGATTCCCCGGCCGGCCTTGCGGCATGGATGCTCGGTCATCCAGGCTTCACGCACTGGACCTACGACAGCAGCGATCCCGAAAAGTCTCCCGACGAGGTGCTCGACGACATCACGCTTTACTGGTTGACCAACAGCGCCGCTTCCTCGGCCCGGATCCACTGGGAATATGGCGGCGGGCGCAGTCCCGTCCTTGCGGCCGGGGAGAAGACCTCCAAGATCGCGCTTCCGGTCGCCATCACCGTCTTTCCTGGGGAGAGCTATCAGGCCCCGGAGACATGGGCCCGTCGCGCCTATCGCAACCTTAGCTATTTCCACAAGGTCGACAAGGGCGGCCACTTCGCCGCCTGGGAGCAGCCGGAGCTCTTCTCCGCCGAGCTTCGAGCAGCGTTCAGGCCGCTGCGCCGACCGATATGAGAGGAGCGGCGGCCCTCGCCGCTCAGGGATGCACCGGGGTCGCCTCCCTTGGCGCCAAGCTCACGGATTCCAGCCGCCGCTGCCATAAGCGCGCGTGATGATTTCAACCAGGTGGCCGTTCGGATCTTCGAAATAGACCCCGCGCCCGTTGTCGTGGTCATTGGTCTCGCTCGGCTTCCGCTGGCCGGGGTCAGCCCAGTAGCGCAGGTTCCGCTCGCGAATTCGATTAAATATCGCCTCGAATTCACCGTCTCCGACCAGGAAGGCGTAGTGTTGGCGGACGATCTCGTCTTCCGTATCCATATAATCGAGATTGGCGTCGTTGTCGGTCGTGACCATGTAGAACGGCCCCCAGCGCCGCGGCGCCGGCAGCCCCAACATATCGGCCAGAAAATCTGCCGAGGTCTTGCTGTCGCGAGCCAAGAGGATGGTATGATTAAAGTGGATGGCCATAGCGGTCTCTCGCAAGCGAGGTGAACTGCAACTTCGATGGAGGCTTAGCTCGGTTAACACCCCCGGCCGCCTCTTGTTCCGAACCTCGGCCAAACTTGACGCGACCGTCGCGGCATCATGGCCCATCACCAAAGCCAGCCGGCGAACGGCCCTGCCGCTTCCCGGCCTCGGCATCAGTCCGTATTCTGCCCCGCAGCCTCGAGGATCAGCTTTGTGATCTCGTCCGGGTGGGAGATCAACGACAGATGGCTAGCCTGGATTTCAATGGCCTTCGCGCCCATGCGTTTGGCCATGAAGCGTTCGAGATCGGGATTGATCGTCCGGTCCTCGGTCGAGACGGCATACCAGCTCGGCTTCGAACGCCAGGCGGCCTGTGTCGTCTTGCCGGTCAGTAGCACCTTTTGGAATGGCTGCTGCACAGCATAGAGAACTTTCGCTTTCGCCTCCGGCAGGTCGCCGGCGAAATCACGCAGGAAGGCTTCCTCGCTCAGCCGACCCTCGTCGCCGTCGAAGACGATGCCGGCCGAAGCCGGTGGCGTTGGGAAGGTTTTGGCGAGAGCGGTATAATCCTCACCTGCATCCGGCGCCCGCGCCGCCACATAGACGAGCGCCGAAACATCAGGGTGCACGCCGGCCTCGGTGACCATCATGCCGGAAAACGAATGCCCGACCAGAACCGTCGGGCCGTCCTGCCGGTCGAGCACCCGCTTCACGGCAGCGACGGCCTCCGGCAGCGTCGTCAGCGGGTTCTGCACCGCCGTGGCATTGAGCCCGGCCGCCTGCAGGCGCGCGATCACCTCGGTCCAGCACGAGCCGTCGGCAAACAGCCCGTGCGCCAGCACGACGTTGCGCGCCTTAACCGGAGCGGATGTCGCGGCCATGCCGCGGGTGGCAAGCAGAGAAGCGGTGGCGCCGGCAACAAGGGCGGCCGAGAAAGTCCGTCTGTTCATCATCATGATCTGGTTCCTTGTGCGTCCAGGAATTGAAGGATCGAAAGCATGTGGCTCGGGACTGAAGACCCGAAGCCAAGTCAAAATCGGTTGGTCTGTGATGCCATGTCGGCACGGTTTGCTTTGCCCGGCGCGAGGCGTTGGCCTTCGCCGCGTTGCGGCTCCCGTCGTATTCAAATTCGGTGTTTCAATCGGCTTCGTGTATGCAAAAGCCTGCCTGCTGGAGATTTATGTATTCCCATTCGATATAAAGTCAATTATTGAATACGTAACACCTTCGTGATGCAATAAGTGTATACGCCTAGCGGCACATCAATCGCATTTGCATACAATCGACCGAGCCGTCGATGTTTAAAACCGATCGGAGATAACGGAATGGCGAGTGGTTTCGAAACCGAGGATGACGGCGATGATCGCGGGTTGCTCTCCGACCGCATCCGCAACGCCCTGACGGACGAGATCGCCACCGGCACGCTGGCGGCGGGCGCAGCGTTGGACGAACAGCAGCTTGCCGATCGTTTCGGCGCCTCCCGGACGCCGGTTCGCGAAGCGCTGCGTCAGCTGGCTGCGGGCGGCCTCGTCGAGCTTCGCGCCCGGCGCGGCGGCGTCGTCGCCCGTATGACGCCGGAGCGCATCATGGAAATGTTCGAAACGGTGGCCGAAATCGAGGCCGTATGCGTCAGGCTCGCCACCTACCGCATGACACCGCTGGAGCGCAGCCATCTGATCGAACTGCACGACCTCTCAGAGCCGATTGTCGAAGCCGGAAATTTCGACGCCTATGACAGCTTCAACCGCCAATTCCATGAAGCCATCTATCACGCCACCCACAATAGCTTCCTTGCCGAACAGGCAATCGCCGTGCGCAACCGCCTGAACGCCTTCCGGCGCACACAGCTGCGCCAGGGCGAACGGCTGCGCCGATCCCGGGACGAGCACGAGGCAATCATGCAGGCGATCGCCGAAGGCGACGGTGAGATGGCATCGCGGCGCATGCGCGCCCACATGCTGAACGCCGCCACCTCGCTCAGCCGTTTCATCGAAACCAACAAGCCGGGGGGAGTTTGACGTTCCTACGGCACGGGGCAGCGGTATTTATAGGCGATCAAGGTCGTCATCAGCTCGTCGCCAGTGGCCTCGCGAATGCCGGGATTCTCTTCTAGGAATGTACACAACGTATTGCCGATTGCTTCCGCGGTCGTTCCAACCGGCACACAGACGTTTACCCCGACGGAGTTGGCAAAATACGCCGAGTTCACCATTGCTTTCGGCGCAGGAACGACTTCGGTGAAAATACGGCGGGCCAAATACTCGTCCCGGTTCCACTTGTCCAACCAACCCGCGACATATCCGACGACAAACTGCCGTGAGCCGCCGCAATCAGAATAGAGGAGGTCACCGCTGGAAAATCCGGCGGGAATCTTTGCTGAAACCGTTGCCAACAGGGTGGCGATAAGAATGCCCGACATCACATCTCCAAAGCTCGCGATGGCGGAGCTTTGATCGGGAAAGTGTCGGAAATTAGCTTCAAACGTGTCATCTTTTTTGCTGCAACTAAAAACAAAATAGCCGCTAATCTCACCTCAGCCTCAATCGAACCGACTGACCTCAAGCCCGCTGCCAACCGGCAGCAGCACGCTTGATATCCCGGGCTTGGCACGGACAGCCTCGCCGTAGCGTTTGAGATCATCGCCTCCTGGGCGCAGCATGTTGTCGGCGACAATGATCGCGCCCGGATTGAGCTTAGGGTAGAAGGCTTCGAGGCAGGGAAGGTAGAGATCCTTCCAGAGATCCACCAGCACCAAATCGATGCCCTGGGAAAGCTCGCCGATCATCTGGACCGCATCCCCAACCTTGAATTCCACATACTCCGCGAGCCCCGCCTTGACGGCCATGTCGCGTGCGTAGGCCGATTTGTAACCGTGCATTTCCATGGTGATCAGCCGCCCGCCGGAAGCGCGTGCTGCTTCCGCCAGCCATATCCCGGAATAACCGAAGGAGGTGCCAAGTTCGAGAATGGTCGGGCTCTTGAGGCTCTTGGCGAGGACATTGATGAACTGTCCGGTCGCAGGTCCGACCGCGCGCAGCCGCTGATCCTGTCCTCCGTCGCGGCCGCCGGGGGGCAGCTCGCGCGGGCTGTTATGCTCCGTCTCAATCATCGCGTGATAAATGTCGAGCACGTCCTGGATTCTGCTGTCCATTGTCTTCTCCATAACCACTGATCGGCCGATTATTGCCCAACCGGAACACCGCCGGAAAGTTAAACTTTGGCAATCATCGCCATTGCTGGTTCCCTTACGGTTGCACATGCCGCCGCCGTCGGCTACATCATGCCGTCAATGGTCGGGTCACCCGGCCACGTAAGCGTTAACGTCACTCAACGCGTATGATCGAACGGCTTTGCGGCTTCGATCTGCGCGACTGTGTCCTGCGGATCGAGCTTCAGAAGCCCCGGAAGGACACATGGATAACAATCAATTCAAAGATCAAGCTTCATCGACCCCTGGCATTGAGCGGATTCGCCACGACACGCGGCGGCGCTTACTGACAGTCGAAAGCGTCGTCGATATCACTCCGAGCATGCGCCGGGTCATATTGGCAGGTGATGATCTCGCCGATTTCATCAGTCTCGGTGCTGACGATCACATCAAGATCTTCACTCCCACTGCCGATGGTGGAGAAGAGCGTCGTGACTACACGCCGCGCCGCTATGACAATGCCGAGCGGAAATTGACCATCGACTTCGCCCTGCACGAGGCGGGCCCGGTGACGCAATGGGCGATCAATTCGCGCCCCGGCGACAGGCTCGAGATCGGTGGACCAAGAGGCTCCGCCGTCGTTTCCGCGACGGTCAAACGGTGGCTGCTGATCGGCGACGAAACCGCGCTGCCGGCGATCGGCCGCCGGATCGAGGAGAGCGGCGCCGGAACCGTCATCACCACAATCGCAGCCGTCACCGGCCCATTGGAAGAGCAGACGTTCGAGACATCAGCCGAACTGCACCTCCACTGGGCGCACCGGCCTCTTTCGCAGGCAACCGATGCCGCAGCGCTGCTGAAACTCTTAAGCACGGTCGATATCCAGCCGGAAACCTTCATCTGGGTCGCGGCGGAAGCCTCGGTGACACGCGATATCCGCGCCTACCTGCTGGAACGAGGTTGCCCGCTCGGCTGGATCAAGGCATCCGGCTACTGGGTATTCGGCAAGGCCGATACGACGGAGAAGTTCGGCTAGGCGGCAAGGCGTCGACGGGCCGCCGCTCGTGAAGCTGGGGGCGACGGCCGGACAAGCTGGTCGAAAAGAGTCATCAATTCAGTTGCGATTTAATCGGATACGATGTATATGTCACTCCTAACATTCAGAGCCTGGATAGGATGAAACCATGCCCGTATCTAAAACCGCAAGACAGCCTGGCACGTCCGCGCCCGCCTCCCCGTCGGTGGGCAAGGACGGCCGGAAACTTTCCAACTTTCTGTGCTTCGCGGTCTATTCTGCAAATCTCGCCTTCGGCCGCGCCTACAAGCCGATCCTGGATGAACTTGGCCTGACCTATACCCAATACATCGCCATGGTGGCCCTCTCCGAAGAGGACGACCAGACCGTTGGAGTGTTGGGGGAAAAGATGTTCCTCGAATCCAACACGCTGACGCCCATCCTCAAGAAGCTGGAGTCGAATGGCTATATCACCCGTCACCGCGATCCCGCCGACGAACGGCAGGTGCGGCTCAGCCTGACGCCGGCAGGGCGCCAACTCGTTGAAACCGATCCCGGCAACGCGCTGCTTGGGGCCACCGGCCTTGGCGACGACTTTCCCGTCGTGCAGAAATCGGTGACGACGCTGCGCGACAACCTCCTGCGGTCAACGCAGGGCGAACCGGGGAAATCGTGATCGCGGCATTTGCGATCGCGGCATGGAAAATCAAAAACCTAAAGCGTGGCAAGCGAATCTGAAAGATCCGACACGCTTTAGGTCTACTGCCGCAGCGGCCGGAACGCAGTCCTGAGCTCGGCAGTGAAAGCCATCGGCTGTTCCCAGGCGGCGAAGTGACCGCCCTTCGGCAACCGGTTGTAATGGATGAGCTTCGGATAGGCCTTCTCCGCCCAGCTCTGCGGCGCCTGGTAGATCTCATCGGGAAAAGCACTGACCGCCACCGGGATCTTGATGCCCCTGGGATCGAAGAACCCGCCCGACGGATGGTGCGCGTTGTCCCAATAGAGGCGTGCCGAGGAGATTGCTGTGTTCGTCAGCCAGTAGAGGGTGACGTTGTCGAGGATATCATCCTTGGTCAGCCCCTCGGGCTCTCCGTCAAAAACGCGGGCGATCATCCGGTAACTGCGGATGTCGTGATCGAGCATCCACGACGCAAGCCCGACCGGCGAGTCGACGATCCCGTAGAGCGTCTGCGGTCGGTTGTTCATCTCGATGGCATAGCCCAGCCCATTCTTGTAGAAATCGTCGAGCTGATCGAAGGCGCGCCTTTCGTCCGGCGACAGGTCGGCTGGCGGCATGCCGCCGGCGGCAAGAGCCTTGGCGATGTCAGCAGGAACCGTGGCCGCCATGTTCGTGTGAATGCCGAGCAATCCCGCCGGCTCCTGCACCGCCATCAATTCGGTGACCGCATTGCCCCAGTCGCCACCCTGCGCCACGAACTTCGTGTAGCCGAGACGTTGCATCAGCGTCGCCCAGGCATGCGCGATGCGGGGCGGGTTCCAGTTCCCCGACCCCGTCGGTTTCCCCGAAAAGCCGTAGCCCGGCAAAGACGGGATCACCACGTCAAATGCGTCCTCTTCGCTCCCGCCATGCGCTGTCGGATCGGTGAGCGGTTCGATGATCTTCAACTGCTCGATGATCGAGCCGGGCCATCCATGTGTGACGATCAGCGGCAGCGCATTTTTATGCTTGGAGCGGACGTGAATGAAGTGGATATCCAGCCCGTCGATCTCGGTGATGAATTGCGGCAAAGCATTGAGCCGCGCCTCCATCTTGCGCCAGTCGTAATCCGTCGCCCAATGTTTCGCGAGTTTCTGGATTGTCGCGAGCTGCACGCCCTGCGTATCATCGGCGACGGTCTCCTTATCAGGCCAACGGGTGGCCGCGACGCGCCGGCGCAGATCGTCAAGCTGATCCTCGGGGAAATTGACGCTGAACGGGCTAAGCCCGTCGCCGTTTGCCTCAGCGCTGCGCGTCCCGGCAAGCATGCCGATGGCCCCGGCTGCGGCCGCGGCGGCAAGCAGCTCGCGCCGCGTGGGCGTTGATAGGGATGTGGGTGGCATGACGCTCTCCTCTCCGTTTGATCTGTTCGGAAACGGACGAAGATCGACTGACCGACCTCGTTCGCATCAGCAGGTCATTCGCGTCTGTCCGGGGACTATGCTCCCGGGCAACGTCGGGGGTCAACCTACCCTGTCAGGCTATGCCTCGACTGTCTCGATGGACGACCGGTCGTTGCAAAGAGCCGTGGCTGCGGGCAGCATCGGCGCGAGATCGATGAGGCAGAGGAGATTGCATGCCCGACATCGCGATGGGCGTCTTGAGCCAGAACGGAACCGTTCTTCTGGCCAAGCGCAGTTCCAAGCGCAGGGTACACCCGGACCGCTGGAGCCTCCCGGGCGGCCATATCGAAGACGGCGAAGACGCCGAGACGGCAATGCGCCGGGAATTGATGGAAGAAATAGGCGTGACGCCGCAGCGCTGGCAGTTTGCGGGAAAGTTCATATCGGAAGACCCGCCTGAGGCATCCGTCACCTTTCATGTCTATCGCATCGATCAGTGGCACGGCTATCCGCGGCTGGTCGATGACGAACACACCGAGCTTAGATGGTTTAGTGTCGCCACGATAGAATGCGATGTCGAGCTGGCGCCACCTCAACTCGGCAAAATGCTCGCAAACCTGGCCAGCCGGGAAACGGGGAAGCCCGCTTAGATCTCTTGGCAGCCATGATCCCGCGCCGGCTGGGTCCTGAGCCTACCGACCGTGATGCCGGACGACATCGTCAAGCGCGCCTTCCTCCATCTTCTCGGCGGCCCTGGCATAGCCGCCGCCCATTCCATCGAGGAAATGCAGGTGCGAATCCGGCCTGTCTGATGGCACGAGACAGGTCATCAGCGCATGGGATTGCCGATGCAGTCCGAACTTGATCTTGCCGCGCGCCCTCGCCGGAACGAGGATCGCTTCGACCCTGTCGATCTGTTCCGGTGTGCAGTCCAGCGTCAGACGCAAACCGTCGTCGAACTTGCGGAAATCCGAATTGGCGGCGACCTCCGACCAGCCTTTCGCATCGACCTGCTTCCCGCTGTCTCCTGACATGGGAACATCGCCGGGAAGCGGATGAGATTGGCGCGGTGCGGCATCGAAAATCGCAAGCAGGCGTTTCGCCAGCGCCGCAAAGACCTCGGGACGGGTATGGTCATTTGGCTCGACCAGCAGCGACAGGATCTCGCCTCGCTGGCTTGGGAACGGGGTCCAGTCACAGCTGAGACCGGTCAGGTCGGGCTTCGTCGCGTAGCGGCCCGGCTTGACCAGGTACCGGCCGTTCTTGATCTGCTGCTCCGCCCATTTGAGCCCGCCCCCTGCAAACATCGCATAGGTCGCGTTCTCGGAGGCGGCATAACGGGCAATTCTGACGTCGCGCCCACTGGTGCGGATTTCGCGTACGGTGAGCAGCCCGATACGAAGGGTTAGATCGAGATCGGCTCTTGCAAAGTCCGCGACCTGCCGCAATGCCGATGTCGCCACCATCATGCCCTGTGGCGGCAAGGCGAATGCTGCCCCGTCTCCGCGAAACACGAAGGGAAAATCGAACGAACCCCAGGCATTGCCGAGGGCGGCGATGATCGATGCGCCCGCATAGTTGACGTCTTCGTAGCGCCCCGACCGGATCGCCGTGGTCGAGTTGACGACATCAGTGATGCCGATCAGCCAGTCATCGGGCAACGGCTCATAGACATCAGGGTCGAGCACAAGTGAAAACTCGTCATAGGCCTGGTGCGACTGGCCGTGGCTATTGATCATCGCTTGCTCTCCAGATCGGCAAGGTTTCCCGTGCCTGCTACTTCAGAAAGAGGTCTGCCGGCCGACCGGCAGGCCCTCCGCATCAAATCCTCCGGCGAGGAGGTCTGCCCTCGCCCGCTCAGACAAGCTTGGTCTCGACGTCGATATTGCCGTGTGTCGCCTTGGAATAAGGGCAGATGCCATGGGCTGCCTCGATCAGCTCCTGCGCGATGTCGCGATCGATGCCGGACAGGCTGACATTGAGGCGCGCCCTCAGGAAGAAGGAGCCGTTGTCGGCGTTGAGAGTAATCTCCGCGTCGACCTCGGGACCATCAGGCAGCGTGATCTTTCTCTGGGCAGCGGCAAGTTCGATGGCGCCGATGTAGCAGGCCGACCAGGCGATGCCGAACAGGTTTTCAGCGGCCGGATGCGGCTGCGGCAGCTTGATGTCGATCGTACCGTCGCTGCTGCGTGCGGAGCCGTCGCGGCCGCCGGAGATGTGGGTTTTGCCGGTAAAGAGAAGCTTCTCGGTCATGGTGATATCCTTTCGGTTTAAGTTTAATACGCATCCGATTAAATCGGATGCGCTCTAATACGCTCCACCAAAACCGATGTCAACAACATTCCGATTTAATCGGATGCGATTTATTTTCAAAGGTGGAAACGCGCCATATCCGGGCAACCTTCGGCGGCAGCTATGCGAACAAGCTGGCCCGTTGCGCAAGGTCACGTCTTGTCCGGGAATAGGGCCATCTATAGGCTCTGCCGACGAACCAGAGGCGGGGCGCATCCTGTGAAGAAACCCAGAGAGATGCCATGTCCTCCATAACAGCAGACAATGCCGAGCAGTATGGCGACAGCCGGAAGCTTGCCGCACGGGCTCGACTGCATAGCCAATACACCATCGCCGAGACAGCCTGGTTTCCGTGGATTGCGGCGCAATTGCCCCTGAAACCGGGCGATCGCGTCCTCGACGTCGGCTGCGGGCCAGCCTGGTTCTGGGCGGCAACGGCAGGTTTGCTGCCGGCGGACCTCCACCTGACGCTCGCCGACCTTTCACCCGGCATGGTCGACGAGGCGATGGCGCGTTGCAGCGCACTGCCATTCGGCTCCGTTCGGGGCTGTCAAGCTGATGCCGTCGCGCTCCCCTTCGAAGATGACACCTTCGATGCCGTGATCGCGATGCACATGCTCTATCACCTACCCGACCCGGCCGCCGGCATCGCGGACATGTCGAGAGTGTTGAAGCCGGGCGGCGTTCTCGCGGTTACAACCAACGGCGCCGACAATATGCGGGAGATCTATGAACTAACGGCCGTATTCGGCAGCGCCCCATCCGATCCGGCTGCCGAAGCCTTCGGATATGACGCCGCCGAACGATCGATGCGGTCGCAGTTTGGAAACGTCAGCATGTCGCAGCATCCGGCAGGCCTGCGTATCACCGAGCCCGAGGATGTATTCCTGGCGCTCACCTCCTATCCGCCCGGCGATCGCGCCGGCGAAACTCAACTCATCCGGTTCCGTCAAGCCATTGCCGAAGCGTTCAGCCAACGCAGCGGCGTGCTTGAGGTCCGCAAAGAGACTGCGCTGTTCCTGAGCAGAAAGACGGCCTGATCGGTGCCGTGGGGCGTTCAGACCTTCTCTTTCTTCCTGATTTTTTCCTTCGGTTCGACCGGTGCATCGGGCGTCGGCGCCAACAGCTTGCGCAGTGACGAGATCTTGTCCTTCACCAGGGGCCGGAAGCGCGTCGCGCGATAGGGCATGTCGGCCGCCCCATAACCTTCCGGCCCGTCGTCATTGCCGCGATTGATTTCCGCGAGCTTCACCCCGATGAACGTGCCGTCGATATAATGGGTATATTCACCCACCCAGCGGATCGTATAGATCTCGCCCTTGCGGATCAGCTGGTCGATGCTGACATGCTTGAAGGTGTCGTTGATGCAGACGACCTTCTGGCCGACATGGAAATCATAGCTCATGGATCAAACTTTCGAAACGCAATCGGCTCGCCGATCTATAGCGCGCCCTGCGGCAGGGATGAACCGTTTTTTGGCGGCCAAGCCCGATGCTGCGACATCAGCTGCACCCGCGCCGCATGGTTTAGGCGATATGCATCAGTCGCAATAGGCCTTGCCGCTCTTGCGGGAACGAAGATCGAAGTGGAAGTGGTTCCAGTGCTCCGGGTTGCTGCCGGGGCCGAGCACGGTGTTGAAATAGCGGCAGCTGTCGCTGCGCACCGCCTTCAAAAGCCGCCCTTCGCGCAGCGAGAACAGGCCCTTCTTGCGCACGTCGATTTCGTGGCCGTTCTTCAGCACGAACTTGCCGACGTCGATGGCGTTGCCGCGGGCGTGTTCCGACATCGGATTGTATTTCTGCCGGCTATTGTTCATGCGTCGGCAGGAATAGCCGCCGAGCGGCTGGATCGTCTTGATGCCGGACCAGTAGCGGTAGCGGGCGGACGGCGCCAGTTCGTTCTTCACCCATTTGGCGAAGGCGAGCGTCACCTGGCAGTTCAACGTCACGGCGGGGCGGACGCCGATATTACCGGAAAGCCCCTTCAGCGACACCGGATAGGGTACCTGGCAGGCCGGCCCGTTCGAGATCGGCGGCTTGTTGTCGAAGAGTACGCCCATGCGCTTCAGCTCGCGCCGGCAGGCAAGCTCGGAGGACGGCATGACGCTGGGATCGACGGGCGCCGCCGGTTGGCTCATCATCGGATTGTTCGGCCGCAGCATCGCGACCTCTTCGCTCTCGTCCTCTTCGGGAACACGGGTCGGCGCCACCACAGGGCTGCCGTCGTTCCAGGCGGGCGCCCGGCTCATCTGTGCCTCGGCAGCCGGCTGTGGCATTGGCTGCTGCGGGGGCTGGCGCATGGGCTGGTTGAGCTGCGTTGGATTATCGGTGCCGATGCCGTCGACAACCGGCTCGGTGGCGTTGCCCTCGGCGATCTGCTGATGTTGTTCCTGCGCCGGCCCGACGACCGGCTCCGCCCCGAGATCGTCATCCATGTTGACGCCGCCGGACGGGATCGCAAGATCTTGCGTGCCGCCCCAGTTCTGGTTCTGCTGCGCCAGCGCCTCGTCGCTGTCGATCATCGGCAGCTTACGTCCCGGTGCGGTTTGCGGCGGTGCGGCTCGCGTCGCGTGGCCGGTGCCGGCAAGGTTTGGCGTATCGAGATAATCGACGGAGCCCTGGCTATTGCCGACGGGCGCGCTGGAAACCGGATAGGATGCCTGGCTCTCCACCGGCGCCATGCGCACGGCAGGCGCCATGCGCGCTGCCCCCCGCGACGGCGAGATCGAACTGACCCTGGTGCCGTTGTCGACATTGGCCGGCGGCACCAGCCCGTCGCTGATCGAACAGGTCGTCAGCGCCGCCGAAAGCAGCAAGGGCAAAAGGGATCGCCGAGGAAAGGAAACAAACGCCATACTCTTATCGCTTCCGCAGGCTGGCTGGGCAGTGACCGAAAAAACTCACTCCAATTTTAATTAAAAACGGTGAATGAAAACTTACCGGCACAATCTGAACGCGACGGAAATAAAAAAGGCCGGTTTCCCGGCCTTTGATCTCTACGTTTTCTCACGCTGCCCGTGTGTATCGGGCCACTGGCGGCGGCTCCCCGCGTAGGCGGAAATTCGAAAGTAGCGTCTTCAACTGGGTGCTCTCGTCGGCGAGCGTGCGGCTTGCCGCCGTCGTCGCCTCGACCATCGCGGCATTCTGCTGCGTCATCTGGTCCATGTGATTGACGGAGCCGTTGATCTCGTTCAGCCCCGTCGACTGCTCGCGCGCCGCCGTCGCGATTGATGCGACGTGATCGTTGACCTGGTTGACCAGCGCCTCGATCTCCAGCAGTGCCTCACCCGTCGAGCGCACCAGCGCCACCCCACCCTCGACCTCCGTTGCCGACCGGCTGATCAGTTCCTTGATCTCCTTGGCCGCATTGGCGGAACGCTGGGCGAGTTCGCGCACTTCCTGGGCGACGACGGCAAAGCCGCGGCCCGCCTCGCCCGCCCGCGCAGCCTCGACGCCGGCATTCAGCGCCAGAAGGTTCGTCTGGAAGGCGATTTCGTCGATGACCGAGATGATCTGACCGATGCGGTTGGACGAATCCTCGATCCGGCCCATCGCGGTGACCGCATTGCGGACGATCTCGCCGGATTTTCCGGCGCTCGCCTTGGTCTCCGCTACCATCTCGCGCGCCTCGTTCGCCCGCTCGGATGCCGTCTTGACCGTCGCGGTGATCTCGTCGAGCGCTGCCGCCGTCTCTTCGAGTGCGGCCGCCTGCTGTTCCGTGCGCTTTGACAGGTTGCCGGTCGCTTCGCTGATATCGGAAGCACTTTCGTTGACGACATGGCTCGATTCGGCGATCGCATGGATGACGCCGTTCAGCGCATCGACGGCGGCGTTGAAATCGCCCCTGAGCTTGGCGTAATCCTCGCCGATATCGCCGATCGCAACCGTCAAGTCACCGCTCGCCAACTTTTCCAGGCCGATGCCGAGCGCCTGCATCGCTTGGGTTTGCCGTTCGGAGGCCGAGCGCAGGCTCGCCTCGTTGCCGCGGCGCTCTTCTTCGGTCTGGCGCTGCCTTTCGTCTTCCCGCCCGCGCAGAGCGCTGCGCTCGTCGACGGAATCGCGCAGCACCAGCAGCACCTTGGCCATCTGGCCGATCTCGTCGCGACGGTCGCTGCCGGCAATCTCCACCGATGCTTCTTCGGCCGCAATCGCGTTCATCGCCGCTTTCAGACGGGCGATCGGCACTGTCACGCTGCGCACGATGGCATAGGCGATGGCAATCGTGGCGGCGCCGCCAAACAGGCAGAGCAGTGCGGCCCACATCGCGTTCTGGCGATAGAGCGCGGCAAGGTCATCCGCATAGACGCCGGTACCGACGATCCAGCCCCAGGGCTCGAAACCGGCGACATAGGAATATTTCAGCACTGGCTGGTCGGCGCCCGGCTTCGGCCAAAGATAATCGACGAAGCCCTTGCCGTCCTTCTTCACCTTGTTGACGAACTCAACGAATAGGAACTTGCCCGTCGGATCCTTCATCTGGGAGATATCGGTGCCGTTCAGCTGCGGCTTGATCGGGTGCATCACCATGGTGGGGTGCATGTCGTTGATCCAGAAATAGCCGTCGGCGCCGTAGCGCATCGCGCCGATCACGTCCTTGGCGGCCGCCTGCGCCTGTTCGCGGGTCATCGTACCCGCCTGTTCCATTTTGTAATATTTGTCGAAGATGCCGAGCGCCGTCGCATCCATTTGCGCCAGCCCCGCCTTCCGCTCCGCTTCCAGCTCGGAATAGGAATAATTCAGAAAGAAGACCATCGTCGCCGCGAGCACGGCAAGTGTGAATCCGACGAGGCAGTAAAGACGGGTGGAAATCTTGACGTTGCGCATGAGGTTCCCGGCGATTCTTGTATTTGAGATCAATCGCATTCTGAAGTGCCGGAATTACTGGAGCGTAAAGCTTAATTAGAAAACGATTAAATAACGTAAGGTCAGGTGACGGCTGTAAAATTCAACCATTTGAAATCGAATGAAATTTCAATCGGCAACGGCTACAATATTTTTCCCGTCAGCGGCCTGTAGTGCCCGACCTTGCCGTCTTTTACAGCCCAAGGTCTTTGCACTAGGGTGCTTCGCAGTGAATCGCCGGCCCGACGCCGCACCAGATGGAGAAGACTTGATGACCGATGCCGCCAAGCCGAGAGGCGAACTGACGCTGAGGACGCTTGCCATGCCCGGTGACGCCAATCCGGCCGGCGATATCTTCGGCGGCTGGGTCATGGCGCAGATGGACCTTGCCTCCGGCATCCGCGCTGCAGAGCGCGCCAAGGGCCGCGTCGTCACCGCCGCCGTCAAGGAGATGGCCTTCGAGCTGCCGGTCAAGATCGGCGACACGTTGTCCGTCTATACGGATATCGACCGTGTCGGCCGCACCTCGATCACGCTGTGCGTCGAAGCCTGGGCGCACCGCGCGCGTTACGCCAAGATGGAAAAGGTCACGGCGGGCACCTTCATCATGGTGGCGCTCGACGAAGAAGGCAAACCGAAGCAAGTCCCCGAGGAGTGACATCCTAAGGATCGAAAGCATGGAAACGGTCAGCTCGCCGGAGGTCTTCCTTCACATCAAGGTGGTGATGGGCATGGTCATCAGCCTTTCGCTCGCCAGGGTGCTGACCGGCCTTGCCGGCATCGTCCAGCATCCTGGTAAGGCCAAGGTCTATGCCATCCATCTCGGCTGGGCGTTGTCGATGTTCCTGTTCATCATCCATATCTGGTGGTGGGAATATCGCCTGCAGGCCGTGCCGGCCATCGGCTTCGGCATCTATCTCTTCCTCATCTGCTTCTGCAGTCTGTTCTTCCTGCTCTGCGCCCTGCTCTTTCCGGCCTCACTCGACGAATATGGCGGCTACGAGGAATATTTCATCTCGCGGCGCAAATGGTTCTTCGGCATCCTCGGCCTCACCTACGCCGTCGATATTCTCGACACGGCAATCAAGGGCCATGAACGCATCCTCTCGCTCGGCTGGGAATACCCAGCCCGCAACATCGTCTACATCATTCTCTGCGCCATCGCTGCCTGGACTCCCAACCGCCGCTTCCACACGGCCTTCATCATTGCCAACCTGATCTACCAGATCAGCTTCATCTTCCGGCTCTATGATGTGTTGGGGTGAGAAGCGGTCCCGCAAAGCGGGAGCAATCGATCCGGTGAATCGATTGCAGCTTCGAACGCCCTGAGCCCAAGCGAAGGGCCGGGCGGCCGCAAACTCCATTCCCCACAAAAGCCGCCGCACACATCAGTCGCCGGCATCCGTCACCCTGCGCACTCCACCCGCCCATCGAAGCCAGACGGCCGCATAATGCGCAGCGCACCCGCACCCAGCCAGGATCGCGATATGATGCAGGAAGAAGCCCACGGTCGATTCCTGAAAATCCCAGAAATCCATCGACGGCCGGGCAACGAGCCTGTCTGCGATTCCCATGACGACAGTGCTGTGGATGCCGCACACGGCGATTGCAGCCGCGGTGGCACGAAAAGACGCTGTCCGGATCGCGTTTGGCGGCCCGACGCGCAAAAGCCTGCCCACGACGGCCATGATCATCGACCAGTGAAGGCCGAGATGGATGGCCGCGAGAATAAATGCCCAATATGCCGCAAGGATGTGGATTTCGCGTGCCGTCGGACCGCCGCTTAAAGGAAGGAAAGCAAACACCGTGCGTGACATCAGCACGCTCGTCACCAGCAACGCGGCCATGGTCGCGGCGATCGAGATATTCGACGCGATCGTCACGAAGCTGCGCCTGCCAGGCGCCGCCTTCGGGAGCCTGGCCCACCATCGCCTGTTGAAGACGTTGTGGGATAGGAGAAGGATGAACATGCTCGTGCCGATCAGCTCGTGCGACATGTTGTCGAGCCACCAATAGGCGAGCGCGACAAGAAGCAGCCCGGCTGCAGTGAAATCAAGCACGAGCCGTATCAGAAAGAACGGACTCATGACGCCGCGCCTCCGTCATGCGTTGGATCCAGCCTAGTCAACGACGGCTCCGTCGAATTCCTTGAGTTTCTCAAGGGTGTAGAGGAAGCCTTCGTCGGCTCTGGACGAATGACAGGACTGACACCGCGCCGTGTTCTCGGCCATGTTGATCGTGCCATCCGGCTTGAACCATTGGAACTGCCAATCGCCGGTGCGGCGGTCCTCATCATAGTCCGCTCCCCAGCCGCGGCCCTTTTCCATGACGAAATAGCGAAAGACTGCGCCTTCGCGGTAATCCACCAGGACGAAGTGCGTGCCGTCGGGAATGGGCTGCCCGGTCTTCACCGCCTGGATGGCTTCGTTTGTCGTCATGATATGCTCAGTCACGTTCCCCCGTCTGACGGTCGTATAATGAACGAGGCCTGCCAATTCGGGCAGCGTCGTCCGGTTCGGCTCCGCGTCGACTTGCCAACCGACAAGAACGACGGCGCTGGCCAAGGCGAGAAGGATGGGAACACGTTTGAAGAGATCACGCATGGATATGTTTCCCTTAGTCTGCAGATCGTATGGGCTCTGAGCAGGATACAAACGGGATCGCCGCCTGCACGACCGGCCTTTGGGCCAGCCGAGCAGCGCCGCACCGCGTCCGAGGCGGATCAGTCGAGCTTCTTCTCGCGCAGGAACGTCGAGACCAGGTCGGCGATCTCTACGTTGTTCAGGTCGGAGAACGGGAAGTGGGTGTTGCCGTGGATGCCGATCTCGGGAAGGTGCACGACAGTGACATCACCGCCATGCTTGTTCACCGTATCGCGCCACAGGCGGGCCATTGCCAGGCGAACCCGCCAGCTGTCCTGCGCCGGCATCGTCGTCGGCTGGTCGGGGATGTTGTCGCCGTAATAGATGACGATCGGGATCTTCGTCAGCTTGATAAAGTCGTCCATCGGCACCGGCACGCCCTTCAGCGTGTCGAAGGCGCTCGGCATATCGGCGGGGACCTCGCCTGCCGGGAACACGAAGCTGCTGCCGGGTTCGAAGGCGACGATGGCTTTGACCTTGTAGCTCTTGATGGCCGTTAGCCAGCCCGGTCCGCCGCCCTGCGAATGGGTGAAAAGAATGCCGGGACCGATTTTCTCGAACAGCTTTGCCACCGCATTCGACACGACCTCCATATCGAACGGCCCGGTATTTGGCGTCATCGCGCGGAAGTACTGGTTCAGCGCTTCCGGATCACGGGAGAATTGTACGCCGTCGAAATAGTTCGGCCAGGTGCCGACGCGGAACTGGTTGAACCAGAGCTGCTCGTCCGCTGTCGGCTTAACTGTTGTCTCGGCCATGCTCCGTCCGGCGCCGCCCCGGCGCGGCTGGTCGACGAGATAGGTGGAGAAGCCTCGACGCAGGAAGATGTTCTGGAAACCTTCGCGGCCGTCCGGCGTCGTCTCCCAGGTCTTGGAGAATTGTCCGGCACCATGCCACATCACGATCGGGTACTGACGCGGGTTTGCCGGCACCTGATAGAAGGCAAAGGCATGATCGCCGTGATAGGTCTGGCCTGCGGGATCGAGAGGTTTCAGCGGATCGAAGGTTCCAGGCGCTGCCGTGCTGGTTCCCCCGACGGCAAAACTGCCTTGCTCCTGGATGACCAACGGCTCAGGCTTTACCGCATCGGCAGCCGTCGCCAATGTCCCGGCAAGCTGTGCAGAGGCAAGCAGCACTGCCGCCAAGGTGTTGGACAATCCATATCGCATGTCGGCTTCTCGCTTCGTTTCAGATGGCGAGAAAGTAGCGGCATCGGATGGAAAGGATTAGCCGGCCTGGACAGCTAGGGTCTATTAGGCTGACTAATTAATCACTGGCTGTTGATAAGCCGTGATGGAATAAAATCGGCACTACTTTCCTCTATAGCGGAGCGCATCGACGAACAGGGTGAAGGCGGGAGACGCATGCCGCCTGTTCGGATAGTAGAGATGATATCCTGGGAAGGGTTGGCACCAGTCCTCCAGAACGCGGATCAGCCGCCCGTCTTCAATGTAAGGCTGAACCTGATCCTCGGGCATGTAGGCCAGCCCCAGCCCGTCCAGCACGGCGCCTTGCCTCATGGCAATGTTGTTGAACACCGTCTGGCCCTCGACACGGACGCGCAGTTCGCGGCCGTCCTTCTCGAACTCCCAGGGATATATCGTCCCGTGCGTCGGCAACCGCATGTTGATGCAGTTGTGCGCCGTCAGATCCTGCGGGATATCAGGGCGCGGATGGCGATCGAAATAGGCGGGCGCTCCGACGACCGCCATGCATATCTCGGGGCCGATCCGGATCGCGATCATGTCCTTTGCCAAATGCTCGCCGAGCCGGATGCCGGCGTCGTAACGCTCGGCGACGATGTCGGTCAGGCCGTAGTCGACGATCACCTCGACATTGATATCGGGATGATCAGGAAGAAACCGAGCCAATGCCGGGGCGAGAACGGAAATCGCCGGATGCTCGCCCGCCGTGATGCGAATGGTGCCGGCCGGCCGCTCGCGCATTTCGCTCAAGGCGGCGATCTCGAACTGGATTTCTTCAAATCTGGGTCCGACCCGTTCCAGCAGGCGTTCTCCCGCCTGGGTCGGCGACACGCTTCTGGTCGTGCGGGTCAAAAGGCGAAGCCCGAGCTTCTCTTCGAGACCGCGCACCGTCTGGCTCAACGCCGATTGCGACACGCCGAGCTTGGCGGCCGCCCTGGTAAAGCTTCGTTCTCTGGCAACGGTCAAAAAGGCCACGAGTTCGTTGAAGTTGTTGTCCTGGGGCATTCATTAGTCCGTCTTATAGGTGCATGCGCATTACAGCATCTAATCGAAAGCTGACACGAGGACTAAGTTCACGTCAACTGGACCGCGAGCCCGGCTGCTCCCGCACCGCGGAATGGATTTTTCCGAGCCCAAGCAAAACTACGAACGGATATGACAATGAAAACACGCAATATCGGCGGCCTCGAAGTCTCGGCACTTGGTCTCGGCTGCATGAGCATGAGCGCTGCATACGGCCCGCCCGCCGACGAAGGCGACATGATCGGATTGATGCGCACCGCTCATCAGCAGGGCGTCACCTTGTTCGATACGGCCGAAGCCTATGGCCCCTTCGCTAATGAAGAGCTTGTCGGCAAGGCGCTCGCTCCGATCCGCGACCAGGTGGTCATCGCCACCAAATTCGGTTTCGATATCGATCAGCAAACCGGTGAACGCCGCGGCGGCACCAACAGTCGCCCCGAACATGTCAAGGCGGTTGCCGATGCCTGCCTGCGCCGGCTGAAGACGGACCGCATCGACCTGTTCTACCAGCACCGCGTCGATCCCGACGTGCCGATCGAAGATGTGGCCGGCGCCGTCAAGGACCTGATCGCAGCCGGCAAGGTCAAACATTTCGGCCTTTCCGAAGCCGGCGTTCAGACGATCCGCCGCGCCCATGCCATCCAGAAGGTCACTGCCGTCCAGAGTGAATATTCGCTCTTCTGGCGCGGCCCCGAGGCGGAACTGCTGCCCGCCCTTGAGCAACTCGGCATCGGCTTCGTGCCCTTCAGCCCACTCGGCGCAGGCTTTTTGACCGGCAAGATCGACGAGAACACCAAGTTCGATCCAAGCGATTTCCGCAACAGCGTGCCGCGCTTTTCACCTGAAGCGCGCAAGGCCAATTTTGCGCTCGTCGAGCTCATCAAGCGGATCGGCGACCGCAAGGGCGCAACACCCGCGCAGATCGCCCTCTCCTGGCTGCTGTCCCAAAAACCATGGATCGTCCCGATCCCCGGAACAACGAAGCAGCATCGGTTGGAAGAGAATCTCGGAGCGGTAGACGTCGACCTGCTCGCTGAGGACCTCGCCGAAATCGACGCCGCCCTGTCGGAGATCGAGGTCCAAGGCGAGCGACTTCCCGAGGCAGCGCTCAAGATGACCGGCCGATAGGGCCTGTCGCCGATGCCGCCCGGCCCTTCGCTTGGGCTCAGGGCGTTCGGCCCTGCGATCGATTCACTGGATCGATCGCTCCCGCTTTGCGGGACCGGGCCTCACCCACGCAGAAACTGCGACCCCTTGTCGAAACCCAGCCCCGGGAAGATCTTCCCCGTCAAATCATCGGCAGACACATCGAATTGCCGGTAGAGCATCGCGGCCGCAAGCTCGCGCACGTCGGCGGTTGGCATCAGGTCGCGGTCGTCGAGCAACTGGCCATCGCCGATGCCCGGCCAGCGGCCGAGGATGCGGCCACCGTTGATGGCTCCGCCGGCAAGAAGCGCGCAGCCGCCGGTGCCGTGGTCAGTGCCGGCTGAGCCGTTCTGGCGCACGGTGCGGCCAAACTCGGTCATGGCAAGCACCACCGTCGTTGCCCAGATCTCGGGCCCGAGCGTGGTCTTCAGCGTGTTGATCGCCTGCGAAAGGTCCTGCACCGGTCGTTTGAACTGGCCGGCCTGGCCGATATGCGTGTCCCAGCCTGATATCGAGAAGCTGGCGATGCGGTAGTCGCCCTTCAGCATGTTGGCCGCAAGCGCCGCCACATCGGCGATCTTTGCACCGCGCTGGCCCTCCGGCTCGACCATCATCGAAGCGCTATTGGCCCGCGTCGCCTCGGCAAGCGCCTCGGCGAACGGCGGATCGCCGGCATAGAGCCGCGCCAGGAACTGCATCTCGTCGCGAGCCGGCGCCAGATTGGAATCCGAAGCCCAGACATCGACATTGTTCGGTCCGGAGAGGATCAGCTCCGTCGAGGTGTTGATGTCGATTGCCTTGCGCGCATCCGAGCGCGGAATGACGGCGAGCGCCCGGTTCAACCAGCCGGTCTTTTCCTCGGCGACATGTTCGCCGCCGGATTCCAGCATGTCCTGTCCATCGAAATGACTGCGCTGGTCGCGATAGGGCGTCGACACCGCATGCACGAAGCTGAGCTCCCGCCTCTTCCAGAGCGGCATCAGCTCGGCGGCCGCTGGATTGAGGCCGAAATGCCCGTCGAGATCGAGAAGTCCGGTCTCGGGCGTCAGCGCCAGTGTCGGCCTGAGTGCCGCAAATCCGGCATCGCCATAGGGCTGCACCAGATCCAACCCGTCCATCGCGCCGCGCAGCACGATGGTGACGAAACGGTTGTCGCCCGGCATAGCCGCGAAGGTCACCGGCGTGAAGACGGGGGCGGCGGCAAGACAGCAGGCAGAGGTCAGAAAGCCGCGGCGGGACAGCGAAATCCGGTTCATGGGCAGCGTCATGGGCGGGGCCTCCTAAGCAGGTTCCGGAAAAGTGTCCAACGGTTTTCCGGCCAGAACCTGCGACAAGACAAAGGAGCTAAGCAGACGAAGCGTTGGCTTGCCAACGAAAGTCTGCTTAGCGGCGATTGAATTCGGGCGATGCCAATACCAGCGTCAACCCGCTGATCTTGTTCGGCGCCTGCGACACGACGCGGATCGTCTCGTCGCGGGCGGCATCGGCAAGTGTCGACTTCAAGAATTCGCGCGGATCCTCGTCCCGGCCGAACTGCGCTGCGGCCCGCCTTGCCCAGGCCAACCGCTCGGCGAGCTGGCTACCAGTGATCCAGGCGGAGAAGCCTTCCTCGAAACCAGCCGGGCTCGGCGGCAGCCAGGTCGGCTGGCCCATGCGCCTGAGTGCCCCCTGCCCCAGCGCCCGCGCCGCCTGGAAGGCTTTGAGGCGCTTCTCCCTCGCCTCGCCGGCGGGATCCGTCGGCACCGGCGATCCCGCCATGCCAGGCGTGTTCGCCGCCATGTCGCCCTCATCAGTACCTTGCTGGTTGGCCGTCAAGAAACTGCCGACGACGCCGTTGACCGGCCCCGCATTCAGCGCCCTCAGGCCGGCGACGATATAGTCGAAAGGCTGGCGCGCCTTGGCGCCCCCGTCGCGCCAGGCGGCGGGATGATCGAGCATCGCGGTGTAGACGGCAGTCAGATCGCCATCCGTCTTCTTCCAGGCTTCGGCCATGTCGGACACCAAGCCCTCATTGGGCTGGTCGGCGATGAAATGCGCCGCGAGCTTGCGGCTGATATGCGCCGCCGTCTTCGGATGGAGCGCGAGATCATCGAGCATGTCGAGATAATCGTCGCGCGAACGCCTGCGCCCGCCATAGCTGACGCCGAGTACCTCATGTACGCCGGGCTCCGAAATGTTCGGCCGGAAGGCGATGTCCATCTCCTTGCGATCGATGGTGAGCCCCGTCAGCACCATGGCTGCCGCCGTGACATCCGCCTGGCTGTAACCGCTGCCGGCGCCGAGCGTGTGCAGCTCCAGCAGTTCGCGGCCGAGATTTTCGTTCAGCCCTTTGTTGCGCTTGATGCCGCCGGCCGAATCCGGCCCCAGCGAATCCGCCTGGTCGAGATAGATCAGCATGGCCGGATGGGCGGTGGCATTGCGCAAGAGATCGCCGAACCTGCCTGATATGAACGGCCGGATCGCCTCGGCCTCGTAGAGCGGCACGATGAGGCGCATCGGCAGGCTCTTATTGGCGCTGGTGGAGAAGTGATCGGTCCAGAAGGTCGAAAGCCTCTCGTAGAAGCCATACGGCGACAGCACTGCCTGCATCAGCCGGAGGTTCGCATCGTGCTGGAACTGCTGCTGCGCTTGCCGCTGCACCCCTTTGCGCATCTCGCGCTGCGTCGTATCGTCGGTCACCGTCTTGGCGTCCTGCCGGATCTGCCGCAGTTGCGCCTGTAGGCTGAGAATCGCCTGGTGGCGCATGTCGGGGCCGCCGAGGGGAAAGTCCGGCGTTGCCGCCGCCCCCATGCGCAGCTGGCCGATGAGATCATCCTTGCTGCTCGGCGGCGCTTCGCCCGGCCGGAAACCATAGCCGAACCGGATCGCCGCCATCGTCGGGAAAGCCAGGCTCATGGCAGATCACCTCCTGATCACTTGATGGTGACAGGCTGCCAGCCGATTGCGACGCCAATCTGTAGGAAATGTGGCGATATCTAGACATGGACGATTTGTAATCTATTGAAAAGGCTAAAGTTTATGTACGAAAGATGAAGGATGCTCCGATTGCGATCAGGGCGAAGCCGATCGCATGGTTCCAGGTCAGGTTCTCGCCGAGCCAGAAGATCGAAAAGCCGGCAAAGACGATCAGCGTGATCACCTCCTGCATCGTCTTCAGCTGCGCCGTCGTATAAACCGCCGAACCGATACGGTTGGCCGGCACCGCCAGGCAGTATTCGAAAAAGGCGATGCCCCAGCTGACAATGATGGCGAGGAAGATGGCGCTGCTCTTGTGCTTGAGATGCCCATACCAGGCAAAGGTCATGAAAATGTTGGAGGCAAACAGCATGACGACGGGCCAGACGGCGGCGGGAGAAAATGGCATGGAGTCACTCGGGGCTGTGGGAGGAACGGTGGATCCGGCGAGATGCCGGCGGGCCTTACCTAGCACGCCGCCATTCGACGGCAAGTCCTGCAAGGCTCGGACCAATCGTCTCACGTCACCAATGCCGGCCAGCGGCAGCTTGCACAGCGCTTGCCTTCCGGCATCACGCTGTTGCGGCCGGCGTTTTACGATGGCATCTGGGATTGCAACGTGCTCAAGAGCTGAAAGGCCGGCAGCTGTCGCCGCCGGCCTTCATAACCGCAGGCAGCGCTAGATTCGCATCGCGCCATGCGGCTCCTCGGTCTCCTCCGTGCCGAAGCGGACATCCTTCTTCTCATAGCCGAAGCCGGCAAGGGCCGCGACGATGAGCGCCACGACTGCCGCGACGATCAAGAGTGCATAGGCATAGTCGCCGTCCCAACGAGCGGCCAACCCCGCCTGCAGCGTCGCATTGCCTGACGCCAGCAGGTTGCCGAGCTGATAGGCAAAGCCGGGGAATGTGCCGCGCACCTCGTCGGGGGACAGCTCGTTCAGATGCACCGGCACGATGCCCCAGGCGCCCTGGACGAAGAACTGCATCAGGAAGGCGCCGATAGCGAGCAGCACCGGCCCGGGCGCATAGGCCCAAAGCGGCGCGACGGGCACGGCGATCAACGCGGCGATAACGATTGCCTTTTTGCGCCCGATCCGCTGCGACAGCGCCCCGAAGAACAGCCCGCCGCAGATCGCTCCGATATTGTAGACGATGGCGATCGCGCCGACCGTATAGCTCGAATAGTTGCGCTGCGTCTCGAGGAAGGTCGGGTAGATATCCTGCGTGCCATGGCTGAAGAAGTTGAACGCCGTCATCAAAAGCACCGCCCAGATGAACAGCGGAATGTTTTCGCGCAAGACTGTCAGGAACGGCCGGCGCCCCTCGGCCTGCCGCTTCAGGAAGGCCGGGCTTTCCTCGACGTTGCGGCGGATATAGAGCACCAGCAGCGCCGGCACCGCGCCGACAAAGAACATGCCGCGCCAGCCGATGACAGGAAAAAGCAGAAAGAACACAATCGAGGCGATCAGATAGCCGGAGGGATAGCCGGCCTGCAGGATGCCCGAGACGATGCCGCGGCTCTGCTCCGGCACCGTCTCCATGACCAGCGAGGCGCCGACGCCCCATTCCCCACCCATGGCGATGCCGTAGAGCGCCCTGAGCACAAGGAACATGGTGAGTCCGGTGGAGAAGCCGGTCAGAAATTCGAACAGCGAATAGAGCAGCACGTCGGCCATCAATGTGATGCGCCGCCCGTAACGGTCGGCCGCCAGCCCGAAGACCAGTGCGCCGAGCGCCCGCATGGCAAGCGTCAGGAAGATCGCCGCCGAAACGGCGGGAACGTCGGTATGGAATTCCTCGGCGATATATTTGAGAACGAAGACGAGAATGAAGAAATCGAAAGCGTCGAGCGTCCAGCCGAGATAGCTGGCGATGACGGTGTTGCGCTGCTGCGGCGTCAGCCGGCGCAGGCTTTCCAAAGCGGACATCTGATATTCCTCCGTCCGAAAGCGGCGGCGAGGCGGGCAATTCCGGATGCCGTCGGAAGGGGTGCCCGAAACGGGCGGGTGATGCTGTTGCGGCAGCGTTTGCAGTCGGAGACAGCGGGCAATAACGTCAGCAATGCTGCCCGTGTTCCATCACGATTGCCGTGATCGGGTGGCGTCCCACGCGGCTCCTTGTCGCAGGCATACGACCGTCCAGCGCCCTGCCCTTGGGCGCGGCACCCTCCAACATCCCTTATCCTGAGGCGCGGAGCCCGTAGGGCGAAGCCTCGAAGGACACGCTGCAACGCAGCTCCTTGCGTCCATTTGACGTCGAAGCACCCGCCTCGTCCTTCGAGGCCCCTACGGGGCGCCTCAGGATGAGGCTCTCTTGGATGTTGCCGCCATACGCACCACAGGCAGCCACAGCGAAAACGCTATGCCTAGCTCTTGCCCGGAACCCTGCCCCGGCACGCCCACGCCACCGACGCGAACGACCGTGGCCCATCCGGCTCGCCCGCCTCGTATGCAGCTCTGACGGCTGTATCGACCGCTTTTCGCTTCGCCGGGTCCAGCCCCGCGACATATTTGCCGAGCGGTCCCTCACCGGCGGCGATCGGGTCCCAGTAGTCCGCGAAGGAGAGGTATTCCATCCGGATGAGCAGCGAGGTTTCCTCGACATCGGCAAGACCCTGCGCGATGAAACTTTCCTTCATTTCCCCCGGCCGCATCATCGGCTGGAAACAATATTTGCGGCGCAGGGGCAGCGCGCCCTCATCAAGCATCGCCACCGTATCCCACATCATCCGCATGCCGGACATGCCGCCATAATGGTCCCAGACGGCGGCCGCGACCACGCCGCCCGGGCGCACGACACGGGCCATCTCGGATACCGCCTTTCCCGCCTCCGGCACGAAATGCAGCACGAGCAGCGACATCGCCCTGTCGAAGCGGTCATCCTCGAAGGGAAGCGCGCAGGCATCGGCCTGCCGGATCGATACGCGCGGATCGGTGTTGCGCCGCGTTGCCGCCTCGACGAAGACCGGCGAATAGTCGACGGCGACGATCTCCTGCAGGCCCGGCGTTTCCGCCAGCGTGAACGCCAGACTGCCGGTGCCGCAGCCGACATCGAGCACGCGATCCCCATCAGCGAGACCGGCGAAATCGATGAGCATCGGCGCGAGCTTCCTGCTCCAGCGCCCCATCAGCCGTTCATAACCATCCGCACTTCCGACATTGAAACTCGACGGCATTGAAGTCTCCCCCTCAAGGACGCTGGTCTGCCGTCGAACAATAGGGTTACGCGGCAGCCGTCGCAAGCGGACAGCCATTATCAACCCGGCTTCGCGTCCGACCAGTAGCGCTTCGGCGCGCGCCCGAAGACACGCTTGAACGCGTTTCCGAAGGCGCTTTCGGAGGAGTATCCGAGTGCGGCGGCAAGGCCGGCGACCGAGACATCCTCCCGGCGCAGGGCTTCGCGGGCGCGATGCATGCGCCAGCGTGTGACATAGTCGAGCGGCGCGACGCCGACCAGTTCCTTGAAGCGCTGCGCAAAGGCCGAGCGCGACATGCCGATCCGGGTCGCCAGTTCGTTGACCGTCCAGCGATGGCCCGGCCTGTTGTGGATCAGGCTGATCGCCGCGCCGATCTGCGGATTTGTGAGCGCGCCGATCCATCCCGTTTCGGCGGCGCCCTTCCGGCCGACATAGGCCCGCAGCGCCTGCACGAGCAGGATATCGCCCATGCGCCGCGTCATCAGCGTCGAGCCCATCTGCCCGGCCCCAAGTTCGTCGTCGAGGGTCGCGAGCGTGGCGCTGAGGATCGCCGCCGCGCGGTCGCTGGCAGGGATATGAATGAACGGCGGCAGCGCATCGAGCAGCAACCGGGCATTGCCGCCCTCGATGACGAAGCTGCCGCCGATCAACGCGGTCTCGTCGCCACCGTGGCGAGCGATGTTGGAATGCTCCCAGTCGAAGAAGGCGATCCCGTCCTCCGGCTCGCGGTCGAGATCGTTGGCGATCACATAGGCGGGCGCATTGGCCAGCAGGAAGGTGTCGCCCGCAACAAGCGCAAACGGCGGCTCGTCAGGCAGAACGATCGAGCAGGCGCCACGGAGAACGGCGACGAACTTGAGCGCGGGCTTGGCCGGAAAACGAAACGCCCATTGCCCGCCGACCTCGAAACGTGTGCAGCGCGCGCTCTCGATATCGAGCAGTGAAAACACATCGGACAAGGGATCGATCATGGGGCCTGGACGATCTCGACGAAATCACGGAGCTCACAGCATAGATTCTCCAGTCCGCGTCTGCAATCCTCAGCCGCACAAAGGAGAACGAACATGTCTGCTATCAAGGATAAGGTTGTTGCCATCACCGGCGCAAGCAGCGGCATCGGCGAAGCCACTGCACTGATCCTGGCGGAGCGCGGCGCATGGCTCGTGCTCGGCGCCCGCCGCGCCGATCGGCTGCAAGCGCTGGCGCAACGCATCACCGACAAGGGCGGCGAAGCCGTCTGCCTCGCAATGGACGTCAAGAAGCGCGAGGATCTCACCGCCCTCGTCGCGCTTGCCTGCGACACCTATGGCAGGATCGACGTGATGATCAACAATGCCGGCATCGGGCCGATCTCGCCTCTCGACGAGTTGCGAGTCGAGGATTGGGAGGAGATGATCGACATCAACATCAAGGGTCCGCTCTATGGCATTGCCGCTGCTCTGCCGGTGTTCCGCCGCCAGGGCTTCGGCCACTTCGTCAACACGCTCTCGACAGCCGGCCTCATCATCAAGCCGACCATGGCCGTCTATGCCGGCACGAAAAATGCCATGCGTACCATCGCCGAAGGCCTGCGGCTGGAGGCCGGTCAACATCTGCGCGTCACCAACATTTCCCCGGGATTCATCAGAACTAATTTCGCCGACTCCATGACAAACCAAGGGATCAAGGCCGATATGGCAAAACGCATGGACGAGATGGCAATTTCACCCGATGCCATTGCCCGCGCCATCGCCTTCGCCATCGAGCAACCCGCCGATGTGGATATCAGCGACATCGTGGTGCGGCCGACCGCGCAGGCGTGACGATGGCGGGCGGCAGCTGTTGAAAAAGTCGGACGCATCTCCAGTGCGTTCCGCGGGCGGCCATCGGCCACCCGCATCTCGATTTGCCCCCACAGACGTCAGAGCCGAGCCTCCAGCACCATGTTGAATGGAGTCTCAGTTGCGCGCCGCACCTTCGAGAAGCCGCCCGCCTTGAGCACCTCGGTCAGCTTCGCCTGGCCGGCCTGCGCGCCGAGGGCGGCCCCCACCTCCTGGCCGAGCGAGGCCGGGACGCAGGTGTTCGCCGAGGCGGCATAGAAGACGCGGCCAACGGGATTGAGGTTGTCGGCCAGGCTGTCGCCCGCCATCGGCTCGACCAGCATCAGCGTGCCCTCCGGCTTCAGAGCCTTGGCGATATGTCTGACGGCACCGACCGGGTCGCCCATGTCGTGCAGCGCATCGAAAATGGTGACGAGGTCGAAGCCCGCCCCCTCGAAATCCTGCGCCCGCGCCGTCTCGAACCGGACATTGCTCATTCCCTTTGCGTGCCCGCTCGCATGCTCGATCGACGCGGCATGGAAATCGATGCCGGTGAATTCCGACTTCGGGAAGGCCTTGGCCATCAGCAGGGTCGACGAGCCGAAGCCGCAGCCGATATCGGCAACCCACGCGCCGCGCTCGAGCTTCTCGACGACACTTTCCAGCGACGGAAGCCAGCTCTCGACGAGATTGGCCTTGTAGCCCGGCCGGAAGAACCGGTCGGTGCCGCAGAACATGCAGTTGCACCGGTCCGTCCACGACACGCCGCCGCCATGGCGGAAGGCATGGGTGAGTTTGGCGCGATCGGCATAGATGGCGTCGAGGGCGACAAAGCCGCCGATCATGTTGACCGGGCTGTCCTCGACTGCAAAGACCGCCGCCTGTTCAGGCGAAAGCGTGAACCTGCCGGTCGCCGCGTCATAGTCGACAAATCCCGACGCGGCCTGGGCGGCGAGCCATTCCCTGACGTAGCGCTCTTTTGTGTCGGTCGCTTCGGCGAGCTCGATCGATGAGATCGCTCCCCTCTCCGCCATCTTGCGATAAAGACCCAGCTCCTCGCCGATGATGACGAGGGCGGAGTTCTGCGCTGCCCCGAGCTCAGTCACCATGACGCCGAGCAGCGTCTGCAATTTCTCGATATTCAGTTCCATTGATGCGATACCCTCTCCATCAGGCAGCGGCATGCCGCCCGTTTCGAAGCGTCTTTTACGTGTTGCCAATGGTTCGCAGCAGAGGCAGGATGGCCGCTATGAAGCCGATAGAGCCACATTCCCAGAACGCCGGGCGCCCGTTGCGGGTCAGCATCGTCGCATTTCCGGAATGCGACCCCTCGATCATGTACGGCATCTTCGACACGCTGTGGATCGCCGGCGCCAACTGGAAGAGCAGCTCGAACGAGCCGACGAGCGAGGTGATGTTCGCGCCGCGCCTGGTCGCCGCAGAGCCTGGCCCGCTGAGGCTGATAACAGGCGTGACGATCATGCCGCAGGAAACGATCGATGACATCGAAGAGACTGACTATGTCCTCGTTCCGAACGTGCTTGTCGACACGCCAGAAACCATCAGGGCGCTCGACCGCAGGCTCTTGAACTGGATTGTCGAGATGCACCGGCGCGGCGCCCGCCTGCTGGCCGCCTGCGGCGGCTCAATCGTGCTTGCCGAGGCGGGGCTGCTGGAAGGGCAGTCGGCAACGACGCACTGGATGTATGCGCCGCTGTTTCGCAGTCAGTTTCCGAATGTGGAGCTTAAGGAAGAGCGCATCCTGGTCCAGGCCGGCGCTGGTCATTCGATCGTCTGCGCCGGCGGCGCATCATCCTGGCAGGACCTGACGCTCTTTCTCATCGCCCGGCATGCCGGAACGGCCGAAGCCATCCGCATATCGAAGATCTTCCTCTATCAATGGCATCGCGATGGCCAGCTGCCCTACGCCTCGATGATCGCTAATGCCGATCACGGCGACGCCGCGGTGAAGAAATGCCAGGAATATGCCCCCCTGCACTACCAGTCGGCGGATATTGTCGCCGAGCTACTCAGGCTTTCCGGGCTGCCGAAGCGGTCCTTTGACCGCCGCTTCAGGAAGGCGACGGGTTATTCGCCGCTCGAATATGTCCAGTGGCTCCGCGTCGAGGAAGCCAAGCAGATGCTCGAGATGGAGGATGGGCCGATCGAGGAGATTGCGCTCGAAGTCGGCTATTCCGACCTCGCCTCCTTTCGCCGCCTGTTCCGCAAGCTGGCAGGCCTGACGCCCGGCGAATACCGCCGCCGCTTCCGGCTGCCCGCCAATGTCGAGGCGGCGCTACAGGCAGTGGCGCCGGCAGCGCGGGCCTGAGCACAATGTCTCGCTCGACGAGATCGGGAAGCGGACTCGACCAGCCCGCCTCCATCAGGATGTCACCACTCGATGACGTCGCTGCGACTAACCGGCCGTCTTGTCGAGCACACTCCAGTTGAAGCCCTTCGCCCAGTCGGCATAGCTGTGCCAGCCGACCTCAGGGAAATCCCGGCGCAAGGCGGCGATATCGGCGTCGTAGCCGGTGCGGTCGAACCATTCGAACATCAGCGCCGTATCCTCGCTCTGCTGCCGTATCGCCGCGATCGGCAATTCCCGGTAAGTGATTGGGCGGCCGAGCGCCTCGGTGAGGATCTTCGCCTGCTGCTCGCCCGACAATTCGTCGCCGGCAATATCGAAACGCTTGCCGAACACCTGCTCACGCCGCTCGGCCAGTGCCGCGACGAAAGCGCCGATGTCATCGATGGTGATCTGCTGCAGCACGCGAGCGGGCGGCAGGGCGGCGGCATAGACGCCCTGGCGAAGCCCGTCGATCGCCCAGGGCGCCACGGTGTTCTCCATGAAGGCGACGGGTGCGCTGATCGTGTAAGGGATGCCGAGGCCTGCAATGTGCTTCTCGACGAGATACTTGCTGTCGAAATGCGGAATGCCGGTCTTCTTGTCGGCATCGGCGACGGAGGAATAGATCAGGTGGCCGATGCCGGCGGCCTTTGCCGCATCGGCGGCGGCAATGCCCTGACGGGTTTCCGCGTCCGTTCCGGCCTCGTAGCTGTTGCCCATCAGGAACATCGCGTCGACGCCCTCTGCCGCCGCCGCCACCGATGCCGCGTCGTCAAGATCGCCGGCGGCGACCTGGACTCCTGCCGCGGTCAGCCGCTTTGCGCCGTCGCTCTCGGGCCGGCGGGTGATCGCCTTGACGCGGTGTCCCCGCGTCATCAACGCGCGTACAACCGCGCCGCCTTGCTGGCCCGTGGCGCCTGTGACCAGTACGCTTCGTGTGTTGCTCATCTGCCTGCTCCTTGTTGTGACTGATGAAGCAAAGTTAGGGCCTGTCGCATTGAACCATAATGGCATATAATTGGAAAACATCGTGCCATCCTAGGATACAATGCTCGATCTCAACGATATCATGATCTTCGCCCGAGTCGTCGAAGCGGGCAGCTTTACCGCCGCCGCGCGCTTGCTCGGCATGCCGAAGACGACGGTAAGCCGCCGTATCGCCGAGCTGGAACGCGAACTTGGCGTGCGGCTGCTGCAGCGCACGACCCGCAGCCTCAACCTGACGGCTTCAGGACGTCTCTATTACGAAGAAATCAGCCAAGCGCTGCGCACCATCGAAGGCGCCAACCAGCGGCTTGCCGAAGCGCGTGCGGAGCCTGCCGGCACGATCCGCATATCGGCGCCGGTCGGCTTCGGCGGTCACTTCCTCCAGGATGCGATCTTCGAATTTCTTTCGACCTACCCGAAAACGAGCGTCGAGCTGCGCCTGACCGACGACAGGCTGAACCTCGTCGAAAACGGTATAGACCTCGCCTTCCGCACCGGCATCCTCGAAGATTCTACCTTGGTCGCCCGCAAACTCGGCTCGATGCACCGCCTTCTCTGCGCAAGCCCGGATTATCTCTCCCGCTGCGGCCCGCCCGCTGCGCCTGAAGATCTCGTCCGCCACGACTGCGTCATCGCCGGCCAGGCCGCCCATGCGCAATGGCTGCTTGAAGGCCCGCACGGCCAGGAAACGGTCGCGGTTTCGGGCCGCTTCGCCGCCAACGAGATGCAGGCGGTGATGGCCGCCGCGATCGCCGGCCATGGCATTGCGCAATTGCCGCACCGATTCGCCGAAGCCTGCATCAAGGACGGGCGGCTGCGCCGCGTTCTCGACGGCTATACGACCCCGGCCGGCGGCTTGCATGTCGTCTATCCCAGCAGCCGGCACCTGCCGCCTTTGGTCAAGGCATTCATCGAACTGGCCGTCAGACGGCTGAACGCCACGGGAACCGGCGGGGGCGATGATTTCGCGATTGTCTCGCGGTAGGATGAAATCCGCCCGGCCTTGGTCACACTTCCTTCAGCACTACCTTGCTGTCGAGGCTTCCGATCAAGGTTGCGCTCGCCTGGTTGAGGCCCGCGACCTCCACGGCAATGCCGTGCGCTCCGAACCGATGCACGACCTTGTCAAGCGCGGCAACGGCGGTGATGTCCCAGAAATGCGCTTCGGACACGTCGATCAGCACCGACTTGCCGACCGCGTCCTGAACGTCGAAGGCTTCGACGAAGACGTCGGCGGAGGCAAAGAACACCTGGCCGGCCACGCGATAGGTCAGCCGCCCGGCGGCTTGGTCGGGCGCCACGTCGACGCGCAGCAGGCGGGCAACCTTGAAGGTGAAGAACACGCCGCTGAGCAGCACGCCGACCGTCACCCCGAGCGCCAGGTTGGCCGTGAAGACGGTGACGAGGACGGTCGCCACCATGACGGCGCTCGACATCCTGGGATGAATGATGACAGCTCGAAGCGACGACCAGTCGAACGTGTCGATCGATACCATGACCATGATCGCCACCAGTGCGGCGACCGGAACCTCGGAGACCCACGGCTTCAGCAGCACCATCAGGATCAGCAGGAACGCGCCGGCAAACAGCGTCGAGAGCCGGCCGCGCCCGCCATATTTCACGTTGCTCACCGTCTGGCCGATCATACCGCAGCCGGCGATGCCGCCGAAAAGGCTGGCGGCGGCGTTGGCGAGGCCGAGACCGGTGCATTCGCGGTTCTTCGAACTCGGCGTATCGGTGAGATCGTCGACGACGCTCGCCGTCATCATCGATTCCAGCAGCCCGACCATGGCAATGGCAAGCGCGGGGGCTGCAATGATCCGAAGCGTTTCCAGCGTCAGCGGCACTGCCGGCCAGCCGAACACCGGTAGCGAATCCGGCAGCTTGCCGAGATCGGCGACAGTGAGAACCGGAAGCCCGAGCGCTATCGAGGCGACGGTCAGGATCAGGATGCAGATCAGCGGCGACGGGATCGCGGTGGTGACCCGCGGCGTGAGATAGATGATGACGAGCCCGGCGATCAGCACGGCATATTCCATCCAGCCGACGCCAATGATGTGTGGCATCTGCGCGGCAAAGATCAGGATGGCCAGTGCATTGACAAAGCCGGTGCGGACGGATTTCGACACGAAACGCATCAACACACCAAGCCGCAGCAGGCCGAAAGTGATCTGCATCAACCCCGCCAGCAGCCCGGCAGCAAAGAGATAGGGCAAACCGTGGGCGTGCACCAGCGGTGCCGCGACGAGTGCCACCGACCCGGCGGCGGCCGAGATCATCGCCGGACGTCCGCCGGTAAATGCAATGACGATACCGATCACGAAAGAGGCGAACAGCCCGACCTCTGGGTCCACTCCTGCCACGAAGGAGAAGGCGATCACCTCGGGGATCAGCGCGAAGGTCGCCACCGCTCCGGCAAGCATTTCGCGCATGGGATTGGCGGACCAATCACGGCGGATGGAGGAAAGCAGCATAGGATGGATTCTCGCAAAGCATGGCCGGCCCTACTCTGTCGAGCGGTCGCGTAATGGCATGCAGGTTTTGCGTTGTCTGGCGGATCGGCGGCCAGAAGAGCCACCCGGGGTCTCACCGGGTCCGTGGTGAATGCCTGCGGTATAGACGAGATCTTTACTGCAGCGCAACATTCAATTGCGAAGGACGAAAGCGAAAACGCACGAGCCGAACGCCTCTCGCCGGACGGCACTCTGCTCACCCCTTCGCTTGGGCGCTGAGGAACCGGAAGTCCTCACTGCCAGAGGAAGTCCGGCCCGGTGCTCTGCGAGGTAAGCTTCAGCGTCCCGTCCGGCTGGACGACATAGGTCTCGAACACACGGTAACCGAAATCGCCAAGAAAGGTATTCTTGACCACCGTTCCCGGACGATAGGGCGAACGGAGAACCTTTCCTCCATAGGTGAGGCTGCCGGGAAGAGGCTGCGGATCCCCTGCGCTGGCGCAGGCCGAGAGAGCGAAGAGAACGGCAATGAGCGGGTGTTTCATCCGGACTTCTCCTCGGGCAGGCGCAGCGGCCTGGGCGACGTCGATTTCCTTATAACACGTAGCGCTGCTGCTGTTCAGAACGCAGCTTTGCTGCTGTCGAAGTCTTTGCGTCGGGCCTCCGCCCGCGAGAGCGCACTGGCGATCCTCTCATCGGTAAAGGGCTTGGAGATCACCTCGAGCGCCCCTTCGATACCGTGACCGACATTCTCGGGACTGCCGGTTACGAAGATGACGTCAACCCCATGGCGGTCGATCAGCCGACGCGCCAGCTGGGCGCCACTCAGCCCATCGGAGAGACTGAGATCGACGAGCGCGACTTCGCTTCTTTGAGCGTAGGCGAGAGCCTGCTCAACCGTCGAAACCGGCCCGATGGTCTGGTGTCCGGCCTCTTGCGCAATGCGTTCGAGCTCCAGAGCGATAAAATTCTCATCTTCGACGATCATGACCTTCATGGATAAGCCTCCTCCTAGACGGGATGTCAGTCGCACTGCCGGTAGCGGGTAAAACGCAACCGTCCCCGGAATGTTTCCACCTTGAGAAGAATATGTTGGCAACCGGCAAAGTATTAATTTGACTTCGGGATGTCAGGTGCTCCCTGGCCCTTCGGCCATGCGGATAGCCACTTTGCATACTCTTCGACGGACAAGGCCATCGTCCCCAAAGCGAAGGACCGCCTTTCGAAATCACCCGCGTGGAATGGTTGAGGTTCAAGGGCCATCGTGACCAGACATTACTCCGCCCGCGCAAACAACTCCCGGTCCCGGGCGCGGATGGGGTCGGTCCAGTCGCGCTCGAACCAGGGCGTGCCGCCAGGCTGAGGCGGGCGTTTGAGCTCCAGCGGACGGGCCGGGCCGTCGCTTGCTTCGGAGGCGACGCGGAAGATGTAGTGGTCGTACATCCTGAGCGCCTCGATCATGTAGCTGGTCGCAACCGTCCGGTCGCGCACGACGACGAGGTTCTCGCCGTTCTCGTCATCGGCGGGGTTCGAGAAATTATAGGAGCCGAGATAGACGCGCGCCGTCGGCTTGTCGAAATCGAGCACGACGAATTTATGGTGCATGCGCGTGCCGCGCTGGTTGCCGTCGACGCCGGCAAGGCCCGAGGGTTCCGTCAGGAAGGGCGGCGGTACGTTGCCCGTCAACGCCGCCGCCCGCACCACCCTCCGGCGATTGTCCGGCGTCAGCACGTTGAGGCCGAGATTGCCGGCGCGCACCTCGGCATCGGCGATGCCCATGACATGCACCTCGGGGCGTTCGAGCGCGCGGCCGAGCGCCGGACCGATCGCTCCCCTGGTCATCTGGCCGAGGAAAGCGAGCGAGAACAGCACGCTGGACTGGGCGGTATCGATATCGGCGCCGATCTCGTCCAGCCGGCCATTGGCATCGCTGTGCGGCGAGAAAGCGACCTTGGCGTCGACGCCGTCGAGGCCGAGGTCGATCCAGCCGGCGGAACTTGGCGAGTCGCGGAAGTCTTCGGCGCGTTTGGCGGTGAAATAACTCTCGAAGGCGGTGAAATAATCGTCGATCGCCTTTTCGCTGTGGAGGGCAAGGCTGTTATTCGATTGCACATAGAGCCCGCGCCAGCTGAGATTGGTCGAGCCGTAAAGCACGGTCGAAATGCCGCCGCCGCTGACCGCGATCGATTTCTGATGCTGCAGGTTGGCCATATGCTGGCGCTTGACGTTGGCTGCACCCGCCGAGGCGATCAGCCGCTCCGCTGCCCTCGTCTCCGGCGAATTCGGGCGGCCGTGGCCCTTCGTGCGGTCGCTGTCGTCGATGATGATCTTGAGCTTCGGCCCCAGCGCCTCCAGCCGGGTGACCACCTCGGGCAGGTTGAGATCATAGGCGATGACGCGCACCTCGGCGCCCGCGTTGCGCGCTTTGTCAAGCAGCGCAAGCGTTTCGGCCCGCGCCTCGAAACCCATCCAGGCAAGCGCCCGCTCGGCATCGGCGTGCGTCGGCACGAAGTCCAGCCCCTCATCACCAACAGGCGGCACCAGCGTGATGATCGTCGGCGCGTCGGGGGCAAAATTGCGCACGAAGGCCTGCGACGAGACGAAGCCGCGGGTGAAGGCGACGTTGAGCTTGCCGGGAATGGTCTCGCGCATCAGCGCCAGTTCCGCCTCGTGCGCCTCGCCCGATGTCAGCGCGCCCGCGGCATCCATGAACTTGGGCGTGACGCGATAGAGAAACTTGCCGGGCAGATCGGCGTTGAAAGGAAAATGCACCCAGCGGAACTTCTGGATCGGCGCCTCGGTGGTACGGATGCCGTCGTCTGGAACCGGTTGGCCCGGAAAGCCGATGCGGTTGCGCACCGTCTTGAAGAAGTCCGTACCCGGCTCACGATACTGGATGGCGAAACCGACGAAATCGATCGGCGGTCGGCCATTCTTCCAATCCATGCCGAGCAGCACCATGCCGTCGCCGCGATGGATGGTCAGCGCAAAAAGCGCTGCCGCATTCCTGCCGGTCACACGAAAATCCGTATCCATGCCCGCCTCCCCTGGAAATCGGGCGAAATCTAGCATGGTTCCGTGACAGTAAGGAGATATGTTGGTGAAATTTTGCGCGCAGAAGGTGCAGGGAGGCGACGGTACCGAGCAAGCGCCAGCGCCGCCACGACCTGCCCAGCTGATGCGTCGTCATGAAAGGAGATTTGCGGTTGAGCAGACTTTCAGACGGACCGCCATACCCTCCTGCCGGGACGGAGGATACGGCCGGACCGACCCTACGGTTTCTCGTTCGCACTCTCGGCCCGAAACGCCGCCTCCCCCGCATCTGACACCTCGACCCATTTCTTGTCGGGCTCGGCGTCCGGCACATAGCTGTCGTGCCAGTTCCACCACTTGTAGGTCGGGGTCTGGGGATAGCCCTCGGGCGAATTCTCCCAAACTTCCTGGCGGCCGAGCGGCGTGATGTCGAGATAGTTCCAGGTACCGCCCATCTGCTCGTCGCCGCGGTTGTTGATGAAATAGGTGCGGAAGATGCGCTCGCCGTCGCGGTAGAACACGTTGGTGCCGTGCCACTCGTCAACGCCGAAGTCCTTGTCGAAGCTGTCGGTGATCGTGACCCACGGCATCGGCCAGCCCATCCGCGCCTTCAGCCGTGCAATGTCGGCCTGCGGCGCACGCGAGGCAAAGACCAGCGTTGTGTCGCGCGCGTTGAGATGCGCGACATGGGCAACCTGATCGGCAACCATCGAGCAGCCTCGGCAGGCATGTTCGGGCCAGCCGAACACGCCGGGCTCGTAGAAGGCGCGGTAGAGGATGAGCTGGTGTCTGTTGTCGAACAGGTCCAGCATGCTGACTTTGCCCTGAGGACCTTCGAACGCATAGGCCTTCTCTACAGCCATCCACGGCATGCGCCGGCGCTCGGCGGCCAGCGCGTCGCGGGCGCGGGTCTCAGCCTTTTCCTTGACGAGCAACTGCTCGCGGGCCGCCTCCCAGGCCTGCGGCGACACGACCGGTGGCTTGTGCATGGCTTGTCCGCTTTTTCCATTCTCGGCTGAAGCAGTCATGGCTTTCCATCTCCTCATTGGGGCGATTTCTGGGGCTTGGAAGCCCGGTTCATCGCGCATTGGTCTGAGATAGTTTCGCATCGGAAATCGAACAGGGGGAGTAACAAGTGTGACCGTATTCCATGAAACCGCCGGTCGCAGCCGTAGCGCGCAAGTGGGGTTGACCGGGAGCGCGTCCATTAGCGCAATCTTGTTTACGAATTGCACACGTGCTAAAACGCAACAAAACGGCGCATACGAACCCTGATCAAACCGAGATCGTGCCCGTGAATATTTTTATCGCGACTGTTGCTACGCTTGTCATTGGCGTCCTGCCGGCATGGGCAGGTCCTTTGCATCAGGCGGCCAAGGACGGCGATATCGCCCGCGTCACACAGTGGCTGGACCAGGGCTCCGATCTGTCGGAGCTCGATGAGGCGGGCGAGCCGGCGCTGATTATCGCGTCATTGGCGGGCCATGCCGATGTCGTCGTTCTTTTGCTGGATCGCGGCGCCGACATCGAAATTCGCAACAAGGGTGGGCTGACGGCGCTGCATGCAGCAGCCTATGGAGGAAATCTGGAGGTGGTGAAACGGCTTGTCGCCGAGGGAGCTGATGTCAACGACAGGAAGAATTTCTATCAAATGTCGCCGCTGCACGGCGCCGCCGAAGAGGGCCGCACCGACGTGGTCGCTTTTCTGCTGACGAAGAGCGCGGATGTCGAAGCGACGGAAAGAAACGGGTACACGCCTCTCACTCAAGCCGGGTGGCGGGCGCATTGGGACACGGCCAAATTACTCATGGAAGCCGGTGCTGTTTGCCAGAAAGCCGAGCTTGTGGGCGAACCGCTCTACAAGGAATGCACCAAACGGCAATAGCATTTCGCTTGAAGTAACAGACCGCGTCCGGGAACGGAGCTTGTTATGTCTTATCATGTGCAAAAATGCGGCCATGCGCGAAAATCCGGAAAGAGAATGGGCGTGGCTGTTGGCGCTGCGGTCATGCTGCTTTCCTTCCTTCAGCCTGCGGGGGCCGAGGAACTCGTCAATACCGGCTATTTCGGCGATATCGCGATCAAGGGCTACGACCCGGTCGCCTATTTCACTGAAAACCAGGCCGTCGAAGGATCCGAGACATATTCCCACCACTGGCTTGGCGCGACTTGGTATTTCGCCAGCGCTAAAAATCGCGACCTCTTCAAGGGCGATCCATCCAAATATGCGCCGCAATATGGCGGCTATTGCGCTGACGGCGTGTCTTTCGGGACAGTAACCACCAATATCGATCCGAAAGCCTGGCGGATCATCGATGGCAAACTGTACCTGAGCTATGATCCCGGGGCAGCCGAAGGCATGGAGAAAAATCCGACCAAGGTGACCGACTCGAAGAAACATTGGTCCGAAGTTCAGCAGACGCTGATTTCGGAGAAGATGCACACCGTCTGGCAGCAACCGGATACGAAATGAAGCCGCAACGCCCGACCCGTCAGGGTGTGGGTGAAAAGAACGTCAAGGCGCGCGGCGTGACATGGACGTATGACCTGTCGCGCTGCTCACCTGACGTGTTGCGGTAAACATATCCGCACACCATCCGGTCGAGGAAATACCCGTCGAATTTTTCGCAGAGACTGTCGCCTCGCACCTCGACGACACCGGTGATGTTGGTATTCGCGCTGCGATAGGCAGTGTTTCCAGCCTTGTCGAAATACTGGGTGAAATCCGTGCCGTTCTTGTGCTTGCCGGTCCAGCTCTTGCCGTCGACGAGATTGCGCAGGTCTGCCTCGCCGAGCCTGTCGGCTTGATTGCCTGTAAAACCGAAGGGCCATTCGGGAATGCCGGCCTTGCGCAATGCGGCTAGATGGCGCCGCAGATCGCCGTCCCGCCAGTAATCATAGAGATAACCGTAATAGGTGAGATTGCTTTCGGGGAAGAGCTCCAGCAGCTTTGCTGTCTCCGCTGCAGCCTTGGTTTCATTGCCCTGGTCGGCATAGGCCGCCGCCAGGTATTCGCGTGCCGGCTCGACCTTCGGCAGGCTGTCGAGCGTCGGCTCTATCAGCGAGATCGCGCGCTGATCGTCACCCGCGGTATAAAAGACGATCCCCGCCAGCAGTTGAAAACTCGACGCCGGCGAAGGGTCGAGCCGCAAAGCCTTTTCCATCTCCGTGATGGCCTGCCCGCTGCTTCCGGTGTGGACCAGTATGAGAGCGAGGTTGGCGGCGGCCTCCGCATCGTTCGGCTCCATGGCAACCGCCATGTTGGCGGAATTTTTGGCCTCCGTTTCGCGTCCATCCACCCATTGCAGCAGGGCAAGCACCGTGTGCGCCCTGGCATTGTTGGGATCGAGCTTGAGGGCTTGCCCGGCGGCGTCATAGGCGATCTTGCGGGCGACGGCAGCCGACCAGAGGTAATTATAGTCGTTGCGCCAGACATCGACGGCCACCCGCGCGATTCCCGCATGGGCATTGGCAAAGCCCGGATCGAGATCGATCGCTTTCTGGTAGAAGGACAGCGTCCGACGATAGGTATCGACATCCCTCAAGATGAAGCCTTCCTGCTCGGCCCGCATGTAAAAATCGTAGGCTTCGAGATTTTCGGTCGGGATCCGGGCCAGTTGGTCGCGCTCGCGGGCGCTGAGCTTGACCGACAGGGCCGAGATGATCTTGCCGATCACATCGTCCTGAACGGCAAAGAGGTCGGCATATTGGCGATCGTAGCGCTCAGCCCAGAGCGACAGGCCGCTGACCGCGTCAATCAGTTTGACATTGATCCGCAGCCGCGGCCCGGCGCGCTGCAAGGTTCCTTCGAGCACATATTTCACGCCGAGTTCGGCGGCCACGTCCTGGATCTTGCCGACGGAGTCCCGGATGGCGAAGACCGAGTGGCGGGCGATGACGAAAAGACCCGATACTTTGGACAATTCGGTGATCAGATCGTCCGTCAACCCCGCTGCAAGATGGTCGTGCTCAGTGTCGCCGCTGACATTGATGAAGGGCAGAACCGCGACTGAGGGCCTGTCCGGCAACGGATAGGCAAAACGTTCGCCAGGCCCCGGCGGCTTTGCCGGCATCCATGGCTGCCACCAGAGTGCTGCGCCCGCAAGCGCGAGGACAATGGCCGCTGCTATGCCGGCAACAAGACGGCGTCTCGGCAGCCGCCTGCGGGTCTTGATAGTCTTGCCGGCAGCAGTCGGGTCAAGCAGGATGCGATAGACCCGGATCGGTTCGGTGATGCTCTTCAACCGCTGTTCGCCGAGCGAAGCGAAACCGACCGGGATTTTCGATTTCACCTGGTCGTATGTCGTGCCCGATATGGCGATACCGCCCGGTTCCGCCTGCGCCTGAATTCGATCGGCGATATTGACGCCGTCACCCTGTATGTCTTCGCCCTCGACGATGATATCGCCGAGATTGATGCCGATCCGGAACTCGAGCCTGTGCTCCGGGAGGGCCGCAGCACTCTGCGTGGCTTTCAGTTGCTGGACCTCCACCGCGCAACGCAAGGCATCAACGACACTCTGGAATTCGACCAGCAGACCATCGCCCATGGTTTTGACCAGCCGGCCGTGATGACGCTCGATCGCCGGCTCGAAGATATCGTTCTGGTCCGCCTGAAAATGCGCACGGGTGCCCTCTTCGTCGATCTGGCTCAATCGACTGTAACCGACGACATCAGCGATCAGGATTGCTGCAAGACGGCGCTCCATCCCCGGTCTTTCCTGGAGAGCGAATGTATTATTAACAATATCCTACAGTATGTCCTACCGCGATGCTATCGTCGGACCGCGCGATATTCAACTTAGCGATGCTATCGGATGACAAAACAGACGTCTGCCGCCTACCCATTACGGGCTTGGCGGTGTGATCGATACTGGCGAATTCATCCTCCTTTCCCGATCCCGGTTGGTTTCGGGCCTGAGCGGCCACAGAATTATTGCACGCCGAGGCTGTTCAATTCACCCTTCGCGCCGTCATATTCGATGTATGTCGTGGGGCAGGAGGACAAGGCAGCCTCGAAACGTTGGCGCGCCTCCTGGGTGTTGCCACCCAACAGATACCATTCGCCATTGTAAAATGTGGCTTCGCAACGCTGGTTACTATCGGCCGCTTTCGCCATCAGTTCATCCGGTTTCAACTCGCCGAGAAAGAGACTGAAAACGGGATAGGGCCATGTTCCCTCGTCCGTTTTACTGGCCGCGATTTTGAGATCGGCGATTGCCTTTGAATCATTGCCCCGGCTTTGAGCCATAAAACGCCAGAGATGATAATAGGGAGCCGTCGGGGGATTCTCGGTTGTCCTAATGGCGAACCCTGTCGCGGCCTGCTCGTACTTTCCTGCGAAATAGTTCGCCATGGGGTCATTGACGATGAATTGACGTGTGTTGCTGATAGGCCAAAGCGACGCCGCCGCTATAATAACGAACAGAGTGCTGAAGGCTGTCGCCGCCGCGCCGAAACGAGGCGTCGGGCGTTCTCTCGGCCAGAAAGCCAACAGCAGCGACGATAGCGCGGCCCCGGTCAAGGCGCCGCCGAAATGTCCGGCATAATCGATGTTCTCACCGCCTCTTGCTGCCGAAAGGAATGGCAGCAGCGAGGGAATGAGAATTTGAGCTGCCCCGATCCGCAGGGTATCTGCAATCGGCCCTGAGCGGAAACGGAAGCTGGCAGCGATCACGGCTGCAAAAAGTCCGACAATCCCGCCGGAGGCGCCGACCCCGATCGTGTTCGGCGCATTGATCCACACCGATGCGACAGATCCGCCAAGGGCACTTGCGAAAAAAATCGCTGCAAACCAGCGCCAGCCGATCAGCCGTTCAAAGAGCCCTCCTGCGAACCATAAGGAAACGCAATTGAACACGAGATGGAGGATACCTCCATGCATGAAAGGTCCGGTAAACAGCCGCCACCATTGACCCTGCTCGACAATGCTTTGACGAAACGTCCCACCGAGGACGAAGAGAGTCCAATTGGTGGGAGTGCCGGCGACGGGCGGCTCGAGACCGAAGGTTAGTTCGCCGACATAGACCGCAATCAGAACGGCAAGAAGAACGTAGGTGAATACCGGATGGCCGCCGCTGTTGATCGCGGGTTCCGGCGCTTCGTCTTCGTCGTCCGGGGCGATCGAGCCAACTTCCTGCATGGTTTGGCGTTCGGCTTCGTAAGCTTCGGACAGCAATTCGACGAACTCATCGAATATCCTGTCCGAATTGCCCTGCAAGAGCTTCAGAGCAACGCCGACCTTGGCGCGTGAACCAACGAACCATTCCGGCAGCCGGCTCGCCAGCCCCCGTCTGACCAAGGTCCCGGCGACAGTGGGATCAAGGTGAAGAACGATGTTATCCGCATACTTGGTCTGGACTCTGCCAAAGCTTTGAATGGCGGACCACGGCAGTATCTGGCCAGGGAAATTCGGCAAACGGATTCCGGCCGTCGACATGACGAGTCCCGGCTCCACAGAGAAGAGCTTGGGCAACAGCAGCAATGCTAGTATCCCAAAAAACGCTGCGCCCGGCACCACGAAGAACCAAGCCACACGAGGGTCCTTATCCCTGGGGGGATGGAAGCCTAGCCAAATGATTCCTGCCGTGATGGCAACTATAACCAGGAAGATCAGAAGCAATTTGCCTCGGTTGTTGGCGTATTCCGATTTGCGCAATTCTTCAGGGTTCATCCAAAGTTCTCGCTAAAAAATATCGACCGCACGCGTGCCTGTTCAACGGCGCAAACGTGGCTCCCTGTAAGCACGGAGATGACATTGGATTGAATTTATCTACCTGGAATAGCACTTTGCAAGGCGCGTTTCGGAATGCTCAAGAAATTACGCATGATAATTCAATATGAAATACTCCAATCCATCATCACCCCGCAGCATCAGCAGAGTTGCCAAAAGCAGGCGAGTGTCGGAAGCTTATTTTCAGCTATCAGGCGATGGATTGCGAGATATGACGACAGCCTCTTCCACGGAGCCAACCAGGCACGGCAGCGCCCGGATCTGTCGCGGCTGCTGGGACCAGATGCATATGCCGATCCCGATCGGCGGTCCGCTTGCCTTGCCCTTCCGCGCCCTCGGCATCACCCGCAGCAAGATGAACCCCGATATCTGCACGATCTGCGAGCGCTCCTTCCAATATGTCAAGAAGCAGCGCCAGATCACCGTCGACGCCACCATCCTGTTTGCCGATATCAGGGGCTTCACGGATCTTTCGGAGCGCATCGAAGCGGTGCAGCTGAGCGAGATCGTCAGCCTGTTCCAGGATCGCTGCGCACAGGCGATCTGGGCGCATGACGGCATCGTCAACAAGCAGATGGGCGACGGCCTCATGGCGATCTTCAATTTTCCGATCGTCAGAAAGGATCACGCGGGCGCGGCGATCCTGGCTGCGCAGGAGATCCAGCAAAACTGCGCCGCCGCGCTGAACGGTCTGGCGCTCGAGGCATTGCCCGGTCGCACTCTCGGCGTCGGCGTCGGCATCCATTCCGGTGAGGTCCAGATCGGCGAATTCTCAAGCTTCCGCAGCGATTTCACCGCCATCGGCGGCGTCGTCAATCAGGCCGCAAGGCTGGAATCCCAGGCCGCCGCCGGTGAGATTCTGATCTCCTCCGAAACGGCGGCGAAGGCTGCCGATCTCGCCGCAGGCGCCGAAACCCGCATGCTTGTGCTCAAGGGCATCGAGCAGCCGGTGCAGGCACGGGTGCTGGCCAAGCCCTGAATTGCCAGCTGCGCTGCCAACCTCTTCCAAGCGTCTACACTGTCCTCAACGTGGCAGCCGCTGTTTCTCCCGCTGCGATTGCCGAACGCGTCAGATTGCAAGCCAATTAATCTTCCGGCAACGAACATTGCTTATCTCTATGCCATTCAAATCGTTGGGGTATTTCATGGGTAGTTTTTCTCTCTTTCACTGGCTGGTCGTCTTGATCCCGCTAACAGTGCCGTTGTTCTTCATTTTCAGAAACCCACCCGCCGGGCCGAACCGCTTCGGCGGCCTGCCTGACGCAATGGGTTTCGGCCAAGCGATCGGCAGCTACTTCAAGAAATATGTGGATTTCAGCGGCAGAGCCAGCCGATCGGGATTCTGGTTTTCGGCGGTCTTTGTCGCTCTCGTCAGCATCGCTTTGTACCTTGTTGATCGAACCGCAACATTGAACTTGATCTGGTCGCTGGCGACGTTTCTTCCCTCAATCGCCATGGCCGCTCGGCGTTTTCACGACATCAACCGAAGCGGATGGCACCAGCTTCTTGGGATTCTGTTTCCCATTGGAACGATTGCCGTCATCGTGTGGTATTGCAGAGCGCCGTCCGTGGATGACTCCAGGGCGTCCGTTTTCTGAGTATGGTGCGCCGGCGACGTGGGGATGGTTCTCGCGGTTTGAGCAGGACGGCGGCCGGAAGGTGATCGCGAGGCTGCCAAGCGCCTCTCTCTCTCTCTCTCTCTCTCTCTCAGTGTTTCATGCTACGCAATTCGGGAAAATCATAGTAACGCAGCCGTTTGTCGTGGCAGCGATAGTCGTTCTTTTTCAGGTACAGTATCATGTCGTGTTGCAAGCCCAGGCCGATATAGGACCAGTTCGGGTAGGCTCGTTCCGTCGTGCGCGTGCAATAAGCATATATCTGCTTTTCCGGATTGAGCAGAACCACGCTGGAAATCTCGGCCTTGACGAAGTTCCCCGGTTTAATGGTTCCCCGCAGAGCGTCGACGTACTCGCGTCGAACCGCGCTGGAAGGCGGCCGCTGGGAATCTACAACGGACTGCGGCGCCGGAGTCTGGCAGCCAGACAGTGCCAGCGGGACAGCGCAAACAAGGAATTTGACTTTCATTCAGTTGGATCTCCCTCTATCAAAGTTGATGGACCGGGTTTCCCGAAGGCGATGGCTGCAAGCAGCAACGTCGCACCCTGTGCTTCGAGGCTCCGCCTTGCAGGCTGCGCACCTCAGCTTGAGGAAGGTCGGAGGACGCCGCGCCCAACGACGCCGTCGCGCCGCTGTTCAACAAAGCCTTGAACAACGACGCGGCCGGAACCTTCGCCCCGCGTCAGGTCTTCATGCCGGTCAGCTCAGGAAACGGGTAGTAGCGCAGCCGCTTGTCGCGGCAGCGATCGTCATTCACTGTCGCGCCTAATATTTTGCCATCCGTAAAGGAGACGCCGAGATAGGCCCAGTCTCCCCAGCCGCGCTTGGGCACCAAACGGACGCAGTAAGCATAGATCTTTTTCTCAGGTTCAAGCACCACCACGCTGGAAATGCGAGCCCATACGACTTCTCCTGCTTCGTGCCGATAACTTCTCTTGAAGACGATATTGATGAAGTTCTGCCGGACGTCATTCGAGGGAGGACGCTGGGAATCCGCAACGGATTGCGACACAGGGGCGTTGCAGCCGGCCAGCATCAGCAGAGCGGCACAAGCAAGGACTTTCATTCTCATTCAGTTGAATCCCCAAAGAATCGGAGCGCGGTAACGCTGCGTATTTCCTACAAACACAGCGGGAATAATATTTGCAATACATCAACGGAATATTGTTGATGCTGGGGAATACCGGGCCGCGTGAAGACTGAATGTAGCCGGCGTCGCTCCTCCTATACTGGAGGGTTCACAACCGCGGCTTCGGCCCCGTCTTCATCATCATGGAGCGGCACGCCGGCTTCCAGCGCGGCCAGGATGAAGGCCTGCCGCACCGTCTCGGCCGGCATCCGTCCGGCAAGCCAGGCGCGGCAGAAATCGATCGCCCTTTGCTGGTGGACGCCGCCATTGACCGGCCAGTCCGAGACGAGTGCATAAAGCGCATCCTGCGGTGAGCGAAGAACCAGCCGTTCGCCGGAATCAAGGTCGATCGAGATGGGGTTTTCCCAGAAGGCAGAATGATCGCTAATGGCAGTAGTACCTAGAGGTGAAGTGACTGGGAAACTAACTGCGGGAGACCGATCTCGGTTCCAGTATTGGGCCGAATGATCGCCGCCGGACATCACCGGCGCCGGTAATTCATTCCAGGCTAAAGCAATGGCTGCCAGCAGCCACGCTGCGGCGCGTGCTTCGATGCTTCGCCCTGCGGGCTGCGCACCTCAGCATGACGGGCGTTGGAGCATGCCTTAGCGGATAGCCGGCGCTGGAGGATGCCGCGCCAACGCTCAAGAGAGCCTCACCCTGAGGTGCCCACAAGGGCCCTCGAAGGGCGGGGCGGGTGCGCCGGCTTCGCAGCGCCATAAGCTTGGGAACTATTCACACTTTCGAACAAACAGTTCGTTTCCCTTTTGTACTCTTTCCCTCTTCACTTTCGCGCTGACTCTCTCCATATTCGCGCCATGGCCAAATCTCCGAAGAAATCCCCCGCCCCGAATGGCTTCGAGGAAGCCCCTCAATCGTCTTTTGAGGGAGCCCCCCTCTCAGGCTCGGTTGCCGATTGGGTGAAGCAGCTGGAGGCCGATGCCGAAACCTCGGGCGTCGAGACGCAGCGCCAGATCGCCTCCAAGGCCGGCAAGCATCGCAAGAAGGTGGAAATCGCCGCCAGGACGAAAACCAGCGACGGCGGCGTCAGCGCGTCGAAATCGGCGCGCGGCACCTCCATGGGCGGCTCGACCGATCCGAAGACGCGCGCGGCCGCCGGCCTCAATCCCGTCTCCGGCATGGATACGACGCTGGAAGAGGCCTCGTCGCTGCAGGCCGGCACCGCCGTCACCGCCACGGTCGAAGCGCTGTCGGCGCTGATCGAGAGCGGCAATCCGCTGCACAAGAACGGCAAGATCTGGACGCCGCACCGCCCTGCCCGGCCCGATAAATCCGAAGGCGGCATCGCCATCCGCATGCAGTCGGACTACGAGCCGGCCGGCGACCAGCCGACCGCCATCCGCGATCTCGTCGAGGGGCTGGAGAATGGCGACCGCAGCCAGGTGCTGCTCGGCGTCACCGGCTCCGGCAAGACCTTCACCATGGCCAAGGTGATCGAGGCGACGCAGCGCCCCGCCGTGATCCTGGCGCCGAACAAGACGCTGGCCGCCCAGCTCTATTCCGAATTCAAGAATTTCTTCCCCGACAATGCGGTGGAATATTTCGTTTCCTACTACGATTATTACCAGCCGGAAGCCTATGTGCCGCGCTCCGACACCTATATCGAGAAGGAATCCTCGATCAACGAGCAGATCGACCGCATGCGCCACTCGGCGACGCGCTCGCTGCTCGAACGCGACGACTGCATCATCGTCGCCTCGGTCTCCTGCATCTACGGTATCGGCTCGGTCGAGACCTATACGGCGATGACCTTCCAGATGTCGGTCGGCGACCGGCTGGACCAGCGCCAGCTGCTGGCTGACCTCGTCGCCCAGCAATACAAGCGCCGCGATATGGATTTCACCCGCGGCTCCTTCCGGGTGCGTGGCGACACGATCGAGCTCTTCCCCGCCCACTTGGAAGATGCCGCCTGGCGCATCTCGATGTTCGGCGACGAGATCGACGCGATCACCGAGTTCGACCCGCTCACCGGCCAGAAGGTCGGCGACCTGAAATCGGTGAAGATCTACGCCAATTCGCACTATGTCACCCCGCGCCCGACGCTGAACGGCGCCATCAAGTCGATCAAGGAGGAGCTCAGGCTTCGCCTCGCCGAACTGGAAAAGGCCGGCCGCCTGCTGGAGGCCCAGCGCCTGGAGCAGCGCACCCGCTATGATATCGAAATGCTCGAGGCGACAGGCTCCTGCCAGGGCATCGAGAACTATTCGCGTTACCTCACCGGCCGCGACCCCGGCGATCCGCCGCCGACGCTGTTCGAATATATCCCCGACAACGCCCTCGTCTTCATCGACGAAAGCCATGTCACCGTGCCGCAGATCGGCGGCATGTACCGGGGCGACTTCAGACGCAAGGCGACGCTGGCCGAATACGGCTTCCGCCTGCCCTCCTGCATGGACAACCGGCCGCTGCGCTTCGAGGAATGGGACGCCATGCGCCCCGACACCATCGCCGTCTCGGCCACGCCCGGCGGCTGGGAGATGGAGCAGTCCGGCGGCGTCTTCGCCGAACAGGTGATCCGCCCGACCGGCCTGATTGACCCGCCGGTCGAGGTCCGCTCGGCCCGCAGCCAGGTGGACGACGTGCTCGGCGAGATCCGCGAGACGGCGGCCAAGGGCTACCGTACCCTCTGCACCGTGCTGACCAAGCGCATGGCCGAGGACCTGACCGAATATCTGCATGAGCAGGGCGTGCGCGTGCGCTACATGCACTCCGACATCGACACGCTTGAGCGTATCGAGATCCTCCGCGATCTCCGCCTCGGCGCCTTCGACGTACTCGTCGGCATCAACCTTTTGCGCGAAGGCCTCGACATTCCCGAATGCGGCTTCGTCGCCATCCTCGACGCCGACAAGGAAGGCTTCCTGCGCTCGGAGACCTCGCTGATCCAGACGATCGGCCGCGCCGCGCGTAACGTCGATGGCAAGGTCATCCTCTATGCCGACCAGGTCACCGGCTCGATGAAGCGAGCGATGGAGGAAACCAGCCGCCGCCGCGAAAAGCAGATGGTCTATAACCAGGAACACGGGATCACGCCGGAATCGGTCAAGGCCAGGATCAACGACATCCTCGACAGCGTCTACGAACGCGACCACGTCCGCGCCGATATCTCGGGCGCCTCGGGCAAGGGCTTCGCCGATGGCGGCAACCTCGTCGGCAACAACCTGCAGACCCATCTCAACGCGCTCGAAAAGAGCATGCGCGACGCCGCCGCCGACCTCGACTTCGAAAAAGCCGCCCGCCTCCGCGACGAGATCAAACGCCTCAAGGCTGCCGAGCTGGCGATTATGGACGATCCCATGGCGCGCGAGGAGTCGAAGGCGATGGAAGGCGTCAGACGGAACGCCAAAGCGACCCGCGAGTCCCTTCTCCCAGCCGGCGAGAAGGTTCCCGGCAAGGCGGATGAGGCGGCCACCCCCTCCTACTTCTCAAGACCCAGCCTCGACGACATGGGCCCAGGCACCGACACCACCACCCCTCTCTTCCGCAAACCCGCTCTGGATGAGATGGGCCGCGACATCGCCGACCCCACGAAGAAGACCCTCTTCCGCAAGAACGACCTCGATGAAATGACGGTCGGCCGAACGGAAAAGCCGGTCATCGGACAGGTGCCTGAAAAGCCGGAGGTCGCCAAGAGCACGAAGCGGTTTTCACCGTTGCTTGACGCGCAGCCGGAACGCGACGACGTGCGGCCGGTCGTGCGCGGGAAGACGGGCGTGGGGAGCTATGAGGACCCGGGCGAGCAGAAGCGCAAGGGGCGGACGAAGGGGAAGACCGGGCGGCCGGGGCGGTGATTGGTAAGACCAGCTTTTGATCGACGTCGATTGAACAACAGGCGCCTTATGCCCGGAAACTAACCCCCAATTGAAACAGGCTACACAACGTGCCCGCCAAGATCAGAAGCAAAAAACGTGAGATTGGGGAAAAGGAACTTTGTCCATGCGGATCGGGAATAAAATATAAATATTGCCACAAGAAGACAACAAAGAAATACTTTGAGTTCGACAATGGGGATGTTGTTGCGGAGGTTGCAATACCCCAGGAACTCGTTAATCAGCTTGAAGAGAGTCGTAAGGAATTCAAAAATATATTTGGTCGCAGTCCATATAAATCCGACCCAGTGTTCTGGAATAGGGCTGAACTAAAAGAAAACACAATATTAAAACGCACTAAAAAAGTAATGAGAGCCGCAAAAGTACCTGAAGAACTCATTTTCGCTTACGAAAAAACCGGGCTCATCATTGCGAGCGACTCCCCAGCAACGTCTCGCGCAGAGAGAGAAGAGTTCCGGAGCGCAGTTAAGGAGTATTTTCAGCTAAAGGAAGACAACAGCGATCCTTTCTATATATTCACGTACCTCGATTCACACAGTATTATTCCTTTTTAAGAATAAAGAAAATTTTGAGTGAGATATCTATAGTATGTAACCTGTCTGTAAATTACACAATAAATTCAATAAAAATTGAGAATGAATTTGATAGGAAGATCTACATTCTTTCGAGCTTCAGATCCGCACTCCAGTCGATTGAATTTATTGCAGAAACGATCAATGATCTGTACCGTGACGAATGCCTTATAATTTCGCGCGCAATTGTTGAACATTATCTTAGAATAAAGTCTCTGCGGCTGGAAAGCCTTGATAATAAAGTTGTTTTATATGAAGCGCTCGCATCGCGAGGTCTGTTGGGGTATGCAACCCGCCCCAACGGGAAGACAGACTACAGCAAAGTCATTTCCGAACAAGGACAACTTATTGATATTGCTTATACGTACAGGTCATTGGCAAAACAGACTGGAGATCCAAAAGATATTTTCCTCTACGAATATATTTACAGAGCTTTGTCTAATTTTGTTCACAGAGACGCCTCTGACCGTATTATTACGGCAATGAGAAAAAGTGATTTGAGGTTTGTAATTACAGACGTAAATGACGATGAGATTTCCGGAACATACATATGCGCCAAAATTATATTGTATTATTTGCAGGAATTTCTCAAAAACGATTGGATTAATAAGAAAACGGTAAAAGACATTAAGCGCAAGCTAGGTGAATTATCTCCTCACCTTGATCTCCTAGAGACTAACCCTGAGATCGCGGAATTGGGATTTTAGACTGCTCAGCTTGACGGAGCTTGACGAGCGCCAACTATCGGCCAAGCCCGAGGCTCAAGAAGGCGCGAAACACTCTCGCAGTTTCAGAATGGTTTTGTGGGACAGGGACCAATGCCAGAACTCCGCATCGACCCCTTCCCCTCCGCCGCCGAACTCGACGCCCTCTGGTCCGCCGCGTGGGGCACCCCTGCCCCGCGCGACTTCTCCTCGATCTTGTCCCGCAGCCTCGCCCATATCGGCGCCTACCACGACAACCAGCTCATCGGCTTCGTCAACGTCGCATGGGATGGCGGCATCCACGCCTTCATCCTCGATACATCGGTCCATCCCGACATGCGAAGGCAAGGCATCGCGACGCGCATGGTTCGGCAAGCGACGAGCCTCGCCCGTGAGCGCGGCGCCGAATGGCTGCATGTCGATTTCGAGCCACACCTGACCGGCTTCTACCGCGCCTGCGGTTTCAGGCCGACGAAGGCAGGCCTCATCAAGCTCGTGTGAGGTCTCCCGCGCGGGAAGCCTGAACAAGTCGAAGCCAACAGCAACCTGCGATAGTGACGCGAATGCTCCGCGCGACGTAGCGCCAACGAAGATCCTGCTGAAAACACAATTTTCGCGAGAGCTTCCCACCCGAACATGAAAGATAATACTATTTACGAAACCAAAGTATGACTTTGAGTTCTCAAATTAAAATTCGTTTCCCCAGTATTTCATCCTTAGTTTTTCATTAAAAAAGCAATGAAAAGACACAATTTTGCATTGAAAACTTAATCGGGGATTGGCATAGATCCCCGAGGGGTTGTCGTCCGCCGAGCAATAAAACAGTTCTTTCGGGGATGTCTCATATTGCCGAGTACAAAGCATCTTTTGGGGAAAGATATATATATGGCCTTGAATATTCTGGACACGAACGGCGCCACAGTTACCAAGACCGGCGCTGAGTTCGAAGCTTACGATGTTATCCGCGACTCTGGAGCCAGCCCCGCCGCACCTGTCTCTCTCACCGTCTCCGATTCCTCCGTGGCCGATCTGGCCGACGAGTTGGGCTCTGTCTCGGCCAACGTGACCGGGTCGAGCGGCGACAACACGATCAAGACAGGCGCCGGCAACGACACCATCATAGGCGGCGACGGCGCGGACACGCTGAACGGGGGCGCCGGCAGCGACACCATCAAAGGCGGAGCGGGAAATGACCTGTTGACCGGTGGTGAAGGCAACGACCAGATCTCCGGCGGCACTGGAAACGATATCATCCGCGGCGGAGCGGGTGACGATACGATCACTGACAATGATGGTTATAGCATTACGACAGAGGACTTCGATATCGATGCAGGCGATGGCAACGATAAAGTGAATTTGCAAGGTGGTCCCGCCGTTTATTCTGGATCAATCGATGGCGGTGCCGGCACTGACGTACTGCGAGCTTACAAGCTTAGCGGTCTGACGATAAAGAATGTCGAGACACTTGAAACGACGGGTGCAACCGTTACCGGCACGGCCGCGCAATTCGAAGGCTTCGACAAGATCGTCTATCTGGATGGCACGGAGAGCGCCGGCGTCGAGCTAACGTTGACGGACAGTGCGCATGCCGATCTCTCCGATGAACTGGTAAACCGGTCTGTGAGGATCGGTGGGACCGCCTCCGGCATCGACGTCAAAACCGGCGGCGGAGACGACCTGTTAGCTGGCACCAACGGCAACGACACTTTCGACGGCAGCGCTGGCAATGACTGGCTTAGTGGCGATTTCGGAAATGATGTGCTGATTGGAGGAGACGGCGACGACCACCTCTTAGGCGACGCTGGCAGCGATGTCATCAGAGGAGGCGTCGGCAACGATTCAATCTATGATTCCGCCAACGCTGAAGTCTTCGACATAGATGCAGGCGACGGCGATGACGCGGTGTACCTGCAGAGCTCGAACCTTCTCGAAGATTCAGGAATAGTCGATGGAGGCGCCGGCACCGATACGCTGGAAGCCACCAATCTGATCGGCCTGACGATCCGAAACTTCGAAATTCTTGGTGCAGGGCCGGACATCGTCGGGTCGGCAGCGCAGTTCGAAAGCTTCGATAAGATCATTCACCGCTCGCTGACGTTGGCGGACAGCGCGCATGCCGACCTCTCCGATGAGTTGGCGAGCCTCGCCGTGTCCATCAGCGGCAGCGCCTTCGGCATCGATGTCACAACAGGTAGCGGCGACGACCAACTGTCTGGTACCGACGGCAACGACACTTTCGACGGCAGAGCCGGGAACGACATGATCTATGGTTATGCTGGGAACGACATGCTGGTTGGAGGCGAAGGCGACGACCAAATTTACGGTGATATCGGCAATGACGTGATTAAGGGCGGAGCGGGCGACGATAGAATCCTCGACAGCGCTTTTTACATCGATGGGGAAATCTTCGATATCGATGCAGGCGACGGCAGAGATCTTGTTAGCCTGGAGAACGCCTTCAGCGTGGGGGCTTCAGGAACAGTGGATGGCGGCGACGGTGTCGATACGTTGCAAGCCTTTAATTTTGAAGGCCTGACAATCCGAAACTTTGAAACTCTGGAAACACAACGCATCGCTGTGGTCGGTTCAGCCGCACAGTTCGAGAGTTTTGACAAGATCGTCATATATGACGAGCCGGGCTACGAGAATGAGGTCGTGTCCCTGGTATTAACGGATAGCAGCCATGCCGATCTCGCCGACGAGCTCGCAAACCGTCCGACCTATATATATGGTGGCGCTTTTGGCATCGACGTCGAGACCGGTAGCGGCCGTGACCACTTCTATGGAACCGCTGGCAACGACACATTCGCAGGTAATGCCGGCGACGACACATTCGAAGGTAATGCCGGCGACGACACGATCTACGGCGGCGCTGGCAGCGACACCGCGATCCTCATCGGCAATTTTGCCGATTATTCCTTAGCGTTGAACAATGGCAGCCACATCCTGACAAGTGCTTTCGAGGGCAAGGATACGCTGACAGAGGTCGAATTCGCCCGTTTTGCTGACGGCGTCTACGATTTCGCTGCGGAAACCTTCAAGCCCGACAACGCCGCGCCGACCAACATCCAGCTCTCGAAAACCGCCCTCTCCGAGGACACGCCGATCTGGACCACGGTCGGTCTGCTCAGCGCCAAGGACGCAGATGGCGACGCGCTCACCTATACGCTGCTCGACGGCGCGAACGATCACTTCCGGATAAAGGGCGACCGCATCGTCACCTCGAAGGCTCTGGATTACGAGACCGACAAGTCGCACACCATCAAGGTTGCCGTTTCCGACGGCAAGGTCACCGTCGAGAAGGACATTACGATCAGCGTCCTCGACGTCAACGAGGCCCCCGTCAACAAGGCGCCGACCAATCTCGCCTTCTCACGCAACTCGATCTCCGAGAATATCGCGATCGGCACCTCGGTCGGCCTTCTCTCGGCGCGCGATCCGGAAGGCGGCATGGTGAAGTGGCGGCTGACGGATGATGCCAACGGCATCTTCAAGCTCGTCGGCAACAAGATCCAGACGAAGGCTGCAATCGACTACGAAAGCACCCATAGCCTGACCTTCACCGCCGAAGCCTATGACGCGGCCGGAAACGCCACCAGCCATGACTTCACGGTGGCCGTGAAGGACGTCTTCGAGCCGTCGATTTCGAGCCTGCTGCACGACGCGCTTATCTAGCAACGACCTTGTCGCGGGACGCAGAAATGCGTCCCGCGACAAGGGCAGGAGGCCCGCGTAGCTGCTTAAACGGACACCCGGCGCTGCTACTGCCCCGAGTTCCAACCTGCGGTCGCCGCTTTCCAAAGAAAGTGGCTGCCGCCTCCGACACTGACCTTCTCCACCCGGAACGGCAGAAAAGACACAATCCGTTCTTGCAGAATCCAACGCATCTGGAAAGTTTAACATGGCCTTGAATATTCTGGACACGAACGGCACGACGCTTACCAGGACCGGCGCTGAGTTCGAAGCATACGACCTTATCCGCCACTCCGAAGCCACTCCCCTCGCCGCCGTCACTCTGGTCGTCTCCGATTCCAGCGTGGCAGATCTGGCTGACGAACTGGGCGCGGTTTCCGCGAGCGTGACGGGCTCTAGCGGTGACAACACGATCACGACGGGCGCAGGCAATGACACCATCTCGGGTGGTGACGGTGCAGACACGCTGACCGGCGGCGACGGCAACGACAAGCTCTTCGGCGGCGCCGGCGATGACGTCATCAAGGGTGGTGCCGGCGACGATTTGATTGTCGATGAAGGTTCTACGACCGGCGTCTTCAATATCGATGCCGGTGAAGGCAAGGACACCGTGTTGTTGTCACAGGTGCCTGGCAGTACACCCTCGGGCAAAGTCGATGGCGGTCCCGGTGTCGACACGCTGCAAGCCACCAATTTGACCGGCCTGACGCTCAAAAGCTTCGAAATCCTTGACACGCAAGGATTGGAAGTTACCGGATCGTCCGCGCAGTTCGAAAGCTTCGAGAAGATTATCACCCCCAACCTCGGTCCCGGCTTCACTCCTACGATCACCTTGCGGTTGACGGACGACGCCCATGTCGATCTCTCGCAGGAGATCGGGCCCAGCGTGGTCTACATCTCTCCTGACAAGGACACTACCAGTATCGACGTCACCACCGGCGGCACCCGGGACCATCTCATCGGGCTCAGCGGAAATGACATCCTGGATGGAGGCGCCGGTGACGACGTCATCGACGGCAATGCAGGAAATGACCGGTTGACCGGCGGAGCTGGCAACGACACCATCGATGGCGGCTACGGAAACGACGTCATCAGGGGCGGCGCCGGCAACGACAAGATTATGGATGGCCAATTTTTCAGTGGCATTGGCTCCGAAGCCTTCGACATTGATGCCGGCGATGGCAATGACACCGTGATCTTGCAGAACTATGACAGCATCGCCGATTCCGGAACGGTCGATGGCGGTGCCGGCACTGACAAACTGCAGGCCGGTCTTCTGACGGGCCTGACGATCAAGAACTTCGAAATCCTTGATACGGGAACATGGGCGATTGGCTCGGCGGCGCAGTTCGAAAGCTTCGACAAGATCACAAACACGGACAATCCGGCCAATATCATCCTCATGCAAGTGACGGACGGCGCCCATCTCGATCTTTCCGACGAGTTGGGAAGCCGTAAGGTCCAAATCGTCGGCAGCGGCTCCAGCATGGACGTGACGACGGGTAGCGGCGACGACCTCTTGGGCGGTACCGCTGGCAATGACACTTTAGATGGCGGAGACGGGAATGACGGGCTCTCCGGCCGTCTCGGCAATGACGTCATCAGGGGCGGTGCGGGTAACGACTCGATCAGCGATGGCGATAGTTTTGCTAACGTCGCTGAGGTCTTCAATATCGATGCTGGCACTGGCGACGACGGCGTGACCCTGGTCAAGGGCCTCTTCGGTCATCAGATGTCCGGAACAGTCGATGGCGGCTCCGGCATCGACACGCTAAAAGCCAATGATATGACGGGCCTGACGATTAAGAACTTTGAAATCCTCAGCGCGTCGGCGATCGAGACTAAAGGATCGTCCGCTCAGTTCGAAAGCTTCGACAAGATCATCAGCTCGACCGGTCCGACCGATCAGTTTCCCATCTCCCTGAGATTGACGGACGGCAGCCATCTCGATCTTTCCGACGAACTGGCAAACAATTCGGTCACCATCGGCGGCACGGACTCCAGTATCGACGTCAAGACCGGCGGCGGCAACGACTATCTACACGGTGCCGCTGGCAATGACATTTTGGACGGCGGCACCGGCAACGACACGATCTCTGGCAATGGCGGCAATGACAAGCTGACCGGCGGTGCGGGCAACGACGCAATCTTCGACGGCGACAATGTTTCCACCACTCCCGAGACCTTCGATATCGACGCCGGCGAAGGCAACGATGCGATCACCTTGCGGACACACTCTTCCGCGATTTCCGGAGTGATCGACGGCGGCGCCGGCACGGATACGCTGCGCGTCATCGAGCCGACCTTGGGCCCCAGCATGGAATTCATCGGGCTTGCCGGCCTGACGATCAAGAACGTCGAAATTCTTGAAACGGCGGGAGCCGAGGTTCTTGCTTCGGCCGCCCAGTTCGAAAGCTTCGACAAGATCGTCAAATACGAAATGCCGGGCTATGAGAACGATGTCCTCGCACTGACGTTGACGGACAGCGCCCATGCCGACCTCTCCGACGAACTGGCCAGCCGCCACGTAGACATCTTCGGCACCGCCTTCGGCATCGACGTCAAGACCGGCGGCGGCGACGACTATTTCTTCGGAACCGGCGGCAATGACAGGTTCGAAGGCGGCGCCGGCAACGACGTGCTTTTGGGCGGTGCGGGCATCGATACGGCGGTCTTCTCAGGCAATTTCGCCAAATACACCTTCGCATTGAACAATGGCAGCCACATCCTGACGAGCGCCCTGGAGGGCAAGGATACGCTGACCGATGTTGAATTCGCCCGTTTTGCCGACGGCGTCTACGATTTCGCCAAGGGAAAGTTCACGCCCGACGGCAGCAACAGCGCGCCCACCAATATACAGCTCTCGAAAACTTCCCTGTTGGAGAGCACACCGATCTGGACCACGGTCGGCCTGCTCAGCGCCAAGGACGCCGATGGCGACGCGCTCACCTATACGCTGATCGACGGAGCCAACGACCACTTCCGGATCAATGGCAACCGCATCGTCACCTCGAAGGCGCTGGACTACGAGACCGCCAAGTCACACACGATCAAGGTCGCTGTTTCGGATGGCAAGGTCACGGTCGAAAAGGACATCACCATCAACGTGCTCGACGTCAACGAGGCCCCCGTCAACAAGGCGCCGACCAATCTCGCCTTCTCGCGCAGCTCGATCTCCGAGAATGTCGCGATCGGCACCTCCGTCGGCCTGCTCACGGCGAAGGATCCGGAAGGCGACACAGTGAAATGGCGGCTGACGGACGATGCCGACGGCATCTTCAAGCTCGTCGGCAACAAGATCCAGACCAAGGCTGCGATCGACTACGAAAGCACCCACAGCCTGACCTTCACCGCCGAAGCCTATGACGCGGTCGGAAACGTCACGAGCCACGATTTCACGGTGGCAGTAAAGGACGTCTTCGAGCCGTCGTTTGCGCTGTCGCATGAGGCATTGATCTAGCCGCAACAGAATTGCCGGGCACCGAGGTGGGACTTGCAGTCGTGCAAGCCCCACCGATGGGTGGCCGCGCGAAATCAGGCACGCATCAGTCAAACCGCTCGTCGATATGCTCCACCTGAGCGGAAATCACATTGTCGATAACGACATGCGACAGCAGCGTCGGGCCGACGGCCCATAGCTCGCGCATGTGGTCCGTATCCTCGTGCCGGCGATGCGCTTCCTCGCTGGTGAAGGCCTCTGCCAACAGAATCTTGTCGGGATGCTCGGGCATCGGCACCAGCTCGATATAGAGACAATCCGGGTCGAGCCGGCTCTGTTCGAGATGGTTCTGCGCCGCGGCCAGATAGGCATGGCGCTTTCCAGGCTTGGTCATGAAGAATCCGACGATGCATTTCATCTCACCCTCCCCAGCTTGATTTGGAAGTCTCGCCCGGGCGCCTGTCACAAACAAGCGTGGGGCGTGGTCATTCGAACGGGGCCGATGACCACGACAGATCCTGACAACCCGCCCCTAAAATGCCGCTCCACCTCAGCGCCCGACTCCGCTATGATTCACCGCTCATCGAGGAGAGCCCGCATGCGCCTGCCCACATTCATTCTCGCCCTCGCCGTGTCGGCGGTCGCAGCCTTGCCGGCATCGGCGCAGACCTACAAGACGCCGAAGGCGCTGCTCAAGGCGCTCTATAGCTACGACACCGATAACAGCGACGCCGAGGCGCCCTCGCCTTATTCGACCTTCTTCTCCGACCACCTGAACAAGATTCTCCAGACCGATCTCGACAACACGCCGGAAGGCGATGTCGGCGCGATCGACTTCGATCCCGTCATCGCAGGCCAGGACGGCGCCGCGAGCGACGTCAGGATCGGCCAACCGATCCTGCTGGATGACAAGGCCGAGGTGGAGGTGCAGTTTGAAAACGGCGAAGAGGTGACGCTCTTCTATACTCTGGTGCGCGAACACGGCGGCTGGAAGGTCGACGATATCGCCAACCAGCAGGGTGATAATCCGTGGAGCTTGAGCGGGTTGCTGGGGGATGCGCAGTAGGTGGGAAGCCTTTGGGGGGCTCGCCTACGACGAGGATGGAGCGGACAATTGCACTAGCTGTAGAATAAAAGCCGCAGGCGCCAAAGAGAGCCCTCATGGTGAGGAGGCCCAAGGGGCCGTCTCGAACCTCGAGGCGGGCGTGGAAACTCCTCCCACCTGCATTCCACAAAGCCCCTATGCAGAATCGAAGGCAATGGCGCCGGTGGCCGCCCCCGTCCTTCGAGGCTTCGCCCTGCGGGCTACGCACCTCAGGATGAGGGCGGAGCAAAGACGGCGCGAGGAACACTGGAGAGCAGACTCTGCGATCCTCTTCACCTTGAGGGCTGATCGATGTGCCCGCCACCCCGACCGCCCCACGAAATCCCTGCCCGGCTATCGAATCCGCCCGTCATCCCGTTTCGGCACGGAATCCCGATATGGGACAGCCGTGCAAGAATCCGTTAACCCATCGTCAAGTATCTGAATCTTCGGCATTTCCCGACATTGATGCGGGCATGGCACAATAATCTCGCTTGCTTTTTGCCCGAAATGCTGGCACGAATTGACTTACTCGGGCATTTGCATGCCGGTGACTGGACTGATGTGGTAATCCCTTCCGTTTGGAAGGCGGCGCGGGACTACCCGCCTACGTAGACGTTCTTTCCCCGTACGTGACTTCTCCGACTGACCCTTCGTCCCAATCGATCGGGGCGAAAGCTAAAGCCGTCCGCTTCCTCTCGGGGGCGCGGATACTACACAGACTAAGGGAAAAGGACGATCCCAATGGCCACCAAGGGCACCGTAAAATTCTTCAACCAGGACAAGGGTTTTGGTTTCATCACGCCGGACGGCGGCGCAAAGGACGTTTTTGTCCATATCTCTGCGCTGCAGGCTTCTGGCATCCAGTCGCTGCGCGAAGGCCAGCAGGTTACCTTCGACACCGAGCCGGACCGCATGGGCAAGGGCCCGAAGGCTGTCAACATCTCGGCTTCGTAAGTTAGACATCGCTTCGGCGGCATGAACGGCGCTCCGCAAGGGGCGCCGTTTCTGTTTGTGGTGCGGCTGTCATTTGTCGATCGCATTGGCAAGTGTTATATGCGCGCTTTATGGATGCCCGCCCCATGCGGGGTGACGGCGCCGCGCTGCGGCCCCCGGTAACAAGGAACAATGGAACGTCGATGACGCAGAAGAGGCCGATTTTTGCGGTCGCCCCGATGATCGATTGGACGGATCGGCATTGCCGTTATTTCCACCGGCAGATCAGTCGCGAGGCGCTGCTCTATACCGAGATGGTGGTGGCGGATGCGATCATCCATGGCCCACGCGATCGGCTGCTCGGCCATGACGCTGCCGAGCATCCGCTGGCGCTGCAGCTCGGCGGATCGGACCCGGCAAAGCTTGCCGAGGCGGTGAAGATCGCCGAGCCCTACGGTTACGATGAGATCAACCTCAATGTCGGCTGCCCTTCCGACCGCGTGCAGTCCGGCACCTTCGGCGCCTGCCTGATGCTGACGCCGGAGACGGTGGCCGCATGCGTCGCTGCGATGAAGGCAGTCGCGACCGCGCCGGTGACGGTGAAATGCCGGATCGGCGTCGACGAGCAGGAGCCGGAACGGGCGCTGCCCGAGCTGATCAGCCGCGTTCTCGATGCCGGCGCCGACGCGATCTGGATCCATGCCCGCAAGGCATGGTTGAAGGGCCTGAGCCCCAAAGAGAACCGCGAGATCCCGCCGCTCGACTACGAGATCGTCTATCGGATGAAACAACGCTGGCCCGATGTCTTCATCGGCATCAATGGCGGCATCCGCACGCTCGACGAGGCGGCAACCCACCTTGCCCATGTCGACGGCGTTATGCTTGGCCGCGCCGCCTATCAGAATGCCGCGATCCTTGCCGACATCGACCAGCGCTTCTTCGGCGCGCCGGCGAGCGCGCCGGACTGGGAGGCGTTGCGTGACCGGATGATGACCTATGCCGAACGCCACATCGCCAGCGGCGGCCGGCTGCAGCATGTGGCGCGCCACATGGTCGGCCTCTTCACCGGCCTGCCCGGCGCAAGGCGCTACCGTCAGATCCTCTCGACCGATGCGGCAAAAACCGGCGCCGGGCCGGAGGTGCTGGCGGCAGCCTTTGCGGCGGTGGATTTTTCGGGGACGGAGCAGGAAGCGGTCAGCGCCTGACGTGAGGTGATGCCTCGTCATGGCGCTGAGGTGAAGCGTCAGGACCGGGCCATCGGCAGCAAGATCTTCTTCTCGACCCGGCCCGCCACTGAGAACACCAGGATCTCCGTCTCCCTGCCGATCCGGCTGCCATCCATCAATCGGGCGATATCATCGACGCCGCCGACCGGGCTGCCGTCGATGGCGAGGATATAATCGCCCTCCTGCAGCCCTCCCTTTGCCGCCGGCCCCTCCGGCTCGACGCGCCGGATGCGAACGGAGGTCGTCTGCACCGTGCCCGCCGCAAGCGCCACCCGGCGCGGCAGCACGATCGTATCGCCTGCTATGCCGATGAAGGCGCGCCTGACCTGGCCATAGCAAAGAATCTCCGAAACCACGAAGTTGGCCGTATTCGACGCCACTGCAAAGGCGATGCTCTGCGCCCCCTGGATGACGGCGGTGTTGACGCCAATCACCTCCCCGCCCGAAGACACCAGCGGCCCGCCCGAGTTGCCGGGATTGAGCGCCGCATCGGTCTGGATGACATCCTCCATCGGCCGGCCGCTGGCAGCCCGCATCGACCGGCCGAGCGCCGAGACGATACCGGCGGTAACAGTCCATTCGAAGCCGAGTGGGTTTCCGATCGCGATTGCGATATGCCCCCTGCGCAGGCGCTGGGAGTCTCCGAGCTTCGCCCAGGCGCCGGTGCTTGTATTGGCGCGAATGAGGGCGATATCGGTATCCACATCCCGGCCGAGCACCCGACCCTCGGTGACGAAGCCATCGGGCGTGGTGATGCGAACGGCCTTGGCGTCGTCGACGACATGGTTGTTGGTGATGATCAGACCGTCAGGCGAAATAGCGAAGCCCGACCCGTGCCCTTGCCGGCCTCCCACCCTCTCGATCCGGCTGACTGCCGGCCCGACGATATCGACTGCGGCTGCGATCGATTGCGAATAGGCATCGATCAGCGCCCCATCATTCTGAGGCGCTATGTCCTTATCCATGTAACCCATGATTTGATCCTCAGGCGGCAATAACGGCCGTCCCGTCGCCGGCGAAGCCGTCGCGATTGCGACGGTCCGCCATGGCGCTGTTCTATGAGGATTAGATGGTTGGACGATGAACCGTGTTCAAGTGAGCGCCGGCAGCGGCATGCATGCGGTGGCAGAACGGGAACACACCTACCCCGGACAGATATATTGAACTACCCGGATGGATATATTGAACGAATAATAAAAAAATGGCTCATTACAGACGTTCGCCGCTAAAAACAGTCACCTTCGCTATGAACTAGCCTGAGGGGCCGACAGTCGAGATACCGTGGATTAAAAGAAATGTTCACAGCGCGAAGAGCCAAGCGAGGATCACCCAGCCCCTCGCGTCATGCGAAATGGCCAGGTGCTACCCCCATCTCGCGGACAGATACAAACTTCTGTCATATCAACAGAATAGAAAGAGGCATTCAATAAGCACATCAACATATTCCGAGCCGGTTGATCAAGCGCGGCCTTCTTGCCCCTAGCCTCCGGCGCAACGGCGCTCATAGCCTCGCCAACTCTACCCGCAACGACGCAAACTTCTGACCGCATGAATCCAAACCAACCCCAACAACGGAGCCAAAAGATGAGCACAGTCACAACCAAGGACGGCGTCGAGATCTTCTACAAGGATTGGGGGCCGAAGAGCGCCCAGCCGATCATGTTCCATCACGGCTGGCCGCTATGCTCCGACGACTGGGACGCCCAAATGCTGTTCTTCCTTGAGAAGGGCTACCGCGTCGTTGCTCACGACCGGCGCGGCCATGGCCGCTCGACCCAGGTGGGCGACGGTCATGACATGGATCACTACGCCGCCGATGCCGCAGCCGTCGTCGAGCATCTCGATCTCAGGAACACCGTCCATGTCGGCCATTCCACCGGCGGCGGCGAAGCGACCCATTATGTCGCCCGCCACGGCCAGCCGCAGGGCCGCGTCGCCAAGCTTGTGATCATCGGCGCCGTGCCGCCCCTCATGGTGAAAACGGATGCCAATCCCGGCGGCCTGCCGATCGAAGTCTTCGACGACCTGCGCAAGCAGCTCGCCGCCAACCGCTCGCAATTCTATCGCGATCTGCCGGCCGGTCCGTTCTACAGCTTCAACCGGCCGGGCGCGAAAGTGTCGGAACCGATCATCAACAATTGGTGGCGCCAGGGCATGATCGGCGGCGCCAAGGCGCATTACGACGGCATCAAGGCCTTTTCGGAAACCGACTTCACCGAAGACCTGAAGATCATCACCGTGCCGACCTTCGTCATGCACGGCGATGACGACCAGATCGTGCCGATCGCCGACTCCGCCCCGCTCTCGGCCAAGCTGCTGCAGAATGCCACGCTGAAGGTCTACGAGAAATTCCCGCACGGCATGTGCACCACCCATGCCGATATCATAAACCCCGACATCCTCGCCTTCATCAAAGGCTGATCCGTGATGTTGCCGGGCGCCGATCAGGCGCCCGGTTGCCACGATGGCTTGCCATCCTGCACGCCGGCGTTCTGGCCACGTCGATCGATTGACGGCCAGAGACTCATTTTCCCATGAAACCGTTTTCGCCGATTTGCGTTTAGCGGCCATGAAAAGAGAACGTGAACCCTCATCAAAGGCTTACCGGCAGGATCGTTTCGAAAACACCGAGCGCGCCGCCAAGGAAACCATCGAGGCGGAGCAGCGGGCCCGCCTCGAAAAAACCAAGCGGCTGAAAGAGCTGCGCCTGTCGCAGCAACGCGCCAAGGACCCCGCAACCAAGTAGCACACTCATCTATCCATCAGGCAGACACACGGATCGCCCCATATCCATGCCCTGAAGCCCTCGCCCGCGTCTTGCCGTGCGAGGCCCCGAATAGTTTTTGAATTTCGGACCTTCGCCCATCTTGCAGAGCAAAGATCGCGAAATTATCTTTTTTTCACGAAAGCGATTCACGGCATCCAAAAAGGGCAGATTGCGATGTCAGACAAGCTGTTCAGCACGCGTGACGAACCGCTCGCCTCCGAGGACCTCGATGTGTGCAGGCGTGTCCATGAAGCTCTCTGTAGCGGGCTAAAGATCGACCGATCAAGCAAGGAGGCCAATCGTCTGGGCGCCCTCATCATCGAGCTTTACCGCCAAGGTGTGCATGACGAGAACCAGCTTCGGTTGCTGGCCGGCGGAAGGTGAGCCTGATAGCTTGAGACGTCGAGCTAGCTGCGAGTCCGACACCGCCTTTCCAGCGCCCGCAACCGGTCCGCCCGCTTGATCTTCGCCACATGCACCACCTCCCCCTTGCCCCTGGCCGAGGTGCCGATCTCCGGCCCCACAACGATTGCCGCCGTCCGCTCATCCCACTCCGAAGGCGCCTTCTGCGCCCTCTTGTCATCGAACACGTCACGGACATCACCAAACGCGATGTCGGCAATGGCGACAAGCACGCACTCGGCGGAAGTCTCCGTCTCGGCAAGACGTGGCGCTAAGGCTCTCTCAATCTCCGCCCGCACAGCCTCATTCACCATCAAGCGGTTGCCATTGGCACGCGACTTTCCGCTATACCCCGTCCGCACCGCCGCGTGCTTCGCATTCAAATCCTTCAGATATTCCGCCACAAACAGGCGCTGCCTCGGCGTCAGTTCTGCCATTGGTGATCGTGCCCTCGATGAGAGGGCGATGGTAGCGGGAGATGGTGGCAGGGTGAAAAGCGCGCCGCGGGGAAGGCCCTACGAAGCCAGACCTCTGTCCCTGTTGTAAATCTCCCCCGGAGTCGGCTCTCTGGTCACTATCGTGCCGTCGGAAAGCCGGCGACGCATGACATCGCCGTGCCAATGCCATTCTCCGGATACGCCAGCGAAAAACAGCGCACGAAGCGCTTCGACCACGCGGCTCCACACCGATGGCTTGGGACGTCGGAAACTGATCGTTGTCATTTTGTCTTTGCTCCCCTTCAAAATTATTCTCTGCCGATCGCGCACGTCACGTTTCTCTCTTCCCGGAGGGTGCCCGATCATCATGGATTGGAATGATCCAGCCGCGCCAATATGCGCAATGCCTCAATTCGATCCGGCTCCCAGAAGGTCAGCCTGAGTCGGCCTGCATCCGAATCCAGGGAGAACGCCTCGCGGGCCAGCCCGACCTCGGCAAGCCTCATGCGTATGGAGTCGAGATCGGTCATGCCACCCAGCGGCTCCATGATGATGTATTGCGTCGGTTGCGCCATGTGAAAGCCCCTTACCTCAGAGTATTTTCCGGCGCACGAAAACAGAAACAGCAAAACAGCTCAAGGAAAGTCTTAATATCTGGTTACCAAACGAAGTTAATACTTCGTTACACATGAGGTTGACCGCCGTTTTAATATTGAACACCAGAAACCGCTCTATGATTTCAAGAGAGATTGCTGTCGCGCTTTCGACGCACATGCCGGGCCCCGAACGAGCCGTCCGACATTGAGCGTCGATAAGAGTAAAGTTCGTCTGCGCCGCGTCGTCGGTGCGATCTTCTCAGACATTCCCGCCCATTGGCGGTGGCGAAGCTGTGCAGCGTTTTAGGACCGGTCGGTTCCTGCCTCCGGTAGTGGTGCACAGGCCTATTATGTTAGCACCCACGCGCATACACCGCCTCATTCCATCCCAAAATGAAACCTATTCCCTGCCCCTGCGTTATCCCCTCGATACATCCGTTTACCCAAGGTGAGTGAAATGAACAGATTCGCCATCATTGCCCTGTCGATAGCGACGGCCTTCTCCGGAATGCCGGCCTCGGCAGGGCCGGCTTTCGTGCCGAGCCCGGTGCAATCGGCGCAGCCGACGTCTCAAAGCACCGATGCGCGCATCATGACCATTGGCTGCAACAACTTCACGAACTGCCCGGGTCAGTTCGGCAATAATCGCAGGTGGTATCGCAACCGCCATAACTATCGCGACCGGAACTATTACCGCGACGACCGCTATGGCTGGGATCGCCGCTACGATCGCCGGTACCGCCGCCACGACAACACCGGCGCCATCATCGGCGGCCTGGCGGCCGGCGCATCATCGGTGGCATCATCGCTTCGCAGCCGCGCGCACGTGCCTATAGTTCTGGTTCGCATGCGGAGTATTGCTATAGCCGCTACCGGTCATACCGCGCCTATGACAATACCTACCAGCCGAATTACGGCCCGCGCCGCCAGTGCCGCTAGCCGGCCCGTCCATTAGGGCAAGCCTCGCATGAAGATTGCGGGGCTTTTTCATGGCCGAAAGCCCACTGCTCGGCTTCCCAGACTGTTCTCAGAATCTTCGCAGTCTCAAAAATGGCGATTGTCTCGCGCAATGATCTTTCGACACCGATTGTCTCAATATTCGTTCTCGCGTATTTCTCTACCCCGGGTGGAGCGCGACCCGCGACACCCTCTAAGTTCATCTGACGCCGTCCAGCAAATCGTTTTGCCCCCTATTGCCTCTCCCTGGATGTGTTGAAAGCACGATACGTTAGCAGCTACGCACATACACCGCCTCATTCCATCCCAAAATGAAACTTAATCCCTTCCGCCGCGTTTTCCCCTCAATAAATCCGTTGACCCAAGGTGAGTGAAAATGAACAGATTTGCCGTCATTGCGCTGTCGATAGCGACGGCCTTCTCCGGAATGCCAGCTTCGGCAGGCCCGGTCTTCGTGCCAAGCACGACGCTATTGACGCAGCCGGCGCCTCAAAATACCGATGCGAAAATCATGGCCGTCGCTTGCAATCCATACTCCATCGTCTGCTCGCGCGACGGAGACAACCGCAGATCCTACCGCAATCGCGACCGTGACAACGATCGCGACCGCGACCGCCGCAGCTACCGCGACCGCCGTTATGACCGTGACGACCGGTACGGCTGGGATCGCCGCTACGATCGGCGGTATCGCCGACATGACAACAGCGGCGCCATCATCGGCGGCCTTGCGGCAGGCGCCCTCATCGGCGGCATCATCGCTTCGCAGCCGCGCGCACGTGCCTATGGTTCTTCGCATGCGGAATACTGCTATAGCCGCTACCGGTCATACCGCGCCTATGACAATACCTACCAGCCGAACTACGGCCCGCGCCGCCAGTGCCGCTAATCCGGCCCATCCATCAGAGCAAGCCTCGCATGAAGATGCGGGGCTTTTTTGATGCCGGGAGATGTCCCAAGACAACCTCGACCCGCTTCCCGACAACGCTCCGCCGTGGTGTCGTCCGGCGTGAGTGATTGATGACACCTGGAGAAAAAGCGAAGCCCGCCGGCCGCGTCGTCCTGCCGCCGGATCTGGAAACCCTGTCGGGCAACGAAGACTAAGTTCGCGACGGATTTCCAGACGGACGGAGCACAAGCCTTGCCCGCCTTTGCTCCGTCCGTCCCGTCAGCCTGGGGCTGGCTGAGGGCTGATCGCGTCGGCTTGTCGGGCGCCGGCGCAGGATTCTCTCAATAGGTCGCGGCCGGTTTTGGCTTCTTCTCGGTCCATTGCGGCGGCGCGCCGTATTTGGCGGCCACGGCGCCCATCAGTCCGGGCGGCCGGCCGAAGGCGTCGCAGGCGGCGTATTTCGGTTTGCCGCCGAGCCAGGATTTCATCCGCTGCCCTGAGGGCAGCGAGATATCCATTCCCTTCGGCTCCTTGCCTTTGATCAACATGCGGGAAAACTCGCTGCTGAATTTCGAAGCCAGGCTATAGGCATCGCCGACTTCGGAAACGCGGGGGTTGTTCTGCAGCGAGTTTGCCCCGCGCGACCAGACGATTGCCGCCCGCTGCACGCCACCGCTGTCGACGGCCTCCGCCTCGACCGCCAGTCCGCCAAGGCCGGCCGGCAGCCGGGGCACGCTGACGGGCAGTACGAAACCGGTGCCGACGGTCACGACGGTCGAAACACCAGCCATCGCCTTGTTGGTCGGCACAATGTCGGTGACGACCGAGCGGATCGTCAGATCCGCCGGCTGGCCGGCAGAGACCAACTGGTATTTGTCGCTGAGCGAAATGCAGAGCGCCCGGTCCAGGGCGTTCGCCACCATCACGCGGTCGGCGTTCGATTTGACGCGGGTCGCGGCGCTGAAAGCGAAAGTCGTCGGCACGATGCTGACCGTCTTTGCCGGGCTAAGGCGCGTCCCATCGACATAGACGCGCGATTTCGACAGCTTGCCCTTCGGCGCGCCGAGATTACCATAGGAAGAAAGCGTGCCGGCCTCCTTTAGCGGCACCGAGCTGCACCCGGCCGCGGCCATGGCGAGCGCCAGCGGCAGAGCGAGGGCCAAGCCTCTCGACGCCACAGGGAAGGAAAATGGGAATGGATTGCTGCGCACGCTGTCTGGCCTCCGTCGCCGATAGCGCATAACCCCGAAAATCGAGATCGATTTTCGGAAAGGATTATGCGCAGGTTCAAAACGCTAGAGCGTCCTTAGCGCGTCTTGTCGGACGCGCGGCGCTCTAGTGCCGGGCGAAAGTGGCGGTCGACAATTGCCGCAACATTACAGATCGCTCCCCTGAGCCTTCCTGGTCAGAACCAGGGCGTATGCTGCTCAAGCAAACCTGACCTATGCGAGTTCGATCACCACCCGCGTCCCGACAGCGCTGCTCTCGATGCTGACCTCGCCGCCATGATTTGCGGCGACCTGTTTGACGAGGCTGAGGCCGAGACCGGCGCCCCTGCTCTTCGGGGTGACGCGATAAAACGGCTCGAACACCAGCTCCCGATGTTCGGCCGGAATGCCAGGCCCTTCGTCGGCGACCGTGATCCGGCCGCCGCCGGAAGGCGAGCGCGACACCGAAACCGTGATCATGCCGCTGTTGCCGCCATGGTCGATGGCGTTGCGCACAAGGTTGCTCACCGCCCTCGGTAGCGCCGAAGGGCTGCCCTTGCGTTTCAGGCTCTTGACCTCGCTCTGAAACGAAATCTGATAGCCGGCGGCAATCGCCAGCGGCGCGAGATCGGCAACCGTCATTCGGGCGATCTCGACGAGATCGACGGGTTCGTCGAGGTCAGTCGCCTGATCGTTGCGCTCGAAATCGAGCAACTGCTCGGCCGCCTGCCCAAGCCGCGCCACGTCGTCGAGCAGCCGCTGCCGCTCGCGCCCGTCGGGCATGCCATCGATCCGCGTCTGCATGATGGCGATAGGGGTCCGAAGCTCATGCGCCGCGTCCATCAGAAATCGCTGGCGTTTCCGGAATTCGCTCTCGAGCCGCTCCAGCGTGCCGTTGAAGGCGTTCACCAGCGGCGCCACTTCCCGGGGAATGCCGTCCACGGGAAGGCGCGCGCCATGCCGGCGCGGCTCGATCTCAGCCGCCTCGCGCGCCAAGTCGCTGATCCCCCGGAGCGCGCGTCCGACGATCCGCGGCACGGCGAAGAAGACAGCCGGCAGGGAGACCGCAAGCAGCGGTATGTAGATGGGATAGGTCTCAATCAGCATGGTCAGGAAGGTCGAGCTCCTGCTCGGGTCTCCACCATACATCACCCTGAAGGTGCCGAGCCGCGTTTCGATCGCGTCGATCGCCGCGCTCTCGTCCGTCTCCCTGGCGCCACGAATGTCACCCTCCTTGATGAGACGGATATAGTCGGCAAGTCCGCGATAAGCCTGGGGGATCGCGCCGTATGAGACCGTCCGCCCATCCTGGTCCGCGACGATGAACCAGAGTCCTTCGGCTTCCGCCTTGAACGACCTCAGACGCGGGCTGTCGGTAATCACGAGCCTGCCGTCAGTCTCCCGCCCCAACGCTTCGTCGAGCACCGTGGTAAGCTCATCCTCCGTGCCCACATTGGGCGAGAGGATCATCGCGCCGTAGACGCAGAGCCCGACGATGACAGCCGCCACCACAGCAACGAAGACGATACTCAGCTGCCAGCTGAGCCGCCACCAAAGCGACGGATTGGCGGATTGCGCCTTGGCCATCACTCTTCCTTCATGAGATAGCCGACACCGCGGATATTGTGGATCGCAACACCCGCGCCGGCATCGATCAGCCGCTTGCGCAACCGTGAAATATGCGCGTCGAGCGCATTCGACTGGATTTCCTCCTCGTAGTTATAAACCGCCGCCTCCAGCGTCGAGCGCAGCACCGTCTTCTCTTTGCGCCTTGCGAGTGCCGCCAGCACCAGAAGTTCGCGCCGGGGCAGATCGAGCGGCACGGCATCGACGGTGACGCTGAGATGCAGCGGGTCGATCACCATTCGCCCGGCCGTGATCTTAAGTTCGGCCAGTTCAGGCGATCGCCGCAGCACGGCCCTCAGCCGCGCCATCAACTCCTCGACCAGGAATGGCTTGCCGAGATAGTCGTCGGCCCCGAGGTCGAGGCCTTCGATCCGCTGCCTCGGCTCGTTCAGCGCCGTCAGCACGATGATCGGCGTATCCTTGCCCGTCCGCCTGAGCTCGGGAATGAAGGTCAGCCCCTCTCCGTCGGGCAGGCGCCGGTCGAGCAGAATCGCATCGTAGCCATTCTGCCGCGTCAACTCGACGACGTCTGCCAGATGCATCGTGTGATCGGTGACGATCCCATGTTTGCCGAGTGCGGCCGACAGCGCCTCGGCCAGCTCCCTCTCATCCTCTATCAGCAGTATCCGCATCGCCCGTCCATTGTCTCGCTCACCCCTTCTGTCTGCCACAAGGGTTGCGGCAGCATTGCGGAGCTTGCAAGGCAGCCGGTCATGCTGCCGCAATTGTTGAGGTCCAGCACAAAGAATATCCGCAGCAGCTGGAGATCAAGAATGATCCGACCTATCCTTCGTCTCCTGACAAGACACTTCCTCTCCGCCTTCATCCTTGCCGCGCTGCTCGCTGCCCCGCTCGTCATTCTGCACACGCTTCACGAAAAGACGACATTCGAGAACGGCCTGCTGATGGATGTCCGATGATAGAGTGAGCGAATCTCAGGCGGTCTTAGTGTCTGCCATCCAATGGGCCGAGAACGCCTGAAGATAGGCTTGCACCTTGGAGCGGTTCTCCGCTGTTTCGACGGTCCTGAACACTTCGGCCGGTTCCAGTTTCATCAGAGGAAGCTGGAGGAAGATATCGCCCGCGAACCGGTCGGTGATGGTCTCAAGGATCTTTCGAAGACCGGCCAGCATGTCGTCGCCTCGATGCGATGCGTGCAGCAGGGCGATCGGCTTATGGACGATCTCATCTCTCGACACGAGCCAATCGATCGCATTCTTGAGGCCGCCGGGGATGGATCGAACATATTCCGGGCTGGCAATGATCACCCCGTCGCTCTTGGCGATCGCATCGATGAAATCCCACACCACCTCCGGCAGATGCTCTCCCTCGAGATCCGGCGAGAATACCGGCAACCGCCCGACGCCGTCGAAGATCGAAACCTCGATCTCACTTGGCGCAACGGCGCGGACAGCCTGCAGCATGGCGGTATTGGTGGAATTGCGCCGGGCGCTGCCGGATATTGCGAGAATCTTCATGACCCCAACAGGAATCGATTGATCATGGCTGTCAACGCAAAAGGCTAGCCTAGGCGCGATTGAGTAACGCCCCAAAAAGCGACTTTTGCTTGAACTGGCCGAGCCTCGCGTTAGCCTGGATGCTCTGCCGAATCGGCTGGAATCATCCCCGAGGAAATACACATGACGGCTTTGATCGAGGCGCGGGGCGTCAGCAAACGCTTCCGGCAGCACAAGAGATTTCCGGGCCTGCTGGGCGCACTGAAGACGTTGGTGACCAACGAATATACGGAAGTTCTAGCCGTTTCCGACATCGGTTTCGACATCGCGGCGGGCGAAGCCGTTGGCTATCTCGGCCCGAATGGCGCCGGCAAATCGACGATGATCAAGATGATGACCGGCATCCTGGTGCCGAGCGACGGCACGCTCTCGGTCCTCGACCGGACACCACATCTGCGGCGGATGGACAATGCCCGCGAGATCGGCGTCGTTTTCGGCCAGCGCAGCCAGCTGTGGTGGGACCTGCCGCTGGTCGACAGTTTTACCCTGCATCAGCGCATCTACGACATCCCCGTCGCCCGTTATGCGGATAATCTCCGGCGCTTCAGCGAATTGCTCGACTTGACGCCCTTTCTCGACCGCGCAGTGCGCCAGCTCAGCCTCGGCCAGCGCATGCGCGCCGAGATCGTCATGTCACTGCTGCACGACCCCAATATCCTCTTTCTAGACGAACCGACCATAGGTCTTGATGTGGTCGCCAAGGATGCCGTGCGGCGTTTTCTCGCCGAGATCAACCGTGAGCGCGGCGTCACCATCATCCTCACCACCCATGACCTGCAGGACATCGAAACCATCTGCCCACGGCTGATTATGGTCGATCATAGCAGGCTCATCTTCGACGGTGAGTTGAAGAGCCTGCGCGCGGCATTGGGCTCGGCCCGGCGGCTGACACTCGAATTTGCCAGCGACCCTGGACCGCTGCCATTGCGCACCGCGGTCCTCGTCAGCGACGAGGGTTTGCGCAAGAATTATCTCATCGAGCGTGAAGACATCTCGCTGGTCGCGATCCTGTCGGAGGTCGGCAACGGGCGCGATCTCAAGGATGTGGCGCTGCAGGAACCTGACATCGAAGAGGTCATCCGCACCTTCTACCAGGGCCGCAATGCCAAGGCCCGGGCATCATGAGCGCCTATTTCGCCTTCGCGCGCAGTTCCTTCCACTCGCAACTCGCCTACCGCAACGAAGTATGGGCCAATATCTTCGGCAAACTCGTGCAGGTCTTCGCGCGTGTCGCCATCTGGCAGGCGGCCTATGCCGGCGTCAGCGCAATCGTGGTCGACGGCGTTTCCCTGCAGCAGATGGTGACCTATGCCCTGCTCGGCGGCGCTGTGTTGGGCGCAACCCGCCCTGAAAGGATCATCGGCGAGATCGGCCGGTCGCTGAAGACAGGCGATATCGCGGTCTGGCTGCTCAAGCCCTTGTCCTATCCGCTCTATCTCTTCGCCAACGAATGCGGCAGCTTCGGCTATCGCCTGATGACCCAGGTCATTCCGACCATCGCCTTCACCGCGTTGTTTTACGGCATGCTGCCGCCGGCAAGCCTATTCGATGGCCTGATGTTCATCGCCTTCTGGGCGCTATCCTTTACGCTGCTGTTCCTGATGTCGGCGCTCTTCGGCCTCGTCGCCTTCTGGCTGATGACAAGTTTCTCGCTGGACTGGATCCTGGGCGCCCTGCTGCAATTGTTCTCGGGCCTGCTGATACCGTTCTGGTTCTTCCCCGAACCGCTGGCCACGATTGCCCGCCACCTGCCCTTCGCCTGGGTGGTCTATTATCCCAATGCGGTCTATCTCGGCAGGCTTTCCACGGCCGATGTCTGGCTCCATTTCGGCCTGGGCCTTGCCTGGGCCGCGTTGTTCCTTACCGGCGTCCTCTGGCTGTGGCGCTGTGCCTCCGGCCGCATTACCGTGCAGGGAGGTTGATCGTGCTCATTCATCACCTACGCGTCCTTCCGCTGCTGGTCCGAATGCATGTCCGCTCCCAGATGGAATATTGCGGCGCTTTCTGGCTCGACCGTCTTGCGCAGATCCTTTCCTATGGCAGCGTCTTCGCCACCATCGGCATCCTGCTCGCCCGCTTCGACACGCTCGGAGGCTGGACCTGGCCGGAGCTTGCCCTGCTCTTTAGTTTCCAACTGCTAGCTTATTCGCTGGGTGCTGCCATGAGTTTCGTGCAATTGCGCGACCTCGAAGAACTGGTGCGGCTCGGCACTTTCGACACACTGTTGGTCAAGCCTTTCAGCCCTTGGGCCTATCTGGTCTTTTCCGGCCTCAATATCGGCTATACCGGCCACGTTATCCTCGCGGTGGCGCTGATGGGCTGGGCCGTTCTGTCCGTCGACTTCGTCTGGTCGGTCTGGTCCGCCTCGTTCCTTATTGCCGCGCTCATCAGCGCGACGCTGCTGACCGCTGCCCTCATTACCATGATCGGCGCTACGGCGCTGATCTGGGTGCGCTCCAACCACCTGTTCTCGATCTTCTTCGGCTTTTGGGATTTGACGCGCTACCCGCTCAACATTTTCCCCGGCGGCATCCAGACCATCCTCATCACCGCGGTCCCGCTGGCCCTCACCAGTTCTGTCCCCGTCGGCGCCCTGCTCGGCAAGCCCATCCCGAGCCTCGGGGACTGGGCCGGGCTTGCATCCCTTGTGGCCGGTCCAATCTGGGTGTTGATAGCAATCGTTCACTGGCGCTACGCCACCGGCAAATACCAGGGTGCCGGCGGCTGATCGGGCCGACTACTTTCCTGTATATTCAGGATGCCTGCGACAACGATCTCGCGCGGACCTCGAGGAACGCAGCCGTCAGCTTGGCCAGTACGGGTGAGGTGCATGTACCGTTGGCGCCACCGATCGGATCGACGATGTGGATCTGCCGGAGATCCTCCATGAACTCGCCCCACAGCGGCGACCCGCCTTCTTCGAGAAGCTGCGCGCGAATGCTCAACTCCTCGCTCACAGGCAGATGCCGTCGTCCCCAGGCGCCGATCATGGCAAAGACGGGCACGAGCTGGATCGCTGGCTCCGCCAGGCTGTAGATCGCTTTCTGGCTGTGGCTGGGGTCGTCCCGCTTGCTGATGAATCCGAGCGAGAGCAGACGCTTCAGCCTGGCGGCCAGAATGTTGGAGGCAATCCCCTCTTCCGAATGGGTTAGGAGATCGCGGAAATGGCGGCGGTTGCCGAACATGATGTCCCTGATGATGATGAGGCTCCACCGATCGCCCAGCACTTCCATCGTCAGGTTGATCGGGCAGCCCGACCGCAGTTCAATATCCACGAATTCTCTCCTTAAAACTGGTTGCAATATAGGATCACTTATGCGACAACGCAACTAGTTTCGATCCGCAATCAGATGGAGGAGAGCAGCATGTCCAAGGTGCGTGTCGCAGCATTTTCCCTTTCCGTGGATGGTTTCGGCGCCGGGCCGGAGCAAAGCATGAACGATCCGCTGGGCAAGCGGGGAACGGAGATGTTCGAATGGTTTTTCCGTACCCGCACCTTCCGCGCGATGATCGGAAAGGACGGCGGTTCTGAAGGCGTCGACGAGGGTTATGCGGCCCGCGGCATGGCGAATTTCGGCGCCTTCATTCTCGGACGCAACATGTTCGGCCCTATCCGCGGCGATTGGCCGGATGATGCCTGGAAGGGCTGGTGGGGACCGAACCCGCCCTATCACGCGCCGACCTATATCCTGACGCATTATCCCCGCGAACCCATCGTCATGGAAGGCGGCACGACGTTTCACTTCATTACCGGCGGCGTCGAGGAAGCGCTTGACAAGGCGAAGGCTGCGGCCGGCGGCAAGGATGTGAAAATCGGCGGCGGCGTCAGCACCGTCCGTCAGTATCTGCAGGCCGGCCTGATCGACGAACTGCATTTCGCCATCTCCCCCGTCGTCCTCGGCAAGGGCGAAGCAATGTTCACAGGCATCGACCTCCCGGCCCTCGGCTTCCGCGTCGCCGAGCATGTCGCAACCGAACACGCCACGCATATCGTGCTGGCGAAATAAACGAGCCCGGTCGATATCTTAGGCGCTTCCAGATGGAACACCTCGGCCGCATTGAAGGCGTCCGCAACATCAAGACGGAAATCCCGATGCAGAAGATCAAGCAATCCTGGCAGGTACCGCTCTGACGGCCGCCTGTCGGGATCGTTCGGCTGTCACCAAACCGTGTCAAAATGGCCGTGGTATTGCTGTGGAATGGGCGTAGAGTAAACGCCATCGGATCATCGACACGACCGCTTGAGAGACTATAGGTGCTCTTGCCGCTTCATGGAGGGTACGAAGATGCTCCTGTCGCTCATCTCGCTCAACGATGATGAAATTACCATCGTCACCGATGCCGTTCGGCAATGGTGCTGCGAGAGGAAGCTCGACATCGACAGCATCGAAGGACGCCACGCCATCACTGTCGCCGTCGATCTCGTCCAGATGAACACCGACTGCGACAGGCTTTTTGCCGAACTGTCGAAGCAACTGGACGAGCGGTAGGACCCGACATCCATCCATCGAAACCCACGACAGATGTGAGGATGCGCTTGCCGAAGGGTGAGGCGTCGCCGCATGCCTCTTCTCCCCGGCGGGAGAAGGTGCCGGCAGGGGGTTGAGCGGCAAAGCCGCGAATGCGCTGAGCGTAAGCGAAGGGCAATCGTGAAGGGCATCCCGTGCAGCCCCCTCATCCGACCCTTCGGGCCACCTTCTCCCCGCAGGGGAGAAGAAGGAGCAAGCCAGGTTGCGCAGCCGGGAACGTTATGCCCCGCCCCGGCCAGACCGAAGCCGTTCGAGGTAGGCGCAAAACATGTCGGCCATGGCGTCGGCATAGGCGTCGATCTCGGCAGGGCTCCGCGGAGCCTCCGAGAATTGCTTGCCCACAGTGCCAAGCGTCGTAGTGATCAAATCGCCCGCAAGTGCCCGGGTCGCCTCCGTCGCGCAAGGCAGCACTTCCTGCATGAACACATCGACGATGCGGTCTCCCGATGCCCTCGCCGCCTGTGCCTCCGGTGCGTCGCGATAAAGAGGCGCGGCATCATGGAGCGCCACGCGCATCGCCGCCTCCTCGCATTCCGAGCGGAGGAAGGCATGAACGAGGCGGCGCAGCCTTTCGAGCGCCGGCCTTTGCGCATCGGCAAGGATGCCGCCGAGCATGTCCGTCGTCTGCCGCCATTCGTCGCTTTGCAGCCGAAAGAGGATCGCCGCCTTGTTGGGGAAATATTGGTACAGCGATCCGATGCTGACGCCGGCCCTTTCGGCCACCCGCGCCGTCGTGAAGCGCTGGGCGCCTTCCCGCGCCAAAACCTGAGCAGCGGCATCCAGGATCGCCGCCACGAGCTCTGCCGAACGGGCCTGTTTGGGCTGTTTTCGTGAGGAAATCCGGGCTCTTGGACGTTCGGTCATGGCAGCGCTACGCAATGCGAATAGCAGATGCGACGAATTACTCGTATTTTCCACTCGACACAAGAACCTGTCACAAGGAGATTTTACATGACAACATTGACCACCGCCCCGCTGGCGCCCCTGCTCGACGGCCTGTTCGAGGAGGCTGATACGGCGACAAGCCCTGCAATGTCGGGGCTGTCAGGCGATGAGCGGATGCGCCTGATCGGCAGCAAGACCGAATATCTCGACCTTTACGGGCGCCTGAAGGATCTTTGGCTTCCCGTCTCCAGAGAGGCCGGCGTGCTGCTCTACATGCTGGCGCGAAGCAGCCGCGCACGAACGATCGTCGAATTCGGCACATCCTTCGGCATCTCGACCCTCCATCTCGCAGCCGCGCTGCGCGACAATGGCGGCGGCCGGCTGATCACCAGCGAGTTCGAGCCGTCGAAGCTGGCCCGCGCCCGCGCCAACCTGACGGCCGGCCGCCTCATCGACCTCGTCGAGATCCGTGAAGGCGATGCCCTTGAGACCCTGAGTACGGATCTCCCGGAAACGATCGACCTGCTCTTCCTCGACGGAGCCAAGGCGCTCTATCGCGATATTCTGGAACTGGTGGAAGACCGCCTGAGGCCGGGCGCCCTCATCGTCGCCGACAATGCCGACCTCTGCCCGGAATACCTCGCCCGCGTGCGCTCGCCCGCGGCTGGCTACCTCTCGACGCCATTCGAAGAGGAAATCGAGCTGTCGATGCGGACCTGATGACAACGGCCCGTTTCATTGTCGGGGCTTCACCGCTGTACGGCGCCGTAGCGCAGCCCGTCGACCAGCAGGGACACCATGCGCCGGGCATGTTCGGACCCTTGGGCGTAGGCGTGCATGCTGAGACTTGCGGCCGCATTCAAAAGATCCTCGGCGGCGATATCGGTGCGGACCTCGCCGGCGGCAGCGGCGGCGTCGAGAAGCGAGCGAAGGGCCGGCTGCAGCCGCTGCTGGAAGTAGGCGGGCAAGGCATCGAAGGCCGGATTGCCGGAGTGCAGGGCCGCCGCAAGCCCGCGCTTGGCCGCGATGAAATCCACGAAACGCTGCATCCATCTGGCTAGCGCCTCGCCCGGCGCATATTCGGCGGCAAGGATCGGCGCAGAGTCGGCGCAGGCGTCGATTTCGCGGCGGAAGACGGCGACGACGAGGTCGGAACGCTCGGGAAAATGCCGGTAAACGGTGCCGATGCCGACACCAGCCTTCTCCGCGATCTCACGCACCGGGGCATCGACGCCGGAGGTCGCAAACACCGTCAATGCCGCCTGAAGCAGCCCATCGAGATTGCGCTTGGCGTCGGCGCGCACGCGCCTGTCCACCCTTTCCCCGGGCTTCCAGCCGTCTTCCTGCTCTTTCCTCTCGTCGCTCATCATTCACTCGCTTGCAAAACGGAACAAAGTTCCGTATATAAACGGAATGCGGTTCCGTTTACGCAATTTAACACAGCGCGACGGTGTTGGCCACATCGATGCGCACGAAGTTCGTCTCCCAATAAAAGGAACAGACCATGCAATACCGCACGCTTGGAAGAACCGGCATCAAGGTCAGCCCCTATTGCCTCGGCGCGATGATGTTTGGCGCCGCCGGCAATCCCGACCACGAGGATTCGATCCGGATCATCCACAAGGCTCTCGATGCCGGCGTCAACTTCATCGATACTGCCGATATCTACAGCCGCGGCGAATCCGAGGAGATCGTCGGCAAGGCGCTCAAGGGACGGCGCGACGACGTCGTGCTCGCCACCAAGGCGCATCTGCCGATGGGCGACGACCCGAACCGACAGGGCAATTCGCGCCGCTGGCTGATCCGCGCAGTCGAGGATTCGCTCCGTCGCCTGCAGACCGACCATATCGATCTCTACCTGATCCACCGGCCGGCACCCGATACCGATATCGAGGAGACGCTATCGACCCTCACCGACCTGATACGGACGGGCAAGGTGCGCGCCGTGGGATCGTCGACCTTCCCCGTCTCGGAGATTATCGAGGCGCAATGGGTTTCCGAGCGCCGTGATCTGGCACGTTTCCGCGCCGAGCAGCCGCCCTATTCGATCCTGAACCGCGGCATCGAACGCGAGGTTCTACCCGCCTGCGAACGTTACGGAATGGGCGCAATGGTGTGGAGCCCGCTGGCGATGGGCATGCTCACAGGCAAATATCGCAAGGGCGCACCGCAACCCGACAGCGCCCGCGCCAAACGCTTCCCCAAGCAGATGAACGACGAGCGCCGGCTGGACGCGGTCGAACGGCTCATCCCGCTCGCGCAGCAGGCAGGTCTTTCGCTGGCGCACATGGCGATGGCCTTTGCTATCGCCCATCCCGCCGTCACCTCGGCGATCATCGGCCCGCGCACGATGGAGCACTTCGACGATCTGCTTGCCGGCGCCGGGGTAAGCCTGACGGACGAAATCCTCGACCGGATCGACGCGATCGTCCCGCCCGGCACCGACACCGGCCCGTTGGAGGCGGCCTATAACCCGCCTGCGGTAACGCAGCCGAACCTGCGCCGCCGCCCGATAACGGAGCGCTTCGCCGCCTGATCCTCGGATGAGCGTAGCCCTTGCGCTGCTGCAGCAAGTTTTGGCTCGAACGCCACCTCCCCCTCCCTCATTCCTGTGCCCGTCACAGGAATCCAGCCACGGCGCGTCGGCGCCGTGAATGGCTCTTATCTAAGGAACAAACTCTTTCGCGCCCAAGGACTTGGGCGCGCTGGATTCCTGTGACAAGCACAGGAATGAGGGAGGAGAAGTCGGCAGCGTCTGCCATAAACAGTCACCATCTCCTATCGCGGGTCGGATGGCACAATGGATCATTACAAATCAGGCCAAGAAGTCAGACGTTCGCACTCAAAAGCACCTTCACTTAAAGGCGTTTCTCAAAGAACGTGTCCGGGTACGGATCGTCATTGAAACGATCGATCTCACTCCAGCCGGTTCCACGATAAAGCTGCGTCGCCTCGGGCAGCGCGCTATTTGTATCCAGACGCAGGAGCTTGATGGATAACTCGCGGGCGACGTTCTCGGCGGCCGTCATAAGACGCGTTGCGAGCCCAAGGCCACGCGCGGATGGAGCAACCCAGAGCCTTTTGATCTCCGCGACTTCGCCGCCGTTGCCCTTCAGCCCGACACAACCGATCGGCAGGCCATCCGACATGGCCACCAGGAACGCACCGCGCGGACGGATCATATCCTCGGCGTCGGGATCGCGAGAAAGCGATACATCGAAACCCTTCTCGAAGCGGCGTGCAAGTTCGCCGTAGTATTGACGGAGACAATAGCTGGCGTCCTCGTGTCGCGGGTCTTTCTGCTCGAACACGATCTGCTCACGTCTCAGCGAAGAAGCGACGATATCCATGGCGCGCAGCAATTCGTCCGGGCGACGATGGCGCGCCAGAAACGATTTCGCCTGCGCATTGGAAAGCGTTTCATAAGCCTGAAACTCGCAACGGCCGGTTTCGGTCAGCCTGGCAACGCGGCGACGCGCGTCCTGAGGGTTCGGCACCGTCTCAATGAGTCCCTCCTCTTCCAGACTGCGCAGCAGGCGACTCATCAAGCCAGAGTCGAGACCGAGATAATCGCGGATCACCGCAACATCCGATTGCCCCCGCCCGATCGAATTGAGGACGCGGGCAGCACCCAGCGGACGGCCGCGTCCGAGGAAAGACGTATCGAGAGCGCCAACTTCGGAGGTGACGGCACGGTTGAAGCGACGGACACGAGAGACAGGATCGTAGGTCATATTGTCTGACTTTAGTCAGATAATTGATCCTGTCAATTCAAAGCACTCCAGGGGACGCGCAAATGAGCCGCGCACTCCCCACCATCCGCCTTGCGCGCCACCATCCCCTCGCCTATGGGAATGGCAACGTCCCCAAGGCCTTCCCGTGTTCCGTTTTGCTCTCCACGCCCTGATCGTTCTCGTTCTGACGTTGCTGACGCAGATCGGCGGCATCGCCTATCTCGTGGCGCTGGCCGCCTCACGCGCCTGGGGCTTACGGCGATTTCTGCCCAAGCTTGCGATCTTCCTGCTTTGCTATGCTGGCGCCGCCTTTACCGCGACCTTCGCCGCGCCGATCTTCGGGCGGGTTCCCCTCTCCTGCATCGCCGACGCCGCGGACCGGCTCGTGGTCCGCTCCCCGATCTATTGCCTGCTGAACCGCAACTACGTCACACCCGAGGTGCACGATCTGGCAAAGGCGCTTGCCGCCCACATGGACAGGGAATTTCCTGGAACCGTCACCGTCGCGCTGGATGCGAATTTCCCCTTCGTGAGAGGCTTTCCGCTGCTGCCGCACCTGTCGCATGCCGACGGAAAAAAGCTGGACTTCGCCTATTATTACAAGGATGTGGACGGCGCCTTCCTGAATGGCGCCACCCGCTCCCCGATCGGCTATTTCGCTTTCGAGCAACCCGCCCCCGGCGACGAACTGCCGTGCGAAGGGCGCAATGACTGGCTTACCACCCGCTGGGACTTCGATGCGCTGCAGCCTCTGTTTCCGGCCTATCGGATCGAGGAGCAGCGCACATCGGCCGCGATCGGCTGGTTGACCAGCGAAGGTGTGACGCGCTTCGGCCTGCAGAAGATCTTCATCGAGCCGCATCTGAAGAACGCGCTCGGCATCTCCGATAGCCATATCCGCTTTCAAGGCTGCCGCGCCGCCCGCCACGACGACCATATTCATATCCAGGTCGAGTAACCCTCTCGCCGGCCCTCTGGCCCAGACCCTCGGGATCGGCGGTTCGTCCGCCAAACGCGGATGCTCAGCGGATCGCACCTTGGGATGAGGCTCACTTCAACGCTGGTGCGGCATTCACCAACGGTATCTATTGGAAGTGCGGCATCCTACAACGTCCCTCATCCTGAGGCGCGCAGCCCGAAGGGCGAAGCCTCGAAGGACACGCCGCAGCACTGCATCCTGCATCCATCAAACGCCGAAACACCAGCCACGCCGGGTGGCAGGGAAGGCGCAAGTGGCGCTGCATGCCGATATCGCCGGATGAGACGCCGGTGGCCGGCCCCGTCCTTCGAGGCCCCTCCGGGGCACCTCAGGATGAGGCCGGAGGGAGGCCGTACGACCGCGCAAACCACGCTCGATTACATCACCCATGCCGTGATGATCCTGCTCCTGGTCACAGGCCTCGTCTGGCTGGCAAGGAACCGGAACGCCTCTCCCCTGGGATAGGGATCGAGCTACGACGCCTATCTCAACGGCAGTTCGAAGCTTCGCTTGAGCGTTTCCATCGGCACGTCGGTTTTGACGCTGAGGACACTCGGAATGCGCGTCAGGTGATCGGCCTGAAAACGCCAGTAGCTGTGCAGATCGGCGGTGACGATCCGAAGCACGGCGTCGCACTCCCCTGTCGTTAGATAGCATTCCATCACCTCGGGAAACCGCCTGACGGCTTGGGCGAACCGGAGCGTGACCTCGGCGTCCTGGGTCTTGAACCACACGCGGGCAAAAACCGTCAGTCCCGCCCCGACCTTTGCAGGGTCCAGTACGGCGACGTAGCGATCGATGATCCCGGCCTCTTCCAGCAGCCGCACGCGACGCAGGCACGGTGACGGTGACAGGCCTACCTCCTTCGCCAGATCGACATTCGAAATACGCCCGTCACGCTGAAGCACGCGCAGAATATGGCGATCGATCGGATCCAAGGCGACTGGCATTTCATAGCTCCTACTCGGGCTGTAATGGCATGACATGCTAAATTTTTGCAATTTTACGGATGCTTCGCAAGCTCATTGCGTAGGACTTGGCCTATCGTTCCAGCATCGAGATGGAGATGGGTTGATGACGAAGATAGAGAAAATTGTGCTTTCCTATTCGGGCGGGCTGGATACCTCGATCATCCTCAAATGGTTGCAGGAGGTCTACGGATGCGAAGTGGTGACGTTCACCGCCGATCTCGGCCAGGGCGAGGAGCTCGAGCCGGCGCGCGCCAAGGCGGAGATGTCAGGGGTCAAGGACATCCGCATCGTCGATCTGCGCGAGGAGTTCGTCAGCGATTTCGTCTTTCCGATGCTACGGGCGAACGCGCTCTATGAGGGGCAATATCTGCTGGGCAGTTCCATTGCACGGCCGCTGATTGCCAAGCGTCTGGTCGGCATAGCCCGGGAGGTTGGCGCGGATGCCATCGCCCACGGCGCGACGGGCAAGGGCAATGACCAGATCCGGTTCGAGCTGGCCATCAATGCGCTCGATCCGTCGCTTAAGGTCATCGCTCCCTGGCGCCAATGGAACATCCGCTCCCGTACGCAGCTTCTGGAATATGCCGAGAAGCATCACATCCCGGTGCCAAGCGACAAGCGCGGCGAGGCGCCGTTCTCGATCGACGCCAACCTGCTGCACACCTCGACCGAAGGCAAGATCCTCGAAAATCCGGCGGAGGTCGCGCCCGATCATGTCTATCAGCGCACGGTTGATCCGCTCGATGCTCCTGACGCCCCCGAGATCATCACCATCGGTTTCGAGGCAGGTGACCCGGTTTCGGTGAATGGCAAGTCCATGACACCGGCCGCATTGCTGAGCGAACTCAATGGACTGGGCGGCCGGCATGGTGTCGGACGCCTCGATCTGGTCGAAAACCGCTTCATCGGCATGAAGTCGAGGGGAATATACGAGACGCCGGGAGGGACGATCCTCCTCGCCGCCCATCGCGGCATTGAATCGATCACGCTCGATCGCGCCGCGGCGCATCTGAAGGACGAGATCATGCCCCGTTACGCCGAGCTCATCTACAACGGCTTCTGGTTCGCGCCGGAGCGGGAAATGCTGCAAGCCTTGATCGACCAAAGCCAGGCTTTCGTCAGCGGGGAAGTGACTGTGAGGCTCTACAAGGGAAGCGCCTCGGTCATCTCGCGCACCTCTCCCTGGTCACTCTATTCAGCCGACCTCGTCACCTTCGAGGAAAGCGCGGTCGCCTACGATCATCGTGACGCCGAAGGTTTCATCAGGCTTAACGGCTTGCGGCTTAAGAGCTGGGCAGCCCGCAACGGCAGATGACCGGCGATCTTAGGTCATCGCACTTCGCGCTGACGACACTGCAAACGCCTTCTCCTCAGCACTTCGCCCGGCGGAAACCGGACGAAACGAGCCGGTTAGGATGGAGAAGCGCGACCAATTCAAACGATTTTAAAAACAGCAACTCGAAAGTTAATCGATTTTAATTTTATCGTTAAAATTTTCTTGTTGCGACGCAAAAGAATTTAGACATTAATTGTTGCGGATGCTCAGTTTATTCGTTGGAGAACTCGCATGACTGTGACATTTCCGCTAACAGAAAAGCGCGACGCGGACACATTGCTGAAACACTTGACGTTGCACAATCTGAGCTTTCCGGGAAACTGCGTCGTGTCGCTCAAGACACACGTCGCACAGGTCTCATCCTCTCATACGACCGCGCTCGGCACCGCCCGTACTGCCTGGTAGAGATTGAATGTCCCGGCATCGCCGTCCACAATAGGATCGAAACAGTCCTGCTGGATCGGCCTATGCAGAATTGGATGAAGCCAAGCGCGTCGACAGCTTATCTCGCGGCAGGCGGCCCCATGCCGAGCTTCCCTCGACCTTCGCGTCGGGATCGGCACCGGGTTCGATCTAGCCGTCTATCATCAGCAAGGCACCCACGTCATATTCAGCCGTTGTGGACGACCGCAATCTTGTTTCCGGCGGGGTCACGCACGTAAGCGGAATACCAGTTCGGCCCGTAGTGCGGACGTAGATCAGGCGCGCCCTCGTCCGTTCCGCCGTTGGTCATGGCAACATCGTAAAAAGCGTCCACCTCGGCGCGGGACTTAGCCATGAAACCAACCATCGAGCCATTTCCGGCACTCGCCGGTTCGCCGTTGAACGGTTTGCAAACCCATAGAACGAAACCTTCCCCCTTCCCGCCTTCGGAATAGGCGCGCCATCCCGGAAAGTCCTCATGTTTGCTCCATCCGATCGTTGCCAAGCTCGCATCATAGAAGCCATTCGATTTGACGGAATCGATTGCGCCGACGGTTGCGTAGACACTCATGATCTTTCCTCTCGCTGCTCCAAGATCGGGAGAATTCATATCGCAAGCATGTGAACGCAACAAGAACAGCTAGCTGCATTTTCCGCAGAAGGTCAGCGATCAATCGCAAACCGACGGTTATTGCCGTGTCTGCAAAAATTCCTATTCTGGGCAACGCCGATGGCGACAAAAACCTCAGGCTTCACGGCTATTTGCGACAGGAAATTTGGATCACATCATGACGACTCTGAGCCGCCCCGATCTCAGCGATAGCCACCGTGGCGACTGGGTGGATCGCCGGCTGCCGGCCGCATGGCGGCCATATACGCGGTTGGCGCGGCTGGATCGCCCGGTCGGAATATGGTTGACTCTCTTCCCGTGCTGGGCCGCCCTTATCCAGGCATCCCACGGTCTCCCGGACCTCAGGCAATTGGCGATCTTCTCTCTTGGCGCTCTTCTGATGAGAAGCGCCGGTTCCACGGTCAACGACATCGCCGATCGGAAGTTTGACGGCCATGTCGAGCGGACCCGCTTTCGGCCCTTGGCAAGCGGAGAGATCGCCACGCTGCCGGCCTTTGTCTTCCTGACTGCTGAGCTCGCACTGGCAGCTTCGCTTCTGTTTTTCCTGACGCCTTATACCCGCCTCATCGCGATATGTGTGCTGCCGCTCGTCTTCGTCTATCCGCTCTGCAAGCGCTTCACCCACTGGCCCCAGGCCGTCCTGGGCGCGGCGTTCAATTGGGGGATGCTGATGGCATGGGCCGAGGCTGCTGGACATATCCCGGTCGGCGCCGTGCTGATGTGGGCCGGGGCCATCGCCTGGCAGATCGGCTATGATACGATCTATGCCTATGTCGATCGTCTTGGCCTGAAATCGACGGCAATCCTGTTCGGCCGGCACGGCAAGACCTTGATCGGCCTGTTCTATGCTCTGGCGGTCGGCGCGTGGTCGCTCGGGGGCTGGCTGTTGGAGATGTCGCCGCCTTATGCGATCGGAATTCTGATGATCGCCGTCCATCTTGCCTGGCAAACCCGACGGATCGATCTTGCCCGCCCGGACATGAATTATCGCCTGTTCCTCGCGAATATCCTGACGGGGGTGCTTCTTGCCTGCGCAGCTTTGTCAGGCACATGGTAAGCAGCTCAAGGATGTGGCACCGATGACCTCTCTCAAACACGGCATACTCGCCGCCGCCATCATGCTGGCAGCAACGATGACATTCTTGCATCAAGCGCATGCTGAACAATGCGAACAGCAAACCTTCGAAGAGGCGAAATACGTCGTCTGCACGCTGGAACCGGGCAAAGCCGACCTGCGATTGTTCTGGACGAACGCCGATGGCGCGCCATACCGCACTTTTTCAAGCCTAGCCGAAGCCGTTCGCGCCGAGGGGCAAACGCTGACTTTCGCCGTTAACGCCGGGATGTATCGTGCCGATTTTTCGCCGATGGGACTCTATGTCGAGAACGGCAGGGAATTAAAACCTGCCAATACGACAGAAGCCAAAAGCTCCTCGGGCCAGGTACCGAATTTCTATAAGAAGCCAAACGGCGTATTCTTTCTCAGTGAGGCAGGCGCCGGGATACTCCCAACCGATGAATTTCTGAAGCGTCGGGCCAAGGTGCGGTTCGCCACCCAATCCGGTCCGATGCTTGTCATCGCCAACAAATTGAACCCGATCTTCATCGTCGGCTCGACAGACCGGACCCGCCGCAGCGGTGTCGGAACCTGTGAGCGCGGCACGGTTCGCTTCGCGATCAGCGAAGACGGGGTGAATTTCCACCATTTCGCACGGCTCTTCCGCGACCATCTGAAATGCTCCGATGCCTTATTTCTCGATGGCGGACGAGGCGTCGGACTTTACAATCCGGCAATGGGCCGCAACGACTGGTCCTGGCACGGCGGCTACGGCCCTATCTTCGGGCTTGTTGAATAGCGCACTCGCGTTTGGCCAAAGGCACCCTGCCCCGGATTCCCTTGCCGGCAATAGGCAGGACGGTCGCCGCCATCGTCAAGGGGCGCGGCGATGGAGAAGGTGCCAATCCCGTACACGGATGCATCATGCTTGGGAGGGCGAGCCTTTCAAAAACCGCCTGCTTCGCATAGGCTCCCGGCCTGCAAAGTAGGAAAGCCGGATGGAATATATCGATTCACTCGCATTGCTCGTCAGCGTCTACATCGTCTCCCTCGTCAGCCCCGGACCGAATTTCATCATCGTCACCAACACAAGCATGACGGTATCACGCACAGCCGGGCTTTTTGCGGGTCTCGGACTTGCGATCGCATCCCTGACCTGGGCCATCATGGCGATGGCGGGGCTTGGCTTTCTGCTGACGCATTTCGATTGGCTGCATATAACGTTGCAGGTGGTCGGCGCGCTGTATCTGATTTGGCTGGGCCTGAAGATGATCCGCGGCGCGGCCAAAGCCTTGAGCACGACCGGGCCGACCGAAGTCACTTGGCGCTCCGCGATGCGCCGCGCCTACGTCGTGAGTATGACCAATCCGAAATCAGTGGCTTTCTTCGGAAGTATCTTTGCGCTTGTCATCCCCGCACATGCGCCTGTCTGGCTTTATTGCGTCATCGCCCTGACCTGCTTCCTTCTTTCGGCGCTCTGGTATTGCGGCTTGGCCTTTTTCTTCTCGAACCCGCGCGTTTCCGCCAGCTTCCTGCGGTTCAAGGCCGGCATCGAGCGCGTGATGGGCGCCGCCCTGATCCTCATCGGCAGTCGCCTGCTCATAGTCCGCTGATGTTATCCCGGTTTACGTGAGGACCAGCCGCTCAGGCCGCAGGCGAGGTCGGCAAAAGTTCGTCGATCGCTTCGGGAATGAAGCCGCCGGTCTGGCGTTTCCACAAGCGGGCAAATAGACCGTCTTGTTCGACCAGTTCGTCCGGCCTGCCCTCCTCCACGATGCGCCCGTGATCGATCACGACGATCCGGTCCATTCTGGCGATAGTCGACAGGCGGTGGGCGATGGCGATCACCGTCTTTCCCTCCATGACGAGGTTGAGCCTTTCCTGGATGGCGGCTTCGGATTCGCTGTCGAGGGCGGAGGTCGCCTCGTCGAGCACCAGGATCGGCGCGTCCTTCAGGAGAACACGGGCGATGGCTACGCGCTGGCGCTGGCCGCCTGACAGTTTGATGCCGCGGTCGCCGACGAAGGCCTCATAACCGCTGCGGCCTTCGCCGTCGGAAAGATCGGCGATGAAGGCATCGGCGCTTGCCATCTTCGCCACCGCTTCGATCTCGTCCTTCGTCGCCTCCGGCCGGCCGTAACGGATATTGTCGCCGACCGAACGGTGCAGCAGCGCGACGTCCTGCGCGATGACCCCGATGGAGCGGCGAAGGCTTGCCTGGGTGACGGCGCGGATATCCTGCCCGTCGATGAAGATCGCGCCGTCCTTGATGTCGTAGAAGCGCAGAAGCAGGTTGGCGAGCGTGGTCTTGCCGGCGCCCGAGAGGCCGACAAGGCCGACCTTTTCACCGGGCAGGACCGTCAGCGACAGATCATCGATGACAGGCTTGCCGGACTTGTAGGCGAAGCGGACATGGTCGAAACGGATCTCGCCGCTGCTGACAGCGAGGTCTGCCGCACCCGGCCGGTCGGTGATGGTGGGCGGTGTCGTCATAACAGGCATGGCATCCTTGATCGTGCCGATTGCCTGGAAGATCTGTTGGCCCATCTGCAGGAAGACGAAGATCTGCGACGACAGTCGGTTGAGAATGTAAACCGAGCCGACGAATTCGCCGATCGTGAGAAAGCCTTTGACGAGGCCGGAAAATCCAATCGCCAGCATGGTCAGCCACAGCAGCGTGTTGAGAACCACGACCGTCAATTCCGACGAACGATAGATGCGCTGTTCGCTGTGCTGCGTCTGCACAGCCTTTCCTATGATGCGGCGGATCGCGCCTGCCTCGCTATCTTCAGCCGCAAACTGCTTGATCATCTGCATGTTGGTATAGAGATCGGTGATGGCGCCGGCGACCAGGCTGCGCTGCTTCGCGGTGCGGCGCGAGCGCTCGACGAAGGTCGGCACGATCCTGGCGGTGAATACGACATTGAGCACGATCCAGATGACGACAGGCAGGGCAAGCTGCCACGCGAGCGCACTCAGCAGGATCACGGAGCCAACCAGTTGCATCAGGAAGCGTGGGATGGACTGGAATGCCGCGAGGATCTGCTGCTGGACGGCGGAAGAGACCTGCTGCAGCCGTGAGGAAACCTGGCCGGCATAGAGATCATGGAAGAAGGCAAGGTCCTGCCGCTCGACAGCCTTATGGCCCTGCCACTGAATGGCAGCCGGCATGCCGATGCCGAGCGTGTGCGACTTCAGCGTATTGAGCATGAAGGACATGATCGGCATGACCGGAAAAATCAGGAACCCGAGAATGGTCAGCAGCAGCCATTCATCGCGCAGGAAGGCGGGAGCGCCGTGTTGTGTCACACCATCGACGATGACCGAAAGTCCCCAGACGATTGTCAGGTTGATCGCCTCGAACACCATGGAGCAAAATGCCAGCGCAATCAGCACACCCCGAAACATCGAGATGAAATGCAGGAGTACCGCCACCGGCCCCTTCGACGGCAGTGGTCGGTAAGGGATATCGAGCGGCCGGATCAGGCTTTCGAAGGGACGATAGATCGCATCTGAAATCGACATGGGCCGCTCGGATCAAAAATCGGGAGGAGGCGTGGACTCAGCTACGCTGGGTCGCAGAAAACCATCCTCCAGCCGCGAACTCAATTAGAAATTTCAGAGAATCTAAGAAAGAGCCGCTACCCTACGAGAGCCGGGGTCCACCGCAAGGCGACCGTTTTCAAATCCGGACAGACATCATTCGCCTCGGGCCAGGGCTGCGGCCTGTTCCAGCGAGATCTTCCCAACCAGGGGGTCGGCGTGACGATGGGCGAGCCGCCAGTCCGATCCATGCCGGCGATAGACCTGCGTGACGCGCAGCGACCAGTTCTGGTCCGGCAGGCCGCCAATCTCACCATGCTGGCGCTCGATCATCACCAGTACGATCAGATCGCCGCAGACATAGGACTTTTCCACCTCCAGGGTTCCGCCGCCGTTGCGGAAGTACCGAGCGAGTTCGGCCAGATGCTCGGGACTGTCGTCGAAGCCATGGCTGGCCGGGCCGCCGAATGGCTGCATCAGGGTGAAATCGTCATCGAGCTGGATGAGGCTCGCCCACCTTGTCATGTCGCCGGCCATGAAAGCCGCGGCCTGTTGTTCCGTGCGGCGGATGATGCCTGGCAACGCCTGATCGGATGCCGGGGCGGCATGCGCGACGCGCCCTGTTGCAGCGATCGCCATCGTCAGGGCGGCTCGCCGGGATATGGTTGTGGCCTCGCGCACGGGTTGGTCGCCGCGCGCCGTTTTGTTTTTGAAAGAGGACATTGGATATTCCCTTCGGTGGCCGGCAATACCGGAATGATGGTTATTTCTCACTTTCATGATGATGAATCCAATGATACGATTTCATCGATATGCTGAACCAAATTGATCTCTCCAGAATCGATCTCAACCTGCTCGTGCTGTTCGAGACTGTCATTGAGGAACGCCATGTCGGGCGTTCGGGGCAGCGGTTGAACCTCTCGCCTTCGGCCATCAGTCACGGTCTTGGTCGGCTGCGCATGCTGCTGGGTGACCCGCTGTTTCTCAAAACACCGAAGGGTGTCGTTCCGACAGATCGGGCCGAGCAACTTGCAGCCCCCATCGCCGATATATTGGCACGTGTTCGCAGCGTGGTGGCGACAGCGGAGCCTTTCGATCCAGCCCGCTCTCAGCGACGATTTACGATCGGCGCGCCCGATGGTGTTTCGTCAGTGTTTTTGCCGCCATTGCTCGATCTATTGGCCAAGTCTGCTCCCGGCATCGCAATCAGCGTCCGACAATTGTTGCCTAGACAGGGCGAACCATCGCCTGATCTGGCTTGGCGCGATGCGTTGGCCGCGTTGGAAGCCCGCGACATGGACATCGCCATCATTCCTCAGGCCGAGTTTCCGGTCCGCTTTGCATGCCTGCTGCTCTACGAGGAGGATTTTGTCATCGCTGCGCGTCAGGGCCACCCTTTTCTGACAAATCAGACACTGGCCACCTACTGCGCCATGCAGCACCTTGTGGTCTCGCATCTGGGCGATACACATGGCTTTGTCGACACTGTGTTGGCCAGCCATGGATGCTCCAGGCAAGTGGCCCTGACGGTCCCGAACTTCATGTTCGCACTCGCCGTGCTTGCGGAAACCGACTTTATCTCGGCCTTGCCACGCCGCTTCGTCGAAATGCATGCCGCGCGGTTCGGCGTCGTCAGCGTCAATCCTCCCCTGTCACTCGGACGCTTCGCCATAAACGCGACTGCGCCGAAGGCGGCAATGCGTGACGAGGGCGTGGTCTGGCTCGTAAGGCTCCTGCAGGCATCCATGGATAACGCGATAGATAAAACCCGCGCTGACAGTGGGTCGTCCGGCCCCCATAAAGGCGGGCACTTGAGGCGCCGATAGCATAAGACCTGGCACCTGGATCGCCCAATTGCGGTCATCGCGCGATTGAGGCAGGATGCCGTCCTTGAAGAGAGAGCAGGATCGAACCGACGCTCATGCTGACGGGCTCATGTCATTGCGGCAAGGCAAGCTGGAAACTCGAAGGTGATCCAGGCTCGATTACCGCCTGCAACTGCACGCTCTGCCGACGCTACGGCACGCTGTGGGCCTATGACTACGAAGGAGAGCGCATCGCTCTCACCGGTGAGACCGCCTCCTACACCCGCGCCGATAGGGACGATCCGTCTCTCGAAATATTGTTCTGCCCTTCCTGCGCCTGTGTCTTGAGCTGGCGCGGCTTACGGCTTCGAAAGGATGGCCGCCGGCGCATGGCTGTCAATATCCGGCTTGCGCCGCCGGATGTCGTTCAGGATCTGACTATCGATCATTTCGATGGCCTGGATACGTTTGAAGACCTTCCGTCCAAGGGGCGCTGCGTACGCGATCTCTGGTTCTGAGCCAACCGCGAAGACGCCACCGGGCCGGATCGCACCAGATACGAGCTCCTGGTAAAAGATCGTTCGGCGCGAAGCTGCCTCAGCCGCGCCGGGCGGCGTCGATCACCGCGACGTCGATCTTCCTCATGGTCATCATCGCATCGAAAGCACGCTTTGCCTGACCGCCACCCGCCGCCAGCGCTTCGGAGAGGATGCGCGGCGTAATCTGCCAGGACACACCCCACTTGTCCTTACACCAGCCGCACTCACTTTCCTGGCCGCCATTGCCGACGATGGCGTTCCAGTAACGATCGGTTTCTTCCTGATCGTCGGTTGCGATCTGAAAGGAGAAGGCTTCGTTGTGTTTGAACACGGGACCGCCGTTCAGGCCGATGCAGGGAATCCCCGCAACGGTGAATTCCACGACCAGGACGTCTCCCTGCTTGCCGTCAGGATAATCTCCCGGTGCCCGAATAACGGCACCCACGGCGCTATCGGGAAAAGTCGCGGCATAGAAGCGGGCAGCAGCCTCGGCGTCTTTGTCGTACCATACGCAGATCGTGTTCTTTGCCATTGCGCAGTCCTTTCGCTCTTCGTTTCGCATTGCCCACTGAAATAAGAGGCAAACCGTCTTTCTCCAGCCCGGTCCTAGCGATTTCACGCGGACGATTGCGAACGCTGCTAAATTAGTGGAGCGCCGCCTACCTCCCCTCCTTTCATCCCCGTGCTCTTCACAGGGATCCAGTGCGCCCAGTCCTGGGCGCGGGAGATACTTTTACAAGCGGGAGATTGCGGAACTGTGGATTACAGTTCCGCATGTGCATTCAGCGTCATCTGCATTTACTTGGCGGGCATGCCGTGGACGCGACGCGATCTAAAACATATTCCGCGCGTCGCTGCGCGGATCGCCCGCCACGCGGTGCGGCTCGTAGAGGCCGCTCCGCGCCTTGCGCCGCCACGGCCGGGAAAGATCGCCGGGATTGTCGTCGATATCCGCGAGCGATATAGCAGCCGTTCCTTCCGAAGGGCATTGCGCCGCCCATCGGCCGCCGGGCGCGACGACCCCGGAAGAGGCCGGATCAGCCTGACCGGGATGGGCAAGGGCCGAGAAACTGACCCAGTAGCTGTTGCTCGCCGCATGCCCTTGTGCCTCGGCGGCGAAGGACGGCTCGTTGGCCGGCGAACCGCCTGTTGTCGAGAACAGCACGCAATGGACGTCGAGCCGCTCATACTCGCTAAAAATCTCCGGGTAGTGGCATTCCATACCGAGAGCGCAGCCAAAGCGGATGCCGTCGACCTCGAAGGTGACAGGAATCGAACCCGGCGTGTACATGAAGGAGATCTTTGTGTTCGACAGTAGACGCTCGTCGTAGCGCGTCACCAGTTCGCCGCGGTCGGAGACGACATAGAGGCTGTTGTGCGGCCGGTGCGGCGCCGTCAGCGGATGCACCGAGCCGATGACCGCCCAGAGCCCCAGCTCGTGCGCCAGCCTGCGTGTTGCATCCAACTCCTCGCGAAGCACGGCCCATTCGAACCGCCGCCAATCGGAGGGCCCGATCTCCCGCGGCCCGATTTCCGACATGATGCGCTTGTTCGGCGATGATGTCGCCCCTTCGGGAAAATGGACGAGCCGCGCGCCTGCCTCCCGCGCCTGCCGCATCAGCAGGCGCATCTCCTGCCCGCTTTGGCGAAGCTTGTCGATATCGCGGGGATCGTCCGCATAGGTGGTCTGCGCCACGGCCAGACGCAGGCGTCTTGCCTCAGGCGCTTCGTCGTTCGCCGATTTAGGGAGAACATGGATGCGGGCGGTGGTGTAGGATTCACCCGTCTTGGCGGCGCGCGCACGCACCCGCCGCTTGAAATTTCCATTCTCAGTCATATCAGGGCCTCTCACGTTCCGGACATCGTTCCCCAGCAACAGGCCCGAAACATCAGGACCAAGGATCACGACCCGAGACGAAAGTCCCTTTGCCTCCGGTTGAAGACCCTGCTGGGGAAGGTCCTGGGAGGTTCGGCGTTAGGCCACGCCGACACAAAGATGCCGAGGCGACCGCGATTCGTCAATTCGGGGAATGGCCGGGATAGACAGGCGCCGAGGCGCCCTATTTCGGGCGGTCCACTTTATCCACGCGCCACGGCGGATCGGTGCGGTTCGATCCGGCGAAATAAAGGATGATGCGATTGCCGCCGGGATCGAACAGCTCAGCCTCGCGCCAGAGCCAGCTCTTGTCCTCCGGTCCACTGACGAAACGAAGACCGGCCTCGCTGAGACTGCCGACCATCTCGTCCAGCTTCTCGCACTCGAAATACACCGTGGTGCCGCCACCGCCGCCTTCGCCCTGATGCAGGGAGAAGGTGCTGTCCCCGTCCGGGCATACGAAGCGCGCATAGCGAGGACGGGCGTCGACGACGGGCTTGAGACCGAGAGCGCAGTAGAAGTTCCAGCCCGCATCGAGGTCAGGCATCGTAACTGTTACTTGATTCAGGCGCATGATCTATCTCCTCGGCTGAGTTCGCCCAAAACTGTGCGGCGGCTTGGCACCACGACATTCATAAAAACAAAGACCTGAAGCCGTCGCATGAATCAAATTCTAAGCGAGCAGTTTTAGTGTCATCGACACAAAACTCGTGTCAGACTGTGCAAGCCACGCACACGCCGGCGCACCGATCGAGAGGGCCGAAGCCATGCACAAGTTCACCGTATCAATCACCCGGGAGATCGAGGCCGACACCGCCGAGGAGGCCGCTTTGCTCCTGTATCAGGAACTATCAACGGGACCGATCCCCGACCGCTACTCGGTCGTCGACGAGACGAAGGCTGCCACGGAGGTGAAGCTGGATCGGCAAAAGGCCGACGAATTCGCCAGCATCGATCACACCGCCGACCCCGGCAACTGGTAAGCCTCAGCTGACCAGAGGAGATCCCTGCTTTGCCGCGGAAGCGCAAGTGCGGTAGTGGCAGATCCCATTCGCCGGCGTAATGCCGATGCAAACAGCCGTCCGTTGGAAATATCGCGAGCCAAGGAAAGTCCGTGACCTCACCAATCAAAATAGCCGTCGCCGGCGCGAACGGCCGCATGGGGCGCGCCATCCTGCCACTGCTGGCGGCCGATCCGGATTTTGCGTTCGTCGGCGGCATCGGCCGCGAGGGCTCCGCGGGCGCCGGGTTGATCGAACGTTCGGCTGCGATCGGAGCGGCCGACGTGATCCTGGATTTCACGACGGGACGTGCTGCTGACGAACTTGCCGGCCTGTGCGCTTCGGCCGGCGGACCGGCCCTGGTGATCGGAGCGACGGGTTTCGAGCCGGATGAGCTCGACCGGATCGCAGAAGCCGCCCGCGCGATTCCGATCCTGCGCTCCGGCAATTTCTCCATCGGCGTCAACATGCTGGTCGGCCTCGTCACTCAGGCGGCGCGCGCCCTTCCCGCATATGGCTGGGATATCGAAATCCTCGAAGCCCATCACAACAGGAAGATCGACGCGCCGTCCGGTACGGCGCTGATGCTCGGCGAAGCGGCGGCCGAAGGCCGCGGCGTTTCCCTCGCATCCGTCGAGCGGCGCGGGCGTGACGGCATCACCGGCGAGCGCTCGCCCGGCGAAATCGGCTTTGCCGTCCTGCGGGCCGGCGGGCTCGTCGGAGAACACAGCGTCCTGTTTGCCGCGGCCGAGGAAGTCTTGACGCTCTCGCATTCGGCTCTCGATCGCGGCATGTTCGCGCGCGGCGCGCTTGCCGCCGCCCGCTGGATCGCAGGGCGCGCACCCGGCGAATACACCATGGGGGATGTGCTGGGCCTGGCGTGAATAGGGGAAACAGGCTCACAGCATATCGAGGATTGCCGAAGCGACGACGACTTCGGTTCCAGCTAACCCGACGGAGCAAAACAGCGTCGTATCGCCAGGCGATCCTCTCCCGGTCGCTTTCCCGGCAATGATATCGGCAAGGTCGGCCATGCGGTGCTCATTGCCGGAGCCGGCCAGGAAAAAGGGCGAAGCATAGGCGCGCGTCTGTTCGGAAGAGTCCGTCGCAATCACGGCTGCGACATTGGCGATATCCAGGCCGAGTTCGTATCCCTCACACGTTTTCGGGCCGACGGTGTTGACGTGCACGCCGGGCTTCAGATCCCTGGCATGAATGACGGGCGTTCGGCTCGTCGTCGCGCAGATGACGATGTCGGCGTCATCAACGGCTTCCGAGGCGCTGCCGGCAGGCTCCACTTCAATACCCAAGACCTGCTGCATCTCAGCTGCAAAGGCGGCGCGATTTTTCTCGTCGCGGCTATAGACGCGGGCGCGGTCCAGTTTTCGAACGGCGGCCGCCGCGGCAAGCTGGGTTCGCGCTTGCGCTCCGCTGCCGAGGATCCCGACGATGCCGGCGTCAGGCGCGCTGAGATGCCGGATGGCGAGCCCTCCGATCGCACCAGTTCTGAGGTTGCCGAGACGCTCTCCGAGAATAATGCCCTTGAGCTTCGCGTCGTCGGCCGACCACACAGTGACGATCTGCGAATGCTCCACCCCCTCGAATGTTTCATAGACCCGGAAGCCCGCAAGCGGTTTCTTGCCGAGGATGCCGCCGATGGTGAAGACGAGATCGCCTCGATCGGGAAATGAGACATGGTGCCGGGGTGGAGAGATCAGTCGATTGCCGGCCCTCGCGAGAAAAGCGGTCTCGAGCGCATCGATCGCGACCACCATCAGCGCGCCGCCGACCAGATCCTCGTCTTTAAGAATTTTCGTCACAGCCAAACCTCCAGCCCATGCCGGCATGCTGCAACCCCAACCCCACTTGAGGTCAACAGGCTGGGCAAGCCGATATGCGCTGAAACATCCGCGTGAGACCTAACCGACCAGACGGCGAGCCATCATGACGTCGTCGATCTCCCTGCCCTCCTCCAGAACCCCGCCGGGAATCCTGCCGATCTCGGAGAAGCCTTCCCGCTGATAGAAGCGTATTGCCGCCGGATTCTCCGCGCTGACGAAGAGTTCCAGCTGCAGGATGCCGATATCGCGCGCGTGGTCGGCCACCGTGCCGAGCAGCTTGCCGGCAAGGCCCGTTCCACGCAGGCTCCTTCTGACGTAAACCATGATGATCGTCGCGCGATGGGCCATCTTGCTCGACCGCTGCCGAACTAGGCCGGTTATGCCAACGGGTTCGCCATCCTGAAAGGCGATGAAAACCGGCTCGTTCAGGCGATTGCGCCACTCCTCGAGAGAAAGAGCCTCCCAGTCCTCGTAGCGGCTTGCAAAGAGGGACGGTTCGGTGCGAAGCGCTTCCAGACGGATGCGCCGAAAAGCCTCCACTTCGTCTGCCCTGACATGCCTGATCGTCGCGCCGCTTCCATCCATCGGGACCTCCTGCAAGATGAGAGGTACTCTCAATACAGATGGCCTCAGCCGATGCAACCGGTGCCAGGAGGCTTCCTAGTTCAGCATAGGTTCGAAGTTACGAAATCGAACGGAAATCCGTCATCTCAGGCGCCGGTCACTGCGCCGGACTCCCCAGCCGGCCACCCTTCCGGACGACCGGTTCGCCGGTCGGACCGACCACCGATTGATCGGTCGGCCTCGCAGCCGGTTCGCCAGTTGGCCCGACGACCGGTTCACGGGCTGGCCCGTCGACCGGCTGGCCGGTGGATCGGACGACCAGGGGATCGGCTGGCTGGACGGCGGATTGATCGGTTGTTTGCCTGGGCACCGCCTTGCCAGTTGCCCCCGGCACCGGCTGGCCGGTTGCCGCGTTCAACGGCTCGCCGGTTGGTCGGGCCGCCGATTGCTCGGTTGGCCCGGCAACTGGCTCATCAGTTGAGTCGGCCACCGATTGATCGGTTGGCTTGTCGATCGTGAACGGTACAACTTCATGGATGATGAAGAGAAGAACTATCCCGACCAACGTGCACGTCAGCGCGTAGAGAAGGAAATATTTCAGTGCATATCCTCGCTGATTGGCAGCGCCAACTTGACAATGGCGCAAATGATATTTCCACATCATTGAACGATACTTGAAGCGAAGGCAATCATTTTCAACAAGAGCCGCGAAATTTCAAAAATGCACAGAACGGGATAAGGTAGTTATTGTAGATATTTAGGAAGCGCCTCCCCGATGCTCAATTTGTCTTGAGGTCTCGGCAAGCCCAAGGAAGGCCCCGGAACCCAGATCCGAGATCTGCCAGGCGAAGACAGCCTCGGCGATATGGGCTAGATTGCGTGTGCCGGCAGCCTGCTTCGAGGGTGAGGCCCTCCAGGATCGGTGACGGCAGGGGGATCCGCATGACGGCAATTGCATCTCTGTTTCAGGAAGCCGCCCGCCTTGCGGCAGGATTCCGGCAGGCAGCGCCCGCCCGCCATATGCCCACCCATGACTACGCAGCCTCGCTTGCCTGTTTCGAAGAGCCGCTGCCGGCGGCCGGTTCCGATATGCTTGATGTCATCAGGCGTCTCTCGGACGGCGCCGAACCCGGGCTGCATGCAACCACTGGGCCGCGCTTTTTCGGCTGGGTCATCGGCGGCTCCCATCCGGTCGGCGTCGCGGCCGATTTCCTCACCAGCGCCTGGGGCCAGAATGCCGGAAACCATGCCGCCGCACCGGCCGCAGCCGCCGTCGAGACCGTCGCGGCGAGATGGCTTCTCGATCTCCTGAAGCTGCCGGCCGAAAGCTCGGTCGGCTTCGTCACCGGCGCGACGGTGGCGAACTTCACCTGCCTTGCCGCCGCGCGCGGCGAAGTGCTGCGCCAGGTGGGCTGGGATGCCGATGCCAACGGCCTGTTCGGGGCGCCTGAGATCACCGTTCTGATCGGCGACGATGCCCACACGACGGTATTCTCCGCGCTGCAATTCCTAGGTCTCGGCCATGATCGCGTGCTGCGCGTGCGCACCGATCCGGTAGGCCGGATAGACCGCGCCGCGCTGGCGGGCACGCTCGATACGGTCTCTGGACCGGTCATCGCCATTCTCCAGGCGGGGCAGATCAATACTGGCGCCTTCGACGATTTCGCTGCCATCATCCCGCTGTTGAGGGCGAAGCGCGCCTGGGTGCATGTCGACGGAGCCTTTGGTCTCTGGGCGCAGGCTTCAGCGAAGATCAGCCACCTCAGCCGCGGCATCGAAGCGGCCGACAGCTGGGCGACGGACGGCCACAAATGGCTGCAGACGCCCTATGATTGCGGCTATGCGATCGTCCGCAACGAGCTCGCCCATCGCCGCGCCATGACGATCGCCGCGAGCTATCTGCCGCTCGCCGGCGAAGGCGAACGCGATCCTTCCCATTACGTGCCCGAGCTTTCGAGAAGGGCGCGCGGCTTTGCCACTTGGGCGATGCTGAAACATCTCGGTCGCGACGGCATCGCCGCCCTTATCGATCAGTGCTGTGCCTCGGCTCGGCTGGTGGCCGACCTTCTTGCGCGCGAGCCCGGCATCGCCATTCTGAACGAGGTCGCGCTGAACCAGCTCGTCATCCGCTTCGGAGCGGACCTGCCCTCCGAAGAAGGCGACGCGCTGACGCGAAAGACGATCGAAAAGATTCAGGCGGACGGCATGATCTTCGCCGGCGGCGCCAAATGGCGCGGCCGCGACGTCCTGCGCCTCTCGGTCACCAATTTCCAGACGACATCGGATGAGGCGCAGCTCGCCGCCCAAAGCATCATCGCCGCGTTCAAGAGTGTGAGCGGCGGCTGACGCAACTACTGCCTTGGTTCGCCCGGGCACGGAATTGTGCTATCGCCGGCTCTGTTCACTTGAAGAGAGAAAACGTGAAAAACGTCCTGTTCGTCTGCAGTCAAAACAAGCTTCGCAGCCCGACGGCCGAACAGGTCTTCGCAAACTGGCCTGATATCGAGGTCTCCTCGGCCGGCACCAACAATGACGCCGAAAATCCGTTATCGAACGAACTGATCGAATGGGCCGATATCGTCTTCGTTATGGAGAAGGCTCACCGTGCGAAAGTCCAGGGCAAGTACCGGTCAGCTCTCAAGGACAAGCGGCTGGTCTGCCTTCATATTCCTGATGATTATGATTTCATGGATCCCGCGCTCGTGCAGCTGCTGAAGGCAAAGGTGCCTCGGCATCTCTAAGCTCGGTCATCCGACCGCAGAATCGCCGCCCCGAACAAGAAGGCGGGCGCGCCACTGGTGACAACTTGCGGCCAATCTGTAGGGCCGACAGTCAAACTTGTTGAGAGACATATTCCGGAAACTCGGCCGCACCGCGACTTAGGGCTTTCACCATCAACAGGCCGTCGTCGAAGTAGCCGTTTCTCGCGTAGAACTGGTGCGTACGCTCCCTGCCCAGCACCATGGCGATGCGGATCACCGCGCATTCAATCCGCTCCCCCTCCGCCTCGATCCACGCCATCATCTTGCCGCCGATGCCTTGACCGGAGAGCGCTGTCCACCACGACGTTATCCGCCTCGACATACTTGCCGCACCACAACTGAGTGCCGGTCCAGAAACCCGACGCACCCACCATCCGTTCGTCGATGTAGGCTGCTATGCAGCGGTAGTTGCTCTGTGCGAACATGGCTGAAAGTCGTTGGCAAACCACGGCCTCACTCAGGCGACTAACCTGGCTGTACAGCGGGAAAATTGTCATCGTCTGATCGAGGCCGACCAGCTCACGGATGATCACTTCGTCGGACAAAGCAGCCCCCTATACTCTCGATCGCATGATAGTGCACGCGAACTTGGTCATGATCCATAGGCGGGAACAACTTACAGTGGACGGCCTGTCTTCCCATTGTCACCCGCACCGCCTATAGCTCCCCGCCCATCCAGATCGAGCAAGGAGCAGAGCCATGAACGCCAATGATGTCGCCGCCCATTGGGAGAGCAATGCCGAGACCTGGACGATCTATAGCCGCGCCGGTTACGACAAGTATCGCGACGCGCTGAACACGCCGGCCTTTCTGAAGATGCTGCCGCCAGTCGCGGGCCTTGCCGGGCTTGATCTCGGCTGCGGTGAAGGCTCAAACACCCGCGCCGTCGCTCGCCTCGGCGCCCGCATGATCGGTCTCGACATCGCCCCGACCTTCATTCATTATGCCAGAGAGACCGAGACGCAAGCGCCGCTCGGCATTGATTACGTGCTCGGCGACGGCCAGAGCATCGATTTCCCGGAGGCGAGTTTCGATTTCGTCACCGCCTTCATGTCGATGATGGACATGGCCGATCAGAGCCAGGTTCTGAAGGGCATCCACCGCGTCCTGAAATCGGGCGGCTTCCTGCAGTTTTCGATCCTGCATCCCTGCTTTGTGCCGCCGACGCGCCGCAACATCCGCAATCAGGCCGGCGAGCCCGTCGCCGTTGAGATTGCCGATTATTTCGACGAGAGCGACGGCCGGGTCGAGCGCTGGATTTTTTCCGCCATCCCCGAGAAAGAACGGGCGACGCTGACGCCCTTTGCCATTCCGCGTTTTCACCGGACGCTGTCGACCTGGGTGTCGATGATCGTCGAAGCGGGGCTGACGATCGACGCTTTCGGCGAGCCCATGGCGTCAGTCGAGGTGGCGCTCGCCGAGCCAATGGTCGCCGATACCCGCATCGCGCCGATCTTCCTCCACATCAGGGCGCGCAAGGCGTAAGGCCTGTTTTCCCGCCGCCACCGAGGTTTGGAGGAGGCTGAGTTCTCACCCGGGTTCTCACCCAACATCATCGTCGCACGGCGACCACCGAGCTGGCGCGATAGCGCGACAGCTGGACCCGGTTGGATTGGTTGCCGCCGAATAGGTAGACGTACTGCCGGCGCTGGTCGATGTGATCGAACAGGCTCACATGAAAGCGCCGGCCGGTGCGGATCACCACGACATCCCCTCGCCTGGCGGAGCGGACACCGACCGGTTTGCCAAATTTCCTCCAGGACGCCGCCATGTTGGGGTTGGGCGGCGGTTGCCGCGAAGATCGCTTGGCGACAAAGGCCAGGAACGCCCCGCACCACGATACTCTGCGCGGATTGATGCTGAGGAAGGAGATGGAACGTTCGTGCATGCTTTTGTACTTGGATGCCGTAACGAGCATGTCTGCCTCACAGGGCACGGCAAGCGCCGTGAGGACGATGACGAGAATAACCTTCATAGTTACCCACCATTGTTTGTATAATGTTGAAATTCCAAAATGTGGCGAAGAATAAAACAGGCGCGGCAACGTAGATGCGAATTATGGCGTGATTTAGAAACAACTAATACTGGCATTTTGGCGGCAGAAATTTGTCCGAAGCGAGGCGCGGAAGCTCCGTAGGCGAGCCTGCCTTTTGGCCGGACACGACATCGCAAACCCCGAAAAACGTATGTTTGCTGAGCCGAAAGGCTGGAAATTTCGCCATCCCAACCAGGTCTATTCAGACGACACGGACTGCGCCCGCAATGCTTGAGCAGCAAAACCATTCGCCAAGAGTTGACGACAGTGCGCGGAATTAGCTCCTCACCTATACGAGCTATATTTCCTATGGCCGTTAATAATACTTCGGTGCAATAGGAAATACATTGTGCTCGCCCGATTCATCAGCGAAAGCCGGAGGTTGCCCCTCCGGTTGCGGACGTGAACGAGCTTAGGACAGCGGAGGCCGGCGTGGCGTGTCAACCGTGTGGTTGCGCCGGTTCGGGTTGGCCTGTGCCTGGGGCAGGATCAGCGGCAAGTGCCCTGGTGACCAGGAGTGCTGCGGCGAGAACAGGGACGACCGCCCAGTACGAAAAGCGGATGCCGAAGTGTTCGGCAACGAAACCGAGCAGTGGCGGCCCGGCGAAAAACACAAGGAACGTCGTCTGCCCGAGCGCTGCAACGTTGACGGGTGCGGGTCGATCCGTGCGTCGGGCCGCAGCCGAGATGGCAAGCGGATAGACTGAAGAGCAGCCGATACCTGTCAGGCCAAAGCCTGCGAGCGCGATAGCAGGGTGTGTCGCCGTAGCAACCATGACAACACCGATGGCCGCGATCCCAAGGAGAGTGATTGCAACCGGGCGCGGATTGAAGCGGTCGATGACAGGATCCATGCCGAGCCGCCCGATGGCGATGAACGAGGAGAAAATGGCCACGCTGAGCCCGCCGACGAAGGGTTCGACCGCGAATACGTCGCGCATATAGATCGCCGACCAATCGACGCTTGCGCCTTCGGCAAGAAGCGGAGCTGCGGCGACAAGGCAAAGGGGGAGCAGTCCGAGCGTGGGAAAAGCGATGATCGGCGTATCTCCGGGGTGAGCGTCCTGCCGTCGGGGCGCATTCTCGATCCCGGAGAAAACGATCGACCCGGCAATCAAGACCGTCACCAGGACGATGAAAGTATGCAGTTCGATGGAGACGGCAGCCTGCCGCATGCCGGCGGCAACAAGGGCGGTGATGCAGAAGCCGAGGCTCCACATGCCGTGAGCCCGGCTCATGATGCGGTACCCAAGCAGCGCCTCATGGCGATCGGTTTCGATATTGGCGTTGATCTCGAATGCTCCGGTGAAAACGCCGGCAATGAAGAACAATGGCACCGCCAGAAGAGCTGAAGGCATCCAAGGGATCAACGCGAAAAACAGCGACGCACCGAAGACGGTCACGAAGGCGGTGGCGCGCGCACCGAGCCTCTCGATGAACCTCACCGAGAACGTCAACCCGCAGAGAACCCCCGAGGACAGGACGGCGAGCAGAAGGCCAAGCTCGCCTTCCGTCAGGCTAAACTTGACCTGAAGATCAGGCAGCCGCGAAACAAACGCGCCTAACGAAAGGGCTACGGCAAACTGAATGAAGAAAATGCGGTGGTGCGGCTTCATCTCGACACTCTGCTCCGATTGGGGCGGGATCGCAGCAGAGCGATCCCGCAGATAGCCGGACTTTCCGACGAAATGGCGCGGGCTTAGAAACCCGCGCTCTCAGGATCATCAACCACCCTGCTGACAGCCCCTGTCAGCATCATGCAGCCGCCGCCGACTTCACGGGTGCTTGTCGGCCGCTGGTATTTCTGTGACGCGCAGCTGCTCCGTCCACGTCCACCTCCCCTCCCTCACAAAATTCGCACTCACCTCAATTTACTTGCCGTTTCGCGATCGGCATATGTTTGTGCCATAGGCAAGTGGCACGAGGGGAACTATGGCGTCGACGCATATAAACAATACGGGTGCACGTGCCGGCTGGAAGAGCTTTGTCGGACTGCTCGTCGGCGCGGTGATCGGCTTTGCCTTGATGCCAGGCATTGCCCAGGCGGAATCCTTTTCGAAGCTTGAAAAGCAGGGTTATGCCGTCGGGAAACTCACCAAAGGCAAGGCCGGCGGCTACGGCTGGGTCATCTCCAACAGCAATAAGCGGTTCTTCTGCCGGCTGAATGCCAGCCTGGCTTATGTCAGCAAAAAGGAGATGGTGAGCATCACGTCGTCAGGGCGCCTTATCAAGGTCGACCGTGCCACGTTCGAGGCAACGATCGGCGGCCCCGATCCGTCGATACCGCAATGGAGCGACCTTCAATCCGGCCGCGTCAAGCCTGATGACGTTGGGAGCTGCACGCCTGTTCGCTGATTGACCTCGAGCATGATGCCGAAAAGTGTGAGCGATTTTCGGACGACATCATGCTCTAACTATTTAATTTTAGAACAGGATTCAGATTTTAGGCCGAACAGGCCTAAAATCATCCTGTTCTGGAGTATCGCGGGAAGCGCGACAAGGTGTTTGGGATTTGTCCCGCTCCCCGAATTGAATACACAACGCTAGACCAGCTGAAGCAGGACGTGTCGCTTCTTGCCGACCGACAGCCGGATCACCCCGCCCTGGACGTCGAAGTCGCCAAGCCGCATTCCCTCATCGCTCACGCTGCCGCCGTTCACCCGCACACCGCCGCCGCCGATCAATCGACGTGCTTCGCTTTTCGACTTGGCGAGCCCGGCAACGACCATGGCGTCGACAAGCGGAAAATCACCGCGAAGGCTATCGGGGAGCTTCACCGTCGGAAGACCCGCCGGCACCTCGCCCGCTTCGAAGATGCGCCGGGAAGTTTCGGAAGCTTGTACTGCCGCATCGGCCCCGTGGCACAGGCTGGTGATCTGGTCGGCAAGGATCTTTTTCGCTTCGTTGATCTCGGAATCCCGAAGCACTTCGAGGCATGCAATTTCGCCTAGGGGTAACTCGGTGAATAGCCTGAGGAAACGCCCCACATCGGCATCCCCGGTGTTTCTCCAGAATTGCCAAAACTCATAGGGCGACAGCCGGTCGGCGTTTAGCCAAACCGCCCCCGAAACGCTCTTGCCCATCTTAGCGCCCGAGGATGTCGTCAGCAGCGGGGCAGTCAATCCAAACAGCGTGCGTCCACCGATCCGCCGTCCAAATTCGACGCCGCTAACAATATTGCCCCACTGGTCGGAGCCACCCAGTTGAAGCAGGCAGCCGCGGCTTTCTGCGAGCACATGGAAGTCGTAGGCTTGCATGACCATGTAGTTGAATTCCAGCAATGACAGCGATTGCTCTCGTTCCAACCGTTGGCGCACGCTCTCCGATGTAAGCATCCGGTTGACTGAAAAATGCGGCCCGATATCGCGGAGGAAATCGAGATAGTTGAGCCCGCCCAACCAGTCGGCATTATTGACCATGATGGCATCGGTCGGGCCGTCCCCGAAAGCGAGGAAGCGCTCGAAGACCAGCCGGATGCCGATCAGGTTTTTCATGATCTGCTCTTGGCTGAGAAAAGGACGCGACGTGTCGCGGAAGCTCGGATCGCCCAGGCGGCTTGTCGCACCGCCGAGCAACGCAATGGGTTTGTTACCCGTCTTCTGGAACCACCGGAGCATCATGATCGGAATGAGGTGCCCGACATGCAGGCTGTCGGCGGTGAGATCAAATCCGTTATAGGCGGTGCCTGCTCCTGAACAAAGCCAGCTGTCGAGTGCTCCTAAGTCGGTGCATTGATGCAGGAAGCCGCGCTCGCTCAAAGTGCGAAGAAAGTCGGATCTAGGTCCGGTAGGCTGAGAGGACAGTTTCACGAGGGTCTCCATTTGGGCCGATGAGGCCGGAGACCTTCTGTTGACACACGTGCCGCCGACCGTGCGGCGTCTCGAGTGTCAGGAATATGACCTTGCGCCGCTCTCTATGGGAGCAGCGAATAGTAGAAGCTCGAAAGGGTCCGGGCGCAGGTCATGAATCCTTATTACCATGCGAAAGCACAATCACAAGGGGATGCGAACAAGGTTTGAACGGATCGCAACGCCACCCTTCCCAGGCCCAGATCCGCCTGCGCCCGTCATAAAAAAATTAGCACCCGCATCAATTTGCTTGCCGTTCCGCAATGCGGCATATGTTTGTGCTCATAGGCAAATGGCATGAGCGGGGAACCATGACGTCGACGCATATGGATAAGACGGGGGATGGCGCCGGCCGGAAGGGTTTTGTCGGATTGGTCATCGGCGCGGTCGGCGTCGTCTATGGCGATATAGGTACCAGCCCGCTCTATGCCCTTCGCGAGGCGCTGAGGCCCTTCGCCGCCGATGGCGTACACGAAGCCGAGGTCATCGGCCTGATTTCGCTGATGGTCTGGACGCTGACGATCATCGTAACCTTCAAATATGTGCTCTTCCTTCTCAGGGCGGACAATGACGGCGAAGGCGGCACGCTTTCGCTTCTCGCCCTTTTGATGAAGAAGATGGGGCGAAACGTGCCGGTGCTCTTCTTCGCCGGCCTGATCGGCGCGGCTCTGTTCATCGGCGATGCGATGATCACGCCGGCCTTGTCGGTCATGTCGGCGCTAGAAGGCCTGAAACTGGTCACGCCGGCCTTTGCCGAATACGTCCCGCTGGCGTCGGCAGCGATCATGATCGTTCTCTTTGCCGTCCAGTCGAAGGGAACCGCCGCCGTTTCGATCTTTTTCGGGCCGATAACGGTGTTGTGGTTTCTGGCCATGGCCGCGGGCGGCCTGATCCATATCGGCGACGACTGGAGGATTCTGGAAGCGCTCAATCCGATCAATGCATTCCTGTTCCTCACCCATGCCGGCAGCGTCGGCCTCATCGTGCTCGGTGCCGTCTTTCTGACGGTCACCGGCGCCGAAGCGCTCTATGCCGATCTCGGGCATTTTGGGCGCCGGCCAATCCAGATAGCATGGTTCGTGCTCGTCTTTCCGGCATTGCTGCTGAATTATCTCGGCCAAGGCGCGCTGGTTCTTAGCCATCCCGAGACGGCTACAAATCCGTTCTTTCTGATGTATCCCGACTGGGCCTTGCTGCCGGTGGTTATCCTGGCGACGATGGCAACGATCATCGCCAGCCAGGCGGTGATAACAGGGGCATTTTCGCTGGCCCGCTCGGCGGTTCACCTCGGCTTCCTGCCGAGGCTCAGGATCAAGTTCACGTCGGAAACCAACACCGGCCAGATCTACGTGCCGAGCGTCAATCTTCTCCTGCTGGTCGGCGTCTTGATGCTGATCTTTTCCTTCGGCGACTCCGAGTCTCTGGCGACGGCCTATGGCATCTCGGTGACCGGAACCATGGTCATCTCGACCCTGCTGGTCTTCCAGTTTCTCCGAGCCGTCTGGGGCTACTCCCTCGTGCTCGCCGCCGTCCTGCTGCTACCGCTCTTCATCATCGAAGTCCTGTTCCTGGCGGCGAACCTCTTGAAGATCCACGATGGCGGCTGGGTTCCGGTCGCCCTTGCGCTGGCGATCATGATCCTGATGTGGACATGGACGCGAGGACAGGCCTATCTGAAGAGACTGCGCGCCAACAACGAGATCCCACTCGATTCCTTCATCAGATCGATCGAGCGAAAGTCGGACCATTCGCCGGTCACTGTTCCGGGAACGGCAGTCTTCCTGACCAGCGTCCCGGATCGCACGCCGAATGTTCTGCTCCACAATCTCAAGCACAACCACGTGCTCCACGAACAGAACGTCATCCTGACCGTCTGGACCGAGGACGAACCTTATGTTCCCGACAGCCGCCGCATCAAGCTCAGCCAGCTCTCGCCGCGTTTCGTGCGCCTCGACATCACCTTCGGCTTCATGGACGACCCCGACGTCACCAGGGCATTGGCTCTCTGCCGGGAGGGCGGCTTCAAGTTCGAGATCATGAGGACCTCCTTCTATCTCGGCCGCCGGAACCTCGTCAGGACGCCGAACACCGGGTTGCCCCCCTGGCAGGAGCGCATATTCATGGCGCTGGAGGGCTTAGCGATCGATCCCTCCGACTATTTCAACCTGCCGTCCAACCGCGTCGTCGAACTCGGCGAACAGATCGCCATTTAGGTCAGGACACCGCTCGGCGGCGACATCAGGATCGCGCCGGTATCAGCCTCGATATCGCAATGCGTTGACGATGATGTCGAAAGCGCGAGGCGCTGAACATCACGCCTTGGCTGAGATCGCGCTCAGTTCCTCGAGATCGAGATCCCGTTCCAGCTCCCGTAGCGTCTCGTCATCGATGTCGCCGGCCCGGTGGAGCCGGATGAGTTCCCGGCGTCCAATTGCCACCGCTTCGAGAATGACGTCGAAATGCGCATGCAGCACCGGCATGTATTGCTCGGTTTTCTCGGCATAGTCGACGATCGACGTGGCCCGGCGCTGGTAGCGCTCCAGCAATTGCGGGTGGATGAGTTTTCCCTCCGCGTCATAGGCCAGGCTCTGGACGATCCCGAACTGCGCCTGCGCCATGGCGGCTTCGGCCTGGCTCATCGTCAGGCGCGCTCTTTCCGACTCCGGCTCCACCAACCGCGCCCAGGCAATCACCCGCCCCAATGTCGTGCCCTGCACCAGCACGGTTCCGAGAATGACGGCGAAGGCCGTCACGAGGATGAAGTCGCGGCCGGGAAATCCTTCCGGCAAGCTCAGCGCCAAAGCAAGCGTCACCACGCCGCGCACGCCCGCCCAGCTGAGAACGGTGGCGCCGCCGACGCCGAGCGGCGCGGCGCGTGTGAACCCCAGGGCAGTGCATAACCTGATGACGAAATCGGCGGCGAAGACCCAGGCAAAACGCGCGAGCACGAGCGCCACGAGGATCGCCAGCATCGGCAATCCCATGGTCGCGATCACGGTGGCAAAGCCGCCGCCGCGTTCGACCACATCCCGGAGCGACAGCCCGATCAGGATGAACACCGCCGCTTCCATCAGGAAGATCATCACCGTCCAGAACGAGATGCCGCGCATGCGCATTGCGGCTGAAAGCACGGTGTGCTGGTGCCAGCTCATGATCAGGCCGGCGGTAACCGTGGCGATGACGCCGGAAACATGCAGTTGCTCGCCGAGCAGATAGGCAATCCAGCCGAGCAGCACCGAGGCTGCGATGATGAGATATTCGTCGCCGAGACGCCGGACGAGTTTGACCCATGCCGTTCCCACAACGATGCCGACGACGGCGCCGCCGAGCGCCAGCACGAGGAAGCTGCCGGCCGCCGCCCCCGCGCTGAAGGCGCCCGTTGCGGCAGCGGCAACGGCAAAGCGGAAGAGAACCAGGCCGCTGGCATCGTTGAGCAGGCTCTCGCCTTCCAGCAGAATCTGAAGCCGCCGCGGCAGCCTGACCCGCTGCAGCACAGCGCGCGCCGCAACCGCATCAGGCGGCGCAACGATCGCGCCAAGGGCAGCGCACGCCGCCCAGGGAAGCGACGGAAAGATGAGGTGGGCCACAACGGCGACGACCGCGCAGGTGAAGAACACCGCGCCGACGGCAAGCGAGGCGATGCCGATCACATGTCGCCGCAACCGCCCGGCGGCAATGGACCAGGCGCCGTCCATCAACAGCGGCGGCAGGAAGATGACCAGCACCAGCCCGGGATCAATTGATATCGCCGGCAGCCCCGGCACGAACGCCAGCGAAGCGCCACCGGTCAGCAACGCCACGGACGGCGGCAGCCCGAGCCTGTGGGCGGCATAATGCAGCGCGATGATCGCCAGAAACATCGCGATAACGAGCTCGAACAAGTGGGTTGGTTCCATATGCCTCTGCCCCGGCTCGGAAACGAATCTTGGATGCCTACGGCATTCTTCCTTAAATCGAAATCGATCTAGGGAAGATCGAAATCGATCTAGGGAAGAATGCAGCAATTCAAAGTGTTACAGCGTTCTTGCACATCTGAACAGACGCGTGGCGCTGCAAACGCCGCCGGCCTGGCAACGGCCGGAGACAATTTTCGCTTTGTGCTATCAACGCTAGGTCTACACCTAGCGATTCCTTCAGAGCTAGCCGTATTGAGCTTGCTTGGAACCGCCCTCACCTCAATCACACCTCAATGACCCGCCCGGCACATGCCATGTGGCGACGCTGAATCTCCGCGCGCCATTTGAGTTGCGCCTGATCGCATTAAGGAGGATTCTGCCTGGCACCGCGATGCCAGGTTCGGTCTCGGCTGACCTCAGCCATGGCGACGATATACGGCGACTTCGGCTTGTCCAAGCCGCAAACGTCTTTCGCGGCTCATTCCGACTTGCGTGATCTAGATCTGAGACATCTGGCCCAAAAGGGCGTCAACGCCGACCCGAAGGGGCGTCAACAGGGAGGTTCGTCATGAAAATCGTTCTTATCGGCGGCACTGGGCTCATCGGGTCCAAGACCGCGGCGCGTCTGCGCGTTAAAGGCCACGAGGTGCTGGCTGTCTCGCCAAGCACCGGCGTCAATACCATCACCGGCGAGGGCCTGGCAGAAGCGCTGGCTGGCGCCAACGTCGTCGTCGACCTTGCAAACTCACCGTCGTGGGAAGACAAGGCGGTCCTCGATTTCTTCGAAACCTCGGGCCGCAATCTGCTCGCTGCGGAAGCCAAGGCCGGCGTCAAGCACCACATTGCGCTCTCCATCGTCGGAACGGAGCGCCTGCCTGAAAACGGCTACTTCCGGGCCAAACTCGCCCAGGAGAAACTCATCAAGGCATCGCCCATCCCCTACACGATCGTCCACTCCACCCAATTCCTCGAATTCCTGAAGGGCATCGCCGACGAAGCCACCATCGGCACCGTCGCGCGTCTTTCTCCCGCAGCTTTCCAGCCCATCGCATCGGACGACGTTGCCGATGTGATGGCGGATGTCGCGCTTTCAAAGCCGCTTAACGGCACAATCGAGATTGCCGGACCTGAGCGCGGCCCCATGCACGAGATCGTTGCCCGGTATCTGAAAGCGATCAACGATCCGAGGAGGGTCGAGGCAGACGTTCATGCGCGCTACTTCGGGTCTGAACTGGACGATCGCTCGCTTGTGCCCGGCGAGGGCGCGAGGCTCGGCAAGATCGGCCTTGTGGATTGGTTTCGACAGTCCCAACGGCCGACCTAGATCAAGGCATCAAAACCCACATCCGCATTCAACGAGCAGAAGGATTACGGCAATGAATTCAGCTTTGTTATCGTTATATGTGTCGGCTACGGTTTGCCTTTTCGGCACTTTGGCGGTTGCTGCCGAAGACGGCGCAGCCGTCACACCGCTCATGAAAAAGGATCTTCCGAATTACCCCGGCAAGCAAGGGCTGATGATATCGGTCGAGTATGGGCCGGGAGGTTCCTCGCCTATTCACAAACATGAGGCGAATGCATTCGTCTACGTTCTGGAGGGCTCGATCGTGATGCAGGTCAAAGGCGAAAAGGAAGTCACCCTATCGCCGGGAGAGACCTTTTACGAAGGTCCTTCCGACATTCACCTGGTCAGCCGCAATGCGAGCACGTCCAAACCGGCGAAGTTCATCGTCGTGCTGCTGAAGAAGAAAGACGCTCCGGTTGTCATGCCGGTGAAGTGACATGCAGATGCTCTGGCTTGTCCCGAGCATCTGCAGACCGCGCAGCAGATCCTCGGCGCAAGGCCGAGGATGACGTCGAGTAAAGAGCGAGGTTATCGGCGACCACCGAGGCGTCCTTGGCAGCCAAGGCGTCCACATCGCAGTTCGGCACAACAGATGGAGCAAGCAGATGAAAATTACGGTCATGGGAGCGAGCGGGCGCATCGGAACGCGGCTCGTCGAGGATCTTCGACAGGCAGGTATCGAAGTGGTCAGCGCATCCCCGTCTCTCACAGGAGTCGACAGCGTGACGGGAGAAGGCCTGAGGTCAGCCATAGCAGGAGCCGACGTCGTCATCGACGTCACCAACGCCGCGTCATTTGGCGACAGCTCCGCGCTGGCGTTTTTCAAGGCCTCCACCCGGAATCTGCTGGCGGCTTCCGCGGATGCAGGCGTCGGCCACTATATCGCGCTTTCCGTGGTGGGAACGCCTCGCCTTGTCGAAAGCGATTATTTCCACGCCAAGATGGTGCAGGAAAATCTCATCCGGGCAGCGCGGCGGCCCTATACCATCCTCCATTCCACGCAATTCTTCGAGTTCATCGGCGGCGTGGTCGACATGGCGGCAGATGGAGACGGCTTCCGGCTTCCCTCGGCGTCCATACAGCCCATAGCGGCCGACAACGTTGCTGAAATCCTGGCCGAACTGGCGATGGGAGCAGCAAGGAATGACACGATAGAGATCTGCGGGCCCGAGCAATTCGGCCTCGACGAAATTGCCCGCATGCACCTCACCGCAAACGAAGACACACGCCAGGTTATGACCGACGACAGCGCGCGCTACTATGGCGTCGAACTGAACGACAACACATTGCTTCCGCGCAAGGGGGTACGGGCGGGTTCGCTGCGATACACCGACTGGCTGTCTATGTCAGACTGATCGTTGACGCTCGAGGAAATGCCTGCTTCACCGACGCTCCCGGCTTCGATCTCCGGAGCAAGGGCCGCAGGAAAGGAAGATCCTGTGGCTCGCGGTCAGCGACGATACCGCCGCCAGAACCACCGGTGGCTACTGGTATCACCGCGAACGGCACAGGCCCGCCGCCGACGTTCCGGACCCGGCCTTCCAGGACCAGCTCATGGACAAGCTCGATGAGCTGACAGGCATAAAGCTTCTCTGCTCAGATTTAATTGGAATTTTCGGTTTACCCTCCTTAGATCCTGCGTCTTGAAGCGAAGGAAGACAGATGAAGAGGCGAACCCTTGTGCTTGGAGGTGCGGCCATTGTCGCATCATCCGTGGCGGCGGTAGCGATCTGGCCGCGGCGGCATGTCACTGTTGCCGCCAGGACATTCGACTGGAAGGGAACGGATTTCGTAAGCGGCGGCACAAAGTCGGTTACCTTGGAAAAACTGCCTGAGCCGCTCTTCCGTACCCGTCCGAATTGCGTCGTGACCGTCGCGCAGACCCTCGGCCCCTGCCATGTCAACAATGTCCCGGCTCGTCAGGACATCTCAGAAGGAACGGCCGGGCTGCCTTTGCGGTTGGCCGTTCGGCTCGTCCAAGCAACCGACTGCCGGCCGATCGAAAATGCCGATATCGAAATCTGGCATACCGATCATCGCGGCATCTATTCCGGCCGCGAGGCTGCTGAGATGTGCACCTTCGGCGATGCCGAGGCGATCAGCGGGCTCGCCTTCCGCGGCCGCCAGCTGACGAATGCCAAGGGGCAGGCAAGCTTTTTGACGGCCTATCCCGGATGGTACAAGGGCCGCACGCCGCATGTTCATTGCCGCATCCTCGTCGAGGGCAAGGAGCTTCTCGTCAGCCAGATCTATTTCGACGATGTGCTGAGCGACATCATCTACGGCGAGCATCCCGACTATCTCGGGCGCCCTGCCCGCGATACGCGCAACGACGAGGACGGCCTCATCCCGGAGGATGCCGCCGACCACATGTTCGATTTCGAAAAGCTCGACAGCGGCGTGCTGTCCGCCACCATTACGATCGGCCTCGCTGCCTGAGCGAAGGAGCTTCCTGCACCCTCGTCGGTCGGGGCACCCCGCCTATATGCCCGCATACCATTCATAACCGCGATCCTCCCAGAAGCCGCCATTGCCGCCGTAGAGCTGGCCGAGATCGGCGACGGCTTCGATGCCGGTCAGATATTTTGCCTGCTTGTAGCCGAGCTGGCGCTCGACCCGGAGCCGGAGCGGCGCGCCATGGGCGACTTCGAGATCGCGGCCGTTCATGGTGTGGGCAAGGATCGTCTGGGGGTGGAACGCATCGACGAGATCGATGCTTTCGTAATACCAGCCGCTGCCGTCGAGCGTCTTTTCATATTCGTCGGCGCAGTGGAAGACGATGTAGCGGGCTTCGGGTTTCAGGCCCGCCGCCTGCAGCAGCGCGCCGAGCGGCACGCCGGTCCATTTGCCGATCGCGCTCCAGCCCTCGACGCAGTCATGCCTTGTGATCTGCGTGCGGGCCGGCAGGGCTTTCAGCTCCGCCAGCGACAATTGCATCGGCTTGTCGACCAGCCCGCCGACCTCGAGCTTCCAACTCGAAAACCGCTGGTTCATCCAGTCGATATAGCGGGCATTGTCGGGCATGCTCGTGCCGTTGGCGCGGAAGGTCGGCGAGATATCGGCTTCGGTGAATTCGCGGGCGAGCGCGTCGTCGCCGAGCAGGAAGCGCTGCGTCTTCATGCTGAGGCCTTCGGCGATCTTCAACACCGATTTCGTCCGATCGTTTTCGACGAGGGCATCGCAGCCGGCGAGCCCCAGCGCTGATGCCGTCATGGTCGCGCCGATCAGGAAGCGACGCCTGGTGATGATGCGGCTCATGACTTTCCTCCCTGCCCGATGTCGTAATAACCGGTGACCATCGAACGCAAATTGTTGAACACGCCCGAGACCAGCACCATCGCCACATGCACGGCGACGAAGGCGACGAGCGAGAAGGCGGTCAGGAAATGCAGCGTGCGGGCCGATTGCCGGCCGCCGAACAGATCGAGCAGCCAGGGCGCGACCGCGTTGAAGCCCGGCGACATGGTAAGCCCTGTCCCGATCATCAGCGGCAACAGCACGAAGATCACGGCGACATAGGCGAGTTTCTGCAGCGTATTGTAGTGGCGGGCCTCGGCCCCCTTGGGAAAGCGCAGCCGGGCATGACTGACGATCTCATGGCCGAGATGCGAAGGCTTCAGCTCTTCGGCCGCCGGCAGCAGATCGCGGCGGAAATGCCGGCTGACGAAACCATAGGCGAGATAGATGAAGCCGTTGATGACGAACAGCCAGGCAAAGAAGAAATGCCAGCGCCGGCCCGATGCCAGATCCTGGTAGCTCGGCAAGGTTAGCCAGTTCGGAAAGCCGCGCACCGCGGCCTCGCCGTCGACATTCGAAACCCCGAGAATGCCCGTCGTATCGAAGCTCAATCCGCCCAAGTGCGTCACGCCCTTCAGCGCATCGCCTTCCTGTTCGGCCACCATGGAAATGAAGGACGGATCGTTGTCGGCACCGTACTGGCCCCAATAGAGCGCCGGATGGGCGTTGAATATCTGCAGGCCGCTGTACAGCAGCGCTGTCATGCACAGCACGTTTACCCAGTGCGACAGGCGCACCAGCAGGCCATGGCGGTAGAAGAGCGTGCGTCCGCTCGCCATGCCGGCATCGGTCGTGGCCATTGTAGTTCCTCCGGATCGACATGAAAGGTCTTCGCGAAAAAGGACGCGGCCGCCGGCCAAATAGCTTCAGCGACCGCGGCTAAAGCTTACTTCATCGCGTCGCAGGCCTTCATCATCGTGTCCTTCTTCATCGTGTCCTTCTCCATGCCGGCATTGTGCATGCAGTCGGCCTTGGTGCTGCCGGTCGCCATTGCGTCCTTCGACATTGCATCCTTGGACATGGTGTCCTTCGACATCGTGTCGGTCTTCATGCTGTCTTTCTTCATGGCATCGCTGCTCTGGGCGCTGGCGGCGCCGGCAAGCGACAGGCCGATGACGAAGGTGCAGGCGGCAAGGCTGGAAAGGATCTTGGTCATGAGGGTCTCCTCGGATCGATTGACATGTCCGCCGGCACCCGCCGACGGCTCACAGTCCTGAATTCGATCCCCTTGCCAAGGCGGTTACAGCCTCACGCTTATGTGATAGCGCTACAGCGCCGCACGTCTTTTGGAGACGCGCAAGGGACGCTGTACACTTTGAATTGCCGCCGGAAGATTTTTGAACCCACCTGTAACCAAAGCGTCATCCACCCGAATGATATTGCAGACGACATGACGAGCGCCCATTCGGAACAAGCACTGAAGATGCTGATGCTTCTTTCCCTCGACGGGGACGAGGCAGCCTATCGGCGTCTGCTCGTGACGTTGCGAACCCTGCTCGTCGGTTATTATGGCGGGCGGATCGGCACTACGGCGAAATCCGACACGGAAGATCTCGTGCAGGAGACGTTGCTGGCGCTGCATTCGCGCCGGGCGACCTATGACAGGGAGCGGCCATTCACCGCGTGGTTCTTCTCGATTGCCCGCTACAAGCTGATCGACCACCACCGGAAGCATGGCGGCCGGTACAAGGCGGAAATAGAACTGGACGAGGAGATCGAAGACGACTTCAGGGAGGATGCGATTGCAGCGCGCATGGATGTCGAACGGCTGTTGAACGGCCTGCCGCAGCACCAGCAGGAGCTGATCCGTCAGGTCAAGCTCGAGGGGCAGTCGGTGGCCGATACCGCCAGCCGCACCGGACAGTCGGAATCGGCGGTCAAGGTCGGCGTTCACAGGGGCATCAAGGCGCTGGCGGCAAGATTGCGAGGTGGGATGTGAGAGAGACTGAGGACCTGATCGACAGCCTTGTCCGGAATCTGAAGCCGGTGCCGAGACATGCGCTCGAACGCCGCTTCGTGCTCGCCATCCTGCCTGCTCTGGCAGTCTCGCTGCTGCTGATGCTTATCGTCCTCGGCCTTCGCACCGACATGGCGCAGGCGCTGATGTTGCCGGTCTTCTGGATCAAGTCCGCCTACAATGCCCTGCTTGCAGTCGCCGCCTTCGCAGCCGTTTACCGCCTGTCCCGGCCGGATGGCACGGAGGGGCGCTTTTTCGGGATTGCCGCGGCCATCATACTTACCCTCGCCGTCCTGGCGGTCATTCAGCTCACTTTGTCGCCGGCCGCAAGCTACCCCGTGCTGGTGCTCGGCTCCTCCGCCCTGCATTGCCCACTGCTGATCTTTGCCTTTGCCATGCCGATCCTGATCGCAAATACCTGGGTTCTCCGTGGCGGCGCCCCGAGCAACCTCGGCATCACTGGCTTCATCGCCGGCATTGCCGCCGGCGCATCCGGCGCCTGGGTCTATTCCTGGTTCTGCACGGAAAACGGCCTGCCCTTCGTCACCCTCTGGTATTCGCTCGGCATCCTCTTGACCGGCGGAATCGGCGCGCTGTTCGGCCCCCGCCTCCTGCGCTGGTAGCACAGGCTGTTTGCGGCACTGCGCCACTAAACCTTCATCCGGCATGAAACCAGATGCAGCATTCCTGCGTACTAGTCAGGGGTGGGTGAGTATTGCGTACCCCCTGGATCGGAAAACACAGGCAGCGAGGAATGACGGCATGGTCAGGAAAGAAGGCGTAGCCCACCTCACCCGGCAAGCCGCGGAACAGGGGCTGGCCAGGCTGATGATGAGGCTGCCTGCGACGCGGGCAACGATCAGAGCAGTTGCGGCGAGCCAGCCCCATTTTTACGAATTATGCGGCGCCTACGGCGAAGCCTGCGCCGTCCTCGATCGCATGCGTCGGGATAGATCGGCCGATCCCGCAATCATCACCGAATACGAGATCATCTGCGCGGAAATCGAAGTCGACGTCATCAGGATCTTGCTCGGCGATCAATGAGACTTCGCAAGTGCTGGGCGGAATGCCGCCGCGATACAACGCCATTTCCTGCCGGCATCCCTGTCAGCTCAGCAGGTCATCCACATGGATGGAGATGCTCAGCGTATCCGTGTCGAAATGTAGCGAAGTCCCATCGGAGATCTTGTAGTGGAAGGTGTCGCTCACGTCTCCGCTAAGTCCGGCGAGCTTTGCCGCGTCGGCCGTATAGGTGTAATCGCCGTCACTGTCGACATGGATGGAGCCGTATTGGCCGGTCAGCGTCACGCCGTCCTTGTCGACGAATTCGCCCTCGAAGCGGCGAAGCAGCAGGGTTCCATTGGCCGAGCTGTCGTTTTCGAGGAGATTGCCGTAATGGGCGCCATCCAGATCGGAGGAGATTTTCAGGCTGTCATGGGTTGCGACAAGCGCCGGCGCCGTGTCCGTGTGCGTCGTATCGCCGACCGCGAGACTATCGCTGCTCGCAAGCATCGTCGCCTGGGCCTCGTCGAGCGTCGTGTTGTTGCTGACGGGGAAGGTGTTCGCGGCGATGATGGCGGGAGATATGCTGTAGGGCTTGACATCGCTGGCGATAACATTGTCGTGGAAGGAGCCGGATGCCGGCCTGTCGACCTTCAGCGCTGCCTGCGTCAGGTCGTCGAAGACGTTGTTGTGGATCTCGATACCCTCGCGAACGTAACTGGTCGTGCCGGCGGCGCTGACCACCACGCCCCATGCGCCGTCATGGATATAGTTGCCCGATATATCGTAGTCCCGCGTATTGCCCTGGTCGCCGAGACCGATGGCGTAGGACCAGCTGTAGCCGCCATAGCCTGAAATATCGTTGTCGTGGATAGCGACGTTAGTGCCGGCTTGTGCGCCGATCCCGAAGCCGCCACCGATAATCGCGTTGTCCTCGACCACGGCATTTACAGACCGAACGAGCGCGATGACGCCCTTCGGCGTAGCGGCGCCCGTCTGGTCGAGGTAATTGCCGCTGATCACGATATTGCTGCTGTCGTTCATCTGGACGGCATCTGCCGCGGTGCCGTGGGCATTGGTGACGGTGTTGTTGAGAAAATTGACGCCGTTGACTTTTTCGATCCAGACGCCGTCGCCGTTGACGTCGTTGATCGTGCTGTTTTCGATGGTGATGTTCGAGCCGGTCCTGAAGGTGATCGAACCTGACTTGCCCGCCAGTCCGGTGTGATCGACCTCGACGTTGCGGACCGTCCAGTTCGAAACACTGCCGCCATAGATGGCCGCGCCGCCGGTGTCGGAGATCTTGATATTCTCGATGACGATGTTCGATGCATAGAGGCTGTGGATGCCGTCGTTGGGGCTATGGATGACCGGCGCATCGCCGACACCATAACTGCCGATAGTAATCGGAGCCGCAACGCTGCCGGAGTATTTAAGGTCAAGCTGGTCGTTGAACACGCTTCCGGCGGCAAGCAGCACGCTGTCGCCCGACTGCAGTTTCAAGTTTTCTACCGCCCAGAACGACGAAAACGGCGTGTCCTCGCTCGTTCCATTGTTGCTGTTGGAGCCTATCGCTGGATTCACATAATAGATTGCCATATCGCCTTGTTCTCGAATTGCCCGCGCAGCCGTCTGAATCGGCTGCGACGCGTGGATCGGATGCGGTCGGGGCTAAAGGCCATGTCAAAAGGCCTTCGATATTGCCCTCACGACGGTTGGCAGACCCTGTGGGCCTACCTTGGTCCCGAGAACGCCTGGCGGAGGCGGTATTCTGGAGATGACAACTTATACGAAAACAATCTACTAAATAACGACCGAAAGGTGAATGAACGATAATCGTACGCCTCGGCGACGTATGGTCGCAGAGGTGAGACGTCCTGTTTCAGGTCAGTCGCAAGCCGGAAAGGTTGAGGCCGTATTGCAGCCCCTTACCCTCACCCGGCGGCAGCCGGGTGAGGGACACTGCGGAGCCATTTGATGGCGAGGGCAACGCTTCCCCGGGGGGAGTCCACGCCTCCCCGGAAGGAACGCCTCCCGGCATAGCGCCGGCTCCCGGCACACTCACCTCAGCTCAGCAAGCCATCCAGATGGATGAAGACGGTCAGCGTATCCCCGTCGCTATGATGCGAGCTTCCATCGTTGATCCCGTAGCTGAATGACTCGCTCACATGTCCGCTATGGTCAGGGAGCTTCGTTTCATCGAGCGTGTAGGCATAGTTGCCTTCGCGGTCCACGTGGATCTCACCATATTCGCCGGTCAGCGTCAGGCCGTGCTTGCCGACGGTTTCGTCCCCGAAACGCCGAAGCACCAGGGTGTCATTGTCCGAGCTATCGTTTTCGAGGAGATTGCCGCGATGGGCGTCGCCCGTATCGGTGAAGATCTTCAAATTGTCATGGACAGCGACAACCGCCGGATCCGCGGAGGCCTCCATCACTGCCGCAGTCTTCGCAACCGGGCTTGCCAGCGCCGTCTCGACATTGGCGACCGTATGGTTGCCTTTGACCGTAAAGGTATGCGCGTCGGCAATGGCAGGCGATATGCTGGTGGCCTTGGTGCCGGTCTCGATCGTATTGTTGGTGAAGGAGCCGGATGCCGGCCTGTCGACCTTCAGCGCCGCCTGCGAGAGGTCGTCGAAGACGTTGTCGTGAACCTTGATATTCGTGCGGCTATAGCTGGCACCGATGGGCCCGCTGACGGCAACGCCCCACGCGCCGTCATGAATATGGTTGCCTGAAATATCATAGTCCCGCGCATTGCCCTGGTCGCCGAGACCGACGGCGAAGGACCAGCTGTAACCGTGATATCCGGATATGTCGTTGTCGCGGATGGCAACGTTCTTGCCCGCCTGCGCGCTGATGCCGAAGCCGCCGCCGGTGATCACATTGTCCTCGACAACCGCATTGGTGGGCCTGACGAGCGCGATGACGCCCTTGGGGCTGCTGGCATGCGTCTGGTCGAGATGATTGCCCTTGATCAGAATGTTGCTGCTGTCGTTCATCTGCACGGCATCGGCCGTCGAGCCGCTCGCGCTGGTGACGGTGTTGTTGAGAAGCTTGACGCCGGCGACCTTTTCGATCCAGAAGCCGTCGCCTTTGACGCCCGATATCTTGCTGTCTTCGACCGTGACATTCTTGCTGCTCCGGAAGGTGACGGCGCCTGCGTTTTCCGACAATCCCGTCTTGGCGATCTCGACGTCGCGGACCGTCCAGTTCGTGACACTGCCGCCATAGATGCCCGAACCGCCGGTATTCGATATCTTCAGGTTCTCGATGACGATGTTCGAGGCATAGAGACTGTGGATGCCGTCGCCGCTGCTGTGGATGACGGGTGCCGCACCCGCCCCGTAACTGCCGATCTTGATCGGCGCAGTCTCGCTGCCGGAATATTTGATATCGAACTGCTCGTTGAACACGCTCCCTTTGGCAAGAAGCACGCTGTCGCCGGGTTTCAGTTTCAAGGATTCCACTTTGGACAAAGTCGCAAAAGCCGAATTCTGGCCCGTTCCACCGTTGCGGTCGGAGCCAGTCGCTGAGTTCACATAGTAGACTGTCATATCGCCATGTTGCCCTGTTCGTCGGATCGCTAATGTCGCCGCCGGCATCGCCCAGGATCGGCCGATCGGATGCGGCGGGGGCAACCGGCCATGGCAAGAAGGCGATAAGATGTTGTCAATGGGGCAGCGGGCGAGTTCGCGCGCCTCATTCCACAGGCAATTGCCTGGTGTGACCAAAGTTACAACTTGGGCCGAGAAATCGGCGACTTCGAGGTGAATAAATCGCGGCGTGTTTGCGCGAGGCATACGTCGCCTTCGGTCTGTGCGCCATGTGATTCTTGCCTTCGCTTCCGCTCAGGGGGGGAGGAGCGCCAGCGACGAACGCCTTGAGCGTAAGCGAAAGGCGCACTCCAAGGTGAAACCCTACCCCTCGCCCTCAAAGCCGAGGTCAGCGGCAACCATGTCGCAGCGATGGCGAGACTTCAGGCCCTACAGCGCCGCGCGTCTTTTCAGACGCGCAAAGGACGCTGTAGCACTTTGAATTGCTGCATAATTTTATCCTTAAATCGATCCCGATTTAAGGAATTATGCAGTAGCCGCTTCGGCCTTGATCTTCGGCTTCAGCAGGATGATGAGAAGCAAGCCGGCGATGATGAGTGCCGCGCCTTCGAGGTGATAGCGTTGCAACTGCTCGCCGAGGATCAGATAGGCGAGCACGGCTATGAAGATGGTCTGAATGTAGAGGAGGACGCCCGCCCGAGCCGCGCCCAGTGCCTCGATGCTGCGATTGAAGAGGTAGTACATGACCGCCCCGCCGGGGATCGCGACATAGGCGAGCGCGATCAGCCCGCTGCCGTTGAGCGTCGAGCGCTCGTCTGAGAATAGCTCGAACAGGTAGAAGGGCAGCGCCGTCAGCACCGCCGCACCGAGCAGCATCACCAGGAGCGCAAGGCGATTCATGTCGAATTTCGCGCGGCGGAGCAGGACGGTATAAAGACTGAAACAGAACGCGCCGGCGACGATCCACAGTTCACCCCGGTTGAAGTCGAGCCGCATCAGCGCGGCCGGACTGCCCTTGATAATGATGACCACGATCCCGAGAAAGGCCAAGATCGATCCGATCACCTGCCAGCGTCCCATCGGCTCGGCCAGCATCAAACGGGCAAGGATCATGGTGATGATCGGGATCAGGGCGATGATGATGCCCGCGGTGGTGGCATCGGCATGTTCCAGCCCAACAAAAATCATGCCCTGGCAGATCGCCAGTCCCACACCGCCGATGAGAAGCAGTTCGAGGGCGCGAGCCCGCGCGAGCGCGACCATCTCGGCGAAATGCCGGCGCACGATCGGCATCAGGATCGCGAAGGCGATCAGCACGCGCCAGAAGCAGAGCGCCCAGGGCGGCATTTCTGAAGAGACCCATTTCGCAGCGATATAGACGCCGGCCGACAGCAGCCAGCAGAAAATGCCGACGGAATAGGCGGCGGCAAGCGAACTGCCCCCCGCCTGTTCCGTCCCGACCGTGTCGCGATGGACCGCCAAGACATTCATTGCCATGGTTCAGTTATGCCACAATTTCCATGGGCTGCACAGATGAGGCGGCGGCGCTCCGCCTGACGGGTCGCCGTGATGACGTGACCCACCGGGAAGGTTCAGACAGCAGGCCTCTTACACCCTCGCCCTCAAAGCCGAAGTCAACGGCAGCCGTGTCGCCGCCAGCGCCGGCAACGCCCCGCCGATGATGCCGATTGCAAGCCCCAGCAGCCCGGCGGTCAGCGCGACGTCGGCGGTGACGTCGAGCTGGAAGGCCATCTTGGTATTGTTAGCGCCCATCGTACTGGCCTGCCAGCCGTTGAAGGCGAGCCATGAGGCGAGGATGCCGAGGGCGGCACCCGCGATCGAGAGAAGCACGGCCTCGACCCAGGTGGCAGTGAAGGCCGGCAGGCGGCCGAAGCCGAGCAGGCGCAGCGTGGCGATTTCGACCGTGCGGTCGGAGACCGAACTCATCATCGTGTTCAGCGCGCCAGCGGTGGCGCCGACCGCCATCAACAGCGCCAGCGGCCAACCGAACAGGCGGATGAGGCTCGCGGTACGCTCAGATTGCGCGGCATAGAGATCGGCCTCGGAGACGGCGGTGAGCGGCGGGCCGGGAAATGCGGAGATATGCTCCTGCAACACAGGCAACCCGCCTGCCCCATCGAGACGCACGCGCAGGCTCTGCACCTGCCCCTGCCGGTCGAGGGCCGATTGCACGGCCTCCAGATCCGCCCAGATCTCGGATTCGAAAGCGCTGCCGCCTGACGCGAAATCCCCGACGACCGTCCAGTCCACCGCGCCGAGCCGCACCTTGTCGCCGACGGCGAAGCCGGAGAATTCATCGGCGATGCGCCCACCGACGACGATCTCGCGGGCTCCCGGCGAAAACAACCGCCCTTGGGAGAGCGATACGCGATCGCGCAAACCCGGCCCCGTAGTGTCCATGCCGCGCAACGACAGTGTCTGTTCCACCCCGTCGCTTGCCCTGAGGACATCGACGGGAACAACGATCTCGCGCGACAGCGCCAGGCCGCCCGCGGCATTCCGCGCCACGCCGATCTCGCCGGTTGCGGCAGTCAGGCTGCGGATTGCCTCGGCAGGCACATCCGAGCCGGTCTCCTGGTTGGTGCCGCCGCCGAGGATGACGGCGATGCCGGTCGAACCCGCGCCTTGAAGCGCTGCCTCAAAGCCCCTGGCCATGGCGAGAAAACCCGCAAGCACCGCCACCACGAGCGCCACCGAGAGTACCATCGACAGCGAGATCCAAAGCCGCCGCGGCAGGCTGCCGAGATTGACTCTGATCATGAAAAAGATCTGCTTGAGCGCTGATGACATTGGACTATCTCGATCTGAAGGCGTTGACGATGGGCAGGCGCATGGCATTGGCGGCAGGGAACAATCCAGTCAGGAGGCCGAGACCGGCGATGATGGCGACGGATTTCAGCAGCACGGACGAGGTGAAGGCGAGGCCGAATTCCGGCCCGGCAAACAGCGTCGCGAGCTTGGCGAGAACGAGCCCGCCCGCCCCGCCGACGGCGAAGACGAACAGTGTCTCGCCGAGGATCAACGCAATGATCCGCCCCCTGGAAAAGCCGAGCACCTTCATGACGCCGATCTCGAAGCTGCGCTCCCTCACGGCAAAGAGCATGGTGTTGACCACGATCATCAGGATCGTCACGAAGGCGGCGCCGACGACGAGGCTGACGATCAGGCCGATATCGGCGAACTGCCGCAAGAAAGCCTCGAGGAACTGCTTTTCCGATTGAGTGCGCGTCGGTGCCGCCGAATTGGCAAACAGCGCGTCGATCCTTGCCGCCAGCACGCCGGATGAAACGCCCGGTCGCGGTCGCACCACGAAGCCATCGACCGTATCGTTGCCGCGGGCGCGCGCCGCATTGACGGCATCATAGCGGGCGATCATGAAATAGGTGTCGGTGCTGGCGTCGGCCCCTTCGAAGATGCCGGCGATCTCAAAACTCCAGTTGCGGCTGCCGTCTTCCCTTGTCAGGTGGCTGGTGACCCCGATGCGCTGGCCGACCGACCAGCCCTGCGCCTCCGCCAGCGCCCGGCCGACCAGCACCCGGTCACGGCCCTCTTCCAGCGCTGATATCAACTGCGGCGTCAGCCCGAGCTCGTCACCATTGGCCGCGGCGATCAATCGTGGATCGACCGCGCTCGTCATCACGACATTCTTCTCGACATCGACGAAGCCCCGCATGCGCGTCATGTAGGCGACGGCGGCGACATCGCTATCGGCGGCGATCCTGTTGAGATAGGCAAGCGGCAGCGGCTGCGCCCGCCCCGATCTGTTGAAGACGCCGAGCAGCGTATCGCTCGCCCCGGCCGCCCCTTGCGAGCCGCTGAGGAAGCTCGCCGTCAGCCCATAGATCAGGAAGGCGACGCCGACCGAGAACATCAGAAGCGTGGCCCTGAGCGGCTTACGCCAGGCATTGCGGCGCATCAGCTGGAAGAAGGTCATTGGGCCAACCTTTCCTGCTCGACGAATTCGCCCTTGTTGAGATGCAGCGTGCGCCGGGCAAAGGAAGCCGCCTCGGGATCATGCGTCACCATAATGATGGTCTTCCGCAGTTCTTGATTAAGAAAGCCAAGCATCTCAAGGATATCATTAGCGGATTTCCGGTCGAGATCGCCAGTCGGTTCGTCGCAGAGCAAGAGGTCGGGGTCGCCGACGATGGCGCGGGCGATGCCGACGCGCTGCTGCTGCCCGCCGGACATGCTGGATGGAAACTGCCGCTGCCGCCCGGAGAGCCCGACCAGATCCATCACGGTTTCGACGCGCGCCCGCCGCTCCTTGCGCTTGAGCGGCTTCAACAGCAGCGGCATCTCGATATTCTCGCCCGCATTCAGCATCGGCAGCAGGTTGTAGAACTGGAAGACGATGCCCATGCTGTGTGCCCGCCAGGCGGCTCTGGCGCCTTCGCCCATCTGCTCGAGATGGCTGCGGCCGATCCTGATCTCCCCTCCGTCGGGGCTGTCGATGCCGCCGAGCATGTTGAGCAGCGTCGATTTCCCCGAGCCCGATGGGCCCATGACGGCGACGAAATCGCCGCGTGCTATGGAAAGGTCGAGCCCGGAAAAGATCGGGATCGTCTCCGCGCCGATCCTGAATACCTTCCTGACGCCGCGAAGCGCGATATAGGGTTCTTGAGTGTCGGTCATCGCTCTGCTCCTTGCTGATGGTCTGTGCTATCCCCGGCCTCACCCACCAGAAGGCGGATGCGCGCGGCCATGGCGGGGCGCATGTCTGACGGCGGTGAGGAAAGTGACAGGCGAAGCGTCACCGTCCCCTTCTCCCGCGAAATCATCGGCGCGATCTTCGATACTTCGACCGCAAAAGGCCGGTCGGGAAAGCCGTCGAGCACCGCCTCGCCACGCAAGCCCGACCGCATCAAGGCGATATTCGCCTCGGCCACGTCGGCATCGATGACCATGGTTGCCATGTCGGCAATCGCAAGCAGGTTTTCATTCTCCCGGACGCTGTCCTCTCTCGACAGCACGGTGTCGCCGACATGTGCGGTAAGCCGCGTGACGGTGCCCGATATCGGCGCCCGTACGGTCAGCGCTTCCACCTGCTCGCGCGCCCTGTCGATATCGAGATCCGCCTTGGCCACGTCCTGCCGTGCCTGCAGGGCGGCATTCTCGGCAGCGTCGAATGCCGTCTTCGCCTCCTCCAGCGTCTGCGCCGACATCGCATCGCGCCCGGCAAGCCGCTCGGTGCGCTTGAGGGAAGACCGCGCCTGCCCCAATTCAATAGTCTTCGCCGCCAGCGCCAGCTCCGCCGATTGCCGGGCGATCTCGGCGCCCTGAAGCGCAAAGCGGGCGCCCGCATCATCGAGCCGCACCAGCACCTGGCCTGGTACGACCCTGTCGCCCGCCTCGACCTCGACGGCAACGATCCGACCTTCATATTTGGAAAAGACGGTAGCGATATCGGGCGCCACGACGTAGCCGGAGCCGGTGACTTCCCGGGTTGGCAATCCCCTCTTCGTTGGGGTATCTGAGGGCAGAGCCCGAATAGGACTGGCGGCGGGCCTGTCTGTTCCATCGACGGATATTGTGATCTCGTCCTTGCTTATAAGACCCGCAAGCACGGTCTCGATGCGCTCCAGCGTCTCGGGCCGATAGAGAAGCGCCACCGCCAGCGATGCCGTCGCGACAAGGGCCAGTATTGCTCCGGGAATCACCCGCCGCCGGGCCTGACGATCCGGCGGTTCCGTCTTGAAGGCCGCGGGTTCGATCGAAAGCGATCTCAGCTTAGCGGCAAGGTCTCGGTCATGTTCTGATGTCGTGTTCATGCCGCCAGAATGACCAACGGCAGCAAAACCGCGACCTCGAACGCGTTTCCGACAGTCCTCGATCGCGATTGTGTACTTGGCGCGGCAAGACACCCGGGTCAGCCCTCATGGTGAGGGTGAGAAGCGATCCGCGAAGCGGAGCAATCGATCCAGTGAATCGATTGCAGTGACGAACGAAGCGCCGGCTCGAACCGCGAGGGCGGGTGATTGCGTGGGTGCAGCCTCATGCTTGCTGTGTGAAGCGCCGGTGGCCCGCCCCGTCCTTGGAGGCCCCCTACCGGGCGTCTCAGGATGAGGCTGGAGAGAGGACAGGCGTCACTTCACGACGAAGCCGAAGAGACGCCGGATTCACCCTTCCTCTCCCGCCAGCCAATCGGCGTCATATCCGTGACCCGGCGGAATTCGCGGTTGAAGTTGGACTTGGTCTGGAAGCCGACCTCGAACATCACCTCGGTCACCGATTTCTGGGTCGCGGCAAGCAGCCGGCAGGCCTCGCCGATCCTGTAGTCATTGACATATTGCGAGACGTTCTTGTCCATCGCCCGGTTGATCGCCGCCGAGATCTGGCGGGCGGGAATGCCGGCCTTGCGGGCCAGCCGGTCGAGATTGAGATTGGCGTCGCGATAGAGTTTTTTTGCCTCCATCAGCGCATCGACGGTGGCGATCGTCTCCTTGTCTTCGGTCGTTTCGGACTTCGGCACCGCCTCCACCATCTCGGCCGGCGCCCGGCTTCGGCTGGCGGCGGCTGCCGCAATGCCGAGGATGACGAGAACCGCGAGATTGCTGACGCTGATCAGCGTCAGCGCATGCTCGCCATGCGCCCATGTGAAATCGAAAAAGACGAAGATATCGACCGAGGCCGACAGGCACAGCGCCACCGCCGCGAAGATGATGGCCCGATAGGCCGGCACCGCTCCCTCGAAGGGCGCAAGCCGAAGCGCATCGGCGCCCAACCGCATCAGAAGCAGGATCGCCAGGGCATAACCGACGAAAACAAGCACCAGCGCAATATCGATCACATCCCGCCGGACCACCATCAACGTGAGGATGACGGCAGCGGGCACGGCATGCAGCGCAATCCGCGCCGCCAGCGGCCGCCGGCTCGTCCTCACCAGCCTGGAAACCCCAGCATAGGCAAGCGGCGGCACCATCGCCGCGGTGACAGGCGCAATCACACCCACCGCCTGCACTCCATACCCCCAGCGCAGGCCGGAGAGGACGGATTGCAGCAGGGCGAGCAGGATCAGTGCCAGAAACGGCAGGTTGGGCTGCGCCTCCTCGTCCCGCCTGAGGACGGTGACGAAGAGGATGAGCAGCAGAAGGGCAACGACGAAGGGAAGCGGAATGAACAGCATGGCCTGATAGGATCGGAGTGGCGAATGGATGGCCATCATTGCCGAGATCCTCAGCCGGCGCGACCTCCATCATGTTTTAGGACGCGTTTTAGGTTGGGATTTTTGTGAGCGATATGCCGTGCCATCCCTCATCCGACGGTCCGGGGCGGCCGTGCAGATTCTGCGTCGAGGACAAGTGGCGGCGATCATTGTGGCGAACCGTGCGCCGGTTGGCATTTGGCAATGCGCGCCCCTACAGGCGAACGCGGATCATAAAATACCCTGCACGCGCTCTACGAGGACCTGCCTAGCCGAGAGCGCTTTGTGCTGCGCAAATCCGATCGACCAAAGCATCGAGATCGCCCCTTGGCGGACGGTTCTTGGCCAGGCGCTGCTTGAGATGCATGATCGGCTCCGCCAGAATTTCATCAAGGCTCTCGGCGCAGGTGAAGTCGCCCGCCACGCTTTTGACCTTTGAATTGTCAAAGATCGCCGACCATGCCTTGTCGCCTCGCAGCGGGCCAAGCCACTCCGGATTGTACCGGACCAGGATGTCCGTCGGCACGTGTACGATCTTGGCCTCGACATCAAGCAATCTGGCGATCGTCTTTTGAATATCATCCCAGATATGAGCGCGATCGGAGGTGATGTGGAAGATCTCGTTCAACGCCGCCGGCTTGCCGAAAAGCCCGACAAAGGGCACCGCGAAATCAACCGAGCGGGTTAGTGTCCAGGGCGTGTGGCCATCGCCCGCCACGATGGTGGGCTCGCCGTCCAGCATGCGTCTCGCCATGACGTCGCTATCGCCCATCATGATCGGCAGGCCGGTGCGAACGGTGTGACTGGGACGGACGATGGTCCAGGCGAGATTCTCGGAATTCCTGAGCAGCGTCTCGCAGGCAATCTTGTCCTGGCTATAGCGCCAGTAGGGGTTGATCGCCGGTGTCTGCTCGGTAATCACATAATGGCGCGGCGGCTTTTCATAGACCGAAGCCGAAGAGATGAAGATGTACTGGCCGCAGTGCCCGGCAAACACATCGATGTCACGCGCGACTTGATCGGGTGTAAAGGCAATGAACTGGCACACGACGTCATAATTGGCCTTGGCCAAGTCCGCATAGGCGGGCGCCGCGAGATCGCCGACGATCGCGGTAACCCCTGCAGGCAATGGGTTGCCTCTCAAACTGCGGTTATAGACGCTGACATGGTGGCCCTGAGCCACGGCGCGCTCGACGCATGGATATGAAATCTGGCCGGTACCGCCAACAAAAAGGATTTTCAAAGCCATGGGAAGGACCTCAGTGTCGGATGTGGCGGGATATGCGGTCAGTCTTCATAGCGCGAAAGAAATCGGTCGTCTCCTGCAAAACAGGTACACCGGCTCACGTTGTTTGGATCGACCTGTCCCGTAAACCAACGTGGTGCCATTCCGTATAAGCCGATCGGACGACGTGAGGTTCGGCCGCAACAAGCCATTGCCGATACCGCGAAGATCTCTATCTCAAGCCAATAATGCCCCTTCTGTTTGAGATCAGCACAAGACGGAGGTTCTCTTGAAGGATTATCTGCCCTATGCAGCCGGGGCGCTGGCAGGATTGCTGGTCGCCTTTCTCATATCTCGCCTGTTGATGCTGTCGGAGACACCGCAGCTCGTGCTTTTTGCATTGCTGCCGGCAGTCGGCGGCGCTCTCGTCGAACGCGTTTGCCATCGCCGACCCAACAATTCTTGAAGGGTTCCATGGCAAGGCTGAAAGAAATCGTCATTGATTGCGACATTCCCTCGCGTGTCGCCCGCTTCTGGGCGGAGGCGCTCGATGGCTACGACGTGATGCCATATGACGACGACGAACTGGCCCGCCTGGCCGCTCTCGGATTGACACCCGAGACTGACCCGACCGTGATGGTCGAAGGTCCCGGAACCCGCCTTTGCTTCCACCTTCGCCCAGGGGAACGTCCCGCCCGCAACCGACTTCATCTCGATATTGCCACCCCCGATCGGGCCAGGGAGGTAGAGCGGCTTCTATCGCTCGGTGCGAGCTTCGTCCGGGAAGCGGATGGATACACGGTCTTGAATGATCCCGAAGGCAACAATTTCTGCGTGGTGTCGGAATAGTCCCCTCCGGGCCGAAAGCCCGCCCTGCAGCATGAACGGCACCCATCTCAGGTCGGCTATGCCAGCGCCAAACCGGATCTCCCGCGGAATGTCTGGGTCAGACGCGATTCAGGAACTCGATCACGCGGAGGGTGAGCAGCGCGGTCGCTTCCGCGTCATAGGAGGGCAGCGAGCTGTCGGCGAAGTAGTGCTGGTCGCCTGGGTACAGGAAAAGCTCCGCGTCCTCGACCTTCTCCACGATCTCACGGGCGGCGTCGATGTCGCCCTCGCCGACGAAAATCGGGTCGTTGTCCATGCCGTGGATCTGCACCGCGACGCCGTCCGGCCACGGTCCGAAGGCCCACTCGCCGCTGATCGGCAGGCAGGAATAGAAGAGCAGAGCCCCGCGGGCGCCGGGCCGCGTCTGCGCCAGCTTTTGCGCCGGCAGCACCCCGAACGAGAACCCGGCATAGATCAGCGTGGGCGGCAATTCGTCGGCGAGGCGCACGCCGCGCTCCCGCATGGCATCGAATCCGATCTCGCCGATATAGGCGATCCCCGCTTCGATGCTTGGGAATGTGCGCCCGTCAAACAGATCAGGCGTGTGCACGATGTGACCGGCTGCCCTGATATCGTCGGCAAACGAGCGGACACCTGGGGTCAGCCCCTGTGCATGATGGAACAACAGGATCTCAGCCATAAGGAGCCTCCGGGCGGAACGGTCGGGCGCATCGCCACTCTACAGCGTCGCCGCCTTGCCGGGAAGAGTGCGGACACGTTGCCGAAGCAACATCTGCAACCCCGCCGAAAACCGATCGGGGGGAAACCTCCTGACGCTCTACCGGACTGATAAAGGACCTTTCCGAGACCGGTACATCGATTGCTCCATTCATAGTTTCAGGCTTTGCCGAACCACCGCGATGCGGCCTGCGCGGCTTCCTCATTGTCAGGCGCAGCCTCACCAGCCCACGCCACGAAGCCGTCGGGGCGCACGAGCAGCGCGCTCAGCCCCAGCCGAGCCCTGGCGTCACTGGCGACATAGGTGATCCCATTCCAGCGGCTTGCGAGCGCTTGCAGCGGTGCACCGGCGTCAAAGTCCAAAAGCAGGCCTTTGCCCTCCCTGAGATGATCGCCGAGCTTCGTGCCGTCGGCCAGCTCGAAATCGGGAGCGCTGCGGCCGACCAGCGGGTGACTGCCGCCAAGATCGTAGCGGAGAGACACACCCCAGACGCGCTCGGCAAAGTATGTCGCGCCGTCACGCGTGTCGATCAGATCGCGGATGATGGCTTCGAGCGCGCGCGAACTCCGGCTCGGCCGCATCAGTGCGACCTGGGCGCGCGACCAGTCGAGAATCTGCGCTCCAACTGGATGCCGTTCGCAGAAATAGCTGTCGAGCAGGCCCTCCGGCGCATCGCCACGGATCGTCGCTGCAAGCTTCCATCCAAGATTCATCGCGTCGCCGAGCCCGAGGTTCAGGCCCTGGCCGCCCAAGGGGGAATGGATGTGCGCAGCGTCACCCGCAAGCAGCACCCTCCCCTTGCGGTAAGCCGTCGCCTGATAGGCGCGATCCGTCCAGGTGGTGGCAAGCTCAAGGCCCGTCACCGTGACATCGGCGCCGGAAATATGCCGCAACACCGATTGCACATGCTCCGGCGTGATTGGCTGCGTTCGGTGAAATGCGCCCCCGTCGAAATCGACCATCGCGATCGTGCCGGGCTTTTGGTAGGTATACATGCCTGTTGGCGTGTAATGGCGGCCCGCGACGAGCTTCTCCGGATCGGCCATCTCGACCTGAACGGAATAGCCGGTGAACTCCGGATCGGTGCCAACGAATTCAAAACCGCCTGCCCTGCGCACGGTGCTGCGCCCGCCGTCACAACCGATGAGCCATCGTCCGCGAAAGATCTGGCCACCCGCGCGAACGGTCACGCCTTCGCCCGACTGATCGAAGCCATCGACACCGAGCCCGCGCCTGATCTCGACACCCATCGCGCTTGCGTGGGCGGCCAGCGCGGATTCGAAGTGCTCCATCTCGACCGCCATGCTGGTACCGGCCGGACCTGGCAGGCGATAGGGCCACGTCGAGGTGTCGATGGTGTCGTGAAAGAACTGAATGCCGGCGAAATGCCCGCCCGGGCGACGCGGCTGCTGCATCCAATGCGCTGAAGTCGATTGATCTTTTTCGCGCTGCGGCGCCATGATGTCATCCAGCAGCCCGCGACGGTAGAAGGCTTCGATGGTCGGTGCGGAAAGGCCGCGCATGCCGAACGGCAGCCGCTTCAACGGCGAATGCGGGTCTTCGGCCTGCTCCAGCACCAACACCGAGAGGCCGGCCAGCCGCAGCTCGCAGGCCAGAAACAGGCCGACCGGACCTGCACCGGAAATCACAACGTCATGAATCATGAGAAAATCGGGCATGAACTACTCCTTTATGGTCGTTCGACCGGAGCAGTTCGTCGTTTTGAGAACCACACGGACGAACAATGGGACGCTTGAACAGCGTCCGTTGTTCGTCGTGGAGTACTCATGCACGAGGCAAGGAACAGAGCTTTCGTTTCCGAAAGGACTTGGGCCAACCACACCAAGTCATGCCTTTTCCGACATCGGCAACATAGCCGCCGAGCGATCGATCGGCAACAGAAGATATCCTCTTCTGAAGGTCTGACCTGACGGGGAAGGCCCCTTCCGGGCGGTTAAAAAGGAACAGCCGTCCAGCTATGTGTGGCAGCAGGAACCATTTCCGGTGTCATCAGGCGAATGTTGCAGGCGATTGTCGACGCTCTGGCTGTTTCCTTCCGGCGGCAGGTCCATGGCGATGTTGGATGCGAAGAAGCCGTTCGGTTTCAGCGTGAAGCCGGCATATTCCACGGGCATGATCGGAAAATCCTCGGGCTTGCAGACATGGGTATGGCCGAAGGAATGCCAGAGCACGACATCGGCATTCTCGATTTCGCGGTTCTGCTTGACATAACCCGGCAGGCCGTCGCCGCCGGCATGCACGTTCGGATAATCGCCGCTCGCATATTTTTCCCTGGCATCGAAGGCCGTGACCCAGATGTGTTTCTTGGCGAAGCCGCCGCGCTGGGCAACGGTCGAATCCGGCTGGGCAAGCATAACAGGCGACGGCATGACGACAATCTTGTAGCCCGGCGCCTTGCCGACGCTGTTCTTTATGTTGGGGTTGGAGACTTTCCAGTAACGGCCGGTCTCGCCATTGGCGAGTGCCGGGGAATCAAGTTCGCGTTTCAGCACACGGCTCCTGGTATCGAAGACATTGCCATAGGGATTATCCTCACCCCAGGGACGCGGCACGAACTCATGCTCGGTCACGGTATTGTCGCCGCCATCGACATCCATGTGCAGGCGCGCATTGAAGAAATGCTGGTGGGTCGGACCGCCGAGATTGTCATCGACCATGCCGCCCCATGGATAGGTTTCGCCGGTCGCGACCGCCGCCGTCTGGATGATGCCGGTGAGCTTGGCTTCGAGCTGGATCGTGCCGTCCTGATAGAGATACCAGTAGAAGCCGTAATCGTAATTGCCGACGGTTGCGAAGAAGGAGATGACGAGGCGGCGCGAACGGCGCACTTCGAAAATACCGTTGCGGAATTCGTAGTGCTTCCAGAGGATGCCGTAATCCTCCTCATGCATGCAGATGGCGTTCTTCATGGTGAAAGGCTGGCCGAGATCGTCCGCCGCCGGCACGTCGAAATAGTGAATATGGCCCAGGCAGTCGCAGCCGAGTTCGAGGCAATTGGCCAGGCGCCCGAGGCCATATTCGCCGGCATCGAAGGCGCTCTTCCAATAGTGGTTGGCGGTCGGATCGGCATAGGGCACGACCATTTCCGTGACACTGGCGCGAAAGACGACGGGCCTGAGCCTGCCCTGATCCTTGATGCCGAGTTCATGCAGAACGAGGCCCTCGCGCGGAGTGAAACCGACACGGAAACTCCAGTTCTGCCATTCGACTTTCCAGCCGTCGACCGTAAAGCTCGGCCCTTGCGGCTGAACGATATGCAGCGGCGTGAGATCGGGCCGCGGTTCCGGAAAGGTTTCGCGGCCATAATTGCGCTTCTTCCTCGGGACCGGAATGATCTTCTCATCGTCGACGAGATCGACCACCCGGTTGGTGATCAGATCGACCACCGCCACCACGCCCTCGATCGGATGCGCGTAGCCGTTGTCACGGACATCCTCGCGCCAATAGGACACGGCGCGGACGATGCGCTTTCCCTTCTCGAATTCGCGGCCAAAATAGCCCGAGGAAAAAGGATCGATCTGGATGAGCGGAATATCCTCATCGGTAATGCCGCGCTTCTTGACGGCAGCGATCCAGCGCGGATCGGATTTGACGGTGCCTTCAACGGTTTCGAATTCGCACAGCATGATCGGCGGCTGACCATAGGGCAATTCATCAAGAGGCAGCCGGATATAGGAGGATACCGTGCAGACAGTCAGGTCTACGATGCCCTCGAAGGTTTCGCCATTGCTGATGTCGATTGCCAGGATGAAGGCAAGCCGCGGCAGCCTGTCGCCCAGGCGATAGGCGGCAAGATCTGCCTTGGTCGGCTCCTCCAGCCGGGTGATCGGAAAGCGGAAGGTGGCTGCGAGTGTCTGCGTATCCTTGAGTATGGCAACGGCAGAAGCGATCTCGTCGAGGCTCAGAGGATCGAGCGGATGGCTAACTGCGACAACGGCGTCCATTGGTATACCTCTTGTTTTTGGAAGAGACGACGCAACATGGCGCGTCGCAAGCTGCGGTGATCAGGATCGACCGGAGCAGATCTGTGTCTCGATCATCATCTGGTCTGCATGAATGCAGAACATCGAGCAGAAGGCGTGTGCCTCGACGGCAACCAGCAATGTTGCGCCGGCGAGGATCGCGACCGCGAGAACCAGAAGGCGATCGACGGGTGCAAATTCAGCAACCGCAGTCATTCGAAGACCTTTCCAAGCGAGGCGTAGAGAGCGGGCTTGGACTTCTTGACCCGCATGGCAAACAGCGCGCCCAAAATCCCCACCAGCACCATGGCATAGGGGAAAGCCTTGACGATCAGGCTTTCGCTGCCGGAAAGGAGTGAAAGATTGGAGCTGACCAGCACCAGCGAACCAACGAGGCCGAGGAGCGCCAGCACTGGCGCGGTCATCGTGGTCCAGGCGCTGTAGCTGTTCGGCGTCTTGCGGAAGAACATGATGATCGCGACGGAGACAAGCACCTGCACCAGTAGGATACCGATACCTGCCAGCGCTGCCATCCAGGAGAACACGACAGTGTAGGGATCGGCGCCGAAGATCACGAACAGGGCAAGGACGACAGCCGCGATAAGACTTTGCAGAACACCTGCGGCATAGGGCGAGCCATGTTTGGTATGAACCTTGCCAAGCACCCTGGCGGCCAGGCCTTCACGGCCAAGGGCGAAGAAATAGCGGTTGAGCGTATTGTGGAAGGACAGGATGCAGGCAAACAGGCTGGTGATCAGCAGCACGTTCATCACCTGGCTCGACCATGGACCAAGCACGGAATTGGCGGCGGTGAAGTAGAAGCTCTCGAGGCTGGCGGCTGCAGCGGCCTGCACCTGGCCCGGACCATAGAATTGCACGATTGCCCAGGTGGAGAAGGTATAGAAGAGGGTAATCAGCAGCACGGCGACATAGGTGGCGCGGGGAATGGTCTTTTCCGGATCTTCGGCTTCCTCGCCGAAAATGGCCGTCGCTTCGAAGCCGATGAAGGAACCGATGACGAAGACCAGCGCCACACCAAGACCGGGCGCAAAGACCGACGATGGCGCAAAGGAGGAGAAGCTGATGCCTTCTGGTCCGCCGCCTGAAAAGACGATGGCAAGATCCAGAATCAGCAATATGGCGATTTCGGCAATCATGCAGACGCCGAGGATCGCGCCTGAGAAGGCAATGTTGCGCTGACCGCAGACCAGCACGACGACCAGTGCCGCGAAGGCCCAGGCCCACCAAGGCAGGACCAGCCCGAGCGGCGCCATGGCATTGGCCATGAAGAAACCGAACAGGCCATAGATGGCGATCTGAACCGCGCTATAGGTAACCAGCGCCATGAAGGCACCACCCACACCGGCCGGCTTGCCAATACCGTGGGTGATATAGGTGTAGAAGGCTCCTGCCCCGCCCACATGCCGGCTCATGGCGGTGAAGCCGACCGAGAAGAGAAGGTAAAGCATGCCGGCAAGCACGAAAGCGCCGGGAACGCCTGCGCCATTGCCAAAAGCGAAGGCGGCCGGCGAAGCGCCGACGACAGCCGTGAGCGGCGCGGCCGCGGCAACGACGAAGAACACGATGTGGGCGAGACCCACCGAGTCCTTGGCCAGACGACGCTCCGGCGATGATGGTGCGGGCATGCTTGCTTCCAGTGTCATGGAGAACCCCTCTTTGCTTGTTTGTTGCCAAGAAGGTAAGCGCGGCGATCTGGCCCCGAAATTGCAGTTTATGCCAATGAATCGATAATTCGCGCCACTGATGTCGCCGGAGACGCTGAAAATGGCAGTTGCATCGCATTTGATCAGCCGCATGCCCGCAGTTGCTTCAATTCGAGCCTCCGTCTTGATCCCGCTGGTGCAACAAATCGATAAAAGATCCGGGAAAACCGACCTTCTTCTCGCTTCGCACGGCATCCTGCGCTTGCAATTGGAAGATCCCTACGCTGTCCTGCCCATGGCGCGTTATGTCGCGCTGTTCGAAGATGCCGCGACCATAACCGACGAACCGGCACTCGGAGCCCGCATGGGCACTGGATTCAAGCCCGCCGACATCGGCCCTATCGGTATGCTCTTTGCGCTCTCGCCGACCATTCGCAGCGCTTTCGAGCGGCTGTCGAAATATGTCAACGCGGTACAAGGCGCGACCAGTTCCGGCGTGTTCGAGGAAAATGGCGATTTTGTCTGGAGCTATCGGATCGTCGATCCAGCGATGTGGCCGCGCCGGCAAGACAGCGAATTCACGATCGCCGCCTCCTGTCAGCTCGTCCGTTCGTGCTTCCGCCGTGGTTGGCGGCCGATCGAAATCCAGCTCGAGCATCACGCCCCGCGTGACGCCAGTGTGCTGGAACGCATCTGTGGCGCGCCCATCCTGTTCGGCCAATCCGGCAACCGGATCGTCATGAACAAGGCGGAGGCTGACCGTGTGCACCGTGCGGAAGACAAAAGCCTGATCGAAATCCTGGAGCGGCATATCGGCGATCTGGTCAACGAGCCAACCGCCGGCGATATCGTCACGGAAAAGGTGCGGGCTCTGATCAGCATCTATCTCGGCCGCAAACCGGTCACGGTCGCAACGCTTGCCGCCGAACTGAAAATGTCGCCGCGAAGCCTGCAGCGCCGGCTGTCGGAGGAAGGCGTGTCGCTTCGCGATCTCGTTCGCCAGCACCGCCAGACACTCGCCGCCCACTATCTCGGCGACCGACATGCCGCACCGATGTCCGAGATTGCGCGTGTGCTGGGCTATGCAGACAACACGGTGCTCTGGCGTGCGCTGCGCTCCTGGGAAAAGAAGGGGAACGACCCATCTTCGACAGCTTGATCGAAGATGCACGGCAACGGAGACCGCACGATTACTGCCCTACGGACGGAAGCAAAAGCCCGGCATCCTCCAGCGCCCAAGCGCGGCATTCTCCAACGCCCCTATGGTGACGGTGCCTACTTCTCCTCCCTCATTCCAGTGCTCGTCACAGGAATCCATTCACGGCGCGTCCGCGCCGTGAATGACTCTCATACGACGAGGTCGTTCTCCCGCGCCCAAGGACTTGGGCACACTAGATTCCTGTGACGAGCACAGGAATGAGGGAGGTTGGGTTGGCGTTCCCGTCGTCAGCCAAGCACGCTTTCAGCAACGCTCGACGCCCTTTGCCGCCAGGATGTCATCAACGGCTGTCGACATCAGAAATTCCGACAGCTGCCTGGCAGCTTCTGCGTCCGTTGAATCGGCGCTGATGCCAATAGCGAAGTCGATGTAACTTTGGAGTTCTGCCGGAAACCGACCGACAAGCATGACCTCGGGAGCGGCGGCGAGAATCGAAGTCACGGGAACGACGCCCAACTCGGCCTCCCCATGGCCTACGGCCGGCGCTGTCTGCCCTCCTGATATGGCCACCAGCTTGGGCTTCACCTCATCGGCTATTCCCAAGCGTTCCAGCAAACCGGAGAAGTAGCCGCCGCTGCTTCCTTCACTGGCGTAGGCGATCGATCTGGCGCTCTTCAACGCATGTTTGAATGCTTCCACCGACCCGACGTCGAGCGACCGACCGCCTGCCTTGGCCGCCACCCCCATTGCTATCCGGCCGAACGCGACCTCGCTCCCCGCCTTGACTTTTCCCAAGGCGGCCAGATCCTCAACCAGGTTCGGATTGGTGATGACGAGGTCAAAAGGCTCCCCAGCTTCAATCTGCTTCTTGACGACAGGATTGAGCTCCCACTTGACCGCAACTGTGAATCCTGTGTCCGTTTCGAACTGGGATATGAGAGCAAGGACGGCGGGTCGGACCGCAATAGCGCCAAAAAGGCGGATTTCCTGGGTCATGGTCGAAGTCCGCTCCGATCTGTCCATCCTGTCCAACAGACCCTACGGCCCAGCCCCAAAGAATGCCAGCCGGGTAAAGATCGTGTAGTCCGCTTCCGATACCATCAGCGCCACGAAAACCAGCACCAGCAGCGGCGGCAGCAGGATGGCGTAGACGAGCGCCAGCCGTTCCCAGGCCATGTGCATGAAGACGGCGACGATCAGCCCGGCCTTCAGCATCATGAACACGAGGATTAGCGTCCACCTGAGATAACCCTGGACGCCGAGATAATCGACCATGTAGGAAAAGGCGCTGAGCACGAAGAGCAGGCCCCAGACGAATAGATAGAGCCGGATCGGGTGCTGCTGTCCGGTGTGTGTTTGTGCATGCACCGTTTGGCTTTGCGCATGCGCCGTTGTCTCGCTCATGACGACCTCACCACAGATAAAAAAACGCGAAGATGAAGACCCAGACCAGGTCGACGAAGTGCCAATAGAGGCCCATGATCTCGACGGCCTCGTAGCGGCCTTTCCGGCTGGTGAAGAAGCCGCGCCGTTCCACGTCGAAATCGCCACGCCAGACCTTGCGGGCGACGATGATGAGGAAGATGACGCCGATCGTGACGTGGGTTCCGTGAAAACCTGTTATCATGAAGAAAGTCGATCCGAACTGTGCCGCCCCCCACGGGTTCTCCCAGGGGCGCACGCCTTCGGTGATCAGCTTCGTCCATTCGAAGGCCTGCATGCCAACGAAGCCTGCGCCGAGAACGGCCGTGAGCAGCATCAGCATGGCAGTCATGCGGCGGTCGCGGCGATAGCCGAAATTGACCGCCATCGCCATGGTGCCGCTGCTTGAGATCAGCACGAAAGTCATGATCGCGATCAGGATCAGCGGAACGTTCTGGCCGCCGATATGCAGCGCGAAGACCTCGCTCGGATTGGGCCATGCAACCGGCGTCGACATCCGGGCCGTCATATAGGCGATCAGGAAACAGCCGAAGACGAAGGTGTCGCTCAAGAGAAAGATCCACATCATCGCCTTGCCCCAGGAGGCGGTCTTGAAGGCGCGCTGATCCGAGCTGAAATCGGCGGCGACACCGCGCAGGCCGACCGGGCCTAGGCCTGGCTCGCCGTGTGTCTGGACAGGATGTGCCATCTGCAAATCTCCTAACTGAGCAGTGTGCGGCAGAGATCGACGAAATCATTCGCCCATCCGGCAAAGAGCGCGAAGAGCAACAGCCAGACGGCGAGCATGAAATGCGAGTAGATGGCGGAAAGATCGACGCTGAGGCGCAGCCTGTCCGTCGCCACAGCCGTTGAAAAGGCCCTGACCGTCGTGTGCGCGAGCACGGCAAGCCCGCCGAGGATATGCAGGCCGTGCAGCCCGGTCAGCATGTAGAAGAAGCTGTTGGAAGGGTTATCGGCCAGCACGTACCCGGCCGCCGTCAGCTCCCGCCATGCCTGGATTTGTCCGACGAGGAAGAAAATGGCAAGCGCAAGCCCTGCAGCAAGCGCCGGTCGCAGCACTTCCATGCGGCCATGACCTGCTTCTCTTTTCGCCCATTGAAGGGCAGCGCTGCTTAAGGCCAGTGCCGCAGTGTTCACCCAGAGCAGCCGGGGAACAGGCGTCGCCCACCAGTCGGTCGACGCCATGCGCATGAAATAGGCGCTAACAGCAAGGCTGAAGACAGCGCCGACGACGCCGAGAAACACGAAGAGCCCGATTTTCACCGCCGGCGCCGGCAGCCTTTGCCGCTCGGCACCGTCATGACCCGGCAGTTGCACCGACCCGGTTTCGAGCCAGGGCTTCGAGGTCAACCGCTGCCCGGAAAGCCACCAGAAGATAATGGCGGCGACTGCGGCGAGGAAGATCAGCATGACGTTCATGCGTGGACCTCCCGTGTGACGCCGCCGCCTGATGGCACTGTCTGCGGAATGAAGTCCTCGGCCGCCCCGGGCACGCTGTAGTCATAGGCCCAGCGGTAGACGACAGGCAGATCCTTTCCCCAGTTGCCGTGGGCTGGCGGCGTCTGCGGCGTCTGCCATTCGAGCGTCGTTGCCCGCCATGGATTGCCGCCGGACTCCCTGCCCCGGAAAAGGCTCCAGACCAGATTGAACAGGAAGACCATCTGTCCGGCCCCGACGATCAGCGCCATGACGGTGATGAAGATATTCAGCGTATGGGCCGAAGGCGGAACGAAGGCCGTCTCCCCCATCTCGAAATAGCGACGCGGCACGCCGAGCAGGCCGAGATAGTGCATCGGAAAGAAGATCGCATAGGTGCCGAGGAAGGTGATCCAGAAGTGGATATGGCCGAGCACGTCGTTCAGCATGCGTCCCGTCACCTTCGGATACCAGTGATAGATCGCCCCGAAGATGACGAGGATCGGCGCCACACCCATGACCATGTGGAAATGCGCGACGACGAACATCGTGTCCGACAGCGGCACGTCGACGACGACGTTGCCGAGGAACAGGCCCGTCAGCCCGCCATTGACGAAGGTGACGATGAAGGCGAGCGCAAAGAGCATCGGCAGGGTCAGGTGGATGTCGCCGCGCCACAGCGTCAGCACCCAGTTGTAGACCTTGATCGCCGTTGGGACGGCAATGATCAGCGTCGTCGTGGCGAAGAAGAACCCGAAGGCCGGGTTCATGCCGCTGACATACATGTGATGCGCCCAGACGACAAAGCTGAGCGCGCCGATGATGACGATCGCCCAGACCATCATGCAGTAGCCGAAGATGTTCTTGCGCGCATGCGTGCTGATCAGGTCCGAAACGATGCCGAAGGCAGGCAGCGCGACGATATAGACCTCCGGATGCCCGAAGAACCAGAAGAGGTGCTGGAAGAGGATCGGGCTGCCGCCGCCATGCTGTAGCTGCGTGCCCATTTCGACGATGGCAGGCATGAAGAAGCTCGTGCCGAGCAGGCGATCGAACATCATCATGACGCAGGCGACGAAGAGCGCGGGAAAGGCGAGCAGCGCCATCACGGTCGCGGTGAAGATGCCCCAGACGGTGAGCGGCATGCGCATCAGTGTCATGCCGCGCGCCCGCCCCTGCAGCACAGTCACCACATAGTTCAGCCCACCCATGGTGAAGCCGATGATGAAGACGATCAGCGAGGAGAGCATCAGCAGGATGCCCCAGTCCTTGCCGCCAGGCGTGCCGGAGAGAACGGCCTGTGGCGGATAGAGGGTCCAGCCGGCCCCCGTCGGGCCTCCGGGGGCGAAAAAGCCCGCAGCGAGGATCAGCACTGCGAGCAGGTAAATCCAATAGCTCAGCATGTTGGCGTAGGGAAACACCATATCGCGCGCGCCGACCATCAGCGGAATGAGGTAATTGCCGAAGCCGCCGAGGAACAGTGCGGTCAGCAGATAGATCACCATGATCATGCCGTGCATGGTGATGAACTGATAATAATGATCGGCATCGATGAAGGTGAAATAGCCGGGAAAGGCGAGCTGAATCCGCATCAGCCAGGAGAGTACCAGCGCCACCAGGCCGATTGCGATCGCCGTGAGCGAATATTGGACGGCAATGATCTTGGCATCCTGGCTGAACACATATTTTGTCCACCAGCTTTTCGGATGATAGAGTTCGACATCCTCGACTTCAGCAGAGGGGACGGCGCCTGCGCTGTCGGATGGAATCTCGACCATGATCTCTCTCCCCTTCGTCTCCCAGCGGTCTGCGACCGCTGGGGGTCAGTTTGCCGGCGGCATCTCTCCCGATGACGCCGTAAGCTGGGTGAATGTCTGCTGCTGCCCGAGCCAGGTCTGGTAATCCGCATCCTCCTCGACAACGACGGTGCCGCGCATTTGCCCATGGCCGACGCCACAGAGTTCGGCGCAGAGGATGTCGAAGGTCCCTGTCCGCGTCGGCGTGAACCAGAAATAGGTGATCATGCCGGGTATCATGTCCATCTTGGCGCGGAATTCCGGCACGTAGAAATCATGGAGCACGTCGACCGAGCGCAGCAATATGTGCACCGGCTTGCCGATCGGCAGATGCAATTCGCCGCCCTCGATGATCACGTCGTCAAGGCCGCTTGCGTCGTTTTTATCAAGGCCGAGCGGGTTTTCGGGGGTGACGTCGCCGGTTTCGGCGCGGCCGAGCTTTCCGTCGGCTCCGGGCAACCGGAAACTCCACAGCCACTGCTGGCTGACGACCTCGACGGATGCGGCATCGGCAGGCACTGTGATGAACTGGTTCCACACGATCAGGCCGGGCGCCAGCATCGCCGCAACGCCGACCGCCGTTCCCCCTCCCAGCAGCAATTCCAGCCTGCGGTTCTCGGGCTCGTAATGTGCACGGTTGCCCGGCTTGTGCCGGAAGCGGAAGACGCAATAGGCCATGAACAAAACCACCGCCACGAAGACGATGCCTGTGATCCAGAAGGTGATGACGAGGGTGGTGTCGATATAGGTCCAGTTGGACGCGATCGGCGTCCACCACCACGGGCTCAGCACATGGAACAGCACGGAGCCGACGACAATCAGGACGAGGATCAGCACGACAGCCATGTCCGCTCCTCCTCGAGCAGGTCGACCCGTGAAACCGCATTCCGCAAAAAGTCCGTGTTTATTATCGCACAGATAGAAAATATCGGCAATTACGGCAATTTAGGCATGCGCCCCGGGCCGCGAGCCGCCATTTGGAGTATTGCCCGTCGCGGGGAATGTTGCCCATCACTTGGAATATTGTTTGAGATAGGCGATGAGATTGGTGATTTCCTGGTCGTCCTTCACCCCGACGAAGGCCATCTTCGTACCCTTCACCTTCCCCTTCGGATTGTGCAGATAGTCGCGCAGCACCGTCTCGTCCCAGACGAGACCGCCCTCGCCGGCCGCCTTCATCCCGGCCGAATAGGCGTAATTGGGATGCGTTCCGGCCTTCCGGCCGAACAGCCCGTTCAACGACGGGCCGACCTTGTTCGTATCGGAATCGGCGACATGACAGGTCACGCATTTCTTAAAAACGGCAGCACCCGCCGTCGCATCGCCCTCCTGCGCCCCGGCGTCAGCAGGGGAAAGAGCAATCACGGATGTGGCGATCAGCAGAACAACACGGTAATCCATGGCAAACCTCATCCTCCTCAAGGTTGCCAGCCACTTGCACCCTCCGCAATCTCTCGCGTGGGAGTAGTGGTTGTTATGGCATAAAGCTTAGTCCTTCGCGGCAACAAGTCAATCGGCCCCACAATTGGGGCCACTTGAACGCCATCTGATGTCCAGGGGACTCGAGACGCGGATAAGCTCGTTGAGATCGAAAATCCGGCCAGCTATCCTTCAATCCACGGCGTAATGGATATGATGCAGGCCCCGCGCCACCTCAACTGCCGCCATTTGACCTACGTGCCGATCGAAAGCGCCTCCTTTACCGCCAGCTCGGCCATGGCGAGAGCGGCTTCGCGGGTCCTGGCGGCAGCGATGAAGCGGCCGTTATGGCAGAAGCTTGCGCCCTCTATGCCGCAAACCGCCTCCAATGCGCCATTGGTGAGCCCGGCCCAGGCCGCCGGCAGGTCGGCCCTGAGCTCGAACCCGTCCTCGGCGCGGCGGATGCCGGTCACGCACCAATCCTTTTCGCGCGGGTGGACGACGAACAGCAGGTGATCGGCGCCCGCCTTGACGATAGCGGGACGGAAGGGCATGCCCCTCGGCAATTCCAGAACACGCCCCTGCCCCGCAGCCTCGATTGCCCGATGCACGATCGCCTCGGCCCGCAATTTTGCGGCACTCTGAGCGATCCTGGCCTCGACGAAACTGCGGGCAATGGCAAGGGCCGTGTGGAAGGCGCGATCGTCGGCCTCAGGGTCTGCTTCGTCGAAAACCGGTTTCAGGGTTTCCAGCAGCGCCGGCAGCGTCAGCGCGGCCAGCGGCCCGGATGGGCTGAGCGCGCCATTGTCGGTCAGATCGACCGGCAGCACGAAGCTGGCGTCGAAAGAGCCATGCATCGCCTCGACATGCGCTTCGGGAAGGCCGAAGGCTGCGAGATAATCACGGCCGTAATGCTTCCAGATCAGGCCGAACGAGCTGTAGGGCTGGCCATCGTCGCGCAACGGCGCGCCGCGCTGGTGGTGATCGAATATCCCGGCAGCGGGATCATAGGCTCCGCCGACATCGTAGATGATCCGGTCTTCGCCCGGCGTGATCCACTCCGCCGCGCGGCTGCGAACGATACGAGCCTGCGGGAAAAGCCGGGTCAGGATGACGCTCGACAGCAATTCGTCGGCATGAAAGCCACCGGAATGGGTGACGAGGAAATCGGGGATCATGGGAGCTATGCGCCTTGTCGTTCGCGGACGATCCGCTTGCAGGTCGGCTGGAGATAACCGTTGCCGGCTGCTATCTCAACCCATACCTTAAATTGCAGTCGATTTAAGGATAAAATTATGCAGCAATCCAATGTGTTACAGCGTCCCCTGACGGGGCATCAGGAGTAAGAGGCAGTCCGTGGAGATCCCTCAGCGCTTTCACGTTGTCGAGACGGCCGGATGGCTTGTGAACCACCGCATGAACTCCGCCCTTCCCGGTTACCTCATGATCAGTTCCAAGACCGACGCCAACGATCTGTCGGATCTGCCTGAAGACGCTTTGGCCGAATTCGGCCCATTGCTCGCAAGGGCTCAGAGTACGCTGAAACGGCAATTGAATGCTCAGCGCGTCTATATCGGCCGGTATGGACACACGCCCGGTTATCCGATCCACTTCCATGTGATCCCGATATATGAATGGGTGGAGGCGTTGTTCTGGAAGGACGCTCGATATCGCCTGCTTGAGAATTTTGCAGAGGGACCGGGGGAAACTGCAACGGATGGCGCAGAACTGACGCTGTTTGTCTGGCGAGAGTTCTGTGAACGCGCAGAGCCGCCGCCGATCAGAGGGCCTTCTGTCTCAGAGGCTATTAAGTTGCTGCGGGAGGCAATGCGGTTTCCGCCGCTTTAGATCTTTGTACTCATGCATGTCGCCGGAAAATGCCCAGCGGTTTTGGCAGGACGGCATGCATGAAGAGACAGCGCCGGCCTTGTGACCGCTGGCGATCCTGTGGCCGAAAGCGAGGTCGAAGGTCTCCGACCGTCTCGACCAACAATCCCGGATCCCCTCCTTGAGATCGAAATTCCCGGCCATCCGTCAATCCATGACGTATTGGATATGATGCCGGCCATGCACGGCCGATTTCTGGACATGGGCGCGAACGCCGAAGACCCGGCCGATCATATCCTCGGTCAGCACCTCCTCCGGCGCGCCGGAGGCGACGATCTCGCCTTTCTGAAGCACCGCCAGCCTGTCGCAGAACATCGCCGCCAGATTGAGATCGTGCAGCGCGACGATGCAGGTGATGCCGAGCTTCGAGATCAGCGAGAGAATGTCGAGCTGATGCTGGATATCGAGATGGTTGGTCGGCTCGTCGAGCAGCAGTTCGCTCGGCGCCTGCGCCAGCGATCTGGCAATATGGACGCGCTGGCGCTCGCCGCCCGACAGCGTCTGCCAGAGCTGGCCCGCCCTCTCCTGCATACCCACCCGCGACAGGGCCTCGTCGACGGCGGCGTCGTCTCCGGCACCCCAGGACGACAACAGCCCGCGATGCGGCGTGCGGCCGAGCCGCACCACGTCGCGCACAGTCAATTGCGTATCGGTCGTCGACTGCTGCTCGACAAAGGCGACGCGACGCGCAAGGGCTGCGCGCGGCAGCGAGGAAATGTCGTCGTCACCCAGCCGGATGATGCCGCTGCGAACCCTGCGCAGCCGGCAGATCAATCTGAGAAGGCTCGACTTGCCGGAACCGTTCGGCCCGAGCAGACCGAGCACCTTGCCCTTTTCCACCGTCAGGCTGACGCCGTTGACGATGACGATATTACCGGCGGCAAAGCTCACCTCGTCGATGCTGATGCTCATGCCTTCCCCCGCACACGATAGAGGATGACGGCGAAGGCCGGTGCGCCGAAGAGCGCGGTGACGACCCCGATCGGCAGGATCTGCTGCGGGATGATGATGCGCGAAATGATATCGGCTCCGACCATGTAGATCGCGCCGCCGAGCGCCGTTGCCGGCAGCAGCCGCCTATGCGCCGGCCCGACGAGGAAGCGGGCGGCATGGGGGATGACGAGGCCGACGAAGCCGATCGAACCCACCATGCTGACGACGCTTGCCGTCATCGCCGCCGTCATGGCGAACAGCACGATCTGGACGCGGCGTACGGCAATGCCGAGCGAGGCGGCGGCATCCGTGCCGAAGGCGAAGGCGTCGAGCGCCCGCACATGGGCCATGCAGATGACGAAGCCGGCAAGCGCGATTGGCACCGACAGATAGACATCGGGCCAGCGCACGCCGCTGAGCGAACCCAGCAGCCAGAACAGGATGCCGCGCGCCTGCTCGGCATTCGCCGATGTCGTCACGATGTAGGAGGTTAGTGCATTGAAGAGCTGCGAACCGGCGACGCCGCACAGGATGATGCGCTCACCGGTTCCCCCCGCACCCGTCGCCAGGATGCCGACCAGCAAAAAGGCAATGACCGCACCGATGAAGGCGCCGCTCGACAGGCCGAGAACACCGTAGCCGAAACCGAGGATCATCACGCAGACGGCCCCCGTCGAGGCACCGGCGGAGATGCCGAGCACGTAGGGTTCGGCCAGCGGATTGCGCAGCAGCGCCTGCAGGATCGCGCCCGAAAGCGAGAGCGACGCGCCGGCGCTGGCCGCGACGAGCGCGCGGCTCAGACGATAATCCCAGACGATGCCCTGGTGGATGCGGCTGAGCTCGAAATCCGTTCCGAACAGACGGTTCGAAATCGCCTCCGCCGTCGTCGCAAGCGGGATCGCGATCTCGCCGATCGAAACGGCAAGACTGACCATCAGCCCGAGCAGGAGAAGTGCCGCCGTGGTGAGCGCGGCAAGCGCCCACCATCCCTGTTGCCTGACCGACACTGCCTTCACTGCGCCAGGCCGAAGGACTTGATGCCGTTCGCCAATGTCTCGATACCGTCGATCGTGCGGATCGTCGGGTTCATCGACTGCGCGTCCATCATCACGAAGTGCTTGTTTTTGACCGCGTCCAGCTCCTTGGTCACAGGATCGTTCTCGAGGAAATCGACCTTGACCTTGGGATCGTCAGCGGCGTAACGGCGGCGGTCCATGGTCGCGAGCACGATGACGGCAGGGTTAGCCTGGGCGATGGTTTCCCAACCGACCAGCGGCCATTCCTCTTCCGTGGTGACGACGTTCTTCGCACCGATCGTCTTCAGAATATAGGCGGGCGCGCTGTTCTTGCCGGCGATGAAGGCGTCGCCATTGACCTCCTTGCTGGAGAACCAGAAGACGACGGGCAGGTTCTTGCCCGACGCGCCTGATATCGAGGCGACGGCATCCGACTCGCGCTTCTTCAGCTTGGAAATCAGCGCATCGCCGCGCTCCTTGACGTCGAAGATCTCCGAGAGCTCGGCGATTTCCCGGTAGATCAGGTCCATCGTGAACAGCTCCTTGCGCACGCCGTCGCCGCCATCAGTGTTGACCTTGGCGACGCAATCGGCCGGCGCGAGATAGGTATTGATCCCGAGATCCTTGAATTGCTCCCGCTTGCCGACCGAGCCCTGCGCGCCGACATGCCATTCGAACTCGGCCGTCACCAGGTCGGGCTCCTGCCCGACGACGGATTCGAAGCTCGGGTCGTTGTCGGCAAGCCGCTTTATCTTGCTGTTGGCCTCGGCATATTGCGGCAGGACGGGACCGACCCAGACGGCCGTTCCGGCGATCTTGTCGGCAAGGCCGAGCGAGAAGAGCACTTCGGTCATGCCCTGACCGATCGAAACGACTTTGGATGGCGCCTTTTCGAAGGTCACCTGCTGGCCGCAATTGGTGATGGTCAAGGGATATCGGGTCGCGGCAAGGCTTGGTGCCGCAAAGCCGGCGAGCCCGAAGGCAAATGTCATGGTGGCGAGAATCTGGCGCATGGAAAACCTCGATGAAGGGAAAATCACGGCCGTTCCGCGCATATGCGCGGACCGAAAGCACGCTTAGGCGTGCACTAGCCGCAGGAGGCCCAATCGAGACGGATGCATGCCGGAATTCGGCGAAGGTTCAGCAGGTCAATCATATCTGTTCCTTGTCCGGGCATCCCCGCCCGGTTGATTGGATCGTGATTGACGGCAGGTCTCCTGGCTTGCGGATATCCGTCGTTTCATCCTCCTTCCCGCGATATCTCGCAGTGGCAGGGCCATGAGCCCTTCAGAGATGGCCAGTCGCTGGCCACTCCTGAGATGATCGACAATCCGCTTACAGTTGCGGGGGCAGCCACGGTCTCGGTCCCTACTGGGTCATCCTCACCGTGTTCCCTATTAATCCCCTTGGAGTCATCTTCAGGGAACCGTCGCACCCAGTTACGTCGCCGGCCCGCCCGGCGTCAATAACTATTCCCGCGTGTCATGCCGCCTCACCGACAAATGCGCTTCATGCCGTCTCACCGCGCAAACCGCCGGTTGCCAGAAGACGTTTGACAGCAATGCTGCCATTATGGCATTAATACTGCCATGAATAAAGTGACACCGCCTCGACCCACGGCCCGCGAAGAGTTGGCGACCATCACGCAGGACCGCATCATGGAAGGTCTTGCCGCCCTGTTGCGCGCCGGTAGCGACGAGGTCACCTTCGATCTCGTCGCCCGCCAGTCCGGCGTGCCGCAGCGCACGCTTTATCGCTATTTCGCCAACAAGGAGACACTGCTCGCCGCGTTCTGGCACTGGGTGAATGCGCTGATCGCCGTGCCGGCGCTGCCGGCTTCGCCTGAGCAAGTAGTGGCGCATATTCCCGAGCTCTTTTCTGCCTTCGACCGCGACGAGCCGCTGGTGAGAGCGATGCTGCACAATCCTCATGGTCGCGCGGTGAGGCTCGCCCATGCCGAGGCGCGGCGCGAGAAGTTTTCGATCGCGCTGCGCGATGTCACCGGGACGATTCCCGCAGAAGATGCCCGGCATCTGCTCGCCGCTGTGACAGCGCTCTGCTCTGCTTCGGGATGGGAGAGCATGAAAGATAACTGGAGCCTGTCGGGCGCTGAAGCCGCGAAGGCCGCGCAATGGGCCGTGCAGGCCCTGATCGACGATGCACGCCGGCGTTCCCGCGGGACCGAGGCCCGCCAGCCGGCAACAATGGAAGGAGACGCGCGATGATTCATCACATGTCGTTCGGCGTGCGCGATCCCGGTCGCGTCGCCCGGGTGCTGGCGGAGCTCATGGAGGCGACCGCGCTGCGGGCGCCGACCCCGCCCTTTCCCCATGACGCCTGGCTCGTCGTATCGGGCGATACGCAAGGCTCCTTCCTCGAAATCCTGCCCGCAACCGCGGTCTTCGATCCGGACGCACCGCTCGGCATCCGCCAGCGCCCGGCGACCTTCGAGCCGGTCACCGCCCACGTGCTGGTCAGCGCCGCGGTAGACGCCGCGTCGATCGAGACTGCCGCCGCCCGCGAAGGCTGGTGCGCCGAGCAGGTGGAAACCGGCCTCTTCCGGATCGTCAAGCTCTGGGTCGAGGACAACGTCCTGGTCGAATTCCTGGCAAAGGGTGAAGCCGATCGTTACATCGAAGCCTTCGGCCCCGCGGGCCTTCCCTCCCTCGACGGCAAATTGCGGGACCTCGAGGCAAAGCTTGGCGATGCCCTCGCGCAGAAGCTGCCGCCTGGCGTGCTGGAAAAAGCGCTGGGACATCCGCAGGCGTAGTCGTTGCCGGACCTGCGTCACGACGGATTGCGGAAGGCAGGCCCCGACATAGTTTTGGCGCCACCGATTTCAACGAGGTTTGATGTAGCAATGAGCAATCCGGATAGCACCGATCTCGCCGCCGCCAGGATAGACGCGATTCGCCAAGCAGCCGAGCAAGGCGATGCGCAAGCACAATTTGAATTGGGCCACATCACCGCACGAGGTGAAGGTGTCACCCGCGATAAAACAGAAGGCGCGGGATGGCTTCAGAAAGCCGCCGAACAAGGTCATGCCGACGCGCAATTCCTCCTGGCGGGCCTCTATCTCATGGGGGACGGAGTTGCACAGAGCGCGCCCGAAGGCTGCGAGTGGCTTGAGAAAGCCGCCAATCAAGGCCACGCCGACGCGCGATATTTGCTGGGCTTGATGAGAGAAGACGGCGACGGTTGCGATATCGATGCAGCAGACGCTGTCAGATGGTACAGCCAAGCCGCAGATCAGGATCATGCTGGTGCACAGTACAGGCTAGCCCAGTTGAAAGAGCACGGCGTGGGCTGCGAGATCGATCTGACAGAAGCATTCAAATGGTACCGTCGTGCTGCACTTCAGGATTACCCGGATGCAAGGGAAGATCTACTCGGATTATGCCGTGCACATCCAGACCTGCCGCTACCGGTGTCAGAATTGCTCGATGGCAAAGGTCGCTCCTGATACCCAGCTCTTTTTCCCGGGCGGCGCAGCGTCCAGACGTCGTCACCGGCCAACTATCCCCCGCTCTCACAAAGCATCCAGCGGTATCTTCAGATACCGCCGGCCATTCCCCTCCGGCTCGGGCAGCCGTCCGCCGCGGATATTCACCTGCAGCGCGTGCAGCATCAGCTTCGGCTTCGGCAGCGTGCGGTCGCGTGCCTGGCGCAGCGCCACGAAACCGGCCTCGTCGATGCCTGCAATATGCGGATTGGAGCGCTTCTGCGCCGCCACCGTGCTTTCCCAGCGCGGGTGCCGGCCGCCGGGCTGATAATCGTGGCCGGAAAAGAGCCGGGTTTCCTCGGGCAGCGACAGGATGGCCTGGATCGAGTGCCAGAGGGCGCTCGCACTGCCGCCGGGGAAATCCGTACGCGCCGTGCCGGAATCCGGCGTGAACACCGTATCGTGCACGAAGGCGGCGTCACCGATCACATAGGTGATCGAGGCGAGTGTGTGCCCGGGCGAAAACATCACGCGGACTTTAAGCGCACCGATCTCGAACGTGTCGCCATCGGCAAACAGCCGGTCCCATTGCGAACCGTCGGTTTTAAGGGCCGGCCAGTTGTAGATCTCCTTCCAGAGCTTCTGCACGTCGGTGACATGGGCGCCGATCGCCGTCGGCGCGCCGGTCTTCTCATGCAGATAATGCGCGGCGGAGAAATGATCGGCATGCGGATGCGTGTCGAGGATCCATTCGACTGTCAGCCCTTCACTTTCGATATGAGCGAGGATGGCGTCGGCATTGGCCGTTCCCGTCGCCCCCGACATCTCGTCGAAATCGAACACCGGGTCGATGATGGCACAGCGTCTCGTCGCCGGGTCGGAAACGACATATTGCACACTGCAGGTGCGGGGCTCGAAGAAGGCCTTCACATGAGGCACCTGCCCTGCCCGCTTCTCGAGAAAGCGGCGCGCGCCGGCAAGATCGAAACCGAGGTTTTGACCGAAGGCTTCGACATCCCCGGGCTTCATCCGCCCATCCAGCACCTCGCCCAGCACATAGAGCATCAGCGCCCGCGTGCCGCTCTTGCAATGGGCGACAACCGGCCCCTTCGCTTGCGCCATCGCCGCCTGGAAGGCGCGGATATCGGCTTCGGTGATCTCGGTCCCCTTCACCGGCACGAAACTGTAGGAAAGCCCGACCGCGGAGGCGGAAGCCTTTTCCACCGTATTGCCCGGCTGCTCCGGCTCCTCGCCGTCAGGCCGGGCATTGATGACGGCGGCAAAGCCTTGAGCCGCGAAGGCAGCAAAGCCTGCGGCATCGGGCTGCCCCGCCACCGATATCAGCTCATTGACCTTCACGGATGTCATCGAAGTCCCCGCGCTGCCTTCGTCGGGCATTATCGCATGTATATCGATACAATCTCACAAGTATATTGCCGAGCGCAAGAATAGGCGCTTGGTATTCCTCCGCGCCTGTCGCCGGTCCGCAAAGCCTGACGACGCCGGCGGGAGACGCCGCCCGAACTCCCGCCCATCCCGACGGTGTATCGTCAAAACGACAGCGTTGCAGCACCCTCCTTGATCTCGGCATGCATGGCGCTGGCGCCGACGATGACGACGCCGTCGAGCATGTCCTCCTGCGTGTAACCGCGAGAGGTCACGCAGGGCGGGCAGGCCCAGATCGTGCCGCCGCGCTGCTGGAAATTCTCGATCAGGCTCGACAGCGGATCGAGCGGCGGCACATGCGTCATGCGCTGGCCGCCCTTGCGCACCAGGTCGATCCCGGTGCTGGTGAGGAACACAGAAACCTTCAGCCCGGCGGTGATGCCGCCATTGGCAATGGTGAAGGCGACGGAGGACAGTTCGGATTCGATGCCCTTGGTAACAAGCACGACCAGTTTGTCGCTTTGAGTTTGCATAGTATTCTCCCAGTGAGTTGACGTGAACGCTCACTACGAGCGAGCGGGAACACCATAGGAGGGTGCGCGGCGCGCGTATTTGGCCGGAATGCGTGAAGCCTTGTCCGAAAATCCAGACGCTGCGGGTGTTGCGCGCGACGACGTGCTGTCGGCGCTGCTGTCGACGATCCGCCTTTCGGGATCGCTGCAGTTCTGCTTCATGCCGACGGGCGACTGGCAGACCGATGCCGCGCCGTCGCTGGCAAATCTTTCGGCCAAGGCTTCGGGCACGATGCCGTTTCACATCGTCGTGGAGGGCCGCTGCTGGTTGAAAACGGAAGGCGAAGAGACCGAGCTGGAGGCCGGCGACGTACTGGTCTTCCCCTTCGGCACCGGCCATCAGCTCGGCGCGGGCAGAGACGGCACGCTGGTCCTGCCAACCCGCGACCTTCCGCAGAAGCCATGGCGTGAGATTCCCGTGCTGCGCTATGGTGAGGCGGCTCAAGGGGTGCGGCTGCTCTGCGGCTATCTGCAATGGGACGGGTTGAGCTTTGCGCCGCTGCGTCAAGCGCTGCCCAAGCTGATCCATGTCAGGACACGAGCCGCCAATGACGGCGACTGGCTGCGCGCCACCATCCGCCAGATGGTCGAGGAGGTCGACAGGCCGCGCGCCGGCGGCGTCTCGATGCTGCCGCGGCTGACGGAAATCGTCTTCATCGAGATTCTGCGCCATCAGATCATGATGGCCGAGCCGCGCTCGGTCGGCTGGCTGGCAGCGCTCGCCGACCCGGCGCTGTCGCGCTGCCTCTCCCTCATTCACGACGATCCCAAACGTGACTGGTCGCTGGAGGACCTCGCCGCCGCCGCCGGCCAGTCACGCAGCGCCCTCGCCGACCGCTTCCAGGCGATGCTCTCGACATCACCGATCCGCTATATCAGGGACTGGCGGCTCTACCTCGCAAGCGTCGCACTCGCCACATCAGGCCAGCCGATCGCGGCGATCGCTTACGAGGCCGGCTATGCCACCGAAGCCGCCTTCAACCGCGCCTTCTCCCGCGCCTTCGCCACCCCACCGGCCGCCTGGCGGGCGATGGCGCGGGTGTAGAGGATGATCGGCTCAATAAGCGCCAATGCTCAAGGGAGATTGGTAGGAAGAAGCCGCAACATCCATGGGTGGAAAGAATCAAAGGATGCGCTAATTAGAAAAACCATCAAATTCTGGAGCGAGCCTTGGATTCCGAATCCCCTAAGCCACTTACTACTCGCTTTCCTGTCGGTGGCGGGGAAATTGGCCGGCTGATCCAGACCCGCGACTGGAGCAAGACGCCGCTCGGTCCTCTCGACCTCTGGCCGCAAAGTCTGAAGACGGCCACGAATATGCTCCTGCTTTCACCCGTGCCGATCGTTCTTCTCTGGGGCGAAGACGGTGTGATGATCTACAACGACGCCTACTCCGTCTTCGCAGGCAGCCGCCATCCGGATCTTCTCGGTTCCAAGGTCCGCGAGGGCTGGAGCGAAATTGCCGATTTCAATGACAATGTGATGAAAGTCGGACTGTCGGGGAAAACGCTCGCCTACGAGAACCAGGAGTTGACGCTGTTGCGCCATGGCAGTCCGGCTCCCGCCTGGATGAACCTCGACTATTCGCCCGTCCTCGACGAAAGCGGCAAACCCGCCGGCGTCATCGCGATCGTCGTCGAAACGACGAAAAGCGTCCTTGGCCAGCGCCGACTGCGCGAGAGCGAAGAGAGGTTCAGGGCGTTCACGACCGCGACGACCGACATCGTCTATCGTATGAGTGCCGACTGGAAGGAGATGCAGCAGCTCGACGGTCGTAACGTTCTCGCCGACACGGCCGATCCGACTGTCGCGTGGCAGGAGGCCTATTTATTTCCCGAGGACATTCCCGCGATCCAGGCGGTGATCGACGAGGCCATATCAAGTAAGGGTGTTTTCGAATGCGAGCATCGCGTCCGGCGGGCCGACGGCAGCACCGGGTGGGTGCTGTCACGGGCTGTTCCACTCCTGAACGACGCAGGCGCCATCGTCGAATGGTTTGGGGCCGCGACCGATATCACCGAGCGGCGACGCAAACAGCAGCAGTTGGAACTTGTCGTTCATGAGCTCAACCATCGCGTAAAGAACAATCTGGCGATGGTGCAGGCTTTTGCGTACCGCACCTTCCGGGATGCCGAAGACATCCCTCGTGCACTGGACAGTTTCACGGCGCGGCTGGTGTCGCTCGGCCGTGCCAATGATCTGTTGACAGGCGAATTGTGGAGCAGCGCCTCCTTGAAACAGACGCTCGACCAGGCGACCGTTCCACATCGGCCGGACGGCGGGCGGTGGGAGTTGACCGGAGACGAAATCCGGGTTTCCGCAAAGACGGCGCTGGCCCTGACCATGGCCTTTCACGAACTCGGCACGAATGCTGTGCGCCATGGCGCATGGTCGAATGACGGCGGCGCCGTCAGCGTCAAATGTTCCCTCCAAATCATCGACGGAACGCAACGCTACCGCATAGACTGGAACGAACATGGCGGACCGCCTGTCGAACAGCCGAAGCGGAAGGGATTCGGCACGGTCCTCATACAGCGCGGCCTCGCCGCGGAGACGGGAGGCAATGTGGAGATTTCGTTTGCCGAAACGGGTTTTTCCTTCAGCCTCGACGCTCCGGCAGACCGTCTTCGGAACGAATGACATGGCCAAGCGCGTTCTTGTCGTTGAAGATGAAATGACCATCGCCATGATGATCGAAGATATGCTCATCGACCTCGGTCACGAGGTTGTCGCGACAGCCGCGCGTTTGCCCACGGCGCTGGAGGTTGCCGCCGATGGAAATCTTGATTTCGTCATTCTCGATGTGAACCTGGCTGGGCATCAGTCATTCCCGGTGGCGACAGTCCTTCAGCAGCGCGGTATCCCGTTTGCCTTCGCAACCGGATATGGGCCAGCGGGTATCGATCCCGCCTTTGCCGGCCGACCGGTGCTGACCAAGCCGTTCACAACTGCCGATCTTGCCGCTGTCATCGAAACTGTCGGCTGAGACCCAAGAAGGCCGACGCCCAAGCCCAAGAGCAGCCCGAATGAGAGGTGTTGTGGCGGGCGATGGCGCAGGGCTGAACTGGATCCGATCGACACCCAGATGATCGATCAGCGCGGTTGCGGGCCTGTCAATCCGAGGGCCAGCGTGATGTCGTTGATGATCCCCAGTCGCGCTTCGATCACCGCGATTTTCTCAGGCGTATCGGCACCAAAAGCCTCGATATCGATGAACATTTGCTCGCAGCCGCCTGGCGTGACTGTGCCGAACATCTGGCCGGGTTCGTCGCCTATGTTTCGCCAGCTGTGCGGTACATGTGGCGGCAGAACGACGACGGTTCCCACAGGCGCGTCGAACGCCTCGTCGCCGCATTGGAATCGATAGAGACCGCGGATGACCCGAAAGACTTCAATCTCCCGCGTATGCGTGTGCGGGGCCGGACCATGACCGGGCGGCGTGAAGGTTTCCCACATCCCGAACGCGCCGCCGGTCTCGGCGGCCGTGGCATGGATGACGATCCTCGCGCCAAACGGCGTCTTCGCCACACGCTCCTTGCCGGGTAAAGAGACGACAGCATTCCTGAAACTCGACATATCCACCTCCCCTCGATTGCAATCTTTGGGCGGAGCCTGCGCCTCACCCATGCGGCGCCGGCTGGTTGAGCATCGCTTCAATATTGTATCCGTCGGGATCGAGAACGAAGCAGGCATAATAGTTCTCTTCATATTCCGGCCGCGGGCCGGGCAAGCCGTTGTCCCGGGCGCCGGCTTCGAGCGCAGCCCGATAAAACGCCTCGACCTCCGCCCTGCTCTGCACCCGGAAGGCAACGTGCACACGCGTCAAAGGCGGCTTGTCGTCGGTGTGCTGGATCTCGAACAGGCTGCCGCCGACATCGAAGGCCCAGAACACGCCCTCCTTCCCGAAGGAGAGGCGATAACCGAGGGGTTCGAAAGCGCGTTCGTAGAACAATTTGCTCTTCTCAAGGTCACTGACTGCCATGGTGATATGATCGATCATGCCGTGCCGTTCCTATCGTTCCTGCGTCCCATCATAATTGATATTCCTTCCGCGTTTTTCCAGCGGCCAGACCGATCGGCGCCGCCGGACAGCAAAAAGCCCCGCCAATCATTGACGGGGCTGTGCTTGCTGAAAAGCGGTCGGCAATACGTCCTGGGAGGAATCAATGACTGCCTTCTGCCAATCGAATCTGGCGCGAGCCTTGCGCCTTGGATCCTCGCCTTGTCGACCAGCAGCAGCCACGTCCGCACCGTCGCTTTTGTGATCACCTCATCGACATCAACTTCGTCATCAGACCGGCTTTGATTTCAAGCACGGGTCGATTATCCCCAGGCTGCCCGATGTCCCTCAGCTGATCGGGCGTCAACTCTGCCAGTGCCTTCCGTCTAACGACGGCCCGCCGCCACGCCCTCAGGGCGGCGACGATGGTTGCCAAGCTGTTCGGCTCGGACCCGAACAGCTGTCTTTCCGGCGCGCTGATGCCGGCATGCGTTTCCGTGTGAGCCATTTTCAGTCTCCCATCTGTGAGATTTGCAAGTGGGAGCCTGCCACGCGGGTGTTTTCGCGCTGTTCGGCTCAGCGTGAACGGCCGGGAAAACTTCGACAAGCCGCCGCTAAATCGGTGTTAAATCTCTTTGCCGAGATGCTATTCTGCGGCGGCAGTCGAAATCTGGGGGACAATCTGTGCGCATCAGGTTGCTGGGTGGCCTCGAAGTGACTTCGCCGGAGCATCGGCAGGTTCGCTTCACCACGCGCAAGACGTCGCTTCTCTTTGCTGCCCTCGTGCTCGCAGGCCGCCGCGGCTATCGCAGGGAACTGCTTTCCGAGACCTTTTGGCCGGGACGAAGCAATGAGCAGGCCCGCAACAGCCTGCGCCAGGCGCTGGTCGATATCAGACGATCGTTCCCGGCTGGCGGGGATGCCGCCGTCTACATCGACGGGGATCAGGAGACCGTCGCGCTGATAACAGGTCCTGATGAAACCGACATTTCGATCTTCGACCGTAAACTGGAGGCAGGTCGGACCGCCGATCTCGCCTTCGCCGCCGATCTCTACCGTGGCGAGGTGCTCGCAGGCGAGGCCATTCCGGACGGGCTGGATGAGTGGTTTGGACCTTACCAGAGCACATATCAACGCAAGGCGCTGCAGCTGGTGGAGCGGTTGAGCCTCGCGCTCTCCGAGCCGGGCGCGGCGGAAGAATCGGCCTGCGAAGCGCTGGCGGAGAGGCTGCTGGCTGTGGACCCGACCATGGAGGCAGCCCATCGGGCGCTGATGCGGATCCACGCTCTCAGGGGTCACGAAAACGCGGCCTTGCGCCAGTTCGAGGCCTGTCGGGCGTTCTTGAAGAAGCATCTTCAGGCAGAACCCGAGGCAGAGACCTCTTCCCTGGCCGCTTCGCTGCAATCGCGCCAGGGATCTGAACATCAGCGGACCACACCGAGCCCCGACCTCGCGCTGCAGCCGCAGGCCATCTCAGCCTCGGCGAAACATCACGACCGGCCATCGGTTGCCGTGTTGCCGTTTCAGAATCTGAGCGGCGACGCGGAGCAGGAGTATTTCGCCGACGGCATTGTCGAGGACATCACCATCGCGCTTGCTCAATTCCGCCACCTCTATGTCATCGCCCGGAATTCGAGCTTCACCTACAAAGGTCAGGCGGTCGACATAAAGCAGGTCGGGCGCGAGCTGGACGTGCGCTATGTGGTCGAAGGAAGCGTGCGCCGGACGGGTGACCGCCTGCGCATTGCCGGGCAGCTCATCGATACGTCGACCGGTACACATCTTTGGGCCGATCGTTTTGACGGAACCCTGGCGAATGTCTTCGATCTCCAGGATCAGGTCGCCTCGAGCATCGTCGGCGCCATAACGCCGAAAGTGGAGGAGGCTGAGATCGAGCGTGCCAAACGCAAGCCGACAGAGAACCTCGACGCCTACGACTACTATCTCCGCGGCCTGGCGGCCTTCGACCGGACGGTCACCAACCGATCGGTCATCGACGAGGCGCTGCGGCTTTTCAGGGAGGCAATCGAGCGTGACCCGGAATTCGCCGTAGCGCATGCACGGGCGGCACGCTGCTACGCCACACGAAAGAGCAATGGCTGGATGCTCAATCCCGCAGACGAGACTGCCGAAGCGACCCGGCTGGCGAGGAGAGCGGTCGAACTCGGCTGGGACGATGCGGTTGCGCTCACCTACGGCGGATATGTCATCGGTTATGTCGGCGGCGACCTCGATGACAGTGCGGCCTGCATCGATCGCGCACTCTTCCTCAACCCGAACCTGGCGGCTGCGCTCGGCGTCAGCAGTTGGGTGAAGGCGTGCCTGGGCGAGCCTGATAGGGCCATTGAACACGCAACACTCGCCATGCGTCTCAGCCCTTTGGATCCGCGCCTGTTTGCCTGGCAGTTCAACATCGGTCTCGCGCATTTTTGCGCCGGCCACTATGACGATGCTGCCGTCTGGGCAGGAAAATCGCTACGCCACCAGCTGAACTACCCGAGCGCGATGCGCGTGATGGCGGCGAGCCAGGCCATGGCCGGGCGGCTTGCGCAAGCCCGGGAAACGATCGCCCGCCTGTGCCTGATGGACCCAGCCCTCCGACTTTCCAATCTCGCCGACGTGCTGCCACCATTCCGGCGACCGGACGATCGCAATGGATATATCGAGGCTCTCAGGATGGCGGGACTACCGGAGTAGCCGCCGCTTCAGCGGCTTCTTCCGAACGAAGGGGTCATGCCGGGCTATTGCCGACCCCCTATCGGCTAATTGCGAAACGATGCTGCTTCGTGCGAAAATGCCGCGCGATGGATCACACGGGCGAAGTTCTCATTCTCACCGGGCCGCCGGGCTCCGGGAAAACCACGACGGCCGAGGCGCTCGCCCGCGAGCCCGGCTCGCCGAAGGTTCATCTTCATTGCGACGACTTCTGGCACTTCATCAAGAACGGCGTGATCCCGCCCTATCTGCCGGAAGCGCATGAACAGAATGTCGTCGTCGTCGATGTCTTGACCAAGGCGGCGACAGGCTATGCCGGCGGCGGCTACTTCGTCGTCGTCGACGGCATCGTCGGGCCGTGGTTCCTGGAACCGTTCCGGAAAATCGCGGCACCCCTCCACTACGTGATTCTGCGTCCGCCGCTCGATGTCGCCATCCGGCGCTGCCGGGAGCGCGGCGGCGACACGCTGACCGATCCCGGCCCTATTGCGGCGCTCTATCAGCAATTCTCGTCACTTGGCCCGTTCGAACAACATGTCGTCTCGACGGAGGGGCACGACAGGGAGGATACGCTGCGCACGGTGATCGAGGCTATGAGCAGCGGCACGTTTCGCCTGGCGTCATAACGCCAGCCCCTCGGCTTTTGGCGCAAGCGGCAGACACTGCCGGGATTCTCTTACCCGATCCCGGTTCGTCCTCTCCGAGCGAGCCGGGAAATTCATGAGCGGACCTCATAAGTTCATGCCGATATCCCCGGCTAATCGCCTCCGGACTTTGCCCTATCTTGGGATCAAACCTGGGAAGGAGGACTTGAAATGATCAAGCGTAAGCTCGGCCAAAGAGGCCCTGACGTATCGGCGATCGGCTTCGGCTGCATGGGGCTGAATTACCATCGCGGGCCGGCGATGGAGCGAGGCGATGCCATTGCGCTCCTGCGGGCGGCGCATGGGCAGGGTGTCACCTTCTTCGACACTGCCGAAGCCTACGGGCCGTTCACCAACGAGGAACTCGTCGGCGAGGCGCTGGCGCCGATCCGTGATGAGGTGGTGATCGCGACGAAATTCGGCTTCAAGGATGGCCGGCCGGAAGTCGGCCTGGATAGCCGGACCGAACGCATCCGCGTGGTCGTCGACGAAGCCCTCCAGCGGCTTCGCACCGATCGCATCGATATCTTCTACCAGCATCGGGTCGACCCCGACATACCGATCGAAGAGGTGGCAGGCACGGTCAAGGATCTGATCGGCGCTGGCAAAGTGCTGCATTTTGGCCTGTCCGAAGCCGGCGCCGATGCCATTCGCCGCGCCCATGCCGTGCAGCCGGTCACCGTCCTGCAAAGCGAATATTCGCTCTGGTGGCGCAACCCGGAAGCGGAGATCCTGCCCGTCGTCGAGGAACTCGGGATCGGCTTCGTGCCCTATAGCCCGCTCGGCCGCGGCTTCCTCACCGGCACGATGGACGAGAACACCAGTTTCGAAGGCGGCAACGACCACCGCAAGACCAATCCGCGCCTCTCGGCCGAAAACCGCAAGGCAAACCAGCCGGTGGTCCATGCGATCGAGGCAATCGCCGCTCGCAGAAACGCCACCGCGGCCCAGATCGCCATCGCCTGGCTGATGGCCCGCAAACCCTGGATCGTCCCCATTCCCGGCACCACCAAGCTGCACCGATTGGAAGAGAATATCGCCGCCGCCGACATCGTCTTCACATCGGAGGAACTGGCCGAGATCGACGCGGTCTTCTCAGGCATCGAGATCCACGGCGACCGCTACTCCGCAACGTCGGCTGCCCGCGTCACGCGGTGAGTCGAAGGCCATGCCCGTTGGCCCTCAGTCACTGAAGGTCTTCGAGAAACCCGCAAAACCGCCCGCGAGACGCGGGCGGCTGCATCATCGTGTGGCACCCGCCTCAAGCGCGGATGATCAGTCCTGCCCCTGCAGGCGGTCCATGACCTGGAGCAGCAGATCGGCGCAGGCCTTCATCGGTTCGTCCTCGGCGCATTTGAGATCGATCCGGGTATTCCCGTCCTCGATCCGGAAATGCGCTGCCTTGGACGGCGGTGGCGGTGGCGGGCGATGACCGCGGAAACCACGGAAGCCCATGTCGCCTCTCCGACCATGCCAGCGGTAATCCGGGCGATCTCCCGGCCTCGCATCCGGCCGGTCCGTCATCTGCTCATCGTTATCAGGAGCGGATGGAGACGGCGGCGGAGGCGGCGAGCCGGGTTCGACCGCGGCGGGCGGAGTCCCGGCGGATGGCGGAGCCGGCGGCTGCTGGGCGAAGGCGGTGCCGGCCAGTGCTGCAAGGGCAAGGCCTGATAGCAGAAGTCGTTGCATGGAAGCGTTCCTTTCGGAGTTAAAGAGGCGTGTCTGTTAACACCGCAGCGCGGCTTTGGTTCACGCCCGTCACGGCCTGTGATCGAAATCTGCAAATCGTCTGTGCGGCGGACCTTTCGGCGGACGCAGCGCTTCGGTTCGTCCATCCTGACGAACGAGGTAGCTCGCATGCACGAAGCCGTCGTCGAAGCGGCCCTGGACGGTGACGGCTTCATCTTGGGTGACGAGAGCGCCACCCTCGCCGGCCCGGCCGGTTTCAACAAGCGCCTTGCCGCTCTCGTCCTGCAACACGAACTTGTTGCCGTAGATTTCGGCGACCTTGCCCTTGATGGTGACGAGGCTCGATGCCGGCATCGCCGAAATCGCCACCGGCGTCAGCGGCGCCATTTCGGGCGTCGGACGCATCATCTTCACGGCGCTCGCGCCCCCGACCGCACCGATGACAAGCGCCACGGCCGCGGCGATCACGGGAACCGCCAGCCGGCGCCGGCGCGGCACGGGCGTTGCGCCCTCGGCATGTTCGTTGTCCTGGTCTTCGTTCGGCATATATCTGCTCCTTGCTTCAGTAATAGTCGCAATCTAGCCGCCACACCCCCTCGCCTGCCTGAACCTCTCCGTTCAGATTGAGTTAAGCTCGGGCCGATAGTTTTGGCCCGTCCCCAGAGATGCCCTGCGATGAAAGCCCTGCCCCATGCGCGTACTGCTCGTCGAAGATGACGAAGACCTGAGCGGCCGGATCGCCGCCGTGCTGCGATCGGAGAACTTCGTCGTCGATATTGCGCGCAACGGCGAGGACGCCCTCCATGCGGGGCTGACCGAACTCTTCGATGTCGCAATCCTCGACCTCGGCCTGCCGAAGATCGATGGCGTCAGCGTGCTGAAGGGCTGGCGCGAGGGCGAACGCAACCTGCCGGTTCTGGTGCTGACGGCGCGCGACGGCTGGCCGGACAAGGTCTCGAGCTTCAAGGCCGGCGCCGACGATTTCCTTGCCAAACCTTTCAAGGTGGAGGAACTGGTGCTGCGCCTGCGCGCCCTGGTGCGCCGGGCGTCCGGTCACGCCGCCTCGCGGCTTACCTGCGGCGCGCTCGTCTTCGATGCGCAACTCGGCACCTTCGAGCTCGACGGCCTGCCGCTGAAGCTGACGGCGCTGGAGTGGCGGGTGCTCTCCTGCCTGATGCTGCGCAAGGAGATGATCGTCGACCGGCGCGAACTCACCGAGCGCGTCTATGACGGCGATGCCGAAGTCGACTCCAATTCCATCGAAGTCATCATCGCTCGCCTGCGCAAGAAGCTCGGGGGTGAACGCATCGAGACGATGCGTGGCCGTATCGAGACGGTGCGCGGCCGCGGCTATATGCTGACGTCGGCATCATGAAGGCGCCCTCCCTCAAACCGAAATCGATCGCCGGCCGGCTGCTGATGTTCTCCGGCATCTTCGTGACGCTGGCGCTCGTTGTGGCCGCCATCGTGCTCTGGCTGGCGCTCAAAACGGTGGTGCGCGAGCAGGTCGATCAACGTCTCGACACCCAGATCGGCGCCCTTGCCGGCGCGGTGACGCGCGACGCACAAGGCAAGATCACCTTGTCCGCGCCGCTCGATGCGCCGCCCTTCGATCGCCCCTCCTCCGGCTGGTACTGGCAGATCGATGGCGCCGGGCAGCACCTGACCTCGCGCTCCCTGATGAACGGCACGATAGACGCGCCGCCGCCCCGGCAGGACCTGCGCCATGTGCTGATGGGCATGCCGACATCAGGCAGGGGCGGTGATCGAGGAAGAGGGCCGCTCTATCTGCGCCAGGCCGTGCGCAGCATCGACGGCATGACGCTGACGATCACCGCGACGGCGCCGATGATCGCCCTCGTCGGCCCGGCGCTGCGCGCACTCTTCTGGCTGGTGCCCTGCATGCTGCTGCTCGGCCTCGTGCTGATGGCCGGCACCTTCTGGCAGATCCGTTTCGGTCTCAGGCCACTGAAATCAATGGCCGCCAATATCGATGCCATCAACCGCGGAGAACGCACCCGCCTGCACGATGAGGCAACAGTCGAGCTTGCGCCGCTCTCACTGAAAACCAATGCGTTGCTGGCGGCCAACGAAGAGCGGCTCGCCGCAACCCGCATGCAGTTCGCCAACCTCGCCCACGGCCTCAAGACCCCGGTGGCGAGCCTGCTGCTGGCGCTCGACGAGCAAAACGATCCCAAAGGCGCTTTGCGCGGCCTCGCAGCCCGGATCGACAACAGGATCAAACACCACCTCGCCGCTGCCCGCCGGGTGATGGCCTCGACGGACAATGTCGCCAGCACCGATGTGGCGACTTCGGTCGCCGATCTGCACCGGGCGATCGGCCAGATTCATGCCGAACGCAAGATCGCCTTCGACACTGATATATCAGGGGGCCTGCGAGTGGCCTGCGACGAAAGCGATGTCGAGGAAATGCTCGGAAACCTGATCGACAACGCCTTCAAATGGGCCGCCTCCCACGTCACCCTCCGCGCCCACCGCGACGGCCCGACCGCCCGCATCACCATCGAAGACGACGGCCCCGGCATCCCCGCGGACCGCCTTGCTGCCGTGCTACTGCCCGGCGTGCGAGAGGACGAACATGTGCCGGGCAATGGGTTTGGGCTGAGTATCGTGAGCGAGCTGGCGGGGTTGTATGGTGGGTCACTGGTGCTGGAGGCGACTGGGGCGGTGGGGTTGCGGTGTGTGTTATGTTTGCCGGTGGCGGTGGGGTCGGAGCGGTAGGATTTTGGCTGGTTCGATAGAAGGTGAAAGTGCTGCGGAGTGATCACCATCTTTTGGGTTCTCATCATTTGTCACAACGCTCTCCCGACTACGACCTCGTACGGATTACAAATATTCGTGCCTTGCTGCGAGTGACAGGAAGCAAATAGGTGAACCAAGACCGTCAACCATTCCGCCCTGCGACGGAAATACAGACCGTGAAGATGCCGTGTCGATAACCTTTCGGGATTCTCTACGTTGCCAACAAAGTTGTAAACGTCATCACGCGTTCCCATCAAAAGCGCCCGGATATCCGTGGCATCGAAATAATCATCGCCGTATTCGGCCATCGCATAGCAATAGCCAATTTTTGCAATCATCATTGCGAACGGACCAATGATAAACGGAACCCTAGTCCTGACATTTTCGAGGCCGTTGCCCCCCAAGTTGAAGAACGCCACCCGTGGACTAACAAGAGTAGCCCCTCGATCTATTCCAACTAAGAGCCCCGCCTGGCTAAACTGCACTAGCGAGAAGTGTTTCGGGTAGTCCTCTATCGGGAAATCAAGCCGTTTTCCCTCCCCGCCCATCACTGAATCGCCCGCAAAGACCTCAGGCATATGTCGCGCGTCGCGCGGTCCGCTACCTTTCGACTTGCCACGGAGACCTAATAGCACCCTGGGGACTTTAAGGTCGACATTGAGCGCTTGGTTCTCGTATTCTTGATTGGAGCGCGTAGCGCATTCCTTGCAGGAACCGTGGCGTATCACCAAGGAGCCATTGATAGCTTCGGGGATGATGTGCTCGTCAGTGAGTTCTGCCTGCGTAAACGATTTTCGGCAAAAGACACATCTTCCGTCCAGATAGTAATTCTGCTTCCGCATTGCCAAAGAGCGCATGCCGCAAGCAATACAACTTATCAGACGATTCTCATAATTGTTGCTTCGTACAAAACGGCCTTTACAGTACTCTCAAGATAGGCTGCGCACCCAATATCCAAATCGTCCCATTGACACCCGTCGATTTTAGGGACCATCGATCCACTTCTTCGAAAAGAGCCCAGAATCAGCCCTACTGACCGTCGCATCCGCCAGCCGGCCGTTTCGGGGACAAGCCGCATTCCCGCAACTGCCGTCAACCCACCACGCCAAACATAGGCCCATACCCGCCATCCAGAAACAGGGCATCGGGGCATTTCAGACGGTCGCGGAAAAGCCGCGCGAAGTCGTGGAAATTCACCCCGTCTTCACTGATCGCGAAGCGAACCGCTCCGTCGCTGCAGGTTCCCACAGCGCTCTGGCGGGTTCGGTCCGTCGAGCCGGGGAATGAAGATCGGGTTCAGCCCGTTGCCGATGACGAGCATCGGGCCGGACTGGGTGGAGAAGCGGGCACTCTGCCTACGCTTCAGAAATTCATCGGTCGGCAGTATCGAAGCGCCCGCGTCACCGATAGAGAATACGCCGTTCTGCTTCTTGTAGAAATTCGGGACCTGGCCGGCGGAGGGCTTGGCCGTATCGGCGTTCTTCCAGAACAATCTGAGGTCGGCTTTGTCAGCGTCTACAGTACAGACGACATATCCCGCCTCTTCGAAGGTTTCCTGCTCGCACTCAGCGGCATCGACCTGACGCAGGGATGTCATCGTTGCCACCAGCATCACGGCCGCGATCAGCAGGCCGTGTTTCAGATAGGTCATCAGTGCCACCCCTCTTCTTCAAACCGCCATCTATCCTGCGTGTTATTGTTGATCAGGGAATCAAAAAATGACCGGTAGCTAAACGTGGCAGAGTCGGAAAAACGTGATGACAAGTTTACGTGGACATATGCAATCTGGTTTTTGCCGTACCTGGCGCAAAACTGGCTATGGTGGCTGGCCCCCAAATGGGACTGGTGGACCATCGGCCTTATCACTCTCGCGCTGACCGTGATCGCCATCGCCGGTTCCATCTGCATCAACTTGGCGCGGCGGCGCTGGTGGCGTGTCGTGTCGCTCTTGATCACGCCCCTTCCGTGGCTAGTCATTATTTACATCGTTGCTGTTACCGGCATAACGCCCGACAGCGTTCGATTTGCTTTGAACAAGCAAGCGTATCTGGCAGAGATCGAACGAACCGATGTGACGAGCGGTGAGCCGCGATTCAGGACATTTGCATTGGACAGTATGTTCAAGGCGATAACATCCACGACGCTTGTGTACGATGAGAGTGATGAGATTGCCCTGCCCAGCGGCGAGCAATCCGCCGCCTGGCAACAGCGAACCCAAAAATTGTGCTTGGAAAAGAAAGAATGCGTCAATCTCTATCCTGGTTCGGACTGGCCTTTCAGCGTCAGCAAGGTTGGTGAACACTTCTATATCGTGTACCAAAACTTCATTGACGCGTTTCCCTAGCGACCGATCGTCATTGCCGGGATAGGCCCGGCTGTCCTGCGATCGGCGTCCTGCCATCGGCGCTTCTGCGTCTTCCAGTTTTGCGCTTTCCACCGCGGTTAGGCTCGCGATCGCGAGGAAGTCGTCGCAAAGACGCGCGCGAGAACAGCGGTCCGGTTTGCGTAAGGGAGTCCTGTCACGGCCGCCACCTCGCCGATGGGGGCTGGAAACGCACGATAGCGTTTTGTCTCGATGGGATGCCCGCTTTTGGCGCAAGGCTGCTTTCGCGACCTATCCCTGAAGCGTAATTCTCAGCTCCCGGCGTAACACTCCCTCCCTCAAAGCTGCAACCAAGCCCCCTTCCCGATAACCGCTCCCTGCGAGGCGTCTTTCGCCTCGCCTCTGCCTTGTTGCTCGCGTATCCTGACGCACGATTCGCCGTCCGCAAACGAGGGTGGGCATGAACGAAGCATCAAAGGAGAGCGCGATGACGGACGCCAAGAGCGGCATTTCGGGACTACGGCCGCATATTACAGTCATTGGCGTCGGTGGCGGTGGCGGCAATGCGATCAACAATATGATCGCGGAAAAGCTGGCGGGCGTCGAATTCGTCGCCGCAAACACCGACGCCCAGGTGCTCGCCACCTCCAAAGCGACGCGCCGCATCCAGCTTGGCGCGAATGTGACGGAGGGTCTCGGCGCCGGTTCGCTGCCTGAGGTCGGCCATGCGGCTGCCGAAGAGTCGCTCGATGAGATCATGGATCACCTGGCCGGCTCGCACATGTGTTTCGTCACCGCCGGCATGGGCGGTGGAACGGGCACGGGTGCTGCACCGGTCATCGCCCGCGCTGCGCGTGCCGCCGGCATCCTGACGGTCGGCGTCGTCACCAAGCCCTTTACCTTCGAAGGCAACCGCCGCATGCGGATGGCGGAAATCGGCATCGAGGCGCTTCGCCAGGCGGCCGATACGGTCATCGTCATTCCCAATCAGAACCTTTTCCGCATCGCCGATGCAAAAACCACCTTCGCCGATGCCTTCATGACGGCCGACCGCGTGCTCTATGCCGGCGTCGGCTGCATTACCGACCTGATCGTCAAGGAAGGCCTGATCAACCTCGATTTCGCCGACGTGAAGTCGGTCATGTCAGGCATGGGCCGCGCCATGATGGGCACTGGCGAAGCCTCCGGTGAGAGCCGCGCGATGAAGGCGGCGGAAGCAGCAATTGCCAACCCGCTTCTGGACGACATCTCGATGCGGGGCGCCAGGGGCGTGCTGATCTCGATTTCCGGTGGTTCGGATATGACGCTGTTCGAAGTGGACGAGGCGGCAAGCCGCATTCGTGACGAAGTGCAGGAAGACGCCGATATCGTCGTCGGCGCGATCTTTGACCGCAGCCTCGACGGAAAGTTCCGTGTCTCAGTGGTGGCAACCGGCCTGGAAGGCAGCCCGCTGCCCGCATCCGCGCCTCACGCCGCCGAGCAGGTTCAGACGCGCACGCTGCAGTAAGCGCAGCGGCGCGACATATCCGAGCACGACAGCCTGCCACGTCTTTTCAGACGCGCGGCGCTGTCGTGCTTCAATGTCCTGCGCCCCGGGAATCGCCGCGATCACCGGTCGTTGATTCGCGATCACCTGTCGTTGATCGTGGGAAGGTGCGTTTCGACCTCTACGCGGCGCTTGTCATCCAACGGCTCAATGTGCTTCTGCCAGAAGGCCTCGGCCTCCGGCGTGTCATCATCCCAGTGGCGGATCTTGACAATATTGTCATCGATCTTGGCCAGCCGTTTACCGCCAAGCCGCAGGTATTCGTCCGCCAGTTGTTTCGATCGGGTCGTTTGCATGTCGTGTTCCTCCATAGGCGAACCGAAAGGCCGATCGTCATTACCGGGTTGGCTGGCAATCGGCATCCCCGTTATCGGCGCTTCCGCGCCTTCCAGTTAAACAGTACGGCGGGATCATGGTTCCAAATCATCGGCCGAAACCGGTCCACGCGGCCGGCTGAAGGCGTCGGCCGCCATCCATGTTCCACACGGCCCGCCGCTCTTGCTGCCGGGACAGCCGGAGACGCCTCGTACTGGCTGAAGAGCGGCCTTATCCGGAACGGTAAGACTGCATACGTCGGGGCGATCTTCGACCGCAGCCTCGACGGCAAGTTCCGCGTTTCGGTGGTGGCGACCGGTCTGGAAGGCAGTCCTCACCTGCATCCGCGCCTCACGCCGCCGAACAGATCCAGACGCGCACGCTGCAGTAAGTGGCCACTGTTATGCTGCTCTGTTCACCACGGCACTGAGTGGATAAACGCCGCCACGCCCTGTGGAAAACGGGCGGGGCGGCGTTGGCATTCGGCCAGCAAAGACCGTCAGGCGAAGAGTATGTCCGAGATATTGTGCACCACGGAGATTTCGTCGATCCCGGTGTTGGTGATGTAGAGATTATCCGCCGCTGAGTCATAGACCACGTTGGTGATCAAGTCGTCTCCCGGTATGGCGATGTTGACGTCGACCGTTGTCTTGACCCCGGTTTCGAAGTCGAAGGCCGTGCCGATATGCTCGCTGCTGGAGGAATCGCCGAAGAAGAACGTGCCGTCGACGGCAAAACCGTAGCCGAGCCCGCCGGCCGCGAAGGTCTTGGATTCGATCGGGCTCAGCGTTTCGGGATCGATTTTGGAGACCTGCCAGGTGGAATCATTGATGCGGCCGACGACGTAGATGCCGGTCGAATCCTGCATCGTATTGACGGCCGTGAATCCACCCCAGTCGAACGTACCCGCCCCGTTCTGGCCGATAAGGCCGGGAATGGAAGCACCCTTCTGATCGAGTGATCCGTCGGCGGCATCCCACTTTGCGAGATAGGTCTGATCCGGGAAAGGGTCTTCCTCGCCTCTCGCCTCGTTGGTTCTTCCGATGATCTCGCCTCCGCGGACCGAAAAATAGGTTCCGCCGATGTCATATTCGCCCTTGTCATAGTCGCCGAGAGAGATGGCGCCGCTGGCGTGGCCGGCCTCGAATGCGGCGGCGTTGTCGTAAATGCTCACCGTGGAATCATCCGGGAAACCATGGCCGGAACTGACGTAAAATTTGCCCGTCAGCGGATCGATCGCCACCCCCTGGAGTTCGTAATGGTCATCGAAGGGGCGCAGGACATCGGCCTGGGCCTCGACATGATCGGTATTCACAGACTTCCCGTCCGTCATGCCGTCGACGGTCAGCGTGCTCACGCCGGAATCCGCGTGACCGGCGCCGTCGGAGACCTTGTACTGGAGCTTCTCCGTGACATGCTCGCCATCATTGAGACCGGCCTTCACGGCCGGATCGAGATCATAGGTGAAGCTTCCGTTCGCCGCGAAATGGAAGATGCCGAATTGCCCGGACACATCGGTCGTCTGCCCCTGCCCGGCAGAAATGTTCGTGCCGTTGACCGAGCGCAGGAAGAGCGTATCCACCTCTCCCGCGTGATCATTGGCAAGCACGTTGCGGGCCATCTCGCTTCCCTCGTGGAAGGAGAAGCCGTCATCGACCGCGACCGGGGGGCTCGTGACGCCATGAATATCGAGCTTGAAGTGACCGACATCCGTATTGCCGGCGCCGTCGGAGATCTTGTAGCCGATCGTCTCCGTCAGCGTCATCCCCTTGATGAAGCCGGCTTTGGAGGCCTCGTTCAGCGTATAGCTGTAGGAGCCGTCGGCCTTGACGTGAAACGTGCCGTGTTCACCCTCGATATCGGTGATCGCGCCATCCTTCTTGGCCAGCACCCGCTCGCCGTCGAAGAAGCTGAGAAACAGGTTTCCGGAGCCCCCGGCCAGATCATTATCCAGCAGATTGCCTGAGATCACCTCATTCTCGGAAGCGCTGCTGACATCATTGACCGTCACAGGTTTTGCAAGCTCTGTCATGGATATCTCCTTCAAGATCCATTCGCCTTGGTCTATCGGGAGGAAAGCAGCTGAAACAGGGCAGGTCAATTAATTTTCTAGCAGGAGTGGTATTTTAGAATTTCACAGCTTTGTCACTCAAGAGAGCCTCATCCTTGCGGAAGCCGAAAGCTGGAGCCCCGAAGGACGAGGCAGACGCCGGCGACGCCTGCTCCCGTCAATCGCCGACGGTGAATCCCCACGATGACGGATCGGTCAATTCCGACGGCGGGATCATCTCCTTGAGCTCGACCGGGCGGCGCTTGATCTCGACGGCGGTGTAGTTTTCCCCATGCCCCCATCCCGAGAGGATGTTGATTTCGAGAGGCACGCCATCCGGCGTCAGGCATTCTTGTCTGCCCGCGTCGGCAAGGTCGGGTGTCATGTTGAACCAGGCGCAAGTTTCTCCAAGCGCGCCACCAGTCCGCTTTAAATCAACCTGGCCTGTCTTAAGCTGGAAAGTATTGTATGGGCGCTTGGGATCAAGCGGCGCACGGCCAGCGTGAAGATCATGCATGTCCTTGGAGGATATGATCGAGATTCCCTGGTTTTCGAGTTCGTTCCAAATCGTAAGTTTCAGAGTTCCGCCCTTTTCGCGACGCTCTTCGGATCGCCAGGGATAGTGCCTCAATATCCTGACCTCCGACCAACCCCCGACCATTCTGGCTTCAAAGTCGACGAGAGCTTCGGGCTCCGGATAATCCCGCAGCGGCTTCAGCCAGAACCATGGGTCGAACAGCCTCTTCGGCGGCGATATCTCGGATTCCGCGACGGCTGTTCGATCAAGCCGGACCAATTGCGTGTCGCTCATCGGCTTTCCCACGCGGAACAGAACCTTTTGCGAAACTTCAATGCCGTCAGCCGACAGACAACTGAACCAGAGCGGCGCCATCTCTTCTTTTGTGCGGATGAGTTGCCACCATTTGCAGGCTTCACCAGCCTGGTTGTCGGTCTCCCCGGTTTCCTTCGCCTGTTTCACGCTCAGGTCCAGACTCCGATCGGTCTTTTCAATGCTCATCCAGGCAAAGTCTTCGTTGCCGGTCCTGGTCGTCCGCAACACGGTGTTGTCGAAGTAATTTCCATAGGAGATGGCAGTGTGGTTGCCATTGACCGATTCAACCCGCGTCCATCCCTTGTGATGAACGACCGAACGCAACATTTCCTTCGGCTCACCGGACATGTTCCGAACGATCATCGAGGCGGTGTAGTCCGGAACATTCCGGGTGGCGGCAAAGGGAAGTTCACTTGCATTGCCGGCGCAGGCTGCAAGCACCAAGAGAGACGTCGCGATACGTCTTTTCACAGACTGCACCTCAATGATTGCTGGAAGCGGAACAAGGCTCAATCCAGAGCCTGTACTCTGCTTGACTTCCCGAAAAATTCAATGTTTGTTCAAGCAAAAGTTGAGGGTTTATAGTGAAGAATATTTTTACATATTCGATATTGGCAGTCGCAATGATTTCTCTTTCGAACTGCACGACGACGTCAAATGTCAGACACGATTCTCACCGGATGACGGCGCGCAGCGGCGAAAGGACGTCGGTGCTGCAGAACGCTCACCTCAATGGCGACTGCAAGTTTATTGACTATCCTCGTGTAGATATCGTGGAGCAGCCCAAACATGGGCGCACCGAGATTATCCACCAGCCGATTGTCGTCGATTCCGGCGGCAAGAAGATGAAATGCGACAAAGTCAAAGCGAATGGCGTTGCTGTCTATTACACATCGCACCCAGGCTACGTCGGCAGTGACAAGTTCATTCTCAGGACTCCCGAAGAGCGCGGCAGCATCGTAGAGGGCGTGGCCGAAGTGAAAGTCGTCAAATAGGGGGCGCAATCGGCGCGCCGCTGACACTAAGAATGACCGCTGACCGCTTTTGATGCGGCCACCATTGTCGCGAGATCGAAGGATTTGCGATCGTGATGTTTGCGATCGTGATGTTCATGCCAAGCCGTCTATCGATCAGGCTCATGCGCTCATTGTCTTCAACGGCCGCTCTTGGCATGACAGACTCCATTCTGCTTATTCAAAGCGCGTACGAATGATGGTGACGCACCTCACCCGACCAACCCCTTGATCTTCGCCGCATCCTCCGCCGTCGCCGGATTGTACACCACCATGCTGAGGTCCGGCCGCCCATCCACCTGGAAGGCCGAATATTCGAAGGAGAGCAGCCCGAGCACCGGGTGTTTGATGTGCTTGGCGCCCTCGCCGTGGGTGCGCACGTCGTTGTCGCGCCACATCGCCAGGAATTCGGGGCTCTTGCGACAGAGTTCGTCTACCAGCGGCTCGACCTCAGCCGCAGCCCCGGCACGGGCTGCATCCACGCGGAAAGCGGCGACGACGAAGCGGGCGACACTTTCCCAGTCGTATTGGGCAGCGCGCACGCGCGGATCGAGGAAGATGAAGCGCAGCACGTTGCGCTCCTCAGGCGGCAGCGCACCGTAATCGGTCAGAAGCACGGTTGCCGCCCGGTTCCAACCGACGACGTCCCATATCGCAGTGCGGATCAGCGCCGGGCTCGGGTCCAGCGCATCGAGCACGCCCTGCAACCTCGGCGTCACCCCTTCTTGCCTGTGGTAGTGCACCTCGGGCGGCCGGCCGAGGCCAATGAGGAAGAGATGCTCGCGCTCGACATCAGTCAGCATCAGCGCGCGAGAGATCCGATCGAGCACGTCAGCAGACGGCGCGCCGCCGCGGCCCTGCTCCAGCCAGGTGTACCAGGTCGGGCTGATATTGGCGCGGCTCGCCACCTCCTCGCGCCGCAGGCCTGGGGTGCGTCGCCTCTCCCCTGCAAAACCGAGGGCGGCAGGATCGAGCCTCACACGGCGATCCTTCAGATAGGCGCCGAGCCGGTTGTCCGAGGTGACGAATTCACCCATCCTGTTAGCCTTTATACCATGATAATGTCACTACTTTACCATGATACAGTCACGACGGATATGTGTCTCCAGCAAAAACGGAGATAACACATGCGCGTATTCGTCACTGGAGCCACCGGCTGGGTCGGCTCGGCCGTCGTCAATGAATTGATCGCCGCCGGCCATCAGGTGCTCGGCCTCACCCGCTCGGACAAGGGAGCGGATCAACTAGCAGCCGCCGGTGCCGAAGTCCATCACGGCACGCTCGATGATCTCGAAAGTCTGAAGAGCGGTGCGGCTGAGGCGGATGCCGTGATCCACACGGCCTTCAACCATGATTTCTCGAAATTCGCCGAGAACTGCGCCGCCGACCGGCGCGCCATCGAGGCCCTCGGCGAAGCCCTCCAAGGCTCCGATCGTCCGCTGTTGGTCACAGCCGGCCTCGGCTTTGCCCCCGGCCGCGTCGGCACCGAGAAGGATCCGCCGATGCCTTCGACCGAAACCTATCCCCGTGCCTCCGAAATCACCGCAGTATCGCTTGTCGCCCGCGGCGTGCGTGCCTCTACCGTCCGGCTGCCGCCCTCGGTGCATGGCCATGGGGACCACGGCTTCGTGCCGATCCTGATCGATTTGGCCCGTCGCAAGGGCGTCTCGGCCTATATCGGCGAAGGGCAAAACCGCTGGCCGGCCGTGCACCGGCTCGATGCCGCCCGCGTCTATCGCCTGGCGATCGAGCGCGGCGCCGTCGGCGGCCCGTTCCTGGCAGTCGCGGAAGAGGGAGTTGCCTTTAGGCAGATCGCCGAGGTCATCGGCCGACGGCTCGATGTGCCAGCCGTGTCGCTCTCACGGGAAGAAGCGGCCGAGCATTTCGGCTGGTTCGCCATGTTCGCCGGCTTCGATGTGCCCACATCGAGCGAGCATAGCCGCGCGCTGCTCGGCTGGCAGCCGCAGCAGCCCGGCCTGCTCGCCGATATCGACCATCCGGCCTATTTCGGTGGGTAAGAACTGTGTCCACATCTAAAAATGGAGCATTTCCGTGACTGGAGAAAACGGAAATGCCTCCGGGTTGGCTCATAGGAGAACCAGCGACGGCCCGAGCTAGTGCGATCGGCTCTCGTTCCTATCGGCTGGATCGTAATTGATGTCCCAATCCTTCCCAGGCTTTTTCTTGCCGGGCGGGTTCTTGTTCACCGTGGCATCCTCAGAGCCAGTGATGACGGTCGGTTTGGCGCTAGCGACGCCGCTGCTTTTTCGGTCAGCCTGGGATTTGGCGAACTGGCCGGCTGCGTCTTTTTTGGGATCGGCCATCTCATTCGCCCTTCTGCTTCAGCGCGTCACCGATATTCTTGATGTCGGGATCGCGATTGTTTTCACCATGCGCGTCGCGGTCGCGATCCGGATCATCCTTGGCCTTCATGTAGCCGCGAGGTTTATTTTCCTTCGGCCCTTCCCAGCGGGGAGACTGGTCGGTGGTGCCGGGGGCGCCGTCTTTCGGTGTCGTCATGCCCATCTTCGTTCCTCCTTGGTTGGAACAAGGAAAACCGAAAAGATCAGCAACTGTTCCCGCGGCAATATTTTCGCGCAAAGCGGCTTACCGTAGCGAGGCAAGCGTGGCGCAGCAGAAGGCAAGCAAGGTGATCACGGCATTGACCGCGTGCGAATATTCCCATTGGGTGCGAAGGCTTTACCAATTCTCCGGCTGCACGGACCAGCTCTCCGTCGCCGCGTTCGCCGGCTGGGTGATGACCATGAAGATGACGAGCTTGAGCGCAATTAGCGCTGCCCGAACCGTCGGACGAGAATATCCGCGCGCGAGCCGCCGCCGCCATCAGCGCATTCCGAAAGCTCTGCGGCGCATAGAGCAATGCCAGCAAAGTCAGCACCACCCTGCCCGCGCCGATCGATCCATCCACTATTGATCGGCGACACCTCCGCGCTAGCTTCTGTTCGCGGCCGATCGGCCGCAGGGGATACGATCTCTGGGTGAAGGCGGAGGGGAGACGTGGCATCCTATTCGATTGACGAGGCGATCCGGGAACTTGCCCCGGCTCTCGGCAAGGCGCCGGCCGGCGCCGTCAGCGGCGAATGGACCGCCACAACGATGCAGGCAGGGCACTCCTCCCGGACGGGCGGCTACCGCGATGTCGAGGGAAACTATGTCCCGGAGGCATCCAGGCATCCGCTCGATATCATCTCCGATGTCGTTGAAAAGCTCGGTGCATCAGGGATGCCCCGCTTCAATAAGGTGCTGATTCGCTGGAAGAAGCCGAAGTTCCCCTTCATGCGGGGAGAGATCACGCTCGAAACTAGCTATGACCGGACGATCGTGCCGCGAGGGCCCGACGACCCGATCTACGAAACCACCGCCGCTGTCCGGCGCGTCTTCTGGCAGAACCGCGGCAAGGTGCAGGAGGACTTTGCTGCTGAGCGCGAAACGGCCAACATTCATGCCCAGACGAAATGGTTCGGCCCGCATCGCCGTATCCTCGCCATCCATGCGCCGGAAAGGCTGACACTTGCCACCGACGGGCTGTCGACCCCTTGGGCCGGCATATCCGAGCCGGAGAACGGCGTCGAATGCGAGCTCTTCATGGAATTCGACGCCGCGACACTGGATGCGGCCGGGATCGAAAACTGGGCGAACCTGTTGATCAACATCGGAGACCTCGTGGCAGACGGTTATCGTGTCGCCCGCGATGTCGAGATGCACGGCGCCATCCTGTTCTGCCGGCTGACCGAGGATTACCACCCGATGACCCGCATCATGCTGAGCCGCGACGCCGGGCGCATCGACGGCCTGCCTTTCGGCTCCGTGCCGCTGATCCGGGCAACGCCGATCGCCGAAATAGAAATCGAAGGGCAGGACCTTTCCGACGATTGGGGCGCTGCGGCCGCCCGCCACGCCCTGGCCAAACGCGGCATGGGGATTGATTGATGTCGCCGATGCCGGGCGCCAATGCCGGGCGATTATCGCCCGGCCGGCGCGGTCCTCACGCTATTCCTGGATGTCGGGTTCGACGACCCTGGCGAGGTTTCGCAGCGACTCCTGCCAGCCGAGATAACAAGCCTCGGGCGGAATGACGTCAGGCACGCCTGCCTGTACGATATCCACCTCTGTACCGACCGAAACCTTCTTCAGCGTCACGGTGACTTCCATTTCGCCCGGCAGGTTGGGGTCGTCAAACCTGTCGGTGTAACGCAGACGCTCGCCGGGTACGAGCTCGAGATATTCGCCGCCGAAGGCGTGGCTATTGCCCGTCGTGAAATTGCGGAAGGACATTCTGAACGTGCCGCCGACAACCGGCTCCGAATGATGCACGGTGCAGAGGAAGCCGTTCGGCGGAAGCCACTTGGCAAGCGCGTCTGCCTCCAGGAATGCGCGATAGACTTTCTCCGGGCTGGTCGCCAGAACGCGGTGCAGGCGTATGGTACTCGGCATGGTCGTGATCCTTTCTGGATTTATGCAATGGACGAACCTAGGACGGGCGTGGCTTGACCGATCCGACACCGGATCGAATTTTTCTTCAAGAAAAATTGCTCCTGAGCATGTCGCGCAAAAGTGTGCTGCGGTTTTGCGATAACGAGATGCGTGAAAACAAAGACCTAAAGCGCAAGGAGCGAATCTGAAAGATTGCGACGCGCTTTTGGGGTCGCGGCTCAACCGGGCATCCCATCGAACTGCGGAAGATCGAGCGGCCTTGCCCAGGCGAGCCGCCGCCTGGTGAACATTTCGACCCCCGGCTTGATCAGCTCGGGCCGGTCCAGGCTGCCGAGCGTCACGAAGACGAGGCCGGGGAAGCTCTCGAGGTTGCTGCTGAACAATCTGGCGCCGCAATCGGGGCAAAAGTTGCGGTCGAGCCCCTTGCCTGAATCGGCGATGTAATGAAACGCCTTCGGGCTGCCGCTGATCACGGTGAAATCTTCCTGCGGCACGGCGAAGAACGTGGCGGCCTCGCCGCCCGTTGCCCTCTTGCAGTCTAGGCAATGGCAATTGGCGACAAAGTTCGGGTCGGTGTCGAAGGCAAATCTCACCGCGCCGCAGGCGCATTGCCCCGTATATTTCCTGGTCATGTCAGATGCCTCCCATCCCGTGTTCGAACATTTGCGATTGGCTCTGCCTCGCCGTCGTGCCGCAGACGTCGTCGTAGCGCGCCTGCGGCCGGGATCGGCAATAGCCGAATGAGAAGATCTCGGCCTCCCGGCGGCGGCAATCGTGCCCACCGGTCGAAACGCTTAAGCCGCGGCCTGCTTTTTCAAGGCATCGAGGAGCGTCCGGGCGCCCTGCCTGGATGAGGCAGGGTTTTGGCCGGTGATCAGCAGGCCATCCTGGACGACATGCACGCCCCAATCCGCCGTCTTCGAAAACTGGGCGCCCTGCTCTTTCAGCACGTCCTCGAGCAGGTAGGGAACAACCTCGACCAGGTGCATGGCCTCTTCCTCGGAATCGGTGAACCCCGTGACGGCCCGGCCCTTGGCGATGGGCTTTCCATCCGGCGCTTTCACATTCGTGAGGATACCGGGGGCGTGGCAAACGAGCGCCACAGGTTTTCTCGCCGAAAGCATGTCCTCGATGAGCGACAGCGCATTGCGATTGTTCGTCAGGTCCCACAGCGGGCCGTGCCCACCAGGGAAGAACACGCCGTCATAGTCCGCCTGCTTGATTTCGGACAGCATCAGGGTGTTGGCGAGCGCAGCCGTTGCCGCCTGGTCTCGCTCGAACCGTCGCGTGTCTTCCGTCTGGAATGCTGGCTCATTGCTCTTCGGATCGAGCGGAGGTTGGCCGCCCTTCGGCGAAGCGAGTGTGATCTCCACCCCAGCGTCGCGGAAAACGAAATAAGGAGCAGCAAGCTCCTCGAGCCAGAATCCCGTCTTCTTGCCGGTGTTTCCCAGTTGATCATGCGATGTAAGAACCATGAGAATTTTCATTGCTCAGCTCCTTCAAGCCAGCCGGCGGACAACGCCGTCGGCACCCGGATTTACGGTGAAATACTGCCTGCAATCTCATGCTGAAACGGGAGAGGACATAGAGCGGCTGCGCTGCGAAACAAGCTCTCCCGCGCGGTGTTTGCTAGAATTGCTTTAGCCGAAGCCTAACCAGACAAACGGCGGTCGCCCGCGACATCCGTTCGCTGGGCTGAGCCGGCAGACGCCTCAAGGGCATTTGAAAAGCCTGACCGGCTTTCCCGGCCCGCGCTGGATGATGCGCTTGGCTTCCAGATCCAGTTGAACGGCCTTCAACCACCATCCGGCCTTAGAACAGGATGATTTTAGGCCGGATCGGCCTAAAATCTGAATCCTGTTCTAAATTAAATAGTTGGAGCATGATGTCGTCCGAAAACCGCTCACACTTTTCGGCATAATGCTCTAGCGCCGCCCGGGAATTCGACCTCGGAGAGATGCGGCAGGATGGCGATGTTTGCCTGTGCTACGGTCAGTCCGGGTGCCTGCTCAGGCAGTGCGGCCAGCAGAGCGTGGCGCATTGCCATGTATTTGGCCTTGTTGACCCGCTCCGTATGGTGCGGCGAGGTTATGCTTTCAATGAGGATTTTTTCGTCATCAGGCATCGATAGCTCCTTTGACAGTGATGTCGGGCACTTTGAAGCCCATCGCAATCCACGCGGTGAGAAGTCTGCCATAGAAGCCGGCCGTCGCCAGCGCGCCGGAAGGCACGTCATCGGGCACACTCGCGCGATCGGGCGCATTCTGGGTCATCGTGCGCAATTGAAGGGGCGGAAGCTCGGCCTGCTTCCAGAGATTGCCGTAGAGGCTAAGCCAGTGGCCACCCTTGAACTCCAGGAAAATGGGCGTGTTGCAGCAGGATGCCAGGACACGTCGCGTTGAAGCATTGGGGCCGAGGCGGAACTCCCGCAGGTTTTCGGTTCCGGCCAAAAGGCTGATCCGATCCTTGCGATAAAGCACGTAGCGCGTACCGCCATGGATCGTCCGGATCGCCTCCGGCAAGGGAAGCGACTCCAGCCTTCCGGCCGCGTCACTGCAGCTCTTGCAGTGACATTCCGCGCTGATGATCGGGGCGCCGCGCACATCGAGGTGAAAGGTTCCGCAGGCACAAGTCAGACGGGTTGTCTTGTTGTTCATGACATCGCTCGCTGTTGAGGATCGCTGGATAGTCGCAAAATCAAACTAGACCGTTTAGTTCCGTTATAAGAACTAGACGGTTCAGTTTGATCGTGTCAAGTAGGGCTGGAGCGGAGATCGAGAATGTTGATACCGGGTATGGAAGCCGACCTTGCCCAGGGGCGGGCCGGCACTCGTTCGGAGCGCAAACAGGCGGCGATCGTCGGTGCCGCGGCCGAAGTCTTTCTCAGCACCGGTTATGCCGGAGCCAGCATGGACGAGATCGCCAGCCGGTCCGGCGTGTCCAAGCAGACGGTCTACAAGCACTTCTCCAGCAAGGAGGCGCTGTTCGTCGCCGTGCTCACCCAGATGATGGGAGAAGCAGATACCGCCGTTCACACCGGCCTCCCCCAGGTGGAGAACCGCGCTCAGCTGGAAGCCTATCTCCTCGACTACGCCGTCCGCCAGCTCACCATCGTCCTGACGCCGGGGCTGATGCAATTGCGCCGGCTCGTGATTGCGGAGGCGCAACGCTTCCCGGAACTCGCCAAGCTGCTTTACGCGCGCGGCCCTGCACGGGCGATCGAGGCCATGGGCAGCGCTTTCGAACAATTGGCCGGCAAGAAGCTGCTGCAGTTCTCCGATGCAACGGTAGCCGCATCACAGTTCAACTGGCTGGTGATGGCCGACCCCGTCAACCGGGTCATGATGCTGGGCGATGCGGCCATTCCGACGAAGCTGGAGATTTACCGCCACGCCGAGGCGGCCGTCGCCACGTTCCTGGCGGCATTTCTGCATCCAGATAAGCGATAAACGCCACCGAAAGTCCGGGTATCACAGCGGCAATGACTTGAATTTTCCGCACGTGCCAACAGGCCGGCGGTCACAAAGCCGCCGCTCAATCGTCAGTAAATCGCCCCGTTACCGCCGCACCGTGCCCTCTTAAAGGTTCCATCGTCGCGACCTCGCCCGGCCTTTGAGTGGCTGAGCGATCGACCGAGGCGGTCTTGCTGCCGATAAAATCATGCACTTGAAGAGGAATGAACATGATCACTCGTTACACATCTGTCGCAACATTGAGCGCGGCAGTCTTCAGTCTGCTTGCTTTCAGCCCGGCATCCGCTGTCGACATGGCCCAGGCGCAACAGCAGCCGGCACAAGCGCAGCCCCCGGCACAGGCGCAGCCGCCGATGCAGGGACAGCCCGGCGGCAGCGGTGCGACGGCAGCCGTCAGCGATCAGAAAATCGAAGCCTTCGCCGTTGCCTATCTGCAGGTCGACAAGGTGAGACAGGAATATTCGGCCAAGATCGGCGCGACGAAGGACGAGGCTGCCAAGCAACAGCTGCAGGAGGAGGCCAAGAAGCAGATGGTCGATACCGTCCAAGCTTCTCCCGACATCTCCGTCGAGGAATATTCGTCGATCCTGACGGCCGCGCAGAGCGACCCGGCTCTGGCCAAGAAGGTACTGGAAAAGATCGGCACGCCGCCGCCGGGCCAGCAACAACAGCAACCGCAGCAATAGGCTGCACGTAGCTTCAAGTCACCACGAATAGGGAGCGGATGTCCTGTCGTTCGCGCCGGCAGCAGTGCCCGCCATTTGCCGGGCTCTGCTGTCCATCTCGGCAGTCGACAAAGAGATCGGCTAGAACAGGATGATTTTAGGCCGGATCGGCCTAAAATCTGAATCCTGTTCTACATCATATAGTTAGAGCAAAACCGCTTACACTTTCGGCATCATGCTCTGGTTCAGTATTGCGACCCGCTCTTGTTGTCCAGGTCGTGCCGTTCGGTGCCCGTCAGCGGCGGGTTGAAGATGCTGACGAGAACGAGATCCTGATCCTTCCCGCCGCGCAGATAATGGCGGTCGTGCTTGTCGAGCACGTAGATATCGCCGGTGCGGATCGGAAAGACATTGCCGTCCATATCCTCCACTTCGCCCTCGCCCTTGATGCAGTAGCAGGCCTCCAGGTGATTGCGGTATTGGAGCAAGGCCTCGCTATTGGCGCGAACGACGGTATGGCACACCGTAAAGCCCATGCCATCGTCTTTGGTCAGCAGCCGGTGGCTCGTGCCGTTGCCCCAATCGACGAAACGCTCGGTGAGCTCCACCTCTTTCAGATTTCTGACGAACATCGCCGATTCCCCTGATAAATTATTGAAGATGCGGTGATGATTCATTTTCATCGCCCGCAACAATTAGCTATTGAAATCACTGGCATTTTCAAATGATGATTTCTGCGTCATCTGTGAGGAAATTTTACAAATGCAATTGCCGCCGTTAAACGCTTTGCGCGCTTTCGAAGCCACGGCCCGCCTGATGAGCCTTTCGAAAGCGGGCGACGAGCTGCACGTCACTCATGCGGCGGTCAGCCATCAGATCAAGCATCTGGAAACCTGGCTCGGCCGCAAGCTGCTGCAGAAATCGGGCCGCGGCATTACGCTGACCGCAGCCGGCGGTGAATATTACCGGGCCGTCTCCGGATCGCTGGCGGCGATCGCGCATGCGACCGGCAATATGCGGCGCGATCACGACATGCGCGCCATCACCGTCGGCTGCATTCCCTCAATCGCATCGCGCTGGCTCGTCCCCGCCCTGCCCTCCTTCCAGGAAAGCGCCCCCGATCTCGACGTCAGGATCGTCTATGCCCGCGCCGAAGAACACTTCGACCACGAGAGCCTCGACGTACTGATCACCATGGGCGAGGATCTGAGCGGCGGCAGGGAAAGCCGCCTGCTCTTCTCCCGCCGCAACCAGCCCGTCACCAGTCGCCATTACCTTGCCAAACGCAACTGGACGATCGACGACGTCTCGATCGCCGGCGCCGATCTGCTGCACGACGAATCCGTCGATGGCTGGAAGGAATGGTTCCGCAAGGCCGGCCAGAAAGCGCAGGAGCCGCTTCGAGGGCCGATATTTCAGGATTTCAACATGCTGGCGACGGCCGTAATCGCCGGCCATGGCGTGGCGCTCTGCCCTGTCGAGGTGTTCCGCCGCGAGATCGAACGCGGCGATCTGCTGGTGCTTTCCGAGATCGCCACGGCAGAGAACCAGGGCTATTACGTCATATCGAACAGCTGGGCGAAAAAGCCGGTCGGCCGCTTCATCGACTGGTTCATGACCGAGTGCGGATCGGGCGCGTGAGATCCCCTGCCCTCAGTTCATCGAAGGGTCGCCGCCGAGGCGATGGATGCAAATGGGTCGCGGTAATAAAGACGTGGCATAAGCCCATCCGTGAGCGAGTTGGGCAGAGGTTGGGGATTGTTAATCAGAAATGCCTAATGTAAATCTTGGCGTGCACAAGTTGTGCGGGGGCTGATTTGCTACAATATCTGGTTATGACATGAGACTAGGGAGGGCCTCGGACATGCGGAAAATTCATGCTGCCCCCTCGGCGCTCGGACAAACAGAGGCAAAAACTTCGAGCTCAATCGACCGGCTTTTGTTCTTTGATCGCGATTTCAATCCCGTCGAGAATTTGCTCGGCAATGAGCTGCCTGCTTCTGTCAAACCAGCAGCGTCGTTTTGGGAGCATTTTCCTGAATTGGACAAATCGGCGATTACACTCGCCCTCCGTTCATTGGGCGACAGTGCCCAACCCTTGCAAATATCGGGGGATCTTGGCGCGCCCGCGTCGCACGGACTGACGATCTATCGGATCGGAGATCTGTTTGCCGTGGTTCGGTCCGAGGAATCTATCGACGATGAGCGCGCAACTCTTTTGCATCTGGCCACCCACGATCCGCTCACTGGACTGCCGAACCGACGCCAGTTCAGCGAGGACCTCGCTGTGTTGTTACGAGAGACCACAGGCTCGAACGAGACTCTGTCCCTGATGCAACTCGATCTTGACGATTTCAAACCCGTCAACGACACGCTTGGGCATCCGGCAGGCGACAAGCTTCTTCAGCTCGCTGCAAGCCGCATTCAAGGGTGCCTTGCCAGGGACGACAGAGCCTATCGACTGGCGGGTGACGAATTCACCGTCATATCAAGAGGCCCAGGACATCCCGCCAAAGGACACCAGTTAGCAGAAGCTTTGGTTGATGCATTCAAAAAACCCTTCACGATAGATGGCATCGCGCTATTTGTCGGTGCCAGTATCGGCATATCTGCTGCTCCACCGGACGGTACAAGTCCGGAGCAGCTGATGAAGGCGTCCGACGTCGCACTCTACGCCGCGAAGAAGGACGGGCGCGGTCGTGCAAGACCGTTTGATCCCTCAATGCTTGAGTTGCTGGAACAACGCGAACTGCTGCGCCGCAGCCTTCGCATGGCCCTGGTCCAGCAACAATTCTCTATTGAGTACCAACCCATCGCCGAGGGCGGCAGCATTGTCGGCTTCGAAGCATTGCTGAGATGGCACCACCCTCTACTTGGAAAAATCCCACCAACGGCATTTATTCCGATGGCCGAGGCCGATGGAATAATGCCGGAAATAGGGGCATGGGTTTTGGAGCAGGCATGTCGCGAGGCAATGAAGTGGCCGCAGAACTACATCGTCGCGGTCAATTTGTCCGCGGCTGAATTCTTGACAAACGGCCTCACCGATCGCGTATCCCAAACGCTGGACTTGATCGGGTTGCCGCCAGACCGTCTGGAGCTTGAGATAACCGAAAGCGTGCTGCTTGAGCGCACCGTCAACAATATCGACACCTTGAATACGCTCAACGTGCTAGGGATACGAATCTCGCTTGATGATTTCGGGACCGAATATTCTTCGCTCAGCTATCTGAAGACATTCCCGTTCGACACGATCAAAATCGACAAATACTTTATCACCGACCTCGAAAGCGATCTGAAAAGCCAGGCAATCGTCCGCTGCATCGTTAACCTCGCACATGACCTCGACATGCAGGTGACGGCCGAAGGGGTTGAAACGCCAGGTCAGGCGGAATGGTTGCGCAGTGTGGGCTGCGACAGACTTCAAGGCTATTTGATTAGCAGGCCGCTTCCGGTCCAGGCGATTGGCGAATTCATCACCCGGGCGGACACATCCGCAAGCCCAGCGCTACCACAGTGAACAACCGATTTTCGCCGTGCCTTTAGCTATGGCATGCATCAACCTGACGCCCCAGGCAAAAGAAGGGAGGGTGTATTGGAACAGGAAGCAGCTAGCTTCGATGACCATGCATTTGCGCCGATGGTATCGCTGGAACTGGACGTTGCGATGTTCAAATCCCGATGGCAGTTTTGCGACGGGATTACCGAATATCTCTCAGACATTCTCGGCCAAGGTCACAGCGATCCCGCTCGATATTCCAATTTTCTTTCCGTCGCGACGAACGAGTTCATCGAACTTGCTTTCCGTTCGACGAGCGAGCTGGGAAGGATAAGGTTCAGTCTCTACCGGAATGCGACATTCAATCGGCTGAGAATTGCGTTTCCTTGCGAGGAAGCATTTGGCCGAAAGCACATGGATGCGAGAGCAAGCGAACACCAGACTGTCCCAGGCGCCGGCTCTGGATTCGTGGTCACGAAGTCCGATGGGACGGTTTTGCTCAGAGATTTGGCAGCAATATTCCGCGCCACGATCCGAATTGAGCAAGACGGCGAACAAGAGATTCAAATCATTGCGGATTTCCCCTCGGTCGAGGACTTCCGATGAGCCTGCTTCCCCTACCCTTCACTGTTCATTTTGATCCGACAAATCAGGAGCTGTTGCTGTCTGGCAAGATGCGGCCTGAAAGCGCCACTGAAATTGCCGATGCCCTCAAGCTGGTGCAGCAAAGTTTGGAAAAATACAGTGGGGTCGTTTACGTCAATGTCAAACGTCTGACGCACATCAACATGACTGCCTTCGCGGCCCTGGCCGATATACTCGCGGCAAGTTGCCGGATCAGACCGGAACGGAAGATCGTCATCATTACGTCGAGCGTGGTGGCATGGTCGACCTCGTTATTCCAAACGCTGGCGGCATCACAACCAAGCCTGTCGGTTGAAGTCTACGATTCGGCATTTTATCCGGGCCAGAGCTTTGTCGAGGATGAGACTTTCATTCCCATTCTGCGCACCCAGACGAAAATGACATGGAGGCACGAACGCGAACTGTTGCCTCGCCACGGCCTGCGCAGCGGTCTTGTCATCGCAGATATCTGTTGCGGAATTGGTGATTTCGCCGCCTTGGTTCAACGGGAATTTAGACCGGCACGCCTTGTCGCGCTGGATCATTCCGTGCGTAGCCTCGAATATGCCCGCAGGGTCGCGGCCGACTTCGATCTGCAGGGAATCGAGTACACCTATGGCGACGCTTCCCAAATGCTGCTGCGAGACAATCAATTTGACTTTGTGACCTGCCGACATTCGCTGCAGATTTTCAACCGTCCCGAGATGCTGCTCAGGGAGCTTTACCGCATCTGCAAGCCTGGCGGCCGTGTCTACATCACCAACGAAAAAAACTCGCATTGTCTGGGCGAGCCACATGCTGAATCCATAAGATGGACTTACGAAGAAGTCGCCAAACTGTTCAGGCACTTCGACATGGATGTCGAGATGGGGCCGAAAAGCCGCCACCTCCTCGCCGACGCGGGGTTCGATAACATCAAGGTCGATTCATTTATGGTCACGAATCTTGACGGGGATCCCCAGGACTTCGCAGACATCATCGAAGCATGGGAAAATGTCTACGCGGGTGAGATGGCTGTTCGACGGGGCGACTCGTCAGATTTCATTCGCAGGTTCCGGCAAGGATTCAAAGATCATATCTTTGCTGCTCTTCACCCCAAGGGTTATGCAGGCTGGCCGATCTGGGCAGCCTCCGGCCGAAAGCCGCTGTGATGGACGGGAAATCGAAGAGACCGGCAAGGCTAGGCTCATTTCGGGCAAAGTTCATTTTGGTCGTCGGTGGAGCTGTCCTCTTTGATCTGCTGGTCAGCGGTGGACTGGCGCTTTGGAATGTTCAGAGGCTGTCGCGCGACGCCACCCTGGAAGTCGGACAGGGTCTGGAAGCGGCAAGCCAGGAATACATCCGCACATATGCCGATTCCACCGCAGCACAGGTGAGTTTGCTCCTGCGGCAGGTTCACAACGACGTCAGCACCTTGGCGGGTGTGCTCCAGGCGCAGATCGACGATCCCGAGCGTAATTCCGTTGTCGGCGCGGCGATCGCCCGCACATCTCCCGGCAGCGTCAGCCTGTCCTACGATCAAAAGGCGAACTGGTCTCAGAACGCTCCGGGCTCAGTCTCCGTCGTCAGCGTCTGGAGTTACTTGCTCGGAGAAGACCACAACCCAAGACCCGACGTTCAGACCGATATCCAGACCAGCGCGGTTCTAGACCTTGTCGCACCTAGCTTGCTGCAGCACGGGGCTTCAAAGCTGCAGATGTATTACATCGGATCGAAAGAACGACCAATCTTCAGAACAGCGCCCTATACCGACCAGGCTCAGACCTTCGACCGCCTTTATCCTGGTCATAACGAGGCCAATTTCTGGGACTTCTTTTTTCCCGGACTTTATGAGTCCTGGCAGGGCTGGGCCAAGGATATGAAAACGAGGCCGGTCGCGGACGATATAACCCAGACAGCGCCCTATACGGACGCCATTACCGGGAAACTGATCGTTTCTTTCTTTCAACCACTATGGACAGCCGACAGGAAGGATGTCGCCGGGACGGCTGGCGCGGACATCACGCTCGACCAGCTCGCGCAGACTGTAGAAAATGTGAAAGTGGCCCAGTCCGGCTTTGGATTTCTCGCAATGTCCGACGGAAACGTTGTGGCGATCAACAGCACAGGCGAAAAAACCCTCGGTCTGCGTTCTGCGAGCGATGCGAGCGGAAGCGGAGTGACCGGACTGGAGCGCTCCCTGAAGGGAAGCTCCCAGCCTGCGATAGCAAAACTGGCCCTTGATCGCGAACTGGGCATCCAACATTTGTTGTTGCAGCAGGAGGGTAACGAGGTCCCCTATATCGTTATCGTCAAGAAACTCCCCGCGACCAATCTCTGGTCCAGCGGCCCGGTTCGGCAAGAGGCGATGTCTCTTGGAGTGGTTGTGCCTGAACGAGAAATCCAGGCCTCCCTCTATGCGGCACAAGCCAAAATTTCGGAAGCTACCAACCGGATCGTGATCTACCAAATCCTGGCGATCCTAATGTCACTGCTTGTTGTGGCTATAGCAGTAATTGCGGCTTCCAAACGAATAACGAGCGGAATCAGTGCACTTGCAGATGCCGCCAAACGGATTCAGGCGAAGGATTATTCAGTCAGGGTGGCCATAACAAGCAAAGATGAGGTCGGCGAGGCTGGTGAAGCATTCAACCGGATGGCCGAACAGATCAGCTATCATACGGAAAATCTCGAGCAGCTTGTCGAAGAGCGAACAGCTCAAATCGAAGATGCAAAGGAAGAGATTTCGACGCTGAATGCACAGCTCCAGCGAGAAAATCGACGTCTCGGAACAGAGCTGGCCGTCGCCGAGAGGATCCAGCTCATGGTTCTTCCGCTGCACCAGGAGCTTGAGGAGTTTCAGGCCCTTGAGATCGCAGCCTATATGAGACCTGCAGAAGAAGTCGGCGGCGATTATTACGACGTATTGAAGAGCGGAAATCGGTTGAAGATTGGCATCGGCGACGTCACCGGACACGGGCTCGAAAGCGGCGTGCTGATGTTGATGGTTCAGTCCGTCGCCCGCGCCCTGCAGGAAGCAGGAAACACCGATGCAGTCAAATTTCTCACAGACCTGAACAGCGCCCTGTTTAAAAACATAGTGAGAACCAAAATCGATAAGCATCTCACGCTGGCGTTTCTTGACTACGACGGCAAAGAGATGATCCTGTCGGGACAACACGAGGAAGTTGTCGTCGTGCGGGCGAACGGCGAGGTCGAGCGCATAGACACCATGGATCTGGGTATACCGATCGGGCTGGAAGCCGATATTTCTGCCTTCATTAAAACCCGCGAAATAACCTTCGAGACGGGCGACCTCATACTCCTGCATACGGACGGCGTAACAGAAGCCGAAAACGACGCTGGAGAACTCTTTGGCATCGAACGTCTATGCCGCGAAGCACTGCGCTTGAAGGACCAGAGCGCTGAGAAAGTCGTTGCCGGAATTATAGCGACATTAATGCTCTTCATAGGATCGCAGAAGATTTACGACGACATCACGCTTCTCGCAGTGCGACATAGGTGAGACATGACGCCAACGGTATATGGTATCGAATCTCTGACGGGCATAAGCCTAGATTCAAGCACTCGCCTCACGTTAAGCGACGGACCGCTTCAGCTCGGATGGAAGCACTCAGGAATGACGTCGGACTTTATAGCGGAAGTCATGGCTCTGCGGTATTCACGTTCAAGGAAGGACTATGTGCAGGCGCATCATGACATCGGATATCTCAGCAATGAGTTGATCGAAAATGCCGTCAAGTTTCGACAGCCTGGGGAGATCCTCATTGAAGCCGGCATATTGGACGGTACTTTTTTAATAAGGGTGAAGAACACGATCGATGGCGTGACATCCTCTCGCTTTCAGCAACTGCTGCATCGCCTTCAATCGAGGGACCCCGGGGAACTTCTTCTTGAGCAAATCGAAACCAATGCCATATCGGCAGAAAGCGGTTCGGGCTTGGGGTTGCTGACCCTTCTGAGCGATTACGACGCAAAAATGGCATGGGCATTCGAAGACAATAATGACCAGCGTGTCATCCTGACGACAACTGCAGCCGTGGCAATGCCGCCCTCCTCCAATCTGTGAGCGAAGAATGGAAATCAGCGACGAAAACTTCCGCGTATGGGCTGAGAAAAACGAGGTCTATTTCGATGGCGTATTCCGGCTGGCGGGACCGGACGCCTACGCGCCCATTTATTCATTGATATCAGGCCTGCTTCATGAGGGGCACAAACAGGTCACGTTCAACCTGACGGGTCTCGAGTTCCTCAATTCCTCTGGCATAAATCTCCTGGCCAAGCTGACGATTGAAGCCAGAAAGATGGACGACCTCCTGCTCGTCGTCAAAGGCACCAGCCAATATCCTTGGCAAGCGAAATCACTGCCGAATCTCAAGAAGTTACACCCGCTTATCGATTTGCGCTTGGCGTGATTCTCTATTGAATTCGGTTTGACACTCTCGCAAAACTCAGCGAGGCGTCCTCTATCAAGTCCATATCTTTTCGATAACAGGCCAGCGGCTCCCGGATCGGCGAGCTGCTTCCAGTTATGCCCAAGGTATGGCCGACATACCTGCTGATCGAAAATGGACTGCAAGACTGGAATGTATCGTGCTCGCTCAGCACGGCGTACCAAGGTAATGAAACCGTCACCAACCCATGGAAAATGATTGGTGAGATGACGTCGACTTGATGGAAGGGAGCAGAAGTGGGGTTAAAACCAGCAACGAGGCATGCGGTGTTTGGATATTCATTCAATCGGAAAGAGGTCCATCATGAGAATTTTGTTGCTGTCCGCCACTTTGGTCCTGACGACGTCAACGTTCGCATTTGCAGATGATAACTGCGGCGAAGACAAATCAGTCAGACATGAACATCTGCGCTGCTGAATCCCTGAAGAAGTCGGATGCGGAGATGAACAAGGTCTACAAAGAGATCGAAGGTCGGCTGGAGGATGATGCCGACACGACCAAGCTTCTCGTAGCGACCCAGAAAGCATGGATTGCATTCCGTGATGCCGAGTGCAATTTCCAAAGCTCGACGGTCCAGGGTGGCACCGCCTATCCGTTCGTCAACAGTTCGTGCCACGACGGCCTGACTCAAAGCCGCACGGAGGCGCTCAAGGTTTACCTGAGGTGCAACGACGGGGACCTGGACTGCCCGGTTCCGCGGGCAAATTAAACATCTGAAATATCGAAGTTACGCCTCGGCTCCGCGTCTCTCGCCTTCCCGTCCCGTCGACCGTTCCGACCAGGAATCGTTAAGTATACGAAGCCGTGTAGGACTATAGACGGGATCGGCATCGGACCTCGGTCCGATGTGCAAGGGGCGATCGACGTCTAACCTCTCCTACCTGCTCAGCCGTGCATCTGCCCGGCGCTTGATGATCTGGTTCGGAGGAAACGATGCGGACAGCAACCTTAGCGTCCTTGGCCTTGCTCTCGCTGGCTCTTGCAGCAAGCCCGGTAACGATTGCCGGGATCGACATGGCCGCACTGGCAAAGAGCGGGGGAAACGGCGGCGGTAACAGTGGGGGCAATAGCGGCGGCGGTGGTCATGGCGGCGGTGGTGGAAACAGCGGCCATGGCAGCAGCAGCCAAGGTAGCGGTTCAACCCATGGCAGCTCCAAATCGCAAGGCGTGAAAGGCAAGTCCAGCGAGGCGGCAAGCAAATCCAAGTCCGTCAAGGCAGACGAGACCAAAGTCAGCACGAAAGAAAAGAACCTGTCGGCGCAACTTGCGGGCCTGAACTCCTTGAAGCGAAACTACAAGGCGTTGATGCATACGTCGGACCCACGCATGACGGCGATCTCGGCCTACGCCATGGCCTATGCCCAGTATGAACTCGACAATGGAATCGAGCCCGCGGCCGATGACCCTCTGTTGGGGGACGAGGCGCTGGAGGACGCATTGGCTTCCGCAACAAAAACCGGTGAAGTCAGTCCGGCGGTTCTGAACCAGGCCAAAACCATTCTCGGGGTTGGCGACGCAAACGGGAAGATTGATCAAATTCGCACCTCGCTGGAGAACGCCGCACCGGCGACATCAGACGAATAGCCGCGAATTCAGGTGCGAGCAGTGTGGAGCTGACAAGTATAGCTCCGCACTAAATTAAGAGAGCATTTCCGTTTTGTTTGAGTACGGGAATGCTCTTTTTTTGCATATTTTCGAACACAGACCGCTGCGCCAGCGAGCGAGGGTCGATTAGGAGGCTCCCGCCAAGTCGCTGTTCTTTGAAACCATCGACACGCTTGTCGACTGGAGGCGGTCCTGGTTGGACTTGTAGGCGGTGTGGAGGAGCAGCAGCCTTGCTGGGGATGGGAACTATGCGCCAGAAGGGAGACGTCACTGATCATTGTTCACATTCTGTTTTTGACTTCGGCCATATCGAGGGGTGACTGTTCCATGATCCGCTTGAACGCCGTGCTAAAGGCGTGCTCAGACGAATATCCCAGCGACACCGAAATTTCGGCCATTGTTTCCTCGCCCTGTATCAGTTTCGTTCCTGCCGACATCATTCTCCGGCGGGCAACGTAGGAGATCGGCGTTTCGCCGACGCGCCTTGGGAAGTACTGGGCGAAGCTCGTGCGGTACATCCCCGCCTTGCGGGCGAGGTCTTCCAGTGTCCAGGCGTGCGATGGCCGGCGATGAAATTGCCATCCGGGGAGATATGTTGCGCAGCAGCGGCTCGCCCACTGAGACATCGCCCAAGATCGCTCAGAAAAGAAGCGAAAGTTCCGTCTTGCCCACTGTCTTCCTGCTATAGTGGAGAAGAGGAGACGGCTCAATGGGCGAGAATCGCAAGCTGGCCGCAATTCTGGCCGCCGACGTGGTCGGATACAGCAGGCTCGCGAGCGCGGACGAAGATCGTATTCTGGCGAGGTTGCGGGCACTGCGTAGCGACCTGATCGATCCAACTATAGCTGTGCACAACGGGCGCGTGATCAAGCGCACAGGCGATGGGGCATTGGTCGAATTCCGCAGCGTGGTGGACGCCGTCCGCTGCGCCGTCGAGGTGCAGAATGCCATGGTCGAACGCAATGCCGGCGTGCCCCAAGACCGCCGTATTGAGTTCCGAATCGGCATCCATTTGGGAGATGTGGTCGAGGAAAGCGACGGTGACCTGATGGGCGACGGCGTCAATATCGCGTCGCGCCTGGAGGGCGTCGCAGCGCCGGGCGCCATTTGCCTGTCGGAGGATGCCTATCGCCAAGTCAAGGCGAGGCTCGATCTCTCCGTCACCGATCTCGGCAGCACACAGCTCAAGAACATCGCCGAGCCGATTCGGATCTATTCGCTCCAGGTCGGCGTCGCCGCACTGGCAAAGTCAACAGTGACCGCCTACGCCGCCGCTAGTCGCGTGCCAGCCGCATCGCCGCCGGCGCTCTCGATTGCCGTGCTGCCCTTCGCCAACATGAGCGGTGATGTCGAGCAAGAATACTTCGCCGATGGCATCTCCGAAGACATCATCACTGCTCTGTCGAAGCTGTCGCAGCTGTTCGTCATCGCCCGCAACTCGTCGTTCACCTTCAAGGGCCGGAACGTGAACGTCCAAGAGGTGGGCCGCGGCCTTGGCGTGCGCTACGTGCTGGAGGGCAGTGTCCGCAAATCGGGCAGCAGGGTGCGGATCACCGCACAGCTGATCGACGCGACATCAGGCGGCCATCTGTGGGCGGAGCGTTTCGATCGCGACCTGACCGACATCTTTGCCGTGCAGGACGACGTAACGCAGCAGATTGTCGGCGCGCTCGCGCTCAACCTGAGAGAGGGCGACCAGCAGCGGCTGGCTGCGGAGCAGACCGAGAGCCTGGAAGCGTATGACTGCTTCCTTCGGGGCCGTGAACACATGTGGAGGTTGACGAGAGAGCAAAACACGCAGGGCCGGGAACTGTTGCAACGCGCCATCGAGCTTGACCCGAAATTCGTTCCGGCCTACGCGTTCCTCGCCGTCACACATGGGCTGGCCTACATAAATCAGTGGAGCCAATCGCCGTCGAAATCGCTTGATCAGGCGATTGAGGCTGCCACGCGGGCGGTGGCGCTCGACGATCAATATCCCTACGCACATTGGGCGCTCGGCGTCGTCAAACTGCACTCGCGACAGCACGACGCGGCCATCGCCGAGGCCGAACGCGTGATCGCGCTTGCTCCCAATTTTGTAGAGGGGTACGAGAATCTCGGCAACGCACTGCACTATGCCGGAAGGTCGGCCGAGGCGCTCGCCTATTTCGAACGGGCAATGGCCCTGAACCCCTATTACCCGGACCTGTTCCTGCACTTCTACGCGCAGGCGATGTTTCAGCTAGGCAGGTACGAGGAGGCCGTCGTCATCCTGAAGCGGCGGCTCGTCCGTAATCCAAACACAGACGTCTCGCGAGTGCTGCTGGCGGCGAGCTATGGTCACCTGGGGCGCTTCGAGGAGGCGCGTGGTGAGTGGGCGGAAGTGTTCCGAATCAATCCCGATTATTCCCTGGAACACAGGCGCAAAGTACTGCCCTACAAGAACCCTGCCGATTTCGAACGCATTGTGGACGGCCTGCGGCAGGCTGGCCTGACTAGCTGATTGTTTTGCCGCCAGCGGCAATGGGCCATAGCTTCTGTGCGGGGTCCACCGATGCATGCTCTCTGGTTTTGGGCCGGATGGTTCGCATCAGATTGTCCGAGAGACGTGCTCATGGGGCGCTAGACCAAGACTACGCCAAAAGCGACCCAACTGCTGAGCCAGCAGCAACCGGTATCGCTCCCACGCCATCCGGGTTACGATGCGCAGCTGAGAACGAGGGCGGGCGCCTCGTCGGACCACCTACGTCAGGAGGGCAGTGTGAAATCGCCAACAGTGAGAGTTATGGCCGCGGCCGAGGAAGATCTGGCGGTCGAAACGGTCATGCTGGCATTTGCAGCGGATCCTATGGCGCGATGGACCTGGCCGCATGCACACCAGTACCTTGCGGCCATGCCGCGAATGATCCGGGCGTTTGGGAGCAACGCATTCTCTAACGGAAGCGCCTTTTGCACCGACGACTACGCCGGGACGGCGCTGTGGCTATCGCCCAGGGTGCATTCCGACGAGGAAGGGCTTGGTGCAGTGCTCGAGAGCACAGTTGCGCGCTCTCTTGCCCCCGAAACCACGGCCATATTCGAGCAGATGGCCGCGTACCACCCGACCGAACCACATTGGTACCTGCCCCTGATCGGCGTCGACCCGGCGCATCAAGGCCAAGGTCACGGCGACGCCTTGATGGCCTACGCACTCGCACGGTGCGATCGCGATCACGCGCCAGCCTATTTGGAATCCTCGAACCCGCGCAACATTCCGTTCTACCGACGCTACGGCTTCGAACCGCTCGGCGCGATCCAGGCCGGTTCGTCGCCGACACTCGTCCCGATGCTGCGGCGGCCGCGCTGAGCTTCAGTTCGATCAGATAGCTTGTGGCATATGGATGCCAAGCGCGGCACAGCCGCGAAACGAGGCTGGACGGACCGGCGAGAACTTTGCCGGCGGGCGCCCAGTCGGGTTATAGGCGATGCCCGCTTTTAGAAGTCGGATGATGTAGCTTTGACGGCCGACATGAGGGCACAAAGCAGCCCTATCGAACGAAACCTCTCGACGGCCGCACCCGGGTCAAAACTGCCAGCCCGCCGGAACCCAGGCATAACCCATGTCGGTCTTGAGCATTCGTCCGAGCCCCGGGAAAGGGTAATGAAATCCGAGAACAAGGAGCCTATCGGTCGCAGCCATATCGAATATGCGGCGGCGCGACGCGAGCGCGGTATCCTTGTCTCTATCAGGTCCGGGTCGCCATGGATGGTCGATGTTGACGACCGGGTGATAGGCAAGGTCCGCAGTGAGGAGCAGTTGGTCGTTTCCTGAGTGGACCAAGAATGTTGCCATGCCAGGCGTATGTCCGGGCGCAGCTATCGTGGTGAGACCCGGCACGATTTCCGCACCTGCCTCGTAGAGCTCGATGTCCTTTGCGATCGGCTCGACACTCCGTTTGATCGCCGCTGCGAACCGGTCACGAAAGTCCCTTGGTACCGGCATGTAGGAGAGATCGGGATCGTTGCGCACAAAAAAATCCCAGTCTGCCCGGGGTGCGTAGACGGTGGCATTGGGAAACGCTTTTTTGCCTTCGGAAGTGCTGAGATTGCCGACGTGATCAGGATGCGTGTGGGACACCACGATCGTGTCGATATCGCCTGCATCGAGACCGATGGCGGCGATATTGTCGAACACACGCCCGGCATTCGGTCCCATCGTGGCCCCGGCTCCCGCCTCAAGCAATATCCGCCTGTCGCCGACCTCAAGCAGCAGCGTGTTGAGTTGAAGGGTCATGTGATCGGTAGGAAGGAAAGCGCGACGAAGGACCTCCTGCAGTTCGGCCTCCGGAGCATCGTTGGCATAGACCGTCGGTGGGCCGCCGATCACGCCATCGCTCAAAACTGTCGCTTTGATCTGCCCGACCCGAAATCGATAATATCCAACATTACGGGCGTCCCGGCTCTGCACCTGCGCCTTGCCTGATCCCGCGGACCCTCCGAGCAGCAGAGCGGACGTTCCAGCAACCGCTGAAACCATGACCGTTCGCCGGTTCAATGTGAGTCGATCCATTGCTTTTCCTTTCAGTCGATAGTCCGCATGTGCGGTCGAGGTATTTAGATGACCTCAAATCACTGCGCTGATAAGACGAATAAATCTACGCAGCTTGATAAGGTAAGCTTCGCAATGGATCAGTTTCGTTTGGATAGCCTGGATGTTTTTGCGGCGATCGTCAGGTGCGGCGGATTCAGGGCCGCCGCCTTGGAGCGAGGCGTTTCATCATCGGCACTCAGCCAGACAATCAACGCTTTGGAAGAGGCGCTCGGCATTCGTCTGCTCAACAGGACAACAAGAAGCGTTGCGCCGACAGATGCGGGACAGCGTCTCCTGCAGCGCCTTGGTCCAGCTTTGACGGACATCCGTCTCGCAGTCGATGACCTTAACCAGTTAAAGGAAAACCCGTCCGGCACCCTTCGCATCAATGCGCCCGGCCCCGCAATCGATCACCTGCTCTGTCCGGCAATGTTCACCTTTATGGACACATACGCGGATATCAAGGTCGAACTCATCAGTGACGCAGCGGTCATCGACATCGTCGAGCAAGGCTTTGACGCGGGCGTTCGGTTCGGAAAGCAACTGGCACAAGATATGATCGCAGTACCGCTGGGACCATCGCTTCGATACGCGATCGTGGCGTCGCCGGACTATATTGCAAAGCATGGCCTGCCTTTGACCCCCAATGATCTCGCCGGCCACAACTGCATTCGACGACGATTTCCCGGCGGCACGCTGGTATCCTGGAAATTTGAAAAGGGCGGAGACGCCCTCGAAGTCTTGCCGGAGGGACGATTGACGGTGAGTTCAGCACACAACGAACTGCAGGCCGCTGTCGCCGGATGCGGATTGGCCCATATCTTCGAGGACTACGCCACACCCGACTTGACGAACGGCCGGTTGACGGAGGTTCTGAAGGACTGGAGCCCCCTCTTGCCAAGCTGGTATCTTTATTACCCGAGCAAAAAACACTCCAGCGCCGCCATGCGAGAGCTGGTGAGCTTCTTGCGCTCCTACGATTGGGAGCTGTCCCGGATGCCGGCTTAATTGAACGGTCATGACCTACGCCTGACTCGCTTCGTGAGGACTCTCGCCAACTTGGACCAACGTAGAAAATACGGAAGACTCCTTCATCCGCGGTCTGAACGCGGGAACACTGTCGCGAAGGACGGCGGGTGACCGCAATGGGCCGACTGCGGGGTGTACGCACGCGTTACTCTACTGGATAATGCTGGGGACCGACCGGAGCATCTACAATGGCACCCATTCAGGTCCCGTGATATGGATCCTCGGCTCAAGGCCGAGGACGACGGAGAATGCAGCAGCAGCGCTCGCCACGTTTGGCCTGGCGAGCGCAACTCACCCCGCGAGCTCGATGATCGCGCAGCCGTAGCCTTCGAGATCGAGCCTACCGGCAACCGGCTTTTCGGCATCGAGGAGATCACGGCCAGCGGGAACGCCGCCGATGGCGGCCGGCTGGTCGGTGTAGTTCTGAATGAACAGCAGCCGGCGGTCGTCATTCATCCGCATGGTCACCTCGACGCCCTCGGGAAGGTCGCCGATCAGCGGCTCGATGCCGACGGGTGCAAACAGCCGCTCGGCAAGCGCTGCCGTCAGATCCGGGCTGAGATAGGTACCGACATAGACCACCTGCCCCTTGCCGAGCTTGCGCGACGTCGCCATCGGCTGGCCCTCGGCATAGCGGTTGGACCAGGCCGCAACCACCTCGACATCGCTTGCGATCGCCAGGTTTTCATAGAAATAGCCGCCGACCAGTTCGCGGTTGCCGATCTTGAAGCGGCGTTCGCGGCGGCGCGATTCCGCCGGCTTGTTCGGCGGAATGACAAGCCCGCCCGAACGCTCCATCACATCGAAGAGCCCGTTGGCGCCGGGAGCGGCGAGACGGCCGAAATCCTCGACACGCACGCCTGTGAGCTGCGACAGCGCGGTGCCGGGCGCGGTCTCGCGGATGACGTGATTGTCTTCGTTGCGCGTGCCGGTGCGCGCGCCGATGACGACGGTGCCGCCCTGCTCGGCGAAGGATTTCAGCCTCTCGGTCCATTCGTCCTTCCACATCACCCAATGGGGCACATAGAGCAGCTTCAGCTTGGAAAGATCGTCCTCGGGATGAATGAAACCGCAGGCAATCCCGCGGTCGTAGCAATATTGGTGCAGCAGGATCGCATCGTCCTGCGGGCTCGGCAGGCCGATCGGATAGGTCTTGTGCGCTTCCTGATTGTCGAAATCGGAGCCGGCGATGCCGACATCCATGCGCACATAGGTGCCGAGGATCTTGGGCGCTAGCGCGGTCATCTCGGTTGCGAAGCGCTTCGCCTCGTCATAGCGATGGCGGGCGACATCGTCGTGGTCGATGATGCCCATCCAATAGATCTCGGCGCCGAAATGCGCGGGGCGCCAGCGGAAGAACATCAGGCCGTCGGCGCCGTGGGCGACTGAGGAAAGCGCCATGCGGCGCAGTTCGCCCGGTTCCGGTGTCAGCGTGCAGAAGCCCGGCTGGCTGCCGAAACCCGACTGTTGCTCAGGCACGATGTAGTTGCCGGAGAAGCCGCGGCAGATATCGAGGTGCAGCGCCTGAACCTTGGCGTGATTTCCGAGCCGCTGGAACTCGTCATAGAGCATCGGGTAGATGTCGTAGCCGACGAAATCGAGATCGGTGGTGAACTGGCCGCGAAAGTCGATATCCCGGAGACCGCCGAGATTGTGGAAGACGAACCAGGAGGATTTGACGGCGCGCAGGATCTCCACCTGGTCGTGCTGGAAGCGTGCCGTCGAGAAGGCGAGGAAACGATGATAATCCTGCAGATGGCCGGGGCTCGGGAAGGTCGGGCCGAACTCGATCGGCAGCACCACCTGGTCGAAGCTGTCATAGGCAGTCGCCCAGAAATCGCCGCCCCATGCCGTGTTGAGCTTGCCGATCTCGCCGTATCTGCCGGCAAGAAAGGCCTGGAATTCGGTGAGCGTTGCCTTCGAAAAGCTCTCCGGCATGCTGGTGTTCAACTCGTTGTCGGTCTGCCAGCCGACGACAAAAGGATTGTCGCGATAGTGCTCGGCCATCGCTTTGGTGATACGCCGGCTGTGTTCGCGAAAGACCGGACTTGCCGTGTCGCAGTGCTGGCGCGAGCCATGGCTCATCGGCCGGCCCTTGCCGTCGACCCTTAAGATCTCCGGGTGGGCCACGGTCAGCCAGCGTGGCGGCGTTGCAGTCGGCGTGCACATGATCGTGTCGATGCCGTAGCGCCCGAGCATGGCGATGGCGCGGTCGAACAGATCGAAATCGAAGGTGCCGAGCTTCGGCTCGAGAATATGCCAGGCGAATTCGGCCATTCTGACCACGTTGAAGCCAGCCTTCGCCATGCGCTCGGCGTCGCGCTCCCAGTAGCTTTCATCGACGTGCTCGGGATAGTGTGGGGCGCCGACGAGGAAGCGGTCGGTCTTGACGGGGTTCCATACGGAGAGGGTCTTGTCGGACACGGTGGAGTTTCCTGTGATTATCTGTCGAGGATGGTTTTGCGGGCACTGATCGTGCGTCCGCCATCGGATGAAAAGAGATAGAGTTCCCGGGCGTCGAGCTTCAGCGCCACGTTCTGCTCGGCGGCAAAGGGCGCCACGTAACTGAGCTGCACCGTGATATTGCCGGTGCCGCTCTCCGAGGCGATGGTCTTGAGATTGCCGGCGTCGACATAGAGGATGGTTTCGCGGCCGAGATGCTCGACGAGCCTGATCTGGCCGTGGATCGCCCCGCCCTCGCCGCCATCGGCGACCATCGATATGTTCTCCGGCCGGACACCGAGCGTCAGGCTGGCGCCCCTCTGCAGCACCGTCGCCTCCGCCAGTTCCACCGTCACCGGCACGAGGCCAGGTGCGGAGACCGTGACATTGCGGCCGGACACGTCGTCGACGGTAACGCCGAGGAAGTTCATCCGCGGGGCGCCGAGAAAGCCCGCGACGAAGAGGTTGTCAGGGTTGCGGTAGAGTTCGAGCGGCGAGCCGACCTGCTCGATCACCCCCTGGTTCAAGACGACGATCCGGCTTGCCATGGTCATTGCCTCCACCTGGTCGTGGGTGACATAGACCATGGTGGCGCCGAGCTCGGCGTGCAGGCTGCTGAGTTCGACACGCATCTGGGTTCGAAGTGCCGCATCGAGGTTCGACAGCGGTTCGTCGAAGAGGAAAACGTCGGGCGAACGGGTGATGGCCCGGCCGATCGCCACGCGCTGCCGCTGCCCGCCGGAAAGCTGCTTCGGCCGTTTCCCCAGCTGGTCGGTGATCCTCAGGATCTTGGCTGCGCGCGCCACCGCCGCCTCGATCTCGGCCTTCGGGCGCTTGGCCATGCGCAAACCGAAGCCCATGTTCTCCGCCACCGTCATATGCGGATAGAGCGCGTAGGACTGGAAGACCATGGCGATGCCGCGATCCCCCGGCTCCTGTTTGCTGACGTCGCGGCCGTTGATCAGGATCTGGCCGGAGGAGATCTCCTCCAGGCCGGCGATCGTCTTCAAAAGCGTGGACTTGCCGCAGCCGGAGGGGCCGACCATGACGATGAACTCGCCTTGCGCTACGGAAAGATCGATGCCGCGCAGCGCGTGATAGGCGCCGTAATTCTTGTTGATCTGTCGGAGTTCGAGACTGGTCATGCGTCCTGGCTCTCTGCTGTTGAAACTTGGAGGTAGAGGAGATCGCTCATCCCTTCACCGCGCCCATCGTCAGGCCGGCGATGAAGTGCCGCTGCATCAGGAAGAACATGATGACGGGCGGCACGGCGACGACGATGGTGCCGGCGGAAATCAGGTTCCAGGCCGAGACCCACTCACCGCGAAGATTGGCAAGGCCGGCGGTCACAGGCTTGACGCTGTCGCTGACGGTCAGCACCACGGCCCAGAAGTAATCGTTCCAGATGAAGGTGAAGATGAGGATGGCGAGTGCGGCAAGCGCCGGCCGCACCAGCGGGATCGCCACATGCCATAGCGTCTGGAAGGGAGACGCCCCCTCGGCGCGCGCCGCCTGGAACAGTTCATCGGGCAATGCCGCAATGAAATTGCGCATGAACAGCGTCGCAAAGCCGGTCTGGAAGGCCACATGGAAGATGATCAGCGCTGCCGTCGTATCGATCAGATCGAGCCGGACCATCAGGTCGCGCACCGGGATCATCATGATCTGGTGCGGCAGGAAGTTGCCGCCGACGAACAGCGCGAAGATTAGCATGTTGCCGGGAAAGCGGTAGCGGGACAGCACATAGCCGGCGAGCGTGGAGAGCACCAGCACGCCGATCACCGAGGGAATGGTGATCGTCAGGCTGTTGAGGAAGTAGCGGGCCATCGGTGTCTGAGTGAAGACATCAGTATAATTATCGATGACGCCGATGCCGGTCGGCCATCCCCACAGATTGCCGCCCATGACATCCTCAGTCGAGCGGAACGAGGTGAGGATGATCGCAAACAGCGGGCAGAGCCAGAGCAGGAGGACGATGACGACGGCGAGCACATAGAGACGGCGCTGCCAGACGGCGGCATCGGGAATGGGACGAGGATACATCAGCCTCCCCTTTCTTCGGTATGGATGATGCGGCTGAGATACCAGACGATGAAGACGGCCATGATCACGAACAGCACCGAGGCGATCGCCGCGCCGTAACCGAAGCGGTAGGAGAAGATCGACTGCTCGAACATCTGGTAGGCGAGAACCGAGGACGAACCGAACGGGCCGCCGTTCGTCATCACCGACACCATGTCGAAGGAGCGAAGCGCCCCGACGACGGTGACGGCAATGGCGATGAAGGTAACCTGGGTCAGCTGCGGCAGCACGATGTGCCACAACATGTTCCAGCCCCTTGCCCCGTCGACGCGCCCTGCCCCGATCAGCTCTTCGCTCAAATTGTTGAGACCGGCGAGATAGAGCACCATGCAGAAGGTGATCTGCGGCCAGAGTGCTGCAATCACGATGGCGAAAGTGACGAAATGCTCGTCGGAGAGAACCGCCGGCGCCGTCGCCCCGAACGCCCTGAAGATCAGCGCGAGCAACCCGAACTCCGGCGTATAGACCCAGGTGAAAACGACGCCGACCGTCACCGAGGCGAGCACCAGCGGAATGAAGAACAGCGACTTCAGGAAGCGCATGCCGCGGATTTTCTGGTTGACCAGCAGCGCGATGGCGAGCCCGAGAGGTGGTGCCGCCATGAACATCACCAGCCAGATCAGGTTGTTCTTCAGCGACACGTAGAATTGCGGATCGTTATAAAGCTCGACGTAATTGCCGAAGCCGATCCACACCATTGGGCCGAAGCCATCCCAGTCGTGCAGGCTGATCCACAGGCTCCTGACCGCCGACAGCAGGATGACCGTGAAGAACAGCACGATCGCGGGCGCGATGAGCAAAGTCGGGGTGAGCCACCAACGCTGGCGGCGCCATAACATCAACATGTCCAGAGCCTCAAATTATTTACAAGAGTGGAGCACAGCTCCGCCCGCAGCTTGTTGGCAAACCTCATTCTTTACTCGGCGTCATCCTCGGCCTCGTGCCGAGGATCTGCTGCACCGTCGGCAGATGCTCGGGACAAGCCCGAGCATGACGAAAGACGAGTTGGCCGACTTTGTAAGCGGTCTCAGGAGCGGGCTGACGCCCGCTCCTAGGAGTGGAGGCACGCCCCTACTCCCTGCGTCTCCGGGAGGAGAACTAGATTTTGTAGATGCGCTTGCGTGTGCCTTCGAGGCGCGTCAGGATGGCCTTCCGCCGGTCGGGCTTGGCCATGAACTCCTGGAAGCCGACAAGACCCGCCTGCGCCATGTCGGGGTCGCTGTCGCGGTCGTAATATTGCGACGTGCCCTGCACCGTCTTCATCGTCTCGACAGCGACGTTGACGAGGGGGTCCTTGCTTGGCGGCAGGTCGTGGCGCGGCGGCACGTTGCCGCCCGGCTCCAGATAGGCCGCCAGATTCTCGGGCTTGTAGAAATAAGCGAGGAATTCGCGCGCGCCCTGCTTGTTCTTGGCCTTGGCGGGAATGTGGATCGAGTTGACCGAGAATTCCTCGTAGTGGCCGACCTTGGCGTCGAGCACCGGGAAAGTCGCATAGGAGAGCTGTGGCAGATCTTCGGCGGTGAAAGCCGAGCGCAGGAAAGCGCCGAGGTTCATCATGCCGGCCTTCTTCTGCGCCAAGAGCGCAGCGGCCTCCTGCCAGCCGAAGGACGTATGGTTCTCCGTGAAGAACCCCTTCGAAATCATCGCCTCCCACTGATCGAAAACCGCCGTCAGCGCGGGATCGAGATAGCTCATCTCGCCGTTCATCAGCGCCATATGCTTGTCGAGGCCGTTGATGCGAAGGTTCATCTGGTCGAACCAGCCGGCCGCCGGCCACAATTCCTTGGTGCCGATCGCGACCGGCGTGATGCCCGCGGCCTTGCACTTGTCGCCATAGGCCATGAACTCTTCGGCCGTCTTCGGCACGGTCAGACCATGCTGCTCGAACACATCCTTGCGGTAGAACATGCCCCAGAGCGTGCCGCCGGTGGGAAGGCCGTATTGCTTGCCATCGTCGGTGACGGCCCCTGCCGTCGCGCCGAGCACGTCCTTATATTTCTCTTTCTCGAAAAGGTCGGAGATGTCGTCGAACAGGCCGCGCTTGACGAAGGCGCGCATGCGGTTGCCCGAAAACCAGGAGCAAATGTCAGGCGCGCCGGCGACGAGATAGTTGCGAATGGCCGTCTTGTGGGCCTCGTGATCCATATTGTTGATGACGACGTTGACGCCGGCTTCCTTGCTGAAGCCCGCGGCGATCGCCTTCAGCGCGTCGAGCGCAGCGCCATTGTTTTCGGCCGAGATCATCGTGACCTCCTGGGCCTGCGCGATCGCCGGGATCGGAAAGCTGCCGGTGACCGCTGCGGCGGAAACCAGCCCCGCGCCCTTCAGGAAGCGCCTGCGGGTGGTCGACGGAAATTGCTTCAAAAATGTCATTGAATTCCTCCCAGTTGATCGATCAACATCTCCCGACCGTCGCCTCCTCCATGAAACGACCGACCAGGCATTCAACGCTGCGATCCGCTCGGCGATTCCAGCGATAATCCGCCTGGCTGAGTTGATCCGCGGCCGAACTTATGCATATATCTTTGCAGCTCGCAATAATTAATTTACAAAATTAAGGAATGCATCGTGAAGTTAAAAGGCGACCAGACCACGGCGAGAGCCATGAACCGACGCCTCATCCTCAACCTCCTCCGGCGCGAGGGGCCGAGGAGCCGCGCCGACATCGCGACGGTGATTGGTTTAAGTCCTGCCGCCGTCACCTTCGTCGTCGCCGACCTTCTGGAGGAAGGCATCGTCATCGAAGGGAAGACCGTACCCGGCCTCACCGGCCGCCGCCCGATCCCGGTGGATATCAACTACGAGCACGCGCTCGCCATCGGCTTCAAGCTGATGGTCGATTCGGTGGAGTGCGTGGCAACCGACCTTGCCACCAACCCCGTCGCCGCCATGCGGGTAAGCCTCGACGGCCATGACCCGGATAAGGTCGCCGACCTGCTGGCGGGCATCGTTCCCCAACTGGTGAAGCTCGCCGGACGGCCGAACGCGAAGCTCGCCGGCATCGGCATTTCCATGCCCGGCGTTATCAACCACGAACAGACGGCCTGCGTGCGCAGCTACCGATTCAAATGGGACAATGTCCCCCTCGCCTCACTGGTCGCGAGCCGCGTCCATGTGCCGGTCTGGCTGGAGGATGACACTAACGCCTATGCCATCGCCCAGCAGCTCTTCGGGCTCGGCCGCCAGCATCGCAACATGGCGGTTCTCGCCGTCGGCGTCGGCATCAGTTGCGCGCTCGTCATCCACGGCAAGCTCTACCGCGGCGCCAATGGTGCTGCCGGCAAATTCGGCCACACGCTCTATGAGGAGAATGGCCGGCTCTGCGAATGCGGCAAGCGCGGCTGTCTGATGGCCTATCACTCCGAAATCTCGATGCTCCGGCGCTGGCGGGAAGCGACCGGCCGCGAGGAACTGGGACTGCCGGAACTGACGGCTGCGCTCGCATCAGGCGATGCCGCCGCCCTCGCTCTCGTTGCCGATTCCGGCCGCGGCATCGGCACCGCCCTTGCCAATCTCGTCAACATCACCGACCCCGAAGTCATCGTCGCCGGCGGCGAAGCCGTCTCCCTCGGCGATCCTTTCCTGACGCCGCTGCGCGAAGCGCTTTCCGCCCGGACCTTCCGAACCGCCCCGCCCCTCTTGCCCGACTGGGAGGACAATTCCTGGGCCCGGGGTGCCGCCGCTCTGGTCACCCAGAAAATATTCGACTTCGAATCCTCCGGCGGCATCACGGACATTGCCAGCTTGGCGAGTGTCATGACCGCGGGCTCGTCGTCGGCGGCGTAAAGCCGTGAGAGATCGGTGGGATTGCTTGTCGGGTAAGGCGTGCCGTGCAAAGCCCCCTCTGGCCTGCCGGCCATCTCCCCCACAGGTGGGGAGATTGGCTGGGCTCACTGGCCTCCCCAAACAATGAGCGTCCAGCACGGCGAAACGGTAGACGAGCAGGCAGTTCAAGCCACTTGTCATCTCCCCACCTGTGGGGGAGATGCCCGGCAGGGCAGAGGGGGGCTCCAGGCACACCCTATCACAAGCAACGTTGGCCCGAACCGATGCCGGCCCAATCTTTGACAGTTATCTCACGCAGACCAACCCCGCCTTGCCTCAGATACACTGGCTTACAAAAATGCGGGTTTGCCGACACATCCCTGGTTCAATCATCGACTTAAATCCCGATACGGCCAACCGGTCGGAAATGGTCAATTCAGGAAGGATGACGAAATGAAAATGATCCAGGCTATCGCGCTTGCCCTCGTTCTCGGCGGCGCAGCTGCAGCACACGCAGAACAGCCGATACAGCGCACCGATCTCATCAAGAACGATATCGACGTGCCCGGCCACGAGGTCGTTCAGGTCCGCGTCGATATCGCCCCGGGCGTTCTCGCGCCGAACCACTCGCATCCCGGCGAGGAAGTCGCCTTCGTCATCGAAGGGACGCTGGAATACCAGCTCGAAGGCAGAGAGCCGGTGACCCTGAAGGCCGGAGAATCCCTGTTCATACCCTCCGGCGTCGTTCACTCGGCAAAGAACGTCGGCAGCGGCAAGGCGTCGGAATTGGCAACCTACATCGTCCGCAAAGGGGCGCCGCTCGTCGTGCCCGCCAAGTGAGCCGTTTGTAGAAATTTTCGTCCGGATCGGGAGCTGCCGGGGCACGGATCCTCGGATCAAGGTTCCGCCTCGCATGGCAACTCCCTTCGCCCCGTTTACGGAGACAGGGTTAGCGCGAAAGGCGTCTGAGCCAACGACGACCAACCACACCACTTGCGTGCGGGCCACCGTTTCGCCCTTGCGGTCGCCTTCCATTCACGGCAGCATGTCCGTGTCCTCAATCATCTGAACCTCTCACATCAGGAGGATTACCATGGCAACGTCGGAGCGCCCCTCCTTTGTCGTCCACTGGAGCGAGATCGAACGGCCTGACGACTCGCATTATGACGATGACGACGAGTTGATGAGCATCGGCGCGCCTTTGGGGCGCCATTTCGGCCTGGCGAAATTGGGCATTCATCACGAGCGCTTGCCGCCGGGCCGGCGCACATCCTTTCCGCATGCCGAGAGCGCCGAGGAAGAATTCATCTACGTTCTCGGAGGCGAGCCCGACGTCTGGCTCGACGGCCATCTCTATCGACTGAAACAGGGCGACGCCGTCGGATTTCCCGCCGGCACCGGGATCGCCCATAGTTTCCTCAACAACACGCAAGCCGAGGTGCACCTCCTCGTCGTCGGCGAGCGCCATAAGGCCGAAAACCGGATCTTCTATCCACTCCACCCTCACCGCCGACCACTGCACAATGATTGGTGGGATGACCATCCCACCCATGCCCTTGGTCCGCATGACGGAATGCCGGACCTGGTGCGGGAAGCAAAGGGCCGAGGAAACAGCGAATAGATCCGCCAGGCCGATAGCCGGCCGCAATGCGGTTTCGCGCAAAGCGGAGACCAACGCTTGCCTGGAGCTTCGACAGTTATGGGCTCAGGCCAGCCAACCGCAGCAGCTCGGCATTTTCGTTTGCAACGCCTTCGGTCAGCCGGGCGGCGGCAATCGTGGGAATCCAGGCCAGAATGCTGCTGACCTCCGATCCGGTGGCCGAAGCGTAAGCTTCGACATAGCCCATCGCCCGGTCCGGCATCGCATGGTGCAACAGGACGTATGTTCGGCAGACATCGGCCAGAGGATTGCCACAGCTGGCGTCGAGCCAGTCGACGATCATGAACCCCTGCCCCGAGCCGTGAATATTCCATGGGTGAAAATCGCCGTGGCACACCCTGTCGCCATCCGGAAGGGAATCGAGTTCCAACAGAAGCCGCTTTCTGGACGCAGCATCCAGCCCCTCGGCTCGCCGGATCCTGGCGGAAAGCCTGGCCATGAGAGACGGCAACCCGTCGCCGGGTTTTTCGTGAATGCTTCGATGCAACTGCGCCATGTCTTCAAGCGGCGCTCTTCCTGCCGTCGAGACGAATTGGTTGGCAAAACAGGAGCTGGGCGCGCGATCCATCAACACGCCCCAGCGCCCATCGAATTCACCGACCGCGTGAACCTTTGGCGCCGGCAGCGCGAGCCTCTCAAGGATCGACAGGTTCGCAGCCTCCCTGAATGACGACGCTTTGGAGGCGGCTCGCCTGTACAGCTTGAGCGCCAACGCGCCATATTCGAAGACCTCGGCTTCTTTACCCGAACCAAGGAGCCGACCGATTTCGGTCATTGCGGTGCCTCCGTCTGAATTCAGGACAGCTCGCGGCAGAGCTCTATGCCCCCAATAAAGGCCCCAACCGTGCTGTTGGAGTCATAGAAGTCTTTATGTTTTTGGTGCGGCAAAACTCACATGCCTCGCGGAGTTTAGTGGAAGAATTAAAGCCCCATCTGCATCGCGGCTCGCTGCGGCGTACCTATCGCGCTTGCCCAACAACACCAATAACCGGCCTGCGGCATCGTCGGATAGAAGCTATAGCCATTTCGGCACCTCGACGCGCGCATAGCTGCGCAGCTTGTCGATCAGGGCGCTCGCATCCGTGTCGACAGAGATCGATTGCCTGTGTGCGGCCGGCAGGAACTTCGTCTCGACCATATGGTCGATGAAGCCGAGGAAGGCGTCGAAGAAACCGGCGGAGTTCTGGAGACCCACGGGTTTGTCGATCTCCGAGAGCTGGTTCATGGTCCAGACCTCCATCAGTTCCTCGATCGTGCCGATGCCGCCCGGCAGCGCGATGAAGGCATCGGAAAGCGCGACCATGCGTTCCTTGCGGCTGCGCAGCGTTTCGACGATTTCATGCCTGGTCAGGCCGGCATGCGATTGGCCGCGCTGATGCAGGCTTTGCGTAATCACGCCGTGGACGCTGCCGCCGGCCGCAAGGGCGGCGTCGGCGACGACGCCCATCAGGCCCTTGACCGTTCCGCCATAGACGATGGTTATCCCCGCCTCCCCTAGCGCCCGGCCGAGGGCTCGGGCCCCGTCGGCAAAGGCCTCCGAAGCGCCGATATTGGAGCCGCAGAACACGGCGACGGACTTGATTGAACGTATCGTCATCTGAACCTTCTATATTCGCATCCATCTATCCGATTCCAAGCTGGAGATGAGCGCGGGGCGAAGAGAAATGCTCCTCCAGCGCCCGATGTGTGCCGATCCTGGTTTCCGCTGTGGCATCGGGGCCGGCGCCTGTCCCCTGCACGGAGAAGAAGGTCAGGTCGTGCAGCCCGATCGTGGCGAGGATGGCTTTCAGATAAGGCGTCAGGAAATCCGGCTGGCGGGCGCGCTCCCCGGAAAACCGCCCGCCCGAGGAGATGGCGATGAAGACGGGGCGGTCGCGTAGCGTGCCTACTTTTCCGGCCGCGCCGACCGTGAAGGTCCGCCGCGCCCGCACGACATGATCGATCCAGGCCTTCAGCGCCGAGGGTACGGTCAGATTGTGCATCGGCGTTCCGATGACGACGAAGTCCGCAGCCTCCAGCTCGCGGACCAGTTCCTCGGACTGGGCCATCGAGCCCTCACGGGAGACGTCCGCCGCAGAAGCCTGGGAGATCGCATAGGCCGCATCGACATGGGCGATCGTGCCATTGCCAATCACCCTCTCTACGACGATCGCCCCCGGCTCCCTCTGCAGGAGAAAGCCGATAATCGCTTGGGAGAGCCTGTAGCTCTCGGCCGCCTGCCCGCGCGGGCTGCAGCTCACATGCAGGATTGTCTTCATTGACCCACTCCGAGGTTCTGTCCAAATCCCTTCGCCGCTTTGAAAGAGCGGGATCCCGATTTGAAGCGTGGAAGTGGCAATGGTTCTACGAATCTTATGGACCATTCCCAAGGTCCATGAAGGAAGTTTACAACTGGGCCATGATTGTCCCGGCCGAACCGTCATGCCATCATCATCTGCCCATCCATATGAAAGGTTGACGAGCCATGACCGGCGCCAGACCCGGCAATATCCCGCCGCTCGATCCCGCCGCGGCCACGCCGTTTTACCGGCAGATCTACGATCGCTTCCGTGGCGCCATCGCCAGCGGTCTGTTGAAGCCCGGCGATCGGATACCTTCGGCGCGGGCACTGACCAAGGAATTGGGCCTCGCCCGGGGCACCATCGAGGCCGCCTATTCCCTGCTCGCCGCCGAGGGTTATATCCAGGCCCGCGGCCAGGCCGGCACCATCGTCGCGCCGGATCTCAAACCGCAAATGCCGGCTCCAAGCCCGATCCCGCCGGCCGATAGCGGCATCGCGCCGACGAGTTTTCGTCCCGACTCGATCATGCCCTTCCAGATGGGCCTGCCCGCACTCGATGCCTTTCCCCGCAAGATCTGGGCGCGGCTCGGCGCGCGCTGCGCGCGCGCCATGCAGCCATCAGACATGGTTCACCCGCCGTCTCCGGCCTGCCGGCGCTGCGTGCTGAGATCGCCGCCTATCTGCAGGTCTCGCGCGGCATCAGTTGTTCGCCGTCTCAGGTGTTCGTCACCTCAGGTTATCGCCATACCATCGCGCTGATCGGGCATTCCTTGCTGAAGCCGGGCGATCGCGTCTGGCTTGAAAACCCGGGATATCCGCCGACGCGGGAGCTGTTCCGGCATATGCAGATCGCGAGCGTTCCCGTGGCGGTCGATCGCGATGGTTTGGTCGTCTCCGACGGTATCAGGCTGGCGCCCCGCGCACGCGCGGCGGTGGTGACACCCGCGCATCAGAGCCCGCTTTGCGTGTCGCTCTCCCTGCCCCGACGTCAGGCGCTGCTCGACTGGGCTGCCGGCAACGACGCTTGGATCATCGAGGACGATTACGACGGCGAATATCGCTATGTCAGCCGTCCCCTTCCGGCCTTGAAGAGCCTCGATCGCGATGGACGGGTGCTCTATGCCGGTACCTTCAGCAAGGTGCTGTTTCCGAGCCTCCGGCTTGCCTATCTCGTCGTGCCGGAAGCTGAGGTGGCGCGGTTCGAGGAGATGACCGAGGCGCTGGCCGCCGGCAGTCCTGAGCTGACGCAGGCAATCGTCACCGCCTTCATCACGGAGGGTCATTTCGCCAGGCACATCCAACGTATGCGCAGGCTCTATGCCGAGCGCCGCGAGATGACGGCAGCAGGCCTGGAAAGCGTGCTCGCCGGCCATATGCAGATCGATTCCCAGCCCGGCGGCATGCACCTGATCCTGCGGCTGTTAGGCCGGCAGTCGGACCGGGAGTTCGTGGCACGCATGCGCAAGGAAGGCCTCTATGCGGAGGCACTGACTGACTGGATGATCGAGGGTGACGCCGCCCCGGCCCTGCTTCTCAACTTCACCAATATCGACTCTCAGCGCACAGCCGAAACGCTCGCAAGGCGGATGTCGAAACTGCTTTGAGCGATATCATGGCCTAATCCAGAATGCCATTCATGGACCTTCTGATATAGGCCAAGATGCACGACGATGAAGTCCTTCAATCAGAAAGGAACAATCGTCATGAGCAAACGCATCGACTACGCAAAGGCTTCTCCCGAGGGATACCGGGCTTTTGGCGGCGTCTACGTCGCCATCCAGAAAAGCGTCCTGCCGAAGGAGCTGGTCGATCTCGTCTATCTCAGGGTGTCTGAGATCAACGGCTGCGCCTTCTGCATCGACATGCACTCCCGCGATCTGCTGAAATCAGGCCTGACGGTGGAGAAGCTGGTATTGGTCGCGGTCTGGCGCGATGCCGGCAACCTGTTCAGCCCCCGCGAACGCGCAGCCCTTGCCTGGGCGGAAACGGTCACGCGCGTCGCCGAAACCGGTATTCCCGATGCCGATTACGCCGCTGCTGCTGCCGAATTCGACGACAAGGAACTTGCCGATCTCACCTATGCGATCGGCCTGATGAACGCCTTCAACCGCTTCGGCATCGCCTTCCGCTCGACGCCGGCGGCCGTCGCCAAGGCTTGAAGCAGGTCCGCTGCGGGCGCTTACGAATACGGGCGCCCGCTCCCTAAGAATAAAGCTCGCCCGGCCGCAAGGCCCGGCCCATCAAGGGATTCACACCTATGGCTTGGGCGCTCCTCAGCATCGCCGGCATTCTCGAAATCGGCTTCGCCTTCTTCATGAAATCATCCATGGGCTTTACCCGGTTAATCCCCGCTTTGCTGACCGTTGCCACTGGCCTGTCGAGCGTCTTCCTTCTGTCGATTTCGTTGCGCACCCTGCCTGTCGGCACCGGCTACGCAGTCTGGACCGGCATCGGCGCGGCCGGCACCGCGATCCTCGGAATGGCCGTGCTGGGCGACTCCGTCGCGCCGATGCGGCTCTTCTGCATCGCTCTCATCCTGGCCGGCGTGATCGGCCTTAGGCTGGTCTCGGGCAGCTGATCCGAGCGCCGGCTCGAGTCTGAGCAGCGGTCAATGTTGGCGTTCGCCATGAACCCCGACCAAACGATGAGGCTGAAGCCGACGACAAACACCAGCCCCGCCGCAATTCCAATCACCTTGACAATCCGTCGCACCCCTCCCGACACTTTCGCTCCACGCTTCCGCCGTCCCGGCCCCGCCAGGCGCCGGTAGCGGCCTTTGCCTCGTCCTTGCGGCTTGCCGCGACGGCGATTGCCTGGCTCATTGCCTTTATTGGGGGTACTCCATCTATTGGATACCTCCTTAAATTTATCGCCCAAATTCGTGAGGGTAGTTTCAACGATGAAGACCGCGATCATATTCGACTGTGAATTTCTTTGCCTGGAAGGCTCGCAACGCAGATTTTGGTGCGCGGCCCACGATCCCGATCCTGTCATTGCGCAGATCGGAGCCGTCAAGCTTGGCCTGGAAGGCGAGTTTCAGATCCTCGATACCTACAAGTCCTATGTTCGGCCCATCGATCGCTTCGGCGAGAGGTATCCGCTCGATCCTTATTTCACCAATCTGACCGGCATCACCGAGGAGGATATCGACGCTCATGGCGTGGCGTTGGAGGATGCCCTTTCCGGCGTCGACAGCTTCTCGGGCGGCGCCCGGTTTTGGTCCTGGGGCAAGGACGAGCTGAACATGTTGGCCATCAGCTGCTATGTCGCCGGCATTCAGCCTTCCATCCCGGCCCGCCGCTTCGACAACGCCGTCAAGCTGCTCGTCGCTGCGGGGATGCCGATCGAGGATTTGGCAAAGACACCCAGCAACAAACTGGCCGACTACTACGGCGTCGACCATCCTCCATTGCAGGCGCATGATGGGCTCGATGACGCTCTGTCGATATCATACACGCTGCAGCATCTGATGAAGATCGGGAAATTGCAGCCCGAGGTTTTCGACCGAACCTGAGGACAGAGAAGCGTCACGATCCTCCCCTACCGCGCAAACCTGCGGGCGCCGGCGACGCAGAGGATGACAGCGACCGTGACGGCGAGCATGGCCCAGGTCACGGGCTCGTGCAGCAGGGTGGCAGCAAGCGCCAGGCCGAAGAACGGCTGGAGCAGCTGCAGTTGGCCGACGGCGGCGATGCCGCCCTGCGACAGGCCGCGATACCAGAAGATGAAGCCGATCAGCATGGAAAACAGTGAGACATAGGCAAGACCGAGCAGCGCCGGCGTTTCGATGCCGGTGAAGGTTACCGGCCGATGGAAAAGCGCGACTGCGACCGTCAGTGGCAGCGACAACACGAGCGCCCAGGAAATCACCTGCCATCCGCCGAGCGTGCGTGAAAGCCTGCCGCCTTCGGCATAGCCGAGGCCGCAAACGACGACTGCCGCCAGCATCAGGAGATCGCCGACCGGCGAGGCCGTCAGCCCTTGCATCAATGCGAACCCCGCCACCAGCGCGCTGCCGAGAACGGAAAAGAGCCAGAATGCCGGCTTCGGCCGTTCTCCGCCACGGACCACGCCGAAGATTGCCGTTGCGAGCGGCAGCAGGCCGATGAAGACGATCGAATGGGCTGACGTGACATGCTGCAGCGCCAGCGCCGTTAGCAGCGGGAAGCCGACAACGACGCCCAGCGCCACGACGGCCAGGGAGAGAATATCACCTCGGCTCGGCCGCTTCTCTCTGAAAGCAATCAGCAGGCCGAGGGCGAGAAAGCCGGCGATCGCCGCGCGCGCCACGGTGAGGAAGACGGGATCGAACTGCATCACCGCCACGCGGGTGGCCGGCAGCGATCCGCTGAAGATCACCACCCCGATAAAACCATTGATCCATCCCGATGCCATGCGGTCCATGATGCGCTGCACTCCTTCATTCTGCCCCTTATCGGCCAATACGGATGGTTCTGACAGTCACAGTCTGATACAATTTCGCGAAACTGTAATGATGCAGGAAACAATACAGATGAACGAGGGACGCACGCGCGTGGAGATGGTCGCCGCGACGATAAGGCAGCGTATCGCCGGGCGCAGCCTGACGCCGGGCGCAAAGCTACCATCTGTGCGGGGGCTGGCCGCGACGTTGAAGCTCTCGACTTCGACCGTTGTCGACGCCTATGAGCGGTTGGCCGCGGAAGGCGCGATCCTGGCAAGACCAGGCTCGGGATTCTACGTCGCCAACCAGGCAGCGCCCTTTGCGCTTGCCGAGGCTGGGCCGAAGCTCGACCGCGCGGTCGATCCGTTCTGGATATCGCGGCAATCGCTGGAGGCCGGCGCAGCCGACCTGAAGCCCGGCTGCGGCTGGCTGCCGCCCTCCTGGTTGCCAGGAGACGGTATGCGCCGCGGGCTCAGAACACTTGCCCGCGCTGACGGGCCGGCGCTCGCCGATTACGGCTCGCCGCTCGGCTTGCCGCAACTGCGCCAGCTGATTTCCCGCCGCATGGGTGAACGCGGGATCGAAGCGTCCCCGGATCAAATCATGCTGGCCGATTCTGGCACGCAGGCCATCGATCTGCTCTGCCGTTTCCTGCTGGAACCCGGCGACACGGTGCTGGTCGACGATCCTTGCTATTTCAATTTCCATGCGCTGCTACGCGCCCATCGGGCAAAGATCGTCAGCGTGCCCTACACCGCGTCCGGTCCCGATATCGAACTGTTTGCGCAAGTCGTCGCCGATGAGCGTCCGCGGCTCTACATCACCAACTCCGCCATCCACAATCCGACCGGCGCAACACTGTCTCCCGTTACGGCTCACCGGGTTCTAAAACTCGCCGACCAGTTCGACCTGACCATCATCGAGGACGATATCTTCGCCGACTTCGAGCACACGCCGGCGCCCCGCCTTGCGGCTTTCGACGGGCTCGAGCGGGTCATTCACATCGGCAGCTTCTCGAAAACCCTGTCTGCCTCGGCCCGCTGCGGTTTCGTCGTGGCGAAACCGGAATGGATCGACGGCCTGACAGACCTCAAGATCGCCACCTCCTTCGGCGGCGGCCGGCTGACGGCGGAACTGGTGTTGAACGTCTTGAGCGACGGCAGCTATCGCAAACACATGGAAACGCTGAGACACCGGCTCTCCCGGGCGATGAGCGAGGTCTCGGCCAGACTGAAGAATCTCGGCATAACGCCCTGGCTGGAGCCTCAGGCTGGAATGTTCCTCTGGTGCCGGCTGCCTGATGGCATCGATGCAGCTGATGTGGCGCGGGCCGCACTCGAAAAGAGGATCGTTCTGGCTCCCGGAAACGCATTCAGCCTGTCGCAATCGGCAACGAATTTCATGCGCTTCAACGTGTCTCAGACGCTCGATCCGTGCGTATTCGCGGTGCTGGGCGACATCTTGGCTAGAAGAGGATGATGGAAGGTGGGCGGTAGCGGGTCGAGCGCGCTCTTCTTGCTGCGTCCGACCCCTCTTTTGAGGGCGCATCCACCAACGCTGACTGGTTAGGGGCGGCATTCACCAACGACCCTCATCCTGAGGCGCGTAGCCCACGGGGCGAAGCCTCGAAGGACACGCCGCAGCGCTGCTCCTTGCACCCATCTGACGTTTGCGCACCCGCCTCGCCCTTCGAGGCCCCTGCGGGGCATCTCAGGATGAGGCTTCTTGGGTCCCGCCAGCAACCATCAGAACGACCGGTGAACCGCCTTGTCGTTGGCAAGGCGCGTCACGCAGCCTTCGAGCTTGGCGAGCAGCAGATCGAAGTCGAGCGGCTTCGTCAGATAGTCCGCCGCTCCGCCGCGCAGGCCGGCTAGCGTGTTTTCCCGGTCGGTCAGTGCCGTCAGCAGGATGAAGGGAATATTGGAGAGCTCCGGGTGGTTGATCTGAATTTCTGCCAGAAGCTGGTGCCCGTCCATGACCGGCATCGAAATGTCGCTGATGACGATATCGGGCCATTTCGACAGGATCATTTCCAGTCCCTCGGCGCCGTTCGAGGCCTCGAGTGTCTTGTAGCCGGCTTCGCTCAATTCTTCGACGAGGAGGTTCCGGATCTCGACTTCGTCTTCTACGCACAGGACTGTAACCATGAGCTCTTCCTTAAGCTGCGACGTGTTGATCCGACAATAGAAATTCTATTGGCAGAAGCAGGGTGAATGTTGTGCCTTTGCCGAGCTCGCTCGTCACTTCGACGGTGCCGCCATGCAGTTCGACGACCTGCTTGACGACGTTGAGGCCGATGCCGGTTCCGGCAATACCCGTCGCGCTGCGGGCGCGATAATAGGGCTGGAACAGCTTCGGCAGATCCTCCGCATCCATGCCGATGCCGCTGTCGGAGATGGCGATCTCCACCGTCTTCTCGTCGGCCCGGGCGCGAACATGAATGTCGGGCGCGTTGGGCGAATATTTGACGGCGTTCGAAATCAGATTGGTGAAGACCTGTTCCATCGCACTGCGGTCGAACGTCAATACATCCGGTATGGGCTCAAGATCGAGATGGAACACATGCGTGCGGCTGAGATGGCGCTGCCTGTCGCAGCAGGTGACGAGCAGGGCTTTCAGATCGCCTTGGCTGCGCTTCAGTGTGATCTGTCCGGTTTCGAGCCGGCCGCTGGCGAGGATGCTCTCCATCAGGTCGACCATGCGCACGACAGCGCTTCGGATCACGCCGGCTTTTTCGTGAACGTAATCGCCGCTGACGTTGGTCGTCGAGCGGCAGAGCCGCTGGGCAGCGGCGTCGATGATGGCGAGCGGCGTGCGAAACTCGTGCGAAGCCATGGCGACGAACTGGCGCTGGAGCGCATTCACCTGGCGTTCGTGCACCAGCAGGCGGTCCAGTTCCTCTCTCTGCCTTTCGATCTCGGCCGTTCGATCGGCCACCATCTCTTCCAGATGGTTGCGGTGATGGGTGAGCTGCGCCTGGCTGTCCAGCAGGGTCAGCGAGGTCCGATGCAGACCTCGTCCGAGCCAGGACACGACAGCGATCAGCAGCGCCAGGCAGCCGAGCCCCGCCGGCGCGATCTGCCGAAGCAGCATGAATCCGGGCAGGATAGGCGGCCACACGAAATAGCCGATCGTGCCGCCGTCATGGGACGATACAGGCACTTGCGCCCGCTCGTCCTCACCTTTCGAAGGCGCGAAATGCAAGCCTTCGAGCAGCGCATGATGCGCGATACTTTCAGCGGCCTTTCCATCGATGAACTTGACCGAGATGGCGATGAATTCCTGGCCCGCCTCGATCTGCATCCGGGCCGAGCTCGGCAGAATGGGACGCGCGCTTGCTATCGCCGGTCTGTTGCCGATCATGATCGTCCGAACCGCGGCCAGTTGTCCGAGCGCTTCGGCGCCGGGTTTTGCAGCCGGCTCGACGAGAACGGCGCGCATCTCACCGGCGAGAGCGGTCACTTCTCGGCCGTCGTCGTCACCGAGCCGCGGCGGCATGGCATCCGCGCCGTCGCGGAACGCAAACATCAGGCGATTGGTATCGTCGAAGATATAGGTCCTGTCGTGCCCGAAATACCGGCTCGTCCATTGGCCGACATTGTCGAGCAGCCATTCATGGTTCCGCTGCTTGGCATAAAGGAAGGCATCGTCCCATTTGGTGACGCTTTCCTGCTCCCGGGGAAGTGCCACGATCTGTTCTTCCAGTCCTTGGCGGACGAAGTCAGCCTGCCGGCGCAGGGAGAGATCATCGACCTTCACCGCGGCGAGCCACGCAAATCCGCACAGCAATGCGGCCGCCGCGCAGGTGAGCGTCACCAAGACGAATGTAATGTGGGATGTGAGCCCGACCTTCAATACCTGCAACCCTTTGATGGCGCCCGCTGCCGAGAAATTGACACGCAAAGGTTGACGGACCGTGAATTATGCGCTCCCGTGCAGGTCTCCATAGGCATTCCGCAATCGTTGAAGGAGAAGCACATGGATGCAGCATCGTCGGATACATCAGGCATCAGGATCGAGCCGATCGCTGCCGCCCATATCGACAGCTTTCATCATGCGCTCGACGTGGTCGCGCGGGAGAAACAATACCTGTCCATGCTGGAAGCAACTCCCCTGCCGCAGACGCGCGAGTTCGTGATGGGCATGATTGCAAAAGGCAATCCGCAATTCGTTGCCACCGCTCAAGACCAGGTGGTCGGCTGGTGCGACATCAGCCGGCATTTTTTCCCGTCGCACGCCCATCGCGGAAACCTCGGAATGGGTATCCTTCCCGCCTATCGTGGCAAGGGTCTCGGACGAAGGCTCATCGAGACGACCTTGAGAGCCGCCCAGAAAAGTGGTTTTGCCCGGATTGAACTGATGTTTAAGAAGACAACACCCGTGCAATCGCTCTCTACGAAAAGATGGGATTTGCACGCGAAGGCATCGTCCGGCGTGCGGCACGCATAGACGGTCGGTTCATCAATGCGATCAGCATGGCGCTTCTGTTCGACGAGCGCGGCGCGGCTGATATCGCCGAGAATTCTTGAACGAGTCCGGCTGACTCCTCTCTCGACGATCCTCTTTTCGACCGGGAGTTGGAACAAATGCTCCGTCACGCGATTAGTTCGATGCGAATGCGCCGCCATGCATCGGGCTCAGCGAGGAGGCAGCCATGCACATCACCCGCCGGCAATTTGCAGCGCTTGCAGCCGTAGTTTTCCTGCCGGGGATGCCACTCGCAGCAGACGAGGAAAACGCTCTCTTCTGGCGCGCCAAATCCGCCGCGAATGACCATGTGCTTTTCGGCTACGTGCGCATCCGCGCCGACAGTTTTCCTGACATCGTGGCCGAGGGAAAACGCCTGGTCGATCAATCAAAGACGGTGCTGATCGACGTCAATCCCAGCCTCACCCTGTCGACCACCAAGTTCAGGAACAGTGATATCAAGTCCGTCTTTACAGGTTTGACGCCATCCGATCAGGATGAGTTCAAGACCACTTTCTCGACATCCCCGGCAAAGGGAGCGATCGAAAAGCTTTCCGGTTTCGAGGCGATCGGCGAAGGACAGCATGCCTTCGGCCCCGACGCGCCGAGCATCGGCCTGGCGCTTGCGAAATACGGCGTATCCATCGGGCGCGATGTGAAGACGCTTGCCGCCGACCGGGAAATGCAGGCCATGCAGAAGCCATTGACGCTCGAACGGTCAATTCCGTCGGCCCCGCCTCGATCGCCTACCTTCTCGAGTTGCGCCGCCGGATCGGACCGATCGGCGCCCATTTCGACGAGCTCTACAAGGCTGATCGAGCGGATCGCGAACTTGTCGGCAGGCACGAACGCTTTCATCATCCTGCCGATCGGCCTTTTGAACGGTCCCCACAGCATTGTCGGCGACCTCCGCTCTCGCGGCGCCGAAGTGGGGGCAATCGGGTGAACCGGGTTTTGAGCAATTCCAGGTATCGCGACATAATTATGCGGGATTCTTTCGCCGGGCCACGCACCTATCGGGCGAAAGCCTCGAACGGATTGTCGTGGGTCAGGCGCACCAGTGTGCCGTCGTCTATGCCCCGCCGTTTCAGCTCTGGCAGCAAGACCGTGGAAAGATGCGTATACGGTTTGGGCGTCCCGCCCATCGGCAGCGCCGGATCGAACCAGCCGCGGTCATGGCTCAACAACAGGCGATCACCGCAGCCCGCCTCCAGCGCCTTGGTCACCAGCTCCGCCACCTCGTTGTCCCCGGCCCGGCCGACATGATCATACTCGATCCAGGCGCCTCGCTCGGCGACGGCGACATTATAGGCGAAGTCCTTTTCCTCCTGCGTATGGATCGAGATAAACCTGTCGGCCCTGTAGCCCTCCGCCTCGATGACATCGAGCTGGTCCATCACGACCCGTCCCCTGATCGTATGGCTGCCGATGACGGCGTCGGTCTGCGCCGCCGCGCGCGCGGCTGCCCGCAGGATTTTCGTCTCGAGCGCCGTCATCCCGTCATCGCCGGCGCTGAGCTTGATCCAGCCTGCCTGGAACCCGGTCTCGTCGATCTGCTCGGTCAGCTCCCGGAGCATCCATGCCTCCAGCTCCTTCTCGGAAGCATGGCGGACCCATTCGGGAATCCAGGGCTCACGGTAATTGCCGGTGGGCACGACGATCGGAAAATCCGTCGCAAGTGACACCGCAAGATCGATATCTGCACGGCGTCCGACGCCGCCTGTCGAGCATTCGACCAATGCCGTCACCCCGAGCTTCTTGATCCGCTCGATCTCGGGGGCCATCAGCCGAACGACGTCGTCGGTCACTGCTTCGGCATAACCGGGCTGGTCCGGCGTCCTGAGGTCGACGAAGACGTGCTCGTGCGGGAGGATCATCCCAAGTTCGGATTTGCTCTTAGGCCCGAGCGTCGTGCGCAGTTGTTTCAAAGTCTCTCCCCCACAGTCGCACCGGCTTTGCGTGCAGCCCTCGACCGACACCGAAGCGTCGACACTGCCGCGAAAGTAGATCGTTACGTGATGAAATCAATTGCTCGCTCGATGGAAATTCTGACAACCTGACCCTTGATGTCGACTTCCGACCTGGCGCCCTCCGGCAGCCATCCCGCTACCACTTCACGCTGAACCCGACCTTGGCGCCGAAGGCGTTGCTGTCGCCGAAGTCCTTGAGGCTGGTTCGGGCGAAGGCCTCGCCGTAGGCCGCGTATCGGTCGTCCGCCCAGTTGAGCGAGCCGCCCATGCCAAGGCCGGCCCAGAGCGCCTGGTTCTCACTGATAAGCTTGGTCCCCGAGACATCGACATCCGAGCCGTCGAGGAAGTCGTAGTAGAGATTGGCGATGCCGTAGAGCTTCGAGCGACTGATCTTTCCGGAGGCATCCTTCCAGTCGCTGTCATAATCGGCTGAGATGCCGAGACGGCCGGTCAGGCTGTCGCCATCGTCGAGCGAGGCAGCGGTGCCATAGGCATCGGTGAAGTCATCGAAACGCACGGAGGAATAGGCAAACTGCGCCTGCGGCGTCAGCGACCATCGGTTCGTCAGCGCGATCTTCTGGCCGGCTTCGACGCTGAGCCCATAGCCGAAGCCGTTGTTGTCGTCGGTAAGCGTGGTGTGAAGCGTCGAGGATTTGAGATCGCTGCTGTACCAGGTCACGCCAGCCTGCGTATCGATGTAGAAGCCGCTGTTGCCGTACCAGGTCAAGGTGCCGTCGAAGCCGTAGCCTGTGGTGTCGATGTCGCCCGTGCCGAAGCGCGAAGAGATGTCTGCCGAGGCCGTATCCACGTGAAAGCTGAGCCCGCCGATCAGCACGCCCGCCCCGCTTCCGCGCAACATTCCGTCGACGCCCGCCTGCAGCGTCCAGCTGTCGACGTCATATTCGGTGCCCGTCGTCGAGGTTTCCGGCTCGAAATGCGAATGCGTCCCGTCGATGCGGGTCCAGATCGCCTTGCCCTGATCGTTGACCTCATCGTTCCCGGCGTCGGCAGCGGATTGACCATCGTCCACCTCGCGCCCGCCGGTGCGCTGGCGCAGCGTCCCGAACTCGTTGAGGCTCTGCAGCACGCCGGCATAGGCCTCGTAGAGCGGCACGGCAGGCGCATATAATAGCCCGGTCGCGGTGCCGGCAGGATCGAGAACGGCTGAGCGCAAATACCAGTCGCCATCGGCAGGCGTGCTGAGACCCCCTTGGTAAAGTCGATAGGCATAAGCCCCGCCGACCACGGCCTGGTCGCCTTCGAACACATAGTCGCCGAGCAGCGAGAAGGTGCCGGCCGACGTACCGGCGACATCGACGATTTTGATGCCTTCGACGGTTTGCGCGCCACCGCCTCCGAGGTTGATCACCTTGACATCGGTGGTGCCTGATGTGTTGCCGGTGACGACGAGGCGGTCGGTCGCGGATGTATCCTCGCCGAGCACGCTCTCGATCTCCAGAGTGCCGCCGCTGCCGATATAGTTGCCCGAGATCGTCAGCGTTCCGATAGAATTGCCCGGCGCCACCACGCCGGCATTGGTCACATCGCCGAAGATCGTGCCGGTGCCGCCGAGAATACCAGCCCCCAATGTCGTGACCGGGCTGGTGATCGAGCCATTGACGGCGAGCCGGCCGCCGCTCACCGTCGTGGCGCCAGTATAGGTGTTGACGCCCGAAAGCGTCTGTCTGCCGCTGGCGACCGTCAGCCCGCCCGTGCCGGCGATGACACCCGCGAACGTGTCGTTGGCATTGGCGATCGTCAGGGTTTGCGCGCCGAGCTGCACGAGGCCGCTGCCGGCCAGGCTCTGGATGGTCGGGGCCGCTGCCCCCGAAACGTCAAGAGCGCCATCCGCGACAACCCGGCTGGAATTGGCGATGGCGCCGGCGCCGGAAAGGGCGAGGCTGCTGCCGAAGTCGATCTGCGTCTCGCCGCTATAGATGCTGTTCGCCAGTAGGCTGAAGACACCGCCACCGGTGACGGTCAGGCCGCCCACGCCGGTGAAGCCGGACGCCGCGTCGGTGCCTACGGTGAAGCCGTTGGTATCGAGTGTCAGCCCGCCGGCGTGTAGATTGAGCTCGCTGCCGGAAAATCCGTTGATGAAGGTCGCGTTAGCGGCGGTAGCGCGCAGAATACCATTGTCGAAATTGGCCTGGCTTGCGCCGGCGCCGCCCCGCAAGGTTTGAGCCTGCAGCGTGCCGCCGCCAGTGATGTTGAGCGTGCCGGAAGATGTGCCCAAGCTACCTAGGGTCGTGGTTCCCGCGTCGACTTGTCCGCCGTTCTGAATGTTGAGCGTGCCAGCGCCTTGAAAGCCGAGTACAAGAGGTCCGAGCGCGTTCCAATGCGATCCCGGTCCTGTCACCGTGACGATGCCGGTGCCTCCAGCCGCAATTCCCAGCCGCGCCTGGCCCGTGCTTGTCAGGGTGCTACCATTCTGGATCGTTAGAACCCCAGGCACTGCACCACCTTGGCCCACGCCTGTGATCCCCACCGAGACGCTCACCGGCCCGTTGACGCCGAGGACGGTCGGCCTCTGCGATGGTGTGCCCGGCTGACTAAATGGTTACCGGTTGACCGGCGACGGGAGCGATGCCCGTCGACCAGTTGCTCGCGTCTGTCCAGTCACTGCTTGTTGCTCCGGTCCAAAAAGCGGTTTGGGCCGAGGCCGCCCCTGCGGACAGGGCCATAAGCACCGCTCCCGACACTATCGAGAGAGAAAGGTGCCGCGCTATAAACTCCCGACGCTTTCCCGCGCTACCTAAAGCCGGCGTTGCGAACGAACAGCCGAAACTCAGCGCCGCGAAGCAGATCCGTGAAAGAAGCTTCTGTTTCCTGGTCCTGCGAAACACAGCGCTTGCCCGCATGATGCCGCCCCATAAAATGCTCTTAAAGATTGATTTTAAAATAGGTTTTATAGAATCGGCAACTAAACCGCGATTAAAATTGACGAGTGTTAAGAAATTATGATGGTCTCGGGCGCTAAAAATGGCCATGAAGGCAAAGCCGTGGATGGGCCACCCGACTGACGGCAGCCGAAACATCGCCGCACTTTGCTTTTCTTGCGGCTGGTCCACCCGCCCACGCCGCATCGACAACTTCGCCTTCCATCCTTGCCTCTCCCGGCCCTTCTCATAGCTCAGCGCGTTCGGCCCTGTGATCGATCCACTGGATCGATCACTCCCGCTTTGCGGGACCGGGCCCCACCCCCGGCCGGCGCACAGCGCGGATCTTGCCGCTGCCGCCACCGCCGCAGAAGAAGCAGTCTCCGCCGTCGGATTCGAGGCCTGAGACGCCGGTACCTTCGGGCATATCGAGCCGCTCCAGCACCTCGCCGGTTTCGGGGTCGATGCGTCTGACATCGCTGTCATCGCCCTCCCAGGTACCGTGCCAGAGCTGGCCGTCGACCCAGGTGACGCCTGTCACGACGCGGTTGGATTCGATGGTGCGGAGGATCTTGCCGGTTTCCGGGTCGATCTGATGGATCCTGCGGCCGCGGTGCTGGCCGACCCAGAGCGAGCCCTCGGCCCAGGCAAGGCCGGAATCGCCGCCATTGCCGGGCGCCGGGATGGTGGAAACGATACGTCCGGTCTTCGGGTCGATCTTGTGAATGACATCCTCGGCGATCTGATAGAGGAACTCGCCATCGAAAGCCGTACCGGCATGGGACGCAACTTCGATCGAGCGCACCACCTCGCCGCTTGCGGGATCGAGCGCGTTCAGCCTGTCGCCCGAGGCGAACCAGACATGCTCACCATCGAAGGTGACGCCGTTGACGCGCTCGGCGCCTGGAAAGGGTCCATATTCACGGATAATCGTCGCAGCCGATTTTTTCATCTCTTCCATCCTGTTTGCCCGTTGACCAGGGCCATCCTCATCAGTCAGGCCATACTAGTCGCTTGGCAGAGGTCCCGGGAGTAACAAGATCGTCGGGAAACCGGGCAGCGGCGGGCTCATCCAGCGCCGCGCCCGCCCGCGCCCGAAGGATTGCACCTTGCCCTCCTCCGCAAGTGAATCCAGCGCCCGCTGCACTGTGCGCGGGCTGGCACCGAGCGCAATCGCCAGCGCCGAACTCGACCACGCCTCGCCATCGGCGAGAAAGGCGAGCACCGCCCCGTGCTGGCCTTCGACCAGCGGCGCCAGTACGGCGGTCTCTCCGGCACGGCGCGGCGAAAGCGCAAAGCCGCGTTTCGTCGCCGAGACCTCGGCGAGCGCCCGCAGCTCGGCACGCAGCCGGCCGATCTCGACGCGCAGCCGGGCACGGTGCGATTCATCGGCATGTTTGCCGCGGAAGGCACGCGCGATGAGTGTGCCCCGTGCCACATCTGCCGGCCAAGCTTCGGCAAGCGTCCGGGCGAGCGTGAAGAGCACCGGCCGCGTTGCCAGCGACACCGAAAGCTGATCGTCGCGCACGACATGGCGGCAGGCATCGACGACGAGCGTGCCCGAACCTAGCAGCTCTTCCACCTCCTCGAGCAGCAGCGGGCTTTCCCGCCAGCGCGAGATCAGCCGCGCCACGGGCGCGCTGAGCACGCGGGCGGCATTTTCCACCTCCGCCGTCAATACCGGCATACCGGCCTCGCGCGCCGCCTGCCTCGCCCGGTCAAGCGCCGCACGCGCCGCTTTCGTCTGCAGGCGCCGGATCGCGATACCCGCGACCACCAACTCGTGGGCAGCCCTTGCCGCCGGCGGCAGCGGCGTCGGGTCGAGCGTTTCCAGTGCCCGCTCGGCCTCGTCGAGCCGGCCGACCAGCACCAGCCGGCGAAGCTCGACATTCCTGGCATGGGCGGCATTGACCCTGTCGCCATGCGCTTCGAGCACCTTGCGCGCCGCCTCCAGCGCTTTGGTCGGCCAGGTGAGATCGCGCGAGACCAGCGCGATCTCGGCCTCGGCGACCACGCAGCGGGCCCGCGCCATCGCCTCCCTCGGACCGAAAGCACGCGCCGCACTCTTCAACAGCGCCTTGGCGCGGACGAGATCGCCGAGCTGCGCCATCGCAATGCCGCGCAGCGCCAGCGCCGGCGCATCGTCGCGCAGCGCCACCCGCTTCAGCGCGCCGAGCGCATCGCCTGTTGCCAGCGCTCGCGCCGCCGCCGTGATCAGCGAGTCCATTCAAATCCCGTCACACTTGTCACTCCCATCATTTCCCCACCCGGCCTTAGATTTGTCGTCGACCGGCAAGCAAGCCTGCGCCGGATGCTACGACGAGAGACAGGCAAAGGAGAAGACCCATGACGACAGAGCTGAACGCAACACGGCAGCAATGGCTGGCGGCTCGCCTCGATCTGCTCGAAGAGGAGAAGGAACTGACCCGGCAGAGCGACGCGCTGGCGATAAAGCGCCAGCAATTGCCGCGTGTGAGGATCGAGAAGCAATATCGCTTCGACACCGACGGCGGCAACGTCTCGCTGAAGGATCTCTTCGGCGGCCGCTCGCAGCTTCTCGTCTATCACTTCATGTTCGGACCGGATTACACTGCGGGATGCCCGTCCTGCTCGTCGATCGCCGATAGCTTCAACGGCTTCTTCGTTCACCTGGAGAACCACGATGTCGCCTTTTGGGCGGTCTCACGCGCCCCGCTCGCAAAGCTCGAAGCGTTCAAGCGGCGGATGGACTGGAGCTTTCCGTGGGCCTCCTCCTTCGACAGCGACTTCAACGGCGATTTCAGCGTCTGGTTTTCTGCCGAGCAACAGCACCAGGGCGAGGTAGACTATAATTACCGCCGCGAACCGCCCGCCCCCGAACCGCCCGCCTTAGAACCACTTGCCGACAGGACTGTCCAGGAATGGCAGCCGCGCGACAGCGAAGCCCCGATCACCCAGATCGCCGCCATGACCGGCACCGATGTCCCAACCTATACCCGCGACCGGCCGGGTGTCAGCGCCTTCGAGCTCATCGATGGCGCCGTCTACCACAGCTATTCCAGCTATGCGCGCGGGCTGGACGGATTATGGGGCGTGTACCAATGGCTCGACCGTGCCCCCAAGGGCCGCAACGAAACCGGCATCTGGTGGCGCCACCACGACCGGTACGGCAAGGAGTGACGCCGATGCTGCTCTCCGCCCACACTCCAGAGCGAGGCGACGGAAACGCCGCTCTCAACGCCGCCGAATGGCTCTCGCTGGCCGCCGCAGCAGACGGATCAGCTGCTAAGCCGCGCAGTGGCATCGCTAGCCCGGGCGGCCGGATCGCCGCCCACACCGCCGACTGGCTATCACTCGCCGGCGCCCCGACATTCGGGGTCATGGCGCTGCTGACAGCCGCGACCGGCAGCGCCGACATGATCTGCATGACGACGCCGGATGCCTTCCCGATCGGCGGAATGGTGCCCATGTACCTGCTGATGAGCGGCTTCCACCTGGCGCCCTGGCTGCGGCTCGCCGCCGGCTGGCGGGGCCTGAGTCGTCAGTGACGTGCTAAATGCCGCCACATCTCTCCTCCGTCATTCCTGTGCTTGTCACAGGAATCCAGTGCGCCCAAGTCCTTGGGCGTGGGAGAACGACTTCCTTCTGGGAGTCATTCACGGCGCCGACGCGCCGTGGCTGGATTCCTGTGACAAGTACAGGAATGACGGAGATTGGGGTGGCGTCTCGCCAAACTTTCTGCTGACGAGTCATGGCGGGGCGATAGGCCTCCCCCGCTCCGCAATGCTCCCACTCCGCCATCTCCGGCTTCATACCCTTACCGACACGCCGAAGTTCATGCGCTCACCTTAATAAAGTCGATCGGCCCGCCGGCAATATCGTCATCGAACACCGCACAGGAAAGCTTGCCGCCGAAGACGCAGCCGCTGTCGATGTTGGTGCGGTTTCCTGTCGTCACCGGGTTAGACAGCGACGGTGTATGGCCGTGAACCAGGTGCTTGCCCCAATAGTCGCTGGACTCACCGGGAGGGAACCGTAACCAGAGAAGATCGTGCTCGCTCTGCTGCTCCAGCGGAAATGCTGGATCGACGCCCGCATGGACGAAGATGCGATATCGATCAATGTGCATGAGGGGAAGATCGGCCGCCCATTGCAGATGCTGGGGCAGAACTCTGCCGCCATAGGACATTTCGGTTTCAAATCCGCCGATGCCCATGCCGATCCATACGTCTCTGCTGTCGCTATCGGCATAGGCAGCGACCATCAGGTCCTCATGATTACCTTTCAGACAGATCCATCGCCACGGGTCCGATGGACCCGCGATGATCCGGTCGAGGACACTTTTGCCGTCGGGCCCGCGATCGATATAATCGCCAAGGAAGACGACCGTCCCTTCAGGCGCATAAGCCGCGATCCGATCGATCATCCTGTTCAGCGGATCGATACAGCCATGGATATCGCCTATGGCAAACGTGTAGCGCATGTTCCAAGCTTCTCGGTTGCAATGCGACGGCCCCGCAGCCAAGGATGAGAAGACACGCTAGGACTTGTGCGGAGGCTCACGCCGCTCGCCGTCCGCCTCATCATAGCAAACGAAAGCCCGCCGCCATTGCGAAAACCGACTCGTTCTCCGGCATTTATGGCCATTGGCTCTCTTTTGGCTTGAGTTCGGATATGATCATCGCATCAACCGCTGAAGATGCCGATCCGCAAACGGGTGCGATCTTGCATTGTGCGGTCGCCAACGGCTATGCCTTCATCATCATGAAGAAATACGCACGAACCTATCACCTACCGATTTCGCCCGGAGCGACAAGCGACGATAAGGTCATGGTGATGCTTGACGGGCTGATGATTGGCGATCTTGTCATCACCGAGAAAATGGAGGGTGAGAACACGACCATTCATCGGGGCGGGTCTCATGCCGTAGTCCCGATAGCCGTTACCATTCATCGCGCGATTGGCTTAAAGCCTTTGCTGCCGGGATCAGCCCGCAACTAGCAGATGGCGAACGCATCGTGGGCGAGAACCTCTATGCCCGGCACTCGATCGGCTATGATGATCTTCCGTCGTACTTCCTCGGCTTTGCGTGGATTATCGACGGCGAAGTTCAATCCTGGGATCTGACGCAGGCCCGGTTCGAAGAACTGAGCATCGTTTCGGTGTCGACACTATATCGGGGGCCATACAAAGCCGGCCTGTTCGAGGATACTGCGGCCCCGCTGGACAGGACCAAGCAGGAGGGGTTTGTCGTTCGGATCGCTGATGCGTTCCCTGAAGCGGAAATGCCAGTTCGGATGGGCAGGTATGTGCGGGACAACCACATTCAGAGTGAAACGCATTGGATGCAGTCCGAACTCATCCCCAATCGCTTGGCAAATTCCTGACGGCTGCTTGCCTCTCCTCCGTCATTCCTGCGCTTATCACAGGAATGACGGAGGGTGGGGTGGCGCTTCTGCCAAACTTCACGCCGGCGCAATGCCGAACCACAACCGCTATCACCCCTCCGTAAAACTCCGGCGGATCGCTTCCCAACTCTCGGCATCCGGCGCCAAGAGCAGCCGGCCCTTGGTCATCGCAGGACGATAGGCTTCGCCGCTGAGCAATGCCCCGTAGCCGCCAGCTTCGTGATGGATCAGCACGCCGGCGGCGTGGTCCCAGGGTTTGAGCTCGGCGTTGAGCGAAAAGCTCATAGCGCCTGTTGCCACCGCCCGGTATTCATAAGCCGAGCAGCGCCATGTGGTCGTGCGGGCAAAGTGCAGCATGCTCCGAGCGTAGACCGGCTGCTCCTCGGCGGGGAACATATGCAGCGGCACGAAGCCGTGCATTTCCCCGATCGGCCCTGGCGGTGTGACGCTGAGCTGGGTCCTGGTGCCATCGCGGGCGATGTGCCATGCGCCCTGCCCCAGCCGCGCGGCGAGGAAATCGCCGGTCACGGGATAGTGGATCAGCCCGGCCACCGTCTCTCCACCGGAGACGATCGCCGCGATCATGCCGAACAGCGGCAGGCCGTGAGCGAAATTCCAGGTGCCGTCGACAGGATCGATGATGACGGCGAGATCGGCGTCGCCAAGCCGCGTCAGAATCGAGGGATCGGCGGAGACCGCTTCCTCGCCGACCAGCAATGCCTCGGGAAAGTGCGCGGACAGCGCTTCGGTGAGCCGCCGCTCGGCGCCGAGATCGGCATCGGTCACCAGATCGTCGGGAGCGGTCTTGGTGCGAATGCCCTCGGCGGTGACGCCGAGGAAGCGGGGCAGGATCTCTGCCTCCGCCGCCCGGCGCATATCCTCCATCACGGCGGAGAATATGTCGTCCGACACTTCCCTCATGCGCGGCGCGCCTCGATATAGGCCTTGAGCGCCGCCGGCTGGTCGGTCTGGATGACGCTGATGCCGGCCGCCATCATCCGCCCCCAGATTCCATCCGGATCTTCAAGTGCCGCACTGTCGGTCAAGCCGCAGCAGGAGACCGGATCAAGCGTGTTTACCCAGAGCGAGATTCCGGCGTTGCGCAGACGCTCGTGCTGGCCGGCCAGCGTCTCAAGCTCATCGAACTTGGCTTCGCACATGAAGGGGCGCGCCGCGATGACTGCCTTGGCGGTCTCTTCGGCGCTCCCGACCCTGAAAAACGCCTGGCCCATGAACGGAATGCCATCGATGCCGGGCTGCCTGGCGAGCCAAGTTAGCGCCTCCGGCGTGCCGGCGCGAGCCTTGAGATCGACCTGATCGGCCATGCCCATCTCTTTGACCTTGGCGGCGACGGTGCCCATCATCTCGAGATCCTTGAGATCGAGATCGACGAAGATGCGGCCACGCACGGTTTCGAGCACCTGTTCCAGCGTCGGAATGGTCTCACTCGTGAACGGCTGGCCCGGCCCGCCATCGGCCATGCGCAGCCGCAGGCTGGTGATCTCGGCGATCGTCATCTCCTCGGGGACGCGATCGATGCCGGCCATGCGCTCGAGCGTGTCGTCATGCAGGATAAACAGCACGCCGTCGGCGCTTTGGCGAATGTCCACCTCGACGATGTCATAGCCACCGGCAATCGCATTCTCGATCGCGGCAAGGCTGTTTTCAGGAGCTTGATGCCAGGCACCGCGATGGGCAACGATGGCGCAGGAACGCGACGGGTCGGCAATGTGGTCGATGTATTTCATGGGGCTTCCTCTAGAATAATTCCAGCAAAACTGCGCAGCGGTTTTGCGTCCGGAATTGTGTTAAAACAAAGAGATAGAACGTTTCCGTGTTTCGGAGAAAAATACGGAAATGTTCTAGTTTGCGCCGAATGCGCCTGGTATGGCCTTGCCGCTTTCCGCATCGAAGAGATGCAGGCGGGAGGCAGGGAAATCGAGAGAGAGCTGGCGGTAATCCGGTATCTCGACGCCGAAGGGTGTCGCGATCCTGACAACCGAGCCGCCGAGCTCGGCTGCCAGGATCGAATGCGAGCCGAGATCCTCGCGAAACCGCAGAGCCGAGTTGACCACCTGTCCGTTGGCCGTGCCGCCGATGAGGATATCCTCGGGCCGAATGCCGAGCTGATAGGCGCCGGTAAGCCGCGCTTGCGCCACCACCTGCCCGTCGGCGAGCCTGAGCGCCGTGCCGTCGCCGATGACCGGCAGGATGTTCATCGGCGGCGCGCCGATGAATTTCGCAACGAAGACCGAGGCCGGATGGTGATAGATCGCCTTCGGCGTGTCGAACTGTTCGATCCGGCCCTTGTTGAGAATGAGGATGCGGTCGGCAAGCGTCATCGCCTCCACCTGGTCATGGGTGACGAAGACGGTGGTGGCGCCGATGCGCCGGTGCAGTTCGGCGAGTTCGACGCGCATGTCGTGGCGCAGTTGCGCATCGAGGTTGGAAAGCGGCTCGTCGAACAGAAGCACGCTGGGTTCGCGCACGATGGCGCGGCCGATCGCCACGCGCTGGCGCTGGCCGCCGGAAAGCTGTCCGGGCTTGCGGCCGAGATAATCGGAAAGGCCGAGCATCTTCGCCACCGCCCCGACCCGCTCGATGCGCTCGGCCTTCTGCATACCGGCGACCCTGAGGCTGTAGGCAATGTTGTCGAAGACGCTCATATGCGGATAGAGCGCATAGTTCTGGAACACCATGGCGCAGCCGCGATGTTTCGGTTCCAGATCCTGCACCTGCCGGCCGCCGATGACGATCGTGCCGCCGCTCACCCGTTCGAGGCCGGCGATCATCTGCAAAAGCGTGGACTTGCCGCAGCCCGAAGGCCCGAGCACGACGGTGAATTCGCCGGCCCTGAGCTCGACATCCATCGACGGGATGACGATGGTCTCGGCGTCATAGGCCTTGCTGACGCCTGAGAGCGTGATGTTGGCCGCGGCGGCGCGGATGGCCATGTCGATGGCGTTCATGGCTATTTCTCCGTGAGAACGAGGCCCTGGACGAGATAGCGCTGCAGGAGCGCGATCATCGCGAGCGGAATGATGGAAACGATAACGGTAGCGGCCATGATCATCGGGAAATCGGGGACTTCGCCGTCGGCATCGGGAACGAGCCGCGCAAGACCGACGACGGCCGTCTGCATATCAGGTGTCGAAGCGGCAACGAGCGGCCAGAGATATTGCGTCCAGCCGCTGAGGAAGGTGAGCACGAAAAGCGCGGCGAAGCTCGTTCGCGACAGCGGCAGCAGGATGTCGAACAGGAAGCGGATCGGCCCTGCACCATCCATGCGCGCCGCCTTGAAAAGGTCTTTCGGCAGGGTGAGGAAGAACTGGCGGAACAGGAAGGTGCCGGTGCCATGCGCCACAAGCGGCGCGACGAGGCCGAGATGCGTGTTCAGCACGCTCCATTCGAGCTTCACCGGCGCACCGAAGATATTTGCGATCAAATCATTGAGGCCGGTAACGTCAAGCAGAGCATTCAGCGGCGAAAACACGTTCGAGGCCACCTGATAGGTGGTGATGACGCGGATATCGAGCGGCAGCATGATGGTCGCGAGAATGAGCGCGAAGACAACGCCCGCCCAGCGAATGCGGAAATAGACGATCGCATAGGCCGACAGGAACGACAGGATGCAGGTGAAGATCGCGACGCTGAAGGCGGTCAGCATGCTGTTGACCATCTGGATCGGGATATGCGTCTCGGCAAAAACCCGCGCCATATTGGAAAAAAGCGCGGTGCCGGGATACCAGGCAAGCCCGTTGCGCAGCATGAATTCATAGGACTGCGAGGCGGTCGCAAGCGTCAGGTAGAGCGGCCCGAGAATATAGACGATGCCGACGACGAGGATGAAGCTGGCTGCGATGTTGAGGGAACGTGCGTTTTCGATCATGGGTCACCGCTCGTAATTGATGCGCCGGCCGAGGAAGAGGAACTGGGCGGCGGTGAGGAGGACGACGAAGACCATCAGGATCGCCGTCTGGGTCGAGGCGCCGGAAAGGTCGTAGCCTGTGAAGCCGTCGGTATAGATCTTGTAGACGAGCAAAGTCGTCGAGCCGCCTGGACCGCCCTTGGTGATCGTATCGATCAGCGCGAAGGCCGAGGTGACGCTCTCGGTGAACTCGAGCACCAGCGTCAGGAAGAGCTGCGGCATGATAAGAGGCAGCTGCACGTCGAAGATGCGCCGCCACGGCCCGGTCCCGTCCATCGCCGCTGCCTGGTGCATGGTCTTCGGGATCGATTGCAAGCCGGCGAGCAAGATGACGAAATTGAACGGGATGCCGCCCCAGACATGGGCTGCAATCAGCGTGATGAAGGCATCCGTGCCGTCGATGCCGGGCGCCCATATGCCGGGAAAAGCGCTGTTGAGCGGCGCCAGGATGCCGACGAAGGGATTGAAGATGAAGGCGAAGACGACGCCGATCGAAGCGCCCGCCACCCCCTTCGGCCAGACCAGCACGTTGCGCGCCGGCAGCGCCAGGCGGATCTTCCGGTCGGCCGCGACCGCAAGGACCAGCGGAATCAGCACCGCCAGCGATGAGGCGGTCACCATGAAGATGACGGTACGCCAGCCGGCCTCCCAGAATTCGGGATCGGACAGCACGCGGGCGAAATTATCCCAGCCGACGAACATCGAACCGCCGCCGAATGGGCGCTCCAGGAAGAACGACCAGTAAAAGGCCTGAAAAACAGGCACATAGAAGAACAGCGCGATCAGCAACATCAGCGGCGCTACCAGGAGAAGCGGCAGCCAGCGGTGGTTGAAGAGCGAAGATTCCGACGTCATGGCAGCATCCTGGATTGGAAGAGAGGCACGGGGCGAGCCGAGAACGCCCCGTGCCTGACGCACGGGCGCTTCGAGCGCCCGTGCGTGGGGTTGGATTAGCTTGCGATCAGGGCAGCTTCACGCCCTTGTAGGTCTGCTCGAAGCGGCGCAGCAGCTCGTCGCCGCGCTTTTTGGCATTGTCGAGCGCCATCTGCATGGTCTGCTGGCCGGCGAATGCCTTCTGGGTTTCTTCCATGAATACCTGGCGGAACTGCACGTAGAAGCCGAGGCGGATGCCGCGGGTATCGGGCGTGCGCGGCTGGTTCATCGACTCGATGCCGACGGCGGCTGTTGCATATTTCGGCGCGTTCGCTTCGCCGCTCTTGGCGATCGCATCCATCACATCGTTGGTGACGGGCACGTAGCCGGTGGCGGCGGTCAGGAACATCTGCTGTTCGGGACGGCGCAGGAAATCGAGGAAGGCCTTGGCGCCTTCGACCTCGGCCTTATCGTGGCCCTTCATGATGTAGATCGAGGCGCCGCCGACGAACGTGTTGTGGCGCTCATGACCCTCATACATCGGCGCCATGCCGACAGTGATCTGGTATTTGCCGTCGAAAGCCTTGGCGGACGCGGTGTAGGAGCCCGACGAATTCTCCATCATCGCGCATTCGCCGGTGTTAAAGGCGGCGGTGAAATTGCCGGCCTTGGTATCGGTCCCGAGCTTGACGAGACCTTCCTTGCGCCAGTCGACCAGGTTCTGGAGATGCTTGGCGGCAAAGGTGGTGTTGAAGACATATTCGGCGTCGAGGCCGTCATAGCCATTATGCTCGGAGGCGATCGGCAGACCGTGACGGGCCGAGAACTGTTCCAGCACGCGCCAGGTATCGCCGTCGGTGGTGAAGGGGCATTCATGGCCTGAAGCCTTCAGCTTGCGGGCGGCCTCGATGATCTCTTCCCAGGTCGTCGGCGTCTTGGTGACGCCGGCTTTCTCAAGCTCGGTCTTGTTGGTGTAGAACAGCAGCGTCGAGGAATTGTAAGGCTGCGCGAAAAGCTTGCCGCCGGATGTTTCGTAATAGGCGCGCGCCCCGGCGATGTAATTGTCCCACTTGACCTCGGGCAGTACGTCCTGAACCGGGACGACGGCATCCGACAGCATCAGGTCGAGCGTGCCGGCATCGAAGAACTGGATGAGAACGGGATGGTTTTTAGCCCGGAAAGCGGCGATCGCCTTCTGCATCGACACTTCATAGCTGCCCTGGCCGACGCAGGAAATGTGATGCTCGCTCTGCGCTGAATTGAACGCCTTACACTGGTCCTGGATCGCCTTTTCGACAACGCCGGTATTGCCGTACCAGAATTCGATATTGGCGGCCTGCGCGGAACACGCGCCCGCCATCAGCGCGGCCGCAGCCGCGAGAATGGAAATCTTCATCTTGCCCTCGCCTGTTTTGATAGCCGGGTTCATGCCCAGCACCGTGACGGCGATTTACTACACACAGTGTGTAACAATTTGGTGACGCACACATGACTCTTGTCGTGGGACGAGGCTGCTGCTATAGGGTAAATGAGCTAAGTGGCCAGGAAGACAACAATAATTACTACACCTCGATAGTAATTTTTGACGAAAGGAGGTGTTTGATATGGCCTATTTTCCGGAGCCGCTGATCGCGCCGCGCTTCCTGCGCGAAGGCGGCGGCGTCGTCTCCTCGAACGAGCGCGACCTGCTGAAGCTGATCTGGCGCAATCCCGGCCTTTCCCGGTCGGAAGTCACCGCCCACACCGATCTCACCCAGCAGTCCGTCTACCGCATCATCGACCAGCTGGAGGAGCGCGGCATCGTTTCCTTCGGCTCGCCGAAGCCCGGCGCCGGCCGCGGCCAGCCGAGCCCGACGCTTAGGCTCGACGGCCGCTACGCCTATTCCTGCGGCATCTCTGTCAACACCGACGTGATCGGCATCTGCCTGATGGATATATCGGGCAATGTGCTGGCCGAAAGCAGCATCGCCCTGCGCGAACGCACCATGGCCCAGGCGCTGGATCTCGTTCGCGAGCAGCTGATCGAGCACCAGAGGGCGAACAATCTTTCCGAAGAGGCCTTCTTCGGCATCGGCTTTGCCATTGCCGGCTTTCACGTCAGCGGCACCCGCTTCAATGCGCCCCTCCCACTGCATGAATGGTCGCTGATCGAGCTCGGCCCGCTGTTGTCGGAATTTTTCAACAAGCCGGTCTGGGTGCACAACGGCGCCAAGACGGGAGCCATCGCCGAATCCATGTTCGGTGTCGGCCGTTACATGAAGCACTTCGCCTATCTCAGCTTCAATTACGGCTTCGGCGGCGGCCTGATCACCAACGGCGAACTCCTGCATAACGGTATCGGCAATGCCGGCGAATTCTCGGGCATCTACGACGCCGAGGAAAACAAGCGCCGGCCGGCCTTGCAGTACCTGATCGAAAAACTCAACCGCAACGGCGTCGACGTTCCCTCGATCAGCTATATGCGCAAGCATTTCGATCGGAAATGGCCGGGAGTGACAGAGTGGGTTGATGAGGTGACGCCGGCCTATAACCGCCTCATCAATGCGATCTGGGCGATCTACGACCCGCAGTCGATCATCTTCGGCGGCCAGGTCCCTTACGCCCTGGCGCAGATGCTGATAGACCGGACCGAGATCTACGACCGCCCCCGCTACGGCGTGCCGCGCCCACGCCCGAAGCTTGTGATCTCCGAAATCGCAAGCGACGCCTCGGCCATGGGTGCCGCTGTGACCCCGTTTAAATCGGCCTATTATTGAAGCCGCCGTGTCCTCGAGCCCGAAACCGACTCCCGCTCAGCCGCTTACGGCAATTCCCTCTGCTTTTGCTTGAGGAAATCGATGAGCAAGCGGCGGTGGGCGGGAAGCACGGCTTTTCGCCCTGACTCGACGCTGGCGATTTTCGCCCGGCCGTTCCTGCGCTATGATCTGATTCTGGCGCAGCCCACGCCTCCCCCCTCCATCGGGAAAGCAGACTTCATGTGGGGCCACTTGAAACCGAACCGACTGTTCGAGCATCTTGCATAAGGAGGGATTGCGAAAACCGCTCGCAATAGGAGGTTTATGAATGAAGATGTCTGCGCCTATCTATCACCTGAAGCGTAAAGCCAGAAAGCTCTCCCGAGCCGATAACATACCCTTGCACCAGGCGCTCGACCGCATAGCCCTGGAAGAAGGCTACGGCGGCTGGAGCCTGCTTGCGGCAAAAGCAGCGGCGGAAGCACCCGCCGGCAAGCTGTTTCAGCAATTGCTGCCCGGCGATCTCCTGCTCGTCGGCGCCCGACCCGGCCACGGCAAGACCCTGATGGGCCTCGAACTGGCCGTCGAGGCGATGAAATCGGGCCGTCCCGGTGTGTTCTTCTCGCTGGAATATACGGAAGAAAACGTCGAGGATCGCTTTCGCGCCATCGGCGTAGATCGGGCGCAATTCGAACACCTGTTTGAATTCGACGGCTCCGACGCCATCAGCGCCGGCTACATCGCGGAAAAACTGGCCTCAGCCCCGCGCGGCACCCTCGTCGTCATCGACTATCTCCAACTGCTCGATCAGAAACGGGAGAATCCCGAACTCTCCGTCCAGGTCCGCACCCTGAAGGCGTTCGCCCGCGAGCGCGGCCTGATCATCGTCTTCATCTCCCAGATCGACCGATCCTACGAGCGATCCGAGAGACCCTTGCCCGATATCGCCGATATCAGGCTGCCGAACCCGCTGGACCTGAAGCTATTCGACAAGACCTGCTTCCTGAACAACGGCCAGGTCGCGTTTCAAGCTGCGCGGTAGGGACGCCGATTAGAATCCGGTCGCGGGCCTCACACATGGCCCGCGACCGGGGATGAGAGAGGGCACTGCGCTGCGACGAATCTCTTCTCCCCAGCGGGGAGAAGTGCCGGAGCGATAGCGAGGCGATGAGGGGGTGAGCGGCGAAGCCGCGAATGCGCGGAGCGTAAGCGAAGGGCAATAATGACTGGCCTGCCGTGCGGCCCCCTCATCCGACCCTTCGGGCCACCGACCGGGGTCGAGCCGCGGGTCTCGACCCGTCCTTCGGACCCCCGCTGGGGAGAAGAGGGAGCAAGCCGTACGCCCAATCCAAACATCGTGTCTTCTCAGATCAGCTTGATTTCGCCCCAGACAATCCTGGTGCATACGACAAAGCTCAACCGATCATCATTCGAATAGGCGCGTAGCAATTCAGAGAGTTCCGTGTCGAAGGTCGCGATACGATCGCCAAGTTTCGAAGGTGCGAAGGTGTCGCGCGAATGCTGGCAGGAGACGAAATCCTCGACGCTCTGCTCGAAGGGATGCTCCGATATGAAGTCCTCGCTGCCATGCAGGTCAAGATAGCTCTGGTAGCTTCGCATGCCCTCGGACCATCTGCTGTGATCGAAAGGCTGGCCGGTCACCTCAGAAACCCACTTCCCCAGGAATGAATGCCAATCCGATAGCCACGCAGGCTCGAACGGGTCGTCGCCGGAAACCACCGCCATGACGTGACCTGGCGCGGCACTCGCCAGAAGATGCGGAAACAGCCTGGCATGATCCATCCAGTGAATACTGGCTGCTGCGACCGTCAGATCGAAGCGCTGGCCATCGGTCGGGAAATTCTCGGCGAAACTTTCTATCCAGCGGATATTCTCAGCGCCGCCACCCGGCAGCGATCTGCCCAGCACAATCATATGCGCGGAGGGATCGACCGCTGTGACACTCGCAAACGAACCTGACAGCGGGCGGGAGATTTTTCCCGGTCCGCAACCGATATCCAGCAGATGCTCCGACCGCGGAGCTATCGCCAGAAGCTTTCGAAAGACGGCATCGGGATAAGGCGGACGATACCGGTAATTTGCGACGACGTCGATTTCCTCGAATGAGGAGCCCCTGCGCTGGTCCATCAAAACTCCATGCTCACGCCGCAGCCGGCGGAGGCTGTAACACGCGTTTATGTCAGGGGTTTAGCGCGGCCGTAACAATCTCTCTGTCGGTTATAGCGGCGGATGGCAGGCCAATGCCGCAGAAGTGATACGCCGAACTCATCCGGTTCCGATTGTCTTTCGGGCCGAAATTGTGCGATGACCCATCGACCCCAGACACAACGGATCAAGGTGCGGCATCGGTATGAAGAAGATCGGTTTCCTCTCGTTCGGGCACTGGACGCCCTCGCCCCAATCGCAGACGCGCTCCGCCGGCGATGCGCTGCTGCAGTCGATCGAGCTTGCGGTGGCGGCCGAGGAGCTCGGGGCTGACGGGGCGTATTTTCGCGTGCATCATTTCGCCCGACAGCTGGCCGCACCCTTCCCGCTGCTATCAGCCGTCGGTGCTAGAACCAACCGGATTGAGATCGGCACCGCCGTCATCGATATGCGCTACGAGAACCCGCTTTATATGGCCGAAGATGCCGGTGCGGCCGACCTCATCGCCGGCGGCCGCCTGCAGCTCGGCATCAGCCGCGGTTCGCCCGAACAGGTGATCGATGGCTGGCGCCATTTCGGCTACGCCCCGCCCGAAGGCCAGAGCGAGGCCGACATGGCTCGCCACCATGCCGAAGTCTTCCTGGAAGTGCTGCGCGGCGAAGGATTTGCCAAGCCGAACCCGCGGCCGATGTTTCCCAATCCGCCCGGCCTCTTGCGCCTCGAGCCGCATTCCGAGGGACTGCGCGAGCGGATATGGTGGGGCGCGAGCTCGAATGCCACCGCCGTCTGGGCGGCCAAGCTCGGCATGAACCTGCAGAGTTCGACGCTGAAGGACGATGAGACGGGAGAGCCCTTCCACGTCCAGCAGGCCGACCAGATCCGGGCATACCGCGCGGCCTGGAAAGAAGCCGGCCACGAGCGCCAGCCGCGCATCTCGGTCAGCCGCAGCATCTTCGCGCTGGTCGACGACCGCGACCGCGCCTATTTCGGCTACGGCAACGACGGTGAGGACAAGATCGGCTTCATCGACGAGAAGACCCGCGCAATCTTCGGTCGCAGCTATGCCGCCGAACCCGATGCCCTGATTAAGCAGCTCGCCGAAGACGAGGCGATCGCCGAAGCCGACACGCTGCTGCTCACCGTCCCCAATCAGCTCGGCGTCGAATACAACGCCCATGTCATAGAAGCGATCCTGACCCATGTCGCGCCTGCGATGGGTTGGCGCTGATGTCCCGGGCAAGGCGTATTCGTCGGCAAGGCTCCAGCACTCTAAAGCGCGTCGCGACGCGCTTTAGATCTTCGTTTATATGCATGTCGTTGTCCCAAAACCGCTGCACACTTTTAGGCGACATGCATTAGGGCTCATGCGCCGTTCGATGTGCCACGGCCAATTTGCCCGTGGCGTGCTGGATAGCCGAGAAAAACAGGGCCGTTGTGATCCCGAACATCATGAGCCCATTGGCTGCCTGCAGCGGCCCAAGCAGCCGGATACGGCCGTCAAGCACCACGTCGCCATAACCAAGCGACGTGAAGGTGACGCCGGAAAAATACATGGCCGTCTCGAAGTCCTCGAAGGCGCCGAGCGCACGATATAAAAGCGCCCAGAAAACGACCTGGAAGATATTGCCCAGCATGAGCACGATCATCAGAACCGAGAATTGCAGGAAGATCCTTCGCCAGGGCTTTCGGCCCATCGGTTGCGTGCGCGCGTGAGCAAAATAACGCGCGGCCAGCACTGAAGCGAGTGCCTGCAGTGCGAGGCATATCGACATCGCAAGCAAGCCGAGGCTAATAACTGTAATCATGGGGCCGGACCTTCGATCCGGGGTCCGTCCTCGGCCGGGCGCTGATGCAGCCATTCCATCAGCAACACGAAGCCGACGGCCAGCAGCACGGGGCCAACAAATATACCGAGAAGGCCGTCGGCTATCATCCCTCCGATGACACCGACCAAAATGACCGGCATTGGCACGTCCGATCCACGGCCGAGCATCAAGGGTTTGAGCAAATTGTCGCTCAGCCCGGCGATCAAGGACCATATGGCGAAGATGATTGCCGGTGTTGTTGCCTCCGTGGCAAAGACATAGGCCATGACGGGCAGCGTCAGCAGCAGCGGCGGTATCTGTACGACTGCCAAGAGAAACGTGACGAGCGTCAGAGCGCCGGCCGCCGGAACGCCGATGGCGAAGAAGCCAACGCCAACGAGCATCGACTGGATCACCGCCACGCCGACCACGCCGACCGCCACGCCCCGGATCGTTGTGGCAGTCAGATGGATGAGCCGGGCACCCCGCGCCTTGCTGTTGGTGACGAGCTCCAGCAGACTGAGGGCGAATGCCGCAGCACCCTTGGCATAGGCGACAAGCACGGCGGCGATCGCGATGGAAAGAACGAAGGATAGGCCACCGGCGGCGAGGCCTCCGGCGAAAGATGCGAGCCAGGCGGCAGGTTTGCTCAGCATCTGACCGTATTGACGGAGCGCCGAGGGCAGGTTGGCGGCAGTGAGCGACCAGCCCTCCGAGAGCTTCGCCCCGACCACCGGCAGGTCGGCAAGCCACGTGGGAGGCGGCGGAATTGTCAGGCTGTGGTTCTGCAAGCCGGAAACAAGCGAATAAATGGAAGATCCAAGCGATGTGACGACGACGAACATCGGCACCAGCACGACGGCAACGCCGACCATCCCGATGAGAAATGCCGACCAGCGATTGCCGATCCGGCCGGACAGGCGCAGATGCAAGGGATGAAGCATGACCGCCAGGATCACCGACCAAAGCAGAATGCCCATGAAGGGCAACATGACCCTGGCACAGACATAGACCAGAAGGGCGACAAGTCCCAATTGAACCGCAGCATGGACGATGGACGGTCTCGACGGCGCAAGATCGGCGTTCGATGCGCTGGACGTCATTTTCCCCTCCCCGCCCGGAGCTTCGCGAATGAGCGAAGCCGGACGTTCATGCATTGGACAACGAAACCACCCGGTATCGGACCTGCAATTGGTGGTGCGGCGAAATTTTCCCTACGCGATGAAAGATCGTCTCTAACGCCCCATTATCATACATGACTTCGTGAACACGGGATACGCCAGCCAAGCGTCTGGGGCAGCCGCCATCTTCGCGCTGGTCGACGACCGCGACCGCGCCCATTTCGGCACGGCAACGACGAGGGTGACAAGATCGGCTTCATCGACGAGAAAACTCATCGAAGCGAGCCTGACCCACATCGCCCCGGCGCTCGGCTGGCGCTGCACCCCGGCCACGGTTGTCGGCTCTCAAACCCGCGGATATCTCGCACGGAATTCGCGAGGGCTGCAGCCCTCACGTTCGTGAAAGACCCGCGAAAAATAAAACGGGTCATCCAGGCCGATCATGGCGGCCACCGTTTCGATCTTTTCGTCGGTGGTTGCCAGTAGTTGTTTGGCATGGTCCATGCGCACCCGAAGCTGAAATGCCTTGGGAGGCAGTCCGGTTTCGAGCGTGAACCGCCTGCGCAGCGTGGCCGGAGACATGCCGTGCTCGGCGGCAAAGGCTGCGAGGTCCAACGGTTGCATCGCCCGCCGCCGTAGCGTTTCCACGATGTCGGCCATATCTAGCCTTTCCTGGCGTCGATCAGCCGCGCCGCTTGCCTGTCTGGCGGCTGATATAACGATGCGATGCAGCATCAATGCCGCCGACGCCTGCCCGAGGTTGGTGTCGTCAAGCAGATCGGCATGAAGCTTGCCGAAGAGCCGCACCACCTCGTCGAGATGATGCAGGGCCACAACGGGATGTCGCTCCGCGATGATCCTCAGCCTCACGAAATCCCGCGTGAACGACCCTTCGAAAAGCGCCCAGCGCTCGTCCCAGCCGCCTTCGTCGGGGCCATAGGAATGCACGCGGTTGGGAAACAGCCAGAACAGTGCAGGTCCGGTCAGGCTCATGCGGCCGGTGGCGGCGGTATCCAGCCAACCCTGTCCCCGCTCCACCAGGACGACGGCGAAACTCGGTAGTTTCCGGTCCGTCACCGCACGGCGGGCATGCTGCCTGCCGCTGCCGGTGACTGCCAGTCCGCCGGCCGCACCGAGCGGCGTTCTATAGATGGCCTCGGCGTCTCTCATGGTGAGCGAAAAGTCCAGCTATAAATTTTCTCTATGTCGGTTGGCATGCCGGATCAGGTAATTGATGACAAGTCAACTCAAACGACGGAGGAGTGAAATGTCAATTGCTGCGGAGGTCATGCAAGCTCGCAAGATGGAATTTCCTCTTGCCGCAAATGGCAGAAGCTTGCCCGCGGAGCGGATCGGTTGGCTCGCGCCGACCGATCCCGGCATCGGCATCGACGCCATCCGCCGCCGCTACCAGGACGATGGCTATGTCTGGCTGAAAGGCCTTCTGCCGCGGGCCGATGTGATCGATTTCCGCCGCTGGGTCTTCGAACGCCTCGCCGAAACCGGGCTGGTCGAGCCTGGAAGCGATTTTTCGCTGGGCTTGGCGTCTGCCGGTGGCTTCGACAAAAGCCTGGCGGACAGGCGCCTGATGTCGCTCGTCCGCTCCGCCGCCTATGAAGGCTTCTGCGCGCAACCGCCACTCGCCCGCTTCATGGACGATTTCCTGCAGGGTATCTCCTATCTCCACAAGCGCAAGATCATGCGTTTCGTCCAGCCGGGATCGCCGACGGCCACACCCGCCCACTACGATCTCGTCTATCTCCGTGGCGGCACCAGCCGCCTGGTAACGGCCTGGATTCCGATCGGCGATATCCCCGCCGAGATGGGTGGCCTGGTCTACCTCGAAGGTTCGCACGCCCTGGGCGTCAAGATGGAAGCCGAGTTCAAGGCCACAAGCGGCGATCTTTCTGCGGAAGAGCGGATCAGCGCCTATAACCACCACATGGCCGAAGGCGGCTGGATCTCGAAGGACCTGCCCGATATGGCGGCGCGCTTCGACACCCGCTGGCTCGCCGCTGATTACGAGGCCGGCGACGTGGTGCTTCACTCGCCCTACATGATCCACGCCTCGACCACCAACCAGGACCGTAGCCGACGGCTGCGCCTCTCCACCGACATCAGATATCAGAATGTCGACGACGAAATCGACGTCCGATGGAACAACCATTGGAGTCTCGGCGATATGCTGTAGTCCGGCTTTCCAGGGCCCATCTTCAACCTGCGATCCGGTGCGATGGCTGCTATAGCAGGTTGATTGGCGAAGGGACGTCTACATAGAAGCGAAGCGTGGGGACCTTACTGCCGCGATGGGCGTTGATGGTCCGGGCCTTGAACGATCCCATGACTGCCCGACTTATTGATGTAGCCGAACCGCTCGAGTTGCCTGATGCCGCGTACGAACCTGAACGATATTCTGATCTTCATGGCCGTCGTCGATGCCGGAAGCTTTATCGCCGGCGGCCAGGCCATGGGCCTCTCGCGTTCGGCGGCAGGCAAGGCTGTCATCCGCCTTGAAGACCGGCTCGGCGCGCGCCTGCTCAACCGCACGACGAGGACGTTGAGCCTGACCGACGAAGGCCGGATGTTTTACGAGCGCGGGCTGCAGATCCTTGTATCGGTCGACGAGGCGGAAGCGAGCGTGGCGGGGCAGAACAGCACGCCGCGAGGCGTTCTCCGGCTTGCCGTTCCCGATGCTTTCGGGCGGCTCGTCGTGCTGCCTTTGCTTGAAAAATATCTTCGGGCCTGGCCCGACATCCAGGTCGAAGTGAGCTTCACTGATCGCCTGGCCGACATTGTCGAGGAAGGCTTCGATCTGGCGATCCGGATCGGCGCGACGGCGACGGTGTCGGACACCCGCCTGGTCTCGCGCGTGATCGCCACCTACAAGGCGCGCCTCTGCGCCTCACCGTCCTACCTTGCCGAGCGCGGCGAGCCGCGCGATATCGACGATCTCGCGGTCCATGACTGCTTGATCTTCGCCGGCCGCAATCAAAGGCAGGGCTGGCGCTTTCGCGGGAAAGGCGGTTCCTGGATCAAGGCGCAAGGCCGCAGCCGCCTGAGGCTCGACAGCGGCGAGGCGATCCGCGACGCCGCCCTGGCGGGGCTGGGCATCGCGCTGCTACCCGATTTTCTCGTCACCGACGATCTCGCTGCCGGCCGCCTTCGGCAGATCCTGGCCGACCTCGAAACCGACGACGCAAAGATCGTCACGCTCTATCCCGACAAGCGCCTGCTGGAACCACCTGTCCGCCGCTTCATCGACCTGATGGTTGAGGAGCTTGGCCACGGCTAGAGCTGGACGCTTCAGGCGAGGCCCTGTCAAACCCGCGAAAGCTCTTCAGCGCCAGCGGCGCAAGCGTTGCCGCGAGATAGGCAATCCCCATCAGGAACAGCGCCGCAGCAAGGCCGAGCCCGCTGATCAGCGCGCCGCCGGCGAGGCCGCCGAAGGGGATGAGGGCGAAGCAGAGGGCTGTGTTCAATGCGGTGACGCGGCCAGTCAGCGGCTTGGGGATGCGCTCGAAGATGACCGCCGACAGGATCGGGTTGAGGAAGCCCGACGCGAATCCTGCGATGGCGAGCGTCGCAAAGACGAGGCCGATGGGCGCGTCCAGCGCCGGAACGAGAAAGCGCGGAAAGCCGGTCAGGAGGAAGGCCACCGTATAGACCATCAGTCGCGGCATGCGCTCGCCGATCGCCGCGGCAATCGCCGCGCCTGCGATCGAGGCGCCGGCGAAGGCGGCGAACATCGCACCGAGCAGCTCCGGGCCATGGCCGGCATCCCGTGTCCAGACCGGCAGCAGCACGGCATGATAGGCCTGGTCGAAGAGATTGGTGACCGCCACCATAGCGACGATGCTGACGAGCACGGCATCGCCGCGCAGAAAGCGCCAGCCTTCGCGTAGATCCTCGAGATAGGACGCCCGTTCGACCGGTCGAGTTTCGGGCGCAGGCGCGCGTCGCGTCCCGGGTATGCCCGCGGCAACGATCAGCGCAGCGGCGGCGAAGGTGGCGGCATTGACGAGCAGCGCCTGGCCCGGGCCGATCAGCCCGATCAAAGCGCCGGCGCCGGCCGCGCCCGCCGTCGAGGCCAGCCGCTCGATGGCGCTCGCAACGCCGGTCACTCGTTCGAGCGGTACATTGGCGAGTGTGGCGATATCGGGAACCATCGCCTGCTTGGCCGCATCGGAGGGGCCGCGCAGCACGCCCATGGCAAAGACGAGCGGCAGCAGCACCGGCATGCCAAGCATGCCGAAGAGATCGAGAAGCGGCACCAGAGCGACCACGAGCACCGAAGCCGTGTCGCAGATGATGGCGATGCTCTTGGCGCCGGCGCGGTCGATCAGCGGTCCGCCGAGCGCCTTGGCGATGACATAGGGCAGCATCTCCATCATTGCCGTCAGGCCTGTCAGCACCGGGCTGCCAGTCGTGCTCAGCACCAGCCAGGGAATAGCGATGGTCGAAAGCCGCGTGCCGGAGAGCGAGAATGTCTCGGCAGCCGCGAGCGCCAGGAACGGCCCGCCCAGTCTCACGGTTTATCCTCCCCTTCGCGATGCGGAACGCGGCCCGGATAGGGAAAGGCGTGCAACATGACATAGAAGGGAACCATGCCGGATTCCTGCGACGCCGCCTCCCCGAGCGGCGGGGCCGCCCGCATCGCCTCCAGGATGATGTCGCTCAGCCGTTTCGTCAGGGCCTCGGCCTGTGCCGCCGTCATCGGGATGATGATGTCGTCGGCAGCCGTCGCCTTGCGCCATTCAGCCGGCAGCTCGGCATATTCCTCCAGCGCCTGCTGCATCTGGCCGACCTGCAGCGAGAGTGCAGCCTGGTTGAAGGCGATGTCGAGATCGAGCGCTTCACCCTCGGCCTCGCTTGCCGGCACCGAGGTGAGCTCGTGGCTGGCGCGCCACCAGCGGTCGCGCCGTGAAGCATGCGGCGCTTCCTCGATGAAACCGTATTGGGCAAGCTGGCGCAGGTGATAGCTGGTCGCGCCGCTGTTTAAGCCCAGCCGCACTGCCAGCTGCGTCGCCGTGGCAGGCCCATCGATCCTGAGCATGCCCAGCATGCTCAGCCGGACAGGATGCGTCAGCGCTTTCAGCGCGGTCGGATCGGGCACGACCCGGCTGAGGGTGCGGGGTGCGGTGACTGAGTGGGCAGGCTGCGAGCGCGGATTTTTCATGCCGGCAGCCTACTATTGCAAACATATCTTTGCAAAGATTTCTTTGCATAAACGAAGGCCGCTCACGGCACCCTGCCTTGCGGCTCAATTCTCCGGCAAGGTGAAGACCGCGCAAGGCTGGGCAATGCCGCGCAAGCTGTGCTCTCCGAGCGGCATCAGGGCCGTCGCCGTATTCGCTGCAACCGCGCCCGAGATCAGCACGCTTCGGCCGAGCGGTTTGCAGAGCCCTTCCAGCCGGCTGACGAGATTGACGGCGGGGCCGATGGCGGTAAAGTCCAGCCGGTCGGCTGCGCCGATATTGCCCCACAGGATCTCGCCGAAATGCAGCGCCGCGCCGAAGGGCAGCGGCGCCAGCCCCTGCGCCTGGCGTATCTGGTCGAGATGGGCCATGCCGGCACGGCTGGCAGCAACCGCCCTGAGGGCTGCCTCGCAGGCTTCCCGGTCTCCGTGGCTCACCCCTCCCGCATCGTCGGAAGCGCCCATGACCGGAAAGATCGCCAGCACGCCGTCGCCGATGAATTTCAGCACCTCGCCGCCGAAGGCGTGCACCGCGCCTGCGATGCGGTCGAACCATGCGTCGAGCGTCGCGATCATCGCGTGCGGCTCCGTCACCTCCGAAAGCGCGGTGAAATCGCGCAGATCTGCGCAGAGAAGAGCGGCACGTATGGTCTCGCCGGTGCCGCGGGCAAGCTCGCCGGCCTGCACCCGGGCGGCACTACGCCGGCCGAGATAGGCTTCGAGCAGGGCTGCCCGCGCCTCCCGCGCCACCAGCGCTGCGAGCGGTGCAGCGGCAAAACGCGCAACCTCGCGCAGCCGGTCGGCTTCGGCCGGAGCGAATGCGCCGCCCCCTGCCCCGTTGTCGATACCCGCCCAGCCGAGCATGGGACTATCCTGCGAAGGCCCTATTGGCTCCTCCCATACCGGCCCGAGCGCGGTCAGCCAGTCGCGCCCGGCCTCGCTCTGCGGAGCCGCGGCAAAGGCCAGCGCCTCGATGACAGCACCGGTCTCGGCCCGCCACAGCCAGGTGCGCCGCGCAATGATCGGATGCGGCACCGAAAGCGTCAGCGTGCCGCCGGAAAGCGGCAGTCCGTCGGCCAGCAGCCGGCGCCCGAGTTCGGCCAGAAACCGTTCGGGACCAGGCGAGGCTCCAGCCTCGTCAACCAGCCAGGCAAGGGGAGATGGCAGATCCATCGCTTAACATCGCACGCCCACGTGGACGTCCACAAGGACATCCCCGGGGTGATCGCGAGGACGTTTCCAGCGACTCAGCCTGTCGCCCGCAAAGGCCGTCCGCATCCCTGTCGAAAACCATTCACCGCGGTGGAAAACGAAAAATAAACACTTTAAACTTGCACGGCTTTGATTCCATTATAAGGTCGGTCGTCATCGTGTGATTGAGGGGTGCGATGGGTACGATTTTCTGGCCGAAAGATCCGCTGGATGGGAATGACATGACGCTGCTGACGTCGATCCTTCGTCGATGGTGCGAAAGATATCAGGTCGAGCTGACGGCAGAGGAGAGCAGCCGCAAGGCGAAGGAACTCGTCGAATGGTTCGAATTCGGCGTCAAGGATCCCGTCGAACTCGAGGAGCTGATCGACGACAAGTACTGGCTCGTCAGCAGGATCTGACCGTATCGGACAAATCGGGAGGACGCTGCCGTTCAGCGTCGGCGAACCTGTCTCATCAGAAAAGGCCGGGCGAAAATCGCTCCGGCCTTCGTCCATCTAAGCGAGACCCTTAGTCATCATCCCGCCAACGGCGGTCGCGATCCCAACGCCGCTCATGGCGCCAGCGCGGGCCATCCCAATGCCGGTGACGCCGTTCCCAGCCCCCTCGCGGCGGGCCACCGTAAAAAGCGACCGGCGGCGGGCGGCGCCAGTTTCGCCGGCATTCGCCCCAGCGCGTCAGATGCCAGCCGCGACCGCACGCGTAGTCGACCGTTGTGATATTGCTCTGGACATTGATTGTCCCCATCGGCATCGCCTGCGCTGTGCCGAACGAGAGGCTGCCAGCGAGCAAGGCAGCCGCGATAGAAAGTGCCTTCATCGAGAACTCCATTTCAATCCAGCCGTCCACAGCTTATGACCGCCAAATTGAACTGGAGATGAACTGCGCGTTCATGTTTGCGGGAGAAAAAGAAGCGCTTCCGCACGGCCGGTCTGAGCGCTCGCCGACCGCTGTTGTCGCAACGTCAAGCGCCTTCAGAGACGCCCCCGCCGCCCGCAAGAATTGTTCATGTCCTGCCGTAAAAAGGGTCGGGACCCGGATCACCCCCGGCAGCGACCTCGGTCAGCCGTCCGAGATAATGTGCCCAGCCCTCCGCATGGCCGGCGCATTGCTCGGCGCTCGGCAGGCCGCTATGGGTGAGCCGCAGCAGCGTTCCGCCTCCCTGCTCGATCAGATCGATCTCGACCAGGCTCGACCCCGGCGGCACCACCTCGCTGCCGTCCCAGCCGAAGCTGTAGGCAAGGCGATGAACCGGCACCACCTCACGAAACGAGCCGCGTGCAAAGCGGGCTCCGGTAACGTTGACGAGATAGAGCCCGCCGGGCTGCGGCTCGACCTGCGCCTCCGTTCCCATCCAGCGCAGGATCTTTTCCGGGTCGGTCATCAACGCGAACACCGCGGCCGGCGGCGCCGCGATATGCGCCTCGCGGCGGACGACGAAGGGGTCTTGCATCTCTCTCTCCCATAGTTGCCACGGCCCTGCCCGCCTCCGGTGGAGCGGCGCATCCTGTCCTGCCGTGCTATTCTGACGTGAATGTCCTCAATGGGAGCATGTAGGCGCAAGCCCATCCTCCGCAAGTGGCTTGCCCGTCGCGATCGACGAACAAGCGAAATCGCCGCGTCGGGAGCCCTGATCCAGCTCCCGCCGCGAATGCATTTCGACCTATTGCCAGCCCGTCACCTTCCCCCTATTGTTCGCGCCGTTCTCAGGGCGGGGTGAAAGTCCCTACCGGCGGTATGCAATTTTGATTGCGAGCCCGCGAGCGCCTTCTCAGGAAGGGTCAGCAGATCAGGTGAGATGCCTGAGCCGACGGTCATAGTCCGGATGAAAGAGAACGTGCGTTCCTGCCGCCCTTGCGGCTGTCGGGAACGTTCGTGATCGCCTTGGGTGATGTGTCTGTTCGCCAAAGGAGATTACCGTGACACCCACCCGCTATGCCTTCGTCAAAGCCAGCTGGCACGCCGAAATCGTCGACCGCGCCCTTGATGGCTTCCATCAGCTTATTCCGCCCGAGCAGGTCGACGTGTTCGATGTTCCCGGCGCATTCGAGATGCCGCTGCTGTCACGCGATCTTGCGGCAACCGGACGCTATGCCGCGGTCGTTGCCGCCGCCTTCGTCGTCGACGGCGGAATCTACCGCCACGAATTCGTCGCCCAGGCCGTCGTCGATGGACTGATGCGCGCCGGCATGGATACCGGTGTGCCGGTGCTGTCGGTTTCGCTGACGCCGCATCAGTATCAGGAAACCGAGCACCATAAGCAGATCTACCGCGCACATTTCGTCGAGAAAGGCCGCGAGGCAGCAAAGGCGGCTCTGACGATCGGCAAAACCCGCGCCGCTCTCGCTGCGTGAAAGCGGCTCGACGAGCAGAACAACAACAGCCGATGAAGACGGCGGGCCAATCCCGCCGTCGACCACTCAGATCGACATGACCTTGCCAACCCCCGCGGATCGGGAGCGGCGCGCCTAGCGTCGCCGCGGAATCCGCCAATACCGGTCAAATCAGACAGAATAATTGATTCGACGGCCTCACCGCGCCGTGGTCAACTTCGGTCGTCACGCGTCAGCAATTCTCAAGGCATCCAAAACCCCAAGGAGCTTAAGATGAGCAATGCACTGCGCAGCGAAACCCCCATGCAGACCCCGAAAACACATCCCGTCGACACCAAGCTCGAGGTCGTCGTCATCCCTGTTTCCGATGTCGACCGCGCCAAGCGCTTTTACGACGGCCTGGGTTGGCGGCTCGACGCCGACTTCGCCAATGATGCCGATTTTCGGGTGATCCAGTTTACGCCGCCGGGCTCCGGCTGCGCGATCATCTTCGGCAAGAACGTCACGGCCGCCGCCCCCGGTTCCGCCCAGGGGCTCTATCTTATCGTCTCCGACATCGAGGCCGCCCGCCGCGATCTCATCGCCCGCGGCGTCGAGGTCAGCGAAGTGTTCCATGACGCGGCCGGCGTCTATGCCGGCAAGGACGAACCCTATCTGTTCGGGCGGCTCCGCATTGCCGGCCGCGATCCCGATCACCGCAGCTACCGTTCTTTCGCCTCCTTCAAGGATCCCGATGGCAACGGCTGGCTGTTCCAGGAAGTCACCACGCGCCTGCCAGGACGCATCGACGCCGACGGGACGACATTCACGACCTCGACCGATCTCGCGTCAGCTATGCGCCGTGCGGCGACCGCGCACGGTGAACACGAGAAGCGAAACGGCGGCAAACACGACGAGAACTGGCCGGACTGGTACGCCGAATACATGGTCAGCGAACAGGCCGGCAAGCAGCTGCCCTTATAGGCAAGGGCGGCGGCATCACGCAGACGGTGACATTTGAGAAGCGTCTCGGCGGCAACGGCGCGGCGCTTCATCGCGCCTTCTTGGTGCACAGCGGTCACCATACCGTCGAGCCGGTCCCGCTGATCGTCGATCGTCGAATTGGGCGTGGCACTGGCCAGCTCGTTGCCGGCGTGGCGATCTGCGTCTCCTGAGTCAGGCCCGAACGCGGCCGCCTGACAGATCTTCGAGAAGCCAAACATTTGACATCGAACGCGGCGGGATCTCAGCCGCCATACCACATCCGCCGCAGCAGGTGATCGCCGCGGACAAACTGGTGATAGAGCGCGGCACCGGCATGGAAGACCAGCAGGCCGACAAGCAGGAAGGCGCCGAACCCATGCGGGCCACGCGGCGGATAGGCGGTGAAATCAGGCAGCGTGGCGCCGGCTGCCTCGAAGATGGCGGGAGCAGCGCCACTGAGGATCATCATCCCGATGCCGCTGGCGACCATGCCGAGAATGAAAATGTAGAAGGCGACGTGAACAAAGCCCGCAAGGCGCTCCTGCCAGCGAGGCGATGCCGGCACCGGCGCAGGCTTGCGATCGAAACGCCACCACCAGACAATGCGAAGAGCCGTTAGAAGCAGGACGACGATCGCCATCGGAATGTGGAAACGCAACAGCCCGGCCTTGGTCGCGGCGTCCATGGCGTTGGCGGCCCGGAACCCGGAGCCGAGCAGCGCCAGGATCAGAACCGCGCTCAGCCAGTGAATCGAGACCGCTATTGCGCCATAGCGATCAGGCCTGCTCTTCAACATCTCCATATCCTTCCAGTTTGCTGCGCAGCGCCTTCATGACGGCATGCGTGGTTTTGAGATCCTCGACCTGAAGCCCTTCCGAGAGCATGTCGACCCACGGGGCCTGCAGGCGCATGGCGGTTTCATATGCCTGCTTTCCCTTGTCCGTCAGCACGACGAGTTGTGCCCGTCGGTGGTGCGGGTTGGGTTGGAACACCAGAAGCCCCTCCTTCTCCAGATCGTTGACGATACGCTGAACGTTCTGGCGGTTGGCGCCCATGTCGCGCGCCAGCCATGCGACCGGCTGCGGCCGGCCTGCCGTGGCGACGGTGCCGAGGACATGCCAGCGGGCGCTGGTCAGGCCGAGCCCGTCGACGAGCTTGTCGCCCGCGTTGATCATCCGGTTGTTGAGCCGGAAGAGATCCAGAATGAGGTCGGTCAAAGCTGTTCCGGCCGGGGTCCGTTGAGATTCGTGCATTTGTCACCATATAGCTATATTGACATCATAGTGTCAAATTGATTATGTAGGCGTATTACCAGATTGACATCATGTAACCAAATCAGATGGAGTCGACCATGTCGCTCATGCGCCCGATGGACCCTGCCTTCCCGATCGATCGCCAAATCGCGATCGATGCCTCCGCGATCGTCCTCATCAACCTCTTCACGCTCGACAAGGCCGACGAGCAGGCCTTCCTTGATGCCTGGCAGGCCGATGCAGCCTTCATGAAACGGCAGCCTGGCTTCATCTCGACCCAGATGCATCGCGCCATCGGCGAAAGTCCTGCTTATCTCAATTATGCCGTCTGGGAATCGACCGCCGACTTCCGGGCGGCATTCTCGCATCCGGAGTTTCGGGCGAAGCTCTCGGACTATCCGTCCTCGGCGGTCGCCTCCCCGCATCTCTTCCAGAAGGTCGCCGTGCCAGGCATCTGTGTGGCGTAAGCAAAGCGGCGGTCGTGGAGCATGACGGAGGAGTGAAGGGCACGAGCCACGACGGCCAAGTCCTTGAGCGTCGGGCTGATCTCGACCTCCGGCTCGCCGGAAGCCGTCATTGCGATGCGGGAAACATCTGCGACGTTATCCAATCGGAAAATGCGAACATGGCCGCTGTTGGCGGCCTCGATTGCAGTCGGGTTAGCCAGTAGCTCCCCAACGATATGGTCGTAGGAAAAGGTTGCCTTATAGCCCCCGAGGATAGATGTCTGGAAAACATCGACGGCGGCGCCAGAGCGATCCCCAGTCCTTGCAGGGCCGCCTCCATCATGGCGAGGGAAGAGTCGAAGACGATACCTGCGTTTATCTGCGCCGCCGGAGGAACGTTCGCTGCCGCAAACCACGTGCTCCATTCGTCCGCCCTATAGCTCCGCAAAAGCGTCGCCTCGACCAGGTCTGCAGGCGACCTCAAACGCTCGGCCAATTTGGGCGTGCACAGAGGAGAGAGCGGAGCGTCGAACAGACGCAGCGCCTCTGTACCGTGCCAGGAACCGCTGCCGAAGCGAATGGCAAAGTCCAGTCCCTCGGCCGCCATATCGACGCGATTATTGTTTGTCGAAACGCGCGCATCGATGAACGGATGCTGCTGTTGAAAATCCGAAAGCCTTGGCAACAACCAGCCGACGGCAAACGTCCCGACCACACCCAGGAACAGCAATTCCCGAACCTGCCCGGCTTCAATCCGGTCCAGCGTGATCGCCATCTGATCGAAGGAATTGGTCAAGGTCGGCAAAAGAGCTTCGCCTTCTGCAGTAATTTTCAAGCCTCTTGGGAGACGCTGAAAAAGGGCAGCCCCCAATCGCTTCTCCAGGCTTTTGACCTGCTGACTTACAGCGGCCTGGGTAACGCAAAGCTCGATCGCGGCCCGGGTGAAGCTGAGATGTCTTGCCGATGCTTCGAAGGCCCTCAAGCCATTTAAAGGGAGGAATTGCCGAACCATCTTAGCCCTAGATTTTCTTGGATCTCCTCCGAGATATCATCGTTTGCTGCCGCAAAACAGTGCCATTAAATGCCGTCCTCATGCGCCTTTGCGCTGATGAAGCTGCTTTTAGAGGATGAAGAAATGACGCGTGATTGGATAGGAATTCTATCGGCCGCATTGGTCTCGACATGCATTTCCACAAGTGGCTTTGCGGCTGACGAGCTGAAACTAAAAGCCATCTCGGACGCCGCGATAAAACCAATCATGGATAAATACGGCATTCCGGGCATTGCCGTTGCCATCACCGCTGACGGACAGAACCACATCTTCAACTACGGCGTCGAGTCGAAGGACACTGACAGGCCCGTCACCCCGGCGACCATGTTCGAACTGGGATCGATCAGCAAAACCTTTACAGTCACCCTCACCTCCTACGCGGACGTGACCGGCCGACTTTCGCTGTCGGACAAGGCAAGCAAATATCTTCCGTCGATGAAAGGAAAGCCGTTCGGCGATGTCGTGCTGATGGATTTGGGCACCCATACGGCTGGTGGATTTCCGCTGCAATTTCCCGACGAAGTCAAAACCGAAAAGCAGCTGATGGAATATCTCGCAACCTGGAAACCATCATTTGCCGCCGGAACGCGCCGAACATACGCCAATCCAAGCATCGGCGCGCTCGGATATATAACGGCAAAAAGCATGGGCAAAGACTTCGCAGCTCTTATGGAAGACCAATTGTTTCCCTCCCTTGGATTGAAAAGCACGTTTATTGATGTGCCGAAATCGCGGATGGTCGACTATGCCCAAGGCTACAAGCGAAGCGGTGAGCCGGCTCGGATGACACCTGCCATTCTTTCGTCCGAGGCCTACGGAGTGAAATCCACCGCAAGCGACATGATCCGGTTCATCGACGCGAACATGGGTTTGGTCGAGCTGGACGAGAAGCTGCAGCAGGCGATCACGAATACGCACAAGGGATATTTCGATGTCGGCGCGATGACCCAAGACCTTATTTGGGAACAGTATTCCTATCCCGCGACATTGACGACGTTGATGGACAACAATTCCAGCGCGATGCTCAAGACCATTCCCGTCAAGCAACTGATGCCCGCAATGAAACCGCGTGACGATGTCTGGATCAATAAAACCGGTTCCACGAATGGTTTCGGCGCATATGTCGCGTTCATCCCGAATGAGCGAGTTGGTATCGTCATTCTGGCCAACAAAAACTATCCCAACGAGGACCGCGTCTCTGCCGCCTACCAGATACTGACTGATATAACTTCGGCGCGCTGACCCGGTAGAGCATGATGCCGAAAAGTGCGCGGTTTTCGGACGACATCATGCTCTAACTATCTAATTCAGGACGGGATTGAGATTTTAGGCCGACCCGGCCTAAAATCATCCTGTTCTGACATCAACGGTCGAAGATGTCCCGCCATTGCTTCTCACCGATCAGGCAGTCGGCACCCGTCTCGGCGCCGGCTGTTTTCTGCATCGTCGCCGGTGGGGAAATGCCGCTGATCTCCAGCACCAGCTTGCGGCGCACGGCAACGGCGAAATCCTCGATCTTGCGCACCGGCAGCACGAAGGCGCCGGGACCGCCAATCACGCAATCCGCATAATATTTATCGAGCCCGTTGGGCGCATCGGATGGCCGCAGCATGATGGCGAGGCCATTGATGATCATGCCGGCTTCCACCGCCTTGTCGCGGGCGGGAGTGACGGGATTGCCGGAATTGTTCGGCCCATCGCCGGAGACATCGATCACCTGCCGCCTGGATTGAAAGGGACTGGAAACGATCATGCTGGCGCCTTGGGCGATCGCGGTGGAGATCGATGTGCGCCGCTGCGTGGCAATCGGCCGGGCCTCGAGTTTATCGGCAAAAGCAATCGCATCCTCTTCCGTCTCGATCACCTGCCAGTCGATGACGGAATCCTGGACGACATAGCCTGCCCATTCGAAATAGCTGATGGCGATGCGGCCGGTCAGCCCGCCCTTGACCGCGTCGATGAATTCCCTGTGCTTGAGCGCTTCGACATAACCCTCGCGCTGGATGCCGATCTCCTCGAAGTCCATCGACCGCGAGGTATCGACGGCAAGCACGAGGGTCACATCGACCTCGCTTCCCCCCGCCTGCGCGATGGGGACGAGGCCGGAAAGACCCATAAGCACCGCAAGTGTCGTCAGCATTGGCAATCCAATCCCTGCGCCATCCAAGCCAGCGAACTCTAACACAGCTTGGCCGAGGGAGGACGCTCGCCCAGGCGCACGGCTTCAATTTTCGGTGATGGAATCGGAAGCCTTCAATGCAAGGGAAGCCACAAGGGGGTCTTCCATGCTTTCAGCGCCTCGAGAAAGACCTGCAATCGGGAGGGCAGGAAGCGGCGCGTGGGATAGACGGCGTGCACGAAAATTTCCTCGGACGACCAGTCCGGCAGCAGACGGACGAGTTCGCCTCTTCTGATCTGCTCGTCGCAATATGTCGAAGGCAGCAGGCCAATGCCGTGTCCGCGATAGGTGAAGGCGCTCACCGCGTCGAAATCCCGGCTCGATACCGACCCCGACACATGCAGGCGAACCGATTTGCGACGGCTCACGAGATGCCATTCCGCCTCGCCGTTGCGGCCGTTCAAGAGCACGCACTGATGGTCCTTCAGCTCTTCCGGCTTTGAGGGAAGCACCCTGCCCTTCAGATAGTCCGGCGCGGCAACCAGATAACGCACGCTCTTTCCGAGCCGCTGCGCCACGATGGAGGAATCCTTAAGTTCGCCGAAGCGGATGGCGAGATCGACATTCTCAGCGATCAGATCGAGAAACAGGTTGGTGACGAAGAGATCGATCTGGATATCGGGATAGGTCTTCAGGAAGGATGAGATGAATTCGTAGAACACCTCCTGCCCGAAGATGACAGGCACGGAGATCTTCAGCAGACCTTCCGGTTTTCTCTGTGTCTCGGTGAGCGCCTGCTCGGCGTCGAGGAGATGGGCGAGCGGTTCGCTGCACCTGTCGTAATAGGCCCGGCCCTGCGCGGTCAGGCTCAGCTTGCGGGTCGTCCGCTGCATAAGCGTCACGCCGAGCTGCTCCTCCAGCGACGTCACCTTCCGGCTGACGGTCGATACCGGCATGCCGAGGGAATGGGCAGCGCGGCTGAAGCTGCCATACTGCGCCACCTTTACGAAAACGGCGATGTCGTTAAGATCGGCCATGCACTGATTTTTGCATGGATGCAAAAGAGAATCCAGATATTTCCATCTAATCGCGTAATGGAGTTTTCGCCATATTCACCTTGCGAAAATAACCACAACCGGATGGAGGCGCATTCGCAGCAGCCCCATCTCGAGCGACCCCGCCTTTGCAGCCGCAAGGCCCGCGTTGCCCGAACCAGATTATGGAGATCAGCATGACTACGAGAAAAACAGCCATCGTGACGGGCGCCTCCCAGGGTATCGGAGCCGGCCTCGTCAACGCCTTCATCCAGCGCGGCTACAATGTCGTCGCCACCTCGCGCCAGGTCAGCGCCTCGGAGGCTTTCCACGCCTCGGACAGGCTGGCGCTCGTCGATGGCGACATCGGCGATGCCGAAACCGCAGCGCGGGTGGCAAGGACTGCAATCGACCGCTTCGGCTCGATCGACGCGCTCGTCAACAATGCCGGCATTTTTCTAGCCAAGCCGTTCGTCGAGTTCACGATGGCCGACTTCGAGAAATTGTCCTCGACCAATCTCGAAGGTTTCATCCACCTAACGCAACAGGTCGTCAGGCAGATGCTCGCGCAGAAAACGGGCGGCAGCGTCGTCAGCATCACCACCCCATTGACCGATCATCCGATCGCCGGCTTCTCCGCCTCAGTATCGATGATGACAAAGGGCGGCATCAACGCCATCTCCAAGAACCTGGCGATGGAATATGCGAACGAGAAAATTCGCTTCAATATCGTCGCTCCCGGTGTGGTGGATACGCCATTGCATAAGGACAATCCGAAGGACTTCCTGAGGACGCTGTCGCCGATGGCAGGCATTTCCAACGTCGAGGAGATCGCCGATGCCGTCGTCTTCCTCACCGAAGCTCCGCGCATAACAGGGGAGGTGCTGCACGTCGACGGCGGCGCACATCTGGGCAAATGGTAGACCATACGAAAGCTGAGGCAGCCGGCGCGGAACGGCGGCTGCAGGAACTCGGCATCACGCTTCCCCCGCCGCCGACGCCCTTCGGGGCCTATGTCGAGGCGGTCAGAACCGGCAAGCTGGTCTTCTTCAGCGGTATGCTGCCGGTCGTCGACCGCAAGCCCCGCTATATCGGCCGCGTCGGCGGCGCGCTGACGGCCGAAGACGGCAGGAAGGCCGCCGAAACGGCAACGCTGAGCGCGCTCGCGGCCGCCAGGGATTATCTGGGCTCATTGGACAGCGTCGTCAGGGTCGTCAAGCTCGGCGTCTACATCGCCACCGAAGGCGATTTCCGCGACCATCCGAAGGTCGCGGACGGAGCATCCGAAATGCTGCTTGCGGTCTTCGGTGAGGAAAAGCTTTCTGGCCGCGTCGTGCTCGGCGTCGCTAGCCTGCCTTTAGGTGTGCCGATCGAACTTGAACTTGTCCTCGAAGTCGAGGGTTAAAACGACGGGCGCACCTCGGCGCGCCCGCACCCCTCAGACCTATGCCATCCTCTTCGTTCTTGCACTCGGCAGCGACGAACGCCTTGAGCGGCAAGCGAAGGCAAATGAAGGTGTTAACAACCCCGTCAGACCGCCACCAACAGCAGCACATAGGCGATCACACTCACCATCAACCCGCGGAATGCGAAGGTGACGCAGCGGTATTTGCTGCGGGCGATGGCGGAGAGGATGTTGGCGTTTTCGAGATATTGGTCGAAGAGATAACGTTCGTCGCGCCGCAGTGCCGCCTCGAAGAACAGGTCGCGGTGGTTCAGCCAGGCGCCCCAGAACAGCGAGGTTGATGTGTCGAGACGGCGCGGCAGCACGACGAGGATTGCCGACAGGATGGAAAAGACCGAAGCGGCGGCAAGCAGGCCCGAAAACAACATGCTCCCAGGTGCCCCGCTCGCGTAGCGCGCCGGGCTGAAGACTGCCCTCACCTCGGCGGAACTCACCAGGAAGGCCAGCATGAAAGTAAAGATATAGGCAGCCTTCTGATCGGAAATCTTTATCTGATCGTAGAATATGTCGTTGATTTTCTTGATATGGTCGAAATACCCGGCGCCGATATCACCTGTCGACGGTTCGCTTGGCATAAGTTCAGTTGCACTTTCGAATTCGCTCACGTGAATACTCCACCACTAAAGTGTATTCCTGATAGTACACTTTGGAACGAAAGCAAGAACACGTGTGCAACGCGCTTGACTTTTCCACTCTACACGGACAAAGGGGAAGTGGGGTATGGGGTCGAGGACATGCGGAGTTATTCCAGTAACATCTGTCGCGCCGGCATGGCGCTGGCGCTTGCTTTGCCCGGTTTCGCGCCGTCGGCAATGGCCGACCCGGTGCAGCGTGCAACACCGGTCGCCGGTTCCGTCATCGCCCGCAAGACCGGCGAGGAAGTCCGCTTCATCGACGTGTCGAACTGGCGCGTCGTCGACATCAATCAGGATCTCCTGACCGGCGACGTGTTGCGCACCAACGCCAACGGCCAGCTCGCCATCGTCTTTTCCGATCACACCCAGGTTCGCCTTGGCCGCAATTCCTCGCTGCAGGTCAAGAAGATGGCTGCGAGCGGCGACACGACGCTGGAGCTGCAATCGGGAACGATCTGGGCGCGCGCCGAGCGCGGCGGCCGGGGCCTGACGGTGGAAACGCCTGCGGCCGCAGCCGCCATCCGCGGCACCGACTGGACCATGACGGTCGAGGGCAACAAGACTTCGATGATTGTGCTCGAAGGCCGCGTGGCGCTCAGCAACCCGCAGGGCAGCGTCGAGGTGAACGAGGGCGAAGGGGCTGTGGCGACCATTGGCCAGGCGCCGAGCAAGATCATCAGCGTCAATCCTGACGACCGCGAACAGATGCTCTTCTATCTGGACCTGCGCGACGGCTTCGACCTGATGCCGACTTCGCCGCTACGGGCCGACCGCATGGCGACCGAACGCCATCGCCTGCTGGCCCTGCCGCCGGAGCGCCGCACGACCGAAGACTGGCTGGAACTTGCCGAAGTGCAGAGCGCCTTCGATGGACGCCAGGCTGCAACCGCAACGCTGAAGAATATCCGCGGCCGCAAACTGACGGCAGCCCAGCAGGCGCGCGTCAATTTGATCGACGCCACCATCGCCGGCTCGGAAAAGCGTTATGGCGATGCCGCCAAGCTCTTCCAGAAGGCCCTGCCGCATCTCGACCCGACACGCCGCAACATGGCCCAATATGGCGGCTATTTCGCCCGTTCGCTGGCCGACCCCGCCCATGCCGAACAGCCGCCGGCCAACACCACCGGCCCCTATGGCGCGATCATGGAGGCCTATACGACAGGCTTTCTAAAAAACCCGCGCGCAGCGCTCGAGATCATCAAGAAAGCGGAGCAGCGCTATCCCGATGATCCGACCCTGCCGGCGGTCCGCGCCCAGTTGGCGGAGCTCACCGACGACCGTGAGCAGATGAAGGAAGCGATAGAACGCTCGCTGTCGCTCGACCCTGATCATCCGATGGCGCTCTCCGCCCGTGCAGGCTACAAGGCAAGTTATGAAAGCGATATCAACGGCGCGCTCGCGGACCTGAACCGCGCCATCGCGCTTGCCCCCGGCGCATCAGGCACGCTGAATTCTCTCGGCCTGCTGCAAAGCTCGCGCGATGCCAATGGCGAAGCGGAAAAGGCCTTCAAGAAGGCGATCGAGCTCGATCCGCAGGACCCGCTGCTGCACGCCAACCTTGCGATCCTCTATCTCGATCAGGCGCGCATGAAGGAAGCCAAGCGCGAAATCGACACCGCGATCGCGCTTGATCCGTCCTTCGATCATGCCCTGCTTGCCCGCGGACGCTACTACCTGCAGTCCGGCGAGCGCGACAAGGCGCTGCAAGATCTGCTTGCCGCCAGCACCGCCAATCCCGCGCATTCGCAGTCGCAGTTCATGCTCGCAGCCGCCCATTACGAAAAAGGCGACCGGCTTCCCTCCGAACAGGCGCTCGACAACGCCAACCGCCTCGACGATGACGATCCGGTCATCTCGTCCTTCCGCACCGCTATCGATATCGACGACTATGATGCAGATGGCGCGATCCGCAACGCGCAGGAATTCCTGCGCCGCTCGCGCGCCCGCGGCGGCGATTACAGCGGCCTCGGCGCCAATGCGAGCGCCGGTTCGACTCTGAACGACGCCTTCCGCCTGCAAGGATTGGATGCCTGGGGCCGCTATTACGGCGATGCCGTCTTCGATCCTTTCAACGGCACCGGTTATATCGATCAGTCGATCAAGGGCAGCATCTTTCCTTTCGTCAACGCGACCAGCTTCAGCGACGACAATATCATCCAAAACCGCGGCAACGCGTCGAGCTACTCATCCTTCATCCAGGGCCTGTTGCTTTCGCCGCACATGCTTTCCGGCCGCTCGCGCTCGGTAACGCTGTTCGATGTGCCCTTCATCGAAGGCTCGCTCGGCGGCGGCATCAACAGCGTCGACGGCCATACGAGGCGCATCGGCGAAGCCGATATCCAAGGCTATTCGAACGAGACCATTCCGATCAGCTTCTATGGCAACCTGACCTGGGAAGAGCTGGCGCTCGACCGCGACTATCGGGATTTCGGCGGTGTCCAGACGGATAACAAGCTGCTGAGTGCCAACGGTTATCTGACGGCAACGGTCACGCCAGATGATCGCGTGGTAGCCTTCGTCAACCACGGGAAGAATGACGGAACTCTAAACGCGTTATCGTCAAACACCGGGTTCATGGAACTCCTGTTCCGTGTGCCTATCCCGCTGCCTCTCTACACAACAGAGGAGACTGTACGAGAAAGCACATATGCCGGCATCGGCTGGAGCCACACGTTTGCCTATGAAAACGTGTTGAATGGAGCGCTGCTTTATTCAGGAAGCAAATCGAATACGAACAGCGCGCTTGATGTCGACCTGGACCCAGTGTTTATCGGCAGAGGGGTTCCCTTCATCATACCCTTTACCAACGTCACTCAGGAGACCGAATCCCAAACCTACATCGGCGCTTTGAGCCATTCCATAGGTACCGGACCGTTGACATTTCGCTACGGCATCGAAGGCGGCTGGATGGATGCCAGCAGCACCGTCGATGCGACGCTCCTAGGCTTGACAGCTCCTACCGATCGCACCGAGAACACCATCGATATCGGCCGCGGCTATATCGATGTGCTGCATGAGATCACGCCGGACCTCAAGGGCGAATACGCCTTGTTCGCCACGCGCCTGGAGGGCGACGGCATCGATATCAGCCGGCTGGAGCCGCGCTTCGGCCTCGCCTGGGCGCCGGTTCAAAACCACTGGCTGCGTGCTGCCTTCATGCGTCAAAGCTTTGATATTGGGATTCCGACCCTTGCCCCCATCGGCGTCCTCGGGCTGCAAACCAACCAGTTTTCCACCAATCCGCGAGGTTACACGGATACGGTCGCCCTGCAGTGGGATGCCGAATGGACCGATCGATTCTTCACCTCGGTCGAGTATCAGCACCAGGAACTGCATGATTTCTCGATCGATTTTCCGATGATCTCGCTTCCGTCGGATACGAGCCTGCCGATCTCGCGCGGCAGCATCGATCGCGCTGCCGTCACAGCAAACGTCGCGCTCGGCCGTGGTTTCGGCCTTTCGGCTACCTACGCCTATATGGATTCGGAAAACCGGGATCCGCTTGAGCCGATCTACGGTGGCCCTCTTCCCTTCATACCGCAGAACTCGGGCCAGATTGCGCTGACTTGGGTCAACGAAGCCAAGGTCAAGGCAACGGTTGCCGCCAACTATATCGGCGAGCGCGACGGCGATCGGTTTGGCACCAAGCTCGACGACTACTGGAGCCTCGACGCCCATCTGGTCTGGGAGCCGTTCGACAAGCGCATCGAGCTGGAGGCGGCCGCCTATAACCTGCTCGACGAGGACTTCGAGATCACCCCTGGTGTGCCCGGCTGGGGCCGCGCCTTCAAGGGCACGCTCAAAGTCCGCTTCTGATGCGGGTGCGGGACAAGCCTCTGCAGGCCAGGCAGATCAGGAGCCGCCATCTCAGGCTCCTGGTCCTGTCGCTGACGACGCTGATCGCCATCTCGCTGCTGTCGCGCCTGCCCGCCTGGTCACTGCTGGAGCTCAGAAGCTTCGACTATCTCTCGACCGTCGACGATCCCCGTCCGTCACCCGGCGGACCCGTCATCGTCGCGATCGACGAACCCTCGCTTGCCGATATCAACGCGCAGTGGCCCTGGCCGCGCAGCCTGCATGCCCAGCTCGTCACCCAGCTCCGCGCCGCCGGCGCCCGCGTCATTGGCCTCGACATCATCCTGGCCGAACCGTCGACCCCGGAGAACGACAACGCGATCACCGGCGCTGTCGGCCCGGATGTCATCCTTGCCGGCGACGAGACGTTGATCGAGACGCCGCAGGCCTCGCAACTGATCCGTGCGACACCGCTGCCGCAGCTGACCGAGGCAGGTGCCGTGACTGGCATCGCCTCCGTCGAACTCAGCGGCGACGGCACCTTCCGGCGCATTCCGGGCTATGAGGACGGCTTTGCCGCCATGCTGGCCAAGGTCGCCGGCGTGGCCCCCGAGACTTTGCCCGCCGGCCGGCTCATCCAGTCCTTCGGCCCGGCCCGCAGCTATCCCACCGTCTCCTACTACCAGGCGCTCGACCCGAAGAACCTGCTGCCGCCGGATTATTTCAAGGACCGTGTCGTGCTGGTCGGCCTCAGCCTGCAGAATGCGCCAGCGATCGACAAGGGTGGCGTCGATGCCTTTGCGACGCCCTACACCGTTCATACCGGCAAGCTCGTCTCCGGCGTCGAGATCCAGGCGACGATCTACGATAATATCCGCAGCGGCCTGTCGATCGCGGAAGCCCGGCTGCCGACGGTCGCTGCCTGCATCCTGATATCGGTGCTGCTGGCAGCCACCACCGTCTGGCGCTCGACGGGATGGCTGACGATCGTGACCAGCGCGGCGGCCCTCCTTGCCTTCGCCGCCGTCAGTGCCGCCGGTATGCGGCTAGCCCATATCTTCGTCTCGCCGCTTGGCCCGACGGTCGCCTATATCTCTGTCGTCTTCGGCCAGGCCGCCTTCGATTTTGCCGAGGAGCGCCGCAACAAGCGCCAAATCACCCGCGCCTTTGCCCAATATATCTCGCCCGATCTCGTCAAGCGCCTGTCGAGCGATCCCTCGCAACTGAAGCTCGGCGGCGAGCGGCGCACCCTCTCGGTGCTTTTCTCAGACGTACGCGGCTTCACCACCATTGCCGAGACGCTGAAGGACGACCCAGAGCAGCTGACCGGCCTGATCAACCGCTTGCTGACGCCGCTTTCCGACGTGGTGATGGACCATGGCGGGACGATCGACAAATATATGGGCGATTGCATCATGGCCTTCTGGAACGCGCCGCTCGACGATCCCGATCATGCCCTGCACGCCGTCAAAGCCTCTCTTGCCATGCAGGCGGCGATATCGAGCCTCAACCGCGAGCTGGCGCGAGAGGCGGCGATGCGCGGCGGCAGGCCGCATGTGTTGAAGATGGGCGTCGGCATCAACACCGGCGAATGCATCGTCGGCAATATGGGCTCGACCCGCCGCTTCGACTATTCCTGCCTCGGCGACAGCGTCAACCTCGCCTCGCGCCTCGAAGGCGCCTCGAAGAATTATGGCGTGGCGCTGCTGCTCGGCGAGGAGACAGCAAGGCTGGTCGCCGGCACCTATATCGTCGTCGAGCTCGACCGCATCATCGTCAAGGGCCGCACCGTGCCCTCGCCTGTCTATACCGTCGTGCATGATGCCGAGGCCAAAGCCCTTGCCGCCCATCGGGCCTTCCTCGAGGCGAAATACGCCGGCACGCTTGCGCCATCCGATCCCGCCTTCGACAGGCTGGCCGCCGATATCCCAGGGCTTTCCGGCTATTACGCGATCATGCGGGATGCGTTGGCCGGATCCGGTGAGGAATGACCATCACTTTCGGGGGGCGAATGCCACCGGCAGCTCTCCGTCCTAATGGCGGCAAATCAGCTCGCCAAGGTCAGGCCGCCGTAACGACTGACTTCATTTTCGATTTCGGCGACCAGCGTATCGAGCGCAGGATTTCGCGCCTTACGGGCCCGACGCACCACATAGGCCAGGGCGGGAGGCGTGGGCAGCCGGTTGGTGATGATATCCATCGCGGGGCGCAGGTGGCGCCCGTTCAGAAGCGCCACACCCAGGGCTGAGGTGACTGCCGAGACGATTCCCGCGGCGCTGGCGCACTCAAACACCGTCTCGAGAAGCGTGTTGTCATCCTGGCCGATATCGAGGGCCCATTGGCGATAGAAGCATTCGTTGTCGAAAGACAGGAATGGAATCGGACCACTCGATGGCAGAGCCAGGTCGGAATGTTTCACCCAGTAGAGCTGCTCCCGGAAAAGCACGATATCGGTCGGACGAACCTCATGGGCAAAGATCTGCACGATCGCAGCGTCGAGCTCTCCTTGCTCCAGCATCGCCCGTAGAACCAAACTCATCCTGACCTTGGTCCGCACGGCGACATCAGGATGGAGGCGGCGAAACCGGCCCAATATGCGGGCGAGATCGGTACACGTCGTGTCCTCGGTCAGCCCGAGGGCGATGCGTCCTGCGAGCGGCGTTTTCGTCAGGCTGAGAAGCGCTTCGTCATGAAGACCGAGAATGCGTTCGGCGTAAACCAGCAAATCCTCGCCGGCGGCTGTGAACACAGGCGCTCCCGGTTTGCGGCTGAGAAGATCACAATCGAGGCTGACTTCAAGCCGCTTGATCTTGTGGCTGACGGCCGATTGCGACAGACCCAGCGCCTCGGCAGCGCGAGTGATGCCGCCATGACGGCGAACGGACCACAGGACCCGCAGCGCGTCTATTTCCAATCGTCGGCTGTTGAGTTCGGTCAAGGCAGGCACTCTCCGCTGATTATGTTGCACAGCTTATGGTGACGCTGGCAAGCCATCATCGATAAGTCAATCATCCTGTCATGTCCTCATCGAAATTTGTCATGTGCGATGTTGATTCCTTTGGCCTATGGCTGAGCAGAACGAAATCAAAATGAGCATTCCATGACGGATGAAGCTATCGCTCGGCCTGCGCCGCATCACCGCTTCCTATGGCCTGTGCTGGCGACGCTTCTGGTGATCAGCTGGAGTTCCGGTTTCGTCGGCATTCGCTACGCCAGCGAGGAGACGAGCGTCATCCTGGTCTTGTTCTGGCGCACCCTTCTATCGGGAACGATACTGCTGCCCTTCGCGCTGACCATCGGGCCGCGGATGCATCTGCGCAGTGTGCTGGGCCAGATGCTGTTCGGCGTGATGTCAGTCTTCCTCTATCTCGGCGGATTCGCTCTCGCCATCGAGCAGCGCGTGCCGACGGGGCTGGTCGCACTGATTTCCGACCTCTTGCCGCTGGCGATTGCGTGCCTGTCGCAACCCCTCCTGGGCGAACGGCTGACATTGCGACAATGGCTGGGAACGGCAATCGCGGTGGCAGGCGTATTGCTCGTTTCGCTCGAAAGCCTGAGTTTCGGCGAGGCCCCGCTCTGGGCCTACGGGCTGACGGCCGGCTCGATGCTGGTTTTCGCCCTCGCCTCCGTTCTCTATAGACGGCGACGCACGGAGCATATGCCTGTCCACCAGAGCCTTTGCATCCAGACCCTGACCGGCTCGGCCTTGTTTTCGTTCTGCGCCTTCATGCAGGGCAACATGATCCCGCCGATGACCGTCGATTTCGCCATCGGCATGACATGGCTCGTGCTGATTGCGACCTTTACCGCCTATTCGGTCTACTACACCAGTCTTCGACTGTTCCCCGTGGCGCAAGTCAGCGCCGCGATCTACCTCAGCCCGCCGGTCACCATGTTATGGGCCTGGGCCCTGTTTTCCGAACCGCTGACTGCAACCATGTTCATCGGGCTGGCGGTGACACTGGTGGGCGTCTGGATGACCTCGCGAGCGTGAACGCTTGTGCGGATGCGATCGTCGTTGCCACTTAAGTCCGGAAACTGCCGGTGGCGTACATGTTGGTCGGCGCCCCGTGCGACATCACCTCGCGCTCGAAGATGAAGCCAAATTTTTCGAGAACGCGTTTCGAAGCGGCGTTGGCGGTGCGAACCAGTCCGATCACGCGGTCCGCCTGCAGGTCATTGAAAGCAAATATCAGGGATTCCCTGACCAATTCCGTCGCACAGCCATGCTCCCAGCTTTCAGGTTGCAGATGATATGAAACGTTGAGGCCGTCGAATTCCTTGGAAACGGTCACACCGCCGAACCCTATCAGCGCACCGTTCGCCTCAACTGCCCAACGCCCGAACCCGTGGTCTTTCCAATGCCCGATGTCGCGAGCAAGCCGCATGGCACTTTCCGCCGGCGAGTCCGGCCGGGGCACCGGTCGGTGTGCGACCAATTCCGGCCGCGAAAAAAGTCGGGTCAGGAAATCGATATCCCCTTCCACGGGAATTCTGAGGCGCAATCTGGCGGTACGCCTCACTGCAGACTGCAAGGCACCTTTGAATTCGTTCTGAAGCATCTTCCATCCAATTCTCAAAACGCAGCAATGTGACTGATACCAAATTATTCCAGGCGGCGCGCTTCCAGCGGCGCGTCCTGCCTGAATCCCTCGAAATAGCGGCCGCCATGCAAGGCAAGCTCCCGATCGGCCAAAGCCAGAAATCGGGCGCCATCGCCCGCTGCCGCCAGCCTGAACGCTGCGTCGAATTCGGCCGCCAATTGCGCGTCGAGCTCTCTCATCAGACGCGGCGCCCACTTTCCCCGGCCAGCCCACGCGCCACGTCCGAGGAGCATCAGGTCGGCGAGCTTCTGATAGAGCAGCGCGGCGATGGCGGCAATCTCTTCGGGCGGGCGCGTTCCGCGCAGATCGTCGGCCAGATCGGTGACCTGGTAGCGCAGCATGTCGTAGTCTGCCCCGGCAAGAGGTTTCGGTCCTGCCGCCAGCATACTTGCCGCCTTTGCCTGGATGACGCGCGCGCTGTCGATATCCGATCCGACTATACAGCCTGTCGCGACCATGTTGGCCATGATGGGATAGCCGCTATCTGCGTCCTGATGGAGGTAATGCGCCAGCGTCTGCGGATCGTGGACGAAGGCCTCGACCGGAAACCCATCCGCACTGAACGACTCCCGCCAGGCTCTTTGGAGCGACGGGAACACCACGACCAAATCGATATCCGAAAAGGCGGTGCCTTCGCCGCGCATGATGGAGCCGGCGACATAGGCGAATGCGGCCCCGGCATAGCGGCTGGCGATGCAGTGGCGGGCGACGGCCAGCGCCCGCTCCGCAAGAACATGTTTCTGGATATCGTCCACGATCTCGTCCTCGAATACGGGAGGCGAGCGGGAACAAAAAACCCGCTCGTTTCCGGCGGGTTGGTCTTAGAAGCAATGAACGGAATTCAGTTCACGCGTTTACCACCCACCGCGGCGCGGTGGTCGTAGACGTCGTCGAAACTGCAAAAGTCCTGCTCATGGCGGCAACGATACCGCTGGATAGTGATAGCGTCAATGCGCCGGCCGCCGGCCAAGGACGCTTCCCCGGCGCGGCGATTTCCGTCTAAGATGACCCGCAAAGCAAGACTCGAAACAGGAAGAGCCCGCCAATGTCCGATCCCGCCACCGTCATCCCGCTTCCGCAACCGGTGTTGTTGCCGGTCGAAAGCAGCGCCGAGCGTTTTCCGGTGCGCCGCGTTTATTGCGTCGGGCGCAACTATGCCGACCATGCGATCGAGATGGGCCATGATCCCAGCCGCGAACCGCCCTTCTTCTTCCAGAAGAATGCCGACAACCTGCTGCCGGCGGGAAAGGCCTTTCCCTATCCGTCGCTGTCGAACGACGTGCATTACGAGGTCGAATGCGTGCTGGCATTGAAATCGGGCGGCGCAAACATCGAGGCCGCGGACGCGCTCGACTGCGTCTACGGCTATGCCGTCGGCATCGATTTCACCCGCCGCGACCTCCAGGGCGAGGCAAAGAAGCTTGGTCGTCCCTGGGAGATCGGCAAGGCCTTCGAACATTCCGCCCCTATCTCGCCGATCGTTCCGGCAAGCCGCCTCGGCCACCCCGCTGAAGGCAAGATCTGGCTGGAACAGAACGGCAAGCGTGTGCAGGACGGCGATCTCAACCAGATGATATGGAAGGTGCCGGAGATCATCGCCGAACTATCGAAGCTCTTCACTCTCGCAGCCGGCGATATCATCATGACCGGCACACCCGCCGGCGTCGGCGCGGTGGCCAGGGGCGATCGCATCGATTGCGGCCTCGACGGCGTCGCCACCCTATCGGTCGAGGTCGTCTGAGGAGGAAGCCATGCCCGTCTACGCGCTTGGCGGATCGACGCCGAAACTGCCCGCCGCCGGCCTCTATTGGATCGCCCCGGATGCCAACATCATCGGCCAGATCGAACTCGGCGAGAATGTCGGCATCTGGTTCGGCGCCGTGCTGCGCGGCGACAACGAGCCGATCGACGTCGGCAAAGGCACCAATATCCAGGAAGGCGTGATGGCCCATACGGACATGGGCTTCCCGCTGACGATCGGCAAAGGCTGCACCATCGGCCACCATGCCATCCTTCACGGCTGCACCATCGGCAACAACACGCTGATCGGCATGGGCGCCACCATCCTGAATGGTGCGAAGATCGGCAACAACTGCCTTGTCGGCGCCAATGCGCTGGTGACCGAAGGCAAGGAATTCCCCGACAACTCCCTGATCGTCGGCGCACCGGCCCGCGTCGTGCGCACGCTCGACGATGCGGCAGTCGCGGCCATCCGTCGCTCGGCCGAAAGCTACATCGCCAACTGGCAACGCTTCGCCAGGGATCTCAGGCAGATCGGGTGATTGAGTAACGCGGCGGCGGGTGGCGAAGCACCCTCTCCGCTCACCAGACTCCCGGAATCCACCGCCAGCGCACACGCGCCATATAGTCCGCGTAGCCCTCAAGTCCTCTCCGCAGTTCGGCTTCCTCGCCGAGCGTGCGGCCGAAGAGGACGATGACGAGCAGGCCGGCGGGGATCAGCGCGTAGAGCGATCCAAGCGACAGCGCCATGCCGGCGCTGAGCACGATGGCGGTTGCGTATCCGGGATGGCGGATTACGGCGTAGGGTCCGGTGTCGATCACCTTATGGTCGCGGTCGGTCTGAATGCGCACCGTCGGCTCGAAATGCCGGTTGACCGATTGCGCCCAGGTCAGGCCGAGATAACCTGATACCATCAGGAGATAGCCGATAAACACGACCCAATCGGGCTGCGGCGCCCAGTGGAAACGTCCGTCGTCGAATGCGCCGACCGGAAGAATGGCGGCAAAGAGAATGATCGTCAGCGTCGCCACCACGGCGTCCCAGGATTTGGTACCCTTCTGGTATCGGCTGCGCGCCGCAAACAGCTCCGGTTTCGTCCGCCAGATCCAGATGATTGCGACAGCAGTCAGCACGAGAAACAGGCCGAGAAAAATCCAGCCGCGCAGCCAGTCGAGCGTACCGGCCGGCCAGAACAGCGCGGCAAACATGACGGCAATGGTGATGGCGAGCGATCCGAGCGATGGCGCCGCGGAGAATGAGTGACCGGGCCGGATGTCCCGCTGCGTCATGATCGCTCTCCGTTCCATGACAGCGCGGCGCGTCCTCTTAGACGCGCAGAAAGACGCTGCATATGGCGGATTTCATTGAAAAAATCGCCTTACTCGGCGGCTTCGAGAAATTGGCTGTTTCGTGAAGATGAGGCAAGCGCCTGAACCCTGGCTTCGGCCTTGGCGATCAGCTGATAGAATTCGTCCTGCGCTTCGACATCCAGCTGAATGACGGCATTGACGTCGTCGGGCGTATCGCAAACGCAGGCGACCGCAGAAATCGGACAGATACCGCCGGGATAACGCCTGCCGGCGCCCGTATAGGCGCGACGTCCCCAACGCTCGGAATAGACCGTCTCTTCCCGCTCAAGCTGCAGGATCGTTCCCTTGCAGGCGGTCACGATAGCCGCCTTGCCGTAGGCGAACCAGTGATAGTTCAGCCTCCGGAGAATATATTTGCCGGTGATATCTTCGCCAGCCAGTTCGGCAGGGTTTTCAATCATTCTAATCATGACGGCTTCCTCAACGTTTAAACAATATCCGTCATGTCTTCGAGCGCAGCAAGTCAAAAAACGCTGCTTTTGGAGACACTTAGTCACAAAGTGTTTCCGATTCTTACATTAACCACGCGTCGAGCACCCCCTTGCGCACACAATTCTTCGTCGAATTTCCCGCAACCTGCTACCGATTTCGTCATTGACGTCGACGTCAATGTTCCCTTGTGTTTTTCGACGAGGCTCCGATATGTCTCCCTGATTAGCCCGAAGACCGCGCCGTTTTCAATTCGGGAAACGGCCGGCTAGTTCGCCAGTCGCCATGAGCATGATGCCGAAAAGTGTAAGCGGTTTTCGGATGAAATCATGCTCTAACTCTTTATTTTAGAACAGGATTCAGGTTTAGACCGATCATCCTGTCCCAGCAGGAGAATCTCATGGTCGACGCGATCAGCCCCATCTCCGCCACCGCCGCGTCCGAACCCACCAAGGTCGGCATCAGCACCTCGATCGGCTCCGAACCCGACAACGCCTGGGTCGCCGCCCGCCAGTCGCAGATCACCGCCGATCAGTTGGCAACGAAGAAGGCCGTGGAGAAGGAGGCCGCAAACGGTCTCATCCCGCACGCGGATCTGATCGTCGATGACGAGGAGCATCCGCAAAAGCGTCACGGGCATGCGGCATCGGACGACGGGGAAGAGTCCCGCGAACAGGCGGAACAGCCGGTCTTGTCAGGCGAAAGCGATCGGATCGGCACCCGGAATTTCGACGACGATACGCCCTTCGGCGAGCGCGTCGCCATCATCTGATCGAAACGCAAACCGGAAGCCGTCTGCGCGATCAATTCGAGCCCGCAAGCTGAGACTCGATCGCCGACTTATCGATCACCGACCAGACCTCAACGATCTTTCCGTCGCGAAATTCGTAGATGACGTTCTCGGTGAAGGCAACGCGCCTGCCGTTCACATCGAGGCCGAGGAATTTTCCCTTCGGCGTGCAGTCGAAGCCCAACCGGCAAGCCACTTGGGGCGGGTCGGCGACCAGCATCAGCACCTTGAAATAGAGATCGGGAATCTGATCGAAGTCCTGCTCGAGCATGGCGACGTAACCCAGCAGCCCGAGCCGCCGGCCGTTATGAACCGCATCGTCGCTGACGAACTGCCCGAGATTGGGCCAGTCCTGCCTATTCAGGCAGGCGATGTAGCCGCGATATATCTCCGCGAGTTCGGTTTTCGTCACGCGATCGTCCCTGGCTTTAGGTCTGCGGCAAAGATAGCGCCGGGATCTGCACTTGTCAGCGGTGAGCGTGCCGCCTCGAGAGTTCCAGTTCAAGAGAACTCGCCTGCATGCCCGGCAAGGGCGGCAATGACGGTCCCGGCAAGGGCGGCTCTGAATCTAAGCCGGACTAAGCCGATCGCTTTGTGATCGCGTGAATACCGTCGGAACCCGGCGGGCTCTGCCATCGCAATAGTCCGCGAGGCGATCGTCTAGCGAAGGCGAGGAAGCTTACGCCGCGCAGGCCTCGCACAATCCGCGGATCTCGATCGTCGTCTTTTCAGGCTTGAACTTCTGCCCGCGCACCCATTCCATCAGTCGGTGGTCGACCTCGTGGTCGTGGAACTCCGTCACCTGGCCGCAGCTTTCGCAGATCGCGAAGGCGACGATGCCGTGGCTGTGGCAGTCGTCGCCCGGATGGGCGCAGGCGACAAAGGAGTTGATGCTTTCGAGCCGGTGCACCACGCCATATTCGAGCAGCTTCTCCAGCGCCCGGTAGACCTGCAGCGGCGCGCGAAAACCGTGGTCGCGCAGCTTGTCGAGGATGGTATAGGCGCTGAGCGGCCCTTCGGCCTTTTCGAGCACGTCGAAGACCAGCGACTGGTTCTTGGTCAATTGCGGTGTCGTCATGAGCCTTGTCCTTGCATGACCGCGCGGTGGCGCCTGACGGGAAGCAGGCTGAGAATGAAGAGGATCAGCGCTGCGACCACGATCGAGGGGCCCGAGGGCGTGTCGTAGGTGAGCGAGCCGAACAGACCGCCGACGACGGCCGCCGCCCCGATCAGCGAGGCGAGCACCGCCATGATCTCCGGCGTCGGCGAGAAACGCCGCGCCGCAGCCGCCGGAATGATCAGCAGCGAAGTAATCAGCATGATGCCGACGATCTTCATGGCAATGGCGATGACGACGGCCATCAGCAGCATGAAGAACAGCCGCGCCCGCTCCGGCTTCAGCCCCTCGGCCTCGGCGAGTTCGGCATTGACGGTCGCAGCCAAGAGTGGCCGCCAGAGCCAGGCCATTGCCACGAGCACGAACAGCCCGCCGCCCCAGATCAATCCGATGTCTGTGGTGGAAACGGCGAGGATATCGCCGAACAGGAAGGCGATGAGATCGATCCGCACCCAGCTCATGAAGGCGACCATGACGAGGCCGATCGCCAGTGTCGCATGCGAGAGGATGCCCAGCAGCGCATCGGCCGACAGCGCTTGGCGCTTCTGCAGGAAGAGCAGCAGCACCGACACAAGGGCAGCGACGGCGAAGACAGCCAGCGTCAGGTTGAGTTCGAAAAGCAGCGACAGTGCGACGCCGAGCAGCGCCGAATGGGCGATCGTATCGCCGAAATAGGCCATGCGCCGCCAGATGATGAAGCAGCCGAGCGGCCCCGTCGTCAGCGCCAGGCCGACTCCGGCAAGGATGGCGCGCACGAAGAAATCGTCAAGCATGGCGCTCTCCCGCTTCATGCGCGTGCGGATGGTCATGATCAGGATGGGCATGGTCAGGATGATCGTGATCATGTTCATGACCGGCATGCCCATGCTCATGCGCGTGATGGCCGTCGTCGGGGTGGCAATGATCGGTTACCGTGCCGTCGGCATGCTGCACGCGCCCATCAGGCAGATGTGTGTGATCGTGATGATGGCTGTAGACGGCCAGCGTCTGCGCCGCCCGGCTGCCGAACAGGCGCACATATTCCGGGCTGCGGCTGACGGATTCAGGCGTGCCGCGGCAGCAGACATGGCCGTTAAGGCAGATGACCGTATCGGTTTCGGCCATGACGACATGCAGGTCGTGCGAGATTAGCAGGATGCCGCAGCCCGTCGCATTGCGGATCGACTTGATGAGGTCGTAGAGGGCGATCTCGCCGGAAAAATCGACCCCTTGCACCGGCTCGTCGAGGACCAGCAGATCGGGCTTGCGGGCAATCGCCCGGGCCATCAGCGCCCGCTGGAATTCGCCGCCGGAGAGGTGCTGGACCTCGGCATCGAGCATATGGGCAATGCCGGCGGATTCGAGCGCCGAGAGCATATCGCGCTCCGGCAGCGGTCCTGTCAGCGTCATCAGCCGGCGCACCGAAAGCGGCAGCGTCCAGTCGATCGACAGCTTCTGCGGGACATAGCCGACCTTGAGGCCGGCTTTGCGCTCCACCCTGCCCTCGTCGGGCTTCAACACACCGATCGCCGCCTTGGCGCTGGTCGATTTGCCCGAGCCGTTCGGCCCGATCAGCGTGACGATCTCGCCGCGCGAGACGGAAAAATCGACACCTCGCACCAGCCAGCGACCGTTGCGCAGAATGCCGACATCTTCAAGCGAAACCAGCGGTTCGGCCCTGATACCAGCGGGGGTCTTTGCGGGAGAGAGCATCAAATTTTCCGAAAGTGCTGTTGCGTCCTGCTATTGCACACGTTATAGCATAACGCAATTGATGTAATAACATAACAATTGCAATTCAAGCGGAGCATATTGATGAAACGCGCCTTGGGGTCTGCCCTCAAAATCTTGGCCCTCAGAATGCCGGCCCTTGCAATCCCGGTCCTGGCGATCCCCACTCTGCTCTTTTCCGGCACCATGCGGGCAGCCGATGCGCCTGTCGTCGTCACCTCGATCAAACCGATCCATTCGCTGGTTTCGGCGATCATGCAGGGAGTCGGCGAACCCGAATTGATCGTCGATGGCGCCGCCTCCCCGCATACCTACAATCTGAAGCCATCGAATGCCCGCGCCCTGCAGGACGCCAAGGTGATCTTCTGGGTCGGCCCCGGTCTCGAGGCTTTCCTCGAAAAACCGCTGGAGGCGCTGGGCCGGGATGCCAGCATCGCGGCCCTCGACGACGCGCCCGGCCTCGTCAAGCTGCCTTTCCGTGAAGGCGGCGCTTTCGAGCCGCATGATGACGCCCCGGAGCACGAAAGTGCTTCCGGTCAGCATGATGAGGCTGACGCCGCACATGATGCTGATCCCGGGCACGCCAGTGACCATGACCATGACCACGACCACGGTACATTCGACACCCATCTCTGGCTCGACCCGATGAACGCCAAGGCCATGGCGGCCATGATCACTACGACGTTGGTCGCCGCCGATCCCGCCAATGCTCTGACCTATCAGGGCAACGCCAAGACGCTGGACGACAAGCTGGATGCGCTCGATACCGAGATCAAGGGCATGGTTGCTCCCGTCAAGGACAAGCCCTTCATCGTCTTCCACGACGCCTACCAGTATTTCGAGCACCGCTACGGCATCCGCGTCGCCGGCTCGATCACCGTCAGCCCGGAAACCATTCCCGGTGCGGAGCGGGTTTCGGAAATCCACCGCAAGGTCGGCGAACTCGGAGCCACCTGCGTCTTTGCCGAACCGCAGTTCGAGCCGCGCCTCGTCAATGTCGTCATCGAAGGCACGCGCGCCAAGTCAGGCGTGCTCGATCCCGAAGCGGCAACACTGAAGGCCGGTCCCGATCTCTACTTCAACCTCATGCGCGGCATCGCCAACAGCATGAAGGACTGCCTCTCCAGCGCATGAATCTCATGCGCCGCTCCGCGCGTCCTGCCGGACACGCGACGCTCCAGGAGAGCTGAGGCGGAAAAAGGCGGACAACCCCGTTCCGCCTTTTTTCGGCGCGTTAAATGTAATGATATAACATTAAATACGAATCTAATGAGGTTCCCATGAACAATAGACTTCCCGTCACGGTGCTTTCAGGCTTCCTCGGCGCCGGCAAGACGACGCTGCTCAACCACGTGCTGACCAATCGCGAAGGCTTACGCGTCGCGGTTATCGTCAACGATATGAGTGAGGTGAATATCGATGCCGCCCTGGTGCGCGACGGCGGCGCCAATCTCTCCCGCACTGAGGAACAGCTCGTCGAGATGACCAATGGCTGCATCTGCTGCACGCTGCGCGACGATCTGCTGAAGGAGGTGCGCCAGCTCGCCGATCAGGGCCGCTTCGATTACCTCTTGATCGAATCGACCGGCATCGCCGAGCCCCTGCCCGTCGCCACCACCTTCGAATTTCGTGACGAGAATGGCCAAACCCTTTCCGACGTCGCAAGGCTCGACACCATGGTGACCGTCGTCGACGCCGCCAATCTGCTTGCCGATTATGCCTCGGCCGATTTCCTCGCCGACCGCGGAGAAACGGCCGGCGACGGCGACAACAGAACCATTGTCGACCTGCTGGTCGAGCAGATCGAATTCGCCGACGTCGTGGTGCTGAACAAGATCGGCACGGCAACCAATGAAGAGCGCGACGCCGCGCGCAAGATCATCACCGGCCTCAACCCGGATGCAAAGCTGATCGAGGCGGATTTCGGCAAGGTCGCCCTGAAAGACGTGCTCGGCACCGGCCGCTTCGATATCGACAAGGCCGAGACCCATCCGCTTTGGTACAAGGAACTGCACGGTTTCCGCGACCACGTGCCGGAGACCGAGGAATATGGCATTCGCTCCTTCGTTTATCGCGAGAAGCGGCCTTTCCATCCGGCAAAGCTGCAGGCCTTCCTCGATCGGGCATGGCCAGGCGTGGTGCGCGCCAAGGGCTTCTTCTGGCTGGCGACGCGCCCGCACCATGTCGGCGAGATCAGCCAGGCGGGCGCGATCGTGCGCACCGGCAAGATGGGCCTCTGGTGGGCGGCCGTACCCCGCGAACAATGGCCTGAGGAACCGGCCTTCATGCGCGCCATCGGCCCCTATCTCGACCCCGTCTGGGGCGACCGCCGCCAGGAAATCGTCTTCATCGGCGCCGATCCGATGGACGAAGCCTGGATCAGGAAGGAACTCGACGCCTGTCTTATCAGGACAGACGCCTTCGCGCCCGAGCACTGGCGCGACCTGCCCGATCCTTTCGCCAGTTGGAACAGGCAGGCGGCATGAAGGCGCAGGCAATCAAACGCACTCTCTGCGTCTGTACCGAATGCGAACCGCTGCCGCCAATCGAAGGGCTTCATCCGCTTACGCACGAGGAGGGTACCGACGCTGAAGTCGGAAGACCAAGAGGTTTTCTCGGCATCATTGCTGAACGGGTCATTCCGTCCCGCAGGCAACCCTGAAGCGGGTCATAGCCGCCGTCAGCTGAAGAAGAGGAGGATGGGCGCGAAACTGCTACACGCCCTCCCAGAATCAAAAAGGCGGCCGAAGCCGCCCTTTCCTGATCTAGCGACCGATCAGCGACCGGCAATAATGCTGGAGATGATGCCGCTGGTGACGCCGATCAGCAGGTAATCGTTATCGGCCCGCACCCAGCGATAACCGCGGGGCGGAGGCGCCAGCCGGTAGCGGCGGTAGTCGTTGACATCAGAGAACCGGCGACGCTCGCTGGCATTGACGCGGTATCCCCTCTTCCAATGCGCCCGGACGACCGTCTTTTTGACGACCACCTTCTTCTGCACGACGATCGGCGGACGGCGATGATCGTCGGCGCTGGCCTGGGAAACAACCATCGGGGACAGAAGGAAGGAGGCGGAAAGAAGAGCTGCAAAAATCTTTTTCATGTGGGGGTCCTCATGTTGGGCACGTGACCAAACTAGGGCCGAAAAGATGAACCGAAACTGAAATAAAAATTAAACTTTTGTAATGAAATCCAATAGCTACGGGTCGAAGTTTATATTTTAGATTAAACTTATACACGATGGCGAATATTCTATCGCCACAGATGGGGCATCGGCGCGGCCGGCCAGTTCGTCCTTGGAAGCCCTTGGCAGCACATCGGGGCGGGATTGAAGAAAAGATAGTTGCGGGCATCCGAGGATGAGGCTAGGACGGCGCGCCCTTCCTGTGCCCATCGCCTGGAAGACGCCGCCGTGGAGGGTTGCTGCTGATGGCGGCCGGCGGGCGGCATGCCCTCCATTCGATATCATATCTATCGCCCAGAGGTGCTCGCGATTTGGCATAACGAGATGCATAAACTTGAAACGGGCGCATAATCGAATTCGAAGCGACGCATTTTAGGAACAGGAGAATTCTGCATGTCCCGCGAGGGGACGATCAGATCAAGACAACGAAGACCACAATGGAGGAAAACATGCCCGGTATCAGCATGCGCTACATCGTCGACGACGTCGACGCCGCGGTGGAATTCTACACAAGACATCTCGGCTTCTCCGTCGCGCTTCGTCCCGCACCGAGTTTCGCCATCCTGACCAGGGACGGTTTTCGTCTGTTCGTCAGCGGCACGACGGGACCGGGCGGAGCATCTCAAGCAATGCCCGACGGGCGAAAGCCGGAGCCTGGCGGATGGAATCGTATCCAGATCGAGGTCGGAGACCTGGAGGCGAAAGTCACCGCGCTGCGCCAAGCCGGTGCGCACTTCCGCAACGAGATCGTGCAGGGCATCGGCGGCAAGCAGATCTTGCTCGATGATCCGGCCGGAAACCCGATCGAGCTCTTCGAAGCGCCCAAGAGGTGAATGGGGCGACGTCGATCATGCGGTTCACCACGCGTTTTACGCTTCGCATCGGTGGACCGCACGCATGGTCCCGGTCATGCGGTTTGCCCCAGCATCGCAAATCGACGCAGTATTTCGATTACGGCAGCCCGGCTTCGGCATCTCTCGCCCCCGGACTAGCCGGAACGCCTTGCCACCGGTGTGCGAGCGTGTAGTTTCGGATTCCCATCAATTCGAAGGCAGGGAAAACATGTCCGATTCCGCCGGCGGGCTCTCCGACTATGTTGGGATACTAGCCGTGTTTCTTCTCGTCGCCGCCAATGGCTTCTTCGTTGCCGCCGAATTCGCCCTGGTGTCGGTCAGGCGTAGCCGCGTCGCCGAACTCGCTGCGGCAGGCCGCATGAACGCCTCGGCACTTCAGCGCGCCGTCGACAATCTCGACTCCAACCTTGCAGCCACCCAGCTCGGCATCACCATCTCGTCGCTCGCCCTCGGCTGGGTTGGAGAACCGGCGCTTGCGCACCTGATCGAGCCGCTGCTGTCCTGGCTGCCCGGGCAATGGGCGACGGCGGGCGCGCATACTGTTGCCGTCGTCATCGCCTTCGTCATCATCACGGCCCTGCATATCGTGCTCGGCGAGCTCGCGCCGAAGAGCCTGGCGCTTCAGCGCAGCGAGGCCACTTCGCTTGCTGTGGTGCGCCCGCTCGGTCTGTTCCTGGTGCTGTTCAAGCCAGCGATCTTTGTCCTGAACGGCATGGGCAACATGGTGCTGCGGGGCGTCGGTCTTCGCGCCGGAACCGGGGAATCGTCGTTCCATTCGCCGCAGGAGCTCAAGCTGCTGGTCGCCGAGAGCCAGGAGGCCGGCCTTCTCAACCAGGTGCAGCAGCAGCTCGTCGAGCGGGTGTTCAACATCGGCGACAGGCCGATCTCCGACATCATGACCCCGCGTCTCGATATCGAGTGGTTCGACGCCGACGACAGCGAGGCCGAGATCCTGAAGACCATCCGCGAATGCAGCCACGAGCAATTGCTGGTCGCCCGCGGCTCGATCGACGAGCCGATCGGCATGGTGTTGAAGAAGGACCTTCTCGATCAGGTTCTCGACGGCGGCAAGGTCCGGCCGATGGAGGTGATCAAGCAGCCGTTGGTGCTGCATGAAGGCACCTCGGTCGTCCGCGTGCTCGACAGTTTCAAGGCCTCACCCGTTCGCCTCGCCATCGTCATCGACGAATATGGTAGCCTCGAAGGCATCGTCACCCAGACCGACCTGCTCGAAGCCATCGCCGGCGACCTGCCGGGATCCAACGAAGAGCCCGATATCGTCGTCAGGGAAGACGGGTCGCTCCTGATCGATGCGATGATGCCGGCCTTCGACGCCTTCGAACGTCTGGGTCTGCGCGATCGTCCGGATGCCGATTTCCATACGCTGGCGGGCTTCGCGCTGCATCAACTCCAGCACATCCCCGAAGCTGGCGAAACCTTCGTCTTCGACAACTGGCGCTTCGAAGTGCTCGACATGGACGGCATGCGTATCGACAAGATGCTCGCGACGCGCATTACCGCGGATGGGGCAGAAGCCTAATTCACCGCCAGCGTCCAGATCATCCCTGCGGCCGCGCAGGCTAGCAGCGTCGCGATCACGGAAGCCTTGAAGCGGAAGATCGCTATCGCCGCGGCGGCAGACAGCGCCATTGCCGCCGGCACGGCCGATTGCAGCACGGGAATATCGAGCCGCAAGCCGCCAAGCTGGACGGTCGCAACCTCGGCAAACAGCGTGTGCAGGGCAAACCAGATAGCGAGGTTGAGGATAACCCCGACCACCGCCGCTGTTATGGCCGACATCGCGCCGGCGAGCGCTATGTTGCCGCGCAGTTTTTCGATGAACGGCGCGCCGAGGAAAATCCAGAGGAAACAGGGCACGAAGGTGACCCAGCTCGTCAGTATCGCCGCAAGCGTTGCAGCAAGCATCGGGTTCAGCGCTCCCGGATCCCGGTAGGCGCCCATGAAGCCGACGAACTGGACGACCATGATCAACGGCCCCGGCGTCGTCTCGGCCATGCCGAGACCATCCAGCATCTCGCCGGGTTTCAGCCAGCCGAAATGCTGCACGGCCTCCTGTGCTACATAGGCAAGCACGGCATAGGCCCCGCCGAAGGTGACGACCGCCATTTTGCTGAAGAAAAGGCCGATTTCGGTAAAGACGTTGTCAGCACCGAAGGTTGCGTAGAGCACTGCCAGCGGCGCGAGCCAGAGGGCAAGCAGCACGGCCGAGATGCGCAGCGACCAGGCGAGATTCGGGCGCGCATGCGCCGGTATGCCTTCGCCGAGCGCCGACTCGGCATCCGACAGCACCGGGCCGCTTCCGGCCTTATGGCCGCCGCCCGTCTGAAAGGCGGCAAGCCCGAACCTGCCGCCGAGGAAGCCGGCAATGCCGGCCGCGAGCACGATCAGCGGGAACGGCACATGGAGAAAGAAGATGGCGATGAAGGCCGCGGCCGCGATACCGACCATGACGCGATTCTTGAGCGCACGGCCGCCGATGCGGATGACGGCCTGCACGACGACGGCAAGCACCGCCGCCTTCAGCCCGAAGAACAGGCCGGCGACGATGCCGACATTGCCGTAAGCCGCGTAGATATAGCTGAGACCGAGGATCGACAGGAACCCAGACAGTACGAACAGCAGGCCGGCGACGAGACCGCCCACTGTCCGATGCATCAGCCAACCGATATAGATGGCGAGCTGCTGCGCCTCGGGTCCGGGAAGCAGCATGCAATAATTCAGCGCATGCAGAAAACGGTGCTCACCGATCCATCGCTTCTCGTCGACAATGATCCGATGCATGACGGCGATCTGGCCGGCAGGGCCGCCGAAACTCAGGGCGGCGACGCGCAGCCACACCCTGAAGGCATCGCCAAACGAGACGCCGTGATGATGCTCCTCTCCGGCGTCTTCCTCCGCCATTTTGCCACTGGGCGCATTATCCGTCATCTCGACCATCTCATGCTCTCTTCTTCGGCGCCGGCCAGTTGTGGGTTTCCTCGGTCGCATCGCGGCACCAGCGGAAGAAGGCGTCGTAGAGAAGCATCCCGGCCTCGAGCTGTTCCAGATCGTCGGAATACATCCTGGAGAGGCCGAGCGAGGCGGCCAGCAGGCCCGCCGCCTCGGGCGCGAGATCGAGCCTTGCGGTATCCGCCGCCCTGACGATCCGCGCCAGGCGCAGGAGCGGCTCCGATGCCAGCCCGAACTCCTCGACCATGACATCAAAGGTGCATAGTTCGCTGCGATGGCTCCAGAACACGTCATCGATATCGAAGGGCACCGCCCCGAAGCGCTCGCTGACGGCTAAAACCTCAGGCGCCGGCACGAACAGGAATACGGCGCTCGGATCGACGAAGCGCCGGATCAGCCAGGGACAGGCGATGCGGTCGATCTTCGGCCGCGCCCGCGTCACCCAGACCGTGCGCCCCTCGGCGTCGCGTTGCGGCAGCTTTTCGTCGGGCACCGCCAGTCCTCCCGCAATCCAGGATTCGAAGCCGCCTTCGAGGCTCTCGGCGTCGATCCCGGCATGGCGGAGATAGGCGGCGACGCCATGGCTGAGCTTGCTGCCCTTCTGGCAGACCACGACGACGGCGCCGGCATTGACGCTGCCCGCCCAGGACGCGACCTCGGCATGGGCGCGCCGGATCGAGCCCGGCACCAGGCGCGGATCGAGCGCGAAGTCCTCCTCGGTGCGAACGTCGATAATGCAAGGCGCACCGGGGGTTCCGATAAGGCGATTGAGCTTGTCAGGGGAAATTTCGAGAAATGACGGCATGACGCGTCCCTCCGTTGATCGGTTTTACTGGACGCGATTCTTCAGCATGACGCCTCGTGGGGTGATCGCGACCCCATGCAGAAATCATTCGCAAACAGACCCCGTGGTGTCAAGCGCATTGCGCCATGGCGGCTTGCCGTCCACCGGCGGCCTGCCATCCGCGAATGCACCCAATCACAGCCGGCAGCTCTACCACCGGGTCTCTGCCGGTTGCCCGCAAGCAGATGAGGCGTGAGCGGCAAAGCCGCGAATGCACGGAGCGCCAGTAAACGAGAATGATGAGTACGAAAAGCCAATCAGCACAAGCGCTTCGGCCCAGAACGGAACAAAATGCCCACTTCTGCATTCTTCTGTCACCGAAAGAGGAGAAAGTACCATGACGTACGACCCCAATAATGCCAACGACCCGAACCGCCCGCTGAACCCAAATCTGGATCTGCGCACCACGCCGAGCGCGCGCAGCAGTAATACCTGGGTTGTCTGGGTCGCTGCATTGGCCGTGATCGCTGTCGCTGCATTCGCCTATTCGCAGTGGAGCACGCCCGGCACATCCCCGGACACGACAGCCTCCACAACCCAATCAGAGCCGGCGCCGGCCAAGCCGATCGCTCCGACTGACAACAGCGCAACGCCTGCACCGGCACCAGCACCGGCCACTCCGCCGGCTGCCCCTGCCCAGCAGTAACCGCTGTTCGGCAGAAAGAAGCCGGCCCAGTGCCGGCTTCCTTTCTGCCGCGAGATCTTGAAGAATTTTAAGCAAACCCTACTTAAGGGATATCATATCTGTCTCTGACGGCTGACCACGGATGTACTGGCAGCCGTTATCGAGACCGATCGAGGAAGGTCGGTGCGAGTTTCGCCCGGCCTTTTTTCTTGTCCATATTGGCAACGCCGGGATCGGGATATTATTTCGGGATCCTGTTATAGAAGGACTGCGGATCGTACACGCACTCGTAGTCGAGGAGGCAGAGCTTGCCATTGGCATCCCTCACTCTTGCGGTGTCGTACTTGTCGCCGAGATTGCACCTCGCCGGCGGATAACGGAAGCTGCGGCCGCCAAAGCCCATGCGCACGAAAACCGCCTTGTCCTTGCGGATGATCTGCGCAAGCTCTTCGCAACTATGATCCCTGGCATTGACCTCCACCGCCTCGACGGCAAGAGCGATGGACGGAAACAACAGTGCGACGGCCAGAACAACGCTTTTCATGGAAACTCCTGAATGTGAGAGAGCGAAGGTAGGGCATCGCACCGCGTGCCGCCAGTGCGAGAACCGCCGGAATTATACACCGAGCATGGCGGCCTTGCCTTTTTACTCCCGGCACGCTTGAGAAATCAGCTAAGGCACGAGCTCTTTGAAGCCAGCAAGGCCCAGGTGGACGGGCAATCCTTCGCTACTGCTTCTGCGAGGGCATCGCTACATCCCGATCCATTAAGATGTTTGGTCTACGCTGCCGGCCATGAAACCGACGTTTGGACGCAGACATCTTGCATTGCCAGAGACGGAGCAGACAAGGGCCGTTCCAGCACGGAAGGTCGATGTGTCGCCCGCCGGAAGCTTCGATTGGCCGAAAACCAGGCGTTACGCCAAAAACGCGACCTTGGCGCTCTTGATCGTCACAAAGATTGCGGTTGCGGCTATTTACGTCCTTAGACTAAACGCCTCGCATTCCTTCCAGGAATACGCACCGCCAATAGCGATGATGGCGGCCCTGTCGTTTTTCATCGTCGCAGCTCTCTGGCTCGCCGGCATGAAACTGAGCGGCAGCGATTGAGGGACACACAAAGAACAATTTTCGAAAAGCGCGATGCGCTAGGGAAAATTATAGGGCGACGCAGGGTCGAAGATGCAGGAATAATCAAGGATGCACTGTTTTCCACCTGCATCGCGCAAACTGGTGGTGCTGCGCTTATCGCCCATGCTGCATTGGGCGGGTGGATAACGAAAACTGCGGCCGCCGAAACCGACGCGGACAAAGACCTTTTTGTTCTGGCGAATGATCTGCGTAAGCTCGCTGCAGCTATGCTCGCTCGCTTTGACGTTCATGACGCCTGCGGCAAAGGCAGGCAACGGCAGAGACAATGCGACGGCAAAAATAACGCTTCTCATAGACCCCTCCCGATACGCGAAAGGGAGATAGAGCGCACGACCGACGCGGCCAGTCCTGCGCACGGCGCCAACTATGCCGCTCGCTTCGAGAACAGTTTCCGGCAGGCCGGAAAATCCGGCCTGAGTTCGAATATATCAATCTTTTCAAGAAATATGGTGGGTGATGTAGGGCTCGAACCTACGACCCGCTGATTAAGAGTCAGCTGCTCTACCAACTGAGCTAATCACCCGTTCGCGCTTGGCTGCGCGGTGTGACGGGGCGTATAAACAGGATCGGCAGCCTTGTCCAGCGCATAGCCGAAATTTCTTTGGTTAATCGCGAAGATTTTTCGGTTTGGCTGAAACGCAGCACATAACCCCGAAAATCGGAATCGATTTTCGGAAAGGATTATGCGCGGATTCAAAGTGATAGAGCGTCCTTAGCGCGTCCTGTCGGACGCGCGGCGCTCGATGCATGTCGCCCAAAAGTGCGCAGCGGTTTTGGGATAACGACTTGCATAAAACAAAGACTCAAAGCGCGTCGCATGAATGCGGATTGACCCGACGCGCTTAAATCAAAGGTCGAGCGTGCCGCTTGCCAGCCGCACTGCCTGGCCGCCGATCCGCGCGTTGGAGATCGCCCCGCCGTCGACATCGATATGCAAGTGGATGAAGGACGGCCGGCCCATCTCGACCCCCTGCTCGATCATGATCGGATGATGCCCGTCCGTCAGCCGGTCGAAATGGTGGATCGCGCCCGAGAGTGCGGCCGCCGCCGAGCCGGTAGCCGGATCTTCGACGATGCCCATGCCGCTTGCGAACATGCGCGCATGGAACTTCGCCACGTGGTTGACGCCGCCGCGGCAATAGACATAGGCCGAGGCAAGCGCGCCATCGACAAAGGGCACGATCTTTTCCCAGAGTTGCGGATCGAATTCCACCCGCTGCGTGGCTCCGACATCGTGCACCGGAATGAGCAGGAAGGGAACGCCGGCGCTCCAGATCGACGGGACGTGATTTTCGAAGCCGATCTCGGTCACCTTCAGCGATAACGCATCGGCGATGCCGAGCTTGTCGAGTGGCATGATGGCGGGCTGCGATTTGCGCGGCAGGTCGAATTCGGCAAAGCTCGCCTCGCCCTCCCTCAGCCGCACGGCGCAGCGCACCGGCCCGACATTTTCCTCAAGCACCGTGACGAGATCACGCGTTGCAGCACCGTGCGCCCGTTCGGCCAGCGCCACCGCCGTGCCGACCGTAGGATGGCCGGCAAACGGCAGCTCGCGCCCAGGCGTGAATATCCTTAGACGCGCCGCATAGGCGGGGTTGGTTGAAGGCTGCACGAAGACCGTCTCCGAGAGATTGATCTCCCGGGTGATCGCCTGCATCGCCTCGTCGCTGAGATTGTCTCCGTCGAAGATCACCGCCAGCGGATTGCCCGCGAGCTTTCGATCGGTGAACACGTCATAGACGCTGTAGCTTCGCGCCACATCGGCCTCCCTGAATCGTCATCGCGCCGCCAACCTGCCCGACCGGGCGAACGAGTGCAAGGCGCTAAAACGCTTCACGTCAACCGGATTCACACGACGCGCTTTCGATCTTTACGTGATGCATGTCGTTATCCCGAAACGCTACATGGCTTTGGGCGGCATGAATCAACTCCGCTCGGCCTTACCGAAATACCAGTCGATCACAGGCAACATGGCGATGTTATAGGAATGGGCGGAGGGATCGGCCGAGCGGATCGCCACCGCGCCGGCGATCTCCTGGTCCTCGGCGACGAGCATATGCCGCTCGATCCGCTCGATCATCTCGTCCGCCGTCATGTCGAAGCGGAATAGCCGCAGCAGCGTCACCGTGCGCTTGTTATGGGTGGCGAACAGCCCCTCACCCGCGACAGAGTCGGCAAGATCGAGCCCGGTCTCCTCATGCACCTCGCGGCGCATGTTCGCCTCGATGTCGCAACGCCCGTCGACGATATCCTCCGGCTCCAGCGAGCCGGCGGCGAAATACACCTGGCCGGGATTGGCGGTATGGGCGCCCATGCGGATCGCCACCAGCGCGCCGTCGGAGGTTTCGAGCACCGGATAGGCGAAGATGTGAACACCGCCCTGACGCTGCGGCTGTCGGCGCCACCACATGAAGGCGGAAAAGGGAATGACGTGGCCCTCGCCCGCAATCCCGTTTTCACTGAGGGCGAGCCGTTGCTGAAACACCATGCGCCCGTCGAACAGCGCCGGATTGGCGGCGGTCTCCCGCGCCCAGTTCTCGCGGATGGCTGCATCCTCGGTAGCGACCAAAGGATGGGGACCGGGCAGAATGCGCAGATCCACGCCGGCAATCGGGAAGACCGTCGCCTCCGGCGGCCAGCCGGCGAAATCATCGGAAAAATTGATGTTGGTGAAATTCGCGTTCAAATTTGCATTCATGGGAGATCCAGTGTCATGACGACGGGGCAGTGATCGGACGCCTTCGGCCTGTCCCAGCCGGTGCGCGGATAACGCTCCACCTCCTGCCCCGGCGGGAAGATGGTGCGGTAGGGCTGACCGCTGCGGATGATTTCGGGCAGGCGGCCGGCATTGTGGGCGGCGAGTGCTGGCGAGAGCCAGAGATAATCGAGCTGGCAGAGCCACTGCTCCTGCGGCCCGCGCGCGTGATAGAGCGTCCAGCGGTCGAGGGGTTCGCGGCGGCGCACCACATTTTCGGCAAAGCCATCACGGCTGAAAACGTCGAGTGCGCTTTCGGCCTCATCCTGATGCTCGAAGCGATAGCCGGCGCCTCGGCGGCCGATGACATCGACACGCTCCTGATAATCGTTCATGTCCCCACAGATAGCGAAGCTCTTCGTGCCGGCTTGCTCCGCACCGAAGCGATCCTCGATGATGCGGCGCACGGCGCGCGCCTCGGCGCGGCGGATCGGCATGGTCGACTGCCGCCCGTCCAGCCCGTCGCGCGGATTGCCCATCGACTTGAAATGCACGACGTAGAGCGAAAATGGCCGGCCGCCGATCAGAAGGTCAAGCTCCAGGCAGTCGCGCTTGAAGATCTTGTCGTCGATGCGGTTGGTGAGCGTCAGTTCCTCATTGAAGAGATCGAGATCGCGATAGGTCGTCATCGCATGGCTTCTGATATCCCGGAGCTCGATCTTCTGGCCGTCGCGCGTTTCCTCGCGCATCAGCACAGCAACATCAATGCCGCGGCTGTCATTGCCCTCGACCAGGTATTTCTGGCGGTAGCCGTTTCCGACCATGCGGAAGAGATAGCCGTATTCGAAGGCCTGAAGGGCAGCCTGGTTGTCGATTTCCTGCAGGCAGAGGATATCGGCGTCAGCGTCGGCGATCGCAAGGGCCGACATCTGCCGCGTGTCGTCGGTCGCAGCGATCACCCGCGCCTGCTCGAGCTGCTGGTAGACACCCTCGCTCGACACCTGGAAAAGCTTGATGACGCGGTCCTGGCGCAGCTGGTTTCGGAAGCCGGTGAAATCGAAACGGGTGAGAAGATTTTCGACATTGAAGGTGGCGAGGCGAAGCGACATGGCAAGGATCCGGTTGCGGGCAGTACCTTATCCGGCAATAGCCGCGGGAAAAGATGGCAGGGCAAAGAAATATGCGGATAATCACTCCTCCTGGAGCCCCAGAGGCGATTGCCTGTGACTTGGGCCGCAGACATTCCGCCGCAAGCCTCCGATAGTTCTCCGTAGAGGACAATCGTCGTTCCGGCGCGGGGGCATTTCATGAAGCGGGTTCTTGCATCGTTTGCGGTTCTGACGTCCCTCGCAGGCGCGGCCCTTGCCGACACCTACGGCGCCATCGCCTACTCGCCGTCGACCCGCGCCATCGGCTGGTCCTATGCTTATGACAATCGCGGCGACGCCGAAACCGTCGCCCGGCGCATTTGCGATAGCAGCGCCAACGATTGTCGCATCGCCATCTGGTTCCGGAACGGCTGCGGCGCGGTGGCCGTCGGCCATCGCAGCGGCTGGGGCTCCGGCTGGGGTAATGATGGCCGCGAGGCCCAGCGCCAGGCAATCCGCAGCTGCAGAAAGCAAACCGGCAGCTGCCGCGTCATCCGCTGGCAGTGTTCGGAGAACTAATAATCCGGCTAAGCCAAAGCAATGGCTATCCGAGCCACAAGGCAAGGCACGCCGGCGAAAAGGTCGCCTCGACGCGTTTTTCAGCGGCGCTTAGATCCCGCCGGGCGGGCTTGAGGTGGCGCCATCGTGAGGTTGGCTGTGCCCGCCATCAGCACTGCTCGACGAGCTCCCGTTGCTCGAACCGCCATGTAATTCACTTGGCTTAAATGTTCGGGTTCTCCATTCGTCGCCCCGTTTCTGCCGCTCTAAGGATGGGCATCCCTGAAGAACGCTCGCAGCACTTAAAAGAACCGCCGCAAGCACGAAAACGGATCGGATACGCCTTACTTGAATTGGCATGCGAGTATGGTCCCTCAATATATGATTTTCGCGCGGGCTTTACTTGACCCATAGCGCACGTAGTTATTTTAGCCGTTTGCTTCCATCACGGATTACTAGACCGGAGATATTCAACTTTTTGACGATTCGAAAGAAGGTACCGGCGATTTTCAACCTCATATGGTCGGGCTTCGACTGGTGTCACCGTAGAGGTCTAGTTCCGCCTTCTTCAAAGCCGCCACCCGGCGCGGATGACGACGCGAACCGCCTCGCCTGGCGCGACAACCACGCGGCTGAAAGCACGTAGCGTCTGGCCGTTGCCGAGCGTGAGTTTCACAGCATAACGCTCGCCCTCGAAGAGCACGGATTCGACAGTTGCTGGAGCCCCCTCGCCGCCGATGACCACATCTTCCGGCCGCACCAGAACATCGGCGCCATCGCTATTGGCAGCATGAAGCGCATCCTGAAGCTCGTCCCACTCCAGATGGCGTTCACGGCCCGTGAGCGGCAGCGTGAGAATGGCCCCTCGCCCGATGAGCCCACCGATGATGCGCCCTTCCGGCCGTGCGTAGATCTCGGCGGGCGGCGCCACCTGCAGCAGCCGCCCTTCCGACATGACGGCGACGTCGGTCGCGAGCGCCATCGCCTCGCTCTGGTCGTGGGTGACGTAGATCATCGTCGCGCCAGAGCGCTGGTGGAACTCGCGAAAAGTCTCTTCCATCTCCTGTTTCAGATGCCGGTCGAGATTGGCAAGCGGCTCGTCAAGCAGAACGACAGCGGGCGATGTCACCAGGCAGCGGGCGAGCGCCACGCGCTGGCGCTGACCGCCGGAGAGATCGGCCGGGCGCCGTTCGGCATAATCGGCAAGCCGCACCGTGCCGAGCGCGTCACGCACCTTCGTCCGGTAGGCCTCGCCCGAAATGCCGCGCACTTGGAGAGGATAGCCGACATTGTCGGCAACACTCATATGCGGCCAGAGCGCGTAGGATTGAAAGACCATCGCCATATTGCGCTTTTCCGGCGGCAGCGATTGCGCGGCATCGGCAAGCAATCTCTCGCCGAGATGGATCGAGCCATCGCTCGGTGTCTCGAAACCGGCGATCATCCGCAGCACTGTCGTCTTGCCGCAACCGGAAGGCCCGAGCAACGCCAGGAAGCCGCCCTCGCGCACATCGAGCGAAAAGCCACTGACGGCGGCCCGGCCTGTACCGAAATCCTTGCCGAGCTGGTTGAGGATCAGCCTCGCCATGGGATCACTCCTTTCGGCAGTCGTTTCGCCAGAAACTCGAGCAGCAGCATCAGTACGACGACCATGAGGACGACGAGCACAGAGAGCGCCGAAGCAAGGTCCGAGCTGCCGCTATCATCGAGATTGTAGATGGCAACGCCGAGCGTCTGGGTGCCGGCAGACCAGAGCAGCGCCGAGATCGTCAGCTCGTTGCAGGCAATCAGAAAGACAAGAATAACGGAGGCGCCGGCGGCCGGCGCAATCAGCGGCAGGATGATATCGGCAAGCCGGCGGAAGAAGCCGGCGCCGGAAAGCCGTGCGGCCTCTTCCAGCGCCGGATCGAGCTGGTGGAAGGCGCTGACCACGGGTTTCAGGCTGACGGCGAAGAACGAGGAGAAATAGGCGATCAGGATGATCCAGATCGTGCCGTAGAGCGAGACGTGCAGGATCGGAATCGGTGCTGCGAACACCAGGATGAAGCAGACCGCCATGACGATGCCGGGCAGCGAATAGGGTATCTCGATCAGGCTGGAGACGATGCGTGACAACGCGTCCTTGCGCCGCGTCAGCGTGTAAGCCGCAAGCACTGTCACCACGAGGAGACCAAGCGCGGTCGCGCCGGCAAGCGACAGCGAATTAATGAAGGCGGTGCGCGTCACAGCCTGCCTGAACAGGATCTCCTCAAAGGCATGCAGCGACATGGTCTTGAAGGTGAGCGGCACGCCATAGGCCGGCACCAGCGCGCCGGCGACCAGCGCGAAGAAGGGTGCTGCCAGCATGAAGAACAGGATCGCCCAGACGAGCGGTGTGAAGACCAGCCGCCAGGCGCCGAGTTCGAAGGCCGCACTCGCCCCGGATAACCCGATGACGCGGTAGTCGCGGCCGCGCAACGCCCGGTCCTGGATCACCAGCCCGACGACCGAGATGATGGCGATGATCGCCGAGAGCACGCCGACATCACCGAAGGTGCGGCTGGTGAAAGCGGAGAACTTGGTGAAGATCAACGTCGGCAGCGTGAAGATCGAGGCCGGAATGCCGAGAATGGCGGGAATGCCGAAATTGCCGGTGCAGGAGACGAAGGAGATCGCCGCTCCTGCAATGATGCCGGGCAGCGACAAAGGCAGGATGATGTCGCGGAACACCCGCAGGCTGGAGGCGCCGGAGAGCCGTGCGGCTTCGACGCCGTCGCGGGGCAGCGTCATCAGCCCGGCCCGAAGCGCCAGGTAGACCAGCGGAGCATGCTGCACGCCATAGAGCAGCGCAATGCCGCCCACCGAATAGAGCGGCTGCGGCGAACCGAGCGGCGGGGCGAGATGCAACGCCTTCAGCAACGGGCTGGAGGGGCCGGACATCTGCACCCAGGCAAGCGCCGTCACCTGCGGCGGGATCATCATCGGCAGCACGAAGAAGAAGCTGAGCAGCCCCTTGGCGCGGATATCGGTCAGCGTCAGCAGGAAGGCAAAGAGGCAACCGATGACGAGAGAGATGATCGTGCCGAGAAGGGCGGTGACGATCGTGTAATAGGTCGCCGACCAGAGCGACGTCTCGCTCAAAACCGTCATCACGCCGCCATCGGCGAAGGCCGCCATTCCGACCATGGCGAGGCGGGCGAGCGGCAGCACGCTGAGGATCAGGACTATGATGACGACAAAAGGAAACAGCCAGGCGGGCTGGCTGTTTCCGGTTTTGATGTATCCGTGCATGAAAGGATCAGTTCGAGCCGTAGATGCCCGAGAAGGTCTTGAGATCCTGGTCGGTATTCTTCAATGCTTCGGCCGCCTTGATCGGCAGGACCTTGATGGTGTCGCGTGCCGGAAAGCCTTCCGGCAACTTCATGCCGTTGCGGGCCGGGATGTAGCCGAGCTTCAGGAAGCCTTCCTGGCCCTTTTCGGAGAGCAGGTAATCGACGAACTTCTTAGCGGCATCGGCATTTTTGGTGCTGGCGAGGATGCCGACCGGCTCGGTGACGGCCGAAACGCCTTCGCTCGGGAAGACGAATTCGACGGGAGCGCCCTTAGCCTTCTCGCGGATCGGCAGGTAATCGACGACCATGCCGTAAGCCTTTTCGCCCGAGGCAACGGACTTCAGCACGGCGCCGTTGCCGCCGGCAGCGATCGCGCCATTTTCCGCAAGCGACTTGTAAAAGTCCCAACCGAGTCCAGGAACGGCGGCAAGCGTCTGGGCGTGGATGAGGGCCGCACCCGAGGCAAGCGGGCTCGGCATGGTGACGAGGCCTTTGGCTTCCGGCTTGGTCAGGTCCTTCCAGCTCGCAGGCTTCATCGCTGCCGAGGTATTGTACATGATGCCGGTGGTGATCAGCTTGGTCGAGTAGTAATAGCCGTCGGCGTCATAAAGGGCGGCGTCGTACTGAGCAGCCTCCGGCGACTTGTAGGCCAAGAGCTTGCCGTCTTCCTTGAGGCGCTCCAGCGTCACCACGTCGGCGATGAGGAGAATGTCGGCGACCGGGTTGCCGGCCTGGATCTCGGCCTGAAGCTTCGCCATGATCTTCGGCGTGCCGTCGCGTACCCAGTCGACCTTGATATCGGGATTGGCGGCCATGAAACCATCGACCGTCGCCTGTGCGTCCTCGTTCGGCTGGCTGGTATAGAGAACCAGGTTTGCGGCCGAGGCCGGAATGGCAAAGAGGCTCGCGGCGACAAGGGCTGCGGCAGAAACGATCGTTTTCATGGGAAGGATCCTCGATTTCGATAGCCCTCCCTTATTAGGGGTCGTTGACAGAGATGTGACAGGGCGCGGCGGTTGGTCCAAGCCCTGCACGACTACTTTGCCACCGACTGGTCGTGACCTCACCACCCTCGCTTCGGTCAGTTCACTGAGGATCAACTGAAGCAAATGCCTGATCAGCGGGTCCCGCTCCCGCCGATACGTCGCGCAGGCAGAGCCGGTCATGGCCCGCGGACAAAACCTCCGCGGCAGCCGGCCACGGCGCTCACACGCCGTGGCCCCTCGGATCGAATACTACTTTGCAGCTTCTTCGATCAGTTCAGCCACCTTCTCGGGATGCGACACCATCACGACGTGGGAGGCGCCATCGACCACCACGGTCCGCTTGGAGCCTGCCCGCTCGGCCATGAAGCCAAGGGCTGCGGCCGGGATGTTCTTGTCGCCGGTGCCGTAGACAAACCACGACGGCAGCTTCTTCCAGGCGGGCTCGCCGGATTTTTCGGTCAGGGCAGCCTCGGTGACCGGACGCTGGGCAGCCGCCATCAGGGCCGCCTGTCCGGCCGGCACGTCGCTGGCGAACTGATCATGGAACTTGGCCTGGTCGATATAGAGATCGACACCGCCGGCGCTGAGCTTTACCGGGGCCGCAAGCGCTCCGCTCAGCGTACCGCCCGGAAACTTGCCGGCGAGATCTGCGACCGATTCTCCGGCATCCGGCGCGAAGGCCGCGACATAGACCAGCGACCTGACGTTGTCGTGGCCGTTGGCCGCGGTCGAAATGACCTGGCCGCCATAGGAGTGACCGACAAGGACCACAGGGCCGGCGATGCTGCCAACCACGTCGGAGACATAGGCAGCATCGTTAGAAACGCTGCGCAGCGGATTGGCGGCTGCCACGACAGAAAAGCCATCCTTGCGCAGGATTTCGACGACGCCGTTCCAGCTGGATGAATCGGCAAAGGCGCCATGGACGAGGACAACGGTCGGCTTGGCCGGCTGAGCAACGGCAGCACCGGAAAGAAGAGCGCCCGCCAGGGCGACGGCAGCAGCAAACTTGAACATTGGTCATTTCCTTTCGTCGGTTGAGTTTCAAAGAAGCCGAATGGGGAGCCACAAGGGAATTCACCTGCTTGCGAATCTATTGACGCAGCAAACCTCTGCGGTTTCCGTGTTCGGTATATAATTTGTCAGCGATTTCTTTGTACACGATCTAATTAGGCTCCCTCGTCTGCCGAGTCAATAGCTTGCAAACAGATCGCGCACAAATTATATTGAGATCAAAGGAGAGCGTGATGAAAGACACCAGATCAAATGATCTCGCTGACGTGCCCAAGATCGATGAAATGCTTTGCTTTTCGATCTATTCGGCAAGCCACGCCTTTAACCAGCTTTACCGTCCCCTGCTCGACGAGCTGGAACTCACCTATCCGCAATTTCTTGTCATGACCGCCTTGTGGGCGCGCGACGACCGCACGGTGAAGGATCTCGGCGAGACGCTTTTTCTCGACTCCAGCACCCTCACTCCGCTGCTGAAGCGGCTGGAAAATGTCGATCTCGTCACCCGCAACCGAAATCCCGCCGATGAGCGCCAGGTGCTCTTGCGCCTGACGGAGAAGGGACAGGCGCTCAAGAGCCGTGCCTCCCATGTGTTCGACTGCATCGGCAAGGCTGTCGGTCTCGACGCCGAGGCTGTCAGCAAGATTCGGGACACAATCGCTTCGCTCCGCGACAATATTCACAAGAAGGACAAACACGAGGGCTAACGTGGCCTCCACCACGTCGACGCTGCGCCAAGACAATTTCCGTCGACAAGCCGATGACATATTGTACGATCTGCCGCTCGGCTCGTGATCGGCCATAGCCGCCGCATGGCCGGAAGATGCCGGCGCTCAGAATCTTGCTAAGTCTCACGCAGCCGTGAACGCGCCGCCATTGCCATCTCGGAGCGTTGAGGTACGTCAGTCTTGTTTAAAGGGAGGAATTTCAATGGAATATCGTCTGCTCGGCCGTTCCGGCCTGAAGATTTCGACTTTGACCATGGGCACGATGACCTTCGGCGGCGTCGGCTGGGCGAAGACCGTCGGCGATCTCGGTGTCTCCGAGGCGAAAAAGATGATCGATATGTGCATCGATGCCGGCATCAATCTGATCGACACCGCCAACGCCTATTCCGACGGTGAATGCGAAAACATCATCGGCGATGTGCTCTCCGGCAAGCGGCCGCAAGGCGTGTTGCTCGCCACCAAGGCCCGCTTCAGCATGGGTGACGGCCCGAACGACCAGGGTCTGTCGCGCTACCACCTGATCCGCGAATGCGAGGCGAGCCTCAAGCGCCTGAAGACCGATGTCATCGACCTCTACCAGGTGCATGAATGGGACGGCCAGACGCCGCTTGAAGAGACGATGGAAGCCCTCGACACCCTGATCAGGCAGGGCAAGGTGCGTTATGTCGGCTGCTCGAACTATTCCGGCTGGCACATCATGAAGGCGCTCGGCATCGCCAACGAGCACCGGTACCAGCGCTTCGTCAGCCAGCAGATCCACTATACGCTGGAAGCCCGCGACGCCGAATACGAACTGCTGCCGATCTCGATCGACCAGGGTCTCGGCGTGCTGGTCTGGAGCCCGCTCGCCGGCGGCCTGCTCTCCGGCAAGCATCGCCGCAACCAGGCAGCGCCCGAAGGTACGCGCCAGTTCGCCGGTTGGACCGAACCGCCGATCCGCGACGAGAACCGCCTCTGGAACATAGTTGAGACGCTGGTCGCGATCGGTGGGGAACGCGGCGTTTCCGCCGCACAGGTGGCGCTCGCCTGGCTGATCGGTCGCAAGGCGGTGACCTCGGTCATCATCGGCGGCCGCACCGAAGCCCAGTTCCGCGACAACATCGCCGCCGCCGAGCTGAAACTCACGGACGAGGAGTGCAAGCGCCTCGACGCGGTCAGCCTGCCGCCGGTGATCTATCCCTATTGGCACCAGCTGAACACGGTTAGCGACAGGCTTGGTGAAGCCGACCTCGAGCTTTTCGGACCGCATCTGGAGCAATAGGCGGCAACGGATCAAGCATTGCACGGCGGAAGACAAAGCATGTCGCGCAAAAGTGCACAGCGGTTTTGCGACCACGACATGCTCAAATCAAAGACACTAAAGTGTGGCAGGCGAATCTGAAAGATCGCGTGATACTTTAGCCGTCACAAAAGATGCACTTTCGCCGTGTTACCGTAAGATCCCGCCACCCCGCGAGGTTCTGCATGCTGAAGAATTACAAGGTCCTGAAGGGTACGGCGAGCGCACTCGCTCTCGATGACGACAACGATCCCCATATCGAAATCCGCATCGAGGCGAACGGTGTCAGCTACCGCATCGCGCTCAACGTCCGCTCCAAGGAATCGCCGCACGATCTGCTCTATGCCAATGTCGTCGATTTCCGGCACCCGGCGCTGACGGAGGCGCTCGAAGCCCTGCCGATGGGCCTGACCGATATCCGCAAGGACCGTCCGGAGCTCGCGTTCGACTATGTCCGCGGCGGACTGATCGAGCGCGAGGACATGAATGTCGCGCCCTTCCAGCTATCCGGCCCGAAGAACGACCTGCGCGATTTCATCGAGCCGATCGTCCAGGAAGGCATTGCCGATTCCGACGTGCATTTCTACGCCTTCGGCGAGGCCTGGGGGCCAGAGAACAACAAGCCGGACCAATATTTCGACTTCGAACCGGGCAACGGCATCCACGACATCCACATGAACCAGGGCGACGGCGGCAGCTTCAAGGCCACCAACGGGCCGAACCAGGACGGCGCCCTGCTCGTCCATTTCAACGATACCGACGAATGGGCGGCGATCTTCCTCTGCTTTCAGTCGCAGAACTGGAACACCGATGCGGCGACCGGCCATCCGGTTTCCGACAGCCGTGGCGGCCAGGGCCGCGGCGAAGGCACACGCCGGCCGCAGCCGATCGTCGCCTCGTCGCTACGCATCGTCGCCGCGCTGATCAACCCGGTCAACGGCGAAGGCGGCACCGAGGCCGAAACGGTAACGATCATCAACCGCTCCGACATGGAGGCATCGCTCGAAGGCTGGAAGCTGGAGGACGAAAACGGCAGGACCCAGACGCTGTCGGGATCGCTTAGCGCAGGCGAGCTGCGCACCATAGCGCTCGATGCCGCAGCCGGCGGCCCGCAGCTTGCCAACAGGGGCGGCGACATCATCCTGCGCAATGCCGACGGCGCCGTGGCCGACCGGGTCGGCTACGGCAAGAGCGAGACGGCGAACGAAGGCTGGACGACGATCTTCTGATCGGCGCCCTGCCCTTCCCCGCCGGCCGGGCGACTGGAATCAACTGCCGATCTCGGCCGAGATCAGTGCGCTCAGGCGGCCGATGCCATCTTCGATCATCTGCTCGTCGGCGCAGGAGAAGCTGAGGCGGATGGTGTTGGCGCCGGAACCGTCGGCGAAGAAAGCCTTGCCGGGCACGAAAGCGACCTTGGCGGTTTCGAGCGATTTCGCCAGCAGCTTGGCGCCGTCCATGCCTTCCGGCAGCGTGATCCAGATGAACATGCCGCCCTCCGGCTTCGTCCAGTTGGTGTCTTCAGGCATGTATTTATCAAGGGCTGTCAGCATACAGTCGCGACGCTGGCTGTAGGCGGCCTTGATCTTGGCGACCTGCGCGTCGAAGCCGCGCTCGGCGACATCTGATATCGCCATCTGGTTGATCGTCGAGGAATGCAGATCGGCCGCCTGCTTCATCAGCACCAGCTTGCGGATGACGGGCGCATTGGCGACGATGAAGCCGACCCGAAGGCCGGGCGCCAGCGTCTTCGAGAAGCTGCCGCAATAGATCGTGCGCGTATCGTTGATATGGCCCTTCTCGGCGATCTCGAGCGCCAGGATCGGCGGGATCGGATCGCCGTCGTAACGCAGCGACTGGTAGGCCGCATCCTCGATGACGGCGATGTCGAGATCTTCCGCCAGTGCCAGGACCTTCTTGCGGCCGTCAAGATCGACGGTTTCGCCGGTCGGATTGGAGAAGTCAGTGGAAAGATAGGCGAACTTTACCTTGCCGCCGGCAGCGGAAGCGGCCGCGCGGTAGGACTCGGGCGTGCGGTTGCCGTTCGGCGTCAGCTGGTCGTAGGCCGGTTCATAGGCATTGAAGGCCTGCAGCGCGCCGAGATAGGTCGGCCACGTCACGAGCGCGGTGTCATCAGGCGACAGGAAGAGCTTGCCGAGATAATCGAGACCCTGCTGCGAACCGGACACGATGAAAACGTTATCGAGTTCGCAGGGGATGCCGAGAGCCGCCATCTGCCCGACCAGCCATTCGCGCAGCGGTTTGTAGCCCTCGCTGACCGAATATTGCAGCGCCGAGTTGACGGCGGCGCCGTCGAAGATATCGGCATAGGCCTGCTTGAATTCCTGATGGGGAAACAGCGCCGGATCCGGAATGCCGCCGGCGAAAGAGATAATGTCGGGCCGGTCGAGAAGCTTCAAGAGCTCGCGGATCTCGGATGCGCGCATGCGCGACGAGCGCGACGCAAACATGGTGTCCCAGTTCAGCATGGGGTTTCCTCGTATTTTTCTATTCCCCCAGCAGACCATGCCGGAGAATTTATGTCAACAATACTGACCTATTTTCTTGTCCCTGTGACAAGAAGGCGATTATTCCCCTGATCGATGCCGAAACCGCCTGATTCAGGCCTTTCCAAGACCAGCCCGGCGGCAGTAATGTCGCCGCCACTATTCAATGTACTATCAAGGTGCCAGCAATGACCGCGACGACGACCTCTCCTGAAATCAAAATCGAACTCCATAAGTCTCCCGTCTCCGACGCCGACCGCATCCAGGCACTGGAGACGCCCGGCTTCGGTAAGGTCTTCACGGATCATATGGTCCTGGCACGATGGACTGCCGACAAGGGCTGGCACGATGCGAAGGTTACGCCGAGGCGTCCTCTGGAGCTCGATCCTGCAAGCGCCGTGTTACACTATGCTCAGGAAATTTTCGAAGGCATGAAAGCCTACAAGGCAGACGATGGCCGGATTCTGCTCTTTCGGCCCGAAGAGAACGCCCGCCGCTTCGCGCAGTCGGCGACCCGCATGGCTATGCCTCCTGTGCCCGAAGAACTCTTCCTGAAGGCGGTCGAAGAACTGGTCCGCGTTGACAAGGCCTGGATTCCATCCGGCGACGCCAGCCTCTACCTTCGCCCCTTCATGTTCGCCAACGAGGCGTTCCTGGGCGTTCGTCCAGCTCAGGAATATGTCTTCTGCATCATCGCCTCCCCGGTCGGCGCCTATTTCAAAGGCGGAGCGAAGGCGGTTTCCCTATGGGTAGAGACCGAATACACCCGTGCTGCCGCCGGCGGCACCGGTGCTGCAAAATGCGGCGGAAACTACGCAGCCAGCCTCGTGGCGCAAGCCGAGGCGGCGAAGAAGGATTGCGATCAGGTCGTCTTCCTGGATGCGGCAGAGCATCGCTGGGTCGAAGAACTCGGCGGCATGAACGTCTTCTTCGTCATGAATGACGGATCGGTGGTGACCCCGCCTCTTGGCGGCACGATCCTGCCGGGTATCACCCGGGCCTCGGTGATCGTGCTCGCTGGAGAAAAGGGCTTGCGCGTCGAGCAGCGTCCCTACTCCTTCGCGGAATGGCAGCAGGACGCAACCAGCGGCAAGCTCGTCGAAGCCTTCGCTTGCGGCACTGCCGCGGTCCTGGCGGGCATCGGCCTGGTTCGGCATGCCGGCGGCGAGTTTCTGGTCGGAGACGGACAGACCGGCAAGTTGACCAGCGAACTGCGCCAGCAGCTCGTCAGTCTGCAGAAAGGCGTAACCAACGATGAGCGCGGCTGGACGCGCCTTGTCCCGGCCTGAACTCCGGACGCTTCACGCCAACGGCGGCGTCAACACCGACATGGTGGGCGCCGCTCTCCGCCTCGCCCGCAAGGCCGCCGGGCTGGCGATCTATTACGCCCTCGTCGAAGTTCGTTTCGATCTGCACGATACGATGTTCTTCGAGCTGACGGCCTTTAAGCAATCCGCGGATCTCTTTCGAAACCGGACGCCGCCCGGCTTTTTTGTGGCCGAGTCAGCCGGGAAAAACCATCGTCAACTTCCCATTTTGCGACCGCACCAACGCCAAAACCACTTCGCCATTGACCGATGCTAAGTGAATTCTTACTATCTGCCAATCGATAGAGGAAAGGTAAGAATGGCAACCGCAACCCTCTCTACAAAATTCCAGATCTCCATTCCCAAGGAAGTGCGCGAACAACAGCACTGGTCGGCGGGACAGGAATTCGTGTTCATACCCAAAGGCAAAGGCGTATTGCTGATGCCGGTCCCGACGCTTGCCGATCTTCGTGGCATCGCCGAAGGAGCGGACAAGAAAAACTACCGCGACCGGAACGACCGTTTCTGATGCGCGTGATCGACAGCTCCGCATGGATAGAATGGCTGACGAAAAGTGCTGCTGGAACTCGGCTGCAGGCTGAAATCCCGGAACGCGATCAATGCATCGTTCCGACGATCGTGCAGCTCGAGCTGTCCAAATGGCTGGCACGCGAAAAGGACGAGGAAGCCGTCGACAGCTTCATCGCTTATACCGCGACATGCATGGTTGTTTCTCTCGACACAACGCTTGCTCGCCGTGCTGCCGAAATATCGGCAACCCATAAACTCGCCACCGCCGATGCGATCATTTATGCGACCGCGGAGCGCCATGATGCCGATATCCTGACCTGCGACGCCCATTTCAAGGATCTCGAACGCGTCATCTATATCGATAAAAAAGACTGATCCGCATGTGACCCAAGCCCTCGACGGCTGGGCACAACGCTTCTATCACAAACTGGGAAATGATAATCTGGCATCAGGAATGGCTGAAAACCGGCATGTGCGGGCGGCACCGAATCCAATGGCGAAAATGACGATCTCGCTTCCGGATAATCTGGCGGAATACGTCGAAAACCGTGTCGCAAGCGGCAGATACAGCAGTGCCGGCGCTTTCCTGGCGGAGCTTATTCTGAAGGATCAGCTCCATCATAAGCTTGACGACGAAGAACTGCGCCACATTCTGAGACAGGCTGAGGAAAGCGGCCCGAGCGAGCGACGCATTCCCGACATCCTGTTGGAAACGAAGGCAAAGCTGCGTGACAACCACCTATAGGCTGACCCAAACCGCCTACTCTGTGCTATCGGGCATCGACGAATATGCTAGCCTCAATTTCGGCGAGGCGCAGGCAGACGCCTATCTTCTCGACTGGGACAGGATTTTCGTGCTTCTTTCGCATGCTCCCTCCATGGGAGAAGAGTGCGACGAACTCGGCGCTGGCCTTCGCCGCCTCCTCCACATGCGTCACGTCGCCTTCTACCGGGTGACATCGGAAGGGATTGTCGTCATTGACATCATCGACGCCGACCGGCTTCCTGAACGACATCTCCAATCCAACCGACGCCCACGATCGGCCGAGCAGCATGCCTCTTGACTGCACCTCCGCCTTCTATGAGGAAAATGCCGAGACATATGCCAACCGGGCGCGCAGCCTGCCGAAGCAGCAGCTCGATGCCTTCCTCGCCGGGCTTGCGCCGGGTGCGGCAATCCTCGAACTCGGCTGCGGCGGCGGGCAGGACAGCGCCTACATGCTGTCGCAGGGCTTCGATGTGACGCCGACCGACGGCTCCGCCGAACTTGCAAGACAGGCCGAAGCGCTGATCGGCAGGCCCGTCAAGATCATGCTGTTCCAAGAACTCGATGCCGAAAGCGCCTTCGACGGCGTCTGGGCGCATGCGAGCCTTCTCCACGTCCCACGGCCGGAATTGCCTGATGTTTTCACCCGCATCCGTCGCGCGCTGAGGACCGGCGGCATCATTCACGCGAACTTTAAGGCCGGGGACGCGGAAGGCCATGACGGCAAGCCGACCCGCTGGCTGACCGTCGGCGCAGAACGGTAAAGGCCGGAGCTTTCGCCCCGGCCTTAAACTATAACAGCACAAAAAGTGCTTAGTTGACCGACTTGTCGACCAGCTTGTTCTTGCCGATCCAGGGCATCATGCCGCGCAGCTTGGCGCCAACTTCTTCGATCGGGTGGCTGTCGTTCAGGCGGCGGATGCCCTTGAAGCGCGAGCCGCCGGCGCGGTATTCCTGCATCCAATCGGACGTGAACTTGCCGGTCTGGATGTCCTTGAGGACGCGCTTCATCTCGGCCTTGGTCTCGGCAGTGATGATGCGCGGACCGGAGACATATTCGCCCCACTCGGCCGTGTTGGAGATCGAGTAGTTCATGTTGGCGATGCCACCTTCATAAATCAGGTCGACGATCAGCTTCACTTCGTGCAGGCACTCGAAATAGGCCATCTCAGGCGCGTAACCGGCTTCGGTGAGCGTTTCGAAACCGGCGCGGATGAGCTCGACGAGACCGCCGCAGAGAACGACCTGTTCGCCGAAGAGGTCGGTTTCGCACTCTTCGCGGAAGTTGGTTTCGATGATGCCCGAACGGCCGCCGCCGACGCCGCAGGCGTAGGAGAGAGCGAGTTCAAGCGCATTGCCGGAAGCGTTCTGGTGAACGGCAACGAGGCAGGGAACGCCGCCGCCCTTCTGGTATTCGCCGCGAACCGTGTGGCCCGGGCCCTTCGGTGCGATCATGACGACGTCAACCGAAGCCTTCGGCTCGATGAGACCGAAGTGAACGTTGAGGCCGTGAGCGAAGGCGATGGCTGCGCCATCGCGGATGTTGCCAGCGATGTCGGCCTTGTAGATGTCGGCCTGCAGTTCGTCCGGGGTCGCCATCATCATCAGGTCCGCCCAGGCGGCAGCTTCGGCAACCGTCATGACCTTGAAGCCATCGGCTTCGGCCTTCTTGACGGTCGGCGAACCGGCCTTGAGTGCGATGACGACGTTCTGGGCACCGCTGTCCTTGAGGTTCAGCGCATGGGCACGGCCCTGCGAACCATAGCCGATGACGGCGACCTTCTTGGCCTTGATGAGGTTGAGATCGGCATCACGATCGTAATAGACGCGCATTTGAAGTTCCTTCCCTTTGCTTGTCTTGTTGACTGTCATTAAAGCGGAATCAGCCGAGAACCGGCATCTCCGCCAGAACCTTGTCCGTGCCATAGAGCCTGAGGAAGGCGGTGACCGCCCTCTCCGCCTGGCGTGCGGTATCCTTGAGGCCTGGTTCGCCGAGCAGCATGCGCACATGCAGGTCGGAGACAACAAGGCCGTAAAGCGTGTGATAAGCCTCGTCGGCATCGGCAAAACGCAGGAGCCCTGCCCTTTTGCCGGCATCGATCAGCGCCATGGCGCGCCGGTCGATCTGGCGACGGCCGCGCTCGAGCAGCAGCCTGCCGAGTTTCGAGCCGTCGCGGTTCGACTGGCCGATCGCCAGCCGGTTCAGCGCCAGCGAGACGTCGCCAGCGAGCACCTCCAGCAGGTCACGCGCAAAAATGACCACATGGTCGTGAAGGCTTGCCGCCGTCAGCCGCTCGCCGTTGCGCTCGAAGGTACGCACCTTGCTCGCCTGATAGGCTATCATCGCCGACAGCAGCCCGTCGCGATCGCCGAACCACTTGTAGAGGCTCTCCTTCGAGCAATTGGCGGCTCGCGCCACACCCGAGGTCGTCAGCGCCTTCTCGCCGCCATCGACGAGCAACTGCAGCGCCTGCTCCAGAACGGCGTTCTGGCGCGGCGAAAATTCGCTCGGCTCTGCGGTATCGACGGACACGGTCATGGCTCCCATATACGTACCGTACGGTACGGTTCGTGAGGTTTATGCGATAAACCGATCAGGTCGTCAAGAAGCCTGGATAGATTTTTTTAATACGTGAAACCGCGATGAAACACCAGAATTGGATAGGCGCGAATCCTCGGTGATCGCATAATGTCGCGCTATACCATTTGGCCGGAGGCTTCGATGTCACGCCTGTCAGCAGCTCTTCTCCTGCTTGGAGCAATTCTCCTTTGCGGCTCAAGCGCTCTCGCGCAGTCCGATAGCGACGTCTATAATCGCATCGAGGAGCTGCACGGCGATGCCGCGGGCTTCGACCGACCGCTGCGCCAGCTTGTCAAGGCGATGCGCTCGGTCGACGCCGAGATCATCGCCGGCCTTGCCGAATACCCGCTGACGGTCAAGGCCAATGGTGAGACCTACGACGTCGAGAACGCCGAGGATTTCATCGACAATTTCGATGATCTCGTGACGCCGGAAACGCGCCGCGCCGTTGGGCGCCAGCAATACGAGGATCTTTTCGTCAACAGCGACGACGTCATGCTGGCCGGCGGCGCCGTCTGGATGGGCGCGATCTGCGAGGACAACGCCTGCGAGGCGAGCCATTGGGCGATCATCGCGATCAACAATTGAAATCTGTCGAGGGGAAAAGGCAATGAGATACCGGATAGCCGCCGCGGTCATGATCGCAGCTCTTGTCGTCGCAGCCAATGCGCGGGCCGCCGAAACGCGCTGCGGCTGGATCGAGAATCCGACGCCCGCCAACTGGTGGCTGGAGGACGCGGAGAACACCTGGACGATCATGACCCAAGGCGACGATGCCGGCGAGGTCGAAGGCATGGAGCTGATCTCCGACATCTCCGAACGTGAATATGTCAGAACCAACGGCAATTACGGCTATGCCTGCGCCTGCATGAGTGTGGAAACGGATGGCAAGGACCGCATCACCCGCATCCTCTCCTTCCGCCAGCTAAAGCTCGCCAAATGCCGTGCCGACAAGGCGCTGAAATTCCCCGGCTGACTAGCGCCTCACCCGAAAACCGGATGGCGGCCGCAATCATGACCCAATCGTCCAGAGGCAATCGATCCACGAAGAGCCCCGACCTACGCCCTGGCGCAACCGGCGGGGATCGAGAGAGGCTCTGCCGGCATCGCCTTATCGATCGCGTAAAGTTTTGCGAAACCCGCATCTTCGACCAGCGTCAGGCCCGCCGGCATCAAGGTGCCGACATAGCGGTCGGGGATATCGGCATTGGCGACGAGGACGAAATCGAAACGCCTGCGCCAATCCGACAGATAAGGCGTAAAGTTTCTATATTCCTGCATCATTGCCGGGCATGAAAGCACGCCGATCGACAGCAGATTGCCCTCGGGAACCGCGATCTCAGACCGTGGCGGCAGAACGGACAACGGCTGCTTGCCTTTTGCCGTGAAGAGCGTCGGCACGAAAGCATGCGAGAAGGGCACGGCAAGCGTCGGCAGGTGCCGGAAAGTATCCAACCCCCAGGCAAAATGCCGGTTGGAGTGGGCAAGACCGCTCACTGTCTCGGGTTCATGTCCCAGAGGCAGCACGGCTGCACCGGCCGGCACCTTTTTAAGCACAGTCTCGACGGCGGCAACATCCTTCTGTGCCAGCCACCAGTTCCAGCCGATCCAGCCGGTGCGGCCGAAGACTGCGAGATTGATGATAAGCGCCAGCAATAGCGCTTGCCGGCGCGTGAGATTGGCGAAGGGGCGCACCATCGCCATGGCGACGAGCGCTGTCATGATCGGAAAGCGCCAACTGATCCATCCGGTGCCGAGCATGTGGCGAGGCGAAACACAGGAGAGCAGCAGCAGGCCGCAGGCGGCGACGGCAAGCCCCGCATGCATGCGGATGTCGCCCGCGCGGACGGCACGCGTGCAGATGAGGATCAGCGGCAGAACCAGCACGACATCCACCACCGGGACATAAGTCGTGATGGCGGAGAGCAGATTAAGGACGATCAGGATGATACCGTCGTTCCAGGCAAGGCCAAGGCCGTTGCCGCCGGCGTTGGGCAAAGCCGCCGTATGGAGATAGAGCGCGAACGGCGGCAGGACGCAGGCGCCGAGCGCCAGCGCCAACCGGCCGGCGAGCCTCATCAGACCCGCCTTCGATCGCACGATATCGATGCGCCAGGAAAATTCGAGGCCGCAGACGATCGCCATATAGAAGCCAAGCGCGAAGAGATGCATCACCGTCAGCAGCAGCGCGGCGGCGAGCCGCCAGGCAAAAACCAGGGCGGGATTTCTGCGCTGCAGCAGCAGATCGACGCAGGCGAAGAACAACGCCATGCCGAGGCCGATCTGGAAGTTGATGAAGCCGCCGATCATTGTGGCGCACCAGCCGAGCGACAGCATGGCGGTCTGCCAATGGTGCCGGCCGCCGAAAAGCGCGCGATGCAGGCCGATTGCCCCGAGCGGTGGCAGCACGATCGCCAGGAAAAGCAAAGCCCGTGCAAGCCTGTCTGCGCCGACAAGCGGCCCCAGCCAGGTGGCCAGAACGTCGATCCCGACATTGGTGAAGGTGCGGTTCCAATCGACCGCATAGATCTCAGGAAACGGCTGCTCGCCGATCCCGCCCGAAAGGAGCCAGATACGGGCGTAATGATTGGCGTAATCGAGAATTGGCGGAAAGGGAAACAGGAGAACCAAAGCCGCGGCAAGTCCGACGAAAGCGACGATCGCAACGGTGGAGTCCTGTCTGGCAATCAATTTCTCAGGCCCGGCTGCGGCCAAGGCAGGAGCGGCAATCCGGTCCATTATCCGATCCGGCTGTTATTTTGCGAGCGCGGCGGCTCTTCGGATGCAAAGGCCGCATCCAGCGCGGCGCGCTTGTCGCTGGCGCTCATCTCCGAGAAAGCGATTGACAATTCTGCGTGTTCACTGCCGCGCACGATCGTCTCGACCATGAACATTGGCCGCTTCTTGCTCTCCAGTACCAGACGGCCGAGATACTCGCCGATGATGCCGATGCAGATCAGCTGGATAGCGCTGAAGACGCTGACCGCGGCCATGATCGACGACCAGCCGGTCACCGTCTCGCCCTGCAGCCAGCGAATGAAGGTGTAGACGAGCAACGCGATCGCGACGCCGGCGCTCATCATGCCAAGCCAAGTGCTGATGCGCAGCGGCGTCGTCGAAAAGCTGGTGATCGCATCGAGAGCGAAATTGATCATCTTTCGCAGAGGATATTTCGTCGTGCCGGCAAAACGGGCGTCACGCTCGTAGGGGAGAGCCACCTGCCTGCCGCCAATCCAGCTGACCATGCCGCGGATGAAGCGATCGCGCTCGGGCATCGCCAGCAGGATATCGACGACGCGGCGCCGCATCAGCCGGAAATCACCGGTATCGCGCGGAATGGTCACGGAAGCGAGCTTGGACAGGGCGCGATAGAAAAGCGAAGCGGAGGCCAGCTTGAACCAGCTTTCGCCCTGGCGGCGCGTGCGCTGGCCGTAAACGACGTCGGCGCCGCGCTCCATGATCGGCATCATCATCAAAAGCAGCTCTGGCGGATCCTGAAGATCGGCATCGATCAAAAGCACGCGCTCGCCCCGCGAGGCGGAAAGACCCGCCGTCGACGCCAGCTGGTGACCGTGATTGCGCAAAAGACGCACACCGAGCACCTGCGGCACATCAGCCGCCAGATCCGAAATGATCTCCCAGGTACGGTCGGACGAGCCGTCATCGACGAGAATGAGCTCGAAGGCATCGCCGGCAACGCTCTGAGCAGCCGCGGCAGCGCGGCGGCAGAACTCGCGCAGCCCTTCTTCCTCGTTGTGACAAGGCGCGACGATGGAAAGAAATGGGACTTGCGCCATGCTGACGTCGGTGCCTGCTTGATGTTTGGCGCCAGACTAGCGACGAAACGTCAAACATCCTTTAACGATTGGCTACCGGTCGCAAGGCCGACTATTCCGCCGCCATGACCTCGCGGGCGCCGTCAATATCGCGGGCCGGCGAGGCGCCGTAAAGGCGGCTGTATTCGCGGCTGAATTGCGACGGGCTTTGATAGCCGACTCGGTGACCGGCCGTGCCCGCATCGAGCCGCTCCACGAGCATCAGACGGCGCGCCTCGTGCAGGCGAAGCTGCTTCTGATACTGCACCGGCGTCATCGCCGTGACCGACTTGAAGTGATGATGGAAGGACGACACGCTCATGCTGACGCGGTCGGCAAGGTCTTCGATGCGCAGTGGCCGCGCGAAATTCTCCTTCAGCCATGCGACGGCGCGCGCGACCCTGTTGCTGTGGCTGTCTGCAGTTGCGATGTTGATCAGCCGCGCACCATCCGGCCCGGTCAGCACCCGGTAGAGGATTTCCTGCTCGATCAGCGGCGCCATGGCAGGAATGTCGCCTGGACGATCGAGCAAGCGCAGCAGGCGAATGGCAGCATCCAGGAGTTCCGGCGGAGCGACGTTCACCGCCATCCCGCGCTGCCCGTCGGTATGGGCGGCCGGGCTCGGAATATCGATGCGGCTGAGCAACTCCAGCAGCTTTTCCGAGTCGATTGCCAGTCCCAGGCAGAGATGCGGAACCTCAGGGCTCGCCTCCGTGACGCGCCAGGCGACCGGCAGGTCGAGCGAGGTCAGCAGATAGTCACCAGTTCCATAGCTGATAAGTTCCGTGCCGAGGCGCAGGCTCTTGGCTCCCTGCAGTACAAAGGCAAAACAGGGCCGGTAGCTGCTGTGCAGCGGATCGCTGGGCTTGGACCGACGGCTGATGTGAAGATTGCCGATATCAGTCGCAAACTCGCCGTCACCAGCCGCGAAGCGCATCGCGATATCGACAATTTCCTGATAGGGGCTGAAGGGCAAAGTCATGCGGCAACTCTTTCTGTCAACTGTCTGACGCCGGCGATACCGCTCTTATCTAGAGTGCCCTGGCCATTTCGCAAACAGGCCGGCGCCTCACTTTTGCAGGATCGTGCAAAAAGCTGAGAGGATCGCTCTAACCCTCTGACGCAGTTCTGGGCAATAGTCCACCATCTCTTTCAACCCCCACCACAATCGAAAAGGATGGTTCCCATGCCCATTGCAAGAGGCTACGCCGCGACCGACGCTTCCAAGCCGCTGACCCCTTTCACCTTCGAACGCCGCAACCCGAACCCCGATGACGTCGTTATCGACATCAAGTTTGCCGGCATCTGCCATTCGGACATCCACACTGTCCGCAACGAATGGAAGAACGCCGTCTATCCGATCGTGCCGGGCCATGAGATCGCCGGCATCGTCTCGGCTGTCGGTTCCGATGTGACCAAATTCAAGGTCGGCGATCGCGTCGGCGTCGGCTGCTTCGTCGATTCCTGCATCGGCTGCGCCGAGCGCGACCTCGATCGCGAACAGTATATGCCGGGGCTCGCCGGTACCTACAACGACTTCGAAGCCGACCGCAAGACACGGACCCAGGGCGGCTATTCCGACTCGATCGTCGTTAGGGAAGGCTATGTCATGTCCATTCCGGACAATCTGCCGCTCGATGCCTCCGCGCCGCTGCTCTGCGCCGGCATCACGCTCTATTCGCCGCTGCGCCACTGGAATGCCGGCCCCGGCAAGAAGGTCGCGATCGTCGGCATGGGCGGTCTCGGCCACATGGGCGTCAAGCTCGGCGCCGCCATGGGTGCCGATATCACCGTTCTCTCCCAGAGCCTTTCCAAGAAGGAAGATGGGCTGAAGCTCGGCGCCAAGGAATATTACGCCACCAACGACCCGGAGACCTTCACGAAGCTCGCCGGCACTTTCGACCTGATCATCTGCACCGTCAGCGCCGAGATCGACTGGAATGCCTATCTCGGCCTCCTGAAGGTGGATGGTTCCTTTGTGGTGGTCGGCGCGCCGGAAAACCCGATCCCCGTGCATGCGTTCTCGATCATCCCCGGCCGTAAGAGCATTTCCGGCTCGATGATAGGCTCGATCAAGGAAACCCAGGAAATGCTCGACTTCTGCGGCGAGCACAACATCGTCTCCGAGATCGAGAAGATCAACATCCAGCAGGTCAACGAAGCCTATGAACGCGTCCTGAAAAGCGACGTCCGCTACCGCTTCGTCATCGACATCGCCTCGCTGGCTGCTTGAGAAAACGAGAGGCGGCTCCTTTGGGGGCCGCCTTTCTGACAACGGCCGTCCATCCGTCCTCATGCTGAGGCTCTCGTGGACTGCAGCCGCAGCAGATATTCGACTGGTTTGAACGGATCGGGGCCTGAACGCTCGCGCGAGCGCGGCGGGCCGGCCATCGGGGCATAATGGTCGAAAGAGGTTTCCATGGTCCCCGCCCCGCTCGTCAGACCCGGCAAGTGCTGCTGGACGCTCTGGATCATCGCGGACGCCATGGTGCCTTCCGACAGCGCATCTGCCAGCACCCAAGGTGTCAGTTGCCGGAAATCGGCGGCGGTGCTTGCAGGCGAGCTGTGCCGGGCTGCCGTCATCGCCACGTGGCAATCGATGACCTGCCAGCCGAAAACGCCCTGCTTCAGCGTTTCGAACACGGTTTCTTCGACCGCCCTGTAAGAGCTGGCGGGCATCTGGCCGACGTCCACATCAAGCGCAAAGCTGTTGCCTGCCCCTTCTGGACGCGGTTCGACGCGCAAACCGACGGTGGCGAGAAATGGATTGGGCTCCTTGAAGAGGATCTGCAGGCCTTCCCCGGTTCCCGCAAGCCTTTCCATCAAGATGACCGTGCTTTCCTCGAACCCAGCCTCGAGACCGAAATCCGTCAGCAGGGTCGATTGGACGACCTCCTTCTGCACCTCGCCATAGAGCGATACGAAGATGTCGTCGGCATCGTCGTTCCGCCGCAGATTGATCAACGGGTCCTGCTCGGCCATCTGGTTCAGCGCCAGCCAGCGGGCCGCCTTGTCGGAGGGCCGCCGGGCAAGGACGCGGGTTTCGAGGCTGGGCGGGGCAAACTGCGGCCGGCCGCCCGCGAGCAGGTCGCCGCCCACCACATCGCCGATGCGTGCGCCGGCAAGGCCGCTTACGCGCGCGATCTGCCCGGCGTTGAAGCTTGCGGCACCATGAACCCGGCCGGCCTCGAAAACCTCGATCGCGGTCACTCTTTCCGGGCCTTTGGGCAAATCCAGATGTTGCCGCAGCCGAACCGTGCCTGACGTCAGGTACATATAGGCCAGCTTTTCACCGCCCCAGCCGCGTTCGATCTTGAAGATTGTTCCGGCAATCGGCCCATCCGGATCGAGGCGCCGGCCGGGCAATATCGTCGCAATGGCCGATGTCAGGGCCGGCACGCCGACGCCGGTCGTTGCCGCGCCTGCGAAGACAGGATGCACCAGACCGCGCGCGACCTGATCGCTCAGGCAGCGTCCAAGCCTGTCCGCCGTCAGGCGATCGGGCGCCAAGACGTAGTCGTCCAGCAGCGCCTCGTCATTCTCCGCGAGAGCTTCGCAGAGCGGCGTGAAAAGCGGTTCGCATCCGGGAGCCAACGCCGCCACCCTGGCAAGCCTGCTGCCGGCATCGATGACGGAAGACATGGCGATGGGGCGAACGGGCAATTGGCTGGCAAGAGCTTTCAGCACGTCCTCATATTGCGCGCCGAGACGATCGACTTTGTTGACGAAGAAGATGAAGGGAACGCCAAGCCGCCGTAGCGCCCGCACCAGCACCCGCGTCTGGGCCTGCACGCCTTCGACCGCCGAAACGACGACGACCGCGGCATCCAGCAATCCGAGCACCCGCTCGACCTCGGCGATGAAATCCGGGTGACCGGGCGTGTCGATGAGATTGACGATCCTGTCGCCGATCGTGAACGACACCACCGCGGCTCTGATCGTGATGCCGCGTTGCCGTTCGAGTTCAAGAGTGTCCGTCTGTGTATTGCCGGTATCGACGCTGCCGAGCTTGTCGATAACGCCGGCGTCAAAAAGCAGTCTTTCGGTAAGGCTAGTCTTGCCTGCATCCACATGGGCGAGGATGCCCAGATTCAAAGTGCGCATGAACCACCAACTTCTCAGAATTTCGAATGTGATTTTCGTGAGAAGTGAATCGGCGCATTGGAACCTCTACCCGTTGCTAGGCTTGGATGCGTGACCCCGGTGGTTGGGAGACGCGGGCGGGATGCTAAGGGTGGGTGTGGAGATATGTCAAGCTGGGTGCATTGCATTTACGGTGCGGGCGAGCCGAGTGGTTTCCTGTGTCGGGGTTCCGTGGGATACCCCCTCTGCCCTGCCAGGCATCTCCCCCACAAGGAGGGAGATCGGCGGGCGCGATGGCCTCCCCAAACAACTACCGCATGGTTATTACTATACAGCAGAGAGGGACGGACGACCCAACCTCTTGCCGATCTCCACCCTTGTGGGGGAGATGCCCGGCAGGGCAGAGGGGGGCGCCACACGGCACACCCTCTCTTAACTATCCTCTGGCTTAACCCAAAGAGAGCCTACCCCTCCTCCCGCATCGTCTCCCGTTGGGTGATCAGCCGGGCGCTGTGCTGGCCGCTCAGATAGATCCACAGCCAGCTCCAGGCGACGGAGAAGCGCGAGCGGGTGCCGATCAGGAAGTAGATATGGGCAAGACCCCAGATCCACCAGGCGATCCAGCCCTTCAGCTTGATCGGGCCGAAATCGATGATCGCGGCACTCTTGCCGATCGTCGCCAGGCTGCCCTGATGCCAGTAACGGAAAGGCGTCGGCGCGGGTTTGCCGGATATGCGGGCGCGAATGACCTTGGCGACGTAACCGCCCTGCTGCTTGGCGGCGGGCGCAATGCCCGGCACCGGCTTGCCATCCTCGCGCATGACGGAGGCGGTATCACCGACGACGAAGACGTCGGGCAGACCGGGCGCGCTCAGATCATTCTCGACCACGACGCGCCCTGCCCGGTCGGCCGGCACGCCGAGCCACCGCGCCGCCGGCGAGGCGGTGACGCCGGCTGCCCAGACGATCGTCCGGCTGGCAACGAAAGTCTCGCCGATCTTCACGCCGTCGGCATTGCATTCGGTCACCGGTTGGCCGAGATGGATCTCGACCCCGAGTTTCTCCAGCGCCTTCTGAGCATAGGCCGAAAGCTCTTCGGCAAAGGTCGGCAGCACCCGCGGGCCAGCCTCGACCAGCACGACGCGGGTCTTGCGCGTATCGATGTTGCGGAATTCCTTGGGCAGCGTGAAATGCGCAAGTTCGGCGATGATGCCGGCGAGCTCGACGCCGGTCGGCCCCGCCCCGACGATGGTGAAGGTCAAAAGCGCATCGCGCACGGCAGGATCGCTCTCCATCTCCGCCTTCTCGAAGGCAAGCAGCACGCGCCGGCGGATCGTCGTCGCATCCTCCAGCGTCTTCAGGCCGGGCGCCACCGGCTCCCATTCGTCATGGCCGAAATAGGCATGCGTCGCTCCGGTCGCCAACACCAGCGTATCGTAACCAAGAGTCATGCCGTTGCGTAAGGAAACAGTCTTCGCACCGCTGTCGACGCCCGTGACCTCGCCGAGCAGCACCGTCACGTCAGGCCGGTCGGCATAAAGGCGGCGGATCGGCCAGGCGATCTCCGAGGTGGAAAGAATGGTGGTCGCCACCTGATAGAGCAGCGGCTGGAAGAGATGGTGATTGCGCCTGTCGACCAGCGTGATCTTGACTCCGGCACCCTTCAACCCGTTGACGAGCTGCAGCCCGCCGAAACCGCCGCCGACAACGACGACATGATGATCGCTCATGACCTACCCCTTTGCGCCATTTCGCTCAAAGCCAATGTGGCCTTCGCCGCGAAGGTTGCAACTGCCGTTTCGGCATAGCTCCCCTGCATCCCGGTCTGTGGAGCCGACTCAATCGGCATATCCGACGGGGATCGCCGTGCCGCCCTTCAGAAGCTCCATCGAGATCGACGCGGAGACATCGAAGAGTTCGAGCCGGCGAACGATCTGCTTGTAGATCACGTCGTAGTGCTCGACACGCGGCAGCACGATCTTCAGGATATAATCGTGATTGCCGGTCAGCCGGTGCGCTTCGACGATCTCGGGAATGTCGCTGATGATCCGGCGGAAGGTCTCCGTCCAATCGTCGGAATGGTGCGCCGTCTTGATGAGCGCGAAAACCGTCGTCGGCACGCCCATTTTTTCCCGGTCGAGCACGATGATCCGCCGGGCGATATGGCCGCTCTCTTCAAGCCGCTGGATGCGCCGCGAGCAGGCCGACACCGAAAGCGCCACGCGCTCGGCAAGATCGGTCACGGATATGCCTGCATCCTTCTGCAGCATGTCGAGAATGCGCCTGTCGCGATCGTCAAGCATTGCCTAGACTGAACCTCTCGCCGATTTTTTGCATGATCTCGTAAAATCACGCAAAATCATATCACATATTTCGCAAGGATGACAAACAACGCAAACACGTCGCGCCGGAATTGCGGCATCATTCCCGACAGTTGAGAAGCATGGAGAGCATGAAGAAATGGAAACGATCGGCCTTATCGGCGGCATGAGTTTCGAAAGTTCGGCGGTCTATTACCGTGTCGTCAATGAGATGGTGCGTGACCGCAAGGGTGGCCTCGCCTCGGCCGAACTCATCCTGCATTCTGTCAATTTCGAGGAGATCGTCGCGCTTCAGAAGGCCGGCGACTGGGATATGGCCGCCCGTCGCCTCGCCGACGTCGCTCTGCGCCTGCAGATCGCCGGCGCCGGCTGCATCCTGATCTGCACCAACACCATGCATCTGATCGCCGACAAGGTCGCTGAGAAGATCTCCGTGCCGCTGATCCACATCATCGACGAGACGGCGAAATCGCTGCATGCGGCCGGCCGCAAGCGCCCGCTGCTGCTTGCTACCCGCTACACGATGGAGCACGGCTTCTACAGCGATCGCATGAAGAGCCTTGATGTTGATATCATGGTGCCTGATGCCAGCGACCGCACGACCGTGCACGACATCATCTTCAACGAACTCTGCGCCGGCAAGGTGCTCGGCAGTTCTCGCGACAAGCTCATGACGGTGATTGCACGCGCCGTCGAGAACGGCGCCGACAGCATCATCCTCGGCTGCACCGAGATCTGCCTGATCCTCGACCCCGACCATTTGCCGCTGCCGGGCTTCGACACCACAGCGATCCATGCGCGGGCGGCGGTCGATTTCGCGCTCGGTGCAGACGAGACCGCGGAAGAGGAAGCGGCCTGACATCGCCCCACTCTTGGGATCATCAATTTAATTGACTCAGTCAACTAAATGCACAACAAAGTCTTCGTTCAGAGATCTTTGCCGGACTGCTGACAAAGTCGGCCAACACCTCTGTCGTCATGCTCGGGCTTGTCCCGAGCATCTGCAACCGATGCAGCAGGTCCTCGGCACAAGGCCGAGGATGACGCCGAGTAAAGAGCGAGGTTTGTCAGCAGTCTGACAAAGATCTCCATCTGGAGATCTTGTCATGTCCGATATCGCCCTCATCGAAACCGTCCGCGATTTCAACCGCTTCTATACGAACTTCCTCGGCCTCTTGAACAAGGCCTATCTCGACACGCCGTTCACGCTGACCGATGCCCGAATTCTCTTCGAGATCGGCTCGCATGACGGCGTCAGCGCCGCCGCACTTGTCCGCGACCTGCAGCTCGACCCGGCCTATCTCAGCCGCATCCTCAAGCGTTTCCGCGCCGAGGGGCTGATCGAAACCAGCCCCGATCCGGCCGACCTGCGCAGCCAGGTCATCATTGTCACCGACCGGGGACGGGAGCAGTTCGACGAACTCGGCCGGCGCGCCAATGCGCAGATCGCCGCCCGGTTCGACAATCTCGCCAGCGGCGAACCGGAGGCAGCAGTCTCGGCGATGCACACGATCCGCACGCTGCTCGACCCGGCAGCAAAGTCCACACCGGCCATTATCCGCGCCCACCGCGCCGGCGATATCGGCTGGATCGTCCAGAGCCAGGGCCGTTTCTATGCCGAGGAATATGGCTGGGACCTGCGCTTCGAGGCGCTGGTGGCCGACGTCGCCGGAAAATTCCTCGTCAATTTCGATCCGGCCAAGGAATATTGCTGGATCGCCGAACGCGGCGGCGTCAATGTCGGTTCGGTCCTCGTCACCAATGGCGGCGACGGCGTCGCCAAGCTCCGCCTGCTCTTTGTCGGCAAGTCAGCCCGCGGTCTCGGGCTCGGCAAATTGCTTGTCGACGAATGCATCCGCTTCTCAAAACAGAAGGGCTACCGCGAGCTTTCGCTCTGGACCAACGATATGCTGGAGACCGCCCGCGCCATCTACGTCAAGGCGGGATTCCGACTTGTCTCCGAGGAGAGACATCGCATGTTCGGCCCCGAAGCGAACGGCCAGAACTGGGTGCTCGATCTCTGAATTTGCTGCGCCGCAGAAATTTCACTTGATTTGGAAACGTTCATTCCCTAATTAGGCGCCATGACCGTTGCCAATCTCACACCAGAAGCAAAGACCCGCAGCCGTGGCCGTCCGCGCGAGTTCGATATGGACGCAGCGCTCGATGCCGCGCTGCGCGTCTTTTCCGAACGCGGTTACCACGCCGCAGCTATCAGCGAATTGACCGAAGCAATGGGCCTTGCTTCGGGGAGCATCTACAAGGCATTCAAGGACAAGCGCGGCATCTTCCTCGCTGCTTTCGCCCATTATCGAAAACTCGGCAGACGGCGCCTGGAAGCGATGATCGCGTCTGCAGAGACCGGTCGCGAGAAGGTCTTCCAGATGGTGATGTATTATACCGAGCTCTCCTATGGCGAAGCCGGCCGCAAAGGCTGTCTCGTCGTTGGCGGCGCCAACGACTTCGCGCTGCTTGACGAAGAAGCCGCTGCCCATGTCGTGACGGCCTTTGCCGCGGACGAAAAGCTGATGGCCGATCTCATCCGCATCGGCCAGGCAGACGGCACCATTCCGAAGACGGTAGACCCGGATGCTGCTGCCCTCGCCTTCCTCTGCTTTACCAAGGGCCTGCGCGTCATCGGCAAAACAGGACGCAGCAGGGAAGAGATGCTGTCCGCGGCCGAGGCCGCGATGAAGCTCGTGACCTGAACAGTCCACACCGTGGACGAGAGAAATACCGGCATTCGGTCAAGGATCGGGTGGCCGCAGCCAGCATTTTTGCATTCAATTCTTTCAATCTTTGAATACCGGAGTTTCCGATGAGCATTTCAGCCACCACGCCGGATGAGGCCATTCCCAGGGCGCTATCCCCTTGGCTAACCTTCCTTTTCGCCGCGGCCTGTGGGCTGGTGGCCGCCAATCTCTATTACGGCCAGCCGCTGGCCGGTCCCATCAGTGCCGATCTCGGCTTCACGCCTGCCGCTACCGGCCTGATCGTCACGCTGACGCAGATCGGCTACGGCCTCGGCCTGCTGCTGATCGTGCCGCTCGGCGATCTCACCGAAAACCGCCGTCTGGTGCTGATGCTGATCGCCGTCTCCGCCGTTGCGCTCATCGGCGCGGCGCTGTCTTCGACGCCCACAACCTTCCTCGTCGCCTCGCTCTCTATCGGCCTTTCATCGGTCGCAGTTCAGGTCCTAGTTCCCTTTGCCGCCAACATGGCGCCGGATGCAACGCGCGGCCAGGTCGTCGGCAACGTCATGAGCGGCCTGCTCTGCGGCATCATGCTCGCCCGCCCCTTCGCAAGCTTCGTCGCCGAGGCCTCCTCCTGGCACGTGGTCTATTACGTCACAGCAGCGCTCATGCTCGTGCTCGCCGTCGTGCTCCGCGCCAACCTGCCGGTCCGCCGGCCGACGACCAGGCTACGCTACGGCGAACTGCTCGCTTCCATGGGCCACCTGGCACTGACCTCGCGGGTACTGCAGCGCCGGGCGCTCTATCAGGCCGGCATGTTCGGTGCCTTCAGCCTGTTCTGGACGACGACGCCGCTGCTGCTCGCAAGTCCCGCCTTCGGCCTGACACAGAACGGCATCGCCCTCTTCGCCCTCGCAGGTGCTGCCGGCGCCATCGCCTCGCCGATTGCCGGCCGGCTTGCCGATCGCGGTATGACGAAGATCGCCTCGACGCTTGCCATGCTGCTCGGCATGGCCGCCTTCCTGATCAGCCATTTCGCCGCAGACGGCTCGCTTGCCGCCCTGCTGCTTTTGACGGCAGCGGCGATCCTTCTCGATTTCGGCGTGACGACCAATCTCGTCTGCGGCCAGCGCGCCATCTATGCGCTGAACCCGGAACACCGCAGCCGGCTCAATGGCCTCTTCATGGCGACCTTCTTTGCCGGCGGCGCGCTCGGTTCAGCACTCGGTGGCTGGGCCTATGCGACCGGCGGCTGGACGACTACGGTCTGGATCGGCTTCTGCTTCCCGGCGCTGGCCTTCCTGCTGTTCCTGACGGAAGGACGCGGCAAGCAGGAAGGCAAAATCTGAGACCGATATAAAAACCTCAATACCGGTTTATAAATGCGGACATACGGTGAGCAGGCGCGCACCCGCTCACCGCCGCAGGATGTTCGTTCTTATGGGACGTTTCCAACATGGACATGGACAAAGAGAAAATCGACGATGCCGTTCTGGCATTGCTATGGCTGACGCTGCATGACGGAGACCGCGCCTGGAAGGGTTTCGACTGGGATGTGATGGACCGCTTGCATCGAAACGGCCTGATTGAAAATCCCGCAGGCAAGGCAAAGTCCGTCGTCCTGAGCAACGAAGGTTTGCGGCGATCGGAAGAATTGTTCCGCGCGCTGTTTACGCGACCGGCGGAATGACGCCTAGCTGTCGGCGGAATCGAAACGCGAGCGGGCGGCGCGAACCGCCTCGTGGTTTGCTTCCGCCCAGTTCAGAAGCTGCGACAGCGGCAGGTAGAGCGAACGGCCGAGCTCCGTCATTGAATATTCGACGCTCGGCGGCTTGGTCGGGAAGACCTCGCGATTTACATAACCGTCCCTCTGCAGGTCGCGTAATGTCTGCGTCAGCATGCGCTGCGAGATGTCGGGAAGCAGGCGCCGCAACTCGCCGAACCGGCAGGGCTGGGCCGCCAGAACCTCGAGCAGCAGCGTCGACCATTTGCCGCCGATATGCTGCATCATGTCCCTGACCGGGCAATTGGAAAAATCGAGCCCAGCGAGATCGATCTCACGCCGCATCCCCGGCATCCTGTTCTTGAGGCTGACGACCGCGCCACTCATCTGCTGGTTCCCTTTTGGTAACGTAGAGCCGAAAAACTGCCTCCTTTACAGCGCCAAGTCAATTCCTATTCTAGTGTTACTCTCTTTTTGAGACCACAGGCACAACACAGCCAGCACAACACAGAAGGAAACGACGTATGAGCGAAATCATCCTGGTTACCGGCGCTGCCGGGCAGCTCGGCCAGCGTGTCATCCATCACCTCATCGAGACCTACAAGGTCGCCCCCGGCAACATCGTCGCGGCAACCCGCAGCCCGGAAAAGCTTTCCGAACTCGAAAAGAAGGGCGTCGTCACTCGCAAGGCCGATTTCGATGACGCGGCGGGTCTGGAGAAGGCTTTCGCCGGCGTCGACCGGCTGTTGATCATCAGTACCGACGCGCTGGATACTCCTGGCAAACGCCTCGCCCAGCACAAGGGCGCCGTCGCTGCGGCAGTCAAATCAGGCGTCAAGCACATCGCCTACACCTCGATGCCGGCACCGGACAATTCGCTCGTCACCTTCGCGCCCGATCACCTCGGCAGCGAAAACGCCATCAAAGCAAGCGGTGTCGCCCATACGATCATCCGCGACGCCTGGTATCACGACAACTATCTGCACGGCATGCCGCACAACCTGCAGGGCGGCAAGTGGTATAGCGCCACGGGTGACGGCAAGATCTCGACCATCTCGCGTGACGACTGCGCCCTGGCGATCGCCGCAGCCCTTGCCTCCGGCACATCCGAGAGCGCCACCTATACGGTGACCGGCACCCAGTCGCTGGACAGCCGGCAGATTGCCGCCATCGTTTCCGACGTCGCCGGCAAGCCGCTCGAAGTGATCGACGTCACCGACGAACAGCTCGGCCAGGGCATGCGCGGCGCCGGCCTTCCCGGTTTCGTCGCCGACATGCTGGTTTCTGCCGACGCCAACACCCGCGCCGGCAAGTTCGACATCGTCACCGAAGACTTCACCAAGCTGACCGGCAAACAGCCGCAGCCGCTGAAGGATTTCTTCGTGGAGCACAAGGCTGCCCTGACGGCGGCAGGCAATGCCGGAGGCCATTGAGCCTTTATGCTGCATCCCTGCGTTTGCCGCGGGGATGCAGCGAACTCCGATTCTGGATCCCTCATCACGTCAGATGAGTCACTCACGGCGCCAACGCGCCGTGGCTGGATTCCTGTGCCTGTCACAGAAACCAGCGCGCCCAAGTCCTTGGGCGCACGGGACCCTTACTTCCAGCGGTGCTGATTGAGACGCGACGCCTCACGGCTTCATAGCGCAAGAGAGAGGGGCGCCCTTCAGAATTGCGAAACGAAGCCAGGCGGTTTTTCCCTAAGATCAAGCCCGTATTCAAGCTCGGCCCGCATCCAGAGCACACCGCTTTCATAGGGATCGTCAGACATTGTCTCAATTCGCGCGTCGGCAACACTGCTGTCAGCCCAATTCTTGACGCACGCGACGTTCTCGCGTTTCCGCTCATTCCGATCGATTGCACACCATTCTCGTTTTTCGTCGAACGGAACCCATGCGAGACCATCCCGGAAACAGGCGATGGCCCGATATTTCGGCTCGACGACAATGTTTCCGGCGGCATCTGCAATGCCCCAGAGCAAGGTTCCGTTCGAATTCCTGGAGACGCGCTGTCCGCCGTCTGGTCCGCAACGCAACTTTGATCGCCGATCCTCCAGGCGGCGCGGCTCGGAGACTTCACGTCCTGATGCGTCGATCCAAAACTTCCGCCCATCCTTCGATACAGCGTAGGCGCCGGAATCGGGCTCCATCTCATCGAACTGGGGAGCGAGGGCCATCACACCGTTGCTGTCCAGTATTCCCCACTTGCCCTCAACCTTGACGCCGGCATAGCCATCGATGAAACCAGATTGGGTCTGAAGTGCCGGCGGATCGACAAGCAGTTTGCCGTCCTGCTTCAGAAAGCCCCATTTTCCGTTGTACCGAACCGATATGGGAAATTTGCAAGTCAAGTACATGTCGTCAAAGAGATACGAAACCGTCGGCTTTTCGTCAGCTCCGACGACCTGAATGCGGTCGCTCCTCCTGACAAATTTCACGCCCGAAGGACATACCGCCAGCGTCTTCCCGTCCTCCGGGTTCTGGACCAGATCCCCGGCTCGATTGAGCCCGATCCACCGGCCATCGGCCAATACCCTTGCCACCTCACCGGAATAATCGGGCAGTCTCGCATCGTCAAACAGACGCCCGCCAAGCAACCGTCCCGCCTCGTCAAGGACGCCCACTTTCTGGTCTTCGGCCACACGGTAAAAACCGTTTCGATAGCCCTGGATTCTAAATTGCTGCGGGGCGAGAATAGTTTGGCCGTCCCGGCCGATCACGCCGCATTGGGTGGCGTCGGCCCGGTCACGTTGGCTGGACTGGCCTTTGCGTCCGGCCGATCCGCCATAACAGACAATTGCTCTTCCTCCACTGAGTTCACCAACCGATTCGAAGCGAGGTTCGATCTTCCAGGTCCCGTCGGGAGCAAGTAATCCGTATCGTTTATCTCCCGGTTGAGCCGCCCAGACGAAAGTGCCAAATTCGAATTCTTTAATGGCCTGCTCGTCCTTCAGGATCTTCCCCGAAGGCAGATCTATGAGCAGATAGTGCGGGTTGTCTCTTTGGAGAAAAAGTTCCCGGGCCGTAAAGCGTAAAAGGCCATAGGATTCCGACGCGATCGCCTTGCCGGGACGAACGAGCGCCGCCCCGGCACTGAATGGAATGGCCCGCGCATAGTTCGGCGACAGCAGAAACTTTCCCGTTCTATCGATAATTCCTGCCTTGTCACCGACCACCACTTCGGCGTGGCCCTTGCGAAATCCCCGGGCGAGATCGAACATGGGGGCAATCACCATCTCGCCACTCGAATTGATATAGCCGAATTTCCCCTCGGAGCGCACGGCAGCCAGCCCCTCCGAGAAAGGAAGCGCAACTTCGAACTTGCGATTGATCCGCGGTTCTAACATCGCCCTGTCGATATAGCCGCAAAGAGCATAGACGCCGCCGCACCTTTCCACCCATCTTTCCGGCCGGGGATCGGCGACGCCGGTCCCAACGGAGCAGAGCAAACACACCCATGCCGCCGCGACAAACATAAATTGACGCGTAACAACTCTCATCCTAGCGCCCCCCGGTTGAAAGAACTAGGAGATGCTCGTGTGTTGGAAATATGGCCGGTCCGCAGGTCGGATGTCACGAACACAGGAATCTTGCGCCCTCATTCGCGGCACGAGAGACCCTTGCAGGGCAAGTTAGTCGCTGCCAATACGCAAGAAGGAAACGACCTCCCTCAAACCACCTGCCCGCAAGCCCGGCAGAAGCGTCGAACCGTTTCCGCCATGCCGTATTCCAGCGCATCGGCGGTCAACCCATGGCCGATCGAGACCTCGGCAAGCTGGGGAATACGCTTCACCAGATCAGGCAGGTTTTCGACCGTTAGATCGTGGCCGGCATTGACGGCAAGGCCGATTGCAAGGGCTGCATCCGCCGTCCGTCCGAGCGCTTCGAGGATCGGGGCCGCCCGCTCCGGCGCGTCAAAGCAGCCACCATAGGGACCGGTATAGAGCTCAATCCGATCGGCGCCGACCGCCTTGGCGATCTCGACCGCTTCTGCATCGCCATCGCCGTCGGCAAACAGCGACACCCGGCACCCCATTGTCTTCAGCCGTGCGACGGCATCGGTGAGAAACGCGCGGTGCTTGCGGAAATCCCAGCCGTGATCGGAGGTCGCCTGCGCGGGATCGTCAGGCACCAGCGTCACTTGCTCGGGTGCTGCCCCGGCGCAGAGCTCGAAGAATTCCTCGGTCGGATAACCCTCGATGTTGAACTCGGCCTGGGGAAATTCGTCGTCGATCAGGTTGCGGATGACGGGCAGATCGGAAAAGCGGATGTGCCGCTGGTCGGGGCGCGGATGCACCGTCAGGCCGCTCGCACCGGATTTCAGCGCGATACGCCCGAGCGCTTCGACGCTCGGCCAGGGCAGGTCGCGCCGGTTGCGCAGCATGGCGACGGCGTTGAGGTTCACGGAGAGCTTGGCGGGCATGGCGAGATCCATCGGTCACGGAAATGGGAGGCCTGCTTTTAAGCCAAGTGCTCCGCGATGGCCAACGAGATTCACAAATGGATGCGATGCCGATCGCTGATGGGCACCGAAATTACGCTGAGCATTTGCCGCACGCGTACCGCAGATAGTAAATCCCGTCACCTTTGAAGAGCACCGCGAGATCCCGCAGTGCAGCACATGTTTTTGTGCAGCACACCCAAGAACCCGGCAAAATATGCCGGTAAAGTTGCTATCCCATTTAAAAGAGATTATTTTTAGCACTTATAAAAAAGATCGTTCACGCATAACGTGGACATCGTATCGCGTAGAGTACGCCGCGTACTGCTTCTTTCCCACTGATAAGAACGCCTAGAGGAAACCCCACTCGCCGCGCATGGGAAGCAACTGGCAAAGCCGCATGAGGTGCAACAACATGCCCCAGGAGGGTTCATGCCAGACGGTTCCAAACGCCTGTTTGCCACCGCCGGTATCGCTTCGGAGGCCCGATCGAAATATCGGTTCCTGCCTTCAGCCGCGCTGCCGCCGGATCTACCGGACGGTCCGGTGCCCATTGCCGACATGGCAAACGCATTCGGCGTCACACACAGGACACTGCATTTCTATGAAGAGAAAGGGTTGATTTCAGCCAACCGCATCGGCCTGATGCGGGTCTATGGCCAGGACGATGTGATGCGCATGGCCGTGATCACGGTCTGCCGCGAAGCCGGCATGCCGATCGCCGTCATCCAGGAACTGATGGGCGAACTCCGCAACGCTGATTCGCAGGAAACGGCCGAGGCAATGTTCCGCGAGGCCCTGCAGGTGCGCAAGCGCGAACTGACGGCGGAGATGTCAACGCTGCACCGCCAGCTCCAGCAGGTCGGCGACCTCCTGGACTACGACGGCAGCATCGAGGAGCCGCCGTTAAACGACAATCAGGACAGTGCAAGCCTGACCCCGCAGGAGCGGCGTTGCCTGGAACTGATGGCGGAGGGTTATTCCACCCAGCGCATCGCCCGGGCGCTCGACCTGAAACATGACGAAACCCGTGACCTGGAGGCCGGAATCATCCTGAAATTCCGCGCCAACAACCGCTTCCAGGCCATCGCCAAGGCAGTTCTGCTCGGTATCGTGCAGGCTTAACGCCATCCGCCCAAGACACGGCCGCCACCGTTTCTTCCTCACCACTCCAGATGGCGAATGAGACCTAGCGCGGGTGCGACTGGGATCAGCGGACGATCGTCAGCGTCTCCGCCGCGCGCGTGATTGCTGTATAGAGCCAGCGTTCCCGGGTATCGCGAAACGCCCAGCTCTCGTCGAAGAGCACGACATCGTTCCATTGCGAACCCTGCGCCTTGTGAACGGTCAGCGCATAGCCGAAGTCGAACTCGTCGTAGCGTTTGCGGGTGTTCCAGGGAATCTCGCCCTCGACATCCTCGAAGGCCTGCTTCAGCAGTTTGATCTTGGCCGCTCCCCGGTCCATGTCGTCATCCTCAGGGCGGACGAGCAGATTGATGCCGGGTTTCGTCGTTTCCTTCGACGAGGTCATCACCTGCCAGAGCGAACCGTTGAGCAAGCCCTTGGCCGGATCATTCCTGAGGCAGACGAGCTTGTCGCCGGTCTGCGGATAATCGGCATTGAAGCCTTTCAGCTCGCGCAGGCGCTGATTGTAACGCCGCCGCGTGCGGTTGGTACCGACGAGCACCTGGTCGGCATCGAGCACCAGCTGCTGCGTCACCTCGTTCTTCGAGATCACCTTGGCCGTGCCGTAATCGCCGTACATCACCTCATTGCCTTCGCGCACCTGCATGGCAAGCTTGATGATCGGATTGTCGCGCGCCTGCCGGTGGATATCGGTGAGCAGGTAGTCCGGATCCTGATTGGTGAAGTAGCCGCCGCCGGTCACCGGCGGCAGCTGGCCGGGATCGCCGAGCACCAGGATCGGCGTGCCGAAGCTCATTAGATCCTTGCCAAGCGCCTCGTCCACCATCGAGCATTCGTCGACGATGATCAGCGCCGCCTTCGCGACCGGGCTTTGCCGGTTGATCGAAAACATCGGCGCGATCGAGGTCTTGCCTGTTTCCTCGTCTTCCACCGCCTCCTCGCCGCGCGGCCGGTAGATCAACGAATGGATCGTCCGGGCGTTGGAGGCGCCCCGCGAGCGCAGCACCTGCGCCGCCTTACCGGTGAAGGCGGCAAACAACACGTCGCCATCGACATTTTCGGCAAAATGCTTGGCAAGCGTCGTCTTTCCCGTTCCGGCATAGCCGAACAGGCGAAAGAGCGGCGAGCGCCCTTCCTTCAGCCATTTCGAAACAGCCTTCAGGGCTTCATCTTGTTGCGGCGCAAATTGCATGATCGCAGGACTTGGCAGGATTCGCGGGCTTTAGGCAAGGCGGAAAACGGCAAATCGCCCGGCCGGACGATCATCAGTTCCACTGCCGGTCGGCGCCGCTCGCGCACATCGACGGGTCCTGCCCCATAGCCTCGGTGAGAAAATCCAGAACCGTCTTGACGCGCAGCGGCATGTTGCGCCGCGAGGGATAGACGACGGTCACCGGCAGCCGGCTCGGCTGGAAATCCTTCATCACGGGGACCAGCCGGCCGGCGGCGATATCGGGCATAGCGATGATGTGCGAAAGCACCGCAAGACCCGCTCCAGCAAGGACTGCCCGGTGAATGGCGACGGCATTGCAGGCGGTCAGCCGCGGCGAGATCCGAACCGATATGTCTTCCGAACCGTTCGAGAAGGACCAGCTATTGGCCTCGCCAGCCCTGTTGTAGCACAGGCATTCATGATCCTTGATCTCCTTCGGTGCGCGGGGAGCCGCCCTGCGCGCGAGATAGGCGGGAGATGCAACGAGGAAGGCGGTCGTCCAGCCGATCCGCCGGCAGACGAGGCTGCTGTCGGCGACCTGGCCCAAGCGCACTTCGAGATCCAGGCGCTCCTCGATCATATCCGAGCCCTGCTCTCTGAAGATGAGTTCGACCGAGAGCTTCGGATGGGCGGCAAGAAGATCGCCGAGCCGCTCGCTGAGATAGAGGCCGAGTGGTGCTGGAACGCTGAGCCTGACCTTTCCCGAGGCCATGGCTCCGTCCGATCCGGCCGCATCGCCAAGCTCCTCAACCGCTTCGAGAATCCGCAGCGCCATCGGCAGCATCCGCTCCCCCTCTGCCGTCAGCGACAGACCGCTCGTCGTGCGATGCAGGAGGCGAGTATTGAAATGGCCTTCGAGGGCTGCGACCTGTCGCGAGACCGCCGGCTGCGTCACGTCGAGATCGTGCGCCGCCGCCGAGAACGAACCCGTCTCCACGACGCGCTGAAAGGTCCGCAATGCCGAAACGATATCCATCCCCTGCCCCTCATACTTTTGCGCATAGGCTTTATGCAGCCAGACTAAGCGAGAATAGCTTTACAGTCCAGCAATTAAGGATATCTTTTATCCATAAGGATATTTAATATCCTTAATTGAAGGAGAGACACATGACCCAGCGACTGAACTACGCCCAGCAGTCCCCCGAGCTTTTCAAGAAATTTATTGAATTCAGCATGGCGCTGAAGAGCAGCGTGATCGACGAGAAGCTGCAGGCCCTCGTCGAGATCCGTGCCTCGCAGATCAATGGATGCGGCTTTTGCCTCGATATGCATGTGAAGCAGGCCAAGATCCACGGCGAGACGGAACTGCGGATCTACCATGTCGCCATCTGGCGGGAATCGAACCTGTTCGTTCCCCGCGAGCGTGCAGCCCTTGCCTGGACCGAAGCACTGACCAAACTTCCGGGAGGCGGCATTCCCGACGAGATTTACGAACGGGTACGCGGCCAGCTTTCCGAGAAGGAAATCTCGGACCTGACTTTCGTCGTCATGGCGATCAATGCCTGGAACCGCGTCAATGTCGGCTTCAAGACCGTGCCCGGCACGGCCGACAAGGCCTACGGCCTCGACAAGGCCGGCCTGAATTAACCCACTCAATTAATTGAAAAGATTCACCTTTGACGCTGCCGCACTGCGGCAGCGAACGGAGATCCATTATGAAAATCGTTGTCATCGGCGGGACCGGCCTTATCGGTTCGAAGACTGTCGAACGCCTGCGCAAGCGCGGCCATGACGTGATCGCCGCATCGCCGAACTCCGGCGTCAACACGATCACCGGAGAAGGGCTTGCAGAGGCGCTCTCAGGCGCTGAAGTCGTGCTCGACCTCGCCAATTCGCCTTCTTTCGAGGATAAGGCCGTGCTCGAATTTTTCGAGACCTCGGGCCGCAATCTTCTCGCTGCCGAAAAACTCGCCGGCGTCAAGCACCATATCGCCCTCTCCGTCGTCGGCACCGAACGTCTGCAGGAAAGCGGTTATTTCCGCGGCAAGCTTGCCCAGGAAAAACTGATCAAGGCATCGGGAATTCCCTACACCATCGTGCATTCGACGCAGTTCATGGAATTCCTCGGCGGCATCGCCCAATCGGGAACGGTCGGCCAGACGGTCCACCTGTCGCCGGCCTATGTGCAGCCGATTGCTTCCGACGACGTGGCGGACGCCATGGCGGACGTGGCCCTCTCTGCTCCGGCCAACGCGACGCTCGAGATCGCTGGTCCGGAACGGGCGCGCCTCAGCGAGCTCGTCGCCCGCTATCTGAAGGCCATGAAAGACCCGCGCACCACCGAGGCTGATGTCGAGGCGAGATATTTCGGCGCAAGACTGAACGACCAGTCGCTCATTTCCGACAACAACCCGCGGCTTGGTTCGATCACCTTCGAGCAGTGGTTCGCAAAGTCCGCCCAGCCGACATGATTGACGTGCCCTCAAGACGCGACCGCTCGGGCGCGTCTTCCCCCGACCCAGCAACCATGGAGATTCCGATGATCAGAACATTTTTCCTCGCCGCCGCCCTCGCCTTTCCGGCTGCCACCGGCGTCAGCGCCCATGACAGCAGCGAGTCTGCGAAGGTGACACTCGTCTATGAGCACGAGCTTCCGAACGTGCCGGGCAAGAGCATCAAGGGCGTGCTGGTCGAATACGGCCCGGGCGGCTTCTCCGAAGGCCACACCCATCCCGACACGGCCTTCATCTACGCCACCGTGCTCGAAGGAGCGATCCGCAGCCAGGTCAATGACGGCCCGGTCAAGGTCTATCAGGCGGGAGAAAGTTTCTCCGAAATGCCGGGCGATCGTCACGGTGTCAGCGCCAACGGCAGCGAAACCAAGCCCGCCCGCCTGCTCGCCGTCTTCGTCGTCGACACCAACCAGAAAGAACTGACCTATCCGCTCAACAAGTGACGATCCGCATTACAGCGCCGCGCGTCTTTTCAGACGCGCAAAGGACGCTGTAACACTTTCAACCCTCGCATCGGCCCGAAATCGGTTCCGATTTTCGGGCCGATGCGATACCGCCTGCGCAGGCCTGATGCTTGCGCCGGCGACCGAGATGCTGAATCATGTGCGGCCCGCACCCCGGAGACAGAGAGATGATTGACGACGCCCTCTTCGGCAAACCTCTGATATCCCTGATAACAGTCGGATTCGCCGGTATCGTCGTCTGGCATCTGCTCTCCCGTCATCGGCCGACGACGCGGCTGGTGGTGCAGATCCTCTTCTTTGCAGTAATGACGCTGATCCTCGTCGGCAGCGGCATCGAACCCCACCGGTTTCAAGGATATGAGTCCGAGGATCCGCGGGCCCTGCTCGTCATCGTCGCAAAAACACTCTGGTGGATCCATCTGGCATGGGCCGTCATCGGTTTCATCAGGCTCTATCTGGTGCTGGAGGGCAGTCCGCGAGAGGCTCGCCTGCTCCAGGATTTGGTTATCGGCGTCGTCTATATCGGTATGGCCCTATCGGTTCTGGCCTTCGTCTTCGGCGTGCCGATCGGAACCCTCGTCGCAACCTCGGGCGTGGTCGCGATCATTCTCGGTCTGGCGCTGCAGAATACGCTCGCCGACGTCTTCTCCGGCATCGCCCTGACCCTCGGCCGGCCATATGTCATCGGTGACTGGATCCTTCTCAGCGACGGCACAGAGGGGCGCGTCGTCGAAAGCAATTGGCGCGCGACACATATCCTGACCAGTGGCAATAATATCGTCGTTCTGCCGAACAGTTTTCTGGCAAAGCTCGGCCTGACGAATGTAAGCCGGCCGGACGAGACCCATCTCTTGATCCTTACCATCCGCATCGCCCCGACGCGGATGCCGGCATCGGTCCGCCAAGTCATGGCAACGGCGCTTGCGAGCTGCAATTCGATCGTGCGCGAGCCGCCGCCGGTCGTAGCACTCAAGGGGCTGGATGCCACGGCGCTTGAGGTCGAGCTGCAGTTCCGGGTGACGAGCCCGAGCCAGCGGGTGCCGGCGCGGAACGAGGTGCTCGATCTCGTCTATCGCCACTGCAAATCCGCCGGCCTGCTGCTGGCCATTCCGCCGTCGGCGACGGTGCTGACCGCCGATCTGCCGACAGAAGAAAGCGCAAAGCCGCCGAGCGTAACGCCGCTTGCCCTGATCGAGGCCATTCCGGTCTTTACGACGCTGACATCAGATGAGAAGCGCAGGCTCGCCGAAACCACGACTGTCCGGGAGTTCCGCAAGGGCGATGTGATCGTGCGGGAGGACGAAATGCTCCCCTCACTGATGATGGTGCGCGCCGGCATCATCGCTGCGCGGAACGCAGGCGAGGAACGCGGACGGCTCGCGCCGGGCGATTTTTTTGGAGAGACCGGACTGCTCGCCGGCATGCAGGAAGTCTGCACCCTGGAGGCTCTGACCCCCGTGACCGCCTATGAGATCGATCAGGAGGCATTCGCGCCGCTGCTAAGCGAACGCCCGGCGCTGGCGGAAGAAATCGCCGACCACCTCGCCAGCCGCGCCGAGCGTTTCCGCAACGGCGCCCCCCTGCCCCCGGAACATGCCCGCAATGCGCATGCCATCCTGAAGACCATCAGGACCATCTTCAAAGCGTAGAGATCGGCGCTCCCGCTCAGCCAGCGCGCTTGAGCACCCATTCGAACGTGCTCCGCCAAATGTCGGCCGGTACTTCCTCGGACAAGGTGCCGACCAGATCGGAAAGCCGGACGCGCCTCAGCGTATCCCGCCAGGCCTCGTCGGCCTCCCACATGATGCGCGCCACCGCGCATGGCTTGCTGTCGCAATATCCTTCCGGCCGGCAGGGATTGTTTGCCCGGATGTTCGTACAGGTGAAGCTGCTGGCCTTCCCTTCGACCGCCTCGACGATCTCGAGAAAGTTGATATCCGAGGGGGTCTTGGCAAGCCTGTAGCCGCCACTCGGACCGAGCGTGGTCTCGACCAGCGATGCCTGCGAAAGGCTCTGCAGTGCTTTGGAGAGATATTCCTTCGGCAGACCATGAAGCTCGGCGAGCGCCTTGGTGGAAAGATACCTGCCCTCTGGCAGGCCCGCGAGAATGGCGCAGCAGTGAAGCGCCCACTCGACCTGGCTTTTCAGGATCATTCAGCAACTCGTGTGATGGTTGGTTCTGCCGATGGAATTAAGGACATATCATATCCGAAAACCGGCACGATGTAAATGAGCTGCAAAAGCAGCGTGTTGCTGCCTGAACGGCGATGCGGGCTCCGATCTCCCTCAGCCCCCGTTCTCGTCCTCTCCCTGCGTCAGCTCATTTTCAATTCCGGCGATCAGCTTGCGCAGCAGGGCCGCGAGCGCCTCGCGCTCCTTTCCGTCAAGAGCCTGCAGAAACGAAGATTCGCTCGCCATGTCGGTGCGGAAGGCCTTTTCGGCGAGTGCCGCACCCGCCTCGCTCAATGCCACCAATACGCTGCGCCCGTCACGCGGCGATTTCTCCCGGCGGATCAGGCCCGCCTTCTCCAGCCGGTCGAGCCTGTGGGTCAGGCCTCCCGAGGAGATCATCAGCGCCGAATACATGTCCGTCGGGGTCAGTCGGTAAGGCGGTCCGGAACGGCGAAGCGTTGCGATCACGTCGAATTCTCCGCGGTCGAGACCAAAATCGGCAAAGGTCGCCTCAATGCTCGGGCGGACTAGGTTCGACAGCCGAAAGGCCCGGCCTAAGATCGCCATCGGCTCGGTGTCGAGGTCGGGCAGTTCCAGCGCCCATTGCCGGCGCAGCCGGTCGACATGATCCTCGTAGGAGCCGTCACCTTTAGTTCCATTCGTCATTTTCTGCCTCATATGCCACCACAGCCGAGACATACACCTTCCATCCACATCAAGGAAGATATCTTGACAGGAAGACAGTTTTGAGGATATATCTTCTCGAGAAGATAGTTTTGCGATCGCAAATGGCACCAGCAGGAGGCACGTGATGTTCAGTATTCTTCGCCACCAGGAACCGCGACCCGATCAGAGCCGCACGGTCCGCTTCGAAGGCCGCGACCATGGCGGCGAGATATCGCTTTTCCTGGTCGACAATGAGCCCGGCCAAGGGCCTGACCTGCATGTCCACCCCTATTCCGAAACGTGGGCAGTCAGGAAAGGCGAAGCCGAATTCACCGTAGGCGACGCCAAGACCCGCGCCTTTCCCGGCGATATCGTCGTCGTGGCCGCCAACATTCCCCACCGTTTCGAGAATGTCGGCACCGGACGGCTCGAAATCGTCTGCATTCATGCCAGCGACGAGATCGCGCAGGAGTTTGTGTGAGGCAAAGCCGCCTCAGAAGACAACCTCCACAAGACAAAGGAAGAGGAGAGAACCGCAATGCCTAAGATGATCTTCGTGAACCTGCCGGTGAAAGATCTTGCCGCTGCGACCCGTTTCTATGACGCGATCGGCTGCAGCAAGAACGAACAGTTCAGCGATCACCAGGCGTCGAACATGGTCTGGTCCGAGGCCATTATCTTCCACTTGCTGACACGCGATTTCTTCGCGAGTTTCACGCCGAAACCCGTTGCCGAAGCGCAGAAGGCGAGCGAGATGCTGATCGCGCTGACGATGGACAGCCGTGAAGACGTGGACGCTATCGTCGAGGCAGCCGCAGTCGCCGGCGGCAAAGCCGATCCGCGCGCGCCGACGGACATGGGCTGGCTCTACAACCGTGCCTTCGAGGATCCCGATGGCCATATATTCGAAGCGGTCTGGGTCGACATGGCGGCGGCGACCGCCTCTGGGCAATAGCCGGCAAGGCGTCCGGCGACGTGCCGCGGGCGAAACGGGCTTCGGCCCACCTCGCCCGCCATCAAAACTTTTGCTGCGCCTGGAATAAAACCACCGCGCCTCGTGTCTCATCTCAGGTATCGCAAGATTGCGTGCCCAATCTGAGGAGAGACATCATGACATCCGTGAAATTCCTGTCCGTCCTGGCGGCCGCCGCCCTTGCCGCGACCGCTGCTTTCGCCGCCCCTCCCGTCAAGGAAGTCGAATCCGCCAAGGGCAAGGTGCTCGCCGGCGAAAACGACATGACCCTCTACACCTTCAAGAAGGACGCCAAGGGCGTTTCCAACTGCTACGACGATTGCGCCAAGAACTGGCCGCCGCTGATGGCTGCTGGCGACGCCAAGGCCGATGGTGCATATTCGATCATCGATCGCAAAGATGGCACGAAGCAATGGGCCAAGGACGGCATGCCGCTCTATTTCTGGGTCAAGGACACGAAGGCCGGCGACATCACCGGCGATGGCGTCGGCGGCAATTGGGATCTCGCCAAGCCTTGATCGCGAAGACCCCGATCACAAGCGAGTTGCCGGCGTGAAAACACCCGCACCCGAAACCTTCGAGGGCCAGATCCTGGCCCTCCTGCCCTCGCTCAGGCGCTATTCGCGCAGCCTGACGCGCTCGGATGCCGATGGCGAGGACCTGCTCCAGGATTGTGTCGAAAAGGTTCTCACGCGCCGCGGCCAATGGCGCGGCCTCAACCTGCGCGGCTGGGTCCTGACCATCATGACCAATCTCTACCGCAACAGCCGGCGCGGCAAAACGCGCGACGGCCTTGTCGAGCTCGGTGCCGCAGAGGATCTGGCCGCGTCCGAACCGCCGGCCGATCCACTGGAACGCGCCCGGTTGGACGATGCGCTGAACAGCCTGTCGGAGGAACACCGCGCCGTGCTGATGCTCGTGGTCATCGAGGGATACACCTATGGCGAGGTCGCCGTCGCGCTCGATATCCCGATCGGCACCGTCATGTCGCGCCTGTCGCGCGCCCGCCGGCGCGTCGCCGAGCGATTGAAGGCCGACAACATCATTACGCTTCGGAGACCGAAATGAACGAGACCAATCCGAGCGTGACCGAAGCCGACCTTCACGCCTATGCCGACGGCCAGTTGCCGCAAACGGCGCGCGCCCGCATCGAGACCTTCCTGGCCGACAATCCCGACGAGGCGGCGATGGTCGCCGAATGGCAGGCGCAGAATTCAGACATCCGATCGTTGTTTGCCGGTTATGAGAAGGCGAAGAACACCGATCCTCTGCTCGTCGTCCCCCCGCGCGCCGTCTCATCGGGACCGAAACGCTGGGCGATCGCCGCATCGGCCCTCCTCATCTTCACGCTCGGCGCCGTCAGCGGCCATTATGGCCCCGCACTTCTGGAAAAGCCGGAGTTGCAGCTTGCCGGCTCCGAAACCTTGCCAAAACAGGCCCAGACCGCGTTTACGGTCTATGCCGCCGAGGTTCGCCATCCCGTCGAGGTCTTTGCAAACGAGGAGGTCCACCTCGCCACCTGGCTCGGCAAGCGCCTGGCAATCCAGAACCTCAAGATCCCGAACCTGCAGCCGCTCGGCTTCAAGCTGGTCGGCGGCCGGCTGCTGCCGGTCGACGGCAGACCGGGCGCCATGTTCATGTATGAAAACCAGGCCGGCGAGCGCCTGACCGTCATGGTCGGCCGCAACGCGGAGAACCGCACGACGAGCTTCCGTTTCGCCTCATCGGGCAATCTCGAAACTTTCTACTGGATCGACGGCGAACTCGGTTATGCCGTGACCGGAGAAATCTCCCGCGAGACGCTGCGGGAGGTAGCCGAGGAGTGCTACAAGCAGTTCCCGTCCTAGAGCAATTCCAGGAAAAGTGCAAAGCGGTTTTCCGTCCGGAATTACGTCAAAAAACAAAAAGTTAGAGCGGTTCTGCGCTTCCGTGAACAGCTGAACCGATCTAAGGATCAGCGTGAGGGATCGTTGCCGAGCTCGATCGGCCGTCCATGCGGCGTCGCCTCCGCCGCCCGCTGCCAGCTCTGCTGCAGTGCCAGGATCGTTTCCGCGTCGGCGATGCCGTTGTCGACGATGAGGTCGGAGAGTGCCGCCACCCAGCAGTCAAAATAGTCGCTGCCATCTTCGGCCCGGCCAGGCTTGTGCAATTGTGCGGAAAGCGTTTCAGCCCATTCGCTCCAGCTGAACAGGCCTTGTGTGTGCAGGTGCACGGTCATGGCAAAAGCCTCAGCCGCCCATGGCTCGGGAAAAACCGGCTCGCCCTCCGGCGACCTCGGCAGCCCGGACGATTGCGTCAGCGGCGATATCTCATGCCGGCTCAAGATAGCTCTCCCAGGCATCGATCGACACGGTCAGCGTGGGATCGGCGCCCTCGCCCCATATCTCCTCGCCGTCAAAGACGATGGTATAGAGCCATTGCGGATTTTCGCCCCTGCCATGCGCATTGTCGTCGGGAAAGACGAAGGCACCCTGCACTGCCTCGACCATTCCGGTCCTGGCGCGGGCATAACGCGGCAGGCGCGTATGTGTGACCGGATTGAAATTCTTCGTCTTCACCGTCTCCCCGACCGCAAAGAGCGGCGCGGTCTTAGCAGGACGATCGCAAGGGCCGCCTTTCGCCAGAACGCCGGGCACCATCTCCGCTTTCAGCACCCGTTTTGGAACCGCTCCCGCCTGCTGCGCATGGCCGGACAGCAATTCCGCGCGCGTCGCAAAGCCGTGCCGTTCGAGCAGCTTGTCGATGCCGCGGATCCAGATCTCGTAATAACTCGCGGCGAGGTAATCGGCCGGCGGAATATTCTCGCGCGCATGCCGGCTTTCATCGATGTTCCATGCGCCGAAAGCGCCGCAGGAAAGCGTGATGCCGAGCGCCCGCTTTTCCCATTCGGCATGGAAATAGGGCTCGTCCTTTTCCGGCGCGACAGGACCGAAGCCCATCTGCCCGCCGAGATCGTGCGGTCCGTTCATGTGGCGCTCTCCGGCTTGCGGGCAACGGCCGTGCCAATCATCGCATCGCGGCTGACGAGGCCGGCGAGCGTCTGTTCGTCCATTCCCTCTGTCCCTTCGGGCCGCTCGGGAATGACGAGATAACGCAGTTCCGCCGTCGAATCCCAGACGCGGATCTTCTTATCCTCCGGCAGCGTCAGCCCGAACTCGGCCAGCACGCCGCGCGGATCGATGACGGCGCGCGAGCGATAGGCCGGCGCCTTGTACCAGACCGGCGGCAGGCCGAGCACCGACCAGGGATAACAGGAGCAGAGCGTGCAGACGACGAGATTATGGGTCTCTGCCGTGTTGAAGACGGCGCGCATATGCTCGCCCTGCCGGCCGGTGTAACCGAGGCTTGATATCGCCGCCGTAGCATCGCGCTTCAGCCAGTCGGTGAAGTCCGGATCGCTCCAGGCCCTGGCGACGACATGCGCACCATTTCTCGGCCCCACCTTCGTCTCGTAAGTCTCGACGATCGCATCGATCGCCGCCGGATCGATCAGCCCCTTCTCCGTCAGCAGTGTTTCCAGCGCCTTCACGCGCGCCTGCATGTCCGAATAGTGATTGTCGTGATCGTGCCCACAGGCATGACTGTGGTCGTGCTCGTCGTCATGGTCGCGCAAGGCGAAGCCCTCCCGAAACTGCCCGCTATTTCTATCATATGCCGAAGGCCCGCCAAGCCCTTCTATGTCTCATGCGCTTTTCCGCTAATCTCCTGTCATGAACATCCTGATTCTCGGCGCAACCGGCTTCATAGGCTCCGTCGTCGCGGCCCGGCTCGTTGCCGAAGGCCACGTCGTGACCGGGCTCGGCCGCAATCCCGTACGTGCCCGTTTGAAACAGCCGGCGATCGACTGGCGGCGCGCAGATATCTCACGCATGACGAAACCAGCGGATTGGGATGATATCCTCAAGGATCAGCATGTCGTCGTCAATTGCGCCGGCGCCCTGCAGGACGGCCTGTCGGACGATTTGTCGGCCACCCAGGCTGAGGCGATGTTGGCGCTCTATTCCGCAGCCAAACGCTCGTCACGCCCGCTGATCGTGCAGATATCGGCAAGGACAGCGGGAGCGGCTAGCGATCTTCCCTTCCTCGCCACCAAGCGGCGGGCCGACGAGGCGCTGGCTGCAAGCGGTCTGGCTTATCTCATTCTGCGCCCTGCCCTCGTTCTCGGCCGCAATGCCCATGGCGGCTCAGCGCTGCTGCGGTCGCTTGCCGCCTTTCCCCTGGTGCTGCCGCTGGTCCATGCCGAAAGTCCGGTCGAAATGCTTTCGGTGGACGATGTGGCGGAAGCCGTGTCGCGGGCAGTCTCCGGCGGCATCTCCGGCGATATCGATCTTGCCGCCGACGAAGTTCTGCCGCTCGCCGATCTCGTCCGCCTTCACCGCCAGTGGCTCGGCCTGCCGCCCGCTCGCGTGTTCGCTCTCCCCCGCTGGCTTGCCAGCCCGGTGACGTGGCTGGCCGATCTATCAGGACTGCTCGGTTGGCGTTCGCCGCTGCGCTCGACGGCGATGACAGTCATGTCCGAAGGCGTGCGGAGCTCGAAAACAGGGAGCAGCCTTCCCACGACACCCGCGGCAGCGACACTCTCGGCCAATCCCTCCGGCGTACAGGATCTCTGGTTTGCCAGGCTCTATCTTCTGAAGCCGCTCGTCATATCAGGCCTATCCGTTTTCTGGCTGCTCTCCGGTCTGATCCCGCTGCTGACACCGGAGAAGACCTCCGCTCACTTCCTGCCGTTCATGCCTGAGGCCGCAGCAACGGCGTTGACGCTTGCAACCTGCCTGATCGATATCGTTCTCGGCGCCGCCGTCCTCCTTCGCCCGCTGGCGAAACGCGCCCTTCTCGGCATGCTGGCCGTGTCGTTCGCCTATCTTGCCGGCGCCAGCCTGCTCGAACCCGCACTCTGGCTCGATCCGCTCGGTCCCCTCGTCAAGGTGCTGCCATCGATCCTGCTGACGCTCACCGCACTTGCCACGCTGGATGAACGCTGATGCTTGAGGAATGGCTGCTGCTTGCCCATGTCATCGGCGCGACCGTGCTCTTCGGCACCGGCGCCGGCATCGCCTTCTTCATGGTGATGGCGCACCGGACACGCGATCCCCGTCTGATCGCCCATGTCGCCAGCACGGTTGTCATCGCCGACACCCTCTTCACCGCCACCGCAGCCATTGTCCAGCCGGTGACCGGCTATCTGCTGGCCCGGTCGATCGGCTGGGAGCTGTCGGAGGGATGGATTGCGCTGTCGCTGCTGCTTTATGTCGTGACCGGCCTGTTCTGGCTGCCGGTCGTCTGGATCCAGATCCGCTTGCGCGATCTTGCCCGCGCAGCAGCAGCGGCGGGAAAAGCCCTGCCGCCGGCCTATTTCAGCCTTTACCGCATCTGGTTCGCCTGCGGTTTTCCGGCCTTCTTCGCCGTCATCGGCATTCTCTGGCTGATGCTTATTAAGCCGGCAATCACTCTATTTTAGCATCGGCCAGAGGCTTAGCACCAAGAGTACCGCCATGCTGATATTGAACCATTTCAGCCGCACCGGATCGGAAAGCCATTCTCTCAACGCCGAGCCGAAGCCGGCCCATGTCGAAACGCTAGGCACATTGACTGCCGCAAAAGCGAGACCGACGATCAGCACGCTGACTAGGTAGAGTTGCGGATTGGTATAGGTCGCCATCGCCGTGACCGCCATCACCCAGGCTTTCGGGTTGACCCACTGGAAGGCCGCCGCCGCGACGAAGGACATCGGCTCGACGGCGCTGCGGCCCTCGCTGAGCGAGCGCGAAGAGGCTATCTTCCAGGCGATCCAGACGAGATAGGCGCCGCCCGCAAACTTCAGCACCATATAGACCATGGGCACGGTGTGCAGCAGCGCGCCGAGCCCAAGGCCAACGCCGATCAGCAACGAGAAAAAGCCGGCGCCGATGCCGAACATATGCGGGATCGTCCTGCGGAAACCAAAATTCACCCCCGATGCGAAAAGCATCATATTGTTCGGTCCCGGCGTGATCGAGGTCGTGAAGGCAAAGAGAACGAGGGCGAGAAATGTATCCAGCGGCATGCGACCTCCCGAAGCCAGCTTTTCTGCGGCCTGTTATTTAGGTCAGCATAACTGTCCTAAACAGCCGCTGCCATTACATCATTGTCATGGTGACAGGATTACTTGAAAGATGGCGACCCGGCCCAATCTCCTGTCGAAGGGACAGAAACCATGCAGGACGACCCGATTCCATCGATCACATTCCCAAACGGCACTGAGGTGCCAGCGCTCGGCCAGGGCACCTGGGCCATGGGCGAGGATGCCGGCCATGCCAAGGCCGAGATCGAAAGCCTCAAGGCCGGCATCGATCTCGGCATGACGCTGATCGACACCGCCGAAATGTATGGCGACGGTGGCGCCGAAGAGATCGTCGGCCAGGCGATCAGGGGCCGGCGCGACGAGGTCTTCATCGTCAGCAAGGTCTATCCCTGGAATGCCAGCCTGAAAGGCACGATCGAGGCCTGCGAGCGCAGTCTAGAACGGCTGGGCACCGATCGCATCGATCTTTATCTGCTGCACTGGCGCGGAGACCATCCGCTCACAGAGACCGTCGCCGCCTTCGAAATGCTGAAGGCATCCGGCAAGATCGGCGCCTGGGGCGTCTCCAACTTCGACACCGACGACATGGAGGAGCTGCTCGGCGTGCCCGACGGCGCCAATGTCGCCGCCAACCAGGTGCTCTATAACCTTTCCCGCCGCGGCATCGAGTTCGATCTGCTGCCCTGGTGCCAGAGCCGCGGCATTCCCGTCATGGCCTATTCGCCGATCGAACAGGGAAGCATCCTGCACCATCCCGAACTGATCCGCATCGCCAAGGCCTATCAGGCGACACCGGCCCAGCTGGCGCTCGCCTTCCTGCTCGAACGCGACGGCGTCATCGTCATTCCGAAGACCTCGAATGCCGAACGCGCCGCGGAAAACCGCGACTGCGTCTCGCTCGATATCACCGACGACGACTGGGATGCCTTGGACGCCGCCTTCCCGCCGCCCACAAAGAAAAAGCCGCTAGAGATGCTTTGACCTTCAGCGGCTTTCCCATCTATTGCAGCATCGGGTTTGGATGCCCAGGCTGTATTTCTACATGCCCGGGCTGTAATCTTACATGCCCGGGCTGTGTAATATTTACATGCCCTGCACGCCGCGGTTCATCGCCGCAATGCCGGTACGGCAAACCTCGATGAGGCCAAGCGGCTTCATGATCGCCACGAACTGATCGATCTTCGACGATTTGCCGGTGATCTCCAGAATGAAGTGGCCGACCGTCGCGTCCACCACTTTGGCATGGAAGGCATCGGCAAGGCGCAGGGTCTCGGCGCGCATGTCACCCTCGCCGATCACCTTGACCAGCGCCACTTCGCGCTCGATCGGCCGGTCCTGGCCGAGTTCGCGGGCGCGCACCGTCAGGTCGACGACGCGATGCACCGGCACGATGCGTTCCAGCTGCGCCTTGATCTGCTCCAGCACCTGCGGCGTGCCGCGTGTGACGACGGTGATGCGGGAAAGATGCGCCTGATGCTCGGTCTCGGAGACCGTCAGGCTCTCGATATTGTATCCGCGGCCGGAAAACAGGCCGATGACCCGGGCAAGAACCCCCGGTTCGTTGTCGACGAGAACCGAAAGCGTGTGGCTTTCGACCGCCGCCGTTTCCGGCGAGATGAAGTAAGCGGAGCCCGTGGGCTGTAGGTGTGCGTTCATGGTCTTGAGTTTCCTCTTCCCTGCCGCATAACCCTGAAAATCGAAAGCGATTTTCGGAAAGGATTATGCGTAAATTAAAAATGTCAAACGAGCGCGCGGCCCTTGGCGTCGATCGCATTGGCGACCGCTTCGTCGGTGGCTTCGTCCGGCAACAGCATTTCGTTATGGGCCTTGCCCGAGGGGATCATCGGGAAGCAATTGGCGAGATTGGCGACGCGGCAATCGAAGATGACCGGCTTTCTGACCTCGATCATCTCCAGAATGGTGTCATCGAGCTGATCCGGCTTTTCGCAGCGCAGGCCGACGGCGCCATAGGCTTCTGCCAGCTTGACGAAATCGGGCATCGCCTCCGTGTAGGAATTCGACAGGCGGTTGCCGTGCAGCAGCTGCTGCCACTGGCGCACCATGCCCATGTACTGGTTGTTCATGATGAAGATCTTGATCGGCGCATCGTGCTGGATCGCCGCCGACATTTCCTGGATACACATCTGGATCGACGCGTCGCCGGCAATGTCGATGACGAGGCTGTCGGGATGGGCGATCTGCACGCCGAGCGCGGCCGGCAGGCCGTAGCCCATCGTGCCGAGGCCGCCCGAGGTCATCCAGCGGTTCGGCTGCTCGAAACCGAAGAACTGCGCCGCCCACATCTGGTGCTGGCCGACCTCGGTGGTGATGTAGGTATCGCGGTCCTTGGTGTGGGCGAAGAGCCGCTCCAACGCATATTGCGGCATGATGACGTCATTGCTCTTCGTATAGGCGAAGGAGTTGCGTGCCCGCCAGCGGGCGATATCGGTCCACCAGTCGTCCAGGCGGCCCTTTTCCGGCTTCTTCGGCAGCGCCCGCCACAGGCGGACCATGTCTTCGAGGACATGGCCGACATCGCCGCGGATGCCGATATCGACCCGAACGTTCTTATTGATCGAGGACGGATCGATATCGATATGGATCTTCTTCGAATTCGGCGAAAAGGCATTGAGACGGCCGGTGATGCGGTCGTCGAAGCGGGCGCCGATGCAGACCATGACATCGCAGTCGTGCATCGCCATGTTGGCCTCGTAGGAGCCGTGCATGCCGAGCATCTTCAGCCAGTTCTTGCCTGAAGCAGGATAGGCGCCGAGGCCCATCAGCGTCGAGGTGATCGGGAAATTGGTGAGCTCGACCAGCTCACGCAGCAGCTTGGAAGCCTCGGGGCCGGAATTGATGACGCCGCCGCCGGAATATATGATCGGACGGCGCGCATTCGCCATCAGTTCGATCGCGGCATGGATCTGGTTGAGGTCGCCCTGGACCTTCGGCTGGTAGCTCTTCTGGATCGCGTAATCGGCGGGCGGCGTATAGGTGCCGGTCGCAAACTGCACGTCTTTCGGAATATCGACGACGACGGGGCCTGGACGGCCGGACTGGGCGATGCGGAAGGCCTCGTGAATGACGGCGGCAAGCTGGTTGACATCCTTGACCAGCCAGTTGTGCTTGGTGCAGGGCCGGGTGATGCCGACCGTGTCGCATTCCTGGAAGGCGTCGGAGCCGATGAGTGGGGTCGGAACCTGGCCGGTCAGGCAGACGAGCGGGATCGAATCCATCAGCGCATCCTGCAGCGGCGTAACGGCATTGGTAGCGCCCGGACCTGAGGTCACCAGCATGACGCCGACCTTGCCGGTGGAGCGGGCGTAACCTTCGGCCGCATGGCCTGCCCCCTGCTCGTGGCGGACGAGGATGTGCTTGACGTCCTCCTGCTGGAAGATCTCGTCATAGATCGGCAGGACCGCGCCGCCGGGATAGCCGAAGATATGTTCGACGCCGTTGTCCTTCAGCGCCTTGAGAACGATCTCCGCTCCCGTCATCCGATTGCCTGCCGCCTGATTGTCCGTGCTCATCTGTCTGTTCCGTTTGATGCTGGGATTGCGTTTGTGGCCGGAAGCCCTGATTTCGGGCATAAAAAAAGGCCCCTGAGGAGCCTGTCATCTAGCGCATGGGTGGCTATTGCCGGATGGTTACACCATCCTGCCCATGCGCTTTCCCACCACGATAAGAGCCGTTGCGATTTTCATGGTCGGAAGTGATAGACAGAAAATTTCGCAGCGTCAACGCATGCCGCAATAAAAAACTGCCCCACGCCTGCATCCCCGAAAATCGATAGGATGAAGGATTTGTTAAAGGATCGACTTTATTCTTCTACGCTACCGCATGGAGTAGCCCTTTGCTCAACAACGACTTGCGCACGTCTGGCAAGGCAGGCGAGCATGATCGCCGCGATGGCCATGCGCCGGGAAATCGCTTTCTCGGCCGCGTCGTTGCATGCAGCGGCTCCCGGGCGACGATCGCCGCCGTCGCCGAACAGGGCGGCACCGATCTTACCGAACTCTGGTCCGTGGGACGGCTGATTTCGATCAGCGTCGGCCGCAACCGCGTCGTCGCGCTCGTCTATCAGATGAACACCGGCAGCCATGCCTGGGGCGAAGGCGAAGACAATATTTTCAAGATCGAGACCGAGCTGCTCGGCGAGGTCCGTGTCGACGAGGACGGGCGAGAGGAATTCTCGACCGGCATCTCGCGTTATCCCTATCTCGGCGCCATCGCGCACCGCATCCGATCCGCAGACCTGATGCGCATCTACGATGCCGGCGAGGGCACGACCGCCGTCATCGGTAAGCTGACGCAGGACGAAAGCATCGATGCGGCGATCCATATCCCCTCGATGCTCTCCAAGCATTTCGCCGTCGTCGGCTCGACCGGCGTCGGCAAGTCGACGGCCGTGTCGCTGCTCCTGCACAAGGCGATCGCGGCGGACCCGAAGCTGCGTGTCCTGATCCTCGATCCGCATAACGAATTCGCCGCCGCATTTCCTCAGCACGCCGTCACCATCGATACCGATACGCTTGACCTGCCCTTCTGGCTGATGCGGTTGGAGGAGTTCGCCGAAGTCGTCTTTCGCGGCCGCCCGCCGGTGCCCGAGGAGCTCGACATGCTGCGCGATATCCTGCCGGAAGCCAAGCGCGCCTTCCGCGGCAGCGACAACTCGCTGGTGCGCCGGACGACGGAAAAAAGTTCGATCACCGCCGATACGCCGGTTCCCTACCGCATGGCCGATCTGCTGGCGCTGATCGACGAGCGCATCGGCCGCCTGGAGGGCCGCTCGGAAAAGCCCTTCCTGCGGTCGCTGAAGATGCGCCTCATCGCTGCGATCAACGATCCGCGCTATCACTTCATGTTCTCCAACAACACGATCAGCGACACGATCACCGAAACCATCGCGCAGATCTTTCGAATCCCTGGCGAGAACCGGCCGATCTGCACCTTCCAGCTTGCCGGCATTCCTTCCGAGGTCGTCAATTCGGTCGCCTCGGTGCTCTGCCGCATGGCCTTCGAGGTGGCGTTGTGGAGCGACGGCGCCATCCACATGCTCGTCGTCTGCGAGGAAGCTCACCGCTATATCCCCTCCGATCCGAGCCTCGGCTTCGTGCCGACGCGCCAGGCAATCGCCCGCATCGCCAAGGAAGGCCGCAAATACGGCGTTTCGCTCGGCATCATCACGCAGCGACCGGGCGAGCTCGACCAGACGATCCTGTCGCAGTGTTCGACGCTCTTTGCCATGCGCCTCGCCAACGACCGCGACCAGGAAATCATCCGCTCGGCCATCCCGAACTCGTCGATCTCGACCACGAGCTTCATCTCCTCGATCGGCAACGGCGAGGCGATCGCCTTTGGCGAGGCGATCAGCGTGCCGATGCGTATGCGTTTTTCCCGCGTCGACGAAAACCTCCTGCCGAAGGCGAGCAGCGCCAACAGCAAGCAAAGCGAGGAAGATCCAGATACGGTCGATCTGCGCAAGATCGTCACCCGCATGCGGGCGGTGACCGTTGGACCCGACATTTCGAATTTCCAGCAGAACTATGCCGCGTCCGTGGCAGGTTTCGACGAGGCTGATGCAGCCGACGAGGATCTCGACTCCAAGCCCTACGCCCAGCCCGCCTCTTCCGCCGCGCCGCCCGCCTCCGTACCGCTTGAATCCTACCGCCGCGAACTGCTGCCGCAGACGCCGCGGCTGGACCCGGCCACGTCACCCGCGATCGATCCCCGGCTGGACGCGCTCCGCCGCGAGATGCGTCGCGACGAGCCGGTCTTTCCCCGGCCGACACCGCCGGCGGACCAGCCCGCCGTCTCCCGCCGGGAACCCGGCACGTCGCTGCGCGAAAGCATCCTGAAAAAACCGCTGAGCAGCCTCTACAACAAGGATTGAGCCTTCAGCTCGCCCTCCAGGGCGATCAGAGGCTCGACGGCGTCGAGCACACGCTGCCGGTCTATCGGCCCGAGCGGCAAGAGAGGGCGTGGGAGCTCTGCCCTGGCGAGTGAAAGAAGGTCGACCAGCGTGTAGACCGCGCGAAGGCTTCCGAACGCCTTGAACGTTTGCCAGAGCGGCTCGAGAAGACCATCGAGCCGACGCACTTCGCCGTCCTCGCCTGCAATTGCGGCCTTGGTCAGGGCGAGGGCGACGCGCGGAAGCAAGCCGCCGATGACGCTGTACCAGGCGTCGGCACCTGAAAGCAGCGCTTCGGCCGCGCCCCAGTCGCCGCTGTAGCCGATCGCAAGCCTGGTCTTCTCTCGCAATGCCGCCAGCTCGCCTGCGAAATCGCCGTCAGCAGGCAGAGGCATCTTCACGGCCCTGATCGTCTCGATATCGGATAGGCGCTGCAGAAGATCCCGGCTGAAGGTCAAGTGGGTCGTGCCGGGATTGTTGTAGATACAAAGCGGCAGCTTCGCCGCCTCGGTGACCGCCAGGAAATGCTCGTAGGCTTCGTCCTGGGTCAGCGGCGTGTAGGACATCGGCGCAAGCAGAAGAGCGTCTGCACCGGCAGCCTCGGCATCCCTCGCCAGGTTCTGGGCATGGTCTGTCCTCAGAGCGCCGACGCCGACGACGATCGGAATACGACCACGAACGCACTCGACCGCAGCCTCGACGGCTCGCCGTCGCTCCTCGCGTGTGAGAAAGGCATAGATCCCGGTGCTGCCGAGAAGGCCTATCGAAGCCACGCCTGCATCACACAGGCGTTCCAGCAGGCGGCCGAGGGCTTCGGTGTCAACCCGGCCATCCCTATCGGCGGGCGTTGGCGGAAAGGCCGAAAGACCATGAAACGGAGAAGCGACAGACATGATGCGATCCTGAAAATCCGGTCAATGTGAGAACAGAAGGCGCGATCCGGCGCCCGCAAAGAAGACGGCGAGACTACCCTCGATCCACCGCCGCGCACGGGCGTAGCCGCGCACCATCGGCGCCGTCGAGAAGAGCATGGCATAGCCGGCAAATATCGAGATCCCCAAGAGCACGCAGCCGCCGAAAGCCGTGACGGCCATCTCCGGCGAAGCGCCCGGCTTGAGGCCGAGCGACATGATCGCCACCCAGGCCAGAACCGCCTTCGGATTGCCGAGATGCATCAGAACGCCGCGACGATAGAGCGCGCCGAGTTGCGCGGCAGGCCGCACGACCTCGCTTGCCGGCCTATCCGGGGCGGTTGCCGAGCGGGCCGCCCTCCAGGCGAGCCAAAGAAGGTACAATCCGCCTGCGATCTTGAGAAACAGCAGGGCATGGGCATAGCGGACGAGGAGTGTCGAGATGCCGGTGACCGCAACTAGCCCCCAGCATGTCGACATCGTGATAACCCCGGCGGCAAGGGCGAGCGCCGGTCGACGCCCTTGCCGCATCGCCACGTTCATGATGGCCATATTGCTCGGTCCGGGACTGCCTGCAGCGATTGCGTAGGCAATGTAGACGACGAGAAGATCCTGCATTTGCGTTTTTCCAGAAGTTTGCGCCCGCGCACGGCACGACCCCGAAGGCGAAGAATTCGCCATCGGAGAGCCGCCAATCTGCTTCCTTTTCCTCGAAAATTGGTTCATCGTGAAGCGCCATTTTTGAAGAATCTCTATGGACCATTTTGCGATGTCCAAACGGCGCAGCACCATCGAAATCCCGTCGCTCAACGCGATAGATCGAACGACTAACGTCGGCCGCCAGCTTGCGCAGGCCCTGCGGAATGCAATCGCCCGCGGTGAGCTGAGGCCAGGCGAACGCCTTCCTTCGACGCGGAGCCTTGCGGATTCGCTGAAGATCGCGCGCGGCACCGTCGTCGAAGTGTTCGATCAGTTGACTGCCGAAGGCTATCTCGAAGCGCGGGTCGGAGCCGGAACCCGTGTTGCCGCTCATCTGATGGACGCGACGCCGGCGCCCCCGCCTGCGCCGGCAGCGGCGACTACCGCGGATGCTGTCGATCTGCCCTCCCCGGCTGCCCGGCTGATCGCCATTGCCCGTGCGCTCACTCCGCACCCACCCGTTCCCTTCGCCATCGCCGTCCCGGCTTGCGGCATTGCGCCCGACGACAGCTGGCGCCGTCTCGGCAACCGCGTGCGCGCGTCGCGACAGGCCGCACCTTCGGGTTATCACGACCCTATGGGCTTGCTCGAACTCAGGCTTGCCATTGCCGACCACGTCCGGCGCGCGCGGGCCGTTCATTGCGAGCCGGAACAGGTCATCGTTACATCAGGCACTCAGCAAGGCCTCTATATGGCGGGCCGTGTTCTTCTCTCGCGTGACGATACGGTATGGGCCGAGGACCCGGCCTATCCCGGCCTGACGGCAGTGCTCGACGATCTCGGCGTACGGACACACCGCCTGCCGGTTGATGCACAGGGAATGAACGTGGAACGCGGCCTCGAGCTCTGTCCACAGGCGCGCGCCGCATTTGTCACCCCTTCGCACCAATATCCGATCGGGATGCCGCTCAGCATGGCCCGACGCAATGGCTTGATCGCCTGGGCCGACCAAAATCGCGCCTGGATCGTCGAGGACGACTACGACAGTGAGCTGCGTTATGCCGGACACCCGTTTCCGCCGATGCAAGGGTTGCGTCCGTCACGCGTCGTCTATCTCGGCACGTTCAGCAAGGTGCTCTTTCCTTCCCTGCGCCTCGGCTACGTCATCGCCCCTCCTCCGCTCGCGGAAGCCTTTGCCGGCGCCCGCGCCATTCTCGACCGGCATTCGCCGATCGCCGAACAGCACGTTCTGGCGGCCTATATGAGGGAAGGCTATTTCGAAGCGCATATTCGACGCATCCGCGGCCTCTATGCCGAGCGCCGCGCTGTTCTGCTTTCGGCCCTCGCCCGGGCCTTGCCTGAGGGGTGCCGCGTCCAGCAGAGCGACCAGGGTATGCATATTCTTCTATGGCTGCCCGAGGAGGTCGACGACGTGCAACTCGCAGCCCGCGCACTCTCGTCCGGCCTCGCCGTGCGGGCGATCTCCCCAATGTATGCCGCGCGGCCGGCGCGCCCCGGCCTGATGCTGGGCTTCGGCGGATTTCTGCCGGACCAACTGCAGGCGGCGGTGGGCGAACTCGTCAAACTGCTGAGCTTGCAGATGTCTCAAGCAGGAGGCCTGCAACGACCTGAAGCCTAAACCGTCAGCCGTTCCCAGCTATCGTCCATCTGGTTGCGAAACCATGTCATTTGCCGCTTGGCATATTGCCGCGTCGCCGCAGCCCCCTTCTCCAGCACCTCGTCGCGCGTCATCTCGCCCCTGATCATCGCCGTAATCTGCGACACGCCGATTGCCTTCATCACAGGCGCCTCGGCCTGCAGGTCGAGCGCAAGCAGCGCCCTTACCTCATCTTCCGCGCCTTGCTCCAGCATCTTTTCGAAACGCCCGTTGATGCGCTGATGCAGCACCGCCCTATCCGGCAGCACGACGATCTTGCGGGCCTTATCGGCGTCGATGATCACCGGTCCCGACTGGCCCTGGAATTCGGCGATCGACCGTCCCGTCGCCTTCATCACCTCCAGCGCCCGGACGATCCGCTGCCCGTCCTGGCGGCTGAGACCTGCCGCCACGGCGGGATCGGCCTCGACGAGCTCGGCATAGAGCCCGTCCGGCCCCTCCTGCAGCAGCCGCGTCCTGAGGGTCTCCCGCAGCGCCTCGGGTATATCGGGCATATCGGAGAGACCGCCGGTCAGCGCCTTGAAATAAAGCCCCGTGCCGCCGACGAAGACCGGCAGCCGTCCCGCGGCCCTGAGCGCCGGTAGTAGTGTCGCGACATCGCGCAGCCAGGCGCCTGTGGAATAAGCTACACCCGCCGGCACATGGCCGTAGAGATAATGCGGCACACCCTGCATCTCCTCTTCCGACGGGCGCGCGGTCAGCACCCGCAGCGTGTCGTAGACCTGCATGCTGTCGGCGTTGACGACCGCGCCGTCATGACGCTTGGCCAATTCGACAGCGAGCGCGGACTTGCCGCTGGCGGTCGGCCCGGTTATCAGGATCGCGTTCACTGTGCTCAGAAGGTTTTCCATCATGGCCCTCGTTGCCACGCTTGTTGCCAATCCGTCAAATCCCGTGCTGGCACCCGAGATCGCCGAGCAGGCGGCCGAGGCCGTGAAGGCTTCCGGCCTCTACTGGCTGGCAGATGGCGTTGCCTGCGACATCGCGCTGCGCGACGGCACCGATGCGCAAGCGGCCGAGGCCAGTATCCTTGCCGTCATATCAAGCGTGCCCATCGACCTCGTTATCCAGGAGCAGGAGACCCGCCGCAAGAAGCTACTGATCGCCGACATGGATTCGACGATGATCGGCCAGGAATGCATCGATGAACTCGCCGCCGAAGTCGGCCTGAAGGAGAAGGTCGCGACCATCACTGCTCGCGCCATGAACGGCGAGATCGCTTTCGAACCGGCCCTGCGTGAGCGTGTCGCCCTGCTGAAGGGGCTGCCGATATCGGTCGTCGACGAGGTCATCGCCAAGCGCATCACGCTCACCCCCGGCGGGCCGGAACTGATCGCCACCATGAAGTCGAAAGGCCATTACACCGCGCTTGTCTCCGGCGGCTTCACCGTCTTCACCAGCCGCATCGCCGCCACCCTCGGCTTCGACGAGAACCGTGCCAACACGCTGCTCGAAGACGGCGGCATCCTCTCCGGCTTCGTCGCCGAACCGATCCTCGGAAAACAAGCGAAAGTCGATGCGTTGAACGAAATTGCGGCAAGCCTCGGCATTTCACCGGAAGAAGCGATCGCCGTCGGTGACGGCGCCAACGATCTCGGCATGCTGCACCTTGCCGGCTCCGGCGTCGCGCTCCACGCCAAGCCCGCTGTTGCCGCCGAAGCGCAGATGCGCATCAACCACGGCGACTTGACCGCCCTGCTTTATATCCAGGGCTACCGGAAGACGGATTTCGTGACGGCTTGAAGGCGATACCGCGCAAGAGGAGACATATGAGCAAGCGAGTTTTGACGGAGGAACAACTGGCCGAACTTCGCACGCTCGATGCTCTCCCGGACAAGGAAATCGATACCAGCGACATTCCAGAAATCGGGGATGATCGCTGGTGGCTCGCGCGGAAGGGCAACCTCCGTAAACCCGCCAAATAGCCTGTCACCTCCGGACCGCTAGGCCAACGGTCCCCTTTCGAAAGGCCGCCCGGCACACCCTCTCCGCCCTCATTCCTGTGCTCGTCACAGGAATCCAGCCACCGCGCGTCTGCGCGGTGAATGACTTACGCCAAGAGAGAAGAGTCCTCTGAGCCCAAGGACTTGGGCGCACTGGATTCCTGTGACAAGCACAGGAATGAGGGAGAGTTGGAGACCACGGCGGCTCATTCACTACCGCCTTAGCTCCCTTATTCCATCGGCACTGCGACGAACCGCAGATCGCCATTCGCCGATGCGATCATCAACTGGGCGTTGCGGCGGCCTTCCTGTTTCAGCGCCTGCACCTTGGCGGCGACCGCATCCGGCGACTTCATGAATTCCTGCGCCACCTCGACAATCACGTCGCCGGGCTTCAGCCCCTTTTCGGCGGAAGCGGAGCCGGGCGTCACTTCCGTCACGACGACGCCATCGACGCTCTCGGCGATGCCGAAGGCCTTGCGGGTCTCGGCGCTCAACAGCGAGAGCGACAGTCCGAGCACGTTCTTCGGCGTGGCCGCATCCGGCGACACCTGGCCCTTATGCTGGTCGGGTGTATCAGGTGCAGGCTTGGCCTGATCGCCGGTGTCAGGCTGGTCCATGTCATTGTTCTCGCCCGGATCCGGAGTGATCACACCGTCGTCCTGCGAGCCATCGGGTGCATCGTTGGATGCAGCCGCCTGATCGCTGTCCTCGAGCCGGCCGAGCTTCACCTTGACGGTCTGCTCCTTGCCGTCGCGCAGCACCACGACGTCGACTTCCTTGCCGACCGTGCTTTCCGCCACGACGCGCGGCAGGTCGCGCATTTCGCTGACGGTCTTGCCGTCGAATTTCAAAATGACGTCACCCGCCTTGATCGAGCCGTCGTCGACAGGGCCGCCCTTGATGACGCCGGCAACCAGCGCGCCCTTTGCAGTGTCGAGCCCGAGGCTGTCGGCGATATCGTCGGTCACTGGCTGGATGCGCACGCCGAGCCAGCCGCGCCGCGTCTCGCCATATTCGCGCAGCTGGTCGACGACGCCGGAAGCAAGCTCCGACGGCACCGAGAAGCCGATACCGATCGAGCCGCCGCTCGGCGAAATGATCGCCGTGTTGATGCCGATCACTTCACCCTTCATATTGAAGAGTGGGCCACCGGAATTACCCTTGTTGATCGCCGCATCCGTCTGGATGAAGTTGTCGTAGGGACCGGCATTGATGTTGCGGCCCCGCCCGGAAATGATGCCCACCGTCACTGAACCGCCGAAGCCGAACGGATTGCCGATCGCCATCACCCAGTCGCCGATGCGCATCGTGCTGGAGTCGCCGAATTTCACGGATTTCAGCGGCGTCTTCGGCTCGACCTTCAGCACCGAAAGATCGGTCTTCGTATCGGTGCCGATCAGCTTCGCCTTGAGCTTCGAACCATTGGCAAAATTGATCTCGATATCGTCGGCGCCCTCGATCACGTGATTGTTGGTGACGATATAGCCGGCCGGATCGATGACGAAGCCGGAGCCAAGCGAGCTGACATTGTGGTTGCCGCCCTTGTTACCTTGCTGCTTGTTAAAGAAGTCATTGAAGAATTCCTGGAAAGGCGAGCCGTCGGGCGCGCGCGGCGCCGGCCCCGCGCCCTCATCGTCCTTCACCTTCTGCGAGGTCGAGATATTGACCACGGCGTCGAGCAGCCCCTCGGCGAGATCGGCGACGGAAGCCGGGCCAGTGTTGGGCACGGCGGCCTGGATCGGAGCGGTCTGCTGCGGTGCGACGGCTGCGGGAGGAGTAGGAGCGGGAGCAGCCGTTTCCGGAGTAGCTGGAGCGGGTGCAATAACCCCGGGTGCGGTCGTCTCAGGCGTAGTTTGCGCATAGGCAATCCCGCTCACGCCGGCTTGCGCCAAGATTGCGGCGCTGGCCATAAGCGCGAGCGTTCGTCTGAAGGGCGAGCGAATCGTGGGGGCCATCAAGCTTCCTCATAAGGGGTGCAATGCGCACATTGAGCATCAGCATAAGGCGGAATGATGGAGGGTGAAATCACCTTTTCGCGAAATCCCCGTGCAATGTGACGTGCCCTCGCAAAAGCCGGATCGTCACAATCATTCCACGAAAAAAGGGCCGGCGCTCGCGCCGGCCCTTCCAGAATTATCGGGCTGGTTTCTCCTGCCGTCAGTTCGCCGGCTGGGCGGGTGCTGCGGGAGCAGCTGCGCCGGGAACTCCCGGAACTGGCGCGGCCGGATTTGTCGGCTGCAGGGTGCCGGCGGCATTGTCGAAATAGCGGAAGAATTCCGAATTCGGCGACAGCACCAGCGTCGTGTCCTGCGACGAGAGAGCGGAGGAATAGGCCGCCATCGAGCGATAGAACTCGAAGAAGGCTGGATCCTTGCTGAAGACTTCGGCGAAGACGCGGTTGCGTTCCGCATCGCCCTGGCCTCGAAGGATTTCCGCATCGCGCTGGGCGCCTGCGGTGAACTCGACGACCTGACGGTCGGCGATGGCTCGCCGCCGCTGGCCTTCCTCATTGCCCTCGGCCCGGATACGCTCGGCCTCGGCGAGGCGTTCCGACCGCATGGCATTATAGGTGTTCGGCGCAACCTCCGGCGAAAGGTCGGTGCGCCGGATACGAACGTCGTCTATATGCAGGCCGAGATTTTCGGCATCCGTGCGCAGGTCGTCGCGAATCTCCAGCATCATCGCGACACGCTCTTCCGAGAGCGCGGCATTGTAGTCACGCAGACCGTAGACGCGGCGAAGCGATGAATCGAGCTGCGCTCTCAACCGCGCTTCCGCGGCTTCGCGATCGCCCGATACCGTTTCTCGGAAGCGGCGAACATCCGCGATGTTATAGATCACGAAGGCATCGACGTCGAAGGTCTGGCCATCCTGAACCTGAACGCGAATATTGTCGAGATCGAGCCTCAGCGCCTGTTTTTCGACCAGCTGAACGCGGTCGGCATCCATGAAGCCGAAGGGCAGCTTGAAATAAATACCAGGCTCGGTCTTGACCGACTGGATCTGGCCGAAACGGACGACGATGGCCTGCTCGCGTGCATTCACCACGAAGATGGACGAATAAAGCCCGACCAGCACGATGGCGAGGATGATGAGAATGATGGGAAGTCTGTTCGATGTCATGACTCAACCTCCCTGCTGCGCCGGCTTGCCGAGCTCATTGAGCGGCAGATAGGGCAGGACGCCCTGCTTCTCGTCGATAATGACCTTCCGGGAATTCTTCAGCACCTGCTCCATCGTTTCGAGATACAACCGCTTGCGGGTCACGTCGGGCGCCTTGGAATATTCGTCGTTGATCGCGGTGAATCGCTGCGCTTCACCTTCCGCCTCCTTCACGACACGGTCCTTGTAGGCGGCTGCATCTTCACGGATTCTGGCCGCATCGCCTCGCGCTTGGCCGAGCTTCTGGTTCGTGTAGCGATTGGCCTCTTCGATCGTGCTGTCGCGGTCACGGCCGGCACGCTGCACTTCTTCGAAAGCATCGGCGACTTCCCGCGGCGGCGCCACGTTCTGGATCGTCACGCCGGTCACGGTCACGCCCGCGCCATAGCGGTTCATCGTGTCCTGCAGGATATTGAGCACGTCCACTTCGATCGGCTGACGATTGCTGCGGAAGGCGTCCTGCGCCGGGCGTCGGCCGACGATTTCACGCATGGCACTGTCGGAAACCTGCTGCAGCGTCTCTGCCGGATTTTCGACGTTGAAGAGATAGGCCTTGGGATCGCTGACGGTGTAGAAGACAGCGAACTGCACGTTGATGACGCTCTTGTCGCTGGACAGCATCAGGCCGTTCGAAGACGATGCCGAAGTCGCCCCGATGTTCAATTGCTGCACGGTCACCTTGACCGTCTCCACGGTCTCCATCGGCCACATGTGGAAATGCAGGCCCGGCATGGAAATCTCGTCCTTCGGCTTGCCGAACCGCAGTTCGACGCCGCGCTCGTCCGGCTGCACGACATAAATGCACTGGATCAGCCAGAAGACGGCGACAATCGCCACGACGATCACTGCCACGCCGCCGTTGAAGCCGCCGGGGATGATGTTGCGCAGCTGGTCCTGGCCGCGCCGGATGATATCTTCCAGATCAGGCGGTCCGCCCTTGCCGCCGCCACCGCGCGGCCGGTTCGGCCCCTGTCCCCATGGTCCCTGATTATTACCGCCGCCGCCGCCCCAAGGGCCGCCGCCGCCATTCTGATTGCTCCAGGGCATCAAAACCTCGTTGTTCGTTAAGTCTCCACACATCCGAAACCGTGGGGGCTGACCGGTGGACGCGTTGGTGACCGTTATAGGTATCACCGCATCGGCTTTCAACGCAGCGTGAGAAACTTGGTCAATTTAATTGGAAAATAGTTCATTTTCAGGCGTAACGGCGTTCGTAGACGATGAAACGCGTGGGATAACTGTCCTTTTCGCCGGCCGGAACCGCGATCGCCTCCCCCGCCTGCCAGATGGCGGGATCGATCGCGGGAAACGACGCGTCTCCGTCGAGATCGGCCTCGACATGCGTGATGCACATCCGGTCGGCAAGACCGATCGCCTGGGCATAGACCTGCCCGCCGCCGATAATGCAGATCTCGTCGACGCCGGTTTCGAGCGCCAGCCTGTCGGCCGCCACCATCGCCTCGGACAGCGAATGGGCCATGGAGACATCAGGATGGTCTATCGCCGCTTGCCGCGAAATGACGACGTTCAGCCGTCCCGGCAGCGGCTTGCCAATCGAATCGTAAGTCTTGCGGCCCATCACGACAGGCTTTCCCAATGTCATCGCCTTGAAGCGCTTGAGATCGCTCGAAAGCCGCCACGGCATGTCGCCGTCGCGGCCGATAATGCCGTTGCGGGCAACGGCGGCGATAATGGTCCTGCGGATGTCGGCCATGGAATATCCCGGATCAGACGGCGATCGGCGCCTTGATGCTGGCATCGGCCTCGTAGCCGATCAGCTCGAAATCGTCGAAGGTGAAGCCGAAAATGTCCTTCACACCAGGCTTGATGCGCATGAACGGCAGCGGCTTCGGCCGGCGAGCCAGCTGCAGCTTCGCCTGGTCGAAATGGTTGTGATAGAGATGGGCGTCGCCGAGCGTGTGGACGAAATCGCCGGGCTTCAGCCCGGTCACCTGAGCCACCATCATCGTCAGCAGCGCATAGGAAGCGATGTTGAATGGTTTCCCAGAATGTAAGTACTTTTGCAATTTCGGTATCATCTCTGACTTCTCGTAGCCAAGCTTATTTCGGCTATGCCCCATCGCTACACGTCGAAATAAGCTTGGCCTATTGCTGACCCTTATCGACGTTAGTCGCTTTTCCCCGACCGTAGGTTCGGGGCTTATGAAGCGTCCATAACACTCCAACGGTTCTGATGCTAGACGGAGCCTTTTCCCGGCCGTAGGTCCGAGCTTTTTGCCCTGCCGCCGCCGGCTTGACGCTGTCGCTCAATGTTTCCATCCTACCGAATATTTCAGGGCGCATGCGCCTGGCGCATGGGAGGGAATCATGATGTCTGGCTTCAGAGAAGGTGATGACAGTGCGGAACTGGTCCACCGGATGGATACAGGAAGATGGCAGGACGAGTCGTTTCCTCGCGAGGGATGGCGCTTTTCAACGTTCAAGGACATGGGTGCTGAGGATGCACGCTGCGAAATGTGCCAGCATGCGCGTGTTCGTTTCGCCCACGTGTTGGTTCACGCCACGGTGCCTGACGTCATCCTCGTTGGGTTGAAGTGCGCGGAGGCTCTACAGAAGGATGACTACTGCGGCCCTGAAAAGCGCGAGCGTGAATACCGAGACGACCTGCGGATAAAAAATGACTGGCCCAAGCGGGAGTGGAAGACCTCTAGGATTGGCAACCCGTTCATCAATGCCCGGGGTTACAACCTCTCAATTTGGAAAAAGGGTCCGGGCTTCGGTGTTACCATTCGGAAAGAGAACCGTTTCGATGGTGAGTACGTACGAAACGACCCCAGAATGTACGGCACCATCGAAGAGGCGAAACTTGGTGCGCTGGATCGCCTCCTAGACGCACGAGCCGAATCTCGGAAACAGAAGCAAGGTCGCACCATCGTCTGAGGCGCACCTATCCCACCCACTTCAATCAGCCGTGGGATTTGAACTGGCCCGACGAACACCGACTCCATAATAAAGTCCTGTGCGAACGTCCCCCGCGCCCATGAATTCGATGCCTGCCTCAATATAGTAGGCCCGCAAGCGCTGGTACTCGTCGCCCGAATATGTGCTTCCCGCCTCAAGAGCTGCTAAATCCTTGAGTCCAATGTTTGAGTTGCTAGCGACATCCGCTCTACTCGCGCCTAAAAGGCTCCTTGCAGCCACGAACGCCGTGCCATGCGGCTCGGTGTGATATTTTGACGCCTCAGCCTGAGGTGGTGGGAACCTCTCGGGGAGCCGCCAACACACCCCGGCGGCATTGATCGCTCCGGTATCGATATCAATCACACCCACGAACTGCAGCCCTCTGTCCTCGTAGAACCCTCGCATTTTTGACACCGTCGGGAACGGAGCAGATGCGTCGTTCTCTGCGGCAGAAATGCTTTGACGGCTAACCTGGATGTTCTTGGATAGCTCCTGCTGCGACAGCCGCGACAATGCGCGGGCCGCCCGTAGTGCATCGGGAGGAGCGTAGAACTTCATAAATTCGAAGAACCGGGGGAAAACACGAATGTCAAATGGCGTCTTTCATTTGACATTGACGACCAAATTTGGAATCAAATGTAAAAAATATGACGACAATCGATTCTGAGGACAAACAAATGAACGAGTCAGTTCCCGAATGGCTGGGAAGGCCCCACCCTTTATTGGTCGGAAAACTGCGACGGCTCGCAGACGATCTGGCGGACATCAATCATTGCGCCGACGCCGACGCGCCGAGTGCGGCGTTCAACAGCTGGACCCTGGGGAAGCGTGTCGTTCCATGCCTTATCGGTCGTCCGTTGGGACACCCCCTGATCTCAGACGGCAGACCAGCGTTCTCAAGCGAACTATTCTACTTCGACCCGAACCGCGGAATCGCGCGGACGTTGAGCCGCTGGTACCGTCTCGGCACCCGCGTCGAGCCAGGATACTGGGGCGAGCGGCTGCGCCGGGCTTCCTACCCGCTGGAGGACACGATTTGATCCCGGACTTGCTAACTGAGGACGACACAAAAGCGACGAGCCCCCTCGGCGGCAAACCACGCGCAACGCAGAAATCCGGCAACCCGGTCGACGGTGTAGTCATGACCATGCCGGTTTTCACCGGGAGCCTCGCCAAGCCGCGGCCGTGGAACAGGAATACCGCTAAGTCCACCGTCACTGGCTGTGAATGTTGGCGTGAACGGCTCCGGGAGAAAGCTGGCCCACCAGAGGACTTGCATTGATGGATATCGTGGAATTTCTTGAGATCGTAAAGTCGATGCCGCCGTCCAACAGCAAGCCGCGCCCACCGTGGAAGCTCAGTCTACCTGACGACGAGAACTTCATGACCCTTCCGATCTATATCGCCTTTTGCGGGATCGCTGCGGCAGCCCGGCCGTGGAACAGGAAGAACGCGAAGTTCAATTTGATCCTCTGCCTGTCGGAGGAAGGATGCATTCCCGTCTACACTGCGGCGGCTCGGGTCTTTCTAAATGGGATCGGGAACTACAAGGTGGGAACGCCACCGTTCGTCTCCGATTGGGGCGGTCGCTACTCCAATCGCGACCAGTTTGAAGTCCTGAGGAAAGAGCAGGCAATCTTCCTTAGAGAGCCCAAGAAGGAGTTGGATGACGAGGCAAAACTCTTTGGTGACGCGGTGGTGGACGTTCCGTTGAGAAGCAGACGGCATGTGGAGGCGGCTCTCAAACGCTTCGGAATGCCGATTAGCAACAGGGACGTCGAGCTGCTACTGTCTGATCCGTGGTCTCGCCTGGACAAGGCCTTCCAGGAAGGTCGGTCGCCTGCGCTCGCATTGCAAAGGTTGAGGCAGTATCCGCGACCCGGCACGCCGACCGTTGCGTCGGTGGCCAAGGTCGCCGTTCCGACGCTCGCGGACATGCACGGGTACGGACCGGTGGTGGAGTGGGGGAATAATCTCGCCCGGGACATCGAAGATTACCGATCGGGCCGCATCGAATGGGCGGATGTGGACGATGGGGTCTTGCTTTCTGGTCCGACAGGAACCGGAAAGACGACGTTCATGCGTGCGCTACAAATCAGCTGTGGCGTATCCATTGTCGCCGGGTCTTTTTCTACTTGGCAAAGCGCGGGTTCGCTTGACGACTTTTTGCAAGCCATGCGTAAGGCTTTCGAAGAAGCCAAATCGAAAGCGCCGGCGATTTTGTTCGTGGACGAGGTCGACGCCTTTGGCAGCCGGAACATCCGTGATCACAACAGAGCCTACATGACGGCCGCGATCTCCGGTTTTCTCGAGCTCCTCGACGGTTTTCATGGTCGGGAAGGTGTGGTGGTCGTCGCGGCATGTAACCACCCGGACAGCCTCGATCCGGCAATCCGGCGTGCGGGACGGCTGGACCGCCATTACCAAATCACCTTGCCCGACAAGCATTCCCGACTGTCGATTCTGAAATTCCACAGCGGCATTGAGCTTGATCACTCACAAGCCGAGATGTTCGGCATGGCCACTGAGGGTTTTTCGGGTGCTGATATTGAACAACTCGCTCGTGACGCCAGACGGGCAGCGCGACGCCGTGTCGAGGTTCTTTCGGGAACCCACATCATTGCCCAACTGAGAACGTTGACAGAGCTTTCGGAAGAAATCGTTCGCGCTCTCGCTGTCCATGAAGCAGGTCATGCCCTGGTATCTATTGAAATCGGCCACGGAGAGGTGATGGAGGTCAAGATTTCCCAATACCGGATCGAAGGCAAATCCGGCCAATTAGGCTACGTGCGGTACGGCCAAATAGATGCTCGACCAAAGACGCGGACCGAGTATTTGAACGCAATCGCGGTTTGCCTCGCCGGGATCGCCGCTGAAATGGAAGTTTTCGGTCGGTTTGCCGACGGCGCTTCGGGCTCTGAAGACGCGGACCTCAACAGGGCGACGGAGCTTGCTACCATGCTTGAGGGCGCTCTTGGGATGGGGCACACGCTCCTCGTCGAAGGTTCCCAGGAGCAGCTCGAGCGGTTGCGAGCCTATCACCCAGAGTTCCGGAGGCGTGTTCACGACGTCTTACAGAACGAGTTCGGCCGCGTGAAGTCCATCGTTCAAGCCCGTCGAGCCACCCTCGACGCCATCGTCGAGCGTTTGATGGGAAGGCGAACGTTGTCCGGCGAGGAAGTCGCCGAGATCGTACGACGGTACCGGATGCCGACGGTCAGCCTTGCGAAGCTGCCTCGTCGCAGCGCGGGGGGGTAGATGGCGAGCAAGGGGCGGGGAAGGCGGCGCTATCATCGCATCAAAACGGAACCCGACCGGGAGAGGTCGCTTGGGTTGGGTCTGGACGAAATCGGCTTTGACCCGCTGGGACGCCGTATTATGGCCGGGAGCGCACGCGACGCATATTGGCGACTGAAACACCCGACTCCAAAGGGTGCCTACTACGATCAGTCGACAGGCCGGATCGTCGTCGAGTTCGAGAACGGCTCGACCTTCACGGTCCCCGGACGATCCCTTGAGGGATTAGTCGAGGCATCCGAGGCTCACCTCGCCGAAGTCGAACTGCTTGGCGAGACGGGTCTCCACTGGGAGAGCCTCGATGTCGATCACGAGATTGGGCTGATGATCACCGGAATATACGGCACGCCGAGTTTCATGGCGGAGTCTGCGACGCGTGCCATGGAGCTGCACAACAAAAAGCACGCAAACGATTTCGCCGCCTGGGCTCGGGCAGTTGCCGTATATTTGTCGTACGGATTACCTTACAAGGACGAGATAGGTTGGCAACATTACCACATAACCGCCTATGAGGTCGGGTGTGCGGCGCTTGTTGCGATGGGACAGGCGCACGAATTTGTCGGGGGAGCCAAGCCGCGGCGATTTCCCGAACGTCCCGAGCCGCCGCCAAGGTGGGACGATATCTCGACCGCGGTCATCTACGTGGCCGACCAGAACGGCGAACTGCGATTCCGAAAGTTGGACAGACGCGTTCTGTCGCTGAAGGCGGACGACCCCGATAGCGTGCCAGTAGCCAACATCGCCGCTGCCAACGGGGCCGGCCCGGCGTGCGCCACGGTCAACGCATACTCGGTTCTGGAGGCTCTCGGACTTGTGCAAGCGGGGTCTTGGACGAAAGCTGCTGAAACAGTCCTCTGGCGGTACAATCCGTCGACGTTGAACCTCCATTTCGCGAGCGATGCCAGATTTATCACGGCGGCTTTCGACGCCGCCGCGAACGTGCCGGACGACATCCGCTCTCAGATAGACGCGATTGTCACCGCCGCGGATGAGGAGACTTGGGTGGTTCAGACGCCGAATGGTGAGCACTCCGATAAGTCTGACCTACCTCCCGATGCCGAAGCGATGCCGCCAGAAAAGCCCAGCGATCTGCGGAGCATGGCAGAAGATTTCCGACGCCATCGTCTCGATGTCTTGTTCTATCGCCGATGGCGCTTGAGTGACGGTTGGCTCTCCGCTGACGAGGCGAAATCCGCATTAGAGATTCACCACGATGAGTTGGCGAGTTCGATGAGAAAGGCGGTCATGGGTTGGCTCTACCCAAGCCAGCCACTCCTGGCCCTCTGATCCACTCGCTAGACCGAGTTCTCTTTTTTTCTGCCGCAGTAGGACAACAGTTATGAAGCTTTGGATCCTCTCAGACCTCCATCTGGAATTCGGACAGCCTTTTTTGCAGACCCCACCAGCCGATGCCGATGTCATGATTTGCGCTGGCGACGTTCTGGACAAGGGCATCGTCCCGAGTCTGCAGTGGCTCGCCGACACCGTGGCGCATGCTATCCCCGTGGTTTTCGTGCCGGGAAACCACGAGTTTTATTCTGCGTTCGTCCAGGAAAGTATCCGGGACGCCCGCGATTTCGCTGGTCGTTTTCCCAACATTCATTTTCTTGAGAACGAGACCGTCGACATCGGTGGTGTCCGGTTCATCGGCGGAGGACTTTGGACCGATTTTCGCCTGTTTGGACGAAAACCGGAGGTCACCATGTCGTACGCCGCGCACGGGATGAACGACTATAAGAAGATTAACTTCTCAAAGCGACCATACCGCAAGTTCAAGCCGATTGACGCCTATCGGCTGCATGTCCAAACCCGGCATTTCATTGCGGCAGAGCTCCGAAAACATCCACCGCTGAAGACGGTTGTCGTTACACACCATGCTCCGTCGCCACAGGCGATCGACCTCGGTTTTCGACACGACCCACTCTCCGCTTGTTATGCTTCGGATTTGGAAGACCTGCTGTACGAGGTCGGCCCAAAATTGTGGGTGCACGGTCACGTCCATCACCGAAACGACTACATCGTCCGAGATACGCGGATTGTGTCGAATGCCAGGGGATATCCCGGCGAACCGACGGGGTTTGATCCTAATTTCACCGTCGAGATTAGTACGAAATCGGGATGAAAGGGTGAACTCGTGCAGTCGGCGTTGGCCATCCTCGACCGCGCACCTACGGCCAACCCGATCCAGGCGACGAACTTGCAACGATGATGCCTCACCGAATTTATGACCTAAGGTGGGTACCCGGTCCGGCAGCCGTCTAATCCGAACCAAGGCTTCGCAGTATCGAGCGAGACCCGGTGCGCTGCTCTGCCCCTTGCCTAAACCTGGAACATAATTCTGCTATTCAACAAAGTTTCGGTTATAAACGAGGGACTCAGGCGGTGCTCCACCCGTCCAACCGACTTCGCAGCTTTGCGATCAAGCGAGATATTGCAGTCTCCCCGAAACCCTGGCGAAATCGGTGCAATGGCCGAGCCGTGCCGGCTCTTCCGCGGGGATGAACATGACGAAATATTCGTTCTCCAGGCAAACATCGGCGAGTATGTCTTCGTCAAGTTTTGCAGGCTCGCAGCCGAAATGGCGCGGGATGGCCAGCCGATCGTGAGCTTCGACTATTCAAAGGCGTTCGACGAAGTCCGCGATAAACGTCCTCCCAAATCGTGGTGACTGAAGCCGCTTACCCAAAGTCCCCAGATGCCACTCCGCCGGCCAGAGTCGATTTTGCGGAGATTTTTGGCGGGGTTAGCATCCGGACCAAAAGGCCGCCCACGAAGCAATCAAAGGTGCACATGGAGGAAAGATAGAAAGCGAGAAAATGCGCAATTCTCACTGGCATCTTCGGATTGTCCAGCGTTTATTCGCAGCGTGAGCGACCGAGATTACACGGGGCGTCGGTCAACAGCGCCTCGACTATTCCGCGGCTATGCCAGCGAGCCCACGCGCCGATTCGATCGTTTCCAGATTATGAAGTCTGACGCCCGGGCACACCTTTCTGGCGATCTCGGTCAGATGCTGATGATGGGTAAGGTAGATAACCTGACCGTATCGCCCCATCTCCGCGAACAACTTGAAGGCTTCCTCGGCGCGGAAGTCGTCGAAAGTTTCCATGATGTCGTCTGCGATGAAAGGAACGGGAGCGCGATTAGCGACAAACTCGTGATAGCCAGCCACCCGTAGAGCGAGGTAGAGCTGAAAACGCGCACCTTTGGATAGCTGGTCGGCAGCCTTCGAGCCGCCGTTCGCCGGTAACGCGATCAGTACTTCGCCGTCTTTGCTAGGCTGCGCTGCGACACCTGTGTAGGCTCCGCGGCTGATGGTCCTGAATGCCTCAGAGGCTCTCGTCATCATCCCGCTGCGATGTCGGTCCCTGTAGAGCTTCAAAGCATGCTCGGCGGCCGTTATGCCCGCGCGGAGTTCGAGGTAGCGTCCAGCTCGTTCTTCGATTTCGAGCAAAACGGTTCGTCGCTGCTCTTCTATTTCCGCCACAACGGAATCGCCGCCGATGGCATCAAGTGCCTTTTGCATCGTCGACCGCTCGTGAAATACGTCATGGCACTTCTTATCCTGGTCCTCCAGGGTTGGGACCAGCAATGCGAGCTCGCCCTCTAGCGTCTCTCTATCCGCCAGTGCGAGCCGCCCCTCGATCTCGGCGATGTCATTCGCGCCGCCGATTTCGACCAGTTCCTGCTCCAGCTCGGCAATCGAGTTCCGCAGAGCCTGTCGCTTCAAAGACAGATCGATAAAGGCTTCGACCTCATCCATGGTGGCGCATCCGAAGAACGCGACCATCTTGCCTATCCGGGCGTCGAGTACTTCTTTGGCGATAAGCAGCGCGCGTTCGTCGTCGCGTTTTTTAGCGAGATCGCCCAATAACTTCTGCCGTTGTTCCTGACCCCGCTCTGCCGCCCTAATCCTGTCGGATATCGTCCGCGCGAGCTCTGTAAGGGAGGCCGATCTCGGGATTTCCAAGGTGTCGCAGAATTCAAAGACCGACGCTTCGAAAAGGGCCCTGTCGTTCTCCATTTTCTGGATTCGATCAACGAGCCCGGCTTTGGTCTCGTCAGCAGCGGCGAGCTTTTCAAGAACATGGAGAATTCCGTTGACAGCATCTACGTCCGGGGTCGGCGTCAACTCCCCCAGCCAGCAGCTGCCGCAAAGCTCGGACCATCTTTCGTCCCATTCGTCGGCGGCTTTCAGCGCTTCGGTCGTGGCACGTGCGCGTGCGGCGTTATCTTCTTTCAACTGCTCAAGGCGTTCGGCCTGATCCACCGCAAGGTTGAAGTCATCCAGGCCTTCTTCGGCAGCGGCGAACAGCGTTCCCAGGTCGGCGTCAGGGTTGAATATAAGGCCCGCCCCGACCATCGCGGCAAGTAGTCGTTTCTTCGACTGCTCAGCCCTGTCGCGGATGTCGGCGATTTCCTGGTCGATGGACGCCAGATCATCGCGCGATCTCAGGGCAGCCGCCCTCCCGCGAAACCATTCCTCTAGGTCTGCCGGATCGGAGCTGAAATCGCTGTCTGCAGATATCAACGCCAAGGTCCCGGACATCTGTGTCGCGAGTTCGGCGAGCGAAAATTCCGCCGCTTCAAGGCGTCCCCGTGCTGTGTCAATATCAGATCCCACCGATGCACGATTTAGCATCAGCTGCGCCAACTTGGTCGCCTCCCCAAAATACAGTATTCGTTGCGAAACGAGCTGGTCGTCCGTCCTCATGGCGCTCTCGAAATTGTTGGCCGTTTTAGCGTCCATGGTCTGGCGATGTAAAATCCAGGCTTTGTCGCGAGCCGCCCTGCTTGCAGCGACCGAAGGTTCGTCGATCTCTCCTGCCATCTCCCGGACGACACTGATCTCCGCGTCAAGCCTTCTGCTCTCCGGCTCCAAGCGATCGAGTTCAGACCGCGCTGCGTTCAACTTCTCTCTGGTCTCTCTATACCGCGCTTTCCAATCGTCGAACTTTGCAGGAGAAGGTGTGCTCATGACCGCGAGCTCGGCCGGGCTGCCGCGCCAGGGAGCGAGCTGCGCCACGCTTTCCGTTAAAGCGACTTCCGCAGTTTCTCGCCGCCGCATCAAGGAACGAATAGCAGTCCCGTCGTCTTGCTTCGGCAGCGCCTTCACTGTCGCGGAAAGCAGTTCGAATGCTTTGACCCGGGCCGGCGAACGGAACTCATAGAAACGGGAGACCTTCTCGCCCTCTTCCTGAAGCGCCCGCTCTGCCTTGGCAAATTCCTCCATCGCAGAGGCACGACGCACCTCAATGCCTGATTTCGACTGGATAAGAGCCCTCAGTTTGCCTACGGTGGCCGCATCCAGGACCAGCCGGGCTGGGGAATTTTCGTTCGGTTTGCCTAATTGCAGGAGGAGGGTTTCGACGGAAAGTTCGGCTACCCGGGCAGTGAGCTTCGGGATGTCGGCCTGCGCCGTGATATACCTTGGTTCCTGTGTCTTCGTGAGTTCGCCAACACGTGCCGCAAGGCGAAGGGCGACCTCGTCATCCGCGATCTCGCCGATCTCCTGCTCGATCTCTGAAATGGCGCGAGAAAGCTGGTCCATTTTGACGTGGATTTCGATCCCGCTCCTGCGGATATCCGGTAGCTCAAGTCTCCACGATTCCGGTGGCTCGGATACGATCTCGAGAGTTTCGAGCTGGTGTCGTAATCCGGTCAGCCTTCTCATTGTCGGGAGCGCACGGAGAATGCGATTGATATCGTCCGTTCTCCGCTGCGTATTTGCACGCTCCGCCAGCGCATGGTCGTAGAGATCGTCAAGGCGGCCCAGTTCAGCCACCCGCCTGTGATACTCATTAGCCTTGAGGTCGAGTTCGTCGCGTTTTTGCTTCAGCTCGGTCAACCGGGCCTTCAGATCGCTCAGCAGTCCGCTGCGCGCGCGAACTTTGTAGAAGCCATCTGCATCGGCGCGGATCGCCAGGAGTTGCCTGCTCAGATCGGACAGACCCGCGCTTGCGGAGAAAAGCAGTTCGCCGAGATCGCCTTTGCTCGCCAGGATGCTCTCCCCGCCTTTTTCGAGCGTGATGTCATCCAGCGAGAACATTGTCGAGAATGCGTCGCGGTCGATTCCGCCGAGGTCCGCCTTTATCTCGGCGTCGGCCACGCTACGCTCTTCGCGATCGAGCAAGCTGCTTTGCGGCCGTTTGATGCGAACGAAGTCGCGTTCCTGACCCGCCACATGCACGTTCGCGCCTAAACGCATGGCATTATAGGGATGCAGGAACCCGTATTTTGTCGTATTGCCGATCCCGAAGATCAGATCGAGGATCGCATCAAGCGTCGTCGACTTTCCCGCCTCGTTAGGGCCGTAGATCACATGGAGGTCAGGCGAGGCGACGGGGCGCGGCCCGAAGTCAATGGCAGCGTCCGTGAATTTGCCATATCGGGTGAGATCTAGACGATTGATGCGCACGTCATGCTCCTTCGCCACCGCGCAGACGCGCCAACACCTGCGATGCGCCGTCCTTCGCGAATTGCGACAGCAGGGTTTCGAACGATGCTTCGTCCTTGCCGAACATATCCCGAAGCTCTGGTGGAAGCTGGGTCCGCATTTCGTCGGCGATCGAGCGTACCTCTTCGAGATAAGAGATCGAGCCGCGAATTTCGGTGTCGACAATCGACGCGAGTTCTTCAAGCGCGCCGGACCGTGCTTCCTCGCATCGGGGTGCGACAGGGGATGTCACCAGTTTCTCGATCCAAACATTCCCGATGTCCGCGCCATGTGTCTCGAGTTCGGTCCGCAGGAGATCGGCGTCTCGTCGGATGAGCCAGGCAAACTCGCTGGATCCCTTTAGTTCGACGCGGGCGACGAGATGCTCGGCCGACTTCGTCGAAGAGAGATCTCTCAGTTTACCGTTTGCTTTGAGGACCAGATCTCTCCAATCGACTGCTTCCGATACATCAACAACCAATCTCTCGAATTGGGCGACGGCCGTGTTGCGTTCTTCGACGACGACCGACCGGTCGTCCCTGATCGTAACCAACGAAACGGACTTGGAACCGTCCTCGTTTATGTCGCGCCCTTGAGGTATCCCGGGCATGACAATCGCGGAAGACGTATCCTCGATAGCAGATCTCTTATGAATATGTCCGAGAGCCCAATAACGGAATCCGGTCTGGCGGAGGTCCGGTACGCTACATGGAGCGTAGAGATCGTGTCCTGTCGACCCGCCAAGACTGGTGTGCATGATGCCGATGTTGACGGCGTCCGGAACCGGAGGTGCGTAATGCCGCAGGAGGCTTTCCGGAGCATGCGGCTTTGCAAAACTCATCCCGTGTATTGCGACGGGGAAATGGCCTGGATCGCTGTCGACGGCGACTGCCTCCGCCACGGCACCGAAAACCTTCACCGTCTCCGGCATCACGAGCTCGGCCGTGATTTTCGACAGCGCATCGTGATTGCCGCGGATGATGAACGTCCTGATGCCCGCCTCGTGCAGACGTCCAAGCTGTTCGGCGAGGAACCGAGCCGTCTTCATCGACGTCTGCTCGCCGTCGTAGAGATCTCCGGCTACAACCAGAGCGTTGACTTGTTCTTCGAGACAAAGTTCGATGATTCGAACGAACGAGCGCCGGGTCGCCAGACCGATCAATTCGGAAAGCTCAAGGTTTCGCAACGCCAGCGTACGCAGCGGGGAATCGAGATGAATGTCGGCCGTGTGGAGGAATCGATAGACCAATGCAGAGCCTCATCTGTGATCTACTTCCGTAACCGCTACAATTCGCCCGCGCCAGCCTATATTCTCGTTTTGTTCTGGAAATCCCCAAGAAAGTTGCAAGGGCACGCATTTTCGTTCGTTTCATCCGATCCAGATCCAGTGGATTGGTGTGGTGTATTAGGACGGTCGCTTTTACCTTGCTCGATTCGAGGGGTGAGGACGCCGGAAGCCAACCGTCCCCGTGCAACTTCTGCGAATGTATCCGTGAACAGAGTGCTTGCATTAGTGTATCCTGTTGGTAGCATCTGCGATCTCTAGGGGGATGCATGACAATCGAAGAACTGATCTATCTCCGGGAGGCAGGAGCGAGGGCGCGCGTGCTCGGCTTGGCGGGCCACGAGAACGCATATCTGAGCGACTACAACGTCCCCAAGGGCGGCAGCGAAGCTCTCGGCGACCGGTTGGCACTCTTAGACGCGCTGAAATACGGCTGGAAGGCCGAAAAAGCCGGCCGCGAGGGTAACCTCGTCACGCCACGTCAGCAGTCTCCTGCGCGCGCCAGTGCACCGCGACGGGACTTGACTGGCCTATTCACGAAGTGCCTCACGAAACCCTGCCTGATCGCGTTCTGCGCCGTTGCAACTCCATCGGTTTCAAGCGCTCAGTCCATTGAGGGCTTTCGGCTTGGCGACGACAAGATCGCCCTTCAGCGGCTGGGTGAACCATCGGAAACGAAAGCGGACGGTGCCTTTACGACGCTATCGTTTCATGGCTCCGACGGAGTAGACCTCGAGGCTACCTATCAGAAGCCTTCGAATCTCCTAGTCGCGCTCCAGGCAACCTGGCCGAAAGATTCCGCGGGGCCCTCGACGGGCTACGGCGACTTGACGTTCGGAGAGACCTCCTTGACCGAAATCCGATCGCAGATGGGCTCAAGGGGAATCCTCTATGGCTCCAAATCCCCCGTTGTCGCATCCTCAAACGGCACGATCGATATCCTCAGCTATTTTGACGTCAGCGGGACCGACACTGTCGCGACCTTCGTGACGTCGATAGACAGTGATCAGGCAGCAAGGCTGAAGGCAACCTTCGGAGCCGACGCGTACAAGAACGCGCCAGCGGCAGCCAAGCTTACGACCATCAGTGTTTCAAGGCGCGAGTACCTGGAAAAGAGCCATGGCACCAGGCGAACGTTGGACATCGGCTATAGGGCGATTTCCTGGACATCTCAGGAGGCGACATCCAAACACCCGGCGATCTCGCTAGCGCGGATCAAGCCCGGGCAGCTCCCAGTCTTCCGCACGTACTCCGGGCCGAACAATTTTCCAGATTTCACCGGGCGGGACAACGAGTTCAGCAATTTTCGGACGCGGATAACCGACGGAATGAGTGGCGGCCCGTCATTTGCCGGAGAGTATTCCGTGATCCAGATCGGATGCGGCACCGGATGCTCCTTTGCCTACGTCGGCAACAACCGCACGGGCCAGGTCTTCGACGTTCCCGTCGGAGGCGAGGACAACATGTACCTGAGCTTGAGATATCAGCTCGACAGTCGCCTCCTTGTGGCGCAATGGGCCGACTACGACGCCAGCAAATGTTACGTTCAGTTTTTTGGCTTTGACGACGGCGAATGGACCGATCTGCTGAAACATGAAGTCGGCACAATGGATGATTGCTTCAAGACCATCGCGGAGAACGTTCGTTGATCCTCATAACCATCCGAAGATTTGGCGATTGCTACCCAATCCTCGGGCCGATACTTTCAACCAATAACTGCAAATGCACCGACGTGTACCATGCCCCTGGAATTTGAAATTGCCCCTGAACTCATGCCGTATGTCGCCGACGCGACGGTACGGTTTCGCTACCTTAATCCCGGCATCGGTGTGACGATAAGCGGGGCCACCGCAGTTGTTGCCGGAAGCGAGGTCGTAAATGTCAAGGACCTCGAACAGCAGTTCATGTTCTGCCTGTATCGCCAGAAGATTTACAGCGAGACCCTGCCGCTGAGGCACACGTTGCTCGCCGGTGTGACCGGGCGATGACTGTCTTTCCGCTGCGCTTCCGTCCCTCTCCCGATGATGATCTGTTGTTTGCCGACGAGGCCGGCTCTTACTTCAAATCAGATCATGATTTTCTGACCCGCTATGCGCTGGATCGGTTGACCGACCGGGACCGGAACTACCTGCTTCGAAATGGGAACGCTTTCGAAGAAGTCGGTGACCTCGCCTATGCTGGCTTCGAATATCGTTTCGCGAGCCGTTTATATAGCCCTGGCGAACTCGACTACGTCATCCTGGTGCCCACGCTCCGCTGCAACCTTGCCTGCGGTTATTGCCAAGTTTCACGGGTCAACGAGAACACGCCCGGTTTCGACTGGGATGACCGAACCCTCGACGCCGTCCTGGGTTTCCTGGACGGCCTCACAACTAAAAAAATCAAGATCGAATTTCAAGGCGGAGAGCCCAGCCTACGCTTGGATGTCCTCACCAAAGTCCGAGAGTTCTGTCTGACGAAATTCGAGAGCTGCGAGTTCGTCGTCTGCACCAACCTGCAGGAAATCCCTGAGGATGCTTGGCGGTTCTTCCACCTCTCCGACGTCGTTGTCAGCACATCACTCGACGGTGACATCCTCACCCACGAGAGGCAGCGCACGCTCTCCGGCGACAGGACACAGGCTTTCGTATTCAACCTACATCGGGCTCTTGAGCAGCTGGGACCGGACAAGGTCTCCGCTCTACCGACAATAAACCCGCATCGTCCTCCCACCGCAAGGTCCATAATCGAAACTTATGCGTCCCTCGGGATGCGGTCGATCTATCTGAGACCGATCAACTTCCATGGATTTGCGCGGAAGAAGTACAACGCAGCGGCCTCCGCCGCCACCTGGAACGCATACCATTCCGACTTCATCGACAACCTCGTCGAGTACAACTGGACAGCCACGTACGCAGTCGAGGAGTACTATTTCGTCCACTGTCTGCGGCGGGTTCTGCGATCGGGGCACAACGGGCATGTCGATCTCAGAAACCCCAACATCGTCGGCCACGGCTACGTGGTAATCGATTACGACGGCAAGGTTTACCCAACGGACGAAGCCCGGATGGTCACCCGCCTCGGTCAGTTCGACCTCTCGATGGGTAATGTGTTCGACGGGATAGATAGGTCGACTATCGACACCTTAAATTCCGAGGCGCTGAACAACTACCATCCCGACTGCGTGCACTGTCCCTACCAGGCATTCTGTGGAATCGACCTGGTCGATGACCTTTCACGGTACGGCCGGATCGACATGCCCAAGCACCTTACGGACTTCTGCCAGCGGCATACCTACATCTTCGATAAAATCTTCTCGATGATCTATTCCGAAGACGTAAAGGTGCGGAAATCCATGGCGATATGGACCGGGGCCCCGCAGTTCGATCGGGCACTCGCAAGATGGCATCGATGATAAACCTCAGGATCGAGATCGATCAGCTACCCTTGGCAGAGCCGCTCGTGGTCAGGCTTTGTCATTCGGCTACAAGCGCGACAACCGAGAACGATGCCGTCCTGATCGATCGATCGAACGGCCGCCTGGAGTACGACCTCAATGGCTTCTCACTCGTGCTACATCCAGAGGGCGGCGAGGACTATGATGGAGACGTCATCCTCGCCCTACCCGGCCAAGCAAGCGCCCACAGGCTCATACGGGCCTCCTCGCAGCACAATACCTTCCTTGTCACAGAGCAGTGCGACCAACTCTGCGTCATGTGCTCACAGCCGCCCAAAAAACAGCATACCGATCTGTTCAGCCAGTTTGCGGAGGCTGCACTCCTGTCGCCCAAGGGAGTGGTAATCGGGATATCCGGCGGCGAGCCCCTCCTGCATAAGTCGAGGCTGTTTGACATGCTGCGGGCCGTGAGCCAGGCACGACCCGACGTCACGTTCCACGTTCTGACGAACGGCCAGCATTTCCAGCCGTCAGATGTCGAGGCGATGTTAGAGATCGGTACGCAACGCGTCCTATGGGGAGTGCCTCTATATTCGGCCGACGAGGCAACACACGACAAGATCGTCGGGAAGTCCGGTGCGTTTCGTCAGCTTGCAAAGGGCCTGGGCGTTCTCATGAGCGGCGGCGCATCGGTCGAACTGCGCACTGTCGTGATGCGCCAGAACGTCGCCGGGCTTGCTGACCTGGCGGACTTCGTGTTCACGAGGCTGAACTTTGCGCATGTCTGGGCCCTCATGCAGATGGAGCGCATCGGCTATGGACGTATGAACTGGCAGAAGTCGTTCTATGACTCGTCCGCTGACTTCGCGCCGATCGCCTCCGCGATAGACCTCAGCGTTGCCAGGGGAATTGACGTCTCGCTCTACAACTTTCCGCTTTGCTCGGTTCCGGCAGCATACCGCTCTTACGCGCCATCAACCATTTCGGACTGGAAGCGCAAATACCTCGATTTTTGCTCTCAGTGTGACCGCCGCGCAGCTTGTGGTGGTTTTTTCGAATGGTATAGTCACAACGAGGGGTTCTCTGCGCTGGGTCCAATATGAAGAAAAGACTTTTTCTTATCCCGTCGTTTTTCGCGGCGGGCTTTCTGCCGTCAAAGGCCGATGCAATGATCTGGGGCGACGTTGTTTCGAAACCAAATCCGGTGCCGTCGGTGCTCGAGCGCCTGAAGCTCAAACACATCTATACGCTGGCGGGCCACAGGTCACATAGCTCCCATCGCTCGCACTCGAGCCACCGTTCCAGCAGTGGCGGCGGTTACAGCTATCGATCCTACAGTTCACCGAGCTACAGCGCGCCCGCACCGGTCTACACCGCTCCGACCTATACCGCGCCAAAGCCTGTCTACACGCCGCCACCTGCGCCGCCACAGGTACCCGCAGCACCCTCGCCTGCCTACGCGATCGCTCCTGGCGCACCTGCGCTGACCGCGCCGCTCAAGACGCTCCCCGGCAACAGCGAGAAGTTCACCCGCATCGTGATGCAGGTTCAAACGGCCCTGACCGCCTATGGCTACTACTCGGGACTGATCGACGGAAAAGTCGGCCCCGCCTGCAAGACCGCCCTTGTCGCCATGCAGACGGATTACCGGTTGAGGGCGACAGGAACCATCACGCCGGAGGTGCTGGACGCCTTTGGTATCGCCGCGAACTAAATCCCAACAGAGAGACATCCGATGAGCAATCCGTTCGAGCAACAGCCATTCGAAGGTGCGGAGTTCGTAGACAACCCGGAACCGCGTTGCCCTTGTCTCCTGCTGCTCGACGTGTCGGGATCGATGAACGGTCGGCCGATCAGTGAGCTGAACGATGGACTGGTTCAGTTCAAGGACGAACTCTTTGCTGACGCTTTGGCCGCCAAGCGTGTCGAAGTCGGTCTGGTCACCTTCGGTCCAGTCACGATCGTCAATGACTTTCAGAGCGTGCAGAACTGGTATGCGCCTAGCCTGTCATCCCAAGGCGACACACCGATGGGTGCTGCTATCGAACAGGGCCTGCAGATGCTCCGAGAGCGCAAGGACCAGTATCGTCAAAACGGCATCTCTTACTATCGTCCCTGGGTGTTCCTTATTACCGACGGTGGCCCGACAGATGCCTGGAAGAACGCCGCAAGCCTCGTGAAGGCCGGCGAGCAGGAGAAAGCGTTCTCCTTCTTCGCAGTCGGTGTCGAAGGCGCGAACATGGAAACCCTGGCGCAGATCAGCACACGCGCCCCACTGGCGCTCAAGGCGCTGCGTTTCCGCGATCTATTCTCGTGGCTTTCCAGCTCGCTCAGCTCGGTCTCCCAATCCAATCCAGGTGACGCGGTTCCACTCTCGAGCCCGGCGACTCCCGACGGATGGGCCTCTATTTCATGAATGGAGAATGGCGCTGGGCGGGTGCCCGAGCGATCGGCACCTCTCATTTGAAAACGGCTACGCCGTGCCAGGACTACGCCTGCGCCAAGCTGTTTCTAACACAAGACGGTCCGGTGATGGCCGCCGTCGTGTCCGACGGCGCTGGAAGCGCGTCATTGGCGGAATTTGGATCACGGACCGTCTGCATCGGCTTCCTCAAGGCTTGCCGCGATTTCCTCATTCGCTCCACCCTCGACGACCTCGACGAGGAGGTCGTCTGGGATTGGGTCGATGCGATCCGCGAAGCGATCAATCAGAAAGCCAAGACGGCAGAGGCGCGGCCGAGGGATTTCGCCGCGACCCTGGTTGCCCTGTTGGTGGCAGAAGAACGATCCGTTGTCATTCACGTCGGTGACGGTGCGGCGGTGATCAGGCGTGAAGGTTGCGACGAATGGGAGGTGCCCTCCTGGCCTTACCAGGGAGAATATGCATCGACGACATCCTTCGTGACGGACGACCCGCAACCACGCCTGGAGGTCATCTCGATCGAAGACCGTGTCGCAGAGTTCGCGGTCTTCTCCGACGGCATTGAGCGAATGGTACTCGATCATGTTTCGAAGACCCCTCATGGTCCATTTTTCGATCGAATGCTTGCTCCATTGAAGTCTTCGGTTGCCGAGACCGTCGACAAGGCTCTGTCGCTCGCACTCAGGGACTATCTCGACAGCGCAAACGTCTGCGAGCGCACGGATGACGACAAGTCCCTCATTCTGGGGCTGCGCACGTGACCACAGTGATCTGTTCGGACGGCCGACGTTTGACACTAGGGGCCACGCTCGGCAAGGGAGGTGAAGGCGCGGTCCATCACATCGTCGAATCCGCCGACATCGCCGCCAAGATTTACAATCCCGGCAAGGCGAAGGACCGGCGCGACAAGGTCAACGCCATGGTGTCCGATCGGCTTCACACCCGCTCGGACTACGTGGCTTTCCCAATCGAAGCCCTCAAGTCACCGTCCGGTGAGTTCCTCGGCTTCACGATGAAGAAAGTCGCTGGCTTCAAGAGCGTCCATGACCTCTACGGCCCTGGCAGCCGGAAAACGGAGTTCCCGACCGCGGATTCCCAATTCCTGTTGAGGTCAGCGATCAATCTGGCGAACGCCGTCGCGAGCATCCACGCGACCGGATGCGTGATCGGTGACATCAACCACTCGGGAATTCTCGTTTCCAACAAGGCGCTGGTGACGCTGATCGACAGCGATTCATTCCAGTACCGATCGGGACCGAATACCTATCGCTCCTTGGTTGGGGTCGCCGAGTACACTCCCCCCGAACTCCAGGGGGCGACCTTCAGCAAGGTCGACCGGACTCCAATTCACGATAACTTCGGCCTCGCCGTGCTGATCTTCCAGCTGCTGTTTCTGGGTCGACATCCGTTCGCCGGCCGCTACCTCGGTAAGGGCGACATGGATATCAAGACTGCCATCGGGGCTGGCCGCTTTGCCTACAGCGCTCGCAAAACCGAAACGATGATGGAGCCGCCACCCTTCGTGCCGGGTCTTGGCGACTACGGCGAAGATGTCCGCAAAGCGTTAGAGGCAGCGTTCATGCCTCCGGCGCGGCAGCCGGGAGGTCGCCCAACGGCCGCGTCCTGGTCAGCGATCCTGAAAGGCGTCGAAGCCACCCTGGCTGTTTGCACCGTCGACAAGTCCCATGCCTACAAGCGTGAACTTAGCTCCTGCCCATGGTGCAAACTGGAAAAAACGATGGGACGGTCGCTGTTCCCTGCCCACTTCTCGCCCGCCGCACCTGTCATGGATATCGGGCAGTTGCTGAACGCTATCAAGACAATGCCCGCTCCGCCCTCCCCGCCGAATGCTGAATCGGTAATAGGGCCGCTCGCCAGTCTGACCATGTCCCAGACCGGAAAATCAGCAAGGAATGAACGTAACGCCACCGTCGCAGCAGGCGTGATCGCTGTAGGCGTCGGTCTTTACCTGATGGCGCAAGTCAGCGGGTTTTGGGGCATCGCTCTGTCGCTCGGCGCTATCGTGATCGCAGGGAGGTCGCTCGATCTCAAGACGAAGTTCGCTTCGGAACTCAATGGGGCAAAGGCCGGTTGGGAGGAGCAGCATAAAAACTGGGTCAAGAAGGCCGGACCGGAGGCGTTTGAGGCCCGTCGAAGCCACTATATCGCGCTGGGAGCGACGCACTCCGGCCTGCCCGCCAAGGAACGAGAAAAGCTGGCTGCGCTTGAGCAAAAGAAGCGGCAGCTACAGTTAGACAAGCACATGGACGCGCACCTCATCGACCGCGCGAAAATCCCGCGTGTCGGCCCAGGCCGCAAGGCCACCCTCGCCTCCTACGGTTTCGAAAGCGCACTAGACGTGCGGCAGCGGTCCGTGACGGGTGTTCCGGGTTTTGGGCCCTCGTTGGCTAGCGAAATCGAAGGCTGGGCAAGAACGGTGGAGCGCAAGTTCGTGTATAACGCATCGATCCCGACGGACCCTGCGGCTGTCCAAGCCGCTAAAAGTGAGATTGCTAAGCAGCGTGCGGAAATCGAGCGCGATCTGCTCAAGGCGACGGCGGACCTGAAACACCTTGCCGACACCGCGCAGGCATTGAGGACCAAGCCGCCACAGCAACTGATTGACGCCTATACAAGACTAAAGCAGGTTGAACTGGACATCGGATAGGATCGTCATGTCCGCATCGTACAAAGGGTTTTGGATAATTGTGGGGATGACGGTCGCTGCGTTCGTCATCGCGAACTCGACCGCCAAACCTCATCGCTCATCGACGTACTCAGGTTCGACCTACACAGAAGCAACGAACTCGAAGAGTGTTTTCCCCTCGTCATCGCTAGCTCCCTCAGAGCCGAAACTAGCAGAACCTTCGCCTCTTCCTCAGTCTTCCACCCCCACGATCGCTTCCGCGCTAGCAGCTTCGTCACCGACATCGACTAAGGAAAGTTCCTCGGCGAACAGTTCGACCGAAACTCGCTCCATCGATGCGGACTTTCAGATGGCCTTCGATCGCGCAATGGAAGTCGCACTTGCAACCCCCAAAGCTGCCGTGGCCGCGGAACCGACCGCTACCATCCCGAACGACGCATCCCCTCCGCCACTTCAGACCAGAGAGATTGCTCCGCAGCCTAATATTTTCGATCAACCGATCACAGTGCAGGTGGGGGACGAAACCGACGACCCAATTCTGAAAGACCGGGCGCTGACGACTACCGACCTAAATCTGCGCGAAGGTCCGGGGCCTGACTATTTGAAGGTCGAGACGATGGCGAAAGGGACTGAGTTGGTCGTGCTTGAGCGATCGGGTAAATGGTGGCGCGTTAGGTCGATAGCCTCGAGCGCCGAGGGGTGGATCAACGGGACGTTTGTGACAGCGAAGAACTGACAAGCTGGCAAGGTGGCAATTGTGTACACGCAAATTGTGTCCGATCTTCTGACAAGGATTGCTGCTTATCCGCGTGGAGAGGATGACCTCGATCTTTGTCCACTCGCGCAACGTTTACCATCCTCTCGATAAGCGTGTATCAACGGTTGAGAACAACTCGACTTCTGGTCGAGTCAGTGCTTCCCTAGAAGGAATGGAGACTCAACCGATGACTTTTGCAAAAATCGCTCTCGCAGCCGCAGTATTCGCTTTTTCTCCAATCAGTGCTTCCGGTCACGGCGGTGGCCTTGACAAGAATGGCTGCCATACCGATCACAAGACCGGAGACTATCACTGCCACTGACGCGGTTATCGCTCGATACTTCGGGAGTTGGATTCACGACGCACGATCTTACCGCGTTATATGTTCAGGTCGCAGTTGTTGATCTGGCTAGTACAATCTACTCCCACGCGCCGCTCGGCCAGCTTAATCGCGTGGCTGCAGAAGGATGGTCCCTCGCGGAAACTCTGAAATGACCGCAGTGACGAGCTGGAGATGAAGTGCAGGAGCTTGGAAATCGAGCCGCATGACATTTATTTTTTGTGAGCTACCGATGTCGGTTTCTATGTTGGTCGTCGCTCCCGCTCTCAAGCCGAGTATCCCCAATCCTAGAATGGATTTCACGGAGACAGTATACACAGGAAAGTCGCGGCTCTCATTCCGTACCACCAAGGCCGTCCTTGCAGCGCCTTCATTGACGCAGAACGTCACGCGACTGCCTATCGTCACGGCATCATCGGGCATACTTCTGGGGGGGCAAACTGAGGCCTTCAGCAGCTTGCTTTTAAGCAATCGGCTGTAGGCGTTGTCGCGAGGGTCCTGATCAAGAATTTCTTGCAGAGTCGCGCGGTCGTTAGTCGTTAGGTAACACGCAAGCGGCACAGTCATGGCATTACTCCTCGGAGTGCAAAATTCTCAAATTGTGCAAGATCGCCATAGCCCCCGGTTGCGTGGCAGCCGGTGGACCTTGGATGCCGTCTCCAATTAGAAACTACGGGAAAATCGGCAGATTGGCGTTGGTGCAGGACTCTGCCGGAGCTCAACTTTCCGAGCTCAAGAGCGGCCTCTCGTAACCCAAATGTTACCAAGACCCCGCCTCCTCAACCGCTGCCTCGAGCACGCCCAGTGCATAGTCGACAGTCGCCTTTTCGTCCTCGGCACACAATTTGAGCGACCGGCATCTTTCTTTAAGATTATGCAGTATCCGCCGTCGAACTTTTGAAACTGCGGGTGCATGCTCGTGTCGCAGAAGTTCTTCCAAACAAGCAATGGCAACGACTTCGAAAACCAGCAACTTTCCTTCAACTTCACCTTGCGTAGGGATCGCCATACGCTCGCCGCCGCGCTTAAAATCCCGCTCAGTAGACAGCATAACGTTCTCCTCGCCTCCAAACCTCTACCTCTGTGAAGAGCGACAACGGGGCTCTTTTCGATACGTTCTCGTTTGCAAGTGCAGTTGTTGAATTCCGCTATGCGGAAAACGGTTTGTCACACACTCCTCTGACAAGATGACGGGCAAGATGCCGATCTAGGCGAGACCGAACCGCCGGCATGGAGTCAGAGCTGTGACCCCATGAGGATATTGCATTGCTCCTATTTGACAAACGAATTCGAATGCAGGTTGAATGCAACTTCTTTGTTGGATTTTCAGAGGCAGTCACATGCTCCAGGACGCATGATTGTGGACGCCTAACGACTGGCTAGACGGCGTAGAAGAATGTAGTGCAGGCACATGATCGACGGTGTCGTAACCCTCTTCAGCCCGACGAGCGCGGTGCCAGCACCGCGAAATTTTCACTTGGCCGAGCAAACATTCAGGATCTTGCAAAGGCAGCGGCCCTAGCTGCGCCCACCCTGATTCGGATATTCGCGTCGGAAGGATCAGGGCGGCGAAATTGTGGCCCAAGCTTCGGCGACGCTGAACAACCGTTCTGAGGCCCCGATGTATCCGGATTGGAAGCGCGGTTTTCAAGCTGCCAATGATGGCGATCTCGGCCGTCGGAGATGCTGCTTCCCGTGCCCTAAGTGTTTCCGATCATGCGGCACTAGGACCAGGATCATCGTCATCGGAGATCACGATTTTCCTGGGCCGTGGCCGGAAATCGACCACTTGGGGTGCCTCGTCAATCAGTTCTGCGGCTTGCCGGCCATCCTCTTTCAGGCGGGTTTCCGCCTCAGGCTGAAACACCACGCTCTCGACCGTTAGAACCTCAAACTCTCCGTCGTTTCCCGGAATTTCGGTCTTCGCCCCAACCGCCAGCCCCAAGAGCGCCAGGCCGCGCATCGAACAAACAGAGAGGGCGAGTCTGGGCAGTCCGCCTGCCGGTTTATGGACAAGAACATGCGGTCCGGCCCTCACGCCGTTGATGGTGTAGACGAGTTCGGTGTCGATCGTGACCACATTGGCGGGAATGTCCTCGCGAGAAAACACCCTCGAACGGTTAAACTTCTCTCGAAGCACGGCCGCGAACGGACCCGGGCGGTCCCCCTGCCGTTCGAGCATGGACATCAAGACATTGGCGTCCTCGGCGGTCAATTGATAAAAAGCTTCTCTGGACATGCTCATTCTCCAGTAAATATAGTCGCTCACCTCGTCGATGGTCGGGGATACCGCAGCACCTCGATGAGGACCTCAGCGCAACCAAACTCGTATCTGGCGCGGCGGGAAGTTCGGGTCGCTACGTGAAATGGCGGTCTCGATCACCAAGCGAGCCCCATCCGCTGCAGCCTCAGGGCTTGGATAGCGCAACGGCAACACCCCATCGAATACGGTCGAGCAGGCGTAAGCGGTCCCGCTCAGGCGGTCGTAGTGGAGCTGAACGTCGATAGCGTCCCCAGACGGATTATTGGTGACGGAATGATAGGTCATCGCGCCGCCTCACTTTGCGAAGGGTCGAGCCGGCTTTGTGCCTGCTCCCGGTGCCGTGCCATCAAATCTGCCGATCCGGAAATCATTTCTAGCCCGCACTGGAGCCGGTGGACCCTTCGCCTGAGCCCTTTGGTCGCGTGCGAATTTTCACACAGCTCCATCTCTGCAAGTTCAAGTTCCTGCAGACGGGGAATGGAACGGCAGACTAGGCCGCGCATGCGACCGAGTTTTCCTCGTTTCAATGCCTTCGCACGATCAAGCGGAGTAGCGTCGTCAAGCAGACGCCGCAGGATAGTAGTATCCCCATCAGAAAATAAAAGGGACGAATGGACCGTAGTCATCGTAGGTCTCCTATGGATGTGCCAACGCTGGTTCAACAGGAACGCCCTGTGCCGACCACGATGGCAGCACAGGGCTACGGACCTGCGGTGAGGCAACCTCCCCGGTGTTTTCGGTATTTGCTGTCGCGCAAGAGCATTGATGTTCCTCGGGATGTGCTCACGTAGAGGAGCGCTAGTGCGAGAAGCCGGTGATTGGTCTTTCGGCAACGTGCACCACAGTCAGGTCGTTGAACTGACCGTCTTGAGAGACCCATTGGCTGCTCTGCCCTTGCCGAAGGCCCAGAAGTGCCACCCCGATTGGAGCAAGCACGGATATCCTTGATGCCTCGGCATCGAGATCATCCGGATCTACGAGAGTGATGGTGCGGCGGGATGCGCCTTTGACATCGAAAGTAACGGTTGAACCGATCCCGACTGTACCGTCTGGCGACTGCCCATCCGGCACCACGACGATCTTCTCGAGTTTATCGACCAGTTCGGCCGAGGCGTGGCGGTCCTTCGCCGAGGCAGTTTTAGCAAGGCGTACGAGCGACGAGTAGTCTGTTGCTCCGAGAATGGACACGTGATGCATTGAAGAGGAAATACTGTTTGACATTGCTCGCGATACCTCCGGTGCAAGCATGACGCTTGCCATGCATGCGATACTGTTTTGGAAGAATTGTCGGGCTATCAGCAAACTCTGGTGCTGACCGCTTTTACCCATGATCCGGCGGTCGACGATGGGCCGGATCCGGGTTACGATCCTGCGATCGGGCAGACCCTGAAGGCTTCGATCGGGAATATGTCGCGGTTGTTAAACATGGCCTTTAAGATCGTCATTGGGAGCCAAGAAGTCAAGCCATCCCGCCTCGCGTCCGGCATGTGGCGCGCTGCCGCATCCAATTCAGCTGGGCTTCTTTCCTGAAGCTTCGGAAAACGCCACACAGAATTTGTAGATGTGGTCGCAGATTGACAACATCGGGACAGCTCGGCCTTGGATTGAGCGAGTGCCTTGACTTCCCCCTCGGGAACGGCATCATCTCAGGACCATGACGAAGAACTCTCAATTTCGTAGCCGTCGCCTCCGCGGAGTGCGTCTTATCGAAGGACTCTAGCCCAGGGTTCTTCGCAGCTGTCGCGCGCTTTAACCCTGGGATCGTCTCCGTCATTTGCTGGTTCCGCGCGACCTCCACTCACAAGACTCTACTCTATCAGTGCGGCCTGAACGGCTGCGTGAGGATTCATGAAAAATGGAAACCGACTTATATACTGGCGTCAAGCCACCGATCATCGTGCGCCAAACCGACCACTCCCGCCTCACCTCGCTGGCGCTGGCGGCACCTGGTCGGGACCTCGACGTGGCTGATGAGCTCCTCGCCGAACTCGAGCGGGCTTCAGTGGTGATCGACGACAGTTTTCCACCCGAAGTGGTGGGCTTGGGCTCTACTGTCTCTTACGAGACAGAACGTGGGCAAGCGCGGACGGTCACTCTCTGCTATCCGGGACGGGCCGACATCGAGCGATCGATGGTGAGCGTGATGACCCCTGTAGGAGTAGCCCTCCTTGGGCTCTCGTCCGGACAGTCGATCAACTGGAGCGGTCGAGACGGGCACGTTCATAGGCTGACTGTAACATCGGTCAAAAACATCAAACCCTCTCGTTGAAGCCGTGAGAGGCAGGATGGCGGAATGGTCGAAGAGGATTTCGTCTGTCGGGATTGGGCTGCAGCTTGCCGGAGGGCGCTAAAGCGCAATTTCGGCGGCTTGGCCGAGGCCTATTTTCGGCAAAGTTCGGAAGCAAAATGGTACACACATTACATCGCTCGACACCTTCTTTCCGAATTAACGACCGCTATTATTGGCGAAATACCCTGCTTGCTCATTCGTTGGAGCCATTGGTCGTGCCACAGATCGCCGTACCGCAGCCGAGAATGTCAACGAACATGACGCCTCCCTCTTTGAGAGCGCTGAGCAACTGCGCTTCCGTCGAGCGATGCAGCCCATGTCTATCTCCCTCGAAGTCGCGGATTGTACTGCGGGAGACTGTTGAGCGGGCGGCCAATTCCTCCTGGGTCCAACCAAGGAAACCGCGTGCGGCGCGACATAATGCCGGGGTGAGGCTGACTTCTACTGTGGCGCGACCCATATGAGAGATATAGCCCAATGAGGGTAAAGTTTAAAGTTAGTGTTTCAGGGCGGCCAATTTTACGGCCGCCACTTCTACGTCAGGAGAGAATCCAGTTGGGGTAAATGCAGCATCGATAGTTCTCGTGCTGATCGTCATCCTGCCTTTCGCGGGAAGCTTGCTGACGGCATTTTTACTCCGAACAAGTTCGAGAAGCCTGCCCGCTTCCATCGCCGGGGTCGTGACCGCAACTGTCGTGTTTTTCACGGCCGCTCTCTATCCGCTCGTTTCGAACGGAGGCGTTTTTAGGTTCGAGATCGAGTGGCTACCTCAGATAGGCGTTAATTTCACTCTGCGGCTGGATGCATTCGCATGGTTGTTCGCGATGATGGTCTCGATCATCGGGGTCCTGGTCGTCCTTTATGCACGCTACTATATGTCTGAAGAGGATCCGGTACCTCGGTTTTTCTCCTTTCTCCTGGCGTTTATGGGATCGATGCTGGGAATTATCCTTTCCGGCAACGTCATCCTGCTCTCCGTGTTCTGGGAACTTACGAGCCTCACTTCGTTCCTCTTAATCAGCTACTGGAACCAAAACCCTGCGGCACGCGATGGTGCGCGAATGGCGTTGACCGTGACTGCGACCGGTGGCTTCTGCCTCCTGGTCGGGTTGGTGATCCTTGGAAACATCGCCGGAAGTTATGACCTCGACGTCATCCTCTCCTCGGCGGACGTGATCAAAGCTCATCCGCTTTACCTGACGTGCCTGGTCTTAATCCTCCTTGGCGCTTTCACAAAGAGCGCACAATTCCCGTTCCATTTCTGGCTGCCGAACGCGATGGCTGCGCCCACGCCCGTATCGGCCTATCTTCACTCCGCGACGATGGTTAAGGCGGGCGTGTTCCTGCTGGCGCGCCTTTCGCCGGCGCTTTCGGGAACCTACGATTGGTTCATGCTCGTCGGTCTCGCAGGCATTTTGACGCTTCTGCTCGGCGCTTATTTTGCGATGTTCCAGCAGGATCTCAAAGGGCTGCTGGCCTATTCGACGATTAGCCATCTAGGACTGATCACCACTCTCCTCAGCCTGGGAAGCCCGCTTGCCACGGTTGCCGCGATCTTTCACATGGTAAATCATGCCACCTTCAAGGCATCGCTGTTCATGGCAGCCGGCATTATCGACCACGAAACCGGCACACGCGACATGCGACGTCTCAGCGGTCTGTTACGCCATCTGCCCATAACGGGTCGGCTCGCCATGGTCGCCAGCGCAGCCATGGCGGGGGTCCCACTCCTCAACGGCTTCCTCTCCAAGGAAATGTTCTTCGCTGAAGCGGTAGAGACACATGCCCACTCGTGGTTGGATACTGCGACACCATACCTGGCCGTTTTAGCCAGCGCCTTCAGCGTCGCCTATTCAATCAGGTTCATCTATTCGGTTTTCTTTGGACCGCCTTCAACCGACCTCCCTAACCAACACCCACACGAACCACCGCGTTGGATGCGCTTCCCCATCGAATTCCTGGTCATTGCCTGTCTCGTTGTTGGCATCGTTCCAAACCTGACGATCGGCCCTTTTCTACATGCCGCGGCTGTTAGTGTTCTTGGCCAGTCCACGCCGCAATACAGCCTTTCGGTCTGGCACGGATTGAACATTCCGTTCCTGATGAGCCTCGTTGCGCTGTCGGCCGGGTGCGCGATCTTTGTAGGCTTCCGGAAATACTTCGCGCGCTGCGACGGCCCCCCCGTGTTCCGGCACTTTGCCGGTCAACGAATATTCGAGCGGGTCCTCGTGACCGTATCATGGCGCTGGGCAAGAAGTCTGGAGATCTGGCTTGGGACAAGGAGGCTGCAACCACAGCTCAGATGGATTACGCTTCTTGGCTTCCTGGCCGCTCTTCTACCGCTCTACCTCGCCGGTTTTCAGTCGCGAGCGATATCTCCATCCGACCTTAACGTACCTTTTCTCGGGCTCTGGATGATCGGCTGCTGCCTTGCGCTTGGAACGGCTTACCTTGCAAAGTACCATCGACTGGCGGCTCTGGTGATGCTGGGTGGGGTTGGATTGATCGTGTGCATCACGTTTCTCTGGCTCTCGGCACCGGATCTTGCCCTTACCCAGTTACTCGTTGAGATCGTGACCACCGTTCTCATTCTTCTCGGACTGCGATGGTTGCCGAAGCGAGTAGCGGCTCTCAAAGAAGAGATGACTTTCAGATCCCGGTTCCGACGGTTCCGAGACTTCCTGCTTGCAGCCGCCTGCGGTGTTGGCATGGCTTTCATCTCCTACGCCGTGATGACAATGACAGTGCCAGACGCAATTTCCAACTTCTTCCTCGACAACGCCTATAGCCAAGGGGGCGGCCGCAATGTTGTCAATGTGATCCTCGTCGACTTTCGAGGCTTCGACACGCTCGGGGAAATCACCGTTCTCGGAATTGTTGCCCTTACCGTCTACGCCCTCCTTCGCCGCTTCCGGCCCGCCCCAGATAGCCTCGCTCCACCCGCACAGCAGCAGGTCCAGTCTCTTTTTGACGAGGAGCAGCCGGACCGTCACTCAGGCGACACCGTGCGTGACTATCTCCTCGTGCCCTCGGTCATCATGCAATGGCTTTTTCCTGTCATCATCACATTGGCGCTTTATGTGTTCATCCGCGGCCACGACCTGCCAGGTGGCGGGTTCTCCGCAGGTCTGACTATGTCGATCGCATTCTTGCTGCAATATCTCTCCGGCGGCACCCGCTGGGCCGAAGAGCGACTCCGTGTCTTGCCACTGCGCTGGATGGGGTCCGGGCTGATCACCGCGGGAGGGGCAGGCATCGGTGCCTGGTTGTTCGGCTACCCCTTTTTGACCTCTCATTCCCGCTACCTGGAACTCCCGCTCATCGGGACGGTGCCGGCGGCGACCGCGATGATCTTCGACCTTGGCGTTTTCCTGTTGGTTGTGGGCTCCACCGTGCTCATTCTCGTCGCGCTCGCCCATCAATCGATCCGGATCAATCGGATCCGAGCGTTGGACGAACCGAGGAAAGGAGCGGAATAATGGAGCTCGTCCTTGCTGCAGCAATAGGTTTCATGACCGCCTGTGGGATCTGGCTCATACTCCGCCCGAGGACCTATCAGGTGATCGTCGGCCTCTCGCTTCTCTCATATGCCGTAAACCTGTTCATTTTCGGAGTAGGAGGCGTGAAGTCGGACAAGCCACCGATCCTCGTCGATGGCGTCTCGGTCACAACGCTGGCCGATCCCGTTCCGCAGGCTCTTGTCCTTACTGCGATCGTCATAGGTTTCGCCACCACTGCCCTGTTCCTGGTAGTCCTGCTCGCCTCCCGTGGACTCACAGGCAGCGACCACGTCGATGGAAGGAACGATCCGCGATGATCGTTTGGTCGCAGCATCTGATAATCCTACCTATCCTGATCCCCCTCATTTTTGGTGCGGGCCTTCTGTTCATTCCAGATCGCCAGCGATCAATAAAGGCGCTGGTCAGTCTATCGGGGACCGTGGCACTGGCCGGTGCCGCCCTTCTATTGATCGCGAATGCGGGGGAAAGCACTTTCGAGGGCGTCTATTTGCTAGGCAATTGGGCGGCTCCATTCGGCATCGTCCTCGTGATCGATCGCCTGTCTGCCCTCATGGTGGGTCTAACGGCAATCCTCGCCGTGCCTGTCCTAACCTTTTCGCTGGCTCGTTGGCACTCCGCCGGAGCGCACTTCCACAGCCTGTTCCAGTTCTTACTAATGGGCCTGAACGGCGCTTTCCTGACAGGGGATCTGTTCAACCTCTTCGTGTTTTTCGAGGTGATGCTGGCGGCATCCTACGGGCTGATCCTGCACGGCTCGGGGACGCTTCGGGTCAAGGCCGGAATGCACTACATTGCCATAAACCTTGCTGCTGCCCTCCTCTTCCTGATCGGTGTCAGTCTTGTTTACGGCACCGCGGGAACGCTGAACATGGCCGATCTTGCAGAACGGCTGCCAACGATCGAACCCGATCGTCGAATGCTGCTGGAAGCGGGAGCAGCCGTTCTCGGTGTTGCATTTCTCATCAAGGCCGGCATGTGGCCGCTCTGCTTCTGGCTCCCCAGCGCCTACAGTGTTGCCGCAGCTCCGGTCGCCGCAATTCTCACTCTGATGAGCAAGGTGGGCATCTACATCATTCTGCGTCTGACGATGCTCATGTTTTCCGAAGGGCCGTCCGCCGGCCTCGGCTCGGAAGTCCTGCTTTATGGGGGATTGGCTACCTTGGCGTTTGGCACGATTGGGGTTCTGGCATCGCAGGCGCTGGGACGGATGGGCGCATATTCTGTTCTCGTCTCTTCCGGTACCCTTTTAGCGGTGATTGGGTTGAATAATGGGGCGGCATCTTCGGGAGCGCTTCTATACCTCGTCAGTTCCACCCTGACGCTCGGAGCGTTTTTCATGCTGGTAGAACTTGTCGAGCGAGGCCAGGACGCGGGGGCTTCTGTTTTGGCAGTGACGATGGAACTCTACGGCGATGCCGACAACGAGGTACCCGAGGAGGGCCAAGGTGCGACCATGCCGGCGACACTAGCGATACTGGGTATCTGCTTTGCCGCCTGCGCCGTTCTTCTGTCTGGCCTTCCTCCCCTGTCAGGCTTTGTCGCGAAATTCATTATGCTCTCCGCCTTGGTCGGACCCGGGTCTGTAGGAGCCCCCACGGCGACCGCAATGCTATTCGTATTCCTTATCATCCTCGGCGGCCTTGCAACGCTCATTGCGTTCACGCGCGCTGGGATCCGAACATTCTGGAGCTCGATTGAGGGGACGGTGCCGCGAGTGCTCGTCCTGGAAATTGTTCCGGTAATGCTGATCCTGGCGATGACGGCTACCTTGGCCGTCAAAGCCGGACCGGCGCTTGCCTATACGGATGCGACCGTGCGCACGATCGCCGATCCTCAGGTTTACATCGAGGCTGTCAAACGCGTGGTTCCTCTACAATCCTGGCGCGATCACACACCGGCTCCGGGGGAGTGACATGTTTCCGTATCCGCTACTGACGATTTCCTTACTGGGGATGTGGCTCCTGCTCAATGGCGTCACGATCGGCCAAGTGCTGCTTGGCAGCATCGTCGCAGTGTGTTCGACCTGGGCGTTGGCCGCGTTGCGACCGGAAAAGCCGAAATTGCGCAAATGGTATCTCCTTCCAAAGCTATTCGGCCTCGTGATGCTCGACATCATCCGCTCGAACATCAGCGCGAGCGTCGTCATTCTACGAGGACGAACAAGGGGGCATCGGTCTGCGTTCATCAATGTCCCACTCGAGCTGAAAGATCCTACCGCTCTCGCGGTCCTTGCCATCATCGTTACGGGCACTCCGGGCTCCGCCTGGCTCGAATACGACTCGCGCAACAGCTCGGTTCTGCTTCACGTCCTGGATCTCGATGACGAGGACGAATGGCGGGATCTTCTCAAAAACCGCTACGAAACGCTGCTGCTGGAGATTTTCTCATGAGCACGATCATCATACTCACCGCCGTCAGCCTTGCCCAACTGATGCTGACGATCGCCATCGCCATATTGTCTGTGCGAATGTTCTACGGGCCACGCGCGCAGGATCGAATCCTCGGGCTCGACGCGCTCTACGTCAACTCAATGCTGCTGCTGTCAGTCTTCGGTATCGGCACCGGAAAGACCGTGTACTTCGAAGCCTCCCTTGTGATCGCGCTGCTTGGCTTCGTTGGGAGCGTTTCCATGGCCAAGTTCCTGATGCGCGGGGAAGTGATCGAATGACGTATTCCGCTGCCGACACGCCGGTTTGGTTGGCTCTTTTTATCGCCTTCTTCATTCTCGTTGGGGCGGGGTTGGCCTTGATCGGGGCCATCGGCTTTGCGAGACTGCCCACCTTCTATGAGCGCATTCACGCTCCTACCCTCTCAACGAGTTGGGGAACCGGCGGCATCATGACTGCTTCCATCCTGTTCTTCAGCGTGGCCGGAGGTCGCCTGATAGTGCACGAAGTGTTGATCGGAGTTTTCATCACTGTGACTACTCCGGTAACCTTGATGCTTCTTGCGAGGGCGGCGCTATATCGGGACAGGTTTGAAAAGAATCCCGATGTGCCGCTGCGGAGCGGCCAGGTCGAACCCTAACGTCGCACTTCTGCGGTGGCACGTGGGGCGCATGCAGGGGACGATGGCCAACAGACGTTGCCCCACACGCGGGTCTCGGTCCGGCGCGTCTCCAGGATGGGCTCAGCAAACTCATCGCTATTCAGCTCAGCCTAACGTCGGCATTCCGGGGCGGACCTCACTAAAAACTTGGAGGAACCACCAGCACATCACTCTCGATCTCATTCACAATTCGAGATGCCACGCTGCCCAGGAGGAAATTCATCACGTCTGTGCGGCCATGGGTCCCAACAATGACAAGGTCGAGGTCCCCCTGGTCTACCACGGGGCGCAGGGCGTCCACCACGTCACCATCTCTCACAGTGATATCGAACCTGTTCCGCGCGGCCGCGCCAGCGGCCTCGACGGCGAACCTCGCGCATTCACCGATCGCGAACTGTTCAACTTGGCGTGTGTAAGCCGCTTTGTCCTCCGCCCACATCCGGTAAGGCGGATCGATAACGTGAAAGAGTCCATGCCGGCCATTGGGGAACCAATTCAGGGCAACCCGCAAAGCGGTGCTAGACGACGCCGTTAGGTCGGTGGCCACCAACGTTCGTGACCTTGTGTCCAGGAGCTTCTTCTTCACCACGAGCACCGGAACAAGTGATGACCTCGCCAGAGCCATTACGGTGCTGCCCATCGGCAGTACGCCCAGTATCATGCTTCCTGCCAGGCCGGTGACGATCAGATCAGCCCGCTCTCTCGTCGCCAGTGCCTGAACTACTGTTGCCGGTCTTCCGCTTTCGACGTGAACGGACGAGCGAAGACCCTCGACCCCTGCCAGATCTTCGCGCAGGCGCTTGGCGTTTCGGCGCGCAGCGACCTGGTGAGCATGGCGGACCGAGGCGTTGGCAGCTACGCCGGCATCGTCGATTGCATGAACAGCTGTGAGACTGGCATTCCATTCGATGGCAAGCTGCACCGCGCGATCCTGCGCGCGATCACATCGCGCCGTGAAGTCGGTGGCGAAAACAATATGACTTGGTACCTGGTTGACGACTGCATCGCCCGACACATCCAGTGAAGGATTGAACATGTTTCTATTCCCATGATCTGAGACGCGTCGGTCGCTCGATGCGGGTCCGGCACGTCAGCGGCAGGCTTTGCCGACCGCATGGCTACGTTCTTCGCGACCGCAGACCGACTGGATGTTCCAGCGTAAGTTGCGGTTTCGCAAACTCGTCGCGTACAAAAGCAGGAGCTATGTAGATTGAACCCAAGACGCGGGAGCGACAGAACCCGGTCCGGGTCTAGTGCTCTGCGATAGAGCAGATCCGGATGCAAGAGCAGGAGTATATGTCGCGGGTCTTCATAGCAGCATCTTCGCCCGCGAGCATCAACGAGTCAAGTCGAGGGCACTGGGACGCATAAGCGAAACGGCGGGAACCCCGGTGATTCCCATGAGGACGGCGATGCTGCGCGACCAGAAGATGACGCTACCCGACGCTGTCGGCAGCGAAGGCTTGTTTCCGACCCCTCCCCCACGACCGCTTGCAGCGAGATCAGGGTTGCACGCCAGATAGGTTCACCAAAACTCACACCTCGTCCCGGAGTTGACAAACGAAGTTGATTGACATTTGAACGCAAGTTTTATGCTATGCGCCGATGGATATTGAGCTTGCCCGTACCTTCCTGGAAATCGTTTCAACGGGTAGCTTTGTTCGCGCCGCAGAACGCTTGAATGTCGCCCAAACGACGGTCAGCGCTAGAATTCGCAATTTAGAACAATTGCTTGGTCGGCCGCTTTTCATTCGAAACAAGGCTGGAGCGTCTCTCACACCTGCTGGCGAGCAGTTTCTGCGCCACGCACCGGCGTTCGTCCAGTTGTGGCAGCGCACTCGTCAACAGGTCGCAGTACCAGCAGGCCACCGAGCGGTGTTAACGATAGGCAGCGAAGTCACGCTTGCTCAACCGCTCTTGCTTAACTGGGTCAGATGGTTTCGCCAGACTCTCCCTGATATCGCGCTTCGCGTGCACGTCGACGTGCCCCAGGACCTGATCAATCAGGTCGCTTCAGGGATAGTGGACGTGGCGATAATGTATGCGCCGCAGCATCGCCCAGGCCTGAAAATCGAGCTGCTGGTGGAAGAAAAGCTCGTGCTTGTGACGACAAATCCGGAAGTAGAGCGCCTTGAGGAGGCGAACTACGTCCATATGGATTGGGGACCCGATTTCGTGCTGCACCACGACATGAACTTCCCAGATGTCACACCGAACCTGTCATTCGATCTTGGCACGTTGGCCCTTAGTTATGTTTTGATGAGCGGCGGCTCCGGATATTTCAGGATGAGCGCTGTTGAGCCGCATATAGCGGCGGGGCAGCTCCACCTGGTACCCGAAATGCCGCAATATTCGTATCCAGTTTACGCGGTGAGGTCTGCGAATGCCGACGAGAGCGTCGTAGGCGCTGCATTGACGGGATTACACGCTATCTCTAGAGGCAACATACAGGCCTAAGCGGCGGCTCAGATCGATGGAAACAGGAGATCGACCGTGGTTCCGGATCCTCGCTCGCTGGCAATGCGTAAATAACCGCCAACTAACTGAATAGTCGCATGCACTTGGGCTAACCCCATCCCGGTGCCATTCTCGCCCTTGGTCGTAAAGAAGGGGTCCAGCACCTTCTGCAATAGATCTGGATCCATTCCGCAGCCTTGGTCCTTGACGCGAAGGCACGCATAGGTTCCCGGCGGTGGCTCACTGATTGCAATGTCCGTCTGGACAAAACGCTCTGTAAGTACTGAGATTTCCCCGCCGCACGGCATGGAATCCCGGGCATTGAGCACCAGATTGAGTAGGGCTGCCGCGAACAACGACGGATCGAGCCCACAGTTCGGCACGTCCGAACCAAGCACGAGCCGAATACGGACTTTTGTTCCCGTCCCATATTTAAGGATAGGCTTGAAAGAATTGATGAGCTCATTCAGGTCTCGTGCTCGGAGGTCGAGTTTTTTATAGTTCGCAAATGTGAGCAACTGCGACGTTAGCTCGACACCTCGATTGACGCCTTCCCGCGCCGCCGCAATATAGTCGCGCACGCTCTCGGGGTGGTCCGCTTTAGATTCGGCGAGCCTCAGGCCGGATTCTATGATCGCCAGGAGGTTCCTGAAATCATGGACAATACCGCCGGTCATCTCGCCCAAAGTCGAAAGTCGATACATTCCGCGTTCGCGCTGTTGGACCGCCTGCGCGCGACTGCTGCGTTCCGCCTGCGATGGCAGCGAAACCTCTTTCGGAAACGCCGTGTTGTCTGTCATGTTGCCCATCTCTCTGTTCACCGACGCCGTCAGGAAGCACCATTTCCCGTCCGCACCGTCCTCATCCATTCGCCTGGTCGGCTACTGCCGAACCTGTCGCCACGGCTCTTTACAAACGACGGACTATCCGCTTCGCCATAATCTCTTCGACCATCGGGAACGCCTTGAGGGCCTCGTCCGGGAGGCCACGGCTTGCAGCAACCGACTCCATCCAGCCACCATGTACTTCTGGTTTCCCGACGATAATGCGACCGACCATTCCAGCGTGCTCATGGGGGATGCAGTAGTAGTCATAAACCCCTTGCTCCGTGAAGGTGACGGAGAAGCTCTCGTCGGGCAGGAGATAGTCTGAATCCCAGGAGTTTGCGGCTTCGGGAATGCGAAACGGTTTCCCGAAGTTTGTCGGATGATAGGCTGTGGTCGTATGCGAATTGCCGGGGTTTTGGTTGATCCATCGGATCATCTGACCGGGCTTGATCAAAACACCAATCGGATCGAACCAGACATGTGAGCCATCCGAGCGACCCTGCATTCTGATCTCCACCACCTCTTGGGCCCACACATCCTTTCGGGACAGGGAAAGGGCGGCGAGAAGCCCGCCACCCAAGCTCAGCACATCACGCCGCGCGACCGTCATTTGGCGACACCCGCTTCGCCGTCCGCTGCGACATGCCACAGCACGACATGAACATGTGGCTCTTCGACGCCGGGATGGCCGGCATTGTAGTAGACGTCGACATGGTCGACATTGCCGCCGGGCGCTGCAAGATTATCGAATGTCTTTTCCGGGTTAAGATCCTTCGTCGGCAGCATATAAATCGTGCTGACAAGCTTTCCGTCGTGATCATAAGCAAGGAACGGACCGGCAGGCAGTGTCGCCGGATCGACGAAGAGTTGGCCCATGCCAGGCAAAAAATCAGGTAACTTCACCAGCTTGCTAACCTGCTGATAGGGGGCGGCCGGTGGCGATTTTGCGAAGTCATCCGTTGCCATGGCACAAACCGACGTGGCGAGTGTAAGAACAGGTACGAGCAGCAGCTTTTTCATCGGGGAGATCCTTTTTCGTTAACTCGCGATTGCCAAAAGTTCGGCAGCCATGGGCCGCTTCGATCTGTCGCGCACAGCCATTCAAAAGCTACCGATAATATTAGTCCAATGAAATAACATGGAATTTTAATGCAGTATTTCTGCACCGAGTAGTGGCCGCCACCACGTACGTAACAATCGCCTCACACATAATGATTTCGCCATCCACCGCCCCAATTGGAAGTAGACATTTCATTCGATTGCAAACGCAACTTAGATTCGCTGTTTCTGCGGTTATCTTGATTTCAAAAAAACCGCACCCATCTTTAGAGCTATGAATATCTTCTTGCACCTTCGAGAACCACGACGCCTTAAAGCAGGCCTCTAGCCCGGGCGCGAATTCACTGGCATCGCGTCCGGGTCCGCCAGCATCCCAATCCAATGTGACCCCGCTGCAGACGGAGTGCCAAACGCGCTTCGTTCGCATGGGCGCGGCTCGGCTTAGAGGCAACCACGATGATATTCAAAAACCTGTCAGAGAAAGACATCTTCCTTGACGTTGTGACGAAGGGGAAGCATTCGGCGCTATCCAAAATCGCGTTTAATATTGCGCAGAGGATCGAGGCTGATGATCAGGCTGTTCTCCGTGGCCTTTGGGAGCGCGAAAGTAGCGGAGCAACGGGTATCGGCCGTGGTATCGCTGTCCCGCATTCTCTGCTCGATTCGATTTCAAAGCCTGTTGCGTCGTTCACCCGATTAGCCGCTCCTATTGATTTCGGCAGCGCCGACGGCGATCCCGTCGACCTTGTTTTCACTCTTCTTTGGCCGCGCTCTGCCGCTGCCGCCTTCCTGCCAGCGCTCGCACAACTGTGCCGGATGCTTCGGGCACCTCGGATCCGCGAGGGGCTCCGATTGGCACAATCCTCTGACGAGGTGATAACCATCCTAGATGGCGATCCTCGAGCGATCGACTGGCCAGTCCCAGAGCGCGCCGCCATATCGGTGTCCCTCAGATGAAGGAATGCGACTAATCGCCATCGGCATGACGGATCAGGGGGCGAACAACCTTGCCGTCGTAGCTTGCTCCGCGATTTGCTCGGTCTGTTGCTCCAACGCGCACAGACAGCCGACGTCGCGGCACCGGAAATGTCGTGGACATGGGATCAACAGTAGAACTTGTTTTTCCGAAGGACGACGATATTTCCAGAGGAAAAATGTTCATTGGCACCAATTCGCACGGCCCGTCTCGGCCTTGCGGTTGGCCCAGACGGTTTGCCGGAAACACGATATAATCGGCAGCTCAAACGGACGATTGGTAGTTGCAGCAACCATGTGGTCACGAGCTCGCGTTGAAATCAGCCCGGGCGAAAGTTGCGCTGATGTTTTGCTGGGAAAGGTGAATTATGATCAACGGTTCGCAATGTCGGGCGGCGCGCGCACTAATCGACTTCTCGCGCGAACGCCTCGCAATATCTGCAGGTGTTAGCATCGAGAGCATCTTGCGTTTTGAGAGTAAACTCACGGGACCAACCGATGAGGAAGTGTCTGCCTTGCAAGCAGCGTTGGAACAGGCCGGCGCGGTCTTCATTTCTGACAACGGCCGCGGCATCGGTGTGCGTCTGAAATTTACGAGATCTGATGCTAAACGTATCGCCATATTGGAGAATGAAGGCGGGATAGTTGCACCTGACCGAGTGCCATAGGTGCGCGATCGGCCCAACGGCGTGATACATGCCGCGCGGCCGGTTTGTCCGGAAACGTTGGAATTCGGTGCAATATAATTGCACTCAAAGGTCAATTCGTTTCATTTGTCACATAGTGTCGGTTGCGTTACGCTCCGGAGAGTTAGCCGAACCTCCCTCAGCCAATGGGACAACGCGGCGCGCTCCCGCACTCTCTGCACGCCTCGTGTGCCAGGAGCGTGACTGGACGTCATCGCTGGCGGTTTCTCTGTTAGGGAGCGGGCTGAGAATTCGAAAGGACGAGCGCATCAGTGCGACGCGGTGATTTACGTCGCGCACCGCAGCCGGTGTAGCCATGCCAGTGAGAGGCCTTTTATGAGCTCCAAGACAAATGATTCCCAAAAGCTTGACTTCGGCGTCGGCATCCCGATGAGCCAACTTGCCGATGGTGGCATGCTCGCCGGTCGTGTCGGCGACGAGCATGTGTTGCTTGCGCGCCGGGGCGAGGAAATATTCGCCGTGGGATCGGTGTGCACTCACTACGGCGCGCCGTTGGATGGCGGACTCATGGTGGAGGATACAGTTCGTTGCCCTTGGCATCATGCTTGCTTCAGTCTTCGAACCGGGGAGGCGCTCCGCGCACCAGCTTTTTCATCAATCCCGTGTTTTGACGTCGAGCAAACCGATGGTCACATAATGGTTCGGGCGCGGCGCGGGCCGGTAGCGCGCCGATCGCTTCCAACCCGTGACGGTCTGCCACGGTCAATTGTGATCGTCGGCGGCGGCGCTGCCGGCCATGCGGCGGCCGAAACCCTGAGGAATGAGGGCTACGACGGGCGTGTGACGATGCTGAGCGCCGATGAGGCAGGTCCTTATGACCGACCCAATCTATCGAAGGGCTATCTCTCGGGGACTGCCACCGAAAGTTCGCTCCCGTTGCGCTCACCTGAATTCTACCAGGCTCAGGACATAGACCTCAAGCTGCGGGCGCAGGTGAGCGTAATAGACACGAAGGGGCGGCACGTCGAACTCAAAGACGGGACGCGACATGCCTACGACGCCCTCCTGCTGGCCACAGGGGCAGATCCGGTGCGGCTAAACGCCGATGACGGACGCCCTCCTGTCCACCAATTACGAACGCTTGCGGACGCCCACGCACTGACCGCCGAGGCAGTGGAGTCCCGTCGGGCCGTGGTGCTCGGCGCTGGCTTTATTGGTCTCGAAGTCACCGCTTCCCTCCGCGCTCGGGGTGTCGAGGTGCATGTCGTCGGGCCCGGAACAATCCCCATGCAACGGGTTCTCGGGGACGACCTCGGCCGGCACATCCAAGCGCTTCATGAAAGCCGTGGCGTAACCTTCCACCTCGGCACGACGGCAGCCGCGATCGGCGCGAATGGCGTCATGCTGAAGAATGGCGAGGTTCTCCAAGCCGACTTTGTCGTCGCAGGAATTGGCGTGCGCCCGAGCCTAACATTGGCTCGGCAAGCCGGGTTGAAGCTCGATCGCGGAGTAATGGTCGATACATACCTGGAGACCAGTATCCCGAGGATTTTCGCCGCCGGCGACATCGCCCGATGGCCCGACCGACTTACCGGCGAGAACTTTCGAGTGGAACATTGGGTGGTTGCCGAGCGCCAGGGTCAGACCGCTGCCCGCAACATGCTCGGTAAACGCGAGCGATTTGATTGCGTACCGTTCTTTTGGACAGAACAGTACGATCTCAGTCTAGCCTACGTCGGTCATGCTGAAGGATGGGACGAGACGGAGATCGACGGGAATTTGGCAGAAAATGACTGCACAGTCACGTATCGACGCGGCGGCGAGAAGGTGGCCGCCGCCTTTGTTCATCGGGATTTGGCTGGAGTTCGCGCCGAACTTGAGTTCGAGCGGGCGATGGCCAATCGGATGTTACCCACGTAGAGACAAGAGATAGGAGCGAAAAAATGCTGCGGCACGCGACATCAAACGTTGGCATCTTTGCTGGAGACAGAGGCTTGTAGCAGCATTGTGCTGTCTTCCAGTTCGACCTGCGGGACGCGGCTCATCATCCTCATCTCCGGCGCGACAACCTGGGGGATGGATGGCGCGACGCTAAAGCAGATACCCGTCCTACGAGGATGCTAACGTCGGTGATACAGAAGAAGCCAAAATAAGCGCCTCCAATCAAAATCTGACCCAGGACGGAAGAGGAAAGCGAAGCGGACGAATCCGCTCCCCTTTTGCATCCTATTTGGCTCAGGCTACTGTGATCCGATCCACCACCAGGTTAACACCTGGTGCTGACCATGCCGCATGTTCGGCTGCATTGCGTTCCGACCAGAGGTTGACACGGCCCTCAAGCGTGACCTTGCCGTCCAGCACATTTACCTTGATCGCGGCTGCCTCAAGTTCGGCATTGCGCTTTAGGGCATTTTCAATGCGCTTCTTGACATCGAAGGCCGAGGCATGCGGCTTGACGGTAATATTGTTCGCGACACCGGATATCCCCGCCAGGCCCTTGATGGCGTCAGACGCAGCGTTCTTCTGATATTGCCACTCCACGTCACCGGTGAGAGTGACCCAGCCGTTCTGGACCTTAACCTGGACAACATCCACCGGAATGGCGGTGTTCCATTTAATCAGGTCCAGCGCTCGTTTCACGATTTCGTCGTCCGCGGTTTTATTGGTGCCGAACGGTCGAACTTCGACCTCCTGGGCAATACCCGTAACGCCCTTCACGCGACGTACGACGTCTTCAACCCTGGTTTTCTGAAGGTATGTGGCAACATGCCCGGTCAGTACGACGATGCCGTTCTCGACGGCTACGCCGATGTTCGCCGCATCAACGCTCGGTTCGAAGTCGAGCTCGTCGATGATATCCTGTCTCAATTTGCTGTCGTTCACGATAGTCGCCTTTCTTTGTCCGATGCATCGGATCCCGCTGTGCCGATCGAGGCGGCTGGGATTGGGTGCATACAGCTAGGATCGAAATGCACAGCCGCTGGTGACCCCGACTATACGGCGACCTGCATCTATGTGACAAATGAATTTGATTATTGTTTCAATGCAAAATTTCTGAAGCTTATCGGCATGACAGGTAGAAGTACCGCATTGAAGATGACACAGCTCGACCTCAACCCTGCAGGCGTCCATCGCGATTCAGGCTGAACCGTTCTTCATTCCGCGTATTGGGTCTCGCCGCGCGGCGCGCTCCATTTCAATGCAAGAATATTGCATCTATCCAGCATTTAATCGCGTTTGCTTTCTAGTTTTCGAGCTGCCAAGCTCAAGTGCCTGACCGATATCAGCTGTACTCCAATGGGAGCGAGTAATGTCCGCGGTAAACGTCCGCGTCTGCTCCGCCCGCGGCAGAACATCTATCCAAAGACGCACATTGCGGACTGGAAACGTCCTCGATTGCGAATCCGCTGGCGTGCCGTCGTGAAAGCAGGAAGCAGATTATGTCTAACCCAGCGCCAGCCTTGGATCATCAAAAGCCCCGGTTTCTCGTTAGGTGGTTTTTCTCGACCAACCACAAGGATATCGGGACGCTCTACTTGTTATTTTCGATCCTGACCGGCGTTCTCGGTACCGCACTTTCGGTGTTGATCCGCATGGAGCTTCAGAAACCGGGCCTGCAGATATTTGACGATACGGGTATCTATAACGTTGTCGTCAGCGCCCACGGGCTGGTCATGATCTTTTTCGTCCTGATGCCGGCGCTTATCGGTGGTTTCGGCAATTGGATGGTGCCAATCATGATCGGCGCGCCAGACATGGCTTTTCCACGCTTGAACAATGTCTCGTTTTGGCTGCTAGTGGCGTCGCTTATCCTTTTCATTACCTCAATTTTCGTTCCAGGAGCGCCCGGCACGTTCGGCCATGGCGGCGGCTGGACGCTTTATCCACCCTATTCGACGGACGGCCAGCCCGGGCCCGCGGTCGATCTCGTCATCCTGTCGATCCACCTTTCAGGAGCTTCCTCGGTTCTCGGCGCGATTAACTTCATCACGACCATCCTCAATATGCGTGCGCCTGGCATGACGCTGCACAAGATGCCTTTGTTCGCCTGGTCGATGCTGGTGACGGCCTTCATGCTTCTCCTATCCCTGCCGGTGCTGGCAGGTGCGATCACAATGCTTCTGACCGACCGTAATTTCGGGACGACCTTCTTCGCGCCGTCCGGCGGCGGAGATCCGATCCTCTACCAGCATCTGTTCTGGTTCTTCGGTCATCCCGAAGTTTACATCATGATCCTGCCTGGTTTCGGGATCATCAGCCATGTCATCTCGACGTTCGCCAGGAAGCCGATCTTCGGGTATCTCGGCATGGCCTATGCAATGGTGGCGATTGGCGCGATCGGCTTTGTCGTCTGGGCCCATCATATGTATACGTCTGGCTTATCTGTGGACACCCAGCGCTATTTCGCCTTCGCCTCGATGGTCATCGCTGTTCCGACTGGCGTTAAGGTGTTTTCATGGCTTGCAACCATGTGGGGCGGATCGATCGATTTCAAGACACCCATGCTCTGGGCTCTCGGCTTCGTTCTGCTCTTCACAATCGGAGGCGTCACCGGGATCATGGTTGCCAGCCCCGGCATTGATCGCATGTTTCACGACACTTACTTTGTGGTCGCTCACTTTCACTATGTGCTGTCGCTGGGTGCCGTCTTTGCCATTTTCGCCGGCTTTTATTACTGGTTTCCGAAGATGACGGGTTACATGTATAGCGAAATGCTCAGCAAGCTGCATTTTTGGCTGACATTGATAGGCGTCAACCTCGCCTTCTTCCCTCAGCATTTTCTCGGTTTGGCTGGCATGCCGCGACGCTATGCCGACTATCCCGACGCGTTCGAGGGTTGGAATTTCGTGTCTTCGATCGGGTCGTATATTTCGACGGTCGGGCTCATTATCTTCTTTATCACGGTCGCGGAGGCTTTCAGTCGAAAACGCCAGGCGGGGGCGAATCCATGGGGCGAAGGGGCAACGACGCTCGAGTGGCATTTGCCTTCGCCGCCGCCTTTCCATCAATGGGACCAGCTGCCGCGCATTCTCTAACGGTCTCTATCCAATGTGGGCCGCTCTTTTTCACACGTTATTCGGCCGATCGCGATGAAACGCGCGGCAATCGCCCTCTGAAAATTCAGTAACATCCCGCGTGCTCGCCGATCAGCTAAGCGGCGGCCATGTCGCGATTCAACGCACCGATCAGCGCAAACCGACTCTTCCTCAAGCAGATGCTTGACCGCTCGGCGACCTCATTCACCAACGCACCGAGTCGGAGACCTTCCGAAGCGATCTGCGCCTTAACCGTAACCGGTGTTGCGCCCCCACATTGTCCTCGTCGCCCTAATCTGTGATCGGATTTCCATGGATACCCGTGCGAATGCCGAGGCCAAACGGCTCGCGCGAGAAATCTACCACGCGGCTCATAGCTTCCTGTCTCAACCCGAGATCGCGGTGGGCCGGTCTGGAATGCCCTAAGGCGCGGGGCCAGCCAATTAGTCGCGAAGGTTTGGATCGCGGAAATCGAGAGCACCTTCTCGGATGTCTGCTGAATGGTCACACGATAAGCATGGACGGCCCTCGCTATGTTCTTTAGCCGCTGGGGTCCAATATCCACGTATTGCAGGGGCAGCCTGCGGTCGACGTGCTCGTAAACACTGTCCTTTATCGATTGGAATTTTCGATAACAGTCAAGTCGACCACTCCGCCCTTCGGAAGACGGAGAAACTGTTCTGTGTTAGTCTCGCCAAACTTCGTGGATGCGATCTGTGGGAACTACTCGGAGGGCTAATGGCTAGCGTTCCTGTCAAGCGACGGCTGGCAGCAATCATGGCCACGGATGTGGTTGGTTATTCCCGCCTCATGGAGAGTGACGAAGAAGCGACCCTTGCTTTGATCAAGGCGTTGCAGGCTGACGTAATCGCGCCGAACATTGAGCGTAATGGCGGCAGGATATTCAAGCTGATAGGCGACGGAACTTTATCTGTATTCGATTCTGCCACCGGGGCAGTCGAATGCGCGATGGCGATCCAAGGCGAACTGGTGCGCCGCGAGTCAGAAATCGCTCGTATGGTTCTCAGAATTGGGATCAACCTTGCCGATGTGCTGGTTGACGGCACGGATATGTTCGGTGACGGAGTAAACGTCGCCTCTCGGGTTGAAGCGGGTGCCGTGCCCGGGGGCATTTGCATCACCGATGGTGTCTACCACCAGATCGCCGCGCGGATCGGCGGCGAGTTCGTAGAGGGTGGGGAAAAACGTCTGAAGAATATCGAGCGCCCCGTTCGCGTCTGGAACTGGCAACCGCGTCACGCGGGAACCGTGAAAGGAGAGCCGTCGCGCATTGCTGAAGCGGCAGCATCGTTGGATCAGGAAAAAGTCCTGGTCAGAGTTGGGGTCGCGTCTTCGGCTCTTCCCCATCAGCAGGACGTCATGGGGCTGATCACCTCCGGCCTCGAACAGTTCCTTTCGGATCGGCACTGGATCGACGTCGCGTCCGCCTCGACGGCTGAAATGGGCAGCCGTTCCCACGACTACACGGTCAGCACCGGCGTTCATGGGGCGGGTCCGTTCCGGTTAAACGTCAGGTTCCTGCGCACCTCGGCGACATCCATCCTCTGGTCGAGGGCTTTCGATCTTCCTGCGGATTGCGATATCGACGCCATCGAATCGGTAGCGGCGGAGATCGTGTCGCTCGTCGTTGACAAAGTGCTTTCCACTGCATCAAAGACCATTGCGAAGAAACCGGAGGCTTCCTGGTCCGCATACGAGAATTTTCTTTACGGCAGGATGCTCGACGCGAAACATCTGCTGCCCGACGCAGAACGCTTCTTCCAGAAAGCGACGGAACTCGATCCAGCGCTCATCGACGCACATGCGACGTATGCCATAGCACTGGCTTTTCGCTTCTCCATGGAAGGAGTGATCGAGCGACTGCATCGCGCCGAAGAAATCTCGCGCATTGCCTTGCGGCTCGACAACAACCATGCCTTCTCACACTACGCGGCGGCATTGGTTCAAGTGTCGATGCGAAACTATGATGGCGCGGAATCCCACTACGTCAAAGCACGCGACCTAGCGCCGAGCGACGTGGAGATTCGCGCCGATCATGCCGAGTTGCTTCACTACATTGGTGGTTTGGAAAAGGCCGCAGCCGAAATCGAAGAATGCTTTAGGAGGACGAAGTATCCGCCTGTGTGGTTCTGGACCGTCAGGGGGATTATCCGATTGCAGCAAGGCCGTCCGGATGCCGCCGTCGAGGATTTCGAGAATATTCCGAGCAAGTCGTGGCGGACCCTAATTTTGCTCGCCGCAGCTCATGCTCAGCGCGGTGACGAAGTACGGCGGAGGTACAATGAGGTCGAGGCGCGTAGCCTCCAGCCACGGTTGAGCCCAGAGTTGGTGCAAAGAACATTTCCCTATCGGGACGATGGTGCACTGGCGAAGCTCCTTGCCGCCTTCGAGGGCTAATTTTCCTGGCATTTTGCCGGCTAGACCCTTAACCTCGCCTGGTCAGTGCCGGTGCACCTCACGGGCAAGCTTCTGGTCGTGAGAACCTCCAATGTAGTCTCCGTGGAGAAACTCCCGTTTCATTCTTGGAACGCGATCACAGATTAGGGGGCGGGACGACGTGAGGCATGAACATCGGTCTACGCGAACACAACAACTCGCTCCGCGCAGTGCCGATTGAGTGGCCTCTTAATTGGCAATCCAGAGAATTAAAGAATTATGTAGCAAATCCCATAAGAGCCAGATTGCTATTCGCCCTCACGAGCTTCCCTTACGAGCCGAGTGGCCTCTTCCATTATCTCGATCTCTGTCTCTGTAGATACCGCATTGGGTCCACCGAAGCGGTGCTCTGAGGCTATTTCCAATGTAGCTTTCTCAAAACGAGTACGTGCGGCGGCGGCTTGGCGCTCCCTTTCCGGAGAATCTGACGTGGTCTTGTCCGGCACCGTTTTTCCACCCCTAACGATGACGGCCCAGTCGCCATCCTAAGCCGTCTTGTGGCATTTGCTAAGTCGGGAGAATTATGCAGCAGGACGGCGCTCCACTCAATAAGGATTCCAATTCCCGTAACGCTCTCTTATTGGAGTTCGACACACGCTGAGCAAGATCAAGGCGGCCCCGGCCGCGATGCTCGCGAGGGTCCCAACAAGGCTCGCTTCAAAGACGAACGGCGTGATGAATAGTGTGCACCCTAGAAGCACATTCAGGTACCGAGCGGGCCGCGCGACTTCCGCGGCAGCGATCGAAATTACGGTCAGAACAAGCGCGCCGATCACATGGTCCGCATCCGCCATGTTCCCTTCAGCACCGAGCGTCAGGCGCGTGAAAAGCAAGAACAGGCCGATCAACGCAGAAAGAGCCAGCGCCCACGGGAGACTGACACCGCCTCCAATCATACTCTTCAACACGGCACCCGGCGAGCGGTCGAACTCGTCCTGGAAGGGTTGATCCGCCTCGCTCTCCGGCACCTCGTCGGTGTCGCCAAAAAGGAGCACGCGCAGCCAGTTCCGGCCTGCTTTGATCCGGCGACGCATGAATTGCAACGTCGCCAGCAGTTCGTCGAGCGAATAGGGAATCTGCACAAGGACTGCCGCCGCCCCGATCAGGGCGATGGTGCTCCACGTGCCGATGATGACCGGCTGAATGATAATGAACACGATCGAAGTGATACCGAGCGGTGCGATCATCAGGCCGAACAGCACGACCAGCCACGGCATCGTACGCCAGCGCATGCGCGAGCCGACGATGCCAGTGAGAATCTCGAGCAGATAGGCGTAACCGCCGACGGCTGCGTCGGAGACCGGCCAGGCTTTCGAAACTGAGGAAGTGATAATCTCCTCGGTGCCGTTTTGCGGATCAGAGGGCGAGCCAGCAAAAAATGGGTCCCATATCTCCGAAATATAGCCAAGCTGGTAACCGGCGAGATATCGGGAAACATATAGGCCAATCAGGGCCAGCACGATGATGGGCAAGCGCTGGGTCCAGGCGGACGGGTTGTAGCTCCACCCGAGGGGGACGCTCGGACCGGTCAGCGCGGCCACCGCCGAAGGACCGGGCTCGGGTTTGGTGCAGACCGCAAAGCCGAAGATCAGGGCCCCAACGAGCGTGTCGGAGAGATACGCTGTGGCGTTCGCCGTCGAAAACACGAACGGTACAGCCATGACCACAGCGCCGATGCCGGCGCAGAGCCAGCGCGCCCACAACGCGCGCCAAGACAACGCCAGCACGGCGCAAACGATGAGCGCGACGCCGAGTGCCATTTCGCTTCTGCGCAGAAGCGGCTCGGAAACGTCTATCAGCGCCGGCTGCGTGAGAAGCCAGGTGCCGAGGCCGATATTGACGAAATGCGCCCAGCGGCTTGCGCCGTGCTCAGTTTTGAGCCGTGTTTTGCGCTGAACCCTCAAAAGTTCAGCGTTTTTTCCGGCACCCGCGGCCTCGCCGAACCACGCCGGAGGTGCAACGCGATTGGCGTCATACCAGTCGGCGGGGTCGGCCTTGAGAGTGGCGATGAGCCGAGGCAGTTCGTCGGTCAACCGATGTCGCGGCTCCCAGCCAAGCAGGTCGCGCGCGCGCCGAATATCGAGCGCGTAGTGGTCATCGGCCATGCCAACCATGAACGGCCTGATGAATGGTTCCTCACCCTGATCGATGACATCCGGTATCAGTGGCTCCAGCCTACCTTGCATCCACGCGCCCGCCGCGGCTAAGAACTTTGGCAAGCGCAGTGTTGGCCAATCGTCTTTGCCGTGAAGGTGATAGCCAAGTTTGTCCTGGAGAGCATCGTAGCCAATCGCATCTGGCTCCCCGATCAGGATCGCAGTTTCCAGCGGCAACTCTGCGCGGCGCTCGACGGCGCGTCGGAAGGCGTCGACCATATCTTCGCGATGCAGCATTGATTGGCCAACAAGGGTGCTGCCGGAATAGAAGTAGCTCTGGAATTCCCGCTCGTAAATTCGTGCAATTTGGTTGGCCACCGTCGGCACCATTGTGCGCTCATCGTAAACACCTGCCAGCCGCAGAATGACGTATGGGATTTTTCCGTGCTCGGCGCGGACCACTTCTTCGGCCGCGGCTTTTGATTTCGGGTATGCCCAGCGCGGATCAATCGGCTGGCGCTCGTCAATGCGCTCTCCTGGGCTGCACGGAGCGTGCACGAGCATGGTGCTTGCATAGACGAACTGCCCAACATCGAATCGTTGCAACGAGCTCAGAAGGCGACGAGTACCCTCCACGTTGACGGATTGGTAACGCGGGTCGTCTTCGCCGGAAAAGTCAAAGAAGGCAATGAGATGGATGACGCTGGCGATACGCTCGCCGAACATATCGCGGAACCTATAAAGGGCGAGCTCGACGGAAGCGTCAGATCTAATGTCGAATTCAAATACCGGGATGTCTGCATCATGTGCCATCCGATCGAGTGCAACGATGCGGTAATCCGGACCAAGTGCTCGAGCGATCGAACGTCCGAGGTTCCCGGTTCCACCGGTAATCAGAATAACGGGCCGTGTATCCGTGACTGTTACAAAGGTGGAACCCGCTGACATGATGTTAAACCTTGATTTCGCTCCAGGCAAAGTTAAGCCGGCCTGACAACCGCGTCAGTACGATATGGAACTGTCTGCCAGTCCGTGGTCTGCCACACAGTCACAAGCAGTCTCATCGTGCAGTGCGACTTTGTCGGACAGGAAGCGCCTGCAGTTTGACGAGCACGACGAGGGCGAATCCGGTAGGCAGCGCTTCGACACAAGACGTCATTCGCTCAAGGCCTTAGGCCGAGCGTATGGCATCTGATCCCTCAACAAAAACGATTTTAACGCGAATTTGAATACACCAATATTGTTGCTAAGACTCCCTCGCTACCAAGGATTTCTGTCGCGTCGCCGACCTGCTAACGAACTAAGACTGGCGTGGCGAACGGTCGCGCGGCGCAAGTCGCAGCTGGTCGAATCCAACTCAAGTTCCTACATTCGTAATTGGCCAGCCTGCACGATCAGAGAGCAGAGCGGCAATAAGACCGGAGCGACGGTGGAGACTGCTGCAACTAAATTCGACCTGCCGAGCCGCGAAACACGCACAGGGTTGGAAGAGGTGCAACTTGACACGTTGCTTGCGAGAATCCGTGCGTGTCGGGCGTGTGCTACGGAATTCGGCCACGAACCACGCCCGGTGGTTCAGGTAACCACTGAGACGCGCCTCTTGATCTGCGGCCAGGCACCGGGACGACGCGTGCATGAGAGCGGTCTTCCATTCGATGATCCCTCGGGCGATCGCTTGCGCCAGTGGCTTGGGTTGGATCGCGATGCGTTCTATACAGACCCGCGAATTTGCGTGGCCCCTATGGCCTTTTGCTTCCCCGGGACCAATCCGAAAGGCGGCGACTACCCGCCACCGCCGCGCTGCGCCGCGCTCTGGCGACGGTCGCTCCTCGCGTGTCTTCCAAAAGTGGAACTGACGCTTCTGGTCGGCGGTTACGCTCAACGGTGGGCGTTGCAACACGCTTCGGGGCGTTCGATGACCGCGACCGTCCGCGCATGGCGCGTTCATGGTCCCGCAGTGATCCCGCTGCCTCATCCCTCGTGGCGCAGTACAGTCTGGCTGCGCCGCAACCCTTGGTTCGAGGAGGAGCTGGCTCCTCATCTACGCAACCGGATTGCTGCCATATTGGGCGGCGCTGCTCCCCTAACCAGCCGGCGTCATGATGACTCTATCGATCAACTCGGTGGGTAGTCCTGGTGTTCCAACTCACCCGATTCCCGACCTCTAACCGCTTCGTCATCGCTCTGCGCGGAATGTAGTCACCCGGATTGTCGGGCAGAGGAAAACTTGCCGCACCGAAATTCTCTGAACTCAGATCTTTTCGGCATTATGGAGCAGTTGCCACAAGATTCCGATGAGGGCTGATGCTATCTCCTGAGGGTGCCTTGGGAGTGCTGCGTATGGTGGAAGTCGTAGACGAATTGAAAGCGAAGTTGGTCGAGATCGGCGGCAAGATGGAAGCGCTGCGGCGCGAGAGCGTCGTCCTCGAAGCTCAGAAATCCGCATTCGAGACGGTGATCAGGGTTTACGACCCCAGTTTCGAACTGGCTGCGCCGCCTTCGAAGGCACGCCGCGCCTCGTCCCGAGAAACGGCGAGCGGTCGCGTCACCAAACTTTTGAAGGGCAAGAACAACCGTCACATCGTGCTCGACATCCTGCGCCGCGCGGAGCGCCCGACGACGACGGCAGAGATCGCCGAGCGGTTCGCGAACGAGGCCGACCTCGGAAGCGAAGCGGCACGCTTGGAATCTGCCCTCACCAGCAGGTTCTCGGCAACGCTGAACGGACTGGTGAAGCAGGGACTGGTGCGACAGGCTGGCACCGCAGACGGTCGCCGTCACCTCTGGGAAATCAGCCGTTAGTCCGGCGGCTCACCCTGCAGCCACACCTGGTCCACGATGTTCTGGGCGGCGCACTGCCAGTACCCGCAGAGGTTTCGCGACGTCGGTCTGGAGGTGATCGTGCGGAGTAGATCGGCGAACTGCCAGCGCAGGCCCATGTAGCGCGTGTCCTCCTTCCACGACAGCATCGCCATGTACCAGTCGAGGTACTTCGTCGAAAAGCGATGGTTGATGCCCTTGTAGGCCTTCTCGACGCGGCTGAAGAAGCTCTCGATCACGTTCGAGTTCGTGCCGTCTTCCTCCTGGTACTGAAGGCTATGGTTCACGCGGGTCAACTGGACGAGGCCGATGAGATCGTCATACGCCTTATGCTCGTCGGCGATCAGGAGCGCCTTCGGGTCGACATGCTTGGCGACGGCCGCCCAGGCGTCCTTGCCGTTCTCATCCATGATCACCCGCGTGAGAGTGCGGTTCGGAGCGTGTCGGTTCGCCTCCCTCAGCGCCAGGACGCACATGCGCTTGCCGTTCTGATTCTCTTTCTTCCGCCCGTCCTTTCGCTCTTCCTTCTTGTTGGCCTTGCGGAGGACGCCGCCGACGTACTTCCCGTCAATCTGCACGATGCCTTGAAGCTTAACCGTTTCTCGGCGGAGGCCGACGGCCTCACGGAGCTTCTGCAACAGGACGTAGGCGGTCTTGTACTGGACGTTGAGCTTGCGGCTCAGGTGAAGCGCCGCCATGCCCTTGGCGGCCGTGATCTCCTCCCAGATCGCCATAATGATCTTCTTGAACGAGAGCTTCCGGTTGGCGAACACGGTCCCGGACGTCACCGAGAACTCGGCGCGGCACTCCGGCTCCGAGCATCGAAAGCGGCGACGTCGGACGCTGTACGGCTCAAAACAGCCGCAGCGCGGGCATAAGGCTGGCCGCCGTTGTCCGCCCAGCGGAAGTCAACGAACAGGCCATGGGCGTCATCCTCAGAGAGCGACCAGACCTTCTCCGGATCGAGATCGCGACCATGCGGCCGCAGGAGCGGATGCTGTCCAAAGCCTTCTTTCGGGTCAGGCCAGGCGCACTGGTCGTATTTCGAACCTCCGGTCTCCTGCGAAGAAGGGGTCGTAAGAGTTCGGCCTCAGGATGGGAATTCGCTTCTGGAGCATGTTCCGATTTCCGGTCGATACGCAGGACATAAGCGGACAGCTCCGTCGAAGGACGGAAGCGGAAGGTCAGCGCTCTATTCGTATCGATCTCAACATAAGGACCCGATACCAGGGATATCATCCGGAGTCGATTCGAATTGCGTTGACGCGTGACAGTCCAAGCGAAGGCCAGGAGTTAAAAATATCCATGAAGCTTGCCAGGGCACCTTGCTTCATTCGAAGAATGTGCTATTTAAGTAGCACAATTGGAGTTCATCAGATGAGTAACACAGCAAAGATTCGCCGTCAGGGCGGCGCGACCGTATTTAGCATTCCTCCCGCGCTTTTGAAGATGCTCGGCGTCGAAGTCGGCACAGAGCTGACCTTGGTTGTCAATAATGGGTCTCTTGTGGCGACCCCGAAGCAGGGAAAGAAAAGATACACGCTGGCTGAGCTGCTCGAAGGAGCAGATGAAATGGCTGCGCTCAATAAAGAAGCGGCCTCGTGGAATGTTAGCACGCCCGTTGGTAACGAAGTGTTCTGATGGTCCGAAGCAACATTCCAAAGCGTGGCGACGTCTTTCTCGTCGACCTTAATCCCGTTGTAGGCAATGAAATGAGGGATGATCATCGCTGTGTCGTGATCACCCCTCGTGAAATCAATCTGGTCGGCATGTGCCTTACAGTTCCCATTACGACGGGCGGTGCGTTCACCCGCAAAGCCGGTCTTGCCGTCAATATCTCAGGCCACAAAACGACCGGTGTGGCTCTCTGCAATCAGGTGAGAGCACTCGACATCCTGGAGCGGGTGAAGCAAAAGACTGCCAAACATGTCGACACGCTGGATGCCTCCACCATCGACGAAATTGTCGCCAGAGTGGTCAGCATGATCGACCCTGCTTAGTCGGCCAACACACCTCGCCGAGAACCCTCACCTTAAATTTCCTATCCCACCTCAAGGTGCCGTGAGCCTTTAATCAGGTTTGTGGCAACTGCTCCATAATGCCGGATCTTTTTCAGTCATGACCCACCGCGGTCGAGCACCCCCGGCACAAGTGTTCAATGCGACATGACCCGATTCAACCGGTCATTTTCGAGCAGCGAGCGGGTGGCCCCACCGCAAATCCACTCCCTCAATCTGCTGTGGCCGTAGCCGCCGGATATGATCAGGTCCGCATCCATTGCATCGGCCACATCGACGATCGTTCCACCGTCAGATTTTTCCGGAAATATCTCCACCTTCGCCTGTACGCCGTGGCGGGAAAGGAAGGCGACAACATCGTTCAGGCTGTTCCAAATCGCATCCGTGGCTTTTTCGTTGATCGTAATGATGCGAACCTCCTGAGCTAGTCGCAGAAATGGCATGGCGTCGACAACAGCACGCCTGGCTTCACGCGTATTCTTCCACCCAACAATGACTTTGTTGAGCCGGATACTTTTCTGATCGGCCGCGGCGACGAATACAGGTCGTCCTGACTGAATGATGAGATTGCCTAGATCAGGGGAGCGATGAACGTTGCCAGAAAAGACACTCTCGGGCGACGCGGTGACGATGAGATCGGCCGCACACGCCACGTTGATCAGCAAACGGGTTGGATTGCCTACCGCACCACGCCATTCCGTCTCAACCGCTGTGCCAGCAAGACCTCCGAATTCCGCGCGAATGTCCTCAATCCGTCGTTCGATATTCTGAAGCTGGCGCGTCATGCTTTCATCTACGAAGGTCGTCCCTCCTTCCATCACGATGGGCGGCGGAACATCGGCAGCCGAAAATCCAATCAAGACCGCATCGAACCGCCGGGCCAGCTCGACACCAAGCTTAATGACAGGGGCAACCATACCGTCGATGTTGAGATTGAGTACGATTGACTTGTAGGTCATTTGACTTCCGTCCATGAACGAGCAAGCGGCGCGGGGAGAGTGCGGATCCAAAGCGGGATATGCGCTAGTTTTCCCCTTTACTCGGCATCGCGCAAACGATTTTAATCACCGGTTTAGTGCAATTTTTGTGTAGCAAAGGGTGCCGCAACGGACGGAAAATATCGTTTTGCGACCGCCGAATATTAGAGACAGGCACCTCCGATTCATCGGCCGTCCGGGCGCTCTCCTAAGTTGTGAACTGTTGGCGACCGAAAGATGAACTGCCGTCGGACTGTTCTCGGCACCCGGAATTGTCCGCGGCCGAGGAACAGGTCACACTTCTTTGGAACAGCAGCGTGAGACCAAAGCAGGCATGATCGGCCGCCTCGCAGCCCCGCAGCACAATATTGGACGTTGCAGCGATTGCCTCATCTTCGGCGCGGGGATTGCGTCAGCTGCGATGGTGCTGAATTTGTCAACGATGCCATGTTGAGCGATCACAGGATCGCCTGCCCTGTCTTATCCCAGTCGGCGAGGAAGGATGCTAAACCCTTCTCTGTCAGCGGGTGTTTGGCAAGGTTTCTAAGCACCGCCGGCGGCACGGTCGCAATGTCTGCGCCAGCCATCGCGGCCTCCTTCACATGCAGAGCCGTACGAATTGAAGACGCCAGAATTTCCGTTTTCAAGGATTTATCGTTGTCATAAATTGTGCGGATTTCTCGGACGACCTCCATGCCATTCAACCCTAGATCATCGAGCCTTCCGACGAATGGGGAAATGAAGGTCGCGCCCGCTTTGGCGGCGAGCAGCGCTTGGTTGGCTGAAAAGCAGAGGGTAACGTTGACCGTCAGCCCGCGCGTGCTGAGTGCCCGGCAAGCCATGAATCCATCCCACGTAGATGGCACCTTGACGGCCACGTTGGTAGCAATGCTCGCCAAGAGCTCTCCCTCGGCGATCATGCCTTCGACGTCTTTCGCCGTAACTTCCGCTGAAACCGGGCCGTCGATTAATTGGCAGATTTCCTTGATCACATCCTTGAACGGTCGGCCGGTCTTTGCGATCAGCGAAGGATTTGTGGTTACTCCGTCGACAAAGCCCGCCGCGGCGAGCTCGCTGATTTCAGCAGTATCGGCTGTATCGATGAAAAACTTCATTGTCCTTCTCCTCAAGGTCAATACCTCCATCAATTGATAAATGGAGTTCTTTATCCTGGTTCAGGGGCTGATATTACTCTCGCAGTCGTGATTACTCATCCTATATGCTTTAAAACAACGGACAGCGAGGATCGAAGTCGATGACTAAACAAATCTCCGACAGAGTGAAATTGAAACGGGCATACGAGACCCCGACCGCCGACGACGGCATCCGCGTGTTGGTTGATCGGCTGTGGCCGCGCGGGATCAAGAAGTCCGAAGCGGCGATCGATCACTGGTTGAAGGAGCTCGCGCCAAGCACCGATCTTCGGAAATGGTTCGGACATGATCCAGCCCGCTGGGTCGAATTCCGCCGGCGGTATATGGCGGAAATTGAAGAGCATGGTGACGAACTCGACCGATTGCGCGCGCTGATGGCGGAGGGCACGGTCACGCTCGTCTACTCGGCTCATGACGAGACGCATAACGACGCCGTCGTCCTCGAGGAGATGCTGCTGAAACAACGATAGAGAGATCATGTTCCGATTGTGTCCGTGTCGTCCGCAGCATCAAGGACGCCGTGGATTTTGCTAAGGATTGCCAAGCTGACTGATCCTCACATGCAGTGAAAACAAGCTGATGATTTTTGCTCTCCGGCCAATGTATGCAAGCGTCAGCCCAGCCAATTGAATGCAAGCCTATCATCTGCCCAGCAACAGACAAATGAATTTAAGCAGCGGTTTAGTGCAGTTTTCATGATCTAAAACCGTTTCGCGCGCGAATGTCGCTGGATAGGAGCCGCCGGAATCCGGTATTGACAATGTTCATTTACCTGGGGATTGTGGGCTCGAACTAGATCTGGAAATGTGAACCGTCGGGGTGCAACCTTACGGTCCTTCGATGCCGGGCAACCCAGTTCTTAGGTGTCGGTCAGAGTCTTTAAGACCGGTATAACGTGGACTGTACCTGGCGACGATGCCGAGAATGTTTGGCGAAGCGATGCCCCTCTTCCAGATGATCCTTGATCGCTGCACGCTTTGTTGACTTGGCGCTGACGCCCCAGGGATTCTTCGATGGAGCGCTATCGTGCCCCGGTTCCGCCGTAGCACACGGACGGCGGGTATAGGCGTCAGTGTAGGATCGGAGCCGCTTGGTCAGCTGATGAAGAAGGGAGAGCCCGCCCCGCATCGGCTGGAGGAGAGAGACATCCGTCACCCGCTTATGCTGGCGAGGCACCTCCGGACCGCCGCAGGTATTCTCGAATGGAGGCAAGCATGAATAAATCAACTGACGATGAGCCGGTAACAAAGCAAATAAACTCGGAGGTCGATCAGGGCAACAGTCTGTTGCCCATGTTGATAGGGGGGCTTGTCATGATCGTCATCGGCGCGATCGTCGTAATGATGTTCGTTTAGCCATTCGCCATCGAACTGAAACGGCGGGAATGACAAACTATCGCGACCAAACATTCTACGGATGGTGTATTCCTGCATTCGTTACATAAGGCGCGCGCCTGGCCAGCGCTCCATTTTTAATGCAATATTTTTGTGGTTAACCAGCAATAAGTTCCGTTTGCATATCTTTGAAAAACAGCACAGATTGGTTGCTATCGACGGTTGACGATGATGCGCTGCGGCGCTGCGCGTCTATCCCACCAGCAATGCGACATGCCGTCACAAGCACCGCGTGAGGTGTTATGCGCATCCGATACTTCGGCGGAGAAATGACCGGAGAATGATGTCCTGCAGCCAAAGACATCATCACAACAGATAGTGATCTCAGTCCCGCCGAAGAGATCTTGATGGCTTAGGAACAGGCAGGAGCGTCTCGATGCCCACCGATTTCAATCGTTCACGGAAAAGCGAAGCGCAGCATTCAGGAGCGGCATGCCCTGCGCCGCAACACAGCAACTGCGATCTCGCGCTCGATCACAAAACGGTCGATCAGTGGGAGATTTCCATCCGCTCGGAAAGAGCCGATGCCTGGGTTCGCACGGAACTAAGTCAACCGTTCGGTCACTGTCTGGGCGGAAGGATCACCGTTGATGTCTTGAGCGCGGATCGATTTATCAAAAGCGCACGGGCTCAGGGTTTTCGTATCGAGTTTGTGGGGCCCGGCGGCAAAGATCTCCTGTAGGAGTGCAGCAATTGTCCCAGCGGTTCGACGACACTGGAATGGTATCCCTCCTCTCCACCACCACGCCACCAGGTTTCTTCGCTGCCGATCATTAAGTGAGAGGAGGCATGCAGAAATTCCGTTGGAGGCAATCCCGTGACCGAGTCCATCAACCTCAATAATACTATCTACCTCGTTTCCTTGTTCCTGTTCTACTGGATGCTCGTGAACTTGGCTTCCAATCCTGGCCAGCCGTGGCAGGTACTGTCGACTGCCTGAAACCACGCAACGTTGAGGTGGTCTTGCCTCTAGGCAATCAGTGACAGGCTCTGCGTAAGGTCGTCAATCAGGTCCTCTTCAGCCTCCAGCCCAACTGACATTCTCAACAATCCATCCGTGATGCCTGCCAGTCTCCGTGTTTCGACGCTCATCCCCGCATGTGTCATTGTTGACGGATGCGCAACGAGGCTTTCGACGCCTCCCAACGACTCAGCAAGCGTGAAAATACCGAGCGAAGCGACAAACGGTCGAACGGCTTCAATCCCACCTTTCAATTCAAAGCTTAGCATCGCACCCCAGCCTCTTTGCTGGCGCGCCGCGATGCCGTGTGTTGGATGAGAGGGCAGACCCGGATAGTGGACCGCGGAGACCGCCGGATGCTGGAGGAGAAAATCTGCTATGACCAACGCCGTGGACTGCTGCCGCTCAACCCGTGCAAACAGAGTTCGGATGCCACGCAAAGTTAGGTATGAATCAAATGGCGATCCCGTCGCGCCTGTTATGTTTGCCCAGGATCGTAGGGCCTCGACTTCAGACGGATCGGACGCGACGATTGCGCCGCCGACCACGTCTGAATGCCCATTGAGATATTTCGTTGTCGAATGGACGACGTAGTCCGCTCCAAGGCCCAGGGGTTGCTGAAGCGCGGGAGAGAGAAATGTGTTGTCAACCGCCACTTTGACGTTCCATCCTCCCGCGAGTTCGACGATCCCGCGGATGTCGACCACGCGCATGAGCGGGTTGCTAGGCGTTTCCACCCAAACTAGCGAGGGCTCTCTCTGAATTGCGCTTGTGAGGGCAGCGCTATCGCTTTGGTCAATGAAGACGACATCCAACTGATGGCGTTCCTTCAAGGCTGCAAGAAGACGGTAAGTTCCGCCATAACAATCATATGGTGCGATCACAAGCCCACCGGCCGGCACGCGACTAAGGAGAAGATGGATCGCCGACATACCCGTGGGTGTGACCACAGCGCCTGAACCGCCCTCCAGCTTAGCAAGGGTATCAGCTAGAACATCGCGCGTCGGATTGGAGGTTCGAGAATATTCATAATCCTGCGACTGCTCAAATTTTGAAAACGCGAAATTGCTGGACAGGTAAAGGGGGGGCGTGACCGCGCCAAACGCTTTGTCTGCCGCAATGCCATTGGCAACCGCAATTGTACGATATGACTTCGCTCTTGCCATCTCGCGTTCCCATACGTTTGAATTTTGTCGCCGCCGGCAGTTCGAAAGACCACCTGTATTTGAATGCCGAAGGCTTCGTTGCGAGACACGTCCGAGGGCGATCTTCCACGCTCTTCGGATGCCCGTTCTTCCAATGACAACAACTTCGACAGCAAGAACTACAAGATTCTTTTCGAAACAGACCTACTTTTGGTGACGACGCGTAAGCTGTAGGAGCTTGGTCAAGGAATAATGCGTCGGAAGGCATGAGGTCTGGCAAAATGCCGCTATCCGGGAGCCGACGCGTTATTAGAGTTCTCAGTGGACGACAAGGTACCGTTTACCCGAGTTCTCCGGGACTTCCCCAGCACCCCAACAGGGCGAGGTCTTGACTGACACTACCACTCAGCCGCTCTCGTCACTTTCGCCCTCTTCTGTTTTGTCAAAGATCAGCCAGGCGGTGCCCTTTGTTGCTATCCTAGTCCTGCGAGCGTCTTGAACTCGCTCTGCCTGTCGCTTGGTGTAAGGACCCATCGCCTGGGGTCTTTTGTCCCCCGCGGCAAACTTGGCAGTACCACTCGTTGTTATCATCCGAATAGATATCCACCGTGGTTGAGGCCTGGTGCGGCTCGTGCTCGGCAATCTCGTCGACGAACTTTATTGACCTTGAGTAGTGCTTAGCAGGAGCAGATGGAGAGAGCACGGCAGAATCGAAATCGTGCGAGGACAACGTTGACATGGCTCATCTCCTTTTGCTTCGCTGTGTTATGGTCGCCGGTTAGTTCTCATTGCTGGGCCAGATCCGGCCGGTCGTGCTGATGAGTTCAAAAGCCAACGCGACATCGCGTCCAAGTCTGCGGCACGAATGCGAATGCTTTTTAGTCGTGCGCCTCTTGATATTCCCACGCAGTTTGATGCCGTTATGGCTGGTAAGCAAACGAATTTGCTTGTCCATTGTCTCCAATTCTATTGGTGCGACGGCAAGAACCGAGCAACACCCTGGATATCTCCGGCTGGGACGGAGCCGTATGTCCTGTTGTCTCTCCTGATGCGAGCTGGTCTGTCAGCGCCCGCGCCTTGGCAGGGTCGCGGCGGTGATCAAAGATCGACGGAGAGATTTCGATGAAAATCGGAGAGAATATCAAGCGTGAAGGACTTTTTTCGCGGCGATAGGTCGGGGCTGGCCTTGTCTGCCGAAGACAGGCGAAGACTGGCCGCTGGCTGGCACCCACCGCGGACGCCGTGGACTCGAAGACTTGCTTCAGACGGCTTCGGAGGCGATCGAAAATTCGTTCACGGAGCCTCCTGAGTTCATGGCGGACAGGGTTATGGTCATCGGCGTCGCCACCGGAAAAGTCAAAGCCACGAACAAGCCGTGGAAGGACAACTGGGTATTTGCCATTACTGTCCGGAACGGCAACTGACGAAAATCCGGAAGTACGTCGATACACAGGCACTGGCGCAGGCGTCGAAGGATTAGCACGCATAGCACTATTGGGACCTGCGTCATTCATCAATCAACCCAAATATGAAATGGTCAGGTCGGAAGGACATCTGCGCCATGCCATAACGACTTCACCTGATCGACAAACCATCTCCCTGCGGGCCCAGGGGGGTGCGATGGCCTATGAAACGCAGACATCGTCAACATGAAACCGGAAAGTGGCATATCGTCCACGTCCAGAACCGTAAGCGTGCCGTCGGCAACGTCCTTTTCAATCATATGCAGCGGCATGCCGCCCCACCCCACGCACTCCTTGAGAAACGCGTGCTTGGTGGAAAGGTCTGCGAGCCGCCACGTCGAGGGCGAGGCCACCGCAAAGTCTCGACCGGAAGTGAGGTCCGATCGATCAGTGAGAACAAGCTGTACATGTTTTGCCAGTTCATGTCGGGGAATACGTTGTCCATAGGCAGCTAGCGGATGACAAGCCGAAGCAACCGCAACCAAGGGTAGCTCGCCTAGTCGCTCACTGGTGAGCGACGGAAACGGTTGAGGCAGTGGCGGCAAGATTCCAAGACTGCACCGGCCGTCCAGGACAGGCTGATATGCCGCTCCCAAAGCTTCGACAAACAGACGCAATGGTGTCAGGGGGAAGCGTTTCGCAAACTCCTTCGCCACAGCGCTTATGACATCCGTAGGGAAGAACACGTCGATCACGACTGATAACTCTGCCTCGACCCCGGAGGTCATCAGTTTCGCCCTGGCCTTCAACATGTCCACTCCAGCGACGACGTTGCGGGCGTCGGCAAGCAGAAGCACCCCCTCCTGCGTCAGCGTCGGAAACCTACCAGAGCGATCAAAGAGCATGACGCCAATCTGATATTCAAGGCCACTGACCCAGCCGCTGACAGCCGACTGTACGCGATTGAGCTTTCTGGCCGCCGCCGAAAAGCTCCCCTCGTCCACCGCCGCGATGAACGTTCGCAATTGGTCAAGCGAAATCCCGTCAAGCATCCCGGAACAATCCATCTCTATTGGAGATATATTGCATCTCAATATATCCTCTTATCAGATATGATGCCAGCCCATATGTTCTCAGCCATAGCGAAATTTGCTTTGGGCAAAATCTCTGGCAGCACAGACGGAACATCGGTTCACAGGAAGTGATCATGAACTATTCAATCATCGGCAGCGGTAGCGTCGGCATGGCGCTCGCAAGCCAGTTCGTTCGCAATGGTATCAGGGTGGGTGTTGCAAACTCACGAGGGAGGGATGCAGTCGCCGCAGTCCTGGGCGGTCACGGGGAGGTGCTGCGCGCTCTCACGATTGAAGAAGCGGTCAAGGCCGACTTCATCATTCTCGCCGTACCCTTCTGGGCACACCGTGACGTCGCCAAGGCAGCGATCGATTGGAAGGGCAAGACCATCATAGATGTCACCAATGCCTATGGCGTACCGCTATCCGATCTCGGTAACAAGCCGTCCTCCAGCCTTATCGCGAAGGCAATGCCGGGCGCTCGACTTGTGAAGGCATTCAATCACCTGCCAGCTGGTGTGCTAGCGCAAGACCCCAAAACTGCTGAGGGACGGCGTGTGGTCTTCCTGTCGAGCGACGACGAGGGAGCAACCTCTGAGGTCGCCAATCTCGTCCGGCGGCTTGGCTTTGCTCCGGTCAGCCTCGGCAAAATAGCGGAAGGCGGCCGGCTCGTGCAGGCGCAGGATAAAACTTGGGCACCGCTTATATTCCAGGATTTCTTCAAGAAGGAGGGCTGATCGATGTACGATCATGTCATTTGGCCAGAACGCTTTGATCCGAAGACATCGGCAATCTACGCGCTCAACGACATCGATGTGAAAGCGCCGCCGGAAGTGGTGTGGAAATTGCTGATCGACGCCGAGAACTGGTCACGCTATTTCCCTGCCGAGGACCAGGTAAAGATTATGTCGGGAGAGCCCGAACTGGCGCTCGGAACCCGATACGGCCGCGTAACTGTCGGCTACCCAATGAGCCTTGTCGTAACCGAGTACGTCCGAAACGAGCGACTGGCCTGGGCGACGACGGTCGACGACGACAAAACGGGTTCCACCGCGTACCACGGCTGGGTTATCACGCCCACGGAAAGCGGATGTCATGTCCTGACAGAGGAAACGCAACAGGGCGAGTGGTTCCTCGACATGCTCGGACGCAAGCACCCTGGCGGTCTCTACAGCTACCACCAGGACTGGGTCGAACGACTGGCTCAAGCTGCAGAAGCAGAGGTCGCCCAAAAGGTGTGACGCGCGGTAGACGAACAGACCGCCGCGCCCGGTGCCCTTGATCTCACAATCGCAATATCGCTAGGAGATACCCATCATGAAAATCGAACTAAACGGCCGCAAGGCCGTCGTCACAGGCTCAACTGCCGGCATTGGCTTCGCAATTGCCGAAGGGCTGGCACGTGCAGGTGCAGCAGTTGTCGTCAACGGGCGCGGAGAACAGCGCGTTACCGACGCGTTGAAGGAACTTCGCAGGCGTTTTCCCAACGCCGAATTTAGTGGCGTTGCTGCCGACCTATCGACTTCGGAGGGTTCCACCCTACTGGCAGATCAGATCGATGAGGCCGATATCCTCATCAACAATCTTGGCACCGCGCACATCAACGGTTTCTTCGACCAGAACGACGAGGAGTGGCTCGACCTGTTCCAGCTCAACGTCATGAGCGGCGTGCGCGCGGCCCGTCAGTTTGTCCCCGGAATGGTCAAGCGTGGCTGGGGTCGCGTGGTGTTCATCAGCAGCGAGTCGGCGGTCAACATCCCCAAGGAGATGATCGACTACGGGATGACGAAAACGGCTCAGCTTTCCGTATCCCGGGGCCTTGCTGAGTTGGTTGGCGGAACAGGCGTCACCGTGAACTCGGTTCTACCGGGACCGACCCGCTCCGAAATCCTGGGTAACTGGATGGCCGCGACGGCCAGGGAACAAGGCATCACGCAGGACGAAGCCGAACAGAACTTCCTCAACACGATGCGTCCCACCTCGTTGATCAACCGGTTCACGACAACGGACGAGATCGCGAACATGGTCGTTTACGTCTGCTCTGAACAGGCATCCGGCACAAGCGGCGCTGCGTTGCGTGTCGATGGCGGTGTCCTTCGCTCGATCGTCTGACCCCGGCTGATAATTGACAGGCGGCAGGTGAATATGAACTGCCAGCTCCACCATTCAATCCAAAACGCAGGAAATAAGATGTTCGAAGCAATCCACTGGCCCGCGGATATGGCTCCCAGCCGGTCACCAATCCACTTTACGAACGAACTCGAAGTTGCCGCATCACCGGAAACAATCTGGTCTCTTTTGACTGATCCACTGGCGTGGTCTAGTTTTTATCCGGGTGTCTCGCATGTAGACGTTCTCGACGGCCAAACACATCTACGGCTCGGAAGCCGTTTTGAAACCAATTTGGCTGGTCAGGACGTCTCGGCGTCTGTCGTCGAGTTCGAGTCTACCAGCCGCATCGCCTGGGCGGGCGGTCCGAAGTCGTCGCCATCCTCCCGCGCATATCACGCATGGATCATCACTCCGACGTCGAAGGGTTGCCTCCTTTGGACAGAAGAGACGATGCAGGGCCCGCTTTGGCTCGAACTCGCGAAGGAAGCGCCCGACATCTTTTGGCGGACACATGAGAAGCTCCTTCACGACCTTGCAAATGTTGCGCTCGAACGCGAGTCTTTGCAATACGACTAACCCGACCTCGCATGGGAGGAACCGTCTGGGGCTCCCGACGACCCTGCGCACAAATTGCCTGGCGACTGGGTGCCCACGAACGCCCCGGAAAGCCCAGGGAAGTTGTCGGTCATGTCCGTTGCTGAGGATAGCGCGGATTTCTGATTTCTCGCGCGGTGATCTTCGACCCGATGGGGATATGGCGCAGGTGTCCGGCCGCGACTGGATTGGCGATGGGAACTTCGGTGTCTCGCGGCCGTTTAGTTGCAGATGCGGCGTATCGGGCGGACATCCCGCGCCTCGGGCGGCAGAAGAGATCGTCATGGCCAGGGACGCCGACATAACCATATTAAGAAAGCGCGGAATGCTGGCGACCGTCCGCGGCGTCGTCGCGCATAGCGTGGGCGGGGCCGAAGTCGAGACCGCGCCCTGCGATATGCTACTGGGTAATGCAATCCTGCATGTCGCGAGACTGGACGTCTCGGTTTGCACGACCGCCGTCGCGAGTGTCGTTGCGGAGGGCATTACTTTGAATTGCGAGGACTGCCGTCGGCTCGCCTTGAAATATGGCGACAAGCTTGAAGTTCGTGAGTAGGAAGCAAGATCCCTGAGCACTGGCCGATCAGCTTGCTGGGCCCAAGGAACCTCAATCGGACATCAACACGACAACCGACCTCGGAGCCACGAGAGAATTCAGTTCGATGATGGTGTTCGGGAGTTTCATGGTTGAGACGTCGGGCATTGAACCGCCTCGGTTGATGGTCTTTCGTCCACCATTCTTCACCTTTGAGTTCTCGTAATCGGGCAGCGTTGTGAAGCAGATGGGGATTGCGTTCATGTCGGCCTCCGATGACGGACGCCGCATGACGTAGAAAAATATCTCCTGCCATTCAGTGCGAGGTGATCGCACGACCGCTGGACGCGAGATGCTCAGTAATGGCGCGCCGGATTTCGGTAACCGTGTCGAAGAGCCTGTTGTCCAAGTCGATGACATTGAAGCGCACAGCGATGAATTTGAGGCGGTTTTCGACAGGGACCGCGATCCCGACTTCCTGACCGTTGAATACGACAGCTTGCTTTTGCATAACAAACCTCGGGCGCGCCACACGGGAGCACCATCTTAGAAAAGTGGAACAAAGGGTTTACGACGCGTCAGATTGCCGTCGTAGTTCGGTATCGGATCGAGACGAGATCACGCACTCGCTGCACCATTGCGAAGAAACGAAGTCGGGCAAACAACGTCATCATCCTCCTCAAGCGAGGTCAAACGACCGCTGAGTATCGCCGGCGAGGGCCGGTTATTTCGGAACTATTCTGTAAAAAGCGTAGTCGAGAAACTTCTAGTAAGCAACTGATTTTTGTTATTATTTAGCGTTTTGAATCGTATGACAATTACCGCAAGTGCGAAGTAACAAATGATGTACGTTCGTCTCGCGAACGCGTCCGCAATCCAGCGAAATTCCGATCGTCTCTAACTATACGAAATCGTAGAACGCCCACTCCTTTTCAGCCGCATGCCTTCACACCCGGTCACTCGAGGTAATCAATCGTCAATTACGAATTGGGAATACACGCGTATATTACCCCTCGGGGATTGCGATCCCTGCCCTGAGGTCGACGATAATGGACTGGGACGCAACCTCTGCATTCACACCCGTCGCGCTGGCTCTGCGCGGTCAGCCAGCTCACAGGATCGTCCGCACCCTCGGCGACGCTGCATATATGCTGCTCAAGGACTGGCCTTTCGATGACGGCGAAGAATATGTCACTGCGGTGAAGGCTTGCGTCGACGCGATCAGCGGTCAGATCGCTCCGGAGCAATTTCGGGATGCGTTTCTGCGCGCGGCCGATGAAGCGGGCATCGCAGCGATAACTATCGTCACCAAGACGACAACCGGCTCGCAACTGCATATCCGTGCATAATTTTTTGCATTACCCACACACTTTGCGAGCGATATTTGCGAATGCAGCGCTACCAGATACAAGCACTCGAGAACGGGGCATGGTCGGTGATAGATCACCAGACCGGCAAGCCAATAGTTGACCAGCAATGGTCAAGCGAGAGAACGAGGCTGGAGGCTCAGGCTTTGGCTGATTTTCGCAATGGAATATCTGCCCCTTCTCCACAGCGGATTTCCTCCCGGCTTCAGAAGATACGTCGAGCTTGGGCACTCCTCTCTGCGAAGCGGTAGACGAGATAAGCCGCTCGCGCTTCCCACCGAACTATGAATTTGAGATGTCATCGAACGTCGCATGACGCACTCAAGGGGACGCCATGTCCGATCTGGGACAAGAACGCTGCCCGCGTCTAACTGGGACTGCTGCTCGCCGTTCGTATAGTTTGGAAACAGGATGATCTATGGCGTTCAGAAACTCGAACAATGCCGCGAAAACGACGATCCAAACGATTGTGACAGTACGATCCTCAGCAACCGAACGAGAAATGTCATGTCAAACGTTCACGGAAATTGTCGCACTTCGAGGAAGCGGACGTGAAAAGGCTGCGCCCATTCGGCGGGCTTGTCGGCGGAATGATCATGATTGCTACCCGCACCAGGGTCGAGGCGTTCTCGGACAGCGGTTTCCTTCACAGATGAACGGGACGGCAAGGCCCTCCCCGATCAGGATTTGTCCGACGTCGCGGCCGTCGACCTTTAAGACGCCGCAACTACGTCCATGATTGCAGGCGTCCGTTCCTTCAGAACCGGCCGGACAAGCACACGGCACTTTTGTAAGCTGAAGGTTGGGGGATTTGACCAATTCCCTCAGCCGGGACGATGCACGCTCTCCCAGCTTGCGTTCATATTCACATTGGGGCGAGAACTTCTCCGGCGTGTTAAAACCAACTAGCCGCGTCCCTGCCCGCTCTCCTGCAACGTGAACCGTATCGCCATCTGTGACAGTGAACGCTTGGTCGACCGGCCCCATCGCTTGCGACCACTTGCCGACCGTGCCAAGAAAAGGTTGCACCGGTCCAGTCTCGAATACCAAGTAGACAAGACCGGCCATTACGATCAGCGCCACCACCACCGCGTCCCGGACAAGCCGCCTGCGCCACCACCTGATCCGTCGTGACAGGAAGGAAGGCGTGCGGAAGCGAGAACGACGTGTTTGCCGGGTCGTACGAGATGTCGTGACCGCTTCTTGACGCCGCGTTCCATCGCCTCCGAGGATTTCATTCAGTTTCAGGCGTTGTTTATCGCTCAACCGTGCGCGGCCGCCATACTTTTCCAACTTGGATAGCACATCCGAGAGAAAGCTCCGCTGCCATGGGCTCAGAGCCGCTTCCACCAATGCGTTGCGAATATTGGCTTTGAGATGTTCCGCCTCAAAGAGCACGAGCGTCGCACCGCCTGGCTTCGAATCCGAATGGCTCTGCATCTAGCGCGGCAACCTGCTCGATTTTTTATAATGAACCCAAATAGCGGCGATGAGGGCGACCATTGCGAAGCAATACCAGCCGAACATCAGGCCAAGGACCCATAGATGCTCGCGGTCGCGAAGGACTAAAGCCCCTGCGACCAGCGCAATTTGAGCAAGGACAAATCCAATCCTAGTGAAGAGCACCCAGCGCAACCCTTGTTAGTAATTTGATTGTACGCAAAACAACCATTGCTTCCAAGATCGGGCTGGCCCCGGTTTAAAACCTGGTAAATGCCGAATTACGAAATGGGTCATTGCCTAGAGAAGAGTCGGCTGTGACACCGGCTCCCCGGACGTGGTAACGATGGTCGAACCATAGGGCTCCCGTGACGTCACAACGATCTGGGCGTTCGGAAGCGGCCGGGCGAGCGCCTTAGCCTCCTCCCACGGTGCACGCATCCATACATCCACCTCCTCCGGCGTCAGCAAGAGGACCGGCATGGCTTTCGGGTGAATCGGTTTGACGACGTCGTTGGCATCGGTCGTCAGGAACGCATAGAGGTCGTCTGTGGTCAGGCCGTCTTTGACCTTCCGAACGCTTTGCCATTGGGGAACGTGTACACCCGCAAAAAACATCAAGGGCTTGCTTTCGTCACGCGCGAACCATGCGTTCGGCGTGCTTCCGCCGTCCTGTTTGCTGGCTGGATCGGGCTCGGCAAAGCTGGTTACCGGCACGATGCAACGGCTCTGGACACCGAACCATTTCTTCCAATGCGGAAGATTGAGATTTCGGATGTTTGTGGTGCCCTTGTCCGGCTCCATACGGATGAGCACATCCATATCGACCAACTTACCCTTCTGCCGCAATTTCTCGGCCCGCGCTTCAGCCGCTTGCTTGATCGCAAAAAACGGCGACGGCATTCCCCACCGCGCATGCACAAGCTGCTTCCGGCCGTCCGCCGTATTGCGAACGATCGGCCCAGCTTGGTCCGGGTTCATCTGATAGGAGGGCATCAAGTTAATCAGGCTCTCGACGTCCACTGCCCATTTGCGAACCCAATCCTTGTCTTCCATGCGATACAGATTGCACATTCACGACCCCCCCTTCGCGTCACGGCCAGCCTAATATCTGAGCGCTTTTCTGGCCATCCCTGCAGTCCACACTGCTGGCCGCCGCTTTCATGCCGGAAGTCTGGAGATCATGACTAGGTAGGATTTCAGGCGCTCGCCCCGGTGCCAGGCCCATCGCGCGTCAAATTGTCCCCTTCGATCTTCGCATAGAACTGAGCTTCATGTGCCCATTCCGCCTCGGCCTCTTCCAACTCCTCCGGGGAAAGGTGGCAGATAACGAGCTTTTCGAGCACTTCGTCCACGTCCCGGGCCATGCCGAGAAGGTCCATGGACTTGCCCATCTGGCCGCTCTCTCCGAACGTATCGAAGCACATGCCAGAGACCATATCTCGAAGGTCGAGAACCTTCTTCGTCGTCTCCGCCAAGAAGTGTGGTTCATCTCCAAAATCGAGTGAATCAGACACGGCCTGCGCTCGACGGGACAGAGCTCCTGATCGAGACCTCGAACCGTCTTCGGCGAAAACGTCATAGCACTGTCTGCTGACATGCTCCGCGTAGACCGCGAACTTCATGACATCGCCTGGCGAGATTTTCTGATCGTTTCTGTACAAAATGGTGGGCATGCCAAATCCTCCACGCTGGAATAGGAATATCGGGTTGCCGCAGGAATGTTCCCATTTTGTTCTTTTTGACGGAGGAGTCAAGGACGCTTTTTCTTCAGGACCGTCAGCCCACTGTCGAGGTCGGCGTTAGCGGCAAGCATGAGCGCGTGGTTGTCAGCCAATTCGATGAATGTCGTGAGCACCTCATCCGCCCGCCACCCCGCAGCAACGGCGCGGTCGACGAGAGCAGCGAATTCCAAATGGAGCGCGTCCTGGCATCGGAGGAAGCGATCAGGATCGTTGTTTGGCACATCAGGCGGATATATTTCGTCCATCTGATGAACTTGAGCCGCTCGAAGAAGCGCGTCAATACACTGGAGGGCATGGTCGATGACCTTGACGCCATCTCCACATCGCCTCGCGGCGGGCCAATTCAGCTTGTTTGAACCTTTTGGCCAAGCTCCGCACATCGGAGTCTACTGGCACGTCATGGTTTGAGAGAATTGAAAATCGCACGGGCATTGGTCGCAACAGCCGCCGACTGCTGTATGAAAATCTCGGCCGTGGTTCTGAAATCGTACGAGATGGCGAGCTTGTCTGAAAGTTCCTCTGTTGCCGTGCAGGAGAGCCAGGGTTGGCTTTTCGAGCGATGGTCGTGGCATTGGGCGAAATATCCATCCGGCCGCTGCAGATAGAAGTCGTTTTGCGAGCGATAGGTTCTGAGGCCGTCGGACGCCACAATTGCCTGGGTCTTCAACATAGCCTCGCGTTCGCGCACCGAAGGATCAAAGCCCGGAGCCTTGACGGAAACCGTCATTTGCACAGGCTTATCGGGAATAACGTCGGTCGGGATCAGGTGACAAGCCATCTCTGCCCACGGATACTCAGGTTGCGGGCGCGAGCAGAACGGTCGTTTGGTCTCCATTTCTCTCCGCGCCGGACTGCCATCCAGCATGAAGACCACTGACTTCAAGGTCGCGCTGCCTCCGTCTGCCTCGTTGCAGAAGGCGCGTGCATTTGCTCCAGAGAATGTAATGATTGTCACTCGTTCCATCGCCGTAGAGCAAGATACCAGGCGCGACCGGAATCGCGACAGCGACACCGGCAATCCGGGCAGGATGCAGGTTGTCGAGGCATGCGGCAGATGGCGGTGCATAGCGAGCTTCCCTGATTTTCTGCTGGGTCCAGGTGACCGCGAAAAAACTTCCGAAGCCTAAAATGAAGACGACAGGAAGCACGTATACGGCCCGCAGAGCCCGCAGTCGGGTCATGCGGCCGATCACCACAACGCCACTCGCCACGAAACCGCTGGCGGCCCCGATCATCGCGAAGATCACGAGGATGATCCCGAATGCTGCGCCAGCCCCGTCCGAGGCATTGACACTGGCGAATTCGACTTTGGCCAGAACTGCCGCGACGAGCCCAGCGGGTACGAGCAACCACCAACGCCACCAAAAGCACAGGGCAAAGAAACCAATGAAATACGGAATTGCTGCCAACGTGACGAACGATCCGAAATGTTCCATGAACGGCAGTCTCCCAGTCCCCACCACTTTCGCGTCGCCAGATAGCTATCTGTTCAACCTAAACCCGCCGTAAAGCTCCATCCTCAAATTTTTAATAGCCATTGAGCATCGCTGACCAGAGGCGCTCCACTAACAACTGTCCCAAATTAACCCATAATTAAGCATTCGCTTGCATGCGCGAACTCCGATGCTACCGTCGCAGACATCGAGGGGGATCGCGTATGACAATTGAAGAGCTGATCGATATACAGGAAGCAGGCTCAAGGGCGCGGGTGCTCGACCTGAAAGCCCACGAGAACCCATACCTCGCGGCCCATAGGATGCCCACTGGTGATGCCGGTGCTCTCGGGGATTGGCTTGCGCGTCACGACGCGTGGAAGTTCGGTTGGGAGGCTGAGGACGCGAGTCGCGAAGGTAGGATTGTTACTCACTTCAAGGAACTGATCTCGATTGCCAACCGACGTCCGCTCGATGCGTAATGTAATAGCGCGTTCCAATGAAAAATGAACTCATCCACGAAGTCTGGCTCGATCCCGAAGCCGATGGTCAGATGCTTCCTGGTCTTTGTCTTGCTGGCCCCCTGGGCAATGATTTCAGGGCGCTCCTCAAACCAGAGGCGGTAAAGGCCGCCGAGCTGACGGGACATAGCCATTTCGACGCCATGACCAAGTATTGGAAGCTTCAAGGCTGGGGCGAGTACGAGGCGGAATCTCCGCAAGATCACGAGCCCTATCCAGATGAATGGGCAGCAATTCAGCGCACTTTTTTCGATGGCCAAGATTGAGTGGGATCTGGAGTCAGTGGCCGCGGTCCGAGCCTTGTTTGCGCATCCGCTCCTAATGGAAGTTTCGGCTCTTCAACTTGAGCTGATCGACATGAAGGTCCGAGATGAAAATATCCCGCGATTTCATTCCCTGACCTGACGGCTCGCGCGAATCCGGCCTGCCGGGTGTACCGTTAGCGAACTCATCTCCTCTGCCGGTCGGCAATCGGAATTCCAGATCGCGATCCGCAAGACCCGTCAGACTTCCTGACAGATCGAACAACTGCTGGGCAACCAGGTGAACGACATCGCCTTCCCGCTGAATGCGCCCATTGATCGCCAGCATCGGGGCTCCCAGCGCAATCCGTCTTGACCGTTCGAACAGCTTGGGCCAGATGACGACGTTGGCGACGCCTGACTCGTCTTCAATGGTCATGAAGATCACGCCCTTTGCCGAACCAGGCCGCTGGCGCACGAGAACCAGGCCAGCCGCCATCAGCCACCGGCCGTCGCGGGCCGACCTCGTCTCCGCGCAGGTGACGATCCGGCGTTCCGCGAGCTCCCGACGCAGGAAGCTGACGGGGTGTTCACGCAAAGTCAGCCCGGTATGCCCGTAGTCCAGTACGACATTGTGCCCCTGTGTCATCTGCCTGAGTTCGACCGATGGTTCCTGCTGCTCCGCAATTGTTTTGGCCTCCCGCTCCGCAGCCGCCGCAAACAGTGGCAATGGCTCGTCACGAAGCGCCTTGATTGCCCAAAGAGCATCACGACGCTCCAGTCCGAGCGACGGCAGAAAGGCGTCCGCTTCCGCAAGCTCCACCAGCGATGCAGCCGGAATGCCGGAACGACGCCACATGTCGTCGACGCTATCGAATGGCTGATCGGCGCGGGCTGCAACGATCCGAGCAACGTCCGCAGTGGCAAGGCCACGCACCATCCGCATTCCCAGCCTCACGGCATGTCGGTCCGAGCCCTCGACTGGTTCCAGCGTGCAATCCCAACGGGACTGGTTGACGCACACCGGGTGAACCTCGACGCCGTGTTCCCTGGCATCGCGCACGATTTGGGCCGGAGCATAGAAGCCCATCGGCTGCGAGTTCAAAAGCGCCGCGCAAAAGACATCGGGATGGTGGCATTTGATGTAGCTGCTTGCATAGGCGATCAAGGCGAACGATGCAGCGTGGCTCTCCGGAAAGCCGTAGCTGCCGAATCCTTCGAGCTGGCTGAAGGTCTTCTCCGAGAACTCCGGCGTATAGCCTTTGCGGACCATCCCGTTCACAAGCTTATCCTTGAAGCGGCTCACGCCTCCGGTGAACTTGAAGGTCGCCATGCTCTTTCTGAGCTGATCCGCCTCACCGCCAGTGAAACCGGCACAAACCATGGCCACCTTCATGGCAGACTCCTGAAACAGCGGCACCCCCAGCGTTTTGTGAAGCACCGCTTCCAGTTCGGGTGTTGGGTATTCGACCTTCTCCTTGCCCTCCCGGCGACGGAGATAGGGGTGCACCATGTCGCCCTGGATCGGACCCGGCCGGACGATAGCCACCTGGATGACAAGGTCGTAGAAGGTCCGAGGCTTTAGACGCGGCAGCATCGACATCTGCGCTCGGCTCTCGATCTGGAATGTGCCGAGCGTGTCGGCCTTCCGGATCATCGCATAGGTCTTGGGCTCCTCCTGCGGGATCGTCGCGAGATCGAGATCGATGTCCTTCTCCTGCGCGAGAAGCGTAAAGCTCTTGGCCATGCAGGTCAGCATACCGAGCGCCAACACGTCCACCTTCATGAACTTCAGGGCTTCGACATCGTCCTTGTCCCATTCGATGACCTGGCGATCCACCATGGAGGCCGGCTCGATCGGCACCAGGTCGTCGAGCCGGTCATGGGTAAGCACGAAACCGCCCGGATGCTGGCCGAGATGGCGTGGGGCTCCCATCAGTTGTTGCGCCAGTTGAAGCGTCAATGCGAGACGGCGGTCGTCAGGGTTGAGATTGAGGTCCCTGACCTGCTTTTCGCCGACGGCTTCTGACCATGCCCATACACCAGACGACAGAGCCTTGATCAGGTCCTCGGGCAGGCCCAGCGCCTTACCGACATCCCGGATGGCACCCTTTGTGCGATATCGCGTCACAGTCGCGCAGAGTGCGGCCTTGTTGCGGCCATAAGTCTCGTAAATCCATTGGATGACCTCCTCGCGGCGTTCGTGCTCGAAGTCGACGTCGATGTCCGGAGGTTCGTCGCGTTCCTGGCTGACGAAACGCTCGAAGAGCAGATCGTTGGTTTCCGGGTCTATGGACGTGACACCGAGGACATAGCAGACGGCGGAGTTGGCGGCCGAACCGCGCCCTTGGCAGAGGATTCCTTGGGACCTCGCAAAACGGACGATGGAAAATACAGTCAAAAAATAGGGTGCGTATCGCATCGTTTCGATCAGCGCCAATTCATGCCGGATGGTCTTTTCGACGTGCGCTGGAAGGCCCTCCGGATAGCGGCTCGGCACGCATTCCCATACAAACTGCTCAAGCGATTGCTGGGTCGTCTTGCCGGGAACGATGGCCTCCTCCGGATATTGGTATGTCAACTCTTCCATGCTGAAGCGACAGCGCTCGACGATTTCAATCGTTCGAGCGAGCGCTTCGCGATACCGCGAGAAAAGCCGTTCCATTTCGGCCGGCGGTTTCAAAAACCGGTCCGCATGGCGCTCGCGTTCAAATCCAATATCGTCAATTGTCACGCGCGTTCTGATACAGGTCACAACATCCTGAAGCTGGCGGCGGGACGGCTCATGGAACAGCACGTCATTGGTGACGACGGTCTTGACCTTTTGCCGAACTGCCATGTCCGAAATCTCGTGCAGGCGAACCTGGTCGTTCGGTCGACGGCGCAGGCATAGTGAAACATAGGCCCGGTCTCCGAAAACTTCGGACATCTTTCGGAGTTGGATAGCGCAGGTCTCATCCGGCAGATCGGGAACAAGCATGCCGAGCAAGCCCTCGGCGTAGAGTGCAACGTCTTCAAGGTTCAGAATGCACTTCGCCTTGCCGCCGCGCGACTTGCCGAGGGTCAGCAGCCGCGTCAAACGCGAATAGGCCGCACGATCCGTCGGGTAGACCAGGATCGACATGCCGTCCTGCAGATCAAGGCGGCAGCCGACGACCATGCGGACACCGGTCGCTCGCGACGCTTCCAGTGCTCGAACGATACCGGCCAAGGAGTTCCGGTCGACAATGCCGAGAGCTTCGATGCCGAGTTCCTTGGCGGTGGCAAACAGCTCGTCGGACGAGGATGCGCCACGCAGGAAGCTGAAATGCGTTGTGACCTGGAGTTCGGCGTATCTCATGCGAAAGTCCCGTGAATAAACCACCGATGGGAGCCCGTGTCCGCGTCAACGCCGTCACCTGATCGGTAAATCCAGTAACGCTCGCCGGTCTCGTCCTCGACGGTGAAATAGTCGCGGACGGCGGTCCATTCGGATGTTCGCAGCCACCATTCCCCGAAGATGCGCTCGGGTCCGTCAGCTCGCTTCACACGCCGACGCTTGCCGCGCCAGGTAAAGGAAACGGGAGGATGGTCGGGGAGCAGCGCGATCACCTCGATGAGTTCCGGGCGGTCCAACAGGCGCACCGGGCGCGGCCAGATCATCGGCCACGTCTGGCCGTCTTCCTCGGCAACCGGTGAGACCCGCTGTACCGAGCGCTCCGGAACGTCGCTGGCCACTGGTGCCAGACGATAAATGCGTTGTGTTCCACGGTTACCCAATACGTCGATCAGCGAGGTAACGTCGACGTCGGCTGCCTCCACAAGACCGGAAACCATCTGCCTGTCCTTCAGCGGCTCGACCATCGTTGCGGCAAGGCTGAGCTTCTCGATACCGAAGCCGGGATCGATCCTCTCGATGCGATCATGGAGGAGTTTCGTCAGCCAGACGACATCTCGCACCGGCTTTGCCGTCCCCGCCCGCAGCGCCTGAATGGTGTTGTCAACGCGGTGGATAATGAGATCGGTGCGCCGGACACCAAGCCCCTTAGCCTGAAGTTCGAGACAGAGCTTGGTCACGAGCCGCGAGATGTATTTTCCGATGGTCTCAGCAGCGCCAATCGGCTCGGCGAAAGCACGATGGACTTCGATGATCTCCGGACAGCGGATGGGATCGATGGGCTCTGCTACGCGGCCGAACATCTGGTCGAGACGACGGCCGATCTCCGGACCGAAGCGAAGGGACAGTGGCGCACGCGGTGTCGCAGCCAGTTCGCCGACCGTTTTGAACCCGAGCGTGCGCAGGCCGACAATCGTCTCGGCACTCAACCGCAATGCCGAGAGGGGAAGTCGTACAACAGCGTCGGCCGTCTTCCATGTTGGAATAACCTTCGTCTCAGCCCTCATGGACCGCGCCAGCCCGAATGCGGCTCCCCAGGTGTCGGCAATGACAGCACGTGCTGGCAGACCGCGTGCAAGAAACCGGTTCACGAGACCGGACAGCATCAGCTCTTCGCCGCCTTGCAGATGATCGGCCCCTTCCGTGTCCATGACGATGCCATCAGGAGGATCGGTTGCCACAACCGGTGAATATTGAGACAGCGCCCAGAGCGTCAGGCGTTCGAGTGCAGCAAGATCGGCCGCCGGATCGGCGTCAACCATATGCAGGCCATGGACAAGTGCCTGTGCTTTTGCGCCTGCCATGCCAACGTGCAGGCCGACCTTTGCTGCGTTCTGATCGACGGCCGACAGCCAGCGTTTCGAGCCGCTCCGTGCGACAACGACGAGCGGGCTCTCAGCCGGTATGGACGGATCGGCGCGTCTGATCCGATCCGTTGCCAGCGTCGGAAAAAAGACTGATACGACCCTGGGCATCACATGCACCTACTTCAAAATCCGCACTTTCACCTGCCTTGACCCTGATCAGTTCCGCCAGCCATCGCGCCCGGCCGATACCTGGAACCCGAAGCGGCTCGGACGGCAGAACCGATATTCGCCACCGTGTTGCCGCAGCTGTCGGATGCCCAAAATCTCCGGCCTCGGTCTGCCGCCGCCATCGTCGGATCACCAGACCGATGGTCCCGGACCCTTCGGCGGCAAGTTGAAGGCGGCGCGAAGCTACCATCGGCAACCGGACCAGTTCGGCGACGACAGCTGCAAGCCCTCCGAACCTCAAGGCTTCTTCGAAGGCTTCGAGGACATATTCCTCACGGATCGCTTCGACATAGATCACACGATCAGGGTGGAGGCCGACCTGTGCCAGCGCCGGGGCAAAAAGATCAGGGCGAGCGAGACACCAAACCACCTTGCCCTTGGTACGGGCCGCGACACCGGCAACAAAAAGCGCGGCTGCGGCCCCATCAACCGACCCTGCCCCACCTCCGGCGAATTCGTGGATCGCGCCATATGCCAGTCCGCCGCCCGGAAGCCGCTCATCGATCTCGGAAACACCAAATGGCAGGACCGTTTTAGGGCGAGCCACCGCGCCTTCGAGATGCTGGATGCGGTCTCGAAGATCGCAAATGATGGGGTTCGCGCCGTTCTGCGCCATTCGAAGCCTTCTTCAAAATCAGGTTTTCATCTCACTCGAAAGCGAGTACGTTCTCTATTTGTTCCTTTGGGCAATGTGAGTCAATGTACATATGCTGGCGAGTGCTCCGCGAACTGCAACCTTTCCCCATGCTGCTGAAGCGGAAGGACGAATGGATTCAATCTCGTAACGAGGAACCGTCCACAGCCACTGAAAAGTCATCGAAGAAAAATACCTACGGTGAATTCATCTCGCTCCGCGACGTTGTCGCCTCGAAGAACCAACTCTAAAGATTGGCTGCCCGGGAGCCAGTGGTGCCGTAGGCGGTTGCGGCCGCCCGGTGCATGGCGGCCATCTCTCGATAGGCCACGCCGACTGTCGGGCGCTGGCTCCCGTTTTTGGGACATCCAAAGCTGGATGTTCCGGGGTTAAAGCCTGCCTCGCTGGGTGCCGGACCTCCGCTCAAAGGTAAGCTCGCGAAAAGAACACCGCGGTCGTTAAAAAGGCGACCGTGAGGGTTAGCACCCGAACGACCGATGATGGCAGCCTACGTCCGATGTGGGCTCCGATCCATCCGCCGATAACGGCTCCAATCGTCATGGGAATGCACTCCTGCCATACGATTGCCCCAGCAACCACGAAGACGACGACGGCGACCGCGTTGGCGGCAGTGACCATCACCATTCTTGTCGGATTCAGGCTCTTGATGGCCCCGCCCCCGAGCGCGCTCCATGCCGCAAGCATCATAAGACCCACCGCGCCGCCAAAATAGCCGCCATAAAGACCGAGAAAGAATTGAACCGTTGCGAAGGTCAGAACACTCGGACGTGCCTGCGTCCGGAATACGGCGCTGACCCTCGGACCTGCCGCCAGCATCAATGTCGCCACCAGCAAAAGCCATGGCAGGATACCATCGAAAATCCTCGATGGGGTTAGCAGCAATAGAATGCTTCCGGCCACACCACCCACAACCGTCACGATAGCAATGGGCACGACATTGACACCGCACACACTCCTAACCCCGTCACGGTAGACCCACGAGCTCGCCATGCCGCCGGGAAACAAGGCTAAGGTGCTTGTCGCGTTTGCGGCTACCGACGGCACTCCGACCGATATCAGCGCAGGCAGGGATACGAACGACCCGCCGCCCGCCAACGCATTCATGCTACCTGCTAACAGGCCAGCAAGGAAAAGAAGCATGATATCGTACATGTTCAGGTCGCCTTAGCCCCCAAGCCTGAGTCCGGCCGAGCCTCTCGTCCAATGCCGCCGACAAATCGCCGCACGCCGTTGCGCGTTCAGAAGAGCAACATCAATCCTGGTTTGGTATTGGCTTGCCCTCGTAGCGCACGCGAAAATTTCTTCTGTGAAAATCCTGCTCGAAGCAGACGAAGACGAGTTCCAGGTCATTGGCGCTGTCGCGCTTGCCAAGGAGGCTGAGCGTGACAACGATAACGCCGCTGTATCCGCGCGTCAGGCGGAAAGCCGCGTTACGGATCTCAGTCCCTTTTGGATCCCCCCGGTCGTCGCGGCGCTCATAGATGACCCAGAAGCGGGCAGCATCCCAAGTCTGCCGTAGGATTTGGCTGACCTCTGCCTTGAACTCCTCGGCATGCATTGCCGGCCCCCAAGACAATGCCGTCTCGCCCGCATCGCGAACGACATTGAGGTAACCGTCATATTGGTAAGGGCCTGACAGTGACCGTTCGATCATCGCGAATGCCGAGTTTTCGCTGATTGTTGTTTTGAAGAGAATGGCCATCGAATCGCTGCATTTCAATAATGACCTTTCGGTCAGACGGCGAGATTAATGAGTGTCGGCTGAACGAGCAACGGAGACTTGGTCATAGAGGTAATCGTCGCGAACGGTTCAAACGCGGAGAGATCATTGTCCGGCCGTGCTCATTGAAGGTCTCTTGCCCCTTTGGAGAACACGTTCGCGCCGTCTCAAAGCGATGCGCTTTCTTCAGACCTCGCAACATCGTGAACCATAAGTAACTTGAAACACAATAAGCAAAGCGCTTTATCCGACCGATGAATCTGAAGCACTCCATCTCGGCAATCAGTATCGCGGCTTTGGCGGCATGCTCGCATATCGACCCGCTTGAGACGCCCCTCGCCCAGTCAGCAATTCAGCACCAGACGCCTTTGACCGATCAAGCCGTGATCGCAGATACGGTGGGTCACAGTGCCGTCGGTGCAACGGCGCTTGCTTGGGCGAACCCATCGACGGGCAGCGCGGGTGTTATCGAACAGATCGATGCCAGTAACGATGGGCCTGACGGATGTCGCGGTTTTGTAACCAGTCGGCAATCTCTCGACGGCATCACGCGCTTCAACGGCGTGGCCTGCCCATCCGGGGATAGTTGGAAACTGGGTGCGCAATAGCGCTCTACGTCCGGTCTCGCGTCAAGGACATCTTCGCCGTGCTCTCTTCGGACAAACGATCAGTCGCAAGAACCCCATGTCCATCGCAACGGCCGGCCCCATGACCCGGGGAGCTACTAGCCTGGGTCGCACTGAACTCGATCAAGGACGATCGCTGTTGGTTTACCGAGACGGCTTTAAGGTCACAACCGTCCCACTGTCGACGATGATCCAGAGTGTTCGGACCAAATCTGCGGCTTCCCGAAGGGATGCCGAGATATTCGTTTGGGAAAATGTGACGACGCCTTTTGCCGCGATGTCCAGACGGACGATTGCATCGTGTTCGGTACCACTTCCAGGGATGCCAGCTTGTTCGCGCAGATCGCGCACCGTGGTCATCGCACGAACCAACAAGCTCTCGATTTCGCTCGCGGTCAGGCGGTCGACTTCATTCGCCGCCCTTACGAGTTCTGCGACGAACCCCGGGACGCTGCTCGTCTCCGCAGTTATCGTCATCATCCCTCGAATTCAGCGCCGGGCAGCCAACCGCGCGTATAACCTTTGCTGATACATGCCCGAGCGATTGCGAGCTGTTCGCACAGCCGTTCACGATCCTTGAGCAGAGCATCGATGGTTGCGCGCGGATCCCCTCCGTGCCAGGCCATCGCTGCGTCGACGGGGTTGGATTCCGGTGTCATATGACGTTCGGCAAGCATGTCGAGTCCTCGTCAGTTCAGGAAGAGCATGCCCAGAGACAATGTTGCGGCAGCGAAGCGGCCTATGCAACGGCGCGACAGCGCGAGCACCGAAAGCTAGACACCAGAACGAGTCGTGGCAAGGATCCGTTGAACCTTAGTAGGTCACAAGATGCGGCGTGTCCTGAGGCTTGAATTCCCCTTCCTGCCGGAGCAAAGTTGAGCACGGGGGAAAATCGATGAAAACGCTGATAATGCTTGCAGTTGGAATGGTGGCGTTCGATGCCGTCGCCACAGACTATCCCACCAATGGCATGCTCTATAACCAGCAGGAGGATTCCTCGCTGACGTATAGCTGCAAGCTTCAGGCGGGCCAGCAGCGCCTCCGGTGCGAGTTCCTTCAGACGGCTGTTCGCAAGAAGGCGAAGGCAGCCGATCTGGAAAAGAAGCTCGACGAAGCTCGCAAGAACTATCCGGGTGCTGTGAAGGAATTCTCCGATCCCAAGGAATGCAACATGATGGGCGCGTGGCTCGGCATGGCCACCGGTCAGATTTCCATTGATGACGCCCTCGCCCGCAATCCTGGAATCGCGACGGATGCCGCGAAGTTTAAGGAAGGCATGGTCCGTCTGCGAGAGGACGCGAAGGCGAACCCCAGTATGCTCGACACGTTCCGCGCTCTCGCAGGCATGTGCGATCATCCGACCGAGGAGAACTTCCTGAAGATCACCAGGGCCGACCACGCGAAGGATCTTCGGACCTGCCAGGTCAGCTCGAACCCGTTCACGCAGGAGTTCGTCTGGATCTCCGACTTCACGAATGGTGGAGCTTGGGTCGTATCATCCCGAAGGTCCATGCGGTGTCGTCCAACTCTCTCGTATCGAGAAGGACCAGTCCGAAACCTCGGGCATGTTCTGGCGGTACATCGCTCGGAAAGCGGCGACCAATCCATCCGGTACCGTGTTGCCTGGAATGAGCTGCTCGGCAATCGACCAGGGGGAATATGTCTACGACTGGATGAAGACGCGGTCGGATCACATGCAGTGCGAATTCGTCGAGTTCAGCCCGATCTGAATTGGCCGGTCAATGCACTGAGCTCGAAGACGGCGCGTTTACGCGCGTAGCGGCCAGCCCGACGTAAGTGCCGATCAGAACGGTCGCCATCTCCTCTACCGAGCGACAGCCCTCGTTGTAGAGTTCGATGGCGGCATCACACAAAAACGAGGACGCTTGATCGTCCCACTCCACCTCGTAGTACCGATACCATTCACGGACCGCCTTCGACATTAGCAGGTGGTCTTCCTGTATGCACTTGGACATGCGTTACCCCAGACATGGAGGCGGCAGGCCTGCGTGGCTATGACTGCTTCGTTACGACACAGCGGCGTCGCCATGATCCAGACTAGGAAAGACAGGACATCCACGGGGACCTGCCTCGTCCGTGGACAGGGCAACGCCGCTCGGCCGCCTAACGGCGACCAATCTCGGCCTCGACCTTCTTCCGTGAGTTTCCAGCGCTCTTCACGGCCTTCTTGACGGCATCCTTCGAGACGCCCTCCTTCTTTGCTTCGTACTTGACCTCGTGATCCTGGCCGCCGGCCACGCGGGCTCGATCCTGTGCGCGGCCGCGGGATGTCGGTGTCTGTGCCATCGGGCTTCTCCTCGGAATGAACGTCCGCAGCAGAAACTCACAACGATTCCGGTGGTTCCCGGGAGATAGTGGATCATGATGCTGCGCTTGAAGCGGCTGCGGAATTCCTAAGCATGGTGCTGGAGGAAGCAGGTTGCTGCGGCTCTCGAACTAAGCAATCGCCACCGCTTTCCACCACTGCCGGGCGCAATTCGACCAGTGGAGACGGCGGAATCAATTTGGGAGAGAAATTCCGTAAAGTATTGAAAAATGATTCGTTTTGAGTCGGAACGAATCACCCTGACACGTCTTTGAGTCGCGTATTAGTGATTCGGAGAATTTGTCATGCCGTCAGGACAGCGTGCACAGTGGAAAGGCTTTCTGAAGTTCGGTGAGGTAAGCTGCGGCGTCGCTCTCTACACGGCAGCCTCGACTAGCGACCGCATCACCTTCAACACCATCAACAAGGCCACGGGCAATCGGGTCAACCGCATCTTCATAGACAGCGAGACCGAGGATCCGGTGCCAAAGGAAGCCCAGACCAAGGGCTTCGAGATCGATAACGGCCAGTACATCATCATCGATCCTGAGGAAGTTTCCGCCGCGATCCCTGAGAGCAACAAGACGCTCGAGATCGAGGCGTTCATCCCCTGCTCCGACGTCGACGACGTCTACTTCGACAAGCCCTACTACCTCACGCCCGACAAGATGGGCGGAGACGCGTTCGCGGCTCTCCGCGATGCGATGAAGAAGTCGATGGTCGCGGCCATCGCCCGCACCGTCCTGTTCCGTCGAATGCGTACGGTGCTGATACGGCCGCACGGCAAGGGCCTGATCGCCAGCACGCTCAACTACGATTACGAGGTTCGTTCCTCCGAAAAGGCTTTCGAGGAAATGCCCAAGCTCAAGATCGAGGGCGAGATGCTCGATCTCGCCAAGCACATCATCAGCACCAAGAAGGGCGAGTTCGATCCGGCGACCTTCGATGACCGCTACGAAGCCGCCCTTGCGGACCTGGTGAAGGCGAAGCTGGAAGGCAAGTCGCTTCCAAAGCCGAAGAAGGTGCAGGTCTCGAAGCCCAACGATCTGCTGGCCGCGCTCCGCGAGAGCGCAGGCATGTTGAAGGCCGCTGCGGACAACCCGAAACGCACTGCCGCCAACGCTAACACTGGCACTGGGAGGCAGCGCGCCGCGCGCGGGGCGGCAGCGAAGTCCGCCGCTTCAAAGGCTGCCCCGCAGCGCAAAGCCAGCTAGGGAGATAGGTCATGGCTCCGAAATATTACTGGAAAGGCTATCTCAAACTCTCCCTGGTCACCTGCCCCGTTGCTATGACCCCGGCCACAAGCGAAAGCGAGAAGGTTCGCTTCCATACACTCAACAAGGAGACGGGCAACCGCGTCGTCTCCCGGTACATCGATTCCGTCACGGGCAAGCCCGTCAAGGACGAGAACGAAGCCAAGGGCTACGCTCGCGGGGAGAACGACTACGTTATCCTCACCGAGGAAGATCTGGATGCCGTTGCGCTCGACACGGTGAAGACGATCGACATCGACAAGTTCGTCCCGGCCGACAGCATCGAGTGGATCTACCTTGAGAAGCCGCATTACCTGATGCCGGACGACGCCGTCGGCAACGAGGCATTTGCGGTGATCAGGGATGCCATGAAGGCCGACAAGGTTTTCGGCGTGTCGAAGCTTGTGATGGGCCGCCGAGAGCGTGCCGTTGTCCTCGAGCCGCGCGGCGAAGGCATCGTGCTCTGGACGCTGCGTTTCGGCGACGAGGTTCGGCCGGAGGAAAATTACTTCGAGGAAATCGACGAGCAGGCCGATCCCGATCTCATTCCGCTCGTCCAGAAGCTCATCAAGCAGAAGACCGCGCGCTGGTCGCCGGACATGGTCAGCGATCCCATTCAGACCAGCCTGCTGCGGCTCATCGACGAGAAGAAAAAGGCGTTGAAACCGAAAAAAACGGCGAAGGGGAAAGCTGCCGAAGCCGCTCCGAAGTCGAATGTGTTCAACATCATGGATGCGCTCCGGAAGAGCGTCGAGGCCGATCTCAAAGACAGGAAGGCCGGGTAGTCACATGCACTTGCTAGAAACCAAGGTTGCGCACGAGACAACGGGCTGGCGGATAGATTTCGTTGGCGACGACGGGGAAGAGGTTTCGATCAAGGTCGCGGACGGTCACGCTGCAAGCGAAGACGAGGCCATTGAGCGGGCGAAGGAGGTCATGGTTCAGTTGACGGCATATGGCACGCGTGGCGGCGGCCGGAGCATCAACCCGTACGATGCCGCCAGCAATGGAAACTTTGACGACGACGAACCACTTCTGGACACCCGGCATTAGCTGCCAAAGCTTTGGCCCCCAGATCCTGCAACGCCAACGCAAGATCGAAACGCGAAGCCGTAGCGCATAAGTCCTACCGCCCTGGCGTAGCCGTTGACGCTGCAGAGCGGAAGGCCATCTACTTCCACATGGCAAAGTCCGAGACCAACGCCCCCCCGGCGTCCGAGAGGACGAACCCAATTGCCTGCTCGAAAGCGATTGGTATCGGGCGGAAGGGTCGACGGCGGCCGTCCGCTATATGGCGGTTGGTCCGGAGCCTCGGCTTAGTTGGTGACTGCGGCTCATAACCGCTTGGTTGGAGTTCCGGATCGACTTACCGGAGATGCCGCGCACTTCGCCCGATGACAGAAACCGACAAACATCCCGGGGAGTTCGATTGGGGCGCGACGCGCCCTCTACGCCTGCCCCGCGTCGTCCTTAGAAATTCAACCCCGCATGGAAGGCCGGGTTGAGCACGTAGACCATGTCTTCCTTTGCCTTCATGATCAGAACGCCGATCAGCTTCATGTCGTAGGCCACGTCGAAGATGAACTTGGGGGTATTGGCTCCGATTTTCACTCCGAGGAATCCGTAGTAAAGCATGAAGTTCGTGACGCTCTCCAGCTGCTCCTGGCTGATTCCTCCGCCCACCAAAATCTCCTTGAGATGTGTGGCCGTGAAGGTCTCGCCCTCGCCGATGAAATGGTAGATTAGGTTGGTGTCACGACCGATAATGTCGGTGAGTTCCTGATCGGCCTCGGTGATGAGGTCCAGTGAATAGGCCTTGAGTCCCTTCTCAAAATCGACCTCTTCGATCCGCGCCCGCCCCATGCCGACCGCAAAGCCGCGGCAGTGGCTCAGCAGCTTAATCAGATTACGTGGACGCATCAAAGATCGATCGATGATGAACTGGCTGGTTTCTTCGCCTTGGTAGTGCGAAATGCAGATTTGCGCCCAGACCCGTTCGAACGGCGTTGAATCAGGAAGCGAGTTATAGATCAGCCGTTTGCGCAACATCTCGCGCAGCAAGTCCGAATCCGTCCAGTCCAAAGTTGCGCGGCTCTCCTTGCCGTAATCTGAGGACGCCTCGACAAGGAGCTGGTAAACATCGTTGCGAACAAACACTACGCAATTGAAGTCGTGCCTCTCCGATTGCATCTGCCGCTGGATTTTCCGCGCGGCGTCAATCAAGCCTCGCAGGATAAGGATGTCGTCATCGGTCAATCCGTGTGACGACCATCCCTTGTCGAGGTTGTCGAAGAGCACCCACACGCTTTCCTTGACGCTCAGATAGTCCGACATGGCTTTCCGGATGTCGCGTATGTTGTGTTTATGGATCAGCTCCGTCACCTCCGCTGCAGTTAGCCGCTGATCCGAGGTGGTCCCAAAGCGCTTCTGAAACGATGCTGCCAAGTCGCGGGAAAGACCCTGAAGGCGCTCCGAGAAGTCGCCCTCGCCCGCCGCGCCGCTTTTGTAGACTTCCTGGAGATTATTGTAGAGCTCGTACAACCGGGGGTCACGGAGGTGTCGATCCTGATCCTTCTCGAGGAGTTTGTAGCAAATTTCCAGATAAAACACGTATTCGAAGAGCGCTGTGATCAGGTGCATTCGCGCACCGTCGGCCAGATAATCGAGAACGTCTTCTTTGAGGCGGATCAGCTGGTAGCCTTCAGGCTTGAGATCAACGACGATATTCTGAACATTGTTACGCTTCGCATTACGAAGCTGGGAAAACAGTGCCGTCTTGCCGGCACCCTTGCGGCCAACGACTAGGTTGACCTCGCCGCGAGACGCGCGTTGAAACTGATCGGTCCGCAGATAGTAGCTCCCGAGGGTCTGGAATTCGTTCTCTGCCACTGGGTCGCCGATGGACATCTCGGCCAGGAAATTGCCCTTTGGAAGAGGCAGCGGGTCGTCGGCCTGGAGCCGCTCCGTGACGTCCAGTGCGAACTCCCCAATGATTTCGGTGATCAGATCGTCGGAGGCGACAGTTTTGACGATGTCGCGAACGTCGAGCGGGGCCGGACCCGTTCTCGGCTGCAGGATGGTCGTAAGCTTCCCCATGCCGAGGGCAAGTCCGCTGACGAAGGCGGCCCTAATATTGTGGACTTCGGCATCCGCGAAATCGAGCGGCAGAAGCGTTATGATCGCGCCGAAGCACGCCGAGACGTCGTCTATCGCTTGCGACGCGGACAATCGCGGATCATCCGAAGGCATATATGCCCTGAAACCAAGCCTGGCCTTTTTGACCCGGCTGATAATCGCAAGCTCGGACGAATTCGATTGGGGTGTTCTCAGAAGGTAAACGGGAGATCGGACGTTGAGGACCGTTCGCAACGGAATGGGGTAGCTGCCATCAAATCCGGCGATCAGCTTCTTGAGATCATCCTGGTCCGCGTAGGATTGGAAGCCCAGCGTGTCGAAGATGCCAATCTTGTCGATCAGGTCGCCGGTTCTGCGGAAATTCGAGTTCCTGGTGAGATAGACCCGTTTTCCCAAACCGATCGCATACCCGATCTCGAAGGTAACGTTGAAGTTCAGAGAGGTTATATCGGCGATCAGAAAGTCGGCGTCTTTAATTCCCTCGAAAATCGGCGAAGTCAGCGGACGCCCGCAAATTTCGTTTTCTTCCCACAATTGGATATCGAATTGCAGTCCGCTTCGGGCAAGCTGGTCTTTTGCTGACCGTATGACCTTGACGACTTCCGATTGAGATGACGGGTAAGCAAAAAACGATTTCATGTGCGACTCCTCAGCTCGGTTGTACTGAGGCCAAGTTGCAAGTGCTACCATCTCGCGAGTTTTCACCTTGCTCGGGTGGGAATACACACAGGATTTTTTGCGTATCTGCATTCTTGGCTGCTGCAGTCTGCGGCGGTTGACGTGGAAGAGGTTGAGGCCAACGCGTTCGCGGCAAGCCTCTTAATGCCCCAGCAGTTTCTTCAGCAGGATTTGCGCGACCGGTTCGTCGATGTTGAAGATGAAGCCATGATCAAGGACCTGGCGAGGACGTACCATGTCAGCGTCCAGGCGATGACGATCAGGATCGCGACGCTCATGAACTTGCATCGGCTATGATGATCGCGTTACTGAGACGTCCCGTAGCCCGGCTCTCAAAGCAAGCTCCATCTCCCTATTCCCACCGAAACGGCAAGCGGTCACGATGGTCACCCTGTCATCCGTCCACGGCGCGCCTGTTCAAGGCATCCCTCACATGCCCCAACGGACACACGCTGACGCTTCGCAACCACGTCGTGTCGCAGGACGGGTTTGTATCGCCTAGCGTGGTATGCCCCGATCGAGGATGCGACTTCCATGAGTGGGTGCGTCTGAAGGGTTAGGTGGAAGGTAATGCCGCTAGAAGGCGATACGGTACTTGCACGTCTAGGCCTTAAAGGCGCACAACTGGCCGCCTGCCAATCTCGGGCAACCTTTACAGAGTTGCCTCAACCTCTGCGACCAACCCCACCTATGCCCTTAGAAGCTCCTCCGCTTGGACCTGAAGCTGCTTGAGAATGAAATCTCGGCGCGGTGATAGTTCGACTCTCCGGAGTATCTGGTCGAACGCCAAGGGACCCGCAAGACGCGTCTCGATATCGGCAAGTGTTCGCTTGGCTTCCAGTATCTTGTGCTCAATATTGTCTAGGGTATCCGGCCCCCCATTAGCAGTCTCCTCTGCGAAAATGTCGTACATGTACGGTTGAAGAGATTCAGTGGTGCTGTGGTTCATGTCGATGGCAGAACCGGAAAGGATTGTTTCCGTCCAATTGGAAGCCGGACCAATCTTTGCCGCGTGCGCTCTAGCGGTGTCCAAACGCGTCTTGATTTTCTTTTTGATGAAGCGGCTTCTCACCTTATGGAGGGTGCTGTTCGGAAATCCCGCCTCGCGAAGCACCTTCGTCACAATCTTGGTAACGCTGTCGAGCCTCAAGGTCTCACCGTTGTCTTTCAGGAAAAGTTGTTGCGTCGCAGAGCCAGTTCCCCGAACAATCGCCGCGCGCGGACCCTCAACATAACTCATCAATCGCATCATAGTAGCGGGCCTGAAACGCAATGGCGCGGTTTCGCCCGTCTGCTCGTCCTGTCCTTTGCGGGTAACCTCAATCACCCACTCGTCGTTGGTTGTCAAAAGTGTGTGCAGCTGTTGCACAGAAGGCAATTGGCCGACGTTTATCGATTGAACCTCTTTACGTCTTCCGCCGCTGTCCTCGTAAGCCGACAACATCGCAGAGTTTCTTAGTCCATGTTTTTGATTACGGAGGAGCTTATGAACGGCCTCCATAACCTCGTCAGTTGGCGTTGCCTTTTTCCCGTACGAGCTTTCCTTACCTCTGAGCAACCAAGGCGATGCCCAGCCGCTCGTTTTAGCGCCACGTTTTGACACACGCGTTCGAAGTTCACTGGTGATAGGGAATTGGTAATCGCGCAATTCCTCGGGTAGCGCATTCAGTTCGTACACCTGAACTCTGTATCTCAATCGACCGGAAAGTTCCTGGTGCCGATAAAAGGAATGGATGACGCCCATGACTTTATTGACGTGGGCCTTTGTGTCGCCGTTTGCTCGCAACTCCTCCCGGAACTCGAGAATAATCTCGTCGTCCACGTCGACCCAGTGAAGCCTCTTTTTGCGAAGCCACCGAAAAAACTGCAACATGATCTTTGCACTGTCCCAGAGAGAGTCTGGTAGTTCGATTCTTGCCCGAACGCATTGCCAGCTGTAAATCTCTTCTTGAAAGACGTCATTGAGAGTGACTTCGGGACACTTTCGGGTCTTACGACCCACGCGGGCTTCTCCCCACTCAATCGCGTCGCGAAACTTCCGGGCTTGCTCGCGCCGAATGCGTTCGATGGTGAGCTCGTCCAACTGGGCATCTCGATGCACCGGTTTCGCTGCCGGTATTTCCGAGGTGGTTTTGTCAGCCGCCGTCTTCCCCCCTCGGACGGAATCCCACTCTTCAAGAAACGGCTTCACGGTGGACGTACTCAAGAAAGAAGGATGGCACGCTATCTCTTTGGTTATCCACTTGCGAATTACCCTTCCACGATCAATGGGTGCCGTTGTCTCGTGCTCCTGACGGAGTTCTTTCAGTCGTTGTTTATAGGTTGCGCTGAGTGATGCGTTCGAAACACTCATTGGACAGCCTTGAAACCTTCGAAAGCCAGGAGCCTGGTTTTCAAGTTCCTGTTTTCTTGGCTAAGCGCATCGATCTTTTGCTCGTAGTGTTCAATCAGTTTTTCTTGCGCTCGTGCGGTTTTCGTTTTCTTTCCCAATTCTTGCGACAGACGACGTCGGTCCTTTTTGGCAACGCCCAGACGCGTGGCGAGCACTTCCCGTGCTAGTTTACTTTCGACGAGCTGTACCGCGAGCGGCTTTCTGGGACCGGGAGTGACACTCGCCGGAGGCGGTCGAAGACGGTTGATTTCACGCTGCAACAGAACGACCATTCCACCAAAATCCGCATCTATTGTTGTGTACTTCTTTTTCGAACCGATCGGCTGAATGCCATATTCCTGAGATTCCCAGTTTCTCACGGCCTCGAGGCTTCCCATTTTCTCCCAAAGTTCGGGAGTGATATCTTCGGGCTTCAATTGCTCGAGAACATCAATCCTAGAACGTAGTCGCTGTTCCATCGAGCCTTCGAACACACGTCTCTTCTTCCTCTCAGCTGTTCGAATTCGCCTCGTCCGTTTGATCATGCTGCGTCCTCCACAAACTCGACCAGACGCAAGTAGCGACGCTCCTGCAGCATCTTAAAAATATTCTGAGGGCGGCAATCGTTCTCAAGGATTTCCCTTGTCTTGGCGGCGTCCCGCGCGACATACTCCCGCTGCGCTGCATTCTGCATGCTCCAAGGACAGTCACCACAGACCGACGTCCCCGCGTCCTTTAGACTAGCGCCTAAGCCTTGCCCTTTTCCACCCTTGCGGCAATTTGCTTTGTCGGTGCCTTTCTGTGAATTTGGGCACCCGCATGTGCTCCACGCGTTAACAGTGAACACATTTGCCTCGCGGCCCATATGGCGGACAATCATCTCTGCAGCTGTTTGGTCCACCGGGACTATTTTGCCTCGTAACATCCGCTTCAAGCGCTCCGACAGCTTCCGGTAACGATTAGCTAGCGGCCCCGTTAACTCTTCTTCGTCGTTCGCAATTGTAGTGGCAACGTGACGCTTGAATTCCTGTTCCGTCTTGAGCCAGTAACGAGCCGCCTCCGTGTCAAGCGTCGCGTATCCCCGCGCCTGATCAACGCTCCAATGCCGCAACTCGTGGCAGAGGGTTTCCATCCCACCGTTGAACCTATGAAAGAAGACAACCGCGAAGAAGCGGCGGAACTGGCGCGGATACCAAAGCCATTCCTTGTTTACGCCGTCTTCCACGTACGAAACGGCATCGAGTTTGCGGGCAAACTCTGTGATCCCCCTACATACCGTCAGCTCTACGAACCGTTTTTTTGAGGGGGCGTAAATGACAAAAAGTTTGTCTGTTCGTGCTTCATCTGCGTGGAAGTCAGCGATTTCTATTAGAATGCTGACCGCACGTGCCACAATGTTGGGTATTGTGACCCAAGTTTTCGTGTGATCGTGGTTCTTAATTATGGTGACCTTGAGCCACCACCCCTTTTCGTTGTTGCCAGCCAAACAATCACGCTCTAACAGCCGGACCTCGCCGGGACGACGTGCGGTAAAGCCGCTGATTAAAACAAAGCACGCGTTCGCTACGTGAAGGACCTTCGAGCGAGCCTGCGACACTGCCGACCAACTGACAGTCGAATTGAGATAGGCTCGGGCTGCTCGAATGTATTCCGCTCGAATATCGTCCCAGTCGTTCACCAGAATCTTTGTGCACCCCTCAAATAATCGGATCATCAAGTGGTGAGGGGCAATCGGTGTTTTCCTGCCAGCTCGGCCGAGACGCTTTGCGATCTCGGCCGGCGTTTCCTCCATGAAAGGATTGAACCTGATGGTAGGACAGTTCATTACATCTCGCAGCGCGTGTTGCGCTTCGAAGTACGATATGAAATCGTACAAGGAGCCGGCGGAAAGCACACTCCCTTCCATCCCGTCGGACTCGGCCTCGGCCTCCCGCGACAAGCGCCGAGGTGTCAAGCGTTCGAGATGTACGCGTAGCTTGGAATGAAAGGCCTTCAAACTTACGACCGAGGCAGGAAGGTTGCATGCTTTCGCAACCGCTACTGCGTTCAACTTTAGTTCCGGTTTCCTAATCAGGAACTCTTCTGGCACATCCTCGATGGTGTGAAACGGCAGCAATAGAGCATTAGTCCGGCCGTCGACGTTGAGAATGCCATCAACGCCCATCACAACAGATTCCTCGAAGTAATCCTCCAGGTTGTCTTCCGTGAGCTGTTCGAGGGATTTAAACCCTCTGAGAGCGAGACCATGAACGGTATTAAGGCCTATGCGGTGCCAGCGTTGATGGGTCACGGCATCCTTCAACTTGACATAAGGCCCCGCTCGAATCCAGAAGGTGAACTCTCGCGCGGCTGAAAGCCAATTTGGGCTCTGCATAAGACAGCGGCCATCAGGCATTCTAAACTCGAAGTCTAGGGTCGCACAGCCCGGTCCATAGTCATCGTAAACCGTCCATTTTGAAGCGCCGTAGCTGCTACCCCTCATCCACTTTGCAGAGCGCTCGGAGGAAGCTGCAAGTAAGCTCTGACGTACTGGTTCGATCAAAAGTTTTTCTCGACTTCTCATCTCAACTCCAAGGCTGATAGGCTTGAAAATTAGGGTCCTCTAACCTTTGACCGGCGATATCTTCCGCCTCTAGCCAGATCGGCAGGTACATCGCGGGCTGCATGAGCTCTTCGACCACCTCGACGAGGGATAAGAAAGGAAGGAACTCTTCTTCCCAGCGGTCCGGGTGGTCTCTCACCCAATCGCCCTCGGCCTGCTCGAGGGAACTCCGCCAGATGATCAACCATGATAGGGATTCAGCGTCGATCGAGATCATCATTTTTTTGCATCGGAAGCAGTCGAGCGTATCGCAAATGGACTGGCCGGCGGACTTTTCATAAGGATCAGCGCAAGCTATGCCGATCCCGACGTCAATCGCTTCGGCGAGCCTCCGGTCAATCGTTTTGGGGTCTAACCCAATGTAAGCAGGGGAACCCGGGACCGCGTGTACTACAGCCGCTTCCAGAAGCTCTTTGAAATAGCGGAGCCGGACTTCGTGCATTAGCCGTAGCGGCAGTCGGTCATAATAGTGTCCGCTGACGCCTTCGGTATGTTGAGCCAGCGCAAGGGCAACGCCGAGCTTTCCGCCGCTGTCGATCGCGGCAAGGAGAAGCAACGTAGGTCTCCACATCTGCGGAGTTAAGGCAACCTGCTCAAGCCCTTCGATCGTCTTGCGCTGCTGTTCGAAGAACGTTCGAAGCCCATACTGATTGATCGGTTGTATCCGTGGCCCAACCTTCTGCAAAAACATCAGGCCTTTATGTTCTGGGGGAGCAACATCCCTAAGATACTTGCCCCACTTCAGTGCGACTTCCAAAGCAAGGCATTCATCAGACCTCACCTCGAAATAGTATATGATAGGCTTCCCTTTTGCCTTCGCCTTGAAGCCCACCACCCGGCGGTAGTTTTTGTCATTAGACGGTTGGTAGCATTTTTCCAGTAACCCGCGCCCAACCGGAAGGTTGACGCCCGACCCCTGGAAATATATCGACGCGCAAGCCAACATCAGGGCATTGGTCGGAAGCAGGTAGGCCTGAATCTCGCTGGATGGTGCAATTTCCTGATAGCGCTTCTTGAAAAACCAACTTGCCTCCTCGCCTTCGAGCGGAGCTTTCCTTTTGAACTTGTCCCGGACAAGCCTAAGAATGTTCTTCAAGGCTGTGCGGTCTTCTGTATCTGGGTTCGGGAAAAACTCTCTGATCAGGCGTGATCTTTCGCCCTGATTCAATTCACCGTCACAAAGACGGTCCCAATAAAGGTCCGGGTCCTCCCCAAGAGACGCGAGGCGGTCTCCCTCTTCCAGCGTCTGCACCCCCTCGGCGATCAGCGTGTTGAACCGCTCGTTGAAAAGACCCTGCCTCTTTTCAATCAGAGTGCGGGTGGCAGCCACCACTTCAAGGGGACCTTCTTTGCCGTTGATAAGGAAGTCCTGCTTCAGGGCCGCGTAGAAATTCTTGGAATCAACTCGATCGGCTTCCGCAAACAACGAGAGATTGTCGGAATTGGTGAAATTCTCGATGAACTCCATAAAGCCGTCGACTGTAGACTCGTGGCCTTCGACCAGCGTCGTAGCAACTTCTGCGAAAGACTTGATGGTGCCCGTGGGTGCCTTGCGTCGCTCATCAGGGATGCCACGAGCGAGCCATGGCACGAGACCGGTGACAGCGAGACTGCGGCTGAGATTGTTAACCGCCGAAACTAATCGAGGTTGGCTCTCCTCATCGACACTGTCTCTATACTGCATCAGCACATATAGCCAATCGACGTCCTTAACAGCTCCTCTGATGTGAATGTTGTTGGCTACAGCAGTTACTAGCTTGTCCTGATGCTTCAGCCAGGTGAACAGCTTCATAAGAGCGAGGTGGTATCGACCGGCCTCCGGTCCCTTCACTTCCGAATATGATTTTCGGAAAGACTCGGCCATTTTTTCAACGTAAGGCAGAGGATATCCGAGATCGCAGAGACCGCTAAATGCAAAGAACCGTCCTTCGATTTCGGCGCAAAGGGGATCAGCTCGAAGACGAGTAATGTTCTCATTCTCGAACAAAGCGATAAGGTCCAATGCCTCTTGATGGAGCCTGGGTATACCCAGCTCCTTGCGCAGGGCCTTTAGATTGGCTGTGCCGTATAGTTCGCGCGTGAACTTGCGGGTGGAATAGTGCAAAGTCCCATCGCGAAAGCCCTGATCGATAAAAGCACGCAGCTTGGCCAGCCTGTCGTTGGCATATCCGTCCGCTGTCCTGTCTTCAAATTCGCGAATGAGGTCCTGGTTTTTCGACACACAAGCTTGAGACAAGCCAAGCTGTCGAGCGAGCTCGGTCTGATTGACGAATCCGTGGTCAGTGTAAGGCACCAAGTTGAACGACGGAGCGCCGTCCAAAAATTGACGAATCCTCTCTCGCCCCCATGCGCCCTGACTGACATCGTCTAGGACCGCCTCCGGCCCCCTTGACGCCAGATGGGTGAGATCGCCGCTACCAGCCCGGCGAGTGCGGCCCTCCTTTTTGAATAACGATTTCGCAAGCAACTTCATATCCGCCGCCATCGAACAACACCGATGCCGGAAATCAGAAGTCAAATTCGTTAATTATTCGTTACACAGGAATCCTGGCCAATATAAAATCCGCAACATGAAAAATTCGACGCAGGACTAACCGCAGAAAGACTAACGCTCGGAGTCTTCTATTAAGTCAATACCGAATAGCATGGTTGAAGTCTTCCTTTTTTAGCAAAGCACGGAAATTAAAGACTTGGATGACGTCTTTGATTGCCAGCCCATTCGCCAGCATCCCGTGCTCGCGTTTCAAGGTAAAACATAAAGCTATACTGCGACATCTCCGGCTATTGGCGGATGAGGCTCGTACCCGGTAACGCTGAAATCTCCGATCGTGAAGTCGTTGATGTCGGAAGCCCGGCGGCTGATTGAGAGTTTGGGGAACGGCCGTGGATCACGGCTGAGCTGCTCCCGGACCTGTTCGAAATGGTTGGAATAGATGTGAACGTCGCCACCCGTCCAGACAAGTTCACCCACTTCCATGTCCACTTGCTGCGCAATCATGTGCAGTAGTGCGGCTTGCTGGCACACGTTAAAGGGCAGACCGAGGAAAAGGTCACAGGAACGCTGGAATACCATGAGATTCAATCGCGGGCGCGAGCCTATCCCCGAAACGTGGAATTGGTACACCATGTGACAAGGCGCGAGTGCCATTTTGGGCAGTTCGCCCACGTTCCAAGCGTGAAAAATGAGACGCCTGCTTGAGGGATTGACCTTTAGATCGTTGATGAGCGTGGCCACCTGATCATGGATCGTGCCGTCAGATGCCACCCACGCCCGCCACTGTTTCCCATATACTGGACCGAGATCGCCCCACTGCATAGCGAACCCTTCGTCGCCGAGGACACGCTGCTCGAAATCTAGCTGACTGATCTCTTCGCCCGTAGCCCGCCGGTACGCTGCTAGCGGCCAATCAGTCCATATCCTCACCCCCTCGGCAAGAAGCGGTCGTATATTCGTGCCTCCGGTGAGAAACCAGATCATCTCTTTGACCGCGAGCTTCCAATAGACCCTCTTCGTCGTGAATATTGGAAAATCACCCTCCGAGAGATCAAATCGCATCATAGCGCCAAGCGAACTGACAGTACCCACACCGGTCCGGTCCATCCGGCGGTCTCCGGAATCCAGAACACGCTGAAGGAGACCGAGATACTGACTTTCTGGATGACGGGTCATGGATTGCCCCAAGCGCTGTGGTTTAATTACTATCGCGTTAAGCTGTTTCGGCGAAGATACCGGTATCTTGACGATATGAGAATTATCGCTGATAATTCAATGAATTACTTGCGTGCTACCGGTCGACATTATGGGAAAGAACGGCACGCCGAGGAAGATATCGGCCGAGCGCTGGTAGAGCTGGCAGGAAAGCTTGCCGTCAGCCACATAGAACTGGAACAGGCAATGGCAGGGCGGCAGCGCCATTTCGTCCACTTCGGCCGGATTCCAGGCCGAAACGATGTGGCGGCGCGAATTCGGATTGTTGACGATGCCTTTGACGAGATTGGCGATCTGGTCGATATGGCCGCCGTCGGGCGCTGGCCAGGAGCGCCACTGGGCGCCGTAGACCGGCCCGAGATCGCCGTTTGCATCGGCCCATTCGTCCCAGATCGAAACGCCGTTCTCCTTGAGATAGCGGATATTCGTCTCGCCCTTCAGGAACCAGAGAAGCTCATGGATGATGGAGCGCAGATGCAGCTTCTTCGTGGTAAGGACGGGGAAGCCTTGTTCGAGGTCGAAGCGCATCTGGTAACCGAAGACCGAGCGCGTGCCGGTGCCGGTGCGGTCGCCCCGGTCGGAGCCCTTTTCCATCACATGATTCAAGAGATCGAGATATTGCTTCATGTCGCGCTGATTCCGTTTCGGCCAATTTAAGCCCTCGGAACCGGGAAACCAATCACCGGCGGGTATTTTCCCAATGTTTCTGATGGGTCGCATAACGCTTTTATGACGTTTGCCCTTTCCTTGGGCTGAGGAAACCACTATATCAGCCTTGCCGGCTTTCGGGTCGGCTATGGCGATAAATGAGCGGTGTAATAAACCTATTGGACCCGGGGGCGGTACCCGGCGCCTCCACCAAAAACCGGCGGCCTCAAAGGCCGGCTTTTGATGGGGGCGAAACAGGATCGACAAGGGTGTAAAGATCGTCTTTTTGCTCGGCATTGTACCGCCGTTATCGGGCTAAAATTGTAGTTGCAAACGACAACTATGCGGAAGCTCGTCTCGCTGCTTAATCGCGGTGTGACACTTCAAATAAAGTCCTAGTGGTTCGCACCTCTAGGCGGGGTCCGAAGGCACCTGGCAACAGAAGCCTTCACCTTCTCCCTGCCGCCGAAATCATGTATGTTGCTTAAAAACGTGACTCGGCTCCGGTCTTTCCCAAGGCGCCCGGACGTGGCATACAACCTTGTGAAAAGACTCCGAACCGACGAAAGACAGGAAAAGCATGGGGCAGGATCATATCCGCTACGACATTCTGGCACAGGATGCACTTCGCGGCGTCATCCGCAAGGTATTGGCGGAAGTCGGAGCGACGGGCCGTCTGCCCGGTGATCATCACTTCTTCATCACCTTCCTCACGGGCGCCACCGGCGTGCGCATCTCCCAGCACCTGAAGTCGAAATACCCCGAGCAGATGACCATCGTCATCCAGCACCAGTTCTGGGACATGAAGATCACCGAGACGCATTTCGAGATCGGTCTTTCCTTCTCAGACGTTCCGGAAAAGCTGGTCATTCCATTCAATGCGATCCGCGGCTTCTACGATCCCTCCGTCAACTTCGAGCTCGAATTCGACGTACCGCTCGCCGATGGCGAGGAATTGCCGTCCGGAGAAATCACCGCCTATCCGGTAGATGCGGCCGGAAAACCCGATGACGCCGCAGGCGCAAAACCCGCCGACGGCGAGGAGAAGAAACCGGGCTCCGTCGTCTCGCTCGACTCCTTCCGCAAGAAGCAGTGATTTGAAGGGAGGCCAAGCCTCCCTTTTTCGTGAGGGTCCAGGCAACCGCATGAGCGCCGAAATCACCAATCTGCGCCAGTTCCGCAAGAAGCAGGCCCGCTCCGAAAAGGAGAAGCAGGCCGAGCAGAACCGCATCTCCTTCGGCCGCACCAAGACCGAGAAACAGCTGACCCGCAGCCTGACCGACAAGGCCGACAAGGCCCATCGCGACGGCCGGATCGAGACGGATGACGACGGCGCGTGACGCTTTCACGCAAAGCGTGAAAAGCTGGAATGGATTCTGCGATCAGCCACTTGCGCCCTTTCCTTGAATCGATCTGCCAACCCACGCTTAATTTGATAGAACGTCCTGAGCGCGTCGTCTCGGGCGCCCGTGCTCTATCTGGATGTGAAGGCCTCATGATTCGCAAGCATTCGGCGACATTGCACGGCCATCGCACCAGTTTCTCGCTGGAGGATGAGTTCTGGACCGAGCTGAAGACGATTGCCGCAGCCCGTTCGATACCGCTCGCCGCCCTGATCTCCGAAATCGACGACCACCGCCCACCGGACAGCAACCTGTCTTCGGCGCTGCGCTTGCATGTGCTTTCCTGGATAAAGGCCGGCGGCGGCCACCAGCCTTGATGTGTGCTGCTCAAAATTGCGTAGCGATTTGGGGCGACATCAATGAAAACAAAGACCTGAAGCGTCTTGCATGAATCAAATTCTATGCGCTTTCACTGCGCCTGAACGCCCGGCAACTGATCAAAATTGAGCGGACCGGGCTGCGCTTGCCCGCTGCGCCGTGCTGCTTCCGCCTCGGCAGCGGCCCTCGCCTGCGCATCCGCATCCGCCTTCGCTTTGGCTTCCGCCGCGCGTGCGGCCTCCGCCTCCGCAGCAGCCTTCTCAGCGGCTGCTTTCTGCGCCAGCGCGCGCAGCCGCTCTTCCTCCGCCTGCCGCTGTTGCTCGATCTCGGCCGCCTTGATGCGCTCGGCGTCGTTGAACCGGTAGAGCGCCACCTCGCGGCGCAGCCGCTGTTTTTCGAGCACAATCGCCTGCAGCCGCTCGACGCGCCGACGCTCGCGCTCGAAGGCGCGCAGCGACAGATAGCTGGTGATATCGGTCACATCCATCGTCTTGCCGGGCGACGGCAGCATGCCGGAAAAATTCAGCCGGAGCGCCGGCTCGGCGCCGGAAAGCGTTTCTGTGCCGGGATTGAACCCGACACCCAGCGTCGCGCTGATCCGCTCTTCCGGTAGCGCGATTTGCGCATCGGCGGTGATGCGGGCGAGATCGTTGGCGACGGTGACATTCTGCACCCTCAGCGTCCCGTCGGCGATGTTGAAGGGGATGCCGAGCGGCGGCAGCTTCGCCTCGCCGTTGCTGAGCAGCGTCTCGATGATCGGATGCACCTTGCCGGCATTGATCTGCTCCTGCATCGTATCGGTCGCGGCAAGCAGCGGCGGAAGGATGGCAAGGTTCAACCCGCGTATGCTGGTATCGCCGAGCCTCAGTTCGCCCGAACCATTGAGCGAGCTGGCGATCTCGCCGATCGTCTTGCCTGAGGCCTCCATCGACAGCGACAATCCGAACTTGCCGTTGGCGATCGGCGCGCCGTCGCGCAGCCAGACGACGCCGGAAAGATCGGAATCGGCAAGCGCAAGCTTCGTCTGCAGGAAACCGGTGCCGCTGGCATTGGTGAAGAGCAGGTTGCCGGAGAGCTTTCCACCGTCCCAGTTGCCGGCCATGTCGTTGAGCTGCAGCTCGTCGCCCTTGTAGGCAACATTGCTGGTGAAGTCCGACACCGCCGTTTCCGGCAGGCCGGGCCAGAACTGCTTGGCCGCCAGCTTCACATTGACGTCGAGATCCTTGAAGATGGGCAGCCCCAGCGCCGCCGTCGTCAGCTGACCGTTGGCGGGATCGACGATCTGGCCGAACACCGCCTCGCCGAGCCAGCCGGCATCGGCCTTGGAGAGTGTCAGCCCGCCGCTCGCGGTCGTCTTCGCAGCCTTCCGGTCGAAGGTTAGCGCACCGGAAAATTCGTTGTCGGCCGCATGTCCCTTGAGATCGGAAAAGACGATCTTGTCGCTGTCGACGGTGGCATTGACCTGCAGGCCGAACGGCAGCCCGGTTCCGGTCTGCGGCAGAGCGATGCCGTTCATGATGAGATAGGGGTCGATATCGGCGCTGTCGAGCGAAAGCGCGATCTGGCCGTTCATGAAGGTCTCCGGCCGGACATCGACCTTGCCGTTGGCCATGAACGAGGTCCGATCGGTCGCAAAGGTCAGCGCCGCGTCGGCGGGATCATTGCCCGATGCCTTCACTTTCAGCGTCAGCCGGCCATTGGCGCCGACATCGACCGGCAGCGGGTCGAGCCCGGCCTGGCCGAACAGGACTGATGGCACGGCGTTTTCGAGCGTCGCCTCAAGGCTCGTCGTGCCGTTGCCGGTCAGCGCCAGGAGGTCGGACATGCGGTAATCGAGATTGACGCGGCTGCCGTTCGCCACGCCGGCAAGCGTCACCGTCAGCGCATTGCCCTCGTCGCCGCCGAGCGTCAGCGCGCCGCGAAGCGCCGTATTGCCGTACCAGCCGGCATTGCGCACCAGCCGGTCGAGCACCGGGTGATGCGGCAGGTGCTCGCGCAGCATGGTGAAGAAGCCGCCGGGATCGGCCGATTTGAAGGTGATCTCGCCCGCACCCTTGTAATCGAGCAGCGAGCCTTCCGCCCTGCCCGTCGCCGTCAGCTCGGCGCCGGCGATATTCTTGATCGACAGCCGATCGACGGCGAGCGCCCCATCGGCGATCGTAAACGTGGTCTCGACATTCTCGGCACTGACGCCGAAGGCGGTGAACTTGTCGGCCTTGAGCTGGGCGGCGATCTTGTGGTCGAGCACGTTGTCGCCGGCATCCTGGCCGGTCATCAGCCCGCTCAGCGCCTGCAGCGCGTCAAGATCGAGCGTATCGCCGTTCAGCGCCACCGATAGCGTCGGCGTCTGGCCGGAGATCGCCTGGCGCTCCAGCCGGCCCTTCAGCGTCGCCGGTCCGATGGCGACCTCGAGATTTTCAAAACGCTGCAATTCGTGCGTCAGGCTGACATTGGCGGAAAAGCCCGCCTGCCGTAATTGCCGGATGGCCGGATCGACCGAGCCGGCTAGCCAGGAGGCAAGCCCCGTCGGCTGGCTGGAGGCCACCAGGATCTGGCCGTTGAACGAAGGCTCGCCCTGAAGCAGGAGCTTGCCCTTGCCCTCCACCTGCGTGCGCCCCGGCAGCGTGCCGGTGACGCTGTCGATCAGCCAGCCGGTGCCGGCCGGTTCGAGCTCCAGCTGTACGTCGCGCAGCGTCGTATCGCCGGCGACGATCGCCGGCAGCTTGACGCTCGCCTTGCCCGGCACCTGCGGGATCGGCACCTGCGCGACGATATCGATCAGCGAATTCAGCCTCTGGCGCGCCGAAACAGCGGGATCCCGTGTCGTCTTGCCGGCCGAGCCCTGATTGCCGATGCGGTTGACATCGATCTGCTGGCCGTCGGCGGTCAACAGGAATTCCGGCGCATTGCCGGTATCGAGCGTCGCCTCGCCGGTTATGACATAGGGGTCGTCCGTCGGGCCGATCTCCATCCTGTATTCGGGAATCCGAATGCGTTCATTGGTGAGCTCGAAGCGGCCCTTGACGCGCGGCGGCTGCTCTTTCTTGTTGGCGGGCTTGGCGCTGTTGCGGATCTCGACCGCGGCCGAAAGCTGGCCCTGATAGTTCGGCTTGCTGTCGACGAGCTTCAGCTCGCCGTCGAGATCGACGCTGACAGGGTGCTTGTCCGGCGAAAGCCTTGTGCGCATGCGCAGCACGCCCTTCTCGTCCGGCTGACTGCTCGAGATCGAGAAGCCGCCGTGCTCGCCGTCGAGCGCGGCGTCGCCCTCGATGCGCCAGGGACCAGCCAGCGACTTTGCCGACATTTCCGCGTTGAGGCCGGTGATGCGACGCGAGCGACCCGACTGATCGTCGATGAATTCGACCTCGCCGCCGCTGACATGCACGTTTTCGAGAACGACGGTCCTTGCCGGTATTTCCGCGCGGCTGCCACGCATCCAGTCGAGAGTGCCGTCCTTGAGCAATCTCAAGCGCACCTTCGGATTGACGACGCGCATGTCGAAGATCAGCGCTTCGCCCGACAGGAAAGGCGCGAGCTCCGCATCCATGGAGAACTGCTCGACCTTGACGATCGGCGTGCCGTCAGCTTCCTGGCCGACGCGCACGTCATGCAGCGTCACCGACGGGAACGGCAGCAGGCGCGCATCCACCGTGCCGTAGACGGTGACCTTCTTGCCGATGATGCGGCTTGCCTGATCCTCGAAATTCTTGCGGAAATCCGTCCAGTCGATGAACAGCGGCGCAAGCAGCGCCACAAACAGCACTACGACGATCACTCCCCCCAGAAAGACGAGGAACCGGCCTACCAATGCAAAGCGTCTCCATTCGGGATTCTGTTGCCGACACTAGAGCATGATGCCGAAAAGTGTGAGCGGTTTTCGGACGACATCATGCTCTAACTCTTTAATTGAGAACAGGATTCAGATTTCAGGGCGAGCCGGCCTACCATCATCTTGTTCTAGCGCTATTCATGCCGGGGGCAAGACCCAACTTCATGAGAAGGTTTCGTTTTCAGCCATGGTGGAAAATCTTGCCGGGATTGAAGATATCGTCCGGATCGAGCGCCTGTTTCACCTGTCGCATCAGATCCACCGCGCCGCCGAGCTCCTGTTCCAGAAACGCCATCTTGCCCTGTCCGACCCCGTGTTCACCGGTGCATGTTCCGTCCATTGCGAGCGCCCGCCGGTTGAGCCGTTGCACGAAAGCCTCGGCCACGGCGACGCCTTCGGTGCTCTTGTCATCAAACAACAGCAGCACATGGAAGTTCCCATCGCCGGCATGGCCGACGATCGGCCCCAGCAGCCCATGCTCCTCGATATCCGCCTGCGTTTCGGAAACACAATCGGCAAGCCTCGATATCGGAACACAAACATCGGTCGAAAGTGCGGCAAGCCCGGGCGCCAGCGCCCTTGCAGCCCAATAGGCGTCGTGGCGCGCCTTCCAGAGCTTCGTCCGCTCCTCGGCATTGGCGGTCCATAGGAATTCGCCGCCGCCGCATTCGGCGGCGATCTCGGCAAACGCTGCCGATTGCAGCGGCACGGTCTCGTCGGTGCCGTGGAATTCGAGGAACAGCGTCGGGCTTTCGGCATAGGAAAGCTTGGAATAGGCGTTGCAGGCCCGCATCTGTACCGTGTCGAGCAACTCGATACGCGCCACCGGAATGCCCATCTGGATCGTCATGATGACGGCATCGCAGGCGGCCTTGATGCTCGGAAAAGCACAGGCCCCTCCGGCAATCTTCTGCGGGATCGCCTGCAGGCGCAGCGTCACCGAGGTCAGGATGCCAAGCGTGCCCTCGGCGCCGACGAAGAGCCGCGTCAGATCGTAGCCCGCCGAAGATTTACGGGCGCGCCGGGCTGTGCGGATCTCCTCGCCATTGGCGGTGACGGCGGTGACGGCAAGCACATTGTCCTTCATCGTTCCGTAGCGCACGGCATTGGTGCCGGAGGCCCGCGTCGAAGCCATGCCGCCGATCGAAGCGTTGGCGCCGGGATCGATCGGGAAGAACAGACCGGTATCGCGCAGGTGGATGTTCAGCGCCTCGCGTGTCACCCCCGGTTCGACGGTGCAGTCGAGATCTTCGGGATTGACCTCGAGCACCCGGTTCATGCGGCTGAAATCGATCGAAATACCGCCATTGGCAGCATTGACCTGCCCCTCCAGCGAGGTGCCGACACCGAAACCGATCACCGGCACCTTGTGGGTCGCACAGGCTCTGACCGCCGCTTTCACATCCTCGGCGCTCTCAGCGAAAAGCACCCCGTCGGGCAGTTGCGGCGGGATATAGGTGGTCGTATGCGCATGCTGTTCGCGGAAGGACTGGCCGGTCTGGAAACGCTCGCCGAAGCTCTGCTTCAGAATGCCGAGCACCGCGGCAATTCCAGCCTCGTTGCGTGTGCCAGCCTTCGCGTCCTTCAGCGCCATCCCTTTGACCTCCCTGCCATTCCGCAGAAACCATATCGTGTTCCGCAGGCTACAGCGCCGCGCGTCTTTTCAGCCGCGCAAAGGACGCTGTAGGACTCTAGAATTGCTGCATAATTTCATCCTTAAATCGATTCCGATTTAAGGAATTATGCAGCAGGCTGGGTATGCGGCAAGTCAAAGCGGCTGTCCAGTTAAGATTGGCAGAAGATTTCATTCCCACTTTGTTATAGGCCGGCTGCTATAGACAAATCCGCCGTCCCCGGCGTCTCATACGATCGGCGGATTGAGCCGGGCAAAGCCCTCCTGCCGCCGATAGGGGAAATAGGGATAGGGCGCCGTGACAGTGCTGACGGCGTCGAGCCTTTCGACCTGCTCCTTCGACAAGCTCCAACCGACCGCATCAAGGTTCTGCCGAAGCTGTTCCTCGTTGCGGGCGCCGATGATGACGCTCGATACAGTCGGCCGGTTAAGCAGCCAGTTGATGGCGATCTGCGGCACCGTCCGGCCAGTCTCGCCTGCGATGGCGTCCAGCACTTCAACGATGTCGAACAGCTTCTCGTCGTCGACGGGTGGGCCGTATTGCGCCGTCTCGTGCAGCCGGCTTGCCTCAGGCAACGGTTGGCCGCGGCGGATCTTGCCGGTCAGCCGTCCCCAGGCAAGCGGGCTCCAGACGAGGGCGCCCACACCCTGGTCGGCGCCGAGCGGCATCAGCTCCCATTCGTAATCGCGCCCTGCCAGCGAATAATAGACCTGATGGGCGACATAACGCGGATAGCCGTGGCGCTCGGCGGCGGCGAGCGACTTCATCAATTCCCAGCCGGCAAAATTGGAAACGCCGACATAGCGGATCTTGCCTGCTGCAACGAGCCCATCGAGCGTTGACAGCACCTCCTCGACCGGCGTCGAGGCATCGAAAGCATGAAGCTGCAGCAGGTCGATATAGTCGATCCCGAGCCGGCGCAGCGCATCCTCGGTCGCGCGGATCAACCGCGCCCGCGACGTTCCCCACTCCTGCGGCCCCTCGCCCATCGGCAGCGCCGTCTTCGTTGAGATCAGCACAGCGTCGCGCCGGCCACGGATCGCCTGGCCAAGCACCTCTTCGGACGCGCCGGCGGAATAGACGTCGGCCGTGTCGAAGAGATTGACGCCGGCTTCCAGGCAGATGTCGATGAGCCGCCGCGCTTCCTCGGCATCGGTATTGCCCCAGGCGCCGAACAGCGGCCCGCTGCCGCCGAATGTGCCCGCGCCGAAGCTCAAGACCGGCACTCTGAGGCCGGAGGCGCCGAGATTTCTGTAGTCCATGGATCTGTCTCCTGTGTTTCCTATGAGATAGACCCCGGGCATTCGATGATATAGAGTGCCTACAAGCAAATCATCTGTGACTTGAATTCATCATGAGCCGTCAGGACATCAACCGCTCCGGCGAAATGGAAGTCTTCGTCAGCGTCGTTGAGCGCGGCGGCTTTTCCGCCGCCGCCACGGCCCGGCGCATGACGCCGTCCGCCGTCAGCAAGCTCGTCGCCCGGCTGGAGACACGCCTCGGCGCCCGCCTCCTCAACCGTTCGACCCGCAGGCTGCAGCTGACGCCGGAAGGCTGTGCCTTCTACGAGCGCAGCATCACCATCCTTGCCGATATCGCCGAAGCTGAACGTCAGGCATCGACAGGCGAACAGGCCTCAGGCCGCATCCGCATCAACACCAGCGGCTCGTTCGGCAACCATGTGCTGGCGCCGCTCGTGCCTGCCTTCATGGCGCTGCATCCGGCCGTGACGCTGGATATTTCCCATACCGACAGGATGGTCGACCTGATGGAGGAGCACGCCGATGTCGCAATCCGCGCCGGCCCCTTAAAGAATTCCAGCCTGATCGCCCGCAAGCTCGGCGCCACCGGCAAGATCATCGTCGCATCGCCGGATTATCTCTCGCGTCACGGCAAACCACGCTCGATCGCCGATCTCCGTCGCCATTGCCGCATCGGCTTTTCCTACACCCGCGCCATCGAGGGCTGGCTGCTGCGCGAAGGTGGCGAAACGGTAACGATCCCGATCACCCCGGGCCTGCAGGTGGGAGACGGTGAAGCCATGCGCCACCTCGCCTTATCAGGCGCCGGTCTTGCCCGGCTCGCCGCCTTCACCGTGCGCGCCGATATCGATGCCGGCCGCCTAGTGCCGGTGCTCGAAGAGGCCAATCCCGGCGATATCGAGGAGTTCTACGCCGTCTATATGGGCCAGGGCGGTCCGCTGCCGGCACGCGTACGCGCACTGCTCGATTTTCTCGCCAGCCATGTGCGTTTCTGACCGTACCGCGCCCAAAACCGTGCAGCGACGTAGGAGGGCGACATACACAAAAACAATGACTTAAAGCGGCTGCATGAATCAAATTCGCATGTTAAGACGCCGAGAAGCCAAATTTGGCAATTGACCGCTCGCCTTCCACCCGCCTATACCGAACCCGCGCCAGCCGGCTCCTGCAGCCGGCCTTTCTTCGTCATGCCGGAGCCCCTCCCATCTTCAGCCTCAGGGCTTGGCGCCGGCCAGGAAAGACACGGGGATCATGTCACTCAGCGACGCAAGCCGCCTGCTGCGGGATGCCGGCCTGCCGAAATGGGCGCTGCTATTGGCACTTTCGACCGCCCTCGTCGTCTTCCTCGAACTCTTCGCTTTGCCGGCCTCGCTGCTGATCGGGCCGATGGTCGCGGCAATCGCACTGGCGTTGACCGTCGGCAAGGGAAAGCTTCGCGTGCCCTTCTGGCCGCTGCAGTTCGGCCAGGTCCTCGTCGGCCTGATGATGGCGCGCACCATCACCCCTGACATTCTCGGCACGATGGCGAAGGACGCACCGCTCTTCCTGCTGTTCATCTTCTCGGTCATCGCCATCGCCACCGGCCTCGGCTGGCTTTTGACGCGCTGGCAGGTGCTGCCTGGGACGACCGCGGTCTGGGGTTCCTCGCCGGGCGGCGCCTCCGCCATGGTCATCATGTCGGAAGCCTATGGCGCCGATGCCCGTCTCGTCGCCTTCATGCAGTATCTGCGCGTCGTCTTCGTTGCCGTCGGCGCGTCTGTGATCTCGCGCCTGTGGGTGGCAGCCGACGGCGCCGAACCGCCGCCGCTCGTCCTCTTTCCCGAGATCGACTGGCCAGCCTTTGCATCGACGATGGCTTTTACCGCCTTTTGTGCCTATGGCGTCCGGCGCCTGCGCCTCCAAGGCGGCACGATCATCGTGCCGCTCTTTCTTGGCGCCTTGCTGCAGGGCATGGGCCTTCTGAAAATTGAGTTACCGATGTGGCTGCTCGCCATCGCTTATGCACTGGTCGGCTGGAGCATCGGCCTGCGTTTCACCCGCTCGATCCTCAAGCACGTGGCGCGCGCCCTGCCGAGGGTATCGGCCTGCATCGTGCTGCTGATGGCGCTCTGCGGCTGCATGGCGGTGGCGCTTCACGTCTTCGCAGGCATAGATCCGCTGACCGCCTATCTCGCCACCAGCCCCGGCGGCGCCGATTCCGTCGCCATCATCGCCGCCTCCAGCGATGTCGACGTGCCCTTCGTCATGGCAATGCAGACCGGCCGTTTCCTGGTGATCCTGATGATCGGCCCGATGCTCGCGCGTTTCATCGCCCGCCGTTCCGGCCTTGCGGAAAATCCCGTCTAGAGCGGTTCAGCTTTTCATGGAAACGCAGAACCGCTCTAAGTTTTTGTTTTTACGCAATTCCGGACGGAAAACCGCTTCACACTTTTCCTGGAATTGCTCTAGTGCCCTGCTTGGGGTTGTGCGCGAGCGCTACCCATTGGCCGGGCGTCATGCCGTAGGCCTTCTTGAAATGGCGGTTGAGATGGCTCTGGTCGGCAAAGCCGGTCGCCGCCGCCACATCGGAAATCCCCTCGCCCGCGCCGATCATCGCCCGGGCCCGCTGCAGCCGCCGCATCAGAAGGTAGCGATGCGGGCTGGTGGCGAAGGCCGCCCGGAAATGCCGCGCCAGCGCGAAACGATCGAGACCCGTCACCGCCTCAAGCTCGCCGGAATTCACTGCCCGGGTCGCATGCGCCTCGAGATAATCCCGTGCCGCCCGCGCTTGCCGCCAGGCGACCAGGCCCAGCGGCCGGCGAGGCATACGCGCATGCCGTGACAGCCCGCCCGTCACCTGAGATACGAAATCGTCGACGAAAAGCGCGTCTAGTTCGCGGTCGAGTTCGCCGAGTGCTGCCAGCAGCACGCCTGCTAGCGCAGGATCGCCGATCACGGGTTCATCGACAAAAGGCAGGCCGACGCCATCCGCCTTCAGGCATTCGAGAAGCAGCGATGGCTCCAGATAGAGCATGCGGTATTGCAGCCCATCCTCCGTCCCCGCCCCGCCGTCATGCTCTTCGTCGGGATGTAGCACGATCACCTGCCCCGGCAGGCTGAAGCGCCGCTCGCCACGATAGCGGAAGGTCTGAACCCCCTTCAGAGTCACGCCGAGTGCATAGGTGTCGTGCCGATGCGGCTCGAAAGCATTGCCTGAGAACTGCGCCTCGATGCGCTCGATGCCGGGAAAGGCTGGCGCAGCCAGGATGGCGTTGCCGGATGGTCCCGCGCACAAACGTTCAAGACCTTCGAAGACCTGCGGATGTAAGTCCTGGTTCAACGCGCCCGATACTCCATAACCCGTAGATAGGTGAAAGACCGTCCGATGTTTGATACCAAAATTGCCGTCGTCCTGCGAAACAATCTTGCCGGCTGGCAGAAGCTGAACGTCACCGCCTTCCTGATGACAGGCATCGCCGGCCGGCATCCCGAGATCATCGGTGAAGCCTACAGGGATCGCGCCGGCAATCTCTACACCCCCCTATCGATCCAGCCGATCATCGTGCTCTCCGCCGACGAGGCGACCATATCAGCCGTTCACCGCCGCGCGCTGGAGCGCGATATCACCAGCTCGCTGTTCATCGAGGAGATGTTTGCGACCGGCCACGACGCGGCCAACCGCGCCGTCTTCGCAGAATTTGCGCCCGAAGACGCCAAGGTGGTCGGCATCGCCCTGCGCGCCGAAAAGAAGATCGTCGACAAGATCACCAAGGGCGCAACGATGCAGCACTGACGAAAAAGGCCGGGCGTGACCCGGCCTTTCCGCAAACGGTATGAGCCAGAATCAGCCCTGTGTAATCGGCGCGATCTGGATCTCGACGCGGCGGTTCTGTGCGCGGCCGGCCTCGCTCGCATTGGAGGCGACAGGTTGGGACGGGCCGAAACCGACGGCGGAGACGCGGCGCTGGTCGATGCCCTGGCCGCCGAGATAATCGGCAACCGAAAGTGCACGGCGCTGCGACAGGTCCTGATTATGCTGCAGGCTGCCGGTCGAATCCGTATGGCCGTTGACGTCGATCAGCGTGCGGTTGAACTTGCGCAGTACGATCGCCACCGAATTCAGCGTCGGATAGAAGCCCGGCTTCACCGCGTCCTGATCGACATCGAAGGTGATGTTCGACGGCATGTTGAGGATGATGTTGTCGCCGTTGCGGGTCACCGAAATGCCGGTGCCTTCGAGCTGGGCGCGAAGCTCAGATTCCTGCTGGTCCATGTAGTTGCCGATCGCACCGCCGGCGAGAGCCCCGACGCCTGCGCCGATCAACGCCGCATTACGCTTGCCGTGGCCACCGCCTCCGACAGCCACGCCGACGAGAGCACCGCCCAGCGCGCCGAGCGCCGCGCCGCCGGCCGTATTGGAAACCTTCTGTTCACCGGTATAGGGATCGGTCGTCGTGCAGGCGCTGAGATAGCTTGCGGCAATAGCGAGAAGTATGAATTTTTTGATCATGGACAGGACGGTCTCCGTTCGACTGATGCGAGCAAATGGCAAGGATTGCGGCAAGAAAATGAAGATGCTCTCCTGATAGGGCAAATTCGGACGTCGAAACACAGCCATGTTGCGGGAATGCGCTGATATCACCAGTTTTAGCCGATGACTGCTCCTGCGCCTCCATAGGTATAAAGCCGTGCCTGCCATTGCGGTTTTCAGGCCGATGGTGCCGTTCATTACGATTGCCGTTATCGACTGACGTCTCCGTAACGCGTGTTGGAGCGCCCACTTCTCCTCCCTCATTCCTGTGCTCGTCACAGCAATCCAGCCACCGCGCGTCCGCGCGGTGAATGGCTCAATGTTGCGATTGAAAAAGTCTATCGCGCCCAAGGGCTTGGGCGCACTGGATTCCTGTGACGAGCACAGGAATGAGGGAAAGTGGGGTCGCCCTCTTAGACGTTCTGGAAGAGCTGCCGCATGGTGTCGTAAGTGGCGTTGGCGATGTTCAGCGACTGCAGGCCGAGCTGCTGCTGCGTCTGCAACGCCCGCAGCCTGCTCGACTCCTCCTCCATGTCGGCATCGACAAGCCGGCCGATGCCGGCGGTGATGTTGTCGTGCAGTTTCGTGGCGAAGTCGTTCTGCAGGTTGATGCGCTTTTCCAGCGCGCCGAAGGCCGAACCGACCGTCGTCAGTTGCGTCAGCGCGGCATCGACGACGCTGATCATCTGGCCGATCTGGCCCTGCGTCGTGCTTGATGTCACCGAGATCACCACCTGCCCGGTGGTGGTGCCGTTCTTGCTCGTCATCAGCACGTAATTTTGCGCAGCACCAAGTTCGGTGGCGAAATAGGCCGATGTCAGCACCCCGTATTCGCCGGAACCGGTGGCCCGGTCGTCGATCAAGTAGCGCGCGTCCTTGGAGGTCGTCGCCCCGACGGGCGTGTTGTCGATATGGTAGCTCAGCATGCCGATCGAGATCGTGCCGTCGGCGTTGCGGATGAACGAGGCCGGGATCTGGCGCGGCTGCGTCGGCGTCGCATCGTTGGTGAGGACCACCCAGTTGTCGCTGTTGAAGGTCGCCGATTCCGAAACGCTGCGCAGTTGCTCCTGCAGCTGTTTGATCTCTTCGTTGATCTTGTTCTTGTCGATGCCGTCTTCGGTTGCGGCAACCAGCTTTGCCTTGATTTCGGAGACGACGTCGATGACGCTCTGAACGCCGGTATAGGCCGTTCCCATCGTCGCTGCGGCCATGCCGAGCGCATCCTGGATGGCCGAAACCGCTTTATTGTCGGTCCGCGCGGTGGTGGCGATCGACCAGTAGACGGCATTGTCGCTGGCTTTTGCGACACGCATACCCGTCGTGATGTGGTTTTGCGTGACCGTCATATTCCGATTGATATCGCGCAGCACATAAAGCGCCGCATCCACGGAGACGCGCTGATAAATACTCACGGGACTAAACTCCAAAACACAACAGACGCAAACTGAACTAAAAATGAACCGTGCCGCACGGACGTTCATGTCCGGGGTCGCTGAAACTCCAGCGCATCGCAGCCTTCAAGAAACGAAGAAGACCAGTCGGTTACTGGTCACAATCATTGCCGTTTATGCTTAACAAACGACTAAACTTCAGAAGTAATTTAGCTAATTTTGCAAGGTTTCATACACCAAAAAAAACGCAGCCGGACGAGGTTGGCCGGCGGCGTTTCGCAATCGGATAAAACCTTATTCGGCGGCCTGCAGCTGCTCGTCGTCGGGTGCGGCGCGCGGCCGTGTGGCGACCGACATTTCTTCGTGCAGGCGCGCTTCCTCGTGGGCGTGCGGCTTGGCGAAGCGGGCAAGCAGCAGATAGGCGACCGGCGTGATGAACAGCGTCACCAGCGTCGCGAAACCGAGGCCGCCGACAATCACCCAGCCGAGCGCAACGCGTGCTTCGGCACCGGCGCCATGAGCAAAGACCAGCGGCACGCCGCCGAGGATGGTGGCGATCATCGTCATCATCACGGGGCGAAGGCGCAGCGCGCAGGCCTTCTCGATAGAGGACCGCACATCCTCGCCCCGGTCGCGCAGCTGATTGGCGAATTCGACGATCAGGATACCGTTCTTCGCCATGACGCCGACGAGCAGCACCAGGCCGATCTGACTGTAGATGTTGAGGCTGGAGCCGGTGATAACAAGTGCGAAGACGGCGCAGGCAAGACCAAGCGGCACCGTCGACATGATGATCAGCGAGGACAGCACGCTTTCGAACTGCGCGGCCAGCACCAGGAAGATGATGACGATGGCGAAGCCGAAGGTCAGCGCCATGCCGCTCGAATTCTCTTCGAGCGTCGCCGCCTCGGCGAGCGGCAACAGGCGGGAGCCTGGCGGCAGCAGCGGCTCGGCGAGCGCAGTCACTTGGCTGACGGCATCGCCGAGCGACATGCCGTTCCTGAGGCCGGCGGTGATCGCCACGGAGGCGAGCTGCTGCTCGCGGTTGAGCTGCGGCGCGACCGAACCTTCCTTCATCGTGGCGATGACCGACATCGGTACGATCTTGCCGTCGCCGGTCTTCAGGAACACGTTCTCAAGGTCGGTCGGATCGTCGATCGGCCGCGTCGTCGAGGTCAGAAGCACAGGATAGGATTCGCCGTCGACGAAGACGTCGACCACCGATCGCCCTTCGAGCAGCGATTGGATTGCCGTCGAAAGCCCGGTTATGTCGATGCCGAGATCCGAGGCGCGCTCGCGATCGATCGCGACCGATACCTGCGCCTGGCTGGGCTCGTTGGTCAGGCGCGGCGTATCATACTGGCCGGTGGCCTCGAGCGACTGAACCAGCTTGGCGGCTGCCGCCGTCAGCGCCTCGTGATCATTGCCGATCAGCGCCATCTGCAGACCACTGCCGGCGCCGCGGATGCGAAGGCTGTTCGAGGAAATAGCATTGCCGCGCAGGGCCGGCACCCTGGAGGCTGCCTGGTTGATATCGCCGACGATCTCCGTCTGCGTCCTGTCACGCTCTCCCCAGGGAGCGAGCGTCAGCACCATGAAGCCGCTGTTCAGCGAACCGCCCTGCCCGGAGATCGAAAAGATATTGCGGATGTCGCCGCTGTCGACCAACGGCTGCAGATATTCTTCGACGAGTTGCATCTTGTCGCGGGTATATTCGAGGCTCGATCCCTGCGGCGTCGTCAGCCGCATCATCACCAGCGACCGGTCCTCTTCGGGCGTCAGCTCGCTCTTCACCGTCGAGAAAGCGATGAGTGCCGCACCGGCAAAGATCACCGAGAACAGGATGACGACGAAGGGCGCGTTGAGACAGCCGTGCAGCGCCCATTTGTAGAGATCGGCGAGCGCCCCGCCGAAGCGGCCGAGCATGCCGTGATCTTCCAGCATCGGCTTGGTCAGCATGCGCGAGGCGAGCATCGGACACAGCGTCAGCGCCACGATCGACGACAGCCCGACCGAGAAGGCGAGCACGAAGCCGAATTCGCGGAAGAGGCCACCGACCTGTCCCGGCAAGAATGAGAGCGGAATGAACACCGCCGCCAGCGTCGCCGTCGTGGCGACGACGGCGAAGAACACCTCGCGCGTTCCGAGCACGGCGGCAGCGCGCGGCCCCATGCCTTCGGAGCGCCGGCGTACGATATTTTCGAGCACCACGATCGCATCGTCGACGACGAGGCCGGTCGCCAGTACGATTGCGAGCAGCGTCAGGATGTTGATCGAGAAGCCGACCATGTAGATCGCCGCCAGCGTGCCGATCAGCGCCACCGGCATGCTGACCGCCGGGATCAGTGTCGCCCGCCAGTCGCGCAGGAAGAGGTAGATGACGGCGGTGACGATGACGGCGGCGAGCACCAGCGCCAGCACCACCTCGTGGATCGCACCCTGGATGAAGACGGCGTCGTCGCTGGTGATGGCGATCGTCGTGCCCTCGGGCAGCGTCTTCGACAGCTGGTCGACGGCGGCCTTGATGCCGGTCGAGATGTTCAGCGTATTCGATTGCGCCTGGCGGATGATGCCGAGGCCGATGCCCGGCTTGCCGTTGGAGCGCAGCGCCGTTTCGCCGTCGCGTGGTCCAAGCATCACCGTCGCGACGTCACCGAGCCGGACGCGGTCCTGCAGGATGACGTTGGAAAAATCCGCCGGGGTCTGCAGGTTGGCGGTGGCGCGCACCACGATATCCTGCGTATTGCTCTTCAGCGAGCCGGCCGGCACGTCGAGTGCGGCATTGTCGAGTGCCTTCGTCAGGTCGCCGATGGTCAGCCCGCGGCTGGCAAGAGCCCCCTGGTCGACATCGACGCGGAAGACCTTCTCCTGGTCGCCATATTCCTCGACGTCGGCAACCCCGTCGACGGAGGCGAGGCGATCGATCACCTCGTTTTCGACGAGCTGGGTCAGATCGTCCATGTTGAGATTGGTGGAGGTGACGGCAAGGCGCATGATCGCCGAGGAATCCGAATCCGCCTTGACGATCTGCGGCGCATCCGCTTCGTCGGGCAGGTTCTGGGTAATGCGGCCGATCGCGTCGCGCACGTCGTTGGCGGCGACCGAGAGATCGATCGCATCCGAGAATTCCAGCGTCACCCGGCTCTGACCGAAGGACGAGGTCGACGAAATCGATTTCAGGCCGCTGACGCGCGCGACCGCCCCCTCGATCACCTTGGTCAGTTCCTGGTCGATCGTCTGCGGCGATGCGCCGTCGAAGGTGGTGCGCACGGTGACGACGGGACGGTCGACATCGGGCAGTTCGCGCACCTCGACGCCGACATAGGCGGCAAGGCCGGCAACGACCATCAGCGTGTTGAACACCAGCGCCAGGATCGGTCGACGAACGAAAAGTGCAGTGAAGCTCTGCTTGCCCGACGCCCGGTCCTGATGAATTTCGGTCACGTTCATTGGGTGGCGACCTCCGCAGTCGCGGCGACATCGGCGCTCACGCGCACCGCCCCACCCTCACGCACGCGTTGCAGTCCCTGTGTGACGATCACGTCGCCATCCTCGAGATCGGCTTTGACGAGCACGAAATCCGGGTTGCGCTGCACGATGCTGACCCGCACCTTATGCGACTTGTCGTCGTTGACCTGCCAGACGAAGGAGCCCTGCGAATCCCACTGCACGGAGACCGGGTCGACAGCCGGATATTTGTCGCCAGGAAATTTCATGCTGACACTGAAGGACATGCCGGCACGCAGCTCGTCCGAACTGTTGTCGATCCGGGCGCGTAGGCGCAGCGTGCGGCTTGCCGCGTCGATGCGGTTGTCGACGGCTTCGACCAAGCCCGAAAACACCTGCCCCGGCCTTGCCACAGACATCGCCTCGACCGGCTGGCCGACCGACACCGTATTGGCGAAGCGCTCCGGCACCCAGTAGTCGACAAGGATTTCCGAACGGTCGTCAAGAGTGACGATCGGGATGCTCGTCGTGACGTTGTCGCCGATATTGACCGGCACGATGCCGACGATGCCGTCGATCGGCGCGGTGATGTTGCGCCGGGCGAGATTGAGCTCGGCGGCCTGCAGCTGCAGCCGCGCGCCCTGCTCGGCGATCTCCGAATCGAACACGTCCATGCGCGACACGCTGGACTTGATGTTGTGATAGAGATTCGACTTCTCGACGGCGGCCTTGACCGCCACATCAGCCTGGCCGCGGGCGATCACCTGCTCCTCGCTGTCGAGCTTGGCCAGCACCTGGCCGGCCGTCACCCTATCGCCCGACTTGATGAGAATTTCGCGGATCGTGCCGGATGCCTGCGGCGTGACCGCAACCGAACGGATCGCGTCACCCGTGCCGATGGCGTTCAGCCGGTCGTTGACGATCCCTTGGACGACGGCCTGCGTCGCGACGAGAATGGTGTTGTTGCGCCCGCCGCCATTGCGGCGGTTCTGTCCCTGCCCTTGTCCCTCGCCACGCTGCCCTTGCGCCCGGGCGGGAGCGTCGGCATCGGCCGTCTCCCCGGCCTTCGGCGCGATCTTGGAAACGATGCTGTCTGGAATGCCTGCATCGCGCATCGTATCGCCGGCGCCGGGCACGAAGAAAACCCACGCGGCAAAGCCGGCAATAATGACGATGAGCGAAAGTACAAACTGCTTCCAAAAGGCCATTCACGTCTCCGGAGGGACTCGAGGTTGGACCAGGGTCGGTCGAAAGAGGCGCTGCGGGATCGACACTCCCGTCTGATGCGACAATATCGCGCGTTTACAGCTTACCGGCAAGCATAAGCAGCCGGCATTACCGATTTGTAATATCAGCAAAGAATGGAAATAACCCGGCCGCTCACTTTTGCTTGAATGAACACTGGCCCGTGTCTTTGATCCTGCCGATTGTCGAGCAAATACCGTACAAAATCCCCGAGGATGCGGGTTGGATGTCTATCGACGCATCGACCACCGCACACCCATGGTAGCCGCAATCCCCAGTATCGGCCACACCGCCCAGAACTGCCCCGTCCAGGTGAAAAGGTTGATGCCGGCAAGACCAAGCGCCAGGATCGCCAGCAAGGTGATCTTGCGATTGAATCGGGTCTGATCACGGTTCCAGGCGAGCGCCGCGACGACGGCCAGCGCGAGCACCGGAAAACGCGCCCAGAAGACGCCCTGCCACGACAGGAGATTGATACCGATCAGGACGGCGGCGATGACGCCGAGCACGCCATACAGCCTGCGTCCGCCCGGTGCTGGGGTTGTCTCGGCCTTAGCGGCCGCCATAACCGACGCCGGCTGCGGCCGCGCGGGGCCGGATCGTTCCGCAGAAGGCGTCTCGTCTTTGGCATCGCCGATCTTCACCGCGTAGCTCGGCACGCCTTCATCGACATTTTTCACCATCAGCGGTCCGAGAAACTCGAAACCAACCGCCACCTTGTTGCGGACATGGTCATAGACGGTGTTCGATATCACGATGCCGCCTGCCGCAGCCGACGTCTGCAGCCGCGCCGCAATATTGACGCCGTCGCCATAGATGTCGTCGCCTTCGACGATCACGTCGCCGAGATTGATGCCGATGCGGAAGAGCATGCGCCCGTCGGCCGGGCGGCGGGCGTTGAAACCCGCGAGTTCGTTCTGGGTGTCGACGGCCGCGCGCACCGCCTCGACCACGCTCGGGAAATCGGCGATCAGCCCATCGCCCCAGGTATTGATGACGCGGCCACCATGGCTTTCGATCAGGCGCCCCATCGCTTCCCGGCAGCGTTTGAGTGCAGCGAGCGTCCCTTCCTCATCAGCCCCCATCAGCCGCGTATAATCCTGCACGTCAGCACAGAAGATCGTCGTCAGCTTGCGCCGCGTTTCACTCATGGTCTCTCGTCTCCGCGCTATCCGCCCCGGAAGATCGCTGCAAAGGGTGAAACTGGTCGAGATCAAGTGGGCGATTGCAACGGCGGTAAACTACTAAGGCTTTGTGTTTGTTGCCACCGATAATTGTTCATTATCGCCGTCAGCATAATCTGTGATCACTGAACGATCTTGCGCGGGCTCGCCGCGTGTTCTCTCGCCACCGTGCTGGAACTGTCGATTTCCTGAAGCAACACGTCATAGCCCCAGAGATCGGCGAGATGCTGCAGGACGAGTTTCGTGTCATTTTCCTGAAGATAGCAGCCATTCATGACGATGTGCTGCAGCAACAGGCGGCGGTCGCCAGCGAGGTCGACATCGACGATATCGATTGCCGGATCGGTCCAGCCGATATCATATTCGCGGGAGAGCTGGCGGCGGATGCGCAGGTATCCACGCTCATTATGGATCGCCGAAACCAGTACCCCCTCGGTCTGTTCCGGATCGTCGTAGAGATGGAACAGTCGCAACTGCCGGATCAGGTTCGGGCTCAGAAACTGGCTGATGAAGCTCTCGTCCCGGTAATTGGCCCAGATGTCGCGCAGGACCGCCATTGCATCGCCTCGTCCGGCGATATCGGGAAACCATGCACGGTCCTCTTCCGTCGGCGTCGTGACGATCCTCTCGATGTCCTGCATCATCGCAAAGCCAAGCGCATAGGGATTGAAGCCCGAGAACCGCCGGTCGTCATAGCTCGGCTGGAACACGACGTTGGCGTGCGACTTCAGGAATTCGAGGAAGTTTCCGTCGCTGATCTGCCCCCGCTCGTGAAGCCGGTTCATGATCTGGTAGTGGACGAAGGTGGCGGTTCCCTCGTTCATCACCTTGGTCTGCCGCTGGGGATGAAAATATTGCGCGACATGGCGGACGATGCGAAGGATCTCACGCTGCCACGGCTGCAGCCGCGGCGCCGACTTTTCCAGAAAGTATAGGATGTTGTCCTGAGGAAGCCCGAGGGCGGCGCGGCGCTTTTCTAGGCCGATGTCACCCGCCTTCCGCGCCTTGCCGACGGGAACCGTGCGCCACAGGTCGTTGAACATCTGCTCCTCGTGGGCGCGGCGCTCCTGCTGCCGCTTTTCCTCCTGGCGAAGATCGATCGTGGTCTTGCCCGCGTATCGATGCACCCCGTGCGACATCAGCGCATGGGCTGCGTCGAGCGTGCGTTCGACGGCCGTCTCGCCGTAACGTTCCTCACAGCGGGTGATATAACCCTTGGCGAAATCGAGGTAATCGAGGATGCCCTCCGCATCGGTCCAGAGCTTGAAGAGATAGTTGTTCTTGAAGAAGTGGTTGTGGCCGAAGGCCGCATGCGCGGTGACGAGCGTCTGCATCGTCGCCGTGTTTTCCTCCATCAGGTAGGAGATGCAGGGCGAGCTGTTGATGACGATCTCATAAGCGAGGTCGCGCATCCCGCGGCGGTAGAAGGTTTCGTGATGAGCAAAGTGTTTGCCGAAGGACCAATGGCGATAGAAGAGCGGCATGCCGGTCGAGGAATAGGCATCGAGCATCTGCTCCGAGGTGATGACTTCGATCTGATTCGGGTAGACGTCGAGGCCGAGTTCGCCGAGCGCGATCTCCTCGCAGGCGTCGTGGATGCGCTGGAGCGTTGCGAAATCCCAGTCGGCCCCCTCGAACAACAGCCGCTCTCGTGGCCTCATCGTCATGGTCATGGCGTCACCTTCGACTGTGCGTCACGTTTCTGGAAGAGATCGTGGAAAACAGGGAATATTTCGTTTCGCCGGCAGACCTTGCGCATCGAAAGCGGCTGCAGCTCGGAACGGATCCCGTCATAAAGCATCCAAAGCGGCGAGCGGGATACCGAGGAGTCACCGCCTTCTTCGCCGACTTCGATATAGGCGAAATACTGGCACAGCGGCAAAATCTCGCGCAGCAGTTGTCCGCTCAGGTTCCCGTCCGAATGGGCGTTGTCGCCGTCCGATGCCTGGGCGCCATAGATATTCCATTCTGCCGGATCGAAACGCGCCGCGATGATCGCCCGCATTGCCGCCAGCGCACTGGAAACCAGCGTGCCGCCCGTTGCCGGGCCATAGAAGAAGGTTTCCTCGTCGACTTCCTCGGCCTTGTCGGTATGGCGGATGAAGACGATCTCCACTTTCTTGTAGCGCTTCGACAGGAAAAGGTAGAGCAGCAGGTAGAACCGCTTCGCCAGGTCCTTCATGTGTTCCGACATGGAGCCGGAGACGTCCATCAAGCAGAACATCACGGCTTTCGCCACAGGCTTCGGCTCGTTTTCGAAGCGGCGATACCGCACGTCGAGCGGATCGATATAGGGAATGCGCCGGCTTTTTTCCGTCAGGGATTTGAGTTTTGCCTCAAGCGCCAGCCGGCTCTCGTCGTCCTCGCATTCCTCGATCTGCCGCTGCAGGGCTTCGATTTCCTCGCGGCGCGGACGGTGAAGCGCGACACGGCGCATCATCGCGAGCCTGGTCGTGCGACCGACGGCGATGTTGGACGGCGATCCCGACACGGAATAACCGGCACGGAACGGAGTTTCCTCCTCGGTTTCGGCCAGGCGCCGCTTGGCAAGGTCGGGCAGTTCCAGATCGTCCAGGAACACATCGAGGAATTCCTCGCGCGTCAGCACGAAGCGGAAGCCGTCCTCGCCGTCGCCCTCACCCGCATCCTTGGGTTTTCCGCCCCGGCTCCCTGGCGGGCGCGGAAGAATGTCGCCTTCGACGAAGGCCCTGTTTCCCGGCAGGATATGGTCGCGGATGCCGCCGTCGCCCCTTCTCAAGTTCGGCTCGGCCATTCCATCGATCGGCAGGCTGATTTCCCCGCCGTCGAGCACATCGCGAATGTTCCGGTTTTGCAGAGAACGTTTTACCGCCTGCTGCACGGCGCCTTTCATGCGCCGAAGAAACCGTTGCCGATTTTCCAGACTTTTACCGCGCGGATTTAGCCGACGGTCGACAATGTGCATATTGGCTCCACATTAACTTGCCTGTTTGACGCGCATGTACCATTCGACGAGGCGCCGAACCTGCCTCTCCGTGTAACCCCGCGCGGCCATGCGCGAGACGAATTCGCTGTGCTTCTTTTCCGTTTCGGAATCCTTCTTCGACCCGAAGGAAATGACCGGCAAAAGATCTTCGACCTGCGAGAACATTCGCTTTTCGATGACTTCCCGGATTTTCTCGTAGCTCGTCCATGACGGATTCTTTCCGCCGTTGGCTGCCCGCGATCTCAAGCAGAACTTGACGATTTCGTTGCGGAAATCCTTCGGATTGGCGATTCCTGCCGGCTTTTCGATTTTCGTCAGTTCCTGGTTGAGGAGCTCGCGATCGAGAAGCTGGCCGGTATCGGGATCCTTGAAGTCCACGTCTTCGATCCAGGCATCGGCATAATCCACGTAGCGGTCGAACAGATTCTGTCCGTAATCCGCATAGGATTCAAGATAGGCCTTCTGGATTTCATTTCCAATGAACTCTGCGTAACGCGGCGCAAGATCGGCCTTGATGAATTCCAGATATCGCTTCTCGACATCGTCGGAAAACTGCTCGCGGCGGATCGACTGCTCCAGTACATACATCAGATGAACCGGATCGGCACCGATATCCGTGGTGTCGTGATTGAAAGTGGAGGCGAGCACCTTGAAGGCGAAGCGGGTCGATATGCCGTCCATGCCCTCGTCGATGCCGGCGGCATCCCGATATTCCTGGACACTACGGGCGCGCGGATCCGTCTCCTTCAGGCTTTCGCCGTCATAGGTGCGCATCTTCGAGAAGTACGTCGAATTCTCATGCTTGCGCAGACGTGAAAGCACGGAGAAGCGGGCCAGCATTTCGAGCGTTGCCGGGGCGCATGGCGCATCGGTGAGTTCCGATCCCTCGATCAGCTTCTCGTAGATCTTCTGCTCTTCCGTCACGCGCAGGCAATAGGGCACCTTGATCACGCAAATACGGTCGATGAACGCTTCGTTGTTCTTGTTGGCCTTGAAGGTCTGCCATTCCGCCTCGTTCGAATGCGCAAGGACGATGCCGGAGAAGGGGATGGCGCCGATATTCTCGGAGCCGATATAGTTCCCTTCCTGCGTCGCCGTCAGCAGCGGATGCAGCATCTTGATCGGCGCCTTGAACATCTCGACGAATTCGAGCACGCCCTGATTGGCGCGGTTGAGGCCGCCCGAATAGCTGTAGGCATCGGGATCGTTCTGGGAATAGGTCTCCAGCTTGCGGATATCGACCTTGCCGACCAGCGACGAGATATCCTGATTGTTCTCGTCTCCAGGCTCGGTCTTGGCGATGGCGATCTGGCGCAACCGCGAAGGCTGTACTCTGACGACGCGGAAGCGGGAAATATCGCCCCCGAAATCGTCGAGCCGCTTCAGGCACCACGGGCTCATCAGTCCGCTCAGGCGCCGCAGCGGAATGCCGTATTGCTCCTGCAGGAGCGATCCCATCGTGTCCGGGTCGAACAGGTTGAGCGGACTTTCGAAAACGGGGCTGATCTCGTCACCCGCCTTCAGCACGTAGATCGGATGAAGCTCCATCAGCAGCTTCAACCGCTCGGCCAGAGATGACTTGCCGCCGCCGACCGGGCCGAGCAGATAGAGGATCTGCTTGCGCTCCTCGAGCCCCTGCGCTGCATGCCGGAAGAAGGAAACGATGCGTTCGATTGTCTCTTCCATGCCGTGGAAGCCGACAAAGGCCGGATAGATCCGGATGGTCCGGTTCATGAAGATCCGGCCGAGGCGCGTGTCCCTGGCAGTATCGACCATCTGCGGCTCGCCTATCGCGGCGAGCAGCCGCTCGGTCGCATTGGCATAGGCAAGCGGTTCCTTTTTGCAAAGATCGAGATACTCCGAGATCGACATATCGGTCTCGCGACGCGCATCATAGCTGCGGGTGAACGCATCGAATACGGATTCGCTCAGCATGGGCCCTCCATCAAGGTTAATGCCACAGGCTCTAGGTCGTCATACCAAAGGAGATGGCCACGACATTCCTAAGAATCAATAGTTTCGCAGGTATATTCCACGCTCACCGGCTGTTTCTGGCAATGCACAAAAACGTGCGTGCACCGGTTATTTTTTTACTCTACGAAACTGTTTCTTATTGTAGTTGAGAAAAGGGCTATTGCGATATCAGCACATTTCGCGACGTGACAGAAAGATGAAAAGGGTGTGCAATGTCGCCCGTGATTCGAGCTCTGGAGAAATCGACGATTTGGCTGTGAAACTGCCCAAAGTCGATGCGGGACAGCGTGTGCCGATCCGCTCCAGACATGCTGGAAAACGGCGCATCCCAGCCATGCGCCCCGCATCGTGATCATGCGGCTACCCGGCGCGACTCAGCCGTTGAATGCCTTCTCCAGCGCGGCGACATCGATCTTGACCATGCCGAGCATCACTTCGGTCACGCGCTTGGCCCGCTCGCGGTCGCTGTCGGCGATCATCTCGGACAGCACGCGCGGCACGATCTGCCAGGAAAGGCCCCAGCGGTCCTTTAGCCAGCCGCAGGCCTCCGGCGTGCCGCCATTGCCGAGGAAGGCCTCCCATATCCGATCGATCTCGGCCTGGCTTTCCACGAGAATCGCGATCGAAAAGGAATGGTTGAAACTATCGAGCGGGCCGGCCTTCATGGCCAGGAAGGCCTGGTCGGCGAGCGTGAACTCGATCAGCTCGACGCTGCCGGGAGGCCCGCTCGGCGTTTCCGCCGGCAATATGGTAGTGCGGCCGATGCTGGAGTCCGGGATAACAGACACGTAGAATTCGACGGCTTCGCGCGCTTCCTCGGCGAACCAGAGATTTGAAACGACCTTCGGCATGAAACGGCCTCCTTGTTGACGGGTGTTGATCCGGACTGCTGTCCGATGACCCAAGGACGCCCCGCCGGCGCCGGTTCCGACACGCCGCGATCGAAATTTTAGCTCCGCCCGCCCGCATGGCGACCACAGCCGGGCTAGGCGGCGGCATTGCCGCCCGCAACATACCGCTTGGGATAGCGCCGGCTCGGGAATGAAAGCAGAACATCTTTTCTGGTCTTTCCTTCCCGAATCACTACATTACGCGCCATGAGCAATAGTTTCGACGATATGCCCTTCTTCGACGAAGAGCCGGGCGAGATGGCGCGCAAGCCGCAGCCGCCTGCCGCAACCGCCGAAAGGGCGCCCGCCGCCAGTGGCGGCATCGCCGCCCGCGCCATGGCGGCTCGCGATGGCGGCAAGCGACCGGATTATCTCGCCGGGCTGAACCCCGAGCAGACCGAAGCCGTCGAAACACTGGAAGGCCCCGTCCTCGTGCTCGCCGGCGCCGGCACCGGCAAGACGCGCGTGCTGACGACCCGCATTGCCCATATCCTCAATACCGGCCGCGCCTTCCCCTCGCAGATCCTCGCCGTCACCTTCACCAACAAGGCTGCCCGCGAGATGAAGGAGCGCATCGCGTTGCTCGTCGGCGGCGCCGTCGAAGGCATGCCCTGGCTTGGCACCTTCCATTCGATCGGCGTCAAACTTCTGCGCCGTCACGGCGAGCTTGTCGGCCTGCGCTCCGATTTCACCATTCTCGATACCGACGATGTCATCCGCCTGATCAAGCAGATCATCCAGGCCGAAGGCCTCGACGACAAGCGCTGGCCGGCCAAGCAGTTCGCCGGCATGATCGACACCTGGAAGAACAAGGGTCTCGGCCCTGCCGATATCCCCGAGGGCGACGCCCGCGCGTTTGCCAATGGCCGCGGCCGCGATCTTTATTTCGCCTATCAGGCGCGCCTGACGACGCTGAACGCCTGCGATTTCGGCGACCTGCTGATGCATCCGATCGCGATCTTCCGCAAGAACCCGGATCTCTTGAAGGAATATCACGGCCGCTTCCGCTACATCCTCGTCGACGAGTACCAGGATACCAATACCGCCCAGTACATGTGGCTCAGGCTTCTCGCCCAGCGCTCCAAGGGCGAGCCGCAGAACGTCTGCTGCGTCGGCGACGACGATCAGTCGATCTATGGCTGGCGCGGCGCAGAGGTCGACAATATCCTGCGCTTCGAAAAGGATTTCCCCGGCGCCAAGGTCATCAAGCTCGAGCGCAACTACCGCTCGACCGAACATATCCTCGGGGCCGCCGCCCATCTGATTGCCCATAATGAGGGCCGCCTCGGCAAGACGCTGTTCACCGACCGCTCCGATCCAGACGACGTCAAGGTGCAGGTCCACGCTTCCTGGGATTCGGAGGAGGAAGCCCGCGCCATCGGCGAGGAGATTGAGCAACTCCAGCGCGGCAAGCATCTCTTGAACGACATGGCGATCCTCGTGCGCGCCTCCTTCCAGATGCGCGAATTCGAAGACCGCTTCGTCACCCTCGGCCTCAACTACCGCGTCATCGGCGGCCCGCGCTTCTACGAGCGCCTCGAGATCCGCGATGCCATGGCCTATTTCCGCCTGGTCGCTCAAGCCTCCGACGACCTCGCTTTCGAACGCATCGTCAACACCCCGAAGCGCGGCCTCGGCGATACGACGGTGCGTGCGCTGCACGACTATGCCCGTGCCCGCGATATCCCGATGCTTGCGGCAGCCGCCGACATCATCGAGACCGACGAGCTGAAGCCGAAGGCGCGAAAGGCGCTCTTCGACGTGATTCAATCTTTCCGCCGATGGCAGGAACTACTTGAAAACACACCTCATACCGAACTTGCCGAGCAGATCCTCGAAGAGTCCGGCTATACCGACATGTGGAAGAACGACAAAAGCGCCGAAGCGCCGGGTCGGCTCGAAAACCTCAAGGAACTGATCCGCTCGATGGAAAGCTTCGAGTCGATGCGCGGCTTCCTCGAACACGTCTCCCTGGTCATGGATGCCGAGACCAACGAGAACCTCGATGCCGTCTCGATCATGACGCTGCACTCTGCCAAGGGCCTGGAATTCGACACCGTCTTCCTGCCCGGCTGGGAGGAAGGCCTCTTCCCGCACCAGCGCTCGCTGGATGAGAGCGGCCGCGCCGGCCTGGAGGAGGAACGCCGCCTCGCCTATGTCGGCATCACCCGCGCCAAGCACCGCTGCCACATCTGGTTCGTCTCCAACCGTCGCATCCATGGCCTCTGGCAATCGACCCTGCCCTCGCGTTTCCTCGACGAACTGCCCGAAACCCATGTCGAGGTCGCCGAAATGGAGCAGAGCTACGGCGGGTACGGCCGCGGCGGCTACGGCCAGTCCCGCTTCGACAAGGCCGAACCCTTCGCCAACTCCTATTCCACTCCCGGCTGGAAACGAGCCCAGGCCAACAAGACCGACGCCACACGCGACAATTGGGGCACCCGCTCCGGCCACGCCGTCGAACGCATCGGCTATGGCGAAAGCGGCCCGAAGGGGCGCACAATCGAAGGCGAGCTGGTGGCGAAATCGACCTCGTCGGAGCCATCGAAATTCACGCTCGGCGATCGCGTGTTCCACCTGAAATTCGGCAACGGCAACATCACCGGCATCGAAGGCAACAAGCTGACGATCGAGTTCGACCGGGCGGGACAGAAACGGGTGCTGGACGGGTTCGTCGAGCGCGTCTGACCGCGTCAGCACGACGCGAAAAGGCTTACCCGAGCATCCGCATCCTTCCGAGCCCGAGAATATCGTTGATCAGGGCGACGCCAATGCCCGCAGCGACGATTCCCAATCCGATCAGAAAGAGCCGGCGAGACCGGTCATATTTGGCGGCAAACAGGGAGTCCCGCGCCAGCAAATCGGCAAAGACCTTCACCTGGACGGCAATGCCCACGGTCAGGAACAGCATCGGCAGAATATCGATGCGGCTCCAGTCATTGGGATTGGAGACCCAGACACTGATGAAATTAAGCGAGAAACCGAGGATGATCCCGGCCGCCGTCAGCGACCCGTTGCGAAACGTCGCATCGATCTTTTCGTCGGGATCCGGCTCTGACATGGCTTCGCTTCCGGCTTGCTTCTGAGTAAGAAAGGCAGAAATCATGACCCGGAGCAAGATCGGCCTGACGTCGCCTCTCGCAGAAAGCAGACGAAATGTCGCAGCCGCGCAAACGCGGGCACTCCGCCCAGAGCTCCTCCGCGCGCTGCGTTACGGCAATTTCGGGCCAACACCGGCATGGATTTAATCGCGCCCAGACAAACCGACCGCCCACAAAAGCCAATAAATCCAATGAAAAAACTTTGGTAACCGAAAGGTTAACGTGCGTTGCCTCACGTCGTCAATCGCACTTCTGCCCTGTCAAAACGTCGCTTTGACGTCTTTCGCAAATCAGCTTAGCCCAGAGGCTGCCCGCCCATGAAAGGCAGGCTTCACGACGAACTTTTCGAAGGAGGTTCCAGTGACCAGTGTTTCATCTCTCGGCAGCACCTTAACTCAATATCAGTCTCCGCTTTCCAGTCTGGACAAGAATGGCGACGGCGTCATATCGGCGGACGAGTTGGCCGCCGCCTCGCAGTCCTCTACATCGGGCACGGCGTCGACCGACAGCGACGACAGCAGCACCGACATCGTCAAGAAGATCACCGCCGACATCCTGTCGCTGATGCTGTCGATGCAGAAGACCGACGGCAGCGACGATCAGGGCGACGGCAGCGATCAGAGCGACGACGCTTCCAAGGGCGTCTTCACCGCGATGGATACGGATGGCGACGGCAAGTTGACCGAGTCTGAATTTCTTGCCGCCGATCCGAACAGCATCAAGACTTCAGGCGACAGCGATCCGCTCCTCACCAAGGTGCTGAGCGACATGCAGACGGCCCTTCAGGCCTACCGCAATACCTACGGCGCTTCCGCCGTAGCAGGTGATTCCGCGGCCGAAGACGTGGCGGCGGTCTAGCTGGCCGAGATCCGGGCTCTGCCGGGGGAGCCTCGATCCATCGATGCAGCACAAAAGTATCCTACGTAGGCAGATCGATTTGCCGGCACTTGCCACCGTCGTGGGCCGTGTCTGCGATCCGGAAATCATGCACGCGCCTTCCCCCTCCGTTCGATTTCAACACGAGAACCGCCGCCGGCTATCGCAATGATTGCATTAGAGCATTCTGTTTCGAAGACTTACTACCGCTAGTGCCAGAATTAACACTTGCGCGTCCGCGCCTGGAAATCCACTAGTTGATCCATTCAGTGTGCTTGGCGTCTTACACTGCAATAGAGCGAAGGGATTGGCCTTGATGAAAGCGCTGCTGCTCGTCGATATTCAGAACGGCTTCTGTCCGGGCGGCAATCTGCCGGTGCCTGATGGCGACAAGGTGGTTCCCGTCGCAAACAGACTGATCGACAGCGGCAAATACGATCTGATCGTCGCCTCGCAGGACTGGCATCCGCCAGGCCACGGCAGCTTCGCCTCCGCCCATCCCGGTGCCGCCCCCTTCGAGATGGGGGAACTGTCGGGCAAGCCGCAGATGATGTGGCCCGACCACTGCATTCAGGGTACGCTCGATGCCGAACTGCATCCCGAGCTCAAATCCGAAGAGATCGACCTGATCCAGCAGAAGGGCGAGAATCCTGATATCGACAGCTATTCGGCCTTCCGCGACAATGACCGCGACGCCTCGACCGGCCTTTCCGATTTCCTCGAGGACCAGGGCGTCACCGACCTCGACGTCTGCGGGCTGGCGACCGACTATTGCGTCAAGTTCTCCGCGCTCGACGCGCTGGAGATGATGCCTGACGTTCGCGTGCGCTTCGTCGAGGATGCAAGCCGCGGCATCACGCCCGAAGGCGTCACCGCCGCCATCGAGGAGATGCGGACGCATGGCATCGCGATCATCGACAGCGCCAGGGTCCTGGCCGACTGATTGAGATCAGCGATAAAAGACAATGTGGCGAATGTCGGATCGGCACACGTCCATCCGTCCTTGGCTCTGAACACACCAATCATGGGAGTTGAGAGATGAGAAAGCTTGTTACCGCAGCCTTCGTGAGCTTGGATGGCGTCATGCAGGCGCCGGGCGCGCCGCAGGAGGATCCGACCGGCGGCTTCACCCTTGGCGGCTGGACCGTCAATTACTGGGACGAGTCGATGGGCGGTTTCATGGACGGGATTTTTACCGACCCCTTCGCGCTGCTGCTCGGCCGCAAGACCTACGAGATCTTCGCGGCGCACTGGCCCTTCGTCGGCAAAGACGATCCCATCGGAAAAGCCTTCAATGCCGCGACCAAATATGTCGCAACCACCTCGAACGAGCCGCTCACCTGGGAAAATTCCTTTGCGCTGCGCGGCGACGTCGCCGCCGAAATCGCCCGCTTGAAGCAGCAGGATGGTCCCGACCTCCTGACGCAGGGCAGCAGTGGCTTGCTGCAAACGCTGCTGGCGCACGACCTGATCGATGAACTCCGGCTCCTGACCTTCCCGCTCATCCTTGGCCCCGGGAAGCGCTTGTTCGGCAAGGGCGCCAGGCCGGAAGCGCTGAAGCTCACGGCCAACTCGGTATCGACGACCGGCGTTATCATGAGCGTCTACGAGCGCGCCGGCGAGGTCGAAACCGGCAGCTTCGGAATGCCCGAGCCTTCGCAAGCCGAGATCGCACGCAGAGAACGGATGAAGCGCGAGGGCTGAGACGCGCCGGGCGCATTCCACAGGCACCTGCGCTTCATCGAGGATGCCAGCCGCGACAGTGTGGACGTGTTGCCCAAATAGGCTGCCGACCGGCGTCTTATTTCAATACGTAGGCGTCGAACGTCTCATCGCTTCCGGCAACCGGGCCGAAGCGCTTGACGAGGCTTGTCGCGCTCTGGAAAGCAGAAATGTCTTCCGGCGTCAGAGACAACCGCCAAACATAGCTTTCACGCAGGGAGACGGGCGCAGCAATCTGATCGAGCCGCTGCGAAAGAAGAATGACGACAGGCGCATGCTCACTCTGCTGCAATCGATGTGCCGTTTGCAGAATATCGGCAAGGCTGAGCGAAAGCCGCGCGTTCCGGGTATATCGCACGATGGCGCCGAACCGCTCCTCCCGCAGGAGATAGGTGCGATTGGAAACGTAATAGGGCAAGGCTTCCACGAGATAGTCGGGATCCGCCATGATGACCGCGTCCTTGAGATCAGGGCGCGATTGCATGAACGCACCGAAATCCTTGCTTCGGCTCAGCGGTATTTCGGCTATGAAGGCCTGATTGACCTTTTCAATGCCGGACACGACTTGTAGCGCCAGCAATATCAGGAAGCACAGGCGCCCGAACTTTACGATGCCGCCAGCAGCCTCGATGCCGGCAGCGCCCGCCCCCTCGCGCTGAGTATGCCTGGTCAAGGCGGTGATCGCAATCATGAAAACCAGCCAGAGCGCCTGATGTCTGTATCCGCCGGGATAGACAAGCGTAAAAAGCAGCGAAAGCCCTAAGAGAACCAGTCCGGCTGCGATCATCGCCGGCCGCCGGTTCGCCAGCGCCAAAAGACTGGCGTAGATGAGCACGGACATCAACGCTGCGAAAACCCGGGAGGCCAACGGGTATGCCACGACCAATTCGAGGATCCGGTCGGGATAGAATGCCATAAAATGGGAACTGGGCGCGGCAAGTGCACCAAGGGCAAGCAAAGCGAAATTCTTGCCAGTGAGATCGTTCTGCCCCGTATCATTGAAGGTCGGATAGACTGTTACGAAACATAGAATAATTCCAACCGCGGCAATGGCAGCGGCTGTCGCAAAGCCCCGATATTCCGTCAGGGCAGGCCTTGGCCGCGCCAGAATTAAATCGAAAAACCAATAGGCGAGGAAGCCGCCGACGAGGACGACTGAATGGACGTTGGTATTTGCCAGCAAGGCAAACAACAGGCCGAGCAATAGCCCGTTTCGTGTTCCTTTCTCCCAACTCACGACGATAAGGAAAATCACCAGCATGCTGATGCCGTAATTTCGCGACATCGCGGCGTAGTCGAAAATCGAAAAGCTGCTGAACAGCGACAGCAGCATGATGGAAAGCGACAATTTCAGCCTGAAAACAAGAAGATAGGCCGCCGCTGCCGCAATCGTCAGGGCGACGACTTTCAGGACGACAGGTGAGCCGACCACGACATAGGCGGCGCGCAGCAGAATGTACCAAAGAGCAGGATGACCCTCGCCATGCATCTGGCGAAGCATATCGATGAAATTATCCCCCTGGAGGGCAAGTGACAATGCACGAACCTCGTCACGCCAGACCGTTTCGGACCAGCAAAGCGCAGACGCCAGCGCAAGCCAGGTCATGAAGATCAACGCCTTGCCGAGCTTGGCGGATCGAGGCGCATCGATAACAGAGACAATCACGGCCAAATAACACGCAACCCGGTGAACGAAAGCGTCACGACCATATCGGGGCAGAAATAATTTGGCGTTAAGTGAAGGCCATCTTTTGATTTCGTGGGCGCTGAAGCATGTCGCGCAAAACTGTGGAGCGGTTTGAACGCGACAAGCGAATCTGAAAGATCGCGACGCGCTTTAGAATTTTTCCTCCCTCTCAAGAAGATGGATATCCTCGGCTACGTCGTCCATTCTCTGCAATAAGGCGGCCTGGGCATCTCTTAGCCCTCGATTGTAGAAGTACGGCCCGATCTCCTCGGCGAAGAAGTCAAGCAGGAATTCAGCCGGCAATGCACCGATGGGATCGAGTTCCCGGTCGAAATAAGCGCGGATGCGCGAAACGATCTCAGCCTTTTCTTCCTTCGAAAATTCGATCTTCTTCATGGTTGCCTCTTTATCGAATGCGATCAGGAGTTTGATGGTTCAGCGAAATCGATTGGTCAATCAATGAAATTCAATTGCCGTTGCAAACCGCAGGCCATAAGGGGAAACCTGAATTCCAACAGGAAGATCCCATGAATCGCGCCGACTTTGTTGAAGGTTTGCGGGGCGGCTCCGCCGTTGCGCTGGCATCGGCGCCCTTTGGCGCCCTGTTCGGAGCGCTTGCGGTCGAAAACGGCATGTCGCTCTCCGAAGCCGCCTTCATGAGCGCCACCGTCTATGCCGGCGCCAGCCAGATGGTCGGCATCGAACTCTTCGGTCACAATGTCCATGCCTGGCTGATCGTTCTGTCGATCCTCGCCGTCAATTTCCGCCACGTGCTCTATTCGGCGGCGCTGGCGCGCTACATCGGCCATTTCACGCCGGTGCAGAAATTCTTCACCTTCTTCCTGCTCGTCGATCCGCAATTCGCCGAAGCGGTAAAGCGTGGCGAGTCCGGCCGGCAACTCACCTTCGCCTGGTATTTCGGCTTCGCCATCATCATCTACATTCCCTGGGTGCTGATCAGCGTCGCCGGCGGCATGCTCGGCGGCTTCATTGGCGATCCCAAGGCCATCGGCCTCGACATTCTGCTGCCGGCCTATTTCCTCGGCATCGTCCTCGGCTTCCGCAAGCGAGACAATTTCCTGCCCGTGGCTCTCGTCAGCGCGGTGGCTTCCGTGCTCGCCTACCGCTATGTCGGCTCGCCCTGGCATGTCAGCCTCGGTGCTGCCGTCGGCATCCTGCTCGCCGCCGTGCTGCCTTTGCCGCCGCAAGAGGCTGATCTCGAAGCCGACGCCCTCAAATCCGAAGTGCACGAGGTCTGAGCCATGGAATTCGATCTTCACATGGCACTCGTCATCCTCGCCGCAGCAGCCGCCACCTTCGCCACCCGCATCGGCGGCTATATCCTCATCACCCGAATGAAAAGCATTCCCCCGCGCATGGAAGCGGCGCTGAACGCCGTGCCGGCGGCCGTGCTGACGACGCTGGTCGCCCCCGCCTTCTTCATCGGTGGCTGGGAATCGAAGCTGGCGCTGATCGTCGCTCTCTTCATCGGCCTGCGCTTCAGCCATACATGGATGCTGGTCGCCGCCTGGATCGTCGTGATGACCTGGCGCCACTCGATCGGCGCCTGAGCACCGGCCCGAAAGCCGGCACAGAAATTCAAGGCATTACAGCGTCGCCGACGCTGTAATGCCGTTTTCTCAATATTCCAGCGGCAGCGTCGCGTTTTCGAGCCACGCCCTGACATCGTGATCGTGGATGAGCGGCATCAGCGCCTCACATGTGCGGCGATGATAGTCGTTGAACCAGTGCAGCTCGTCATGGGTCAGAAGCTCGGGAATGACGAGGCTGCGGTCAATCGGGCAGAAAGTCAGCGTCTCGAATCCAAGCATCGGCGCATCGCCGCCCTCGATCTCCTCGGCACCCCGCACATAGATCAGGTTCTCGATGCGGATGCCGAAGCTGCCGGGCCGGTAATAGCCAGGCTCGTTCGAAAGGATCATGCCGGGCAGCAGTTCCTGCGTCGAAAGCCTGGAGATGCGCTGCGGCCCCTCATGCACCGAGAGATAGGAGCCAACGCCGTGGCCTGTGCCATGGGCGAAATCGGCGCCGGCCCGCCACAGCGCGATGCGCGCCAGCGGATCGAGGTCGCAGCCGCGCGTGCCCTTCGGGAAACGCGCCGTGCTGATCTCTATCATCCCCTTCAGCACCAGCGTGAAGAAGCGCCGCTGCTCTTCCGAAACAGTGCCGATGCCAACGGTGCGGGTGATATCGGTCGTGCCGTTGATATATTGCGCGCCCGAATCGATCAGGAAGAGTTCGCCGGCCTCGATCATCCGGTTGGTCTCGGTCGTCACGCGATAATGCATGATCGCCGCATGTTCGCCGGCGCCAGAAATCGTGTCGAAGGAAATGTCCTTCAGCGGGTTCTGCATGCTCTGGCCGACGCGGGCACGCGCCGCTTCGAGATGCTCGGCAGCAGCGATCTCGCTCACCGTGCCGGGCTTCGTCTGCGACAGCCAATAGAGGAATTCCACCATCGCCGCCCCGTCCTGCAGATGCGCGGCGGCCGAGCCGTTGATCTCGACGTCGTTCTTCACTGCGCGCGGCAACTTGGCGGGATCGGCGCCCTCCACCACTTCGCCGCCCGCCTTGCGGATGATCTCTGCCAGCGCATAGGCGGCGATGTCTGGGTCGATCAGCACGCGGCCGCCATCTCTCGAAACGGCGGCAAGCCTTTCTTCCAGCGCCGAGGGCGGCAGCTGCGTGCAGATCTGCCCGAGATAGGCCTCCGGCTCGATGCCGGTCTTGCGCTTGTCGAGAAAGATTTCGGCCCGGCCGTCGGCATGGATGACGGCGCGCGCCAGCGGATGCGGCGTGTGCGGCACATCGGCGCCACGGATATTGAAGGTCCAGGCGACCGAAGAGGGATCGGCGATCAGCACCGCCGCAAGGTTCTTCTTCGAAAGATCGGCGGCGATCGTCGCGATCTTCTCCCTCGCCAGCACGCCAGCCTGCGCGACGTTCTGGATGCTGACCGCGCCAAGCGGCTCGGCCGGCCGGTCAGCCCAAAGCCTGTCGAGCGGATTGTGCGGCAGGAAGACCAGCGTGCCGCCGATCTCCGACAGCGCCCTTTCCAGACGGCGCACCTCGGCCCCTGCATGCAGCCAGGGGTCGATGCCGAGCCGCAGACCCTTGGCTCCGTTTGCGGCAAGCCAGACATGCGGCGGCTCGTTGACGAGATCGCCGCCCGAAAAGACCGAACTGTCGACCTGTTCGGCAAGTTGCGTCACATAGCGCCCATCGACGAAGACGATCGCCTGCGTGCGCAGGATCAGCGCAATGCCGGCCGAGCCGGTAAAGCCCGTCAGCCATGCCAAGCGCTCCGAACATGCGGGAACATATTCGCCGTTGAATTCATCGGCGCGCGGCACGAGGAAGGCGTCGATGCCAAGAGAATCGAAACTGGCGCGCAGTGCGGAAACCCGATCCCTGCCGAATTGCGGCGTGGAGGTGACGTCAAAGGACTGGAACATGCTGGAAACCCGAATGATTGAGACGAATCCGGTTAATGGGATGCCGGCCATGTTAGCGAAATTTCAATCGATGGGGAGAAAAAGCGACCAAACGAGTCGAAACCTCTGGGGCCGCTCAACATTTTGACAGAACTGTGACGCCAAAAGTTAATTTGGCACGCTTTATGCGTTGGCCGCATGGCTCCCATGAGCAAAACCCTCTGCCTCCGCATTTCAGAATAGCTATATAAGCGTCATCGAACGGTTCGCGATGAACCTATAAACAAAGGAATTCTTGAAATGACCGCCTCTCTCTCGCGCTTCGCATATAGCAGCCCGGTGCAGGCTGGCGAACGCCAGACCGTGCGTCACGTAATCGGCGCCCGCCGCCCGCAGAACGAGGACAGCCTCAAGCTGCTCGGCGCCGGCCAGCGGGCCACGCGCCACAAGGGCGCCCTCAGCTACGCGTTCTAAGCCTGAAAGCCAGTCCGTCTCCTCCCTCCCGGACCGGCCTATTGGAATGCAGTAGAGCCCGCTCGAGCGCTCCTCCCCTTGAGCTCGCGGGCATTGACCGGATAGACCGGTCCAAGGCGGTGCCATCGGCACCGCCTTTTTTGTTGTGTCAGGAAAGGCTTTCTTGCCCTTAAGGCAGCGCAAGAAGCGGCTTCGTTTCGATAGGTGTGCAGACCTCTCCCCACCCTCATCCCGGTGCTCGTCACAGGGATCCAGTGCGCCCAAGTCCTTGGGCGCGGGAACTCTCAAGGTCACGGAGTCATTCACCACGCAGACGCGCGATGGCTGGATTCCTGTGACAGGCACAGGAATGAGGTGAGGAGGAGACGTCTCGCCTCAAATAAGGCGTGCAGTGCAGGACAAGCCTTCGCCCCGCCAAAAAACTCAAGGCCGGTCGAAGTGGATGGTCACCCAGCCGTTGCGCCAGATGGTTCTGACATGGCGAAGCCTCGCGCCGCTATAGGCGGCAATCACCTTCCAGCGCTGCCCGGCAAGGATGCCGGAGAGAATGACCGATCCGCCAGGCGCAAGATGCGTCGCAAGCTTCGGCGCCATGCGGATCAGCGGCCGGGCGAGAATGTTGGCGATGATGAGATCGAAGGGACCATGCTCGGAAAAGGCCGTCGAATGAAAGCCCGGCGCGGTCCTGGTGACGATGCCCGAGGCGATGCCGTTACGGCGCACATTCTCCGCCGCCACCTTCGTCGCGATCGGATCGATGTCGGTCGCCAGCACCGGTATGTTCCTGAGCTTGCGCACCGCAATCGCCAGTACACCGCTGCCGGTGCCGAGATCGAGCGCGTTGCGGACCGGGCGCGAACGCACCACGCTATCGATCACCTCGAGGCAGCCGGCCGTCGTGCCGTGATGGCCGGTGCCGAAGGCCTGGCCGGCATCGATCTCGATGGCAATATCGCCGGGGCGGATCTTGTCGCGGTCATGCGAACCATGCACCAGGAAACGCCCTGCCCGGACCGGCTTCAGCCCCTCCAGCGATTTCACCACCCAGTCGATCTCGGGGATGACTTCCCGCTCCAGCCGGGCATCGGGGAAAGAGACCTTCAATGCGTCCTCGACCCGGGATTGCACCTCAGCCTCGTCCTCGGCCATCATGTAGATCGAGGCTTCCCAGATATCCTTCTTCTCATCGATCTCGGTGGTGCCGATGGCAAAGTCTTCTTCACCGAAGACCGCGCTCAGAAGGTCGAGGATCTCTTCGGCCTTGGCTTCGGTCGTCGTCACGTAAAGGCGGATTTCACTCACGATAGGCGGTCTTTCCCGTTTCCGTTACCCGCCGCCGCTCGAGCCAACGCCCCATCACGCTGAAGCTGTCACCCCTTGCTGACGAGATTCTCCAGCTTCTTTACCGCCGTGTCCGGGTTTTCGCCATAGGCGATCGTTCCGGCAAACCGCCCGGCCGAATCGAGCAGGAAGACCGAGGCGGTGTGATCCATCGTATAGTCGCCGTTTGGATCCTTCTCGTCGACCGGCACTTTCTTGGCGTAGACGCGGAACCCCTTGACGACCTCGGCGATCTTGTCAGGCGCGCCTGAAATGCCGGTAATGCGCTTGGAAACATTGGAGACGTATTCGTTCATGATCTCAGGCGTGTCGCGCTCCGGATCGACGGTGACAAAAAAGGCCTGCAGCTTATCGCCTTTCGGATCGACCTTCTCCATCCAGCCGTTCAGCTCGAAAAGCGTCGTCGGGCAGACTTCCGGGCAATGGGTGAAGCCGAAGAACAGCGCCGTCGGCTTGCCGCGCAGCGCCTCCTCGGTGATCGGCTGTCCGTTCTGGGAGACCAGGGTGAAGGGCACGCCGAAAGGCGCTTCCGCCACGACATTCTTCGACTTCGTCAGGTAGAGCGTGTACGCGCCAAGAAACCCGGCAAGTATCAGGACACCGACCCAGACGGCGATGCGGAATGTCTTCATTGGCATGATCCTCGATTCAGGCGGATGTGCCGCCCGCCCCTGCTGGCGTGATTATAGCCTCGACCGGAGGCGCGCAATTCAAGAATATGTTTTCGAACCCGTGTTGAATTGTCTCACCGGTAGAAACTGCCACGGCAACGAAATCCGCCCTCAGGAATCTGCACCGATCAAAAATGCATGTGTTTGAATAGCTTACCTTTAGAGCGACTGCCAATCCGAAAATACATATCGTTAGGAAAGACTTAAGCCGTCACATCTATATTTAACGGCGGTTCTACATCGCCTCTCCCGCTGGGGACAACTGGGAAGAATTCTGACCATGAACAACAATAACGCCATCAAGCAGTCGGGCGCTTATCTCGAAATCGTTTCGTTCCACCTGGGCGATCAGGAATTCTGCATCGACATCATGGCCATCCGCGAGATCCGCGGCTGGGCGCCGGTGACGCCGATGCCGCACACCCCGCCCTACGTCTTGGGTCTCATCAACCTGCGCGGCGCCGTGATCCCCGTTATCGACATGGCCTGCCGTCTCGGCATGAAAATGACCGAGCCCTCCGAGCGCTCGGCGATCATCGTCACCGACATCGCCGGCAAGCTGGTCGGCCTGCTGGTCGAGCAGGTTTCCGACATGATGACCATCAAGAGCGAAGACCTGCAGCCGCCGCCGGAAATCATCCCGGAAGCCCAGCGCGCCTTCTGCCGCGGCATCGTCGCGCTCGAAAAGACCATGGTCTGCTTCTTGAACCTCGACACGGTCATTGCCGACGAGCTGACACAAGCCGCCTGAGGAATGCTCATACCTGGAATTCGAAGGCCCGGCTCGTCCGGGCCTTTTTGATTTTGGGGTGGAGGCAAAACGGGCATGGGATCAGACTTTGCGAAAACCCCTCCCCAACCCCTCCCCACAAGGGGGAGGGACTAATCCGACGCCCCGCTCCTACCGAAACGTCGAAAATCAGGAAAGCTGGTGCGGCAAGTTAAGCCCCTCCCCTTGTGGGGAGGGGTTTGGGGCGGGGTCTTTAATCTCGATAGCGAAAGACCCCGGAACCTCCCAGACTTATTGCGGCTTCCCATTCTTCCAGGTCACGCTCTGCCCATAGAGCGGAATGGTCGAGATCGACATCTTCGCCGAACCGTCGGTCAGTTCGCGCGAATGGGCGAGATAGATCAGCGTGTCGTTCGTCTTGTCGTAGATACGGTTGACGACCAACGTCTTCCAGATCAGCGACATGCCCTGGCGGAACACCTCGCTGCCATCCTTGGACAGGTCGATATTGCCGATCTCGATCGGCCCGGTCTGCCGGCAGGCAATGGAATTGTTGGACGGATCCTCGAACCAGTTGCCGTTCTTGAACCGGTCGATCAGGCTGCGGTCGAAATAGGTGACGTGGCAGGTAACGCCCTTGACCTCAGGGTCGGAGACCGCCTCGACGATGATGTCGTTGCCGATCCAGTCGACCCCGACCTTGCCGACGACTTCGGCCGAGGCAGCACCGGCGGAAAGGGCGGCGAAGGAGAAGGCGGCGAGGAGAAGATTGCGCAGTCTGGACATGGCGGCTCCCTGAATATCCGCATTCTAGATAAGCATGCACTCATGCTTTGCAAGAAAACGGCCTTTGCGGAAAGGGATCAGCCTTTTCGGCAGGTGCAGGGCTCATAGGCCTGCGCCGTCAGCCGGCCGGGTCTCATGCCGATCAGCGCCGGTATAGCATGGACGGCATGGGCCTTGACCGCCCTTGCCATCTCGATTGCCGCCGCTGCGCAGACGGCGGCATCCTCGGCGGCGTTATGATGCACGAAACGCAGGCCGAGATGCTCGGCGATCAGGTTCAGCCGGTGCGAGAGGAAATGCGGCCAGATCCGCTGCGCCATCTTCAGGCTGCAGAGATAGGTAAGCTCAGGATAGGATTGCCGGTAGAGATCGAGACTCGCCCGCCAGACGCTGAAATCGAAGGCCGCATTGTGCGCGATCATCGTCGCGCCGCGAAAATCCTCCTCGAACTCATCCATTACCTCGGGGAACTCGGGCGCGTCCTCGACATGCTCCGGCCGGATGCCGTGGATTGCGATGTTCATCCCTGAAAAGCGCATGTCCCGCGGCCGGATCAGCCGCTCCTCGACGCGCGTCACCCTGCCGTCCTCGATCCAGGCAAGGCCGACGGAACAGGCGCTGCCGCGCTGTTCGTTCGCCGTCTCGAAGTCAATCGCGATAGTTTTCAATGCCGCAGTCCGAATCGTTTCTTCCGGCACAGGAATACCGCCCCGCTTCTGGCCGCGCAAATTCGACACGACGCCCGGTTGACTTTTTAACCCGCATATCGAAACTTATTGCCATGATCGGTTCCCTAACCATGGCAGCGCTTATCCATCACACCACGACCCTTGAAGGGTACGCGGGAGCGATGGCGCGTTAGCAGCGATCCGATCATCATCCCGAAACCCTGCCGAGGCGAGCAGGGTTTTCGGAAACCGGCTCTCCTCCCGACCACGATGGAGAGCATGAATGTCTGAAAACGAAGAGAATGAACCTCGCGGCCGAGCGCGCTTGCCGGATGGCGTCCTCGTGCGCGCCGTCCGCCTGTCCGATGCGGAGGAGATCACCGATCTCATAAATCTGCCGAGCTACCGGGCCGGCACCTTACGGCCGCCATATCAGAGGATCGAAGAGGTTCGCAAACACATGGAAAATCCATCGCCCGGCGCGCTCAACCTCGTCGTCACCCAGGACGGCAAAATCGTCGGCAATAGCGGCCTCAACCGTCTTTCCGGCCGCAGGCAGCACGTCGCCAGCATCGGCATGGGTGTGCATGACGACTTCACCGGCCGCGGCTTCGGACGGATCCTGCTCGGAGCAATGGTCGATGCTGCTGACGACTGGCTCGATATCAAACGTCTGGAACTGACCGTCTACACCGATAACGATGTTGCCATCGGCCTCTACCGGAAATTCGGCTTCGAGCAGGAAGGGCTGCTGAAGGCCTTCGGATATCGCGCCGGTCAATATGTCGACGCCTATACGATGGCGCGGCTCAGGCTATGAGCAACGGGGCTGGCGGTTTGCCGTCAGCCCCTCACCCGCTGATCAGCGCCAGCCACTCGTCCTCGTCCATCGTCTGCACGCCGAGCTCACGCGCCTTGTCGAGCTTGGAGCCGGCGCCGGGGCCGGCGACGACGATGTCGGTCTTCTTGGAGACCGATCCCGCCACCTTGGCGCCGAGGCTTTCCGCCCTCGCCTTTGCCTCGTCGCGCGTGAACTTTTCCAGCGAGCCGGTGAAAACCACGGTCTTGCCGGCGACCGGGCTGCCTGCCGTCTTCGGTTGTTCGGCCTCCTCGGGCGTCACTTCCTCAATAAGCCGGGTGATCACCTCGACATTGCGCGGCTCCTTGTAGAATTCGACGATGGCGCGCGCCACGACCTCGCCGATACCCTCGATGGCGTTGAGATCGTTCCAGGCGTCGCCGGAAAGCGCCTCGGCCTCGCGCATTGCGGTTTCAAAGGCCGCATAGGTGCCGTAGGAGCGCGCCAAGAGCTTCGCTGTGGTCTCGCCGACATGACGGATGCCGAGCGCGTAGATGAAGCGGTGGAGCGCAATGCTGCGCCGTTCGGTGATCGCCGCATAGAGCTTGCCGACGCTGACCTTGCCGAAGCCGTCGATATTCTCCAGCTTGGTCAGCGATTGCTGCTGACGCTTCTCCAGCGTGAAGATATCGGGCGCAGTGCGGATCTGCAGCGACGCGTCCTCGTTTTCGAAGAAGAAGTCGATCTGCTTCGAACCGAGCCCTTCAATATCGAAAGCGTTGCGCGAAACGAAGTGCTTCAGATGCTCGGTCGCCTGCGCCCTGCAGATGAAACCGCCGGTGCAGCGGGTGACCGAATCGAGCTTGCCGGTCTTCTCATGTCTTTCGCGCACGGCATGCGAACCGCAGACCGGGCAGGTCTTCGGAAATTCGTAGGGCCTGGCCTCGGCCAAGCGCTTCTCCATGACGACGTCGAGTACCTGCGGAATGACGTCGCCGGCGCGCTGCACGATGACGGTATCACCAATGCGGATATCGTGCTCGTCGTCGCGGATGCGTTCGCCGCTATTGCCGATGCCCTGGATGTAATCCGCGTTGTGCAGCGTCGCATTGGTGACGACCACGCCACCGACGGTGATCGGCGTCAATCGCGCGACAGGTGTGAGGGCGCCGGTGCGGCCGACTTGGATGTCGATATTCTCGACGATCGTGAATGCCTGTTCGGCAGGAAACTTGTGCGCCGTCGCCCAGCGCGGCGAACGCGAGCGGAAGCCGAGACGGGCCTGCAGCTCGAGACTGTCGACCTTGTAGACGACGCCGTCGATGTCGTAGTCGAGATCCGGGCGCTCGAGACCGATCTCGTCATAATGCGACAGGATGTCGGCGACCGAGTTCAGCCGCTTCATCAGAGGGTTCACGGGGAAACCCCAATCCTTGAAGGTCTGCACCATCCCAAATTGCGTGTCGGCGGGCATTTCCGACATCTCGCCCCAGGCGTAGGCGAAGAATTTCAGCTTGCGGCTCGCCGTCACCTTGGCGTCGAGCTGGCGCAGCGATCCGGCAGCCGTATTACGCGGATTGACATAGGTCTGCTTGCCCTCCGCCTCCATCTGCCGGTTCAGCGCCAGGAAGTCGCTCTTGGCCATATAGACTTCACCGCGGATCTCCACGACGGCGGGAACACCCTTCGGCAGCTCGTTGGGGATCTCGGCGATGGTGCGGATATTGGCGGTGACATTCTCACCCGTCGTGCCGTCGCCGCGTGTCGCTGCCGTCACCAGCCTGCCGTTTTCGTAACGGATCGACATCGAGAGCCCGTCGATCTTCGGTTCGGCGGTAAAGGCGATCGACTGGTCCGGCAGCCGGCCGAGGAAGCGATAGACGCCGGCGACGAAATCCTGCACGTCCTCCTGCGAGAAAGTATTGTCGAGCGACAGCATCGGCCGCGCATGGACGACAGGCGAGAACGTGACGGAGGGCGCTGCACCGACATGCCGCGATGGGCTGTCTTCGCGGATCAACTCGGGAAACCGCACTTCCAGCGCATCGTTGCGGCGCTTCAGCGCGTCGTAATCAGCATCCGAAATCTCCGGCCGGTCCTTGCCGTGATAGAGCGCATCGTGATGCGCAATCTCCTTTGCCAGCCGTTCAAGCTCGACGGCAGCCTCTTCGATCGTCAACGTGTCGACGGTGGAACCTTCGGTGGGCATGGAACATCACTCCAGAGAATCTGCATTGTTTTTTAGAGCAAAATTTCCGGATGAAAAGAGAGGCCGCGTATCCGCCGTCGGGAGGATCGGCCTGCTCACCTCTCCTCCTCCATTCCTGTGCCTGTCACAGGAATCCAGCCACGGCGCCTCTGCGCCGTGAATGACTCTCTTTCAAGGAAGAAGAATCTCCCGCGCCCAAGGACTTGGTCGCGCTGGATCCCTGTGACGAGCACAGGGATGAGGGAGATTGAGGTGAGCTTTCGCGCCGACTTTCATGCCTTGGAACCCTTGTCACCGCCCTCCCCGGCCTATTCCCAATCGTTCGCATTACGCAACCTGATGCCACTGACATGCAGGCTGGTGCCCCAGAGCCCTTTCAGCGGCGTCAGCGTGTCCACCACCCGAAGCTCCACCTTGCGCGGCGCAAACTCCTGGTCGAGCCGCGAGATGGCGGTGCGCTCGATGGGAACAACGCGTCTGCGGGCCACCCACATGCCAGCATCATCCAGATCCTCGAAGCCCTCGGCCGGCAGCTCGTAGCGGTGGATGGTATCCGCTTCGAGCCTCTCCAGCCAATGGCGCTCTACGTAGGCAACGGCCCGCCAGTCGCCGAGCCAGCGCCGCCGTTCGGCCTCCAGCGTATCGGCTGTCGCCCAGAGCAGGATGCGGGGACAATCGCGCGGAAAGAGATACATGAAATCATGATCGGCATCGATTGCCCAGACGAGCGGACCGTTCAGCCATTCCCGGCCGGGCGCGCGGGCAGACGGGACGCGAACCGAACGTGGCTCGAACGCAGCAATACCGGAATCGTCGCTGAAATGGAAAAGCCGCATGGCATGAGCTCGCCGCCGATCGGGAAGCTTCAGCGCATATCGCGCCGCGGGATGATTGTCATCCCGCCGGCCCGAGCGGAAAGAGCATCGGAAGAAAAATCAGCCGTTGCCGGCGAGCAGCCGCTTCGCCGCCGCCCTCGCCTCTTCGGTGACCGAAGCCCCGGCCAGCATACGGGCGATCTCCTCGGTGCGATCCTTTTGCGCCATCGTGGCGACGCGCGTGGCGATCTTTTCCGAACCGTCGGCCGACGGTCCCTTGGAAATCAACAGATGCGTCGCAGCCCGCGCCGCGACCTGCGGCGCATGCGTGACCGACAACACCTGCACCCGCTCCGACAGCCGCTTCAGCCGCTGGCCGATCGCATCGGCCACCGCGCCGCCGACGCCGGTATCGATTTCATCGAAGACGAGCGTCGGAGCCGATCCGCGATCGGCAAGCGCCACTTTCAGCGCCAGCAGGAAACGCGACAGCTCGCCGCCCGAGGCGACCTTCATGATCGAGCCCGGCCGCGTGCCGGGATTGGTCTGAACATGGAACTCGACGACGTCGATGCCTTCGGCGAGCGCCTCCCCTGCATCCGTGGTAATCTCGACCATAAAACGGGCGCGTTCGAGTTTAAGCGCCGGCAGCTCGGCCATGACGGCCCCAGCCAGTGCGGTGCCGGCACGATGGCGCTTGTCAGACAGCGAGCGCGCCGCCGCATCGTAATTTTCCCGCGCTAGGCCGACCTCGGCGTCGAGCCGCGCAAGCCGCTCCTCGCCCGCGTCGAGATCGGCAAGATCGGCGATCATGCGCACAGCTAACGCCGGCAGCTCAGTGACGGGCACGGAATATTTGCGCGAGGCGGCCCTGAGCGCGAAAAGCCGCTCCTCCACCCGCTCCAGCTCCCTAGGATCGTATTCGGTCTTGCGCAGCGCCGCCTCGACTTCCATCTGCGCGTTGGAAAGCTGGTCGAGCGCGGCATCAAGCAGCGTCACAGTGTCTTCGAGCAGTCCCGGCGCCTCATGGCTCTTGCGCTCGAGCCGGCGCACCAGCGAGGCGATATGGGGCACCGGCGAGGCATTGCCGTTCAGGAATTCGGACGCCTCGGCGATATCGCCGGCGATTCGCTCGGCTTTCATCATCTTCTGCCGGCGATCGGCGAGTTCTTCTTCCTCGCCATCCTGCGGCGAGAGCTTCTCGAGTTCCTCGACGGAAGAGCGCAGATAGTCGGCTTCGCGCGCCGCACTTTCCACCTTCTCGCGGTGCTTCTTCAGCGTCCGCTCGCTGTCGCGCCACAGGCGATAGAGCCGGGAGACCTCCGAAACCTCGTCGGTGAGGCCGGCGAAGGCATCGAGCAGAGTGCGGTGGGCATTGGTGTCGACAAGGGCGCGATCGTCGTGCTGACCGTGGATTTCGACCAGCATCTGACCGGCCTGGCGCATCAGTTGCACGCTGACCGGCTGGTCGTTGACATAGGCCTTGGTGCGTCCGTCCGCTGATTGCTGGCGGCGGAAGATCAGATCGCCCTCGTCGTCGATGCCGTTTTCACGCAGGAGTGTGCGGGCGCCGTGTTCCATGCCGACGTCGAACACCGCCGTCACCTGGCCCTTGTCCTCGCCATGACGCACCAGGTCGCCGTCGCCGCGTCCACCGAGCGCCAGCGACAGGCTGTCGAGCAGGATGGATTTGCCCGCCCCGGTCTCGCCCGTCAGCACGGAGAGGCCGGTCTCGAAGGCAAGATCCAGCCGCTCGATCAGGACGATATCGCGGATCGAAAGCTGGATCAGCATTGGCCTCAGGAACCGAGAAGAAGTTTCTTGCCCGCTGCGGCGATCCACGAGCCCTTGTTTTCACGTGGCTCGGCACCGCCGCTCTGCAGCAGCTTGTAGGAATCAGCATACCACTGGCTGTCGGGATAATTGTGACCGAGAACGGCAGCGGCTGTCTGCGCCTCGTCGACGATGCCCATGGAATAATAAGCTTCGACGAGACGCGCTAAGGCCTCTTCGATCTGGTTCGTATTCGGATATTTCTCGACGACGATACGGAAGCGCGAGATCGCGGCGAGATATTCCTTCCGCTCCATGTAGTAGCGGCCGATCTGCATTTCCTTGCCGGCGAGCTGGTCGCGCGAAAAGCGGATCTTGGCCTGTGCGTCGTCGACATATTCGGAGTTCGGATAGTTGTCGATGACGGCCTGCATCGCCTCGATCGTCTTGGCCGAGGCGCGCTGGTCCTGCGTCACGTCGACGATCTGCTTGGAATAGGTGAGACCAATGAGATACTGCACATAGGCGGCATCCTGGGATTTCGGATATTGCGACATGTAGCGGTTGCCGGAAGCAAGCGCATCGTCTAAACGGCCCTGGCGATATTTGACGAAGGTGCTCATCACGAGCGCTTTGCGCGCCCATTCGGAAAAAGGGTTCTCGCGGTCGATCGCGTCGAACTTGCGCGCCGCTTCCGCCATGTTGCCGGCCTTCATATTGGCCAGGCCCTGGGTGTAGAGCACGTCAGGCGGATCGGTTTCGAGACCGAGCTTGGTGATGTCGATGTCGGGATCCGACTGGCAACCGGAGATCAAGGCGCCTGCGCTGAGCACCAGAAGCGATGCGAACAAGGCGCGCGCTGTCTTCATCATACCTTCAGATCCTGCATAACCCATTCGAAAGAACCCCACTGCTGCCGCTCTCTCCACGGCAGCCACGCCTCGCTGGCGTTTCTAGCCACAAATGTGCATCAAGAGCAACGCAATGATAAGGCATTAACGCATTTTTGTGGCAGCAGCCGCAGAATGATCGGCTTTTCAACTTCTTCCCGACCTGTGGCGGCCAAGCATCGGTCTATTGCCGTAGACACGCCCGACATAAAAAAACCGCCTCCGGGAAAGAGGCGGCCTGGTCTTGAGAATATGCTGGAGGTCATGCCGACCAGGGAGCGAATTCCGAAGCACTGACCGCGATCAGTTCGCGGGCAGCGACGCGCTGGCGCGGCGTCGACGTCTCGACCACTTCGTAGGCGGAGGAATCGGCGAGCAGCGCCTTCAGCGCATTGGCATTCATCTTGTGACCGCCGCGATAGGAACGGTAGCAACCGATGAACTGGACGCCGGCAAGCGACAGATCGCCGACGGCATCGAGCGTCTTGTGGCGGACGAATTCATCCTTGGCGTAACGCAGCCCTTCGACGTTGATGACGGTGTTGTCGTCCGAGATGACGACGGAATTTTCGAGTGAGGACCCGAGCGCGTGGCCTGACGCCCAGAGACGCTCGACATCGCGCATGAAGCCGAAGGTGCGGGCGCGCGAAAGCTCGGCCTTGAAGACGGCGGGTGTCATGTCGCCGGCCCACTTCTGCCGGCCGATCAGCGGGCACTCGAAATCGATTTCGACTTCGAAGCGTGTACCGTCATAAGGACGGAATTCGCTCCAGGAGCCGCCATGCTCGATTCGCACCGGCTTGGTAATACGGATATAGCGGCGCTTGACGCCGAGCGAGACGAGACCGACCTGCTCGATTGCCTCGACGAAGGGCAGCGAGCTGCCGTCCATGATCGGCATTTCGGAGCCCTGCACCTCGATCACCACATTGTCGAGGCCGAGCGCATAGACGGCGGCCATGACATGCTCGATCGTCGCAACCGAATGGGCCGGCGAGAATCCGAGCACGGTGCAGAGGTCGGTATTGCCGACCTGCGAGGAGACGGCCTTGAGTTCGGTGATGTCGCCATTGTCATGCAGGCGCTGGAAAACGACGCCGGTGTCCGATTCGGCCGGATTCAGGGTGATCGAGACTTCCGCACCAGAATGGACCCCGGTGCCCGAAAGCGTCACCGGACGCGATACCGTCGTTTGAAAACCCAGCAAGCCAATCGCCATAAATTCTGCCTTTTATTCTTCCGTACCGGCGGTCTGTCCGATCGGCACGGTCATCGTTCATTCTGCAACCGGAGCCTGTCGAAAGGTCTCCTAGGGCAGTTTCATTGCACCATACTTACGTGCGCCAGCGCTCCAATCCAAATCACTGTTTCTTTCGCTTTGTTACGAAGTCACGCGATTGAAATTGCTCGCGAATCGCAGGCTGAAAAACAGCAATGCCCGGGACCTTGATCCCGGGCATGAACGGTGCTGAAGCAGCTCCTCAGTTCGACTGGCGACGCAGGAATGCCGGGATTTCCAGCTGGTCGTCTTCCTGCATCATCCGGGCCTGCGGAACCGCGCGGCCCTGGTCGTCGAGGTTGCCGCGGCGCGGTGCGTAGAGGCTTGCCTCGGGCGACAGCGGACGGCGCTGCTGCGAAGCGGCCGCCGGTGCTGCCGTCATATCGGCGGCAACGGCGTCGTCGTCGCGGCGGCCAAGCGAATTGGTGATTCGCTTGAGCAGGCCCATCGGGCCGCGCTCCTCCGCCGCGTGCGCGGAAGCCGGCTGCGTGCGGTGGTCGAGTTCGGCCTGGACGACCGGCGGGAAATCCTCAACCTTCGGCATGCGCACCGGTTCGGCCTGGCGGATGGTCGGCTCCTGCCGGACCGGCTGCTGCTGGACCGGCTGACTTATGACCGGCTGGCTCATGACGGGCGCCGGAGCCTGCTGCTGCACCTGAGGACGCATTGCCGGAGCTTCCGGCGCAGGCGCGAAGATCTTGCTCTGCGGACGGAAGGTTTCCTGCTGTACTACGGGCTGCTGCAGCGGTGCGGCAGCACGCGGGGCCGGAATTTCGAGCTCGCGTTCCATCTCGGCTTCGCGGATGGTCTGCGCGATCGGATCCATGGCCTTCGGTGCCTGCATCACGGGGGCAGGCTGCACTGCGGCCGCTGCCGGAGCAACAGCCGCGGAGGGACGGATAGCGGGCCTTGCGGCCGGCTGGAGGTTGCGCTCGGCGGCTTCGTTCATCGCCCGGTCGATGCCGGTTGCGACGACCGAGACGCGGATGATGCCTTCGAGCGATTCGTCGAAGGTGGCGCCGAGGATGATGTTGGCGTCAGGATCGACTTCCTCGCGGATGCGGGTCGCGGCTTCGTCGACTTCGAAGAGGGTGAGGTCGCGACCGCCGGTGATGGAGATCAGCAGGCCCTGGGCGCCCTTCATCGAGGTTTCGTCGAGCAGCGGGTTGGCGATCGCAGCCTCTGCGGCCTGGAGCGCGCGGCCGGAGCCGGAAGCTTCGCCAGTGCCCATCATCGCGCGGCCCATCTCGCGCATCACCGAGCGGACGTCGGCAAAGTCGAGGTTGATGAGGCCTTCCTTGACCATCAGGTCGGTGATGCAGGCAACGCCCGAATAGAGAACCTGGTCAGCCATGGCGAAAGCATCGGCGAAGGTCGTCTTGTCGTTGGCGATGCGGAAGAGGTTCTGGTTCGGAATGACGATCAGCGTATCGACAGACTTCTGCAGTTCCTGGATGCCCATCTCGGCCAGGCGCATGCGGCGCCCACCTTCGAAATGGAACGGCTTGGTGACGACGCCGACCGTCAGGATGCCCTTGTTGCGGGCGGCCTGCGCGACAACCGGAGCAGCACCTGTGCCGGTGCCGCCGCCCATGCCGGCGGTGACGAAGCACATATGCGTGCCGTTCAGGTGATCGACGATCTCGTCGATGCACTCCTCGGCGGCCGCGCGGCCGACTTCCGGCTGCGAGCCGGCACCGAGGCCTTCGGTGACGTTGACGCCGAGCTGGATGATGCGCTCGGCCTTCGTCATCGTCAGCGCCTGCGCATCCGTGTTGGCGACGACGAAGTCGACGCCCTGGAGGCCGGCGGTAATCATGTTGTTGACGGCATTGCCGCCACCGCCGCCAACGCCGAACACGGTGATGCGCGGCTTCAGCTCTGTGATGTCAGGCTTTTGCAGCTTGATGGTCATGGTACCTGTTCCTTCTCTCTCTGGCCGCATCGCCACGCCGGCCAATTACTCAAATTTCAGAAGCTTTCCTTCAGCCACTGGCCCATGCGGGCTATGCGGCTGTTATTTCCCCCAAGCGACATGAGCAGGCCGCTCTGTGACGCATGTGTCTCCATGTCCGCGACCTGCGGATAGATCATCAGGCCGACGGCCGTCGAAAAGGCCGGGCCCTTGGCCGCCGTCGGCAACCCAGAGACGCCCATCGGACGACCGATGCGGACGTTACGGGCAAGGATGCGCCGCGCCACGTCGGCAAGGCCGGTCAGTTGGCTCGCTCCGCCGGTCAGCACGACGCGCTTGCCGACGATCGGACTGAAGCCGGAGCGCTGGATGCGGTCGCGGATCAGTTCCATCGTCTCTTCGATTCGGGCCGAGACGATGCGCGAAACCAGCGCCCGCGGCACCTGCGACGGCTGGTCGCGATCGTCCTCGCCGATTGGCGGGATCGAGATCAGCTCGCGCTCGTCGGAGGAATTCGAAAGGGCCGAGGCATGCACGACCTTCAGCCGCTCCGCATCCTCGATGCGGGTCGAGAGGCCGCGCGCCAGGTCGGTAGTGACGTGATGGCCGCCGAGGCCGACGGCATCCGTATGAACGAGCTTGCCCTCGGCAAAGACCGAGATCGTCGTCGTGCCGCCGCCCAAGTCGATCGCCGCACAGCCGAGTTCGACCTCGTCGTCGACGAGAGCAGCAAGACCCGATGCATAGGGCGTTGCGACGATGCCCTCGACCGACAGATGTGCACGATTGACGCTGAGTTCGAGGTTCTTCAGCGCCGAGCGCTCCGCCGTCACCACATGCATGTCGACGCCGAGCGCATCGCCGTACATCGCCAGCGGATCGCGGATGCCGCGCTCGCCGTCGAGCGAGAAGCCGGTCGCCAGCGAATGCAGCACCGAACGGTCCTGACGCAGCGACTGCTGGCAAGCGGCCGACAGCACCTTCTTCAGATCGTTGAGCTCGACTTCCTGGCCACCGAGATCGATCGTCGCGGTGTAGATGTCACTGCCGAGCCGGCCGGCCGTCAGGTTGACGATCAGGCTCTCGACGGTCAGTCCCGCCATGCGCTCCGCCGCGTCGACGGCAAGGCGGATGACACCTTCCAGTGCGTCGAGATCGGCGATGACGCCGGTCTTGATGCCGCGGGAACGCTGGTGGCCGATGCCGATGATCTCGATATTGTGCGTGCGGCCCGGCAAGATCTGGCTTTCCTCGCGCGGCGTCAGCCGGCCGATCATGCAGACGACCTTGGTCGAACCGATGTCGAGCACCGAAACGACATGTGACCGCTTCGACGAAAGCGGCTTCAGGCGCGGCAATCCGAAATGGGATGAACCGAACAAGCTCATATATTCTGCCCCGCCTTCTTCAATTCCTTGGTACGCTCCGTCACTGCCGTCTGCCTGCGGACCGCCGCCTCCGGCGTCAGCTGGATCGCGGTTCTGTCGGCCAGCCTGAGATCGACTGCGGCAATGTCCCGCTCCAGCAGCTGATGCTCCTTGTCGAACTTCGAAAGCGTCGCCAGTGCCTGGTCGATACCGTCTTCCGGCAGCTTGACGACGACGCCATTGTCCATATGCAGATCCCAGCGACGGCCGGATATCCAGACATAGGCCTTCACGCGGGCCTTCACGTCGGGCCACTTCGAGAAGGCGTCGTCCAGCGAAGCCGCCGCCGTTTCGGCATCGCGGCCGACGACGAGCGGCAGCGCCGAAAACTTGTTGTCGCGCAGCGGCGCAATGACGCTGCCGTTCTTCTCGATCAGGGAAAGCTCCTGCCCGTGCTGCCAGATCGCATAGGCCTGGCGCTCCTTGAGCTTCACCTCGATCGTCTTCGGATAAATCTTGCGGACCTCGACATTCTCGACCCAGGGAAGATGCGCGATCTTCCGGCGGGCGGCATCGACGTCGAGGGCGACCAGCGAGGTCGTGCCGTCAAGGCCGATCAACTGCAGGATCTCGATTTCGGAGGTCTCCGAATTGCCGGAGACCTTGACGTCCTCGATCGCAAAACCTGCGGCCGTCGTCGTCGCCTGCGCCACGGCTTCCGTGTGGCCGCCGAGCGACATGCCGTAAAGCCCCGTCGCGCCTAAGAAAGCGAGCGCCGAGACCGTGCCCGTATGAACAGGAATGTAGATGCGGCCACTGCAGAGACTGATCAGGAAGCGCGTGACCCGGCGCAGCGGACGCGGCAGCACGAACCGCTCTTCGGCCTCCACGATCGGAAGCACGGCATGATGGCTGGGGCGCCCTATCCTCTTGACTGTCAACGCAAACAAGACGCGTCCTCCACCATCCACCGGAGAAACCGACCAAAGGAATAGCCGGCATGGCCGGCCATTTCGGGCACGAGCGAGGTTGGAGTCATCCCTGGCTGGGTATTGACCTCCAGCCAGATGATTTCGCCGTCTTCGGAGAAACGATCGTCGTAACGAAAGTCGGACCGACTGACGCCGCGACAACCGATTGCCTGATGCGCCCTTAGGGACAATGTTTGTATTTTTTGGTAAATATTCGGTGAAATTTTCGCGGGGATGACGTGTTTTGAACCGCCTGCCGCATACTTGGAGTCGTAATCATAGAAATTGTGTCCCTGCGGCACCACTTCCGTGACACCAAGCGGAGTTTCGCCCATGACACCGCAGGTCAGCTCGCGACCGTAAACATAGCGCTCGACGAGCACCTCTTCACCGTAACGCCATTCGGGCGAGCTGACGATCTGTGGCGGATGCGCCTGATCTTCGGTGACGATGACGACGCCGAAGCTCGACCCTTCGCGGACGGGTTTCACCACATAGGGCGGCTTCATCGGATGCGTCGAGGGAAAGGCGAAACGGTTGACCACCTGTGATTCGGCCACCGGAATGCCGGCGGCGCCGGCAACGAGCTTCGCCTTGTCCTTGTCCATCGCCAGCGCCGAGGCAAGCACGCCCGAATGCGTATAGGGGATCTCGAGATATTCGAGGATGCCCTGAATGGTGCCGTCCTCGCCGAACGGGCCGTGAAGCGCATTGAAGACGACATCGGGCTTCAGCGCGGCAAGCTTCTCGGAAACGTCGCGCGCCACGTCGATGCGCGTCACGTCGAAGCCCTCTGCCTCGAGAGCTTCTGCGCAAGCCTTTCCCGAGGAAAGGCTGACAGGCCTTTCCGAGGAAAATCCGCCCATCAGGACAGCGACATGCTTGCGACTCATCAACACCCCCAAAAAATAACTTCGATTTTCGAAATCGACGCTTGCGCGAAGCTGTCTGCGCCGTTTCGGGCCTTTGTCCGACCTGGGTGCATTAGAGCATCATTATGGTTAATGAAGTGTTTACTTTCGTTAACTTCGTATTGCCGCGCCCTTGATTTTTTAACCTTCTCTTCTTCGGGATTGCCAGATCGAAGACGCCGCCGATCCGCGAAAACAGAAAAACCCGCACGGAAAAACCGCGCGGGCTCAATGGGATAGCTCGTTGTTTGCAGTCAGTCGGCGTCGTCGAGGAATTTCCATACGAGCCCGCCGAGCGCCCCACCCGCAAGCGGCGCAATCCAGAACAACCAGAGCTGCTGCAGCGCCCAGCCGCCGACGAAAAGCGCCTGGCCGGTGGAACGGGCCGGATTGACCGAGGTATTCGTCACCGGGATAGAAACGAGATGGATCAGCGTCAGCCCGAGGCCGATCGCCAGCGGCGCGAAGCCCGCAGGCACCCGGCTGCTGGTCGACCCCAAGATGATGATCAGGAAGAACATGGTCAGCAGCACTTCGATCAGCAGCGCCGAAAGCAGTGAATAACCACCCGGAGAGTGCTCGCCATATCCGTTGGCGGCAAAGCCGCCGAGTTCGAAACCCGCCTTGCCGCTGGCGATGAGATAAAGCAGCGCCGCCGCGGCGATGGCGCCGACAACCTGCACGACGATGTAGGGAACGAGGCGCCCCGCCGGAAACCGTCCGGCAACTGTAAGGCCAAGCGAGACCGCCGGATTGAAATGACCGCCCGAAATGCCGCCCACGGCATAGGCCATGGTGAGCACCGTCAGACCGAACGCAAAGGCCACGCCGACAAAACCAATTCCAAGCTCGGGATAGGCCGCGGCCAGCACGGCACTGCCGCATCCGCCGAAGACCAGCCAGAACGTGCCGAGAAATTCGGCAACAAGACTCTTTTGCATGGATATCTCCTCTGCCCTCAACCAGAGGGTTAACAATGAATCTGTTACAATTCGATTCCGGTCAAGCGCGCGGCCGCCGCCGTGGCAAGCCTCGCGCAAGGAAGTAAAACCCAAGGATTTGAGATGACACCGGGGGACGCGAGCCGGTAACCCATGCGGGCCGCGTCCACTATAGCGACTGCATGTTTTGACATTTTCTCGGATCTGAAATTGCGTTAAGACCCGCCCGCCTCCCAAGGCGCTTCACAAAAATACTGATTGGAATGAACATGACAGACGCGATCTCCGCATCGCCGACTCCTGCCTCGAACAGTGCGCAAGTCAATTCCCCGGCTCGCGTTCTCATCGCCAGCCTTGTCGGCACCACCATCGAATTCTTCGACTTCTACGTCTACGCGACGGCAGCCGTCCTCGTCTTCCCGCATCTCTTTTTCCCGGCAAGTGATTCGAACGCCGCAACGCTGCAGTCGCTCGTCACCTTCTCGATCGCCTTCTTCGCCCGCCCCATCGGCGCCGTGATTTTTGGCCATTTCGGCGATCGCATCGGCCGCAAGGCGACGCTCGTCGCCGCGCTGATGACGATGGGGCTTTCGACCGTCCTGATCGGCATGCTGCCGGGCTATGATGCGATCGGCATCGCGGCACCCTTGTTGCTGGCGCTTTGCCGCTTCGGTCAGGGCCTCGGCCTTGGCGGCGAATGGGGCGGCGCCGTTCTGCTTGCCACCGAAAACGCTCCTCCCGGCAAGCGCAGCTGGTACGCCATGTTCCCGCAGCTCGGCGCGCCGATCGGCTTCATCCTCTCCTCCGGCTTCTTCCTCATCCTGGCGGAAACGATGAGCAACGAGGATTTCCTCGACTACGGATGGCGCATTCCCTTCATCGCCAGCCTCGCCCTCGTCGCCGTCGGCCTCTATGTCCGTCTGAAGATCGCCGAGACGCCGGAATTCCGCAAAGCCGTCGAAAAGCACGAGCGCGTCGACGTGCCGATCGAGGTGGTCTTCCGCAACCATCTGCGTAGCCTGATCCTCGGCACCTTCATCGCCGTTGCGACCTTTGTGCTGTTCTATCTGATGACGGTCTTCACGCTCTCCTGGGGTACGACACCTCTGGAAAAGGGTGGGCTCGGTTACTCCCGCGAGCAGTTCCTGGTCGTCCAGCTTGTCGGCGTCCTCTTCTTCGGCCTGACGATCCCGCTTTCCGGCTGGCTCTCCGATCTCTATTCACGCCGCATCATCCTGACGCTGACGACGATTGCCATCGCCATCTTCGGCTTCTTCTACGCGACGCTGTTGACCAGCGGTCTCACAGGCGCTTTCCTGTGCTCGATCATCGGCCTCGGCTTGATGGGCTTCACCTATGGTCCGATCGGCGCTGCGCTCGCCGCCCCCTTCCCGACCACAGTGCGCTATACCGGCGCCTCGATGACCTTCAACCTCGGCGGCATCTTCGGCGCTTCGCTCGCCCCTTATATCGCCACCTGGCTCGCCACCCATTATAGTCTGGACTATGTCGGCTACTACCTCGCTGCCTCGGCAGTGATCTCGCTGGTCTGCATCCGGTTGTCGGGCCACGAGGAAGTCTGAACCTCGATCAACAAATGAATAACAAGCCGCGGCGCTCTATCGTCGCGGCTTTTTTATTGATGCCGTCAGCACTTCCGGTTAACCGGAACACTCACGGTAAAACGGGGAACAGATCATGCGATGCCTCATTACCGGCGCAGCCGGCTTTGTCGGTGGGCCTCTCGTCGAAAGACTGCATGGAGAGCAGATATGCGAGCTTGCGGTGACGACGCGATCTGCAGCCGCCAGCTTCCCGACATCTGTGCGGCATTTTCCCGTCGAGATATCCAGTGAAACCGATTGGACGGCTGCTCTCGAGGGTATTGATGTCATCGTCCATCTCGCCGCTCGTGTTCACATCATGCACGACCGCGCAGCCGATCCGCTTGCGGAATTTCGTCGGATCAACACCGCCGCCACGTTGAACCTCGCCGAGCAGGCCGCCCGCGCGGGCGTAAAAAGGTTCGTCTTTATCAGCAGCATCAAGGTCAATGGTGAGGAGAACGATCGGCCTTTCCGGCATGACGATACGCCAATGCCGATCGATCCCTATGGGATCTCGAAGCTGGAAACTGAAATCGGGCTGCATGAAATCGCCGCCCGAACAGGCATGGAAGTTGTCGTCATTCGCCCGCCGCTCGTCTATGGACCCGGTGCGCGGGGCAACTTCGCCCTGCTCGTCGGACTTGTCCGGAGGAAGATACCGCTCCCCTTCGCCTCGCTGAAGAACCGCCGGACACTGGTCGCGCTTCCAAATCTCGTCGACCTGATCATCGTCGGGATGAAGCATCCGGGTGCTGCCGGCCAGACCTTTCTCGCAGGCGATGGTGAAGATCTATCGACTCCCGGGCTTATCGAAGGGATTGCCGCGGGGCTGGGTGTCAAACCGATGCTGCTCCATTTCCCTCCCGCCCTGTTGCAGATGGGCGCGAGACTCACCGGAAAGGACGCCGTCTACCAGCGTCTTTGCGGTTCCCTGCAGGTCGATATATCCCATGCCCGCGATGTGCTCGGCTGGTCGCCCCTCGTCACGCCGCGCGACGGCCTGAAGCTTGCGGTGAGGTAAACCGTTATTCGCTCGTCACGCCGTGGAATGGACGCACTTCGCGGCCGGGCATGAAGACGCCGAGGCGTTTGATTTCCCATTCAAGCTTGATGCCGTCTTTTTCGAAGACCTCGCGACGCACCTGTTCGCCGAGATATTCGAGGTCGTAGCCGGTCGCCTGCCCCATGTTGATCATGAAGTTGCAGTGCAGCGACGACATCTGTGCTCCGCCGATGACGAGACCGCGGCAGCCTGCCTCGTCAATCAGTTTCCAGGCCGAATGACCAGCCGGGTTCTTGAAGGTCGAGCCGCCGGTCTTTTCGCGTACCGGCTGCACCGTCTCGCGATGGTTACGCACGGCGTCCATCTCGGCGCGTATCTGCGCGCGCTCTTCCGGATAGCCCTCGAACAGCACGGAGGTGAAAATCAGATCTGTCGATGCGATGGAATGCCGGTAGGAATAGCCCATCTCGGCATTGGAAAGCACATGCTTGTCGCCCTTGCGGTCGACCGCATGGACCTCGATCAGCCGCTCCCGCGTCTCCACACCGTTGGCGCCAGCATTCATGCGCGCCGCGCCACCGATGCCGCCCGGAATCCCGTAGAAGAAATGGAAGCCGCCGATGCCGTTGTCCATCGCCATCGCCGCCACATGTTTGTCCGGGCAGATGGCGCCGGCGAGAATGCGGTTTTCACCGGCAAGCTCGACGAAGCCGAACCCCTTGGCCGACAAGCGCAGCACGACGCCGGGAATGCCGCCGTCGCGCACCAGGATGTTCGAGCCGACGCCGACCACCGTCAGCGGCACCTCTTCCGGCAATATCTTCAGGAAAGCGATGAGATCGTCGACGTCATGCGGCTGGAACATCAGCTCGGCCAGGCCACCGGCCCTGAACCAGGTGACGCGGTCCATCGGGGCATCCGGCGTGATACGGCCGCGGATATCCTTTACACCGTCTCCGAGAGACGCGAGAAGCTTTTCCCCATTCACCTGTTTCATACGGACTTTCCCGATAGGCCTTCCAGTTGCTTGGGCAGCGCCGCTGCCCAGGATGTAATGCTCCCAGCCCCCAACAGAACCACGAAATCGCCAGGCTTTGCAACCTCCGCGACCATCTGCGGCAGAAGCTCCGCCGAGCTTAGAAAGCGGGCGTCGCGATGGCCGCCGGATTTTATGCGCGAGACCAGCGACACGGAATCGATACCCTCGATCGGATCCTCACCCGCCGCATAGACAGGTGCCAGGAAGATGCTGTCGGCATCGTTGAAGCAGGCGGCGAATTCCTCGAACAGGCTCGCAAGACGGCTGAAGCGATGCGGCTGGTGGACCGCGATGACACGGCCCTTGCAGGACTCTCGGGCGGCGCGCAACACCGCCTTGATCTCGACCGGATGGTGGCCGTAATCGTCGAAGATCTGCACCCCATTCCACTCGCCGGTCAGCGTGAAGCGGCGCTTGACGCCGCCGAAGGAGGCGAGCCCCTTGGCGATATCTGCGCTCGATATGCCGAGCCGGTTGGCAACGGCAATCGCCGCCGTCGCGTTGGAAATATTATGCCGGCCGGGCATTGGCATGACCAGCCCCTTGAGCTCGATTACCTGGCCGGTGCGGCGGCGGCGGATTTCGACGTCGAAGATCGAGCGCGTGCCGTCGATGCGCACATTCTTGAAGCGCACGTCGGCCTGCGGGTTCTCGCCATAGGTGATGATCTTGCGGTCCTCGATGCGGCCAACCAGCGACTGCACCTCGGGATGGTCGAGACACATGACGCCGAAGCCGTAGAACGGCACGTTCTCGACGAACTGCCGGAAGGCGGCGCGCACGGCGTCGAAATTGCCGTAATGGTCGAGATGTTCCGGGTCGATATTGGTGATGACCGCAACATCGGCCGGAAGCTTCAGGAAGGTGCCGTCCGATTCGTCGGCCTCGACCACCATCCACTCGCCCTCGCCCATGCGGGCATTGGTGCCGTAGGCATTGATGATGCCGCCATTGATGACGGTCGGGTCCAGCCCGCCGGCTTCGAGCAGTGTGGCGACCAGCGAGGTGGTCGTCGTCTTGCCATGCGTGCCGCCGATGGCGATTGCATTGCGGAAGCGCATCAGCTCGGCGAGCATTTCGGCACGGCGCACCACCGGCAGGAGCTTTTCGCGCGCGGCGATGAGTTCCGGATTGCTCTTCTTGATTGCCGTCGAGACGACGACGACCTCGGCCTCACCCAGGTTTTCGGCCCGGTGGCCGACGAAGACCTCGATGCCCTTGTCGCGCAGGCGCTGGACATTGGCGCTGTCGGCCTGGTCCGATCCCTGCACCTTGTGGCCGAGATTGTGCAGCACCTCGGCAATACCGCTCATGCCGATGCCGCCGATGCCGATGAAATGGACGAGACCGATCGTCTTCGGCAGTTTCATGCGCGTGTCCTCTTGAATTCCGCAATTGTCCGTCTGGCGGCAATAGCCTCAACCAGGTCGGCAAGCAAGTTCGCGGCATCGGGTTTCCCGGCGAGTTTCGCCGCCGCCGCCATGTGCGAAAGCTTTTCTGGATCGTTCATCACAGCCGTCAGGATCGCCGCGATCTTCTCCGGCGAAAGCTCCGACTGGGCGATCACCTTCGCCCCGCCGGTCGCAGCAAGTGCCGCCGCATTCGCCGCCTGGTCGTGATCGAGAGCGTGCGGGTAAGGCACGAGCACGGCAGGCCGGCCGATGACGGAGATTTCCGAAACCGTCGAGGCGCCCGAACGGCAGATCACGAGATGCGCCCTTGCCAGCCTCTCGGCCATGTCGGTGAAGAAGGGTGCGATATCGGCTCCCATCTCTAGCCTGGCGACGCAGCCGCTGACCATCTCCATATCCTCGGGACGCACCTGCTGGGTGATGCGCAGGCGAAGGCGAAGCGCATCGTCGAGCAGGCTGATCGCCGTCGGCAGCGCCTTGGAGAAATATTGCGCGCCCTGGCTGCCGCCGAAGACGACGAGGTTGAAGGCCTCGCCCGCATGCGACGGCGTGTAAGGCACCTCGGCTGCGGCGATGATTGCCGGGCGGACGGGATTGCCAGTCGTCACCGTCTTGTCTGAAAAGGCAGCGCCTCCCTCCGGCAGGAAACCGCCGGCGATGGCCTGCACGCGAGTTGCCAAGGCCTTGTTGGCGCGCCCCATCACCGCATTCTGCTCGTGGATCATCGCGGGCACGCCGAGCCGGGTGGCGGCAAGAAGCGGCGGCACGGTTGGATAACCGCCGAAACCGACGACGATGACCGGCTGCAACCGCTGGATCAGCTTCTTTGCCGCCCGCATGCCGCTCCAGAGCGTCCATAGCGAGCGGGCGACGGCGATCGGGTTCTTTGAGCCGATCGTCGCCGACGGCACGACATGGATTTCCTCGGCCGGGAACTTGCCGGCATAACGCTCGGCCCGGCTGTCCGTGACGAGATGCACCGAATAGCCGCGCTCCTTCAGCTTGAAGGCCAGCGCCTCCGCCGGGAACACATGGCCGCCGGTTCCCCCGGCGGCAAGCAGCACGATGCCTTTGCTCATGGTCTTCTACTCCGCCGGCATGCCGTGCGGGACACGGAAGAGGCTCCGGTCCTGTGCGCGTTTTTCCGGTCGATGGCGCGTCAGCGCCAGAATGAAGCCGGCGGTGACGCAGATCGCCACCATAGACGAGCCGCCATAGGAAATCAGCGGCAGCGTCATGCCCTTTGCCGGCAGCAGTTCGAGATTGACGCCGATATTGATGATCGACTGGATGCCCATCTGCAGCACCAGGCCGGCGACAGCGAAGCGGTTGAAGTCGTTCCGCTCGCGATAGGCATGCGAGAGGCCGCGCAGCACCAGCACGGTAAACAGCGCTACGAGCGCCATGCAGAACACGATGCCGAACTCCTCGGCCGCGACCGAGAAGATGAAGTCGGTATGCGCATCCGGGATGATGCGCTTGACGATGCCTTCGCCCGGTCCCTGGCCGAACCAGCTGCCGCGGATGATCGCCTCGCGCGCGGTGTCGATCTGGAACGTGTCGCCCTCGCCGGTCATGAACTTGTCTATTCGGCCGGCGACGTGCGGGAAGACGTAATAGGCGCTGAGCAGGCCGCCGGCGCCGCCGATGCCGAGCAGCATGATCCAGATCCATGGCATGCCGGCCATGAAGAACATTCCGCCCCAGACGGCTGTGGTCAGGATGGTTTGGCCGAGATCCGGCTGCGCGACGAGAAGGGCCGCGACGATGCCGAACAGGATGATGGCAAAGAGATTGCCAGGGATCTCCGGCTGGCGCGCATGTTCGGCAAACAGCCAAGCGCAGACCACGACGAAGGCAGGCTTCATGAATTCCGACGGCTGGATGGAAAGCCCGGCGATCCAGATCCAGCGCCTGCCACCCTTGACCTCCTGCCCGACGAACAGCACCAGCACCATCATGGCGACCGAGATGATCAGGATCAGGATCGCAGTTCGCCGCACCTGGCGTGGCGTCAGGAACGACAGCCCGAGCATGACGCCGATCGAAGGGATCATGAAAGCCGCATGGCGCTTGACGAAGTGGAAGGGCTCGAGCCCGATGCGCTCGGCGACCGCAGGAGATGCCGCAAACGACAGCATGAAGCCGATGCCCATCAGGAAGATGAACATTGCCAGGAAGAAGCGGTCGATGGTCCAGAACCAATCGGCCAGAGGCCCACGTTCCGCGCGGCTTACCATGTCATTTCTCTCCTGTTGCCGGACCGATCAGCATCGCAATCCCGTCAAGCGCCGCCACGTGGCCGACGAAGGCTTCGCCCCTGACTTCGAAGTTCTTATACTGGTCGAAGCTTGCGCAAGCCGGGGATAACATCACGGCCGAAGCAGCGCTCTCGTCGCGTTCGGCATCGGCGGCCGCATGCGCGACGGCGCGCTCCAGCGTGTCCGAGATCTCGTAAGGCACGGCCTCGCCGAGCGTCGCGGCGAATTCCGCCGCCGCCTCGCCGATCAGATAGGCCTTGGCGATGCGCGGAAAATAGGGAGCAAGCGTCGTGATCCCGCCAGCCTTCGGCAAGCCTCCGGCGATCCAATAGATGCGATCATAGCTCGAAAGAGCCGGCGCTGCGGCATCGGCATTGGTCGCCTTGGAATCGTTGACGAAAACGACGCGGCCACGCTGCCCGACCGGCTGCATGCGGTGCTTCAGTCCGGGAAACGAGGCAAGGCCGGTGCGGATGTCGTCAGCGGAAATCCCGACGGCGAGGCAGGCGGCAACGGCTGCGGCGGCGTTCTGCGCATTATGACTGCCGCGCAGCGTCTGGATGCCGTCGAGATCGGCGAAGGGCAGCATGGCGCCGCCGGCGGCCTGGATGAGTTTGGTGCCCTCGGCATAGATGCCGTCGGCCAGCACGTTGCGGCGCGAAATACGGACCACCTTGACGCCTGCCCGCTCGACACGATCGGCAATCAGCGCCGAATGGCTGTCGTCGACGCCGACGATCGCGACATCGCTGCCGGCGACCAGCCTTTCCTTGATATCGGAATAATGCTGCATCGTGCCGTGACGGTCGAGATGATCCGGCGTCAGGTTGAGCAGGATGCCGGCCGACGGGTCCAGCGTCGGCGCCAGATCGATCTGGTAGGAGGAGCATTCGACGACGTAATAACGCTCGGCCTTCGGCGGATCGAGCGTCAGCACGGCCGTGCCGATATTGCCGCCGAGCTGCGTGTCGTAGCCTGATGATTTCAGGATATGGGCGATCAGCGCAGTCGTGGTCGACTTGCCGTTGGTGCCGGTTATGGCGATGAAAGGGCAATCCGGCGCATGGGCGCGGCGCTCGCGCACGAAGAGTTCGACGTCGCCGACGATATCGACGCCGGCCGCCCGCGCAAGATCGACGGTCCAGTGCGGCTTCGGATGGGTGAGCGGCACGCCGGGCGACAGCACGAACAGCGCCTGCTGGCTCCAGTCGATGTTGTGCAGGTCTTCCGTCCTGATGCCTTCGGCAGCGGCCTTGGCGACACTGTCGGGATTGTCGTCCCAGGCGGTCACCTCGGCACCGCCTGATATCAGCGCCCGGGCGGTGGCAAAGCCGGAGCCGCCGAGCCCGAAGAGCGCGACCTTCCTGTCCTTGAGCGTCGTGACCGGGATCATCGCTGCCTCACCGGAGCTTCAGCGTCGAAAGGCCGAGCATCGCAAGGCCGACGGCGACGATCCAGAAGCGGATCACCACCTGACTCTCGGTCCAGCCCTTCTTCTCGAAGTGATGATGGATCGGCGCCATCAGGAAGACACGCCGGCCGGTCATCTTGAAGAAACCGACCTGGATGATGACCGACAGCGTCTCGATGACAAAGAGGCCGCCGATGATTGCCATGACGATCTCGTGCTTGGTGGCGACGGCGACGGTGCCAATCGTGCCGCCGAGTGCCAGCGACCCCGTGTCGCCCATGAAGATGGCGGCCGGCGGCGCGTTGAACCAGAGAAAGCCGAGGCCGGCGCCGATGACCGCGCCAAGCACCACGGCGAGTTCGCCGGTGCCGGGCACGAAATTGATCTGCAGATAATTCGCAAACACCACGTTGCCGGCGAGATAGGCGATGACGCCGAAGGAGGCGGCGGCGATCATCACAGGCACGATGGCAAGCCCGTCGAGACCGTCGGTCAGGTTGACGGCATTGCCGGCGCCGACGATGACGAAGCCGCCGAAGACGACGAACATGATGCCGATATTGATCATGAAGTCCTTGAAGAAGGGAAAGGCGATCGAGGAGCCGAAGGTCGAGCCGGCAATCCCCGAGGCAAGGGCGGTGCGCATCATGAAATAGACGGCGATGCCGGCGATGACGAATTCGATACCGAGACGGGCCTTGCCGGAAAAGCCCATGTGGCTCTGCTTCGTGACCTTAAGATAATCGTCGTAGAAGCCGATCGCACCGAAGCCCAGCGTCACCAGCAGCGTGGCGACCACATAGACGTTGGAAAGATCGGCCCAGAGCAGCGACGCGCCGACGATGCCGGCGAGGATCATCAGTCCGCCCATGGTCGGCGTGCCGGCCTTCTTGAAATGCGTCTGCGGCCCGTCGGCGCGGATCGGCTGGCCCTTGCCCTGCCGGATGCGCAGCGAATTGATGATCGTCGGCCCGAACAGGAAGACGATCAGTGCTGAGGTGAAGAGAGCAGCCCCCGTGCGGAAGGTAATATATCTGAACAGGTTCAGAAATTTGAAATATTCCGACAGTTCGACAAGCCAGATCAGCATTCAGGGCCCCTTGTTTACCCGATCAAAATTCGCGTTGCGTGTCGGCAAATGGCGGGAACTTGTCAAGGAGCGCGGCGACGATCTTGCCGAAAGCGATGCCCAGAGACGATTTCACCATCAACACGTCGCCTGGCACGACCGAGTTCAATACATAATCCGTCAATTCGCTAGTGTTCTCGCGATATTCGACATGGACGCTTTCCGGCAACGATTCCTTGAGCGCAGCCATCTCGGCTCCGGCCAGCCACACATGCTCGATGCCGGCAGCAAGCAGCGGCACGGCAAGGTCGGTATGGACCTTCTGCGCATACTCGCCCATCTCAAGCATGTCGCCGAGCACGGCGATACGGCGTCCGCGGCCGGTCGGTTCGGAGGCTGCGAGCAGCGCGATCGCCGCGCGCATCGAGGCCGGATTGGCATTGTAGCTCTCGTCGATCAGCGTGAAGCTGCCGCCGCCGATCACAAGCCGGTGGCGCTTTCCCCTGCCCTTTTCCGGCCTCAGCGTCGCAAGCGCTTCGATCGCCTTCTGCATATCGGCGCCGACGATCCTAACGACGCCGAGCGCTGCGAGCGCATTCTCGGCGATATGGCGGCCCGGTGCGCCGAGCGCGACTTCCAGCGTCTCGCCGCCGATCGTCAGCCACAGGGTCGAATTCTCGTCGGAACCATTGAATTCTGCGAGCCGGAATTCGGCCTTGGCATGCTGGCCGAAAGAATGGATATGCTCGATGCCGAGCGACTGCGCCGTGCGGTCGAGGAAATTGAACTGGTCGTTGTCGCGGTTGAGCACGACATGGCCGCCGGGTTCGAGCCCCTCGAAGATCTCGGCCTTGGCGGCGGCGATTTCCTTGATGTTCTTGAAATTGCCGAGATGCGCCGGCGCGATCGTGGTGATGATGGCGACATCGGGACGGATCATCGCCACCAGCGGCCGGATCTCGCCGGGGTGGTTCATCCCGACTTCGAAGACGCCATAATCCGTATCCTCGGGCATGCGCGCCAGCGTCAGCGGCACGCCCCAATGATTGTTGAAGGAGGCGACGGAGGCGTGCACCTTGCCGGAGGGCGACAGCACATGCCGCAGCATCTCCTTGGTGGTCGTCTTTCCCACAGATCCCGTCACGGCGATGATCCGGGCCTTTGAGCGCTCGCGCGAGGCAAGGCCGAGCCGGCCAAGTGCCGCGAGCACGTCTTCCACGACGATCATCGGCACCGTCAGGCGGCCCATGGCGGGAAGCCTCGCCTCGCTGACGACGAGAAGGGAAGCGCCGTTCGCCATCGCCATCGAGGCGTAGTCGTGACCGTCGACGCGGTCGCCCTTGATCGCGAAGAAAGCTTCGCCTGGAGTAATCGAGCGGCTGTCGATGGAAATGCCGGTGATGCCCTCGGGCAGCGTGCCGAAGGGGCGCCCCGCCATCGCTGCGATCATGTCTTCCATCGTCCAGAGCCAGCTCAAGATTTCAACTCCTCCAAGGCCTTGCGCACCTCCGCATGATCGGAGAACGGCAGGGTGACGCCGCCGATCGTCTGCCCTTCCTCATGCCCCTTGCCGGCGACGATCAGCGTATCGCCGGATCTCAGCATGCCGACCGCCTCGCGGATCGCCATGGCGCGATCGGCGACTTCCGAGGCGCAAGGCGCGGCCGCCATGATCTCCGCCCGGATGGAGGCCGGCTCCTCCGAACGCGGATTATCGTCGGTGACGATAACGACGTCGGCAAGACGGCAGGCGATTTCGCCCATGATCGGCCGTTTGCCACGGTCACGGTCGCCGCCGCAGCCGAAAACGACGATGACGCGGCCGGTGGTGAAGGGTCTGACCGAGCCCAGCACGTTTTCCAGCGCATCCGGCTTGTGGGCGTAATCGACATAGGCGAGCGCCCCGTCTTTCGTATGGCCGACGAGTTCGAGACGGCCGGACGCGCCGACGAGCTTCTCGAGCGCGGCCATCGCAACCTTCGCCTCAACGCCGGTCGACATGGCAAGCCCTGCTGCAACCAGCGCGTTGGCCACCTGAAAATCGCCGGCCAGCGGAATGTCCACCTCGAAGATCTCGCCGCCGATATGGATCTCGGCCATCTGCTTGTGGCGGAAATGCTCGACGCGCTTCAACGATAGGTAATCGCCCTTACGCCCGACGGTGCGGATGTCGTGACCGGCATCTGTCGCGGCCTTGATCGCCTGCGCCGACCACGGATCGTCAGCAAAGATCACCGCCGGCGATCCCTTCGGCAACAGCGTATCGAAAAGCCGCATCTTGGCGGCCATGTAGGCCTCGACGGTCGGATGATAATCCATGTGGTCGCGGCCGAGATTGGTGAAGGCGGCGGCGGCAAGCCTGACGCCATCAAGCCGGCACTGGTCGAGACCGTGGCTGGAGGCCTCCATCGCGGCATGTGTCACGCCTTCTCCGGCAAGTTCCGCCAGCAGCGCATGCAGCGACACCGGATCGGGCGTCGTCAGCGAGCCATACTCGTTGCGCGTCGGCGAGACGACGCCCGTCGTGCCGATCATCGCGGCCGCGTGGCCGGCATGCGCCCAGATCTGCCGGGTGAAAGAAGCGACGGAGGTTTTGCCCGCGGTGCCGGTGACGGCGACCATAGTGTCGGGCTGCCTGCCGTGGAAACGCGCGGCGGCGATGGAAAGGAAACGGCGCGGCTCCTTGACCGCAAGCACGGGGATCGAAGCATCGACGGCTTGGGAGGCGATCGCGACGGCAGCGCCGCGGCCGGCGGCATCCACGATGAAGCCCGCGCCGTCCGCCTTGGTGCCGGCGACCGCGACGAAGACATTGCCCGGCGCCACCTTTCGGCTATCCGAAGACAGGCCCGAAATATCAAGCAGGCCTGCCGGGCCTTCGAGCTGTGCTTCAAGTTCCGGAAACTGATCTCCGGCCAAGTCTCGCAATTTCATCGAATGCACTTTTCTCTCTTGAAGCCGATTCACCCCTCGCGAATCGGCGTCGATATTCATTCACACTCAATAAGACACCAGCAAGGCCGATCCGCCCTCCCCGAATTTCGGCTCGATGCCGAGAATAGGGGCCGCACGCCTGATGATCTCGCGGGCGATCGGGCCGGCGGTACCGGCGGATATCGTTCCGCCATAGGCTTTCTCGCCGGTCTTCGGCTCGTCGCAGAAAGTGATCACGGCATATCTGGGATCGTTCATGGGGAATGCGGCGATAAAGGAATTGAAATTCAGGGTTGCCGAATAACGCCCGTTCACCACCTTGTCGGCCGTGCCCGTCTTGCTGCCGACGGAAAAGCCCGGCACGCGGGCAACACGTCCGGACCCCTTGTAGCCGTTGAAGTCGAGGAGATAGCGGATCTCGTCGCTGGTTGTCTTCTTGATGACCTGCGTGGCAATCTCATCGGCCTGTTCGCGTGTGCGCGGTAGGAATGTCGGCTCGATCAGTTTGCCGCCGTTGACGAGAGCGGCAGCCGCCACCCCTGTCTGCAGCGCCGTCGTCGAGACACCATGGCCGAAGGAAATCGTGATCGAATTGATCTTCTTCCAAACGCGCGGCTGGCTCGGCATCTTCACTTCGGGCAGTTCGGTCTGCATCTTCGTCAGCAGGCCGAACTTGGTGAGATAGTCCTTCTGCGCGTCGATGCCGACGATGTCGATGACACGCGCCGTACCGATATTCGAAGAATACTGGAAAATCTCGGGAACGGTCAGCCAGCGGCGCTGCCCGTGAAAATCGTGGATGGTGAAGCCGCCGATATAGATCGATTTGCTGGCATCGAAACTGTCGGTCATCTTCACCTTACCGCTATCGAGCGCCATGGCCAGCGAAAAGGTCTTGAACGTCGAGCCCATTTCGAAGGTGCCGTTGGTCATCCGGTTGAGCCAACCCTCCTTGGCGCCTTCCTGCGGATCGTTCGGATCGAAATCCGGCGCCGATGCCATGGCCAGCACTTCCCCCGTATGCACGTCGATGACCGCAGCACCGGCGCCCTTGGCCTGGAAGTTGTTGACGGCGTTGACGACCGCGTCCCGGACGATGTTCTGCACGCGCAGGTCGATCGATAGCCGCACCGGCTCGAGCGGCTGGTCGCTGGTCATGCCGACGGAGGCGAGATCGGCAAGCCCCTGGTCGTCGATAAATTTCTCCATGCCGGCGACACCGCGGTTGTCGATGTTGACGTAACCGAGGATGTGCGCGGCGGTCGCCCCACCAGGATAGAAGCGGCGCTTCTCCGGCCGGAAGCCGATGCCGGGAATACCGAGCGCCAGGATCTGGCTCTGCTGCTTCGGCGTCAGTTGCCGGCGCAGCCAGGCGAAATGCGAGGTCTTGACCGAGAGCTTCTTATAAGTGTCCCTGACGTCGAGTTCGGGCAGCACCGTTGCAAGCTTCTCGACCGCCTCGTCGGCATCGACGATCTTGTTCGGTTCGGCAAACAGCGAGACGGTGCGGATGTCGGTGGCCAGCACCTCGCCGTTGCGGTCGAGAATGTCGGGGCGCGAGGCCATCAGCCGGTCGGGCGGCAGGATGCTGGAGACGACCTCCTGATCCTTCATCGCATATTCGACGAGACGGCCGCCGATGACGGCGTAGACACCCATGAAGCCAAGGATCAGCAGGCCGACGCGGCTTTTTGCCTGCCCTGATTTCTTCTTGCGCGATCCCTCGATCGCCAGGCCGGCGGGGGAAGGACCGCCGAACCGGTTATAGACGCCGGCGGAGAAATGCGCCTGGCTCTTCAAAACCATGATGCGGGAAAGAAACGACATTATTCCTCCACCGATCCGGTTTCGATCTGGTCTGCATCCTCTGCCTCGCCGCGTGGCGCGGGCACCGGAATGGGCTGCGCCTTGGCGGTGGCTTGCACGCCCTTGGTGTCTGGTGCGCCTTTGGCGCTGGCCACGGTCGCGCCTTTGGCGCTGGCCTTTGCCTCCGTCACGTCAGGCACGGGAACCTCGGATTTCAGCATCGGCAATTCCTTGGCATGCACGAGCGCCGTCGATTCCGTCGGCTGCAGCTTCAACTCTTCATTATAGGCCTTGACTAGCCGCTCCAGCCGGTTCGGCTGCGATTGCAGCGCCCAGTCGGCCTTGAGAAGGTCGATCGTGTCCTTCTCGAGCTTGATCTCGGCTTCGAGGCGATGAACCTCCTCGAGCTTCAATTCGGCGCGGTGCTTGATCGTGTAGGTCACGGCGGCGGTGGCCGTCATGACGCCGATGAGCACGAGATCGAACGTTTTCAGCATATCAACCTCCAAGCTTTCCGAGACTGGCAAGATTGGGAAACCCGAAGAGCGACATATCCGCGGCTTCGGCGGCGGCGTCCGTCCTCAGACCGGCGCGCAGCTTGGCGGAGCGGGCGCGCGGATTGATCTCCGCCTCCGCCTCGCTTGCCGAAACCATCGGCTTGCCGATCGCTGCAAAGGTTGCCGCCCGCTCATGCGCGACCGGCAGATGCCGCGAACCCGACGCCTTGCCGGCGCGGTCGGAGAAGAATTTCTTGACGATGCGGTCTTCGAGCGAATGAAAGGTGACGACGACAAGCCGACCGCCGGGTTTCAGCACCGCTTCCGCCGCAAACAGCGCCTGCGCCAGTTCGCCGAGCTCGTCGTTGACGAAGATGCGCAATGCCTGGAAGACGCGCGTTGCCGGATGGATCTTGTCCTTCATCTTGCGCGGCGTGACGAGCTCGATGAGACCGGCGAGATCGCGTGTCGTTTCTAATGGCTTTTCGGCGCGGCGCTTCTCGATCGCATGGGCGATGCGCGGCGCCTGGCTTTCCTCGCCGAGAAAATGGAAGATGCGGATGAGATCCGCGACCTTGGCGCGGTTGACGACATCGGCGGCCGAAACGCCTTCGGCCGACATGCGCATGTCGAGCGGCCCGTTCTTCTGGAAGGAGAAGCCACGTTCGGCCTCGTCGATCTGCATGGAGGAGACGCCGATATCGAGCACGACGCCGTCGAGCCCGCCTTGCGGCGCATGATCGGCAAGATGCGAGAATTGCGAATGAACGAGCCTGAGACGACCGCCATGGGCGGCGACCATCGCTTGGCCAGCCGCAATCGCCGTCGGATCGCGGTCGAGCGCAATTACCTCGGCGCCGGCCGCAAGGATGGCCAAGCTGTAACCGCCAGCACCGAATGTACCGTCGAGGATGAGTTTGCCGGGCGCGGGCGCCAATGCCGCAAGCACTTCACCCAGAAGAACAGGAATGTGACGAACCGGTCCGCCACCAGCATCAGTTGAACCTCCGCCAGGATTCGCCACCATTCCGTTCCCTCGTTCTTTCAGGAACGCTTGCCCGCCAGCTTGCGCTCCCCTCGTGCCTGCGCCTGTGCGGCCACAAAAGCCTGCGGCTGCCAGAGCTGAAAATGATCCGCCCGACCGACGAAGGTCACTTCGTCCGAGATGCCGGTAAAGCCACGAATGAAATCCGTGACCATCAGCCGCCCCTCGGCGTCGAGCTTCATGAAGACCCCGCCTCCATGAATAAGAAGCGACATCTCGTTCGCATCCGGCGAAAACGGATCCTCCGCAGCAATCTGCCGTTCGAATCTTTCGAGAAGATCCGGACCGCCGATGCTGATCGCCGGAAACACAAAGTCCTGGAAGCAGTAGAGCTCCTGGACGTTGCGCTGCGCCAGCACGGAACGGAAAGCCGAAGGCACGGAAACCCTGCCCTTGGCGTCGATCCTGTTGGTCGCGTTCGAAAGGAAGCGGTTCATGACACGAAACATCCGTTCCCGCAGGGATCCGGACCAAAAGACGACCGAAACTCCCGATATCAGGCACAGCTTCGCAAGCCGGATGAGCAAAAACCCCTCCGACGCTTCCGGAGAGGAAGGCGCCTTTGCTTTGCGATGAATGGGCAGGTGATTGCCCTGGTGCAGTGCGCATTTGGGATAGCATGGGACCATATGGGCGTCAATGGGATACGCTTATTTTGCAATAGACGCATGATCAAAAATTTATAAGCCGTTAAGTTTAACAAAGGGTTAGCGGCGTCATCTTACATATGACACGCATTGGTATTCCTGCATGAAAAATCCATCCAATGGATGCATAAACATCTGCTTGAAAAACAGCCGGTTTCAGCGACTTACGCTGAAAATCCGGCTGCCGCGCCGTCAAGATAATAATCGCCAGTTGGCCTGTAAGCCGGGTTCTGTATGGCTCCGGCGTGAACCGGAACGTGGCAGCCATTCCTCTGGGACAGCGTTCGCACGCTGCCTCACGCAACCCACCCGGATGACTGGCCTGGAAACCAGCCGGAAAGCCTTTCGGCCTACCGCGTCATCCCTATTCGGTCTTGCTCCCGGTGGGGTTTACCGTGCCATTTCCGTTGCCGGAGATGCGGTGGGCTCTTACCCCACCCTTTCACCCTTACCTGTCATGACAGGCGGTTTGCTTTCTGTGGCACTTTCCCTGAGGTCGCCCTCGCCGGACGTTATCCGGCACCGTGTTTCCGTGGAGCCCGGACTTTCCTCACCCTACCGCCTTTCGGCATTGGTAAAGCGCGGCTGCCCAGCCAACTGGCAGGGCTCCCATAAACGAGAGAGATCGCAATTGCTATCGAAATAAATGATATCGCTCAGAGCAATTCCAGCAAAACTGCGCAGCGGTTTTGCGTCCGGAATTGCGCAAGAACAAAAACAGGGAGCACCTCCGTGATTCGGAGAAAAACGGAAATGCTCTAGCGAAATTGCGGTGTGAAATCCGTCGAGTAGCCCTGTTCGCCGATTCCGCCTGACAAAAGCAGCTCGGCCCCAAGCCGACCGATTTCGTCCGAGCTCTTGGCCGACGTGCCGGCGCAGCCCGTCAGCACCGCGATCTCCGGCGATGAGCTATAGCCGATCATCGGGTAGCCGCTTTCCGTATGCGACACGACGCAGGCGGCCGCCGAAATCGAAAGCGGCACCATATCGGGCACGAGACCTTCAACGATGCGCTTGAGATGCGCGCGCACCTTATCGCGCCCCTCGGTCTTGAACCAGGCGCGCATTTCCGTGTCGTCGCTGAGCGCCAGATCGTCAGGATCGCCGCCGATCTTCAGGTAGAATTTGCCGTCGGGATACCGGATCGGCGGAAGCAGGTAGATATCGATGCCGGGCGCCCGGAGAATGAGCGACGGCATCGCGGCCAGGCGCGCCGCGTCGGCCTCGCTTACCTCGAAAAGCGTCACGGTCCGGGCATAAACCGTCATGGCAACAGGCTGCGGCAACAGATTCTCCGCAATGGAAAATCCGCCCGCTGCCAGCAGCACCTTTTCAGCACGATGGGTCAGGCCACCGGCCGTCTCGACAACAGCCGATCCACCTTCGCTGCGGATCGAGACAGCGTGATCGCGGATGACCGCGGCGCCTGCCTTTTCCGCCAGCAGCGATTGGGCTTTCACAAGCTTGCGCGGACTGATGTGGCCGGCCCCCCTCGCCTCGAAGACGCCCGCGCCCCCATCGGGAAAGGCGAAGAAGGGAAAGGCGGCCTTCAGCCCCGCCTCATCGAGCAGGCTGGTTTCGACGCCGAGCGAAACGGCGGCCTGTCGGGTCTTCTCGAGATAATCGCCCCCCGTCGGCGCGACGACAACGCAGCCGACCTCGCGATAGAAATCGATGCCGCTGTCGCGGGCGATCTCGCCATAGCGGTCGATCGAGCGGTTGGCGAGCAGTGCCCAATTGCGGTCGGGATCGATGGTGCGAGTGATGCGCCCCTCGTCGTAATGGCTGGCGAAGACGCCCTGATGCGCCTTGCGGTCATCAGGCTCGTCCGGGCCAATCACCGCGACACCGTCCGCTTGGCGCGCCAGATGCCGCGCCGCTGCTGCCCCCATCAACCCGCGGCCGACGACGATATATTTGAAATCGACTGCCATGCTGTCTCCTCTCAACAGCGCCGCGCGCCTTTTCAGACGCGCAGAGGACGCTGTAACACTTTGAATTGCTGCATTCGATTTAAGGAATCATGCTGCAGCGAAAACCGGCGTCAGTGCGCCGCCGAAATCCGCTTCGCCCAGCTGCCCTTCCGCCAGAAGCACGGCTCCTAAGCGGCCGAGTTCGTCGGAAGATTTGGCCGCAACGAAATTGCCGCCGGTCAGCACCGCGATGCGCGGCGACTGCGTAAATCCGGCATAGGGATAACCGGTCGGCGTGAAATTCGCTACGCAGGGCGCCGAGGTGACCGGGCAGCCGGCAAGCCCCGGCATCAGCTGCAGGGCGACGCGCGAGAGATGATTGCGCTCGGCGGCACTGCCGTCGGAACGGAACCACGCCCCCGCATCCTCCAGCCTGCCGAAGGAAAGCGCCTCGGTGTCGCCACCGAGTTTCAGATAAGTCTTGCCGTCGGGATAACGCACCGGCGGCAGGATATAGATGTGATCCTCTTCCCGGTCACCGAGCACGATCGTCGACGGCATATCGCCGAAGATCGCCATCTCGCGTTCGCCGATCTCATAGAAGGCGACCGTTCGCGCCATGACCCTGGTATCGACGGGACGCGGCAGCAAGGCATGGAAATTACTGAAACCGCCAGCGGCGACCAGCACGCGCTCGGCGCTGTAGCTTCTGCCGCCGGCCATCACCTGGACATGGGAACCCGCATCGCGCACCGATGTTGCGGTCGCCTCGATCAGCGATACGCCGCCCTGTTCGGCAAGCTTTGCCTGCGCGCGCACTAGCGCCCGCGGGTTGATGTAGCCGGCGCGCTTGCGCTCGAAATATCCTGTGAAATCGGCGGCGACGGCAAGATAGGGAAAACGTTGGCTAAGTTCCGACGGTGCGATGGTCTCGATATCGCTGCCGAGCGTCCGGCTGACCGTCAGCGCCCTTTCGATATAGTCCTGCTCGTCCTTCTCAGGACCGGCAAAGAGGCAGCCGACCTCCGAATAGAAGGAGATGCCGCTCTTTGCCTCGATCTCGCCGTAGCGGTCAAGCGCGCGGGCGGCGAAGGTCCCCCAGGCAAGATTGCCATCGAAGGTGCGGGTGATGCGCGCTTCGTCGTAATGGCTGGCGAAGACACCGTGATGGGCCTTGCGCTCCTCTGGCTCGCGCGGGCCGATGAGTGCGATGCCGTCGGCCATCGAGGAGAGATGCCGTGCGGCGGCGGCACCCATCATGCCGCGTCCGATGATGATGAACCTGAAATCGACTGCCATATCCCACCTCGCTAAATTCCAGCGATACCATGGCAATCATCTTGAATCATCCAGCTCTTGTCAGGGATAAGCGCTTCAGGCTCAGAGCATTGCCAGAACCTTGCCGCAATAGGACTTGGACACCGGGTTCATGCGCGTGGCGCCATGACCGGCATTATATTTGAGGATGGTGTTGCAGGTCTGGCCACCACCGAGATCATGGGCGGCAGCCAGATATTTCATGCCGTACTTGATGTTGGTTTCCGGATCGAACAGGCCCTTGGCGCTGCCGGAATAGCCCATCATGCGGGCAGTTGCAGGCTTAATCTGCATCAGGCCGATTTCACCGTGGCTGCCGCGCGCATTCGGATTGAAATTGCTTTCGATGCGGATGACCGCGGTCGCAAGCGCAACCGGTACATCATATTGGCTCGCATATTTGCTGATCAGTGCGGAATAGGAATTGCCGGAAACATTGGCGACGGGATAACCGCTCTGGCGCTCGACCGTCTTCAGCGGGCGCTCCGCCGTCTTGAGCGGACGCTTCGCCGGCTTGACCGAACGCTCCGCTTTCTTCAACGGGCGCTCTGTCTTCTTTGAAGGACGCTCGACCTTCTTCACCGGCGCATCAGCTCGCACACCCCAATCATTCGCAAAGGCAAAGCTATTTCCGGCCAGCACCATGCCAACGCATGTTGCAGCAACAACAATCAGTTTTCTCATGTAGTCTTGATCACTCCGACCCAAAGAATTACCGGACGGCGCGCCTCGCTGTCATAATGAATACCAGATCAATGGCAGATCAGGATTCGCGGTAATTCTTATCGTTTCACATAACGCCAGTGGTTTAACTCGAAAACAACCCCGAGCCCCGGTTGGCGACGTTCTTAGACCATCGCAATGAGGAGATAATAGGGAAATGATGTGGCAGGCCGAATTTCGCGCTGCAGTGCGAAATTCGGCGTTTCAGTAATTGTCGAGGAATCAGGAATAACGCGGCAAAGCCGACAGCAGCCGGTGCAATGTGTCGATCGTCGAGAAATCGGCGATGCCATCTATCCGTTCGGGCCGAAAATGCCGCTGGAAAGCTTCGACGTCACCGGCCATTTTTTCCGAGAATTCGCCTGTGATTTCAGTGCCGTAACCATAAAGCGACAGCATCGACTGCAGCGCTTCCACAGGTTGGCCGGTATCGCCGCGCTGGAAGAAGCGCCCGCCGGTGATCGTTGCCGGCTCGACCCAGTGCCCAATGCCCGCTTGGTAGAGCGCGGCCCAGGGGAATTTCTCGCCCGGATCGACCTTGCGGATCGGAGCAACATCGGAATGCCCGAGGACCCGTTCAGGCGTGATCGACCAACGTTTGACACAGTCGCGACACAATTCGATCACCGCGGCGATCTGCTCTTTCGGATAATCAGGAAGCCCGCCCGGATGGCCGGCATTGGCGATCTCGATGCCGATCGACAGCGAATTGATATCGGTCTCGCCGTGCCAGCTGCTTTTTCCCGCATGCCAGGCACGCCGCATTTCCGGCACGAGCTGCACGACCTCGCCATTCTCATGCACGAAATAATGGCTGGAAACCTGGCTTTCGGCGCGACAGAGCCAGTCGAGCGCACCATCTGCCGTCGGCATGCCGGTATAGTGCAGGAGGATCATATCCGGACGGCGCCCGTCCGCCCGTTCGCCGTGGTTCGGCGAAGGCTGCACGTGGGCGCTTCTGCAGTCGGCCTCGAAAGAGGTCATGCGGCGCGGCGTTCCTTCTCGATCGCCTCATAGGCCGCGTTCAGCGCCGCCATGCGCTCATTGGCGATCACATGGAATTCCTTCGGCACGCCGCGCGAGATCAGCCGGTCGGGATGATGTTCGCTGACGAGGCCGTGGTAGCGGCGGCGGATGGTCGGGAAATCATCCGAAGGCGAGACGCCGAGCACCTTGTAGGGATCACCGCCGGTCGAGACGTGACGGGCGGCGATCTGCTCGAAGCGGGTCTCGCTCATCTGGAAGATCTCGCCGATATGGCCCAGGAAATTCAGTTCCTTCTCGTGGATCAGCCCGTCGGCCTTGGCGATGTGGAAGAGCCCGTCGAGCACGTCTTCCAGCACCGGGCAATTGGCTGCACAGGTAACGCAGAGCGTGGAGAGCCGTTCGGCATAGGCTTCGTAGCCGGCGACGTCCTGACGCGCGAGATTGTAAAGCCTGGCGACATTTTTCGCCTGATCCTGCGGAAACTCGAAGATTTCGCGAAAGGCTTCGACCTCCTTCTCGCTGACGATGCCGTCGGCCTTGGCCATCTTGGCCGACAGCGCGATGATCGCCACCGAGAAAGCCACCTTACGCCGGGTCTCGGGATCGCCTTCAAAAACCGTGCGGATAGCCTCGACCACCGCAGACAGCGCATTGCCTGCGGTATTGCCAATGGCATTCAACAGTTTTTCCCAGAAGGACATCGAAAATCTCACACACTTGTCAACTTATAGAGAAACAGCTTGACCAAAGAATCGCAGCCTTTGCAAGGCGACTATTCGTCGTAGGGCCGAACACAGTTTTCACGATTTGGTAATTGTCGCACCGCAACAAACGATTCATCACGCCCGCTTTCATCTCGCGTGAGGGCATGGCCGGCAGTCGCGGGCATCGCCCGGGCACGTGGATTCCGGAGCGCGCGGCGGAAATTTCCACGGGCAGTTCCCGACACGTAGACCGGGTTGAAACGATTATATCAGCACTTCGCGTCGCCTTTGCGATCCAACACGGCAGAAACGCGCATTTTTCGTAAATTCTTTACTTTACAGGGCCCTTTCCCTGCCGCATCCATGCGCTAGCTAACGCTGCCGCACCGAAACACCGTAGGAGGGATCATGGCCAAACAGAAAGTCGCAATGCTGACCGCCGGAGGCCTGGCGCCCTGTCTTTCGTCCGCCGTCGGCGGCCTTATCGAACGCTATAGCGACGTCGCGCCCGAGCTCGAAATCGTCGCTTACAAGTCGGGCTATCAGGGTGTCCTCCTTGGCGACAGCATCGAGATCACCCGCGCGATGCGCGAAAAGGCGCCGCTGCTGCACCGCTATGGTGGCTCACCGATCGGCAACAGCCGCGTCAAGCTCACCAATGCCGCCGACTGCGTCAAGCGCGGTCTGGTCAAGGAAGGCGAGAATCCGCTGCGGGTCGCCGCCGAACGCCTCGCCAATGACGGCATCACCATTCTCCACACGATCGGCGGCGACGACACCAACACCACGGCCGCCGACCTCGCCGCCTACCTCGCCGCCAACGGCTACGATCTGACCGTCGTCGGCCTTCCGAAGACTGTCGACAATGACGTCGTGCCGATCCGCCAGTCGCTCGGCGCCTGGACGGCCGCCGAAGTCGGCGCGCATTTCTTCGACAATGTCGGCAACGAGCAGACGGCCGCCCCCCGCACCCTCGTCATCCATGAAGTCATGGGCCGCCATTGCGGCTGGCTGACGGCCGCCACCGCCCGCGCCTATCTGCAGCGCACCAGCCGCAACCAGTATGTCGACGGCCTGATGATGGACGCGCACCTGAAGAGTATCGACGCCGTCTACCTGCCTGAGATGGCCTTCGACCTCGACGCCGAGGCCGCCCGCCTGAAGGAAAGCATGGACCGCAACGGCCACGCCACGGTCTTCGTCTCGGAAGGCGCCTGCCTCGATGCCATCGTCGCCGAGCGCGAAGCCGCCGGCGAGACCGTCAAGCGCGATGCTTTCGGCCATGTGAAGATCGACACGATCAATGTCGGCGCCTGGTTCCAGAAGCAGTTCGCCAATCTGCTCGACGCCGAGCGTTCCCTGGTGCAGAAATCGGGCTATTTTGCCCGCTCGGCGCCCGCCAACGGCGATGACCTCAGGCTGATCCAGAGCATGGTCGATCTCGCCGTCGAAAGCGCGCTCAATAAAGTCTCCGGCGTCACCGGCCATGATGAAGGCCAGAACGGTAAATTGCGCACTATAGAATTCCCGCGCATCAAAGGCGGCAAGGCTTTTGACCTTTCGACGGCATGGTTTGCCGAAGTCATGGACAATATAGGCCAGAAATACAAAGAAGCGTGATTGACGGATGGTTAATATGATGTCTTTGCTTGTTCCTGAGGAATAGGAGGAGACACCATGTCACTTGAAGCTTGGCTCGCTTTTGCGGCCGCATCCGCCATCATGCTGGCCATACCGGGGCCGACGATACTGCTCGTCGTTTCCTATGCGCTCGGTCATGGGCGCCGGACGGCGTTCGCGACGGTGGGCGGCGTGGCGCTTGGTGACTTCACGGCGATGACGGCTTCTCTCTTCGGTCTCGGCGCCGTCCTGGCCGCCTCCGCGACCCTCTTCACCGTCTTGAAGTGGATCGGCGGCGCCTATCTGATCTGGTTGGGAATCAAGCTCTGGCGGGCTCCCATCATCGGCGAACCGGTTGCCGACAACGACAACCTGCCGGAGGAGAAGTCGCTCAAGATCTTCCTCCACGCCTATGTCGTCACCGCCCTCAATCCGAAGAGCATCATCTTCTTCGTCGCCTTCGTGCCGCAGTTCCTCAATCCGGCCCTGCCCTTCGTCGGGCAGATGGCGATCATGGAAGCGACCTTCCTCGTTCTGGCGATCCTCAACGCCTCTACCTACGCCCTTCTCGCCCATAGCGCGCGCGGACTGATTCGCAAGGCGAGCATCCAGCGCGCAGTAAACCGAACCGGAGGCACTCTGCTGATCGCTGCAGGGGCTGTAACGGCCGGGTATCGCCGTATTGCAGCCTAGTAATATTCCGTGGTTGCCGGAATGCCACGAATAGGTTAATGGGGTCACCAGGGCTTAAGGCTTTTGGTAACTTTTATACGCTGCCGGGGCGGCGCGATTTCACGAAAGTGGCGGAATGGTAGCGATCGGATTATCCGGCCTGAAACGCAGTCTTGTCGTCTCGACGATACTCTGCGGCGTGATGACGGGATGTACGAGCGTCGAATACACATCCCAGGCCGAACTGACAGCCGCCCAGACCGTCGTGCCGATGCCGAAACCCGGCGAAGATGCAACACTCGCCGCGATCCCGACAGCCGAAGGCGCAGCCGGTCAGGCTGTTGCAGGCGCCACCATTCCCCAGGCATCATCCCCCTCTCTGACCGCAACGGCGATGCCGGCCGTGACAGCCTCCCAGCCTGGCGATCTTACCATGCAGGCCGGCATGCAGCCGGCAGCCTATGCGCAGATCCCGCTGACGCCCGAGATGACGGCGATCCAGTCCGTCGTGCCGACGCCGCGTCCGGGAACGGCGGCACAGCCGACGACGCAGCTTGCCTTTGCCGCGACACCGCAAAACAGCGCGCTTGCAGCACTTGCCGCAGTCGACACCACGCCGCGCGCCAGCATGGACTACGGTTTCGACGAATCCGGGCCGATCGATCCGCCGACCGCACCCCCGATGTTCAGCGACGACGACAAAGACGATGCGCCGACCGTCGAGAAGAGCTTTGTCACCAAGCTCATCCAGAAATATTCGAAAATCTACGAAATTCCCGAGACCCTGCTCCATCGCGTCGTCCATCGCGAGAGCCGCTATAATGCCAAGGCCTACAACAAGCGCGGCTATTTCGGCCTCATGCAGATCAAGTACAACACCGCCAAGTCCATGGGCTACGGCGGCGCCCCGGGCGGCCTCTTCGATGCCGAGACCAACATCAAATATGCCGCGAAATATCTGCGCGGTGCCTGGCTCGTCTCCGACAGTAAGGAAGACGACGCCGTTCGCCTTTACGCGCGCGGTTATTATTACGACGCCAAGCGCAAGGGCATGACCGACATCGCCCAAGGTAACTACTGAAACCGGGCAATTGCTGAAGTAGGGATGACGACTGAAACGGCGGCCTATGGCTGCGGCTGGGCTTGTCGTTGCGATCCGGCCTGCCGCTGCGACGCCCCCGAAGTCGGCAGGGCCGCCAGGATCGCCTTGAGAAGCACCTGCGGCTGGTAGTCGAGCCAGCTCGGCGTCAGGCCAAGCCTGACGACCACCAGATTGGCCGAAGGCACGATCGCCACGCTCTGCCCGTCGTGCCCCGTCAGCCAGAACGTATCCTCAGGCAGCCCGGCCCCAGCGCTCGAGCCGCGGCCGGGCGCCAGCCAGGCCTGGCCCTGCGAATACCGCCCGTTCGAAGCCGCCGTCGGGGTGCGCATGGCGCCGACGAAACCCTCCGGCAACAGTCGCTGGCCGTTCCACACGCCATCCTGCAGCAGGAACTGCCCGAAGCGCGCCCAGTCATGCGCCGTCGCATAGAGATAGGAGCTTCCGGCGAACGTGCCGCGCGCATCGAGTTCGAACACGGCGCTCGTCATGCCGAGCGGCGCAAACAACGCATCGTGCGGATAGGAAAAGGCCGCCTGAGCATTACCGACCCTGTCCATCCAGATGCGCGAGAGCAGCACGGCCGTGCCGCTCGAATAGCGGAAGCGCTGGCCGGGTGCCGCCTCCATCGGCGCATTGGCCGGCAGCGATACCATGTCGGGATCGAGATAGAGCATGCGCGTCACATCGGCGACGTCGCCATAGTTCTCGTTGAAGGCAAGACCGCTCTCCATGCCGAGCAGATCGGAAACCTTGATCTTGGCACGCGCATCGTTCTTCCACTGCGCCAGCAGGTTATCGTCGTCGAAGGAGATCTTGCCGCCGAGCATCTGCCGGCCGAGGATCGTCGCATTTACCGTCTTCGTCATCGACCAGCCGATCAGCGGCGTCTTCGCCGAGAAGCCGGGTCCATAGGCCTCAGTGACGATGCGGCCATTGCGCACCACCACGATCGCCCGCATGGCCGGGCCGGCAACACCGGGATCTGCCAGCAGCGCCGCGATCTTCCCGTCCGCTGGATTGCCGGTTCCCTCGCCCTCCGGCCACAAGGAGTCGTTCGCCTGCATCTTGACCGGCGGATCGAAAGGCGCTGCATTCGCCGCCGCCTCGAAATTGCCGTCCGGCACGCTCGTGCAGCCGAAAGCACCGCGATAGAGCGCATAACTCGGCGCAAACAGCCCCATGAAGCGCGCCGTCACACGGTCGTTGTCTCGGTCGACGCTGACGCGCACCAGCCGCAGCAGCGGATTTCCAGGCGCCTGGACGTCGTCATGGAGCACATCCTCCGCCTCCCGGCCGGCGATGAAGACATTGGAGCAGACGATCTTGGCGGCATAGCCGTCGCCGACGCGCAGCAGCTCCGGCGGCCGGATGAACAGCCAGCCGGCGGCAGTGATGACGAGGAGAACGAGAAGGAGAGCAAGCGCCTTCAGGATACGCAGGACAAATCGCATGGTATTCCTCCATGCCGGGAGAAAAGCAGGAATCGCACGCGCCGGAAAGGGGTCGAAGCGAAGAAGGGCGATCCTCCCGATCACTTTCCCAGGAGAGCCATCCCGGTCGCTTTCCCGAGGAGGTCGAAGCCCCAGGAACGGCTCCCCCACAGCCCACGTCATCAAACTGTAGCAGTGGCGCGCTACACGCCCTGAACGCTAAAAAGGTGACAGACTCATGTCAGAATTTGCACCGGATGCCGGCTTCCGCAAGAACCGGAAACTCAAGGATGCCCTTCTCCGCCATAAGGCTTTTTCGAAGGATGGCTTTTCCGAGCGTCTCTTCGGCCTTCTCTTCTCCGGCCTCGTCTATCCGCAGATCTGGGAGGATCCGGATCTCGACATGCAAGCGATGGAGCTGAAGCCAAACCATCGCATCGTCACCATCGGCTCCGGCGGCTGCAACATGCTCGCCTATCTCTCCAAAGCGCCGGCTTCGATCGACGTGGTCGATCTCAACCCGCACCACATCGCGCTGAACCGCCTGAAGCTTGCCGCCTTCAAGCATCTTCCCGGCCATGCCGATCTCGTCCGCTTCCTGGCAATGCCGAACGAGAAGTCGAACAGCCGCGCCTACGACCAGCATCTCGCCGCCCGTCTCGATGAGGCGACCCGCAGCTACTGGAACGGCCGTAAATTCGGCCGTCGCCGCGTCACAGTCTTCGACCGCAACATTTACGAAACAGGCCTGCTCGGCCGCTTCATCGGCGCCGCCCACCTTCTTGCCCGCCTGCATGGCGTCAAGCTGCGCGAGATGACCAAGACCCGCTCGATCCGTGAGCAGCGCCAGTTCTTCGACGAACAGATCGCGCCGCTCTTCGAAAAGCCGGTCGTGCGCTGGATCACCGGCCGCAAGAGCTCGCTCTTCGGCCTCGGCATTCCGCCGCAGCAATATGACGAACTCGCAAGCCTTGCCGCCGATCATTCGATCGCGCCGGTGCTGAAGCACCGCCTGGAAAAGCTCGCCTGTCATTTCCCGATGAGCGACAACTATTTCGCCTGGCAGGCCTTCGGCCGCCGCTATGGCACCGAATCGGAAGGCCCTTTGCCGACCTATCTGAAGTCGGAGCACTATCAGGTGATCCGCGCCAATGTCGACCGCGTCAATGTCCACCACGCAAGCTTCACCGAGCTTCTGGCCCGCGAGCCGGCCGCCTCACGCGACCGCTACATCCTGCTCGACGCACAGGACTGGATGACGGACGAGCAGCTGAACGACGTCTGGACGGAAATCACCCGCACGGCGCGCGAAGGCGCCCGCGTGATCTTCCGCACCGCCGCCGAAAAAAGCATCATCGAAGGCCGTCTGGCTCCGGCGATCCGCGACCAATGGGATTACTTCGAAGAGAAGTCGCGTGAACTGACTGCGCTTGATCGTTCGGCAATCTACGGCGGCTTCCACATTTACGGGAAGAAAGCGTGAGCAAGGTCGGCACTGAGACGGCAGGACAGAGCGATGAACATGCCAGCCTCATGGATGGCATGTACCGCTACCAGCGCCATATCTACGACCTGACCCGCAAATATTATCTTCTCGGCCGTGACAGCACGATCCGCAACCTCGACGTGCCCGAAGGCGGCACGCTGCTTGAAGTCGGCTGCGGCACCGGGCGCAACATGGCTTTCGCCCATAGGCATTTCCCGACCGCCAAGCTGTTCGGCCTCGACATTTCCCAGGAAATGCTGATTTCGGCGCGCAAGACCTTCGCCACCAAGGCGACGATCCCGGAATTCCGCGTCGCCGACGCCACGGCCTTCACACCGCGCGAATTCGGCGTCAGCGGTTTCGACCGCATCCTGATTTCCTACGCCCTGTCGATGATCCCGGACTGGGAGCGCGCCGTCGACGCATCGATCGCTGCCCTCAATCCCGGCGGCCAGCTGCACATCGTCGATTTCGGCCAACAGGAAGGCTTGCCGGGCTGGTTCCGGCGCATGCTGCAGTCCTGGCTTGCGAAATTCCACGTCACCCCGCGCCCCGATCTGCGCCCGGTCCTGGAAGCGCAAGCCCATGAAAACAACGCGACATTGTTGTTCGATACCGTCGGCGGCGGTTATGCCTGGCGGGCAGCTATTATCAGCAAGCGCTCATAATTCGCTTGAAACTAACCGATTTTTTACGTTGATATGATGAAAAGAGGGTTATCCTCTGCTGACTCGTCTTTTTCGAAGGTCAGGTTGTGGGGCAAAGAGATCATTCGAGCTACGACGGGACGCCCATGCGCCGGCTTTTGTTTTGCGTTTTGCCCTTGGCCGTCCTTTTGGCCGGCTGCAGTTCCTCCGGTTATGACTACCTCGAAACGGCGTCGATCAAGCCGAAGACGCGCTTCAAGGACACCGATCCCCAGGATTTCGGAGCCAAGCATCCGCAGCTCAACCAGGTGCACGGCATCGATATTTCCAAATGGCAGGGCGATATCGACTGGGGCACGGTGAAGAATTCCGGCGTCGCCTTCGCCTTCATCAAGGCCACCGAAGGCAAGGACAGGGTCGATCCGCGTTTCGACGAATACTGGCGAGAGGCCCGCGCCGCCGGCATCCCGCACGCTCCCTATCACTTCTACTATTTCTGCTCCTCGGCCGATCAGCAGGCAGACTGGTTCATCCGCAACGTGCCGAAGGAGGCCATGCGCCTGCCGCCGGTGCTCGACGTCGAGTGGAACGCTGAATCAAAGACCTGCCGCTACCGTCCCGACGCTGAAACGGTGCGCGCCGAAATGCAGCGTTTCATGGACCGGCTGGAAGCCTATTACGGCAAGCGCCCGATCATCTATACCTCGGTCGATTTCCACCGCGAAAATCTCGCCGGCTACTTCCAGGATTATCATTTCTGGGTCCGTTCGGTGGCAAAACACCCCGAGGTGACCTATTCCGACCGCCGCTGGGCCTTCTGGCAATATACCTCGACCGGCGTGATTCCCGGCATCAGTGGGCCGACCGATATCAATGTCTTTGCCGGCAGCGCAAAGAACTGGAACAATTGGGTCGCGGCCGTTTCCAAGGATAGAAATTCTTAGTAACGTCTTGCGATGTTTCTTGCTTCCGTCACATTCGTCTGTGAAAGCGACGGCAATCTGTTTGATATAAGGACCGCATCCATGCACCGCTCGCTCGCAAGCCGCTCTGCACTCGCTCTTCTGTTTGCCCTCGCCCTCGCAGGCGGCGCGGCCGCCCAGCAGGCGCAGGGCGCAGCCCCGGCAGCGCCCTGCGGCGGCGATCTGTCCGCTTTCCTCGAAGGCGTGAAGAAAGATGCTGTGGCAGCCGGCGCCAGTGCGGCAGCCGCCGACGAGGCTTTCGCCGGCGCCGATAGCGACCCCAAGGTCCTGAGCCGGGATCGCGCCCAAGGCGTCTTCAAGCAGACCTTCCTCGAATTCTCCCAGCGCACCGTCAGCCAGGCCCGCCTCGACATCGGCCGCCAAAAGATGAAGCAATATGCCGACGTCTTTGCCCGCGCCGAGCAGGAATTCGGCGTGCCCCCCGGCGTCATCACCGCCTTCTGGGCGATGGAAACCGATTTCGGCGCCGTCCAGGGCGATTTCAACACCCGCAACGCCCTGGTGACGCTGTCGCATGATTGCCGCCGCCCGGAACTCTTCCGTCCGCAGCTGATCGCCCTTATCGAGATGGTCCAGCATGGCGACCTCGACCCCGCCACCAATACCGGTGCCTGGGCCGGCGAGATCGGCCAGGTGCAGATGCTGCCGCGCGACATCATTGCCTATGGCATGGATGGCGACGGTGACGGCCATGTCCGCCTGAAACAGAGCAGCCCGGACGCTATCCTGACGGCGGCGAAATTCATCCAGCACCTCGGCTTCGAGCGCGGCCAGCCCTGGCTGCAGGAAGTGACCGTGCCCGACAACCTGCCCTTCGAGAAATCCGGTCTTGGCGGCACGATGAAGGCCGCCGAATGGTTCGCACTCGGCGTCAAGCCGCGCGACGGCAACACAGCTTTCGGCGATCTCGAAGGCGACCTCGTGCTGCCGCAGGGCCGCATGGGACCGGCCTTCATCGCCTATCCCAATTTCAAGATCTATCTCGAATGGAACAAGTCGTTCATCTACACGACCTCGGCCGCCTATTTCGGGACGCGCCTTTCGGGTGCCGAACCCTATCTCAAGGGCGTGCCGGAACAGGGACTTGCCAGCGACCAGATGAAGGCCTTGCAGACCAAGCTGCAGTCGCTCGGCCATGATGTCGGCGAGATCGATGGCATCCTCGGCTCCGGCACGCGTGTCGCGATCCAGAAGGAACAGCAGCGCCTCGGCATGCCGGCCGACGGCTGGGCGACGCCTGCCCTTCTCAACGCCCTCTGATCCTAAAGCATGCCGCGCAAAAGTGTGCAGCGGTTTTGCGACAACGGCATGCGTAAAAACAAAGAGCTAAAGCGCGACGAGCGAATCCGAAAGATCGCGACGCGCTTTAGCTGACATCTTGCCGCCCGCTTCGCAAGAAACGGGTGGCGCGATCCGCCGCCTGCGATACAGCATGAAACCGAAAACCGTTTTTCGGCAAAACGGCTTGCGGTGGAGGAACCGGCGTGGACAGCAGAATGAATGCCTGGACCTGGGGTCTGCTGGTCCTGCTCGGCCTGATCTGGGGCGCCTCCTTTTTCTTTGCCCGCATCGCCGTCCAGCACGTGCCGCCGCTGACCCTCGTCTTCTTCAGGCTGCTGCTCGCAGCGCTGGCGCTGCATATCTATATCGCCGGCCGTTTCGACTTCTATGCGATCCTCAAGGCCCGCTGGCGCGAATTCCTGATCCTCGGGCTCATCAACAATGCCCTGCCGCATGCGCTGATCTTTTTCGGCCAGACCCGCATCGGCGCCGGTCTTGCGGCGATCCTGAATGCGACGACACCGATCTGGACCGTGTTGATCGCCAACTACTTCACCTCAGACGAGAAGCTGTCGCCGGCAAAGATCGCCGGCTGCCTGGTCGGGCTGGCCGGGACGATCGTGCTGATCGGCCCCGGCATATCGGCCGGTGGCCAAGCCCCGCTCTGGGCGCTGCTTCTTCCCGTGCTTGCCGCGATCTCCTATGGTTTCGCCGCCACTTACGGAAAACGCTTCAAGAATGTTCCCGCCCCTGTCACCGCAGCCGGACAGTTGACCGCCTCTTCGCTGATTGCGCTGCCGCTGTCGCTGCTGGCCGATCGTCCTTGGGCGCTTGCCGCACCGTCGCTCGATGCCCTCCTCGCCATCCTGGCACTGGCGCTGCTGTCGACCGCCTTCGGCTACATCCTCTATTTCCGGATCATGGCGGCGGCTGGCGCCACCAATGCCTCGCTCGTCACCCTGCTGGTGCCGCCGAGCGCCATCCTTCTCGGCGTGCTCTTCCTCGGAGAAAGGCTCGCGCTGAGCGAGTTTGCCGGCATGGCGCTGATCGGTTTCGGCTTGGTCATTCTCGACGGCCGCGCCTATCGCATGCTCGCGAAGGCCGCCTGAAACCGGTTGCGAATTCCATATGTTTTCAACCAGTTGCGAGCCTGCCATGTTTTAGGCGCATAGGTAAATGTGCGATCGCCCGATTTAACGGCATGTTAAAATCTGTGAACAAAAATTTGTTGCAAATTAACAAATAATTTCAAACGCTTGCCGAAACACTATTCGACTTATCCACTGAACTCTTCTGCAGCGCAGCATAAGATCTGCTTCCCAACCGACATATTTCAGACATATTATCGGCCGGTTAACGCGAGGAGACAGACATGGGACTCACGCAATCCTTGAATGTTCTGTTGGTCAGTGCAGCGTTTGCTTTCGTCTTGTCCATGCTCTTCATCTGAGCTGGCCGACGAAAGTGTAATGACTGATAGTGCCTAAACTCCTGAATAGCTGATCAATCCGCCAACGAAAAAGCGCATGTCCCGCCCGACATGCGCTTTTCACTTTTACAGCGCCGCGCGTCTTTCAGACGCGCAAAGATCAGGCGGCTGCGCCAGCACTTTTTGTTTGCCGGCGGGAGAGGCCGAGATTGTCGAGCACGGCGGAAACCAGCGGCGCACGGTTCATCGTATAGAGATGGAAGTCGTGGATGCCGCGCCGGACGAGATCTTCGATCTGTTCGGCAGCGACTTCGGCGGCGACCTTCGCCCGCTCCTCGGGCTTGTCGTCGAAGCCTGCGAAGCGCTCGTCGAGAAAGGCGGGGATGATCGTGCCGCAGGCCCCGGCGAAGCGCTTCAACTGCGTCAGGTTCTGGATCGGCATGATGCCGGGCACAACGGGGATCGAGATGCCGGCGCCGCGCACCCGTTCCAGGTAACGCTCGAAATTATCGTTGTCGAAGAAGAATTGCGTCAGTGCCCGGTCGGCGCCATTCTCGGCCTTGCGCTTCAGCATGTCGATATCGGCCGCCGTGTCGCGGCTTTCCGGGTGTTTTTCCGGATAGGCGGAAACCGAAATCTCGAAATCGCCGATTTCCTTCAGGCCGGCCACCAGCTCCGCCGCATTGGCATAACCGCCGGGATGCGGCTGGTAGGGCGCACCGGCGCCGCCGGGCGCATCGCCGCGCAGCGCCACGAAATGCGTCACGCCGGCCTTGCGGAACGTGTCGACTACCTGATGCGTCTCCTCCTTGGTCGCGCCGACGCAGGTGAGATGCGAGGCTGTGGCAAGCGGCGTCTGCGACAGGAACCGAGTAACGGCGGTCAGCGTCGGCGCTCTGGTGGTGCCGCCGGCGCCATAAGTCACCGAGACGAAATCCGGGTCCCAGTCCTGCAGTTCGCTGACGGTATGCCAGAGCTGCCCTTCCATCTCCTCCGATTTCGGCGGGAAGAATTCGAAGGAGACCCTGATGTTGCGGCCGCGCGCTTCGTTTTTCAAAGCCATGTCATACCCTCCCGGCAAATGTAGGTTCGGCGCCTTCGCTCGTCTGCGAAGCCATGAGACGCCTCGGATCTCGCGCGAGCCAGACGGTGACCGTCAACCCCTGCCCGCTTTGCTGACCCGGATGAAGATCGACGACCTGCTCGACGTCGAGCCCGGCCTTGCGCAACCAGTCGGACATCGCCTGGTGCGAAAAACCGAGACGGACATGCGCATGCTCGTCGCGGAGATATTCGAGCGTGTGCGGCGCAAGGTCGATGACCACGAGCCGGCCGCCCGGCCGGAGCATGCGCGCCGCTTCCGCGATCGCAATCTCCGGCTGATCGAAGAAATGCAGCACCTGATGGATCGTCACCAGATCGAAATCCTGTCCCTCGAAAGGCAGGTTCAGGATATCGGCGTGGCGCACGGTGGCCTTGGTGATGCGGGACTTGTCGAGATTGGCGCGTGCCACGCTCAGCATGTCGCGGCTGGCATCAACGCCGGTCGCCCGGCGGTAGAGCCCGGACAGGAGTTCGAGGATGCGGCCGGTGCCGGTGCCGAGATCGAGCAGCGAGTCGATCGGCTGGCTGCCGAGCAGCCGGATGACGGCAGCGTCGACCTCCTCATCGGCCGCATGCAGGCGGCGAAGCTCGTCCCATTCGGCCGCGTTGCGGCTGAAATAGGCCTGTGCCCGCTCGGCGCGCTGGTGCTTGACCTGCGAGAGCCGCTCGCCGTCGCGAAGGATGGTCGGATCGTTCTCGGAAACATGCTTCAGCAACGCCCGCACCAGCATGGCGGCCTTACCGTCCTGCTTGAGGCGGAAATAGGCCCAGGCGCCTTCCTGGTAGCGTTCGATCAGTTCGGCCTCGCCGAGCAGCTTCAGGTGGCGCGAGATGCGGGGCTGGGATTGGCCGAGAATTTCGGTAAGATCGGTCACCGTCAGATCGCCGCCGTCAAGAAGTGCCAGAAGACGCAGGCGCGTGGGCTCGCCGGCCGCCTTCAAGACGTCCACCAGCGCCTCCAGTCCAAGCTTCAAGGGTTCGCTCATTTTCGATCCGATCAAGATATAAAGATATCTTTATGTGATTTGAAAAGCGGTGGCAAGCGAGAATTCGCTCTCTCCACGAAATTGGCTGCTCAAATTGCGACAGAGGCAGACATGAAAAAGCCCCGGCCGAACCGGGGCTTCCGAAAGCAAAAATGAGTGAAATCAGCGTGTCAGACGCTTGTGAGCCTGGCTGCCCGGGTTAAGGGCGTCGGGGCCGAGACGGCGAACCTTGTCCTGTTCATAATCCTCGAAGTTGCCTTCAAACCATTCGACATGGCCGTCGCCTTCGAAAGCGAGGATATGCGTCGCCAAACGGTCGAGGAACATGCGATCATGGCTGATGATGATGGCGCAGCCGGCAAAGTTCTCCAGCGCGTTTTCCAAGGCACCCAGCGTTTCCGTATCGAGGTCGTTGGTCGGTTCGTCGAGCAGCAGAACGTTGCCGCCGGCCTTCAGCATCTTGGCAAGGTGAACACGGTTGCGCTGACCACCAGAGAGATTGCCGACCTTCTGCTGCTGATCGCCGCCCTTGAAGTTGAAGGCGCCGCAATAGGCACGGGAGTTCATGTCGAACTTGCCAAGCTTGATGATTTCGGCGCCGCCGGAGATTTCCTCCCAGACCGTCTTGTCGGCCGCAAGGGTGTCACGGCTCTGGTCGACATAACCGAGATGCACGGTCTCGCCGATGCGGATCGAACCGCCATCCGGCGTTTCCTGGCCGGTGATCATCCTGAATAGCGTCGTCTTACCGGCGCCGTTCGGGCCGATGATGCCGACGATGCCGCCTGGCGGCAGCTTGATCGACAGGTCGTTGATCAGCGTACGGCCCTCGAAGCCCTTGGTGATGCCGTCCATCTCGATGACCACCTGGCCGAGGCGCTCGCTGACCGGGATGATGATCTGCGCGTCGCCGGGACGCTGCTTCTCGGCGGCATCCACCAACTGCTCATAGGACTTGATACGCGCCTTGGATTTGGCCTGACGAGCCTTCGGGCTGGAAGCGATCCATTCCTGTTCGCGGCTGATCGCCTTCTGGCGCGATGCGTCTTCGCGGCTTTCCTGCAGCATGCGCTTGGCTTTCGCCTGCAGGTAGGCCGAGTAGTTGCCTTCGTAGGGGATGCCACGGCCGCGGTCGAGTTCGAGAATCCATCCGGTGACGTTGTCAAGGAAGTAGCGATCGTGGGTAATCATCATCACGGCGCCCGGATAGTCGCGCAGATGTTTTTCGAGCCAGGCGATGGTTTCGGCGTCTAGGTGGTTGGTCGGTTCGTCGAGCAGCAGCAGATCCGGCTGCGAAAGCAGCAGGCGGCAGAGCGCAACACGGCGACGCTCACCACCGGAAAGGCTGGTGACTTCGGCGTCGCGCGGCGGGCAGCGCAGCGCTTCCATCGCCATCTCGACCTGGCTTTCCAGATCCCAGAGGTTCTGGCTATCGATGACGTCCTGAAGCTTGGCGCCCTCTTCCGCCGTCTCGTCGGAATAGTTCATCATCAATTCATTATAGCGATCGAGGACAGCCGTCTTCGAGGCGACGCCTTCCATGACATTCTCGAACACCGTCTTGTTGGGATCGAGATGCGGCTCCTGCTCCAGATAGCCGACCGTCGCACCTTCGGCGAGCCAGGCTTCGCCGGTATACTCCTTGTCCTGACCTGCGATGATGCGCAGCACGGTGGATTTACCCGCGCCGTTCGGACCAAGGATACCGATCTTGGCATCCGGGTAGAACGAAAGGTGGATATTCTCCAGGATCTTCTTGTTGCCATAGGCCTTGTTGAGGCCGGACATATGATAGATGAACTGACGTGCCATGCTGCGCTGCTCCGGGCGGGAAACTTCGATTGTGCCGCTATGTAGGCGAAACAGCGCCTGCGGGCAACGCCAAACCCGGTTTACTCAGGATTTCCGGTCAAAAGCCCGCAGCATCGACGACGCCCTCGTCACAGCCGAACGATGTTTTTCCAGCACCCTGGATCAGATCGGCAAGCCCGGCACTTTTCGCCGATGCCGCCCCGGCGGCTTCCGAAAGCCCGATCGTCAGCTCGCTGATCATCCTGACATTGCCGGCCCGCCGGCAGCTCATCTTGACGCGGTCGCCGGCACCCGGGCCGAAGCTCTTGTCGAAAGCCGCCTTGATCGCGTCGGCCTTGACCGGCTTGCCGATATTGGCAGCGAAAAGATCGCGCACCGCCGACGCGTTGAGTGCGCCCACGAGATGCACACCGACACCGAAATAGTCGTCGGCGCTCATCTTCGTGCAGGTGCCATGCTTCACCCATTCATGCCGTTCCAGGCCGGATTGCGTGCCGGGCATCGCCTTTGCGAGCGCCGTCTTCGTCTCCGCCGCAAGCGTGACCTCCGGCAGCTTGTTCCAGTCGCCATCCTTGTCGGCGGCCTTCTGCTCGGCGCTTACGCCGCAATAATCCTGCCGCATTGGCCAAAGTCCGTGCAAGGAAAAGTTCGTCGCATCGGGACGCTCGCCGGTCTGGCTCGCACACTCGGCCTTCTTCTGGTTCGTCTGGCAAAAGGCCGGCTGCCAGCTCGCCGCCAGAATGAAGCGGGTGCGCCCGCCAGCCTCCTGCGCCACGGCGGCGCCGGCAATAACCATCGACACAGCGAACGACAAGGTACGCAACTGCATGCTGCTCATTTCAACCCCCAAAAAAAGAACAATACAGGAACAAATAAGCATCAAAATCAAAAGGCCGCAACCCTGAATCGCAACAAGGCCACAAATTGTTATCAGATAATCAAATACCCATGTTGCAATTACCCGGCGATCTGGTCTGTTGCCGCCGGGAGGATCACATGTTTTCTGAAACGCATAGGCTCGCCGTGCCAGGGGCGTCGCTGGCCTATCACCATGCCGAGGCCATCACCCCGGCACGCGGCATCCTGTTGATATCGCATGGCTTGGCCGAACATTCGAAACGATACCGCTCCTTTGCCGAGGCGATGGCGGCGCGCGGATATCATGTCTATGCCCATGATCATCGCGGCCACGGCGAGACGACGGCGCCCGACGCGCCGATCGGCCGCTTTGCCCGGCGCGGTGGGGTCGAAAGGGTGATCGGCGACGTCATCGCCATGCGCAGCCATGCGGCCTCCCGCCATCCCCGCCTGCCGGTGATCCTTTTCGGCCATTCGATGGGCGGCCTCATCGCCCTCAATGCTGCCGTCACGGCTCCGGTCGACTTCAATGCCGTGGCCGTCTGGAATTCGAATTTCGCCGTCGGCCTCGCCGGCCGCGCCGCCCAGGCGATGCTGCTTGCCGAGCGCATGCTGAAGGGCTCCGACGTGCCGAGCGGCTTGCTGCCGAAGCTCACCTTCGGCACCTGGGGCAAATCCATTCCCGGCCGCCGCACCGAGTTCGACTGGCTGTCGCGCAGACCTGATGAAGTCGACAAGTATGTCGCCGATCCGCTCTGCGGCTTTGACGCCTCAGTCTCTCTCTGGCTCGATCTCTTCGAGCTGACCTTCCGCGCGCCGCAGAAAATCCACCTCGACCGGCTGCCGCGGGACATGCCGATCCATCTCGTCGGCGGCGAAGAAGACCCGGCGACGGAGCGTGGAAAAGCCGTGCTCTGGCTGTCAAATCATTTGAAAGGCCAAGGCTTCTCCCGTATCAGCACTGAGATATATCAGGACATGCGGCACGAAACACTGAATGAGATCGGCGCGGATGCGGCGATCGCGGCCTTTGCGGACTGGTGCGACAGGGCCGTCGCAAGATCCTGAGCGATCAATATCCTGAGTGACCAATATCCTGAGTACAGGGATTTCATCATGAACAGCACCTCCGTCCGCCCCGTTTCGTCCGCCTCCGACGTGACGATGGGGCTTGTGCTGATGTTTGTCTCGGTGATGTTCTCGCCGCTCATCGATATTTTCGCCAAGCTTGCCATCGTCACAGTCCCTTCCGCGGAGATCACCGCCGGCCGCTTCGCCGTACAGGCGCTCTGCATGTTGCCGATTGTGATATGGCGGCGCAGCTTTGCCGATTTTTCCTGGCGCCAGAACCTGTTCCATGCCATCCGCGGCGCGATCATCACGGTCTCGATGATCTCCTTCGTCACCACGCTGAAATACATGGCGGTCGCCGACGCGATTGCGATCTTCTTCGTCGAGCCGATCATTCTGACGATCCTCGGCGGTATCTTCTTGAAGGAGACGATCGGCTGGCGGCGCTATAGCGCCTGCGGCGTAGGCTTCTTCGGGGCAATGCTGATCATCCAGCCGAGTTTCGAAGAAGTCGGCTACATCGCGCTTCTGCCTGTCGTCAGCGCGCTCTGCATCGCCATCTTCGTGCTGATGACCCGCGTCCTCTCGCACAAGGAGGACCCTTGGGCGATGCAGTTCCAGATGAGCATCTGGGGCCTGCTCTTCTGCGCCATCCTGCTTTTCCTGGGCCAGGGAACCGGCTCCGATCTCGATCCGGTCATGCCGGATGGCCGCGCCTGGTTCTACGTCGCCGGCGTCGGCGCCATGGCCGCGATATCGGGCATCCTCGGCGTCTATGCCTATCGCGCAGCACCAGCCTCGACGCTCGCACCGCTGCAATATTTCGAGATCGTCTCGGCGACGATCTTCGCCTGGCTGGTCTTTGGCGACTTCCCGGATGCGGTCAAATGGCTCGGCATCATGATTATCATGGCGTCGGGCTTCTACATTGTCTGGCGTGAGCGCCGCTTTGCATCGAAACCGGTATCCGGTACATCAGAGGCGACGCTGGCGCCCTAGATCTAAGCCCAGATCTAAGAACGAGAGCCCGGAGGAACATGACGGAGACCGTGACGAAAAAACCGCCGCTTGCCGGCATCCGGGTGATCGAGCTTGCTCGCGTGCTCGCCGGCCCCTGGGCGGGACAGATGCTCGCCGATCTCGGCGCCGACGTCATCAAGGTCGAAAATCCCGACGGCGGCGACGATACGCGCCAATGGGGGCCACCCTTCGTCGAGGGCGCCGACGGCGAAAATCTCTCGGCCGCCTATTACCACGCCGCCAATCGCGGCAAGCGCTCCGTCACTGCCGACCTGAAGAGCGCCGAAGGCCAGGATCTCGTCCGCCGCCTCGTCTCCACCGCCGATGTGGTCATCGAGAATTTCAAAGTCGGCGGCCTCGTCAAATACGGGCTCGATTATGACAGCCTGCGCAAGGTGAACCCGAAGCTCGTCTATTGCTCGATCACCGGCTTCGGCCAGAACGGCCCTTATGCCAGCCTCGCCGGCTACGATTACATCGTCCAGGGCATGTCCGGCTTCATGTCGATTACCGGGGAGCCGGGTGGCCAGCCGATGAAGGCAGGTGTCGCCATCGCCGATATCTTCACCGGCATTTATGCCGTCTCGGCGATCGAAGCCGCCCTGATCCATGCCCTGAAGTCAGGCGAAGGCCAGTTGGTCGACATGGCCCTGCTCGACGTGCAATCGGCCGTGCTCGCCGATCAGAACATGAATTACCTGGTCTCCGGCGAGGCGCCGACCCGCCTCGGCAATGCCCATCCCAATATCTCGCCCTATGAGGTCGTGCCGACGGCGGATGGTTATCTCATTCTCGCGGTTGGAAACGACGGCCAGTTCCGCCGCCTCTGCACCATCCTCGGCCTGGAGGCCATCGCGAGCGACGAGCGTTTCGCCACCAACAAGGCACGCGTCGGCAATCGCGCCGAAGTGCGCCGCCTCATCTCCACCGAGACGCTGAAATGGCAAAAGGCGGATCTGTTGAAGGCCTGTGAAGAGAACGCGGTTCCATCAGGCGCGATCAATACGATCGAGGAAATGTTCGCCCATCCGCAGGTGCAGGCCCGCGGCCTGCGCATCGACCTTGCGGATGCCGCCGGTACCGTGATCCCAGGGGTCAGGACGCCGGTGGTGCTGTCGGAGACGCCGCTGCGTTATATCAGGCCAAGCCCGCGTCTCGGCGAACACCAGGCAGAAATTCTGGCCGAACTCGCAGAGCGCGAGAGGAAGGCATCGTCATGAGGAAGGCATTGTCATGAAGAAGACGGGCGGGGAACTGATCGTCGAGGCGCTGAAGGCGAACGGAGTCAAGCGTCTCTCCTGTGTGCCCGGCGAGAGCTTCCTCGCCGTGCTCGACGCGTTGCGCGACAGCGATATCGACGTCCTCGTCTGCCGCCAGGAGGGCGGAGCGGCGATGATGGCGGATTGCTGGGGCAGGCTGACCGGCGAACCCGGCATTTGCATGGTGACCCGTGGCCCCGGCGCCACCAACGCCTCCGCCGGCCTGCATATCGCCAAGCAGGACTCGATCCCAATGATCCTCTTCATCGGCCAGGTGCAGCGGGAAGCGAGAGAACGCGAGGCCTTCCAGGAGGTCGAGTTCCGCCGCGCCTTTACCGAATTCGCCAAATGGGTGGGCGAGATCGACGATGCCGCCCGCATTCCCGAGTTCGTCACCCGCGCCTTTGCGATCGCAACCTCCGGCCGTCCCGGCCCTGTGGTGCTGACCCTGCCGGAAGACATGCTGCGCGACGAAGTCGAGGCGCCCCGCGCCAAGCGCTATGTCGGCGTCGAAGCCCACCCCGGTCGCAGCCAGATCGACGATCTCTATCTGCGCCTGCTCAAGGCCGAGCGGCCGATGGTGATCCTCGGCGGCACGCGCTGGGATGCCGATGCCGTCGCCGATTTTGCAATTTTCGCCGAACGTTTCAAATTGCCGGTCGGCTGCTCGTTCCGCCGGCAGATGCTGTTCGATCATCTGCATCCCTGTTATGCCGGCGATGTCGGCATCGGGATCAATCCGGCGCTGGCAAAGGAGATCAAGGAGAGCGACCTGCTGATCCTGCTGGGCGCCCGCATGTCGGAAATGCCCTCCTCATCCTATACGCTGATCGATATCCCATACCCCCAGCAATCGCTGGTGCATATCTATCCCGATGCATCCGAACTCGGCCGTATCTACCGTCCTGATCTTGCGATCTGCGCCGCTGCTGCCGATTTCGTTGAAGCGCTCGCCGATCTGGAAGCGCCGGCCGAGCCGCACTGGGCGGAGCGCACGGAACGCATGCACCAGGCCTATCTCGCCTGGTCGAAGCCGCCTTCGACAGGTCCGGGCGCCGTCCATATGGGGCCGATCATGGAGTGGCTGGAGGCCAATACCGGGCCGGACGCGATCTTTACCAATGGCGCCGGCAACTACGCCACCTGGGTGCACCGCTTCCATCGTTTCCGCCGCTTCAACACCCAAGCCGCCCCCACCTCCGGCTCGATGGGTTACGGCCTGCCGGCCGCCGTCGCCGCCAAGCGGCTCTTTCCCGAGCGCGAGGTCATCTGCTTTGCCGGGGACGGCTGCTTCCTGATGCACGGACAGGAATTCGCCACCGCCATCCGCTACGGTCTGCCGATCATCGCAGTCGTCGTCAACAACGGCATCTACGGCACGATCCGCATGCATCAGGAGCGCGAGTATCCCGGCCGCGTCAGCAGCACCGATCTGACCAATCCCGACTTCGCAGTCCTTGCTCGCGCCTATGGCGGCCATGGCGAGACGGTGGAGACGACGGCGGATTTCGCCCCCGCCTTCGAGCGGGCACGCGCCAGCGGCAAGCCCGCAATCATCGAAATCAAACTCGATCCCGAAGCGATCACGCCGACGCGCACGCTCTCGGAAATCGCGCAAACAAAAAGCCGGTGAGCACGCGCAGTGCTCACCGGCTTCAGGTAATCGGAATGGCGCGATTTAGTCGAGTGCCGCCGTGATGATGAACTCGACCTTGTATTTCGGCGCAGCGAGCTTGGCTTCGCTGGTGGCACGGGCCGGCGGATTGGCCGGATCGATCCAGCCTTCCCAGACGGCGTTCATCTCGGCGAAATCGGCGATGTCGGAAAGGTAGATGATCGTCTGAAGGATCTTCGACTTGCTGCTGCCTGATGCAGCCAGCAGACGGTCGACTTCGGCAAGCGATGACTTGCACTGATCGGTGACGCTTTCGCCCTCGCCGACCTGGCCTGCGAGATAGACCGTGTTGCCGTGAATGACGGCGCCGCTCATGCGCGCGCCGACGTCGATACGCTTAATGCTCATTCTAGTCTCCTGAGTGAATGGAAGGTGATGGCGCTGCGGCGCAGCGCCGGAAAATCGGCAGCCGGAACGGGGCCTAGCTACGAATATGGTGGGTCTTCTGGTAGATCGCCGTCGAGCGGGCGCCGGAGCGGCAATAGCCGAGCATCGGCCGCGGGAATTCGTCGAGCGCATCGACCATGCCCTGCACCGCTTCCTCGGTCACGCCCATCGGTCCGACAGGCACATGGGCGATCTCGAGGCCGAGCTCCTTGGCGCGCGCCTCGATGACGGAGAACGATGTCTGATCCGGGCTCTCATGGTCGGGGCGGTGGCAGACGATCGATTTGAACCCGAGCGCCTTGATCTCGTCGAGCTCCTCGAGCGTGATCTGGCCCGAAACCGAATATTCATCGTCGATCTGGCGAATATCCATCGTCTTGTCTCCTCAAAAATCGTGGGCTGAAGGTCTACGACGGAGGTCTGCCAGCGTCAACAACACTTCGCTCACAGGAAGGCAAAGGTCAGCGCATAGCTGCGGCTCTCGCCGGGCGCCAGCATGTTGAACTCACCGGCTGCCTCAAGCTCGTCGCGCGAGATCCACCGATGTGAAACCGGCTCGATGCCGATGATGTGGGCTGGCGCCTTCTGGTTCCGCCAGACCTGCAGATGGGGCAGCGTGTCGGCGCGGAAACGCACTCGCAGCGTCCTGCCGCCGATAGCGGCGATCGGTCCGAGGCGGACCTCCGCGAACCCCTCCGTTGCCGGCGCTGCGACGCAGAAGATGCCGCCCGGCTCCTCGCCGAACGTCCAGGGGAAACCGCCATTTTCCAGCATGCGGCCTTCGAGCCGCGTGCCCTCGTCCAGCCATTTGCCGCCGGTGTTCATGTGGTACATCAGGAAGGTCGGCACCGTCCGATCGCTTGTATTGACGACCCGATCCTCGAGCCGCACCTCGCCGGTCGCCCCATCGATCCGCCACAGCCGCTCGATGCGCTGCGGCAGTCCCTCGACAGTCGTGATGTCGATATCGGCGCGGCATTCGGCATTGCCGTTCTCGAACTTCGTCCACAACACCTTTGCCGCATGGCTAGAAGCCGATCCGTGCAGCGGATAGACCTTGCCGCCGTCCCGGCCGGGGATCGGCTGGCGGTGGCGGATATGGTCCGGCCCGCAGGTGAAGAGGAAGCCCTCGAGCGAGTGATCGATTCGCGGGTCGCCGTCATCGGGAATGGCGCGTTTCGGAGCGATGTCGACGCCTTCGACGATGCATCCGCCGATATCCAGTACCGATGTTTCGTCCAGCATCAGGCGCGGCCCGCTTGCGGCGGCAAATTCGATCATCACGGTCTCCTCGGGGAATGGTCGGCCCCTTAGAGCGCCATGCGTCCTTTCGGACGCACAAAGGACGCTCTAACACTTTGAAACAACGCATCATGCTTTCCGAAAAACGGAATCGATTTTCGCAAAGAAGGATGCGCTAGCGTTAGGTTTCGGGCCGCCATTCGTCAATCGGCGTCGCCCGTATCTTGCGTTTTTGCAGCAACCGTGGATTTTGCGGAACTGACACAAGGACGCAAACGTTTATGAGCAAAAGGAAATCTTAGTGATTTTCATATTTTGTTCAGCACGCTTTCATAAATTCCACACTAGCGTCAAAATTCGCAGGTGTGTGTCTGCCAGTCACTGTTCGAGGTATGAGACGTGAATCGCTTTTTGAAGTCGGCATTTTGCTTCGCGGCCGTTCTGACTGCCCTTGCGGCTACACCGCCAGAGGCAGGCGCGCAGCAGTTCCGCGACCGCCGCCAGAGCGATATCGTGCTTGTGACGCCGAGCGGCGAAATCCTCGACTATATTCCAGCCGGCTATATCTACGCCCGCGACCGTAGCGGCAATCGCGTGTTGATCGACGACTATGGCAACGTCGTCGCTACCGAGATGCGCGCCCGCGGCTACTATCCGCCGCGGCCCGGCGCACGCGAAGTCTATAACGACCAGTACGGCAACGACCCCTATTATTCCGACAACAATCCCGATGGCGATACACGTTATTCCGAGCGCGGCGCCGTCACCGGCGGTATTCCGCGCGATGCCGCGATCGAGCGCCATCCGCTCGGCGACCAGCCCTATCCCGAGGATAACAGCATCGGCAATCCGCAGCCCGGCGACGATTATGCCGCGATTGATCCCGACCAGCAGATCCCGCCCGCCGATCAGCCGAGGGCGGCCGCACCCGATGAACCTGTCATCACGCTGAACAACAAATCGAAGCCGGAGATCGTCGCATTGCAGGTCTTCCTCGACCGCGCCGGCGTCTCCCCCGGCGTCATCGACGGCCATATGGGTTCGAACGTCACCAAGGCGATCTTAGCCTACGATCAGATGACCGGCTCGAAGCTCGACCCGAACAACACTGACGCCATTCTGGAAGAGCTGCGCATGACCGGCGGGCTGCCCGTCGTCAGCTATACGATCACGCCGGCCGATGCGGCAGGCCCCTTCGTCGCAGAGATTCCGGAAGACTATTCGCATAAGGCGCTGCTGCCGTCGCTGGCTTACACCTCGACCACCGAGATGCTGGCCGAGCGTTTCCACATGGATGAGGCTTTCCTCAAGGAGATGAACCCCGGCGCCGACTTCACCGTTCCTGGCACCGTTATCAAGGTCGTCAATCCGGGCGAGCCGAAGAGCGGCGCGGTCGCGCGCATCATCGCCGACAAGGGCCGTAAGCAGGTCTTCGCTTATGACGGCGCCGGCAATCTCCTCGCCGCCTATCCGGCGTCGATCGGCTCCACCGATACCCCCTCTCCGTCAGGCACCGTCAACGTCGAGCGTGTCGCCCTCAATCCCGGTTACACCTACAATCCGAAGATCAATTTCCAGCAGGGCGCCAACGACAAGATCCTCAATATCCCGCCCGGCCCGAACGGCCCCGTCGGCACCGTCTGGATGGCGCTTTCCAAGCCGACCTACGGCATCCACGGCACGCCCGAGCCCTCGAAGATCGGCCGCACTCAGAGCCACGGCTGCATCCGGCTGACCAACTGGGATGCCACCGAGCTTGCCAAGATGGTCAAGCCGGGAGTGACGGTCGAATTCGTCGACTGAAATCATTCTGACGATAACAACGACAAGGCCGCCGGATCGCTCCGGCGGGCTTGTCGTTTCAGGTGGGGGATATATTCAAGCGGCCGAGCGGACCATCGGGCTCGTCACGCGGGCGGATGCCGTCAGCCTGACCGGCAGCTTGCGCATGATTTCCTCGGCAAAACAGGTGGCGTTCTCACGCGCCTTGTCGAGGTTGCTGACGCGCGTCGGATCGATCGTGTGCAGCGTGCCGCCACAGTCGAAGATGTCGCGGAAGGCGGAGCGTTCGATGATCGCCGTATCGAGCACCGGCACATGCCGCTCGCTGAGCAGCGACTTGACGACTTGCAGCGCCCGCGTCGTCACCATCGAATTGACGCGGGTGAGCACCACCGAATGGCCGATCTTGATGCCGGCCTTCTCATCCAGATACTGCAGCAGTTCGAGCACCTGCGCACCGCCGCGCGCATCCATCGCACAGCCCTGAATGGGGATCAGCACGTGGTCGGAAAGGCCAACGGCAGTGGCAAGCAGCGGATTGCGCGCACCGGGCAGATCGACGATGAAATAGTCGGTATTGTGCTTGTTCTCGCTGATATGCACCGGCAGCGACGCAGTTGTGACGAAATCGATCACCGAAAGATTGGGCACATGACCTGATATTTCGTGCCAACGCGAAATCCAGTGCTGCGGGTCGGCGTCGAGAATGGTGACGCGATAACCTTTGCGGGCAAGCTCGGTCGCGAGCAGCAGAACAGCGGTCGTCTTGCCGGCGCCGCCCTTGGTATTTGCGAATGTGATGACAGGCATGTTCGGTCCTCGGAAGGAATGGTGCGAGCCGGAATCGCTCTTTTACGCACCGTCGGAGCATCGTGCGGTTAATTCATTCTTTCTAATCATGGTTAACAAATTCGAAAGACGCGCGGCGAAATTGCAGCCGGTATTTTTCACATCCCTAAAAATAGGGATGCTGCCCGAAACGAAAAAGGCCTGGGAAACCGCGGTTTTCCAGGCCAGTCTGTTGGTCCGCTCTTATGTCGTCAGAAGCAATCTTTGAATAGGGCCTTGGTATTTTCAAGCGTCAGTGCAACCGGGTTGCCGCCGGCGCTCGGATCTTCGATCGCCATGGCCGATAATTCGTCGATGCGGTCGGCAGCGATCCCCATCGCCGACAGCGTCTCCGGCACGCCGAGTTCGGAGCGGAGCTTCAGCACATAGTCGTAGAACCCGTCGAAACCGCCCGAAATGCCGAGATAGGCGGCGGCGCGGCCGATCTTCTCCTCGATCGCCTTGCGGTTGAAGCGCAACACCGCCGGCATCACCACCGCATTGGTCATGCCGTGATGGGTGTTGTAGACGGCGCCGATCGGGTGCGACAGCGCGTGGATGGCGCCGAGCCCCTTCTGGAAGGCGACCGCGCCCATGGCGGCGGCGGCCATCATGTTGGCGCGGGCTTCCAGATCCGTGCCTTCCCTATAGGCGCGTGGCAGGAACTCCTTGACGAGGCGCATGCCTTCGAGCGCGATGCCGGCCGACATCGGGTGATAGAAGGGCGAGGAATAAGCCTCCAGGCAATGGGCGAAGGCATCCATGCCGGTCCCGGCCGTGATGATCTTCGGCATGCCGACCGTCAGTTCCGGATCGGAAATAACGACGCCAGGCAGGAACTTCGGATGGAAAATGATCTTCTTCACATGCGTTTCGGAATTGGTGATGACGCTGGCGCGCCCGACTTCCGAACCGGTGCCTGCCGTTGTCGGCACCGCGACGATCGGGGCGATACCCTCGAGGTTCGCACGCGTCCACCAGTCGCCGATATCTTCGAAGTCCCAGACCGGCCGCGTCTGGCCGGCCATGAAGGCGACGCACTTGCCGAGATCGAGCCCGGAGCCACCGCCGAAGGCGACGACGCCGTCATGGCCGCCGTCCTTGAAGGCCCTAACGCCGGCTTCGAGGTTTTTCTCGTTCGGGTTCGGATCGACATCGGCGAAGATCGCCCGGCCGAGACCGGCATCTTCGAGGATATCGAGGGCGTTCCTGGTGATCGCCATCGAGGCAAGGCCGCGGTCGGTGACGAGCAGCGGCTTCTTGATGCCGAGGCTCTTGCAGGCATCGGCCAGTTCCTTGATGCGGCCCCGGCCGAGCTTGACCGATGTCGGGTAGCTCCAGTTTGCGGTGATGTTGCTGCTCATGCTGTGACTTTCTTCAGATGGAAGGATTTCGGACGCGTCAGATTGTGGAAGCCGATGATCGACAGCGAGCCGCCGCGGCCGGTCTCCTTGACGCCGGTCCAGCAAAGCGCCGGGTCGAGATAGTCTGCGCGGTTCATGAAAACAGTGCCGGTTTCGATCTCGCGGCCGAGCCGTGCCGCCCGCCCAACATCCCGGGTCCAGAGTGAAGCCGTCAATCCGTATTGGCTGTCGTTCATCAGCGCCAATGCTTCCTCGTCACTTTTCACCTTCATGATGCCGACTGCCGGGCCGAAAGTCTCTTCGCGCATGAAGGCCATGGAGTGATCGACATCGACGAGGATCTGCGGGGCGAGATAGGCGCCGCCGTCATCCTCAGGGAAAAGCTTGGGATCGACAAGCGCTTTGGCGCCCTTGGCGACCGCATCGGCGATCTGCTCGCGTACCACCTTGGCGAAGCGCTTATGCGCCATCGGCCCGAGCGAGGTTTCCGGATCGAGCGGATTGCCGAGCTTGTAGTTCGATACCCAGGCAACCGATTTCTCGACGAAGGCGTCGTAGAGCGATTCATGCACGTAGATGCGCTCGATGCCGCAGCAGCACTGACCGGAATTGTAGGTCGCGCCGTCCATCAGCGTGTCGACGGCCGCCTCGAGATCGGCGTCCTCCATGACATAACCCGGATCCTTGCCGCCGAGTTCGAGGCCGAGGCCGGTGAAGGTGCCGGCAGCCGCCCGCTCCATCGACCGCCCGCCTTCGACCGATCCGGTGAAGTTGACGAAATTGAAGCTGCCGGCGGCAATCAGCGCTGACGTCGTTTCATGATCGAGTAAGACGTTCTGGAACACATCCTCGGGAACGCCGGCCTCGATGAAGGCCTGCACCAGCCGCTCACCGACCAGCAGCGTCTGCGAGGCATGCTTCAGCACCACGGTATTGCCGGCCATCAGCGCCGGCGCGATCGTGTTGATCGCCGTCATGTAGGGATAGTTCCATGGTGCTACGACGAAGACGACGCCATGGGCCTCGCGCTCGATGCGCCGCTCGAAACGATCGCTCTCCTCGACGACAACAGGCGCCATCGCGTCCGCCGCGATCGAGGCGACATAGTTGGAACGCTCGTTGAAACCCTTGTATTCGCCGCCATACTTGATCGGCCGGCCCATCTGCCAGGCGAGCTCTGGCACGACGACATCGGACATCTCGTTCAGCCGCGCAGCACCCTTCAGCACCAGTTGCACACGCTCTTCGAGGGGCCGTTTCGCCCAGGCTTTCTGCGCCTTGCGGGCGCGCGCCACCACATCCTTGGCGGCATCGAAAGAAAGGGCTGCGCGCTCGGCATAAACCGACCCGTCAACCGGTGAAATGCATTGGATCATTGCCATGATCTGTTCCTATCCTCGTATTCTTCAAAATTTGAGTGAGGCCGTGGCACCTCATCCGCCTGCCGGCACCTCTCCCCGCAAACGGGGCGAAGGGGATATGCCGCACCGGCTTTCCCTAACATCGACGCTGCGTTTGGCACGTCCGCTCTCCCCGTTTTTACGGGGAGAGGGTTAAGGTGAGGGGCAAGCAAATCGCAAATGCCTATTAAGCTCTTTCGAAACCGCGCGCCACTTCCCAATCGGTGATGCGGCGGTCGTATTCTTCCTGCTCCCATTCGCCGGCGCGCGTATAGTGGTCGATCACGTCGTCGCCGAAGGCCTTGCGTAGCATCGCCGATTCCGTCATCGCCGCCGTGGCCGCGCGCAGCGTGCGCGGGATCTCGCGAACGCCCTTGCCGCCATAGGCGTCGCCAACGAAGGGGGCTTCCAGTTCGAGCTTGTTCTCGATGCCGTCAATGCCGGCGGCAAGCAGCGCGGCGAAGGCGAGATAGGGATTGAGATCGGAGCCGCCAACGCGGCACTCGATACGGATACCCTTGGTCTCTTCGCCGCACAGGCGATAGCCGGCGGTGCGGTTGTCCTTGCTCCAGATCGCCTTGGTCGGCGCAAACGTGCCGGCCATGAAGCGCTTGTAGGAGTTGATGTAGGGCGCCAGGAAATAGGTGATCTCGCTCGCATGAGCGAGAAGCCCGGCGACGTAATTATGCATCAGCGGCGACATGCCGTATTTGCCGGTATGGTCGAAGAAAAGCGGCTTTTCCTCCAGGCTCCAGAGCGACTGGTGGATATGCGAGGAACTGCCGGCAGCATTGTAATTCCACTTGGCGAGGAAGGTGATAGCCTTGCCCTTCGACCAGGCAATCTCCTTGCAGCCGTTCTTGATGATCGCGTGCCGGTCGGCCATGGCGAGCGCATCGGCGTAGCGCACGTTGATTTCCTCCTGGCCGGCCGACGCCTCACCCTTGGAGTTCTCGACCGGGATGCCGGCGCCCTGCAGCCCGGTGCGGATCGCCCGCATCACCTCTTCCTCCTTGGTGGTCTGGAAGATGTGGTAGTCCTCGTTATAGGCGCTGACGAGCTTGAGGTTGCGGTAGCCGGAAGCCTGCGCCGCCTCGTAGCTCTGGTCGAACAGGAAGAATTCGAGCTCCGAGGCCATGTAGGCCTTCATGCCCATATCCTCGAGCCGCTTCACCTGCTTCTTCAGGATCGCGCGCGGCGAGTGGGCGACCTCCTCGTGCGTATGATGATCGAGCATATCGCAAAGCACCAGCGCGGTGCCTTCCAGCCAGGGAATACGACGCAGCGTCGCAAGATCCGGCTTCATCGTGTAGTCGCCGTAGCCCTTCTCCCAACTCGTCGCCTTGTAGCCGGAGACGGTCTCCATCTCCATGTCGGTGGCGATCAGGTAGTTGCAGCTGTGCGTTTCCTTCCAGGCGCTCTCGACGAAATATTCCGCTTGGAAGCGCTTGCCCATCAGTCGGCCCTGCATATCCACCTGGCAGGCCAGAACCGTGTCGATGCGCCCTTCGGCAACATCCTTCCTGAGATCGTCGATTGTGTAGCTGCTCATGATTGATCCGCCTGAATTGAATTGAGAAAATCGGGGCAACGAAATCGCATGCGCTCGGCCGGACTTTGCGGCCTGATGCCTTTTCGTTGTGCCGGTGATGGGGCCGCAGGATGCGGCCCCGCCATTTGAGAGGGAAGCCTCGATGCTTAGTTTTCGCCGCTTTCGCCGACGGCTGCTTCGGCGGCCGCGATCTCGGCCTGACGCTTTGCCACTTCCGCACCGATCGGCGGCCCCTTGAAGCGGCGGCTTTCGAATCCGAACCAGACGATCGCCGTCAGCACCAGGAAACCGACGGTGATGTAGAGCGCCCATTCGTTCGGCGGCTGAATGCCGAGGATGAAGATCAGGATCATCGCGATGACGGTCAGCACGGCAAAGAGCTTGAAGACGCCTTCGCCGAGGTTCCACGGTCCCATCTTGTCCCACTTCGACGTGCCCCAGGCGAACAGGCCGAGCGTGATCGGGATGGCGAAAGAGAAGAACAGGAAGATGACCGTGCACGAGACGACGATCGTATAGACCGGCGTGTCACCAATCGTAGCGAGCGAGGAGCCCCAGACGAACAGAACCGAGAGGATCGAGCCGGTCCAGATCGCAGCCACCGGCGTGCGGTGCTTTGGGCTGACTTTCGACAGGACCTTCGACGCCGGCAGACCGCCGTCACGCGAGAAGGCGAAGATCATGCGCGAGACCGAAGTAACGGTCGCAAGGCCGCACAGCCACTGGCTGACGAGGATGGCAAGATAGAGAATGTCCTTGACGATCGGGTTGACCTGGCTGTCCATCGCCCAGAAGAACACGTTCCAGCCCTGCTTTGCCGCATCATCCATATTCGGCAGCATGAGCACGAAGGCGCACAGCATGATATAGCCGAAAAGCGCCGACCAGAGCACCGAGGCGACCATGCCGCGCGGGACCGATTCGGCAGCCTTGACCGTCTCTTCCGACGTATGCGCCGAGGCATCATAGCCGGTGATGGTGTAGATCGGCAGCAGCAGGCCGAGCAGGAAGACCCAGGCACCGGAGGTGGAAGGCCAGACATTGCCGCCGACTTCGCCGGAATAGTTGGCGAAGGTGAAAAGGCGGCCGATCTCGTAGGAGGGCGCTGCGATGAGGCAGACGGCCGAAAGCGCGATAGCGGTCGCGAAGATGAGATAACCCGAGAAATCGGTCAGCTTCGCGGTCAGTCCGATGCCCATGTGGTTCACGAGCGCCTGCGCGCCGGTGATGACCACGAGGAAGATGATGCGCACCGTCGTCGTGTCGGTCAGCCCGAAATAGCTAGTGCCGAACGACCCCATGAAGAAATAATAGGTGCCGACATTGATGGCGCCCAGCACGGTGACGAGACCGAGCAGGTTGAACCAGGCGGTCACCCAGCCGGTAAAGCGGTTTCCGAGGATCGAGCTCCAGTGATAGAGGCCGCCGGCCGTCGGATAGGCCGAGCTGATCTGCGCCATCCCGATGGCGAAGACGAGCGAGATGAAGCAGCCGACCGGCCAGCCGATGCCGATGGCGGCGCCGCCGGCACCCGAGGTCGCCTGCGCCAGCGAATTGATGCCGCCGGAGAGAATGCAGATGATGGAAAATGAGACGGCAAAGTTCGAAAACGAGCTCATGCGCCGTTCGAGTTCCTGGGCATAACCCATGGAATGCAGGATGTGCACATCCTGCTTCTTGTCCAGTTCGGTATAATCCGACATGACTTCCCCCTGTTCACGATTGGCCGCGGAATTGCGGGCCGATTCAGTGCCAATTGTCCGCGGCATTTGCGCCATGCGGACGTTCGCAGTTAAACTGCTCCCTCGGGTCTTCTTATTATTCAGGCGTCCAGACTTTGCTGGAGCAGCCCTTTCAAATAATCGGCCATGACCCCTTGGCCGATATCGTTTGCGATGAGGTCGTTGCGGACCTCGATCATCACATTGCGCAAGCCGTTCGAAAGCCCGTGCAGGATCAGCGTGTGCGTCACACCGTCCTCAGGCCCGTAAGGCTCGTTGCGTTCCGTTCTGTAAAGCGGCGCCTCGGCCGCTGCCCTCAGCATGCGGTCGGCGAGCCGGCTATCTTCATCGTGCAATATACCGAGTTCGACCGCGCGTTCGCGGCCGTGATAGACCGGCGTGAAGCTGTGCATCGTCACAATGATGCTGTCCTGCCCCCTCGCCCGGCGATCGCGGATCAGCCCGCGAATGGCGTCGTGGAAAGGCACATAGAGCGCGTCTGTGCGCGCAAGCCGTTCTTCGGGGCTCAAATCCCTATTGCCGGGAATGTCGTAGATTTCGCTGGTCTCCGGCATGGCGCCGGGTGAACTGGGCGGCCGGTTACAGTCGTAGATAAGCCGGGAGAACCGCTGGTAAACGAGCGTCGCGTCGAGCGCTTCCGATAGGATGCGGGCGACCGCAAGCGCGCCCGGGTCCCAGGCAATGTGAGTGGAGAGCGCTTCGCTGGGCAGGCCGAGATCGCCGAAAAGGGCTGGAAGCGCATTCGAAGCGTGCTCGCAGACCAGAAGCACCGGGCTCCGGCCGTGGATGCGTTCGATCCCGACGCAGTCACCGTCCGCTTCACTGAGGATTTTCGGCCGGGCCAGCACCAAAGGCGCCACTCCTTATCCCTTAACAAATTCTTGATGAAGAAAAGAATTCTTCAGGTTTCGGTCGGTGTCAAGCATCCACTGAAAATTTCTTTTCATGACAGTGGTTGACATGGATTATGACAGCGTTGTTAACTTTGAGTGGGAAAGTGGCGCCAGACCATCCCGGGGAGCATATTAAGTGACAATTGCGTCGAAGACGGTTTCGGACGTCATACACTCGCATTTGGGGGTGTTGACTCGTGCCGAGAAGCAGCTGGCCGAAAGCCTGCTCGACAACTATCCGGTCTCCGGCCTCGGCAGCATCACCACGATCGCCGAAAACGCCGGCGTCTCGACGCCGACCGTCGTGCGCATGGTGCAGAAGCTCGGCTTCAAGGGTTATCCGGACTTTCAGGCGCATCTGCATCAGGAAGTCGAGGCGACGATCTCGAATCCGATCGCCAAGCACGACCGCTGGGCGCAGAACGCGCCGGGCACCCATATTCTCAACCGTTTCGCCGATGCCATCATGGGTAATCTGCGCCAGACGCTGACTGATCTCGACACCGCGACGTTCGACAGCGTCGCCGCGTTGCTCTCCGACCGCAAGCGCGGCCTTTATTTCGTCGGAGGCCGCATCACCGGCGCGCTTGCCGAATATTTCTTCACCCATATGCAGGTGATCCGGCCGGCAACGACGCTGCTATCGTCGAATTCCAGCAGCTGGCCGCAATATGCCCTCAACATGAATGCCGGCGACATCCTGATCATCTTCGACATCCGCCGCTATGAGCAGGAGATGGTGAGCCTTGCGACCGCCGCCCGCAAACGCGGCGCCGAAATCATCGTCTTCACCGACCAGTGGGGTTCGCCGGCCGCCAAGCTCGCCAGGCATGCCTTCCGCGTCCGGATCGAGGCGCCATCGGCTTGGGATTCCTCCGTCGTTACCCTTTTCATCGTCGAAGCGCTGATCGAGGCCGTTCAGAACTCGACCTGGGACGAGACGAAGGAGCGCATGAAGACACTGGAAGGCCTGTTCGAGCAAACCAGGCTTTTCCGTAAACCGGGTTAGGAGGACAAGACTAAAACAGAAGAAAAACAATGGCGGATTTTTCGCGGAAACAGACGGCGTTGTCGCAAATAAAACATTTGTCGCAACCCCCGTTATTCACAGCAGAATTAACGTCATCGAACTGTCACACAAGCTTCATGTAATCTCATTAACAGCATCGCCAGACACTGAAAACCCGAAGGAGAACAACAGTGATCTCTAACATTTCTCGACTTCTGTCGCTTTCTACTGCGATGATCATGGCTTCGACCGCGATTGCCGCCGCCGAGCCGAGCGCTGAACTTATCGCCGCCGCCAAAAAGGAAGGCAGCCTGACGACGATCGCTCTGCCGCACAGCTGGTGCGGCTATGGCGACGTCATTGCCGGCTTCAAGGCCAAGTACGGCATCGAGGTCAACGAACTGAACCCGGATGCAAGTTCGGGCGACGAAATCGAAGCCATCAAGGCCAACAAGGGCAACACCGGCCCGCAGGCTCCTGACGTCATCGACGTCGGCCTCTCTTTCGGCCCGTCCGCCAAGAAAGACGGCCTGATCCAGCCTTATAAGGTCTCCACCTGGGATTCCATTCCGGATACCGCCAAGGATGCTGAAGGCTACTGGTACGGCGACTATTACGGCGTTCTCGCGCTCCTGGTGAACAAGGATCTCGTCAAGGAATCGCCGACTGACTGGGCCGACCTGAAGAAGAGCGACTATGCAAACAGCGTCGCCCTCGCAGGCGATCCGCGCAGCGCCAACCAGGCTGTCCAGGGCGTCTATGCCGCTGGTCTTTCCGCATCCGGCGGCGACGCGGCCAAGGCAGGCGAGGAAGGCCTGAAGTTCTTCGCCGAACTGAACAAGAGCGGCAATTTCGTGCCGGTCGTCGGCAAGGCTGCTCCCTTCGCGCAGGGCTCCACGCCGATCGTCATCGCCTGGGACTACAACGCCCTCTCCTGGGGCGAAGGCCTGAAGGGCAATCCTCCGTTCGAGGTCGTCGTTCCGAAGACCGGCGTCGTTGCCGGCGTCTACGTTCAGGCGATTTCCGCCTTCGCTCCGCACCCGAACGCTGCCAAGCTCTGGATGGAATACCTCTACTCCGACGAAGGTCAGCTCGGCTGGCTGAAGGGCTATTGCCACCCGATCCGGTTCAACGATCTTGCCAAGAACAACAAGATCCCGAAGGAACTGCTCGATAAGCTGCCGCCAGCAGCAGCCTATGAAAAGGCTGTCTTCCCGACGCTGGAAGAGCAGGCCGCCGGCAAGGAAACCATTACCAAGAACTGGGATTCCGTCGTCGGCGCCAACGTTCAGTAACTTTGATCCTGCCTCCCCGCCGCAAGGCGGGGAGGTTTTCTCACTCCGACGTCCCAGGATGAGCTTTTCCATGAGCACCGTTTCAACGCCGATGGCGAGCAGTGCCCCCTTGATCAACAAAGACCGCGTGATCGACTGGCTGGGCATCGCACCCTTCATTATATTCTCCCTGCTGTTCCTGATCATGCCCACGCTTTATCTCGTGGTGGGCGCGTTCCTGACGCCCGAGGGCGATTTCACGCTGAAGAATATCGGCGATCTTTTTACGCCATCGATCATGAGCGCTTACTGGATCAGTATCCGTATCTCGGTCGCCTCCGCCCTCGGCGGCGCGTTGATCGGCTTTTTCCTTGCCTGGGCCGTCGTGCTCGGCGGCCTGCCCGCCTCCGTGCGCTCGACGCTGCTGACCTTCTCCGGCGTCGCCTCGAATTTCGCCGGCGTGCCGCTCGCCTTCGCCTTCCTCGCAACGCTCGGCCGCACCGGCCTTGTGACGATCTTCCTGCGCGAATGGTTCGGCTTCAATCTCTACGGCACCGGCTTCAACCTGCTGTCCTTCTTCGGCCTCACCATCACCTACATGTATTTCCAGATCCCGCTGATGGTGCTGATTCTGACGCCGGCCCTCGACGGCATGAAGAAGGAATGGCGCGAAGCCTCGCAGATTCTTGGCGCCACCAACCGCCAGTACTGGACGATGGTCGCGCTGCCGATCCTTTGGCCGAGCCTGCTCGGCACGACGCTGCTGCTCTTCGCCAACGCTTTCGGCGCCATTGCCACCGCTTTCGCGCTGACCGGCAGCTCGCTGAACATCGTGCCGATCCTGCTCTATGCGCAGATCCGCGGCGACGTTCTGCACAATGCCAACCTCGGTTACGCCATCGCGCTCGGCATGATCGTCATCACCGGCGTCTCCAACGTCCTTTACCTCATGCTGCGCATGCGCGCCGAACGGTGGCAGAAATGAAAGCTCAACGTCTCGGAGCCTGGATCGCCATCATTCTCGGCGCGTCCTACTTTATCATCCCGTTGATCGGCACAATCGAGTTTTCATTGCGCATGCGCCGTGGCGAATACAGCCTCGATGCTTATGAGTCGGTATTCTCCGACATTCAGTTCCGGGAGACCTTCGGCTATTCGATGCTGATGGCGTTGCTCACCATCGTCTTCGGCATGCTGCTCGTCGTGCCGACGGCCTATTGGGTGCGGCTGCGGCTGCCGCAGATGCGTCCGGTCGTCGAATTCATCACGTTGCTGCCGCTTGTCATTCCGGCGATCGTCATCGTCTTCGGATACCTCAGGATGTATAATTCTTCGTCCTACCTGCCGCTGACGGGTTCGACGACCGGCACCAATATCCTGCTGGTCTTCTCCTATATCACCCTGTCCCTGCCTTATATGTACCGCGCCGTCGATACCGCCATGCGCGCCATCGACGTCCGCACGCTGACGGAAGCGGCCGAAAGCCTCGGCGCCCGATGGACGACCATCATGTTCAAATGCATTTTTCCCAACGTCATGAGCGGCGTGCTCTCAGGCGCTTTCATCACGCTCGCGATCGTCATGGGCGAATTCACCTTTGCCGCACTTCTGAACCGTCCGGCCTTCGGTCCCTACCTGCAGCTCGTTGGCGCCAACAAGGCCTATGAGCCTTCGGCGCTTGCCGTCATCGCCTTCTCGATCACCTGGCTCAGCATGGGCCTGCTCAACATCGTTTCCCGCGTCGGCAAAGCCCGCCCGGCAAAGGCTTAAGGTATCTGGCTCATGTCTTTTCTCACGCTGAACAACATTCAAAAATCCTTCGGCCCGGTTCAGGTCGTCAAGAACTTCAACATGAACATCGAGAAGGGTGAGTTCGTCTCCTTCCTCGGGCCGTCGGGCTGCGGCAAGACGACCGTTCTGCGCATGATCGCCGGCTTCGAAACGCCAACCGGCGGCACGCTGACCATCAACGGCAAGGACCAAAGCGCGCTGAAGCCGAACCAGCGCAATATCGGCATGGTGTTCCAGGCCTACGCGCTCTTCCCCAACATGACGGTACACGACAATGTCGCCTTCGGTCTCAAGGTCGCCGGCGCCCCAAAACCTGAGATCGACGCCCGCGTCAAGGAAATGCTCGGCCTGATCAAGCTCGATCACCTGGCCGACCGCTTCCCCTATCAACTGTCGGGCGGCCAGCAGCAGCGAGTCGCCCTTGCCCGTGCGCTCGCCGTCAAGCCGCAAGTGTTGCTGCTCGACGAGCCGCTCTCCGCACTCGACGCCAAGATCCGCGTGTCGCTGCGCGAGGAAATCCGCCAGATCCAGCAGCAGCTCGGCATCACCACGGTCTTCGTCACCCATGATCAGGAAGAAGCCCTTTCGATCTCCGACCGCATCGTCGTCATGAATGCCGGCAAGGCCGACCAGATCGGTTCGCCTTTCGAGATCTACAATACGCCGGCAACGCGCTTCGTCGCCTCCTTCGTCGGCACGCTGAACCTCATCGAGGCCAAGGTCGTCGATCCCGATACCAACCGCATCCAGATCGGCGATCAGGGCATAACGCTGAAGCAGTCGGTCGCTGCCCACAAGGCCGGAGAAACCATCTCGCTGGCGCTGCGCCCGGAAGCGGGCTCGCTCTCCGACAGCGTCAAGAGCGACACGGCGCTGACCGGCCATGTCGTTTCGGCCCACTTCCTGGGGTCGGTCATCCGCACGCGCATGAATGTCGGCGGCAACGTCATCTCCTTCGACATGTTCAACAGCCCGGGCACCACCCCGCCGCAGGCCGGCGAAACGGTAACCCTGCGCTTCATGGCAGCCGACCTGCTCATCATCCGCGACTGATTTCGCCAATACCGCTGAGACAAAAGGCGCCGCAAAACAGCGCTTTTTTTCATTTCAGCTCGTTCGAGCCGTCAGCAATCGTGATGCAGCCATCACCACAAAGCACTTGAACTCCCCCAGCTCGATGTCAGAAGTTGAGCAAACCAAATCAGCCGGGCAGCCTTCCGCCCAGCATCTTACCTGATGGGATATTTCAATGATTACCTGCCACCTGCGTTATGTGATCGATCCCTACAAGCTAGCCGAATTCGAAGAATATGCCCGGCTCTGGATTCCGATCGTCAACAGGATGGGTGGCACCCATCACGGTTATTTCCTGCCGTCCGAAGGCGCCAACAACATTGCCGTTGCCTTGTTTTCCTTCCCGAGCCTTGCCGCCTACGAGGACTATCGCACGCGCATGGCCAGCGATCCGGAATGTCAGGCCGCTTTCGAGCTCGACAAACGCAACCGCAGTATCGTCAGCTATGAACGCAGCTTCATGCGGCCCGTGCTCGGTTGAGCGAACCATGCACGACGGGAAATGAAAAAGCCCCGCCAGGCTGGCTGGCGGGGCTTTTTTCGTTCTGTCATGCGCTTAGCGGATCGCCTGGTCGTCGACATCGAAACGATGCACGTGCGCCTGGTCCGGCGTCGCATAGACGATCTCGTCCGGCTCGTACTGATGCTCGCCAAACAGGCGCGCCGTCAACAGGCCGCACTGGTCGGATTCCAGATAGATGATCGTGTCCGCGCCGAGATGCTCGACATGCACGACCTTCGCAGCCCAAGTCCCCTGTTCGCGCGATAACGTCACGTGTTCGGGACGCACGCCGATCGTCTTGGCGCTATGATCGCCGACCTTCTCGGCCGCGATGAAATTCATCTGCGGCGAGCCTATGAAGCCGGCAACGAAAACATTGGCCGGTCGTTTGTAGAGTTCCATCGGCGAACCGATCTGCTCGATCGCCCCGGCATTCAGGACAACGATCTTGTCGGCAAGCGTCATCGCCTCGACCTGGTCGTGGGTGACATAGATCATCGTTGCCTTCAGGCTGCGGTGCAGCCGGGCGATTTCGAGGCGGGTCTGGACGCGCAGCGCCGCATCGAGGTTCGACAGCGGCTCATCGAACAGGAAGAGTTCCGGTTCGCGCACGATGGCGCGGCCGATGGCGACGCGCTGGCGCTGGCCGCCGGAGAGTTCGGCCGGCCGGCGCGCGAGATAGGGTTCCAGCGAGAGCATGCCGGACGCCTTGCCGACACGCCTTTCGATCTCATCCTTGGCGGTGCCGGCCTGCTTGAGCCCGAGCCCCATATTGTCCTTGACCGTCAGATGCGGATAAAGCGCGTAGGACTGAAACACCATGGCGATGCCGCGCTTGGCCGGCGGCGTCAGCGTCTCATCGCGGCCGTTGATGACGACGGCGCCCGAGGTAACGTCTTCGAGGCCTGCAATGCTGCGCAGCAGCGTCGATTTCCCGCAGCCCGAAGGCCCGACGAAGATGACGAATTCGCCGTCCTTGACCTCGAGGTCGATGCCTTTCAGCACTTCATGCGTGCCATAGGTCTTGCGGATGGATTTGAGTTGAAGCGATCCCACTGTCTTTCCCTTACAATCTGACCGGCTGGCCGGTACGCACGCTCTCGTCGGCGGCAAGGCAGATGCGCAGCGACGCCACCGCATCCGCCATATGGCGGTCGAGGTCCAGATCCTCGCGGATCGCCCTCAGCATGAAGGCCTGTTCCAGGTCGCAGAGCGCCTGATGGCCAGGTTCGCCTTCCATCGTCATGTCCTGGTCGGGCCGGATGAACTTGCCGTCAGGCCCGGTCTCTGCCGTATGCAGCCGGATCACCGAGGTCTTGGTGTGCGTGTCTATATCGTCGGACTTGGCGTTCGGATCCATGACGATCGACACCGCGCCCTTCGGCGACATCACATCCTTCACGAAGAAGGCGGTTTCCGAAATCATCGGACCCCAGCCGGCTTCGTACCAGCCGACGGAACCATCCTCGAACAGCACCTGCAGGTGACCGTAATTATACATGTCGGCAGCGATCTCGTCGGACATGCGCAGCCCCATGCCGCGCACCTCGACGGCCCTCGCGTCAGTGATCTGACACATGACGTCGACATAATGCACACCGCAATCGACAATCGGCGAGGTGGTGCGCATCAGCGACTTATGCGTCGCCCAGGTCGGGCCGCTGGACTGCTGGTTGAGGTTCATGCGGAAGACGTAAGGCGGGCCGAGCTTGCGCGCCTCTTCGATCAGCTTCATCCAGGAAGGATGATGGCGAAGGATATAGCCGATCACCAGCTTGCGCCCCGCCTTCCCAGCTGCCGCGACGACGCGCTCGGCATCGGCGACGGTGGTTGCCAGCGGCTTTTCCACGAAGACATCGCAGCCGGCCTCGAAGGCAGCGACCGCATAATCGGCATGGCTGTCGGAATAGGTGTTGATGGAGCAGAGGTCCGGCTTCAGCTCGGCCAGCGCCGCCATGAAGTCGGGATGGATCGTATAGCCCTGCAGCTCAGGCTCCAATTGCGGCGTCGAGCGGTTGACGAGACCGACGATCTCAAAGCCGGGATTGTTGTGATAGGCGAGCGCATGGCTGCGGCCCATATTGCCGAGGCCGGCAACGAGGACGCGGATCGGTTTTTCAGTCACTTGACGGCTCCTGACGTGATGCCGCGGATCAGCTGCCGCGAGAAGATGACGTAGAGGACGAGGATCGGCAGGATCGCCAGCGACAGCGCCGCCAACACCGCGTTCCAGTTGGTGACGAACTGGCCGATGAAGATCTGCGAGCCGAGCGTCACCGTCTTGGTGGCCTCGGAGGGCGCCAGGATCAACGGGAACCAGAGGTCGTTCCAGATCGGGATCATCGTGAAGACGGCGACCGTCGCCATGGCCGGGCGCACCAGCGGCAGCACCAGGCGGAAGAAGATCGCATATTCGGAAAGCCCGTCGATGCGCCCGGCATTCTTCAGATCATCCGAAACCGTGCGCATGAACTCCGACAGGATGAAGATCGCCAGCGGTATGCCCTGCGCGGTATAGACGAGGATCAGCGCCGTCAGCGTATTGACGAGGCCCGCCGCCACCATGCCCTGCAGGATCGCCACCGTGCCGAGACGGATCGGGATCATGATGCCGATCGCCATGTAGAGCCCGAGCAGCATATTGCCGCGGAAACGGTATTCGGAAAGCGCAAAGGCGGCCATGGCGCCGAAGAGCAGCACCAGCAGGATCGAGACGATCGTGACGATGAAGCTGTTCTGGAAATAGGTGGCGAAATCGCCCTGCCCCAACACCGTCTGATAGCCGACGAGGCTGAAGGTCGATGGTGTCGGGATCATCAGCGGCTCGCGGAAGATCGAGGCGCGATCCTTGAACGAGTTGATGATGGTCAGAAACACCGGAAACAGCGCGACCAGCGTATAGGCGCTCAGTGCCAGGTGCACGAGGCCGGTGCGGATGGGAGATGTGCGTGCCTTGGACATGCGCGCTCCTCAGAATTGATAGCGACGCATGCGCCGCTGGATGACGAAGAGATAAAGCGAGACGCCGGCGAGGATGATGAGGAACATCACTGTGGCGATCGTCGCCCCCATCGAGCGGTCGCCGAGCTGAAGCTGGAAACCGAAGAAGGTGCGGTAGAGCAGCGTCCCGAGAATGTCGGTCGACATGTTAGGCCCGGCAAGCGCCCCCTGCACGGTATAGATCAGGTCGAAGGCGTTAAAATTGCCGACGAAGGTCAGGATCGAGATGATGCCGATCGCCGGCAGGATGAGCGGCAGCTTGATCTTCCAGAATTGCGCCCAGCCGGTGATGCCGTCGCATTCGGCCGCCTCAATCACTTCCTCGGGGATGCTCAGAAGGGCCGCATAGATCAGCATCATCGGAATGCCGATATATTGCCAGTTCGAGATCAGCGACACTGCGATCAGCGCCGGGCCGGACTGGCCGAGCCAGGGCGCGAACAGGAATTTCAAACCGATGAGATCGAGCATCCAGGGCGCCACGCCCCAGATCGGCGAAAGGATGAGCTTCCAGATGAAACCGACGATGACGAAGGACAAGAGCGTCGGCAGGAACATCGCCGTGCGGTAGAAGGCAACGCCGCGCAGCTTCGGCACCGAAAGCAGGGCGGCTAGCGCCACGCCGATCGGGTTCTGCACGCACATGTGGATGGCAAAGAAGATCAGGTTGTTGACGAGCGCGTTCCAGAAATCACGCGCCCAGCGCGGATCACCGAACAGCACCTTGAAATTAGCAAGACCGACGAAGGCCGGCTGCCCGTCGACCGTATTGTAGAGCGACAACCGAAGCGTTTCGATGAGCGGCAGCACCATGACCGCGGAATAGACGATTAGGGCCGGCAGCATGAAGACGAAAATGTGCCAGCGCACCGGGCGCTTGATCGGGACGATATCGGCCGCGTTGTCGGTTTCGCTCATGGCTTTTGCCTGTTCTTGTCGACTGGCTGCAAGGGCAGCACAGGTGGAAAACGTTGCGCCTCACCCTAACTCTCTGCCACCTGGGAAGAGAGGGAACACGCCCTGCTGAGATGCCATATCGGGCTGGGAGGTCGCTGCGAGTCTCCTTCTCCCCGCGAGCGGGGAGAAGGTGGCCGGCAGGCCGGATCAGGGGCAGCAAAAGCCGCCCCTGATCACATCACTTGGCCGGCTTGTACCAGCTGTCGAGGCCTTTCTGGAGCTTCTCGGCAGCAACCGCCGGCGTATCCGTGCCGTTGATCACATTGGCCGATTCGACCCAGGTCTCGTTTTCGAGGTTCGGCGTGCCGCGCGACAGGATCTGATAGGTCGAGCGCACCGTCGACTTGTACGGGCCGCGCCAGGAGACGAATTCCTGAGCGAGCGGATCGGACATCTTGACCGGGTTAGAGTTCAGGCTGAAGAAGCCCGGCAGCGCGTTGGCGTAGATATCGGCGAACTCAGGCGAAGCGACCCAGCTAAGGAACTTCTTGGCTTCCTCGGCATGCGTGCTCTTGGTGTTCAGAGCGACACCGATATCCGGATGGTCGGAGATGTAGCCCGTGTCGCCGGCCTTCGGAACCGGCGGCGGGAAGGCGCCCATCTTGAACTGCGCCTGGCTGTTGAACAGCGAGATTTCCCACGAGCCGGCCGGATAGATCGCGGCACGACCGAGCGTGAACAGGTTCTGGCTGTCCGAATAGGTCTGGGCTTCGAAGCCGTCGCCGAGATAGGGCTTCCACTTTGCAAGCTCTTCATAGGGCTTGACCCAGTCGGCATCCGTCAGCTTCTGCTTGCCGGCGATCAGGGCGGCGCGGCCATCCTCACCCTTCCAGTAGTTCGGGCCGATATTCTGGTAGCCCATGGTAGCGGCTTCCCAGAGGTCCTTCGTGCCCATGGCGAGCGGAATGTAGGTGCCGTCGGCCTTGATCTTGTCGAGCGCTGCGTAGAACTCGTCCTGGGTCTTCGGCACAGAGATGCCGAGCTTGTCGAAGGCATCCTTGTTGTAGATGAAGCCGTGGATGACAGAAGCCATCGGCACGCAGAAGGTCGACTTGCCGTCGTCGGTGCTCCAGGCGGCCTTGGCGACCGGCGAGAAGTTCTCCATGCCAGGCAGGCTGGTGATGTCAGTGAGCTGCTTCTTGTTGAAGAGTTCGAGCGAGGCATCGAACGGACGGCAGGTGATGATATCGCCTGCGGAGCCTGCATCGAGCTTGGCATTCAGCGAGGCGTTGTATTCGGTCGGCGCGGTCGGCGAGAAAACGATCTTGATGCCCGGGTTCTTGGCTTCGAAAGCCGGGATGATCTTTTCCTGCCAGATCTGCAGGTCGTCGTTACGCCAGCTTTCGACCGTCAGCGTGACGTCGGCGGCATGGACGAGGCCCGCTGAACTCAGCAGACTGGAGGCAAGCAGCAAGCTTTTCAGAGCAGTGTTTTTCATTTCCCTCTCCTGTTTTAAGCGCCGTTAGGCGCTGTTTTCGATCTGAAACAAGCAATTGGCGTGTTTGAGGTAACACCCAACGCCCCTTGGAGGACCGCCAGTAATGCCGGTCCCGAAAGCTCGACGGACACGAAGGCGGATCGCCTGCGGCCGGACTGCGCGCCTTCCCGGTGGCTGCACCGGGGCGGCGAAATGATGGGGAAAGCCGATGGACGCCTGAATTCGCCACCAGCTGATAGACCGGCGGGTCGTCATCTCGATCACCTTCGAAGCGGTTCCGGCTTGGCTTAACTGCTGATTTTCGCGGGCCTCGAAGTGCTGTTCCCTTTTGCCGAATTAATGCCAAAAAAATACCAATTGTCCAGACTAATTTAACTTTTCGGCCTGATAAAATTCATTAAAAAATTTAATCAAGCAAAATCAATAAGATAAAAAGATTGATTTTCTTCCTCATTCCCACTTGGTAAATGGTATTTTTTTGGTATTGTATTAAAAAACATGGGGAACGGCATATTCGGAGGCCCGATGACGGAGCTTGCAATCGGCATAGACGGCGGCGGAACGAGCTGCCGGGCCGCAGTCGCGGACAGGAACGGCAAAGTCATCGGCCGCGGCAAGGCCGGCCCTGCCAACATTCTGTCGGATCTCGAAAACTCTCTTCTCAATATCGTCGAATCCGCCCGGCAGGCGCTACGCGATGCCGGGCTCGATGCTGAGACCCTTTCCTCTGTCGCAGCCGTCGTCGGCGTTGCCGGCGCCAATGTCGGGGATTACGGCAGGCGAATCGAAAAGGCCCTGCCCTTTGCCGAAGGCCGCGTCGTCACCGATGCGCTGATCGCCCTGCAGGGCGCGCTCGGCGATGCCGACGGCATCGTTGGCGCCTTCGGAACAGGCTCCGTCTATAATGCCCGCAAGGACGGCCGGCTGAACGGCATCGGCGGCTGGGGTTCCGTTGTCGGCGACCAGGCAAGCGGCGCCCGCCTCGGCCGCGACCTCCTGGAAAGATCGCTGCTCGCCCACGACAGAGTGCGCCCAGCATCGCCGATCACCGAAGCGGTCATGACCGAATATGGCAACGATCCCGAGCACATCGTCGAATTCGCGCACTCGGCAAGACCGAAGGACTTTGCCCGCTACGCACCGATCGTCTTCGAACATGCGGCCAAGGGCGATGCTATCGCGGTCGGCATCGTCACGGATGCGGCAACGGCGATCGGCGAAAGCCTCGACGCGCTGCTCTGGTCCGAATGCCCGTCGATCTGCCTGCTCGGAGGTCTTGCCGAAGCTTATGAACCCTGGCTTTCCGAACGCTACAGGCCGCTGCTCGCCAGACCGAAGAACGATGCCTTGCACGGCGCGGTGGAACTTGCGGTGAAGCTCTTGAACGACAGGCAGAGAGGTGCGGCATGAGCGACGACCTCGCTACCATCCTATCCCTGGAGCGCTTGCAGGCCGCCGGCACCGGCCCGCTCTACGTCAAGCTGCGCCGCATGCTCGAAGAGGCCGTGCGCACCGGCACGCTCGGCCACGGCGATGCGCTGCCGCCGGAACGCGACATCGCCGAATTCGCCGCCGTCAGCCGCGTCACCGTGCGAAAGGCGATCGACGAACTTGTCGCCGATGGCCTGCTGGTGCGCCGCCACGGCTCGGGCACCTTCGTCGCCAAGCCGGTCTCCAAGGTCGAGCAACGCCTGTCGCAGCTCACCTCCTTTACTGAGGATATGGCGCGCCGCGGCATGTCCTCCCGCTCCGAATGGCTGCACAAGGGCATCCACACCCCCTCGCCCGACGAGATGATGATCCTTGGCCTCGGCACCGACGTCAAGGTTTCGCGCCTTTCCCGCCTGCGCATCGCCGACGACCAGCCGCTGGCGATCGAGAATGCCAGCGTCTCCGGCGAATTCCTGCCCGATCCGTCGGCCGTCACCAATTCGCTCTATGCCGAACTCGAACGCCTCCAGGTCCGCCCGGTGCGCGCAGTGCAGCGCATCTCGGCCACCAACATGAAGGAAGCCGACGCCCAGCTTCTCGGTGTCTCCGTCGGTGCGGCCGGCCTGTCGATCGAGCGCATTTCCTATCTCGGCTCCGGCCGCGCCGTCGAATTCACCCGCTCACTCTATCGCGGCGACGCCTATGATTTCGTCGCGGAGCTGACGATCGCGGTGACTTGACCGCAAAGCCGACATCACCGGTTCAACAGAAAAATCTTCTTGATTTTCAAAAGCAGGAAGCCGGAAAGTGAATCACTTTCCGGCTTCCTCGTTTCTTGAATCACTTTATCAGCGGACGACGCCAAGCGGCCGCTTACGCCGCATCCTCGATCTCGGTTTCGGTCTTGCGCGGCACGTAGTTCAGCACCGGCCCGAGCCAACGCTCGACTTCGGAAACCGCCATATCCTTGCGGGCCGCATAATCCTCCACCTGATCGCGCTCCACCTTGGCGACGCCGAAATAATAGGAGTCGGGATGGCCGATATAGAGGCCGGAGACCGAGGAACCCGGCCACATCGCATAACTCTCCGTCAGCTTCACGCCGGCGGCTTTTTCAGCATCGAGCAGCTTGAAGAGCGTTGCCTTTTCCGTGTGATCGGGCTGGGCGGGATAACCGGGTGCTGGGCGGATGCCGGCATAGACTTCGGTAATGAGATCCTCCTTGCTGAGCGTCTCGTCCTTGGCATAGCCCCAGTATTCGCGCCGCACCTGCTCGTGCATACGTTCGGCAAAAGCTTCGGCGAAGCGGTCCGCCAGCGCCTTGACAAGGATCGAGGAATAATCGTCGTTCGCCCGCGCGAAACGTTCGGCGATGGCGATTTCCTCGATGCCGGCCGTCACCACGAAGCCGCCGACATAATCCTGCACACCGCTTGAGACCGGCGCCACGAAATCGGAAAGCGCCACATTCGGCCGCCCGTCTCGCTTGGAAAGCTGCTGGCGCAGCGTGTAGAAGGTGGCGAGTTCTTGGCTGCGGCTCTCGTCGGTGAACAGGCGAATGTCGTCGCCGACAGCGCCTGCCGGCCAGAAGCCGATGACGGCGCGCGGGCGGAACCACTTCTCGTCGATGATCTTCTTCAGCATCGCCTGCGCATCGGCCCAGAGCGCGCGCGCCGCCTCGCCCTGCTTCTCGTCTTCGAGAATGGCAGGATATCGGCCGCGCAACTCCCAGGTCTGGAAGAACGGCGTCCAGTCGATGTATTTGGCAAGCTCGGCCAGATCGTAATCCTCGAACACCCGCGTGCCGAAGAATTGCGGCTTCACCGGCTGGTGGGCGGACCAGTCAATCTTGTGCGCATTCTCGCGCGCCCGGGGCAACGGCAGGCGCACCTTCTCGGCCTCGCTGCGCGCATGGGCGGCCGCCACCTTGGCATATTCGGCTCTTACATCATCGACATAGCCCTGGCGGCTCTCCGGCGACAGCAGAGCCGAGACGACGCCGACGGCGCGGCTGGCATCGGTCACATAAACCGTCTGCCCCTTATTGTAGCCCGGATGGATCTTCACGGCCGTATGCACGCGGCTGGTCGTCGCCCCGCCGATCAGCAGCGGGATCTCGAAACCCTGGCGCTCCATCTCGGCTGCAACATGCACCATCTCGTCGAGCGACGGCGTGATCAGGCCGGAGAGGCCGATGACGTCGACCTTCTCGGCAATGGCCGTCTCGAGAATCTTCGTCGCCGGCACCATGACGCCGAGGTCGACGATCTCGTAATTGTTGCAGGCAAGCACGACGCCGACGATGTTCTTGCCGATATCGTGCACGTCGCCCTTGACCGTCGCCATCAGGATCTTGCCGGCCGACCGACGCTGGTCGCCGCCGTGGAGGCGCTTTTCCTCTTCCATGTAGGGCAGCAGCACGGCGACCGCCTGCTTCATCACGCGTGCCGACTTGACCACCTGCGGCAGGAACATCTTGCCCGAGCCGAAGAGGTCACCGACGACATTCATGCCGGCCATCAGCGGCCCTTCGATGACGTGCAACGGCCGCGCGGCCTGCAGGCGTGCTTCTTCGGTATCGGCCTCGATATATTCGGTGATGCCGTTAACCAGCGCATGCTCGAGACGCTTCTCGACGCTCCATTCGCGCCAGGAAAGATCCTGGACCCGGCCTTCGCGTGCCGCGCCGCCACGGAATTTCTCTGCCACTTCGAGCAGCCGCTCGGTACCATCAGGACGACGGTTCAGCACCACGTCCTCGCAGGCCTGGCGCAGCTCGGGATCGATATTGTCGTAGACGGCAAGCTGGCCGGCATTGACGATGCCCATGTCCATGCCCGCCTGAATGGCGTGGTAGAGGAACACGGCGTGCATCGCCTCGCGCACCGGCTCGTTGCCGCGGAACGAGAAGGACAGGTTCGAGACGCCGCCCGAAATGTGTACCAGCGGCATGCGCTCACGGATCGTCCGCGTCGCCTCGATGAAGTCGACGCCGTAATTATTGTGCTCTTCGATGCCGGTCGCGACCGCGAAGATGTTCGGGTCGAAGATGATGTCCTCGGGCGGGTAGCCGATCTTCTCGGTCAGCAGCTTGTAGGCGCGCGTGCAGATATCCACCTTGCGCTCGTAGCTGTCCGCCTGCCCCGTCTCATCGAAGGCCATGACGACGACGGCAGCGCCGTAATTGTGCAGCAGCCGCGCCTGGGCGAGGAAATTCTCTTCGCCTTCCTTCAGCGAGATCGAGTTGACGATCGGCTTGCCCTGGACGCGCTTCAGGCCGGATTCGATGATCGAGAACTTCGACGAGTCGATCATCACGGGCACGCGGGCAATGTCAGGCTCGGCGGCGATCAGGTTGAGGAACTCGACCATCGCCTTTTCGGAATCGATCAGGCCTTCGTCCATGTTGATGTCGATCACCTGGGCGCCGTTCTCGACCTGGTCGCGGGCGACATCGAGCGCTGCGGTGAAATCAGCGTTGGTGATCAGCTTGCGGAAGCGGGCCGAGCCGGTGACGTTGGTGCGCTCGCCGACATTGACGAAGGGAATGTCCTTGGTCAGCTCGAAGGGTTCGAGTCCCGACAGCGACATGAACGGGCGATGCTCGGGGATCGGCCGCGGCTTGTACTTGGCAACGGTCTCGGCGATCGCCTTGATATGCTCGGGCGTCGAGCCACAGCAGCCGCCGACGATATTGACGAGGCCCTCGCGAGCGAAGCCATCGATCTGCGCCGCCATCAGCTCCGGCGTTTCGTCATACTGGCCGAACTCGTTCGGCAGGCCGGCATTCGGATAAGCGCAGATGAAGGTGTCGGCGACGCCCGAAAGCTCCTGCAGGTGCGGGCGCATCGCATTGGCGCCGAGCGCGCAGTTGAGCCCGATCGTGAAGGGGTTGGCATGGCGCACGGAATTCCAGAAGGCCGACGGCGTCTGGCCGGACAGCGTGCGGCCGGAAAGGTCGGTGATCGTGCCCGAGATCATCACAGGCAGGCGCACGCCCTTGGCCTGGAAGCGCTCCTCGCAGGCGAAGATTGCAGCCTTGGCGTTCAGCGTGTCGAAGATCGTCTCGATGAGGATGATGTCGGCGCCGCCGTCGATCAGCCCGTCGATCTGCTCGCCATAAGCGGAACGCAGATCGTCGAATGTCACGGCGCGGAAGCCGGGATTGTTGACGTCGGGCGAGATCGACGCGGTGCGGTTGGTCGGTCCGATGGCGCCGGCGACGAAGCGGCGGCGGCCATCCTCACGCTCGGCGCGCTGTGCTGCCCGGCGCACGATCTCGGCACCTTCCTTGTTGAGGTCGTAGACCGCACCTTCCATCTCGTAGTCGGCCTGCGCGATGCGGGTCGAGGAGAAGGTGTTGGTCTCGAGAATATCGGCGCCGGCCTTGGCGTATCTGTAATGGATCTCTTCGATCGCGTCCGGCTGGGTCAGGATCAGAAGGTCGTTATTGCCCTTCTGGTGACAGGCGCAGCCGATGAAACGCGTCCCGCGAAACTGGTCTTCGTCATAGCCGAGCCCTTGGATCTGCGTACCCATGGCGCCGTCGAGAACAAGGATGCGTTCGCTCGCAGCTTGTCTCAAAGCTGCGAACACTTCAGTTCCGTCACGCTTGCCCGTTTCCGGACCAAAGAGATTGTCAAACACGGGAAGGCTCCTTGACGTCATAAGACCAGACAGTCCAAATCACATAAAGATATCTTTATGTCAATATATGCCTATCGATTTCGTGCTTTGCAAATCTCGCCGGATGACAGACTCGCACGACGCCTATATAGGCGTTTACAACGCTTTGTGCACGAAATCGGAGGAGCATCATGGCACCCGCAACCGGCAACGCCGTGCTTGGAAACTGGACGACCCGCGCCTATCATCGCGGCTGGCTGCTGACCCAGGCGAATGGTCTCTTCGATTTCTTCCAGCACAATTCGGTCAACCCCAAGGGCGGCTTCTACGATCTCGACGACGAAGGCAAGCCTCTCGACGCCGATGGCCAGGTTCGCGGCATCCATATCGCCGCGCGCGCCGTGCATTGCTTTTCGATCGGCGCCCTGCTCGGCCGTCCCGGCGCTGCCGATGTCGTCGACCACGGCATGGACTATATCTGGAACCATCATCGCGACCGGAAAAATGGCGGCTATTTCTGGTCGCTCAACAATGACGGTCCCGTTGATTCCAACAAGCAGGGCTATGGCCATGCTTTCGTGCTGCTCGCCGCCTCATCCGCAAAGACGATCGGTCATCCGCTTGCCGACGGCATGCTCGCCGATATCACCAAGATCCTGAACACGAAGTTCTGGGAGGCGAAGCACGGCGCGATCGCCGAGGAGTTCACCGCCGACTGGCAGCCGCTCGACGGCGGCGCCTATCGCGGCCAGAACTCCAACATGCACCTGACCGAAGCGTTGATGGCGGCCTTCGAGGCGACTGGCGACCGGGACTATCTGACCAAGGCCGAAAGCATCGCCGATCTCGTCATCCGCCGCGTCGCCGGTTCGGTCGACTGGCGCGTCGCCGAGCATTTCGACGCCGAATGGAACCTCGACAAGAATTACTATCATCCGAACGAAATGTTCCGCCCGGCCGGCACGACGCCCGGCCACTGGCTGGAATGGGCTCGCCTCATCCTGCAGCTCTGGGCGCTCGGCGGCAAGCGGATCGAGTGGATGCCGGATGCGGCGAAGGCGCTGTTTGCGCAATCCATGGCGCTCGGCTGGGACAACGACAAGGGCGGCTTCTTCTATACGCTTGATTGGGACGACAAGCCCGCCAAGCGCAACAAGCTCTGGTGGCCAGCCTGCGAAGGTGCGGCTGCCGCGCATTTCCTCAACGAGCACCTGCCGAGCGATTTCCATGAGGAGAGCTACCGCAAAATCTGGAATGTGATCGAACGCGCCTTCATCGACCACAAGAACGGCGGCTGGCACGAGGAGCTGACCGAAGATCTCGTTCCCTCGCACTCGCTGTTTCCCGGCAAGGGCGATATCTATCACGCCCTGCAGGCCTGCCTCATCCCGCTCTTCCCGGCCACGGGCAGCCTGACGAAAGGCATCGCCGAGGCCGGCGGCAAGCTCTGAGGTCGGGGATCAGTAGCCCGGCGCCGGCAGCTCGGCGCTCGGGTTGCGCTGGAACCACTCGACATCCTCGTTGACGCGGTCGAGATCGTCCTGCACGTCGCGCTGGTCGCGGCGGATGTCGTGCAGGTCGTCCTCCAGATCCTCGATCCGCCGGCGCAGTTCCGACCGGTCACCGTCCTTGGCATCCCTCAGCTTGTCGGAGAGCTCGTCGATGCTGGTCTCCTTGAAACTGTAGTCGTTCTGCATCGAGCTGAGGCGCGTCTGCAGCTCGTGCTGCTTGCTGCCGAGACCGAAGCCGCGCAGGAAACCGGGCGCGGTCTCGGGTGGGCAGACATTGGCGTATCCGCTACCTGCCTGGCCGCGCGCAAGCCCGCTAAGCGGCGTGCAATAGCGCACGAGACCTGCCTGATACCCCTGAAACCAAATCGTCTGATCGGGCACGATCTTGACCCGCTCGCAGGACTTCGCATGTGCGGCGAAGCGCTGTTGCGGCTCGTGGCCCGCCGCGCCGTCGCTCTCGCCGATCACCCGCCAGTCTGCAGCGACGCATTCCTCCTTGGACAGCGTGTTGCAGGAGGCAAGGAAAAGGCCGAAGCCGATGGTGGCGGCAAGCGCAAGAAACAAGCGGATCATGGCGTCCCGGGTAGGATGAGGAGTGCGATGCCGCAGCTTAGCCGCAGGATAAGCCCACGTCACCGGAGCGGCGACGCGATTTTGCAGTTTTCATGGCTTTTTTCTGTCAAAATTACGGCGAAAGAGGCCGCCATCAGAGCGGTGGGGCGAGCCGCAGCGTATCCAGATCCTTGGCAAGCATCAGCGCCAGCGCCTCGACGGCGAGATTGTGGTCGTCACGCTGCGGCAGTCCTGAGACGGTGACGGCACCGATGCAGCCGGTACCCTTGAGATTGATCGGGAAACTGCCGCCATGCGGCGCATAGTCGGCGCCATCAAGCCCGTTATCCTCGACCGTCTTGCCGTCCTTCTGCAGCTTCAGGCCGGAGGCATAGCTGCTGCGGAAATAACGCAGCACCATGTTGCGCTTGCGGCGGACCCAGTTGACGTTATCGGGTGTCACACCCGGGAGCGCCGCATAGAAGACGGGCATCGAATGCAGGGTCACGTCGATCGCGATGCCGAGGCCGCGCTCGGTGGCGAGTTCCTGCAGGAGTTTGCCGAGCTGCCATGCCGTCGTCAGGTCGAAGGCGTCGAAGCTCAGCGCTTTCTCCTGCTCCGCGATCCGGCTGAGATCGTTCTCGATTGTCATGATGGGCGCCCTCTCCTGCAATGATCCGCTGCAGACCATTCTCATCAGAAGAGAAAAAGTAAAGCAAAACTTGGGCCTACCCCTGATGTCAGAGCTTCGGCGTCAGCATCTCGAAACGGTCGCGGATGGTGGCGCAGGTATCGCCGCCGAGCCTCGCAATGGCATCGACCGCGGCCGGATCGACATGCAGCCGTTCAGGATCGACCACCCCGTCGCGGTAATGCGCGTAAACGATCTCGCCCATGACGATCTGCCGCGAGCGGCCGAGCTCCAGCGTCACATGCCGCCTGCATTCGAAGGCGGCCGGTGCCTCGGCGATGAAGGGCGAAGCGACCTTCTCGCCCGGCATCGCCGTCAACCCCGCTTCCTTCAACTCGTCGACGCCGCGCGGATATCTGGCGCCGCAGACATGCATCGCCTCGGCGATCGCCAAGGAGACGATGTTGACCGTGAAGACCTCGGTCATGCGGATATTGTGGCCGGTGTCCTTGAACGACATGTCGGCATTGTTTTCGACCCCGATTGCCAGGATCGGCGGATCGGCCGAAAGGCAGTTGAAGAAACTGAAGGGCGCAGCATTGATCCGGCCGTTCTCGTCGACCGTCGTCACCAGCGCGATCGGGCGCGGGATGATCGTGCCGATCATCAGCTTGTAGCGTTCGCGTTCGGTCAGCTGCTCGAAATCGAAGGAAACGGCCATCGGTTCAGCCAACCTTCAGGACCGGCGAGAAACCGCTCATCGCCCCGGTGAAGGGTTTCGGCAGCGGCGAGGCGTAGGAGCCGCGCTTGCTGGTGGAAAGCCCGAGCGACACCAGCGCTTCGGCCTGCTTGACGGCGGCTGCGACGCCATCGACAACAGGCACGCCATAAATCTCTTGCAGCTCGCGCGCCAGATCGGTCATGCCGGCACAGCCGAGCACGATCGCCTCGGCGCCGTCTTCCAAAAGCGCCCGCTCGATCTCGGCCCTGAGCTTGCCGATCGCGCCCGGGGCCGCATCTTCCAGCTCCAGTACCGGGATGTCGGAAGCGCGCACCTTGGCGCGGTCGCCCATGCCGTAGCGGCGCACCAGATTGTCGATCAGCACCCGCGAGCGCTCCAGCGTCGTCACCACGGTAAAGCGTTGCGCCAGGAAGCCCGCCGTCACCACGGCGGATTCGCAAAGCCCGAGGATCGGCACATCGGCAAAGGTTCGCGCCGCTTCGAGACCGGTATCGTCGAAACACGCGATAACAGCCGCGTCGTAGCCCACACCCTGCCGCTCCTTGAGTTCGGCGAGCAGGCCGGGGATTGCTAAGGCCCCGTCGTAGTGCCCCTCGATGGAAACCGGCCCCATGCGCGAGGTGGCCGCGATGATCTCCGTGCCGGATGCCGCCACCGCTCGCGCGGCGGTGGCGGCCTTCTCGGTCATGGAGGCCGTGGTGTTCGGATTGACGATGAGGATGCGCATGTCAGTTTATCTTTGCCTGCCGCCGGCTGAGCATCGTCATGATGCCGAGCGCGATGAGAATGATGGTGAAGGAAAACAGCGTCGTCACCGTGCCGAGCGCATAGAGCACCGGCGTCGTGACGTTGGTGGTCATGCCGTAGATTTCGAGCGGCAGCGTATTGTAGGTGCCTGATGTCATCAGCGTGCGGGCGAATTCGTCGTAAGAGAGCGTGAAGCCGAACAGGCCGACGCCGACGAGGCTCGGCGCGATCATTGGCAGCACGACATGGCGGAACGTCTGCCAGGAGCTGGCGCCGAGGTCGCGCGCCGCCTCTTCATAGGCAGGCGAGAAGCGGTTGAAGACGGCAAACATGATCAGCACGCCGAAGGGCAGTGTCCAGGTCAGATGCGCGCCGAAGGCCGACGAATACCAGGCGGGCTTCAGCCCTCCCTCCTGGAAGACGACGCCGATGCCGAGCGATATGATGATCGACGGCACGACGAGGCTGGCGACCGTGGCATAGAACAGCGCGGTCGAACCTCGGAAACGGCGCCGGAAGGCAAGGCCGGCGAGCAGCGAGACGACAACGGTCACCGCCATCACCATCAGCCCGAGGGTGAAGGAGCGGCGGAACGAGGCGCCAAAATCGCCGACCGCCTGCTTCTCGAACAGGTTGAAGAACCAGTGCGTGGAAACGCCGTTCATCGGGAAGGTCAAACCGCCGTCCGGCCCCTGGAAGGAGAGGATCAGGATCGCCGAAAGCGGGCCGTAGAGGAACAGCACGAAGATGATGAAGAAGAGCGCCAGCAGATAGAATTCCAGGCCGCGTTTTTCGTGGTTCACCTCAAAGCTCCTTGCGGATATCGACGACACGCAGGATGGCCGCGACCATCAGCAGCACCACCGCAAGCAGCACCACGGCATTGGCGGCAGCGGCCGGATATTGCAGCAGCGACATCTGGTTCTTCATCATCAGCGCCACCGAAGCACTCTGGCCGCCGGACATCACCTGCACCGTCGAAAAGTCAGCCATCACAAGTGTCACGACGAAGATCGTGCCGATCGCCATGCCGGGTTTGGCAAGCGGGATGACGACATTCCACAACACCTGCCAGCCGGAGGCGCCGGCATCGCGCGCCGCCTCGAACAGCGACCGGTCGATGCGCATCAGCGTGTTGAAGATCGGCGTCACCATGAACAGCGTGTAGAGATGCACCATGGCGAGCACGACGGCGAAATCGGAATAGAGCAGCCATTCGATCGGCTGCGGGATGATGCCCATCTTGATCAGCGTCGAGTTGACGAGGCCGTTGCGCCCAAGCACCGGGATCCACGAAATCATGCGGATGATGTTCGACGTCATGAACGGCACGGTGCAGACAAGAAAGAGGATCATCTGCGTCGACGTCTTGCGGATGTGGAAGGCCAGGAAATAGGCGACCCAGAAACCGATGACGAGCGTCAGCGCCCAGACGATCGCGGTGAATTTCAGCGTGTTGAGATAGATCTTCCACGTCACCCACGAACCGAGCGTGTCGGTGTAGTTCATCGTCAGGAAATCGGGATAGAGACCGGCAAAATCGTAGTCCCAGAAGCTGACGACCGCGATCATGGCGATCGGCAGCAGGAAGAACAAGCCGAGAATGACGAACAGCGGCGTCGCCTGGAGATAGGATATCGCCGATGGGGAAAGCTTCAGTCCGCGCCCGCCGCGCGCGCCCTGGCCATCCTCCTCCGTTTCCGCTGCGATGGTCGCCATATCCGGTTCTCCGTTCTGATTACGTCAAGTGGAACGACGGTGCGTGCCGCCCCTCATCCGACTGCCGGCACCCTTGCCTGGGTCGAGCCACTGGTCTCGCCCCGTCCTTCGGACCCCCGCTGGGGAGAAGAGACTCGCGGCAGCGCCTAGGCCACCGCGAACCTTGATTTTGTCTAACGACGCGGCCACGGACTCCCTCTTCTCCCCAGCGGGGAGAAGGTGGCCCGAAGTGTCGGATGAGGGGGCGGAGCGAAGCGACGTCTTGAGCATCGCGAAAGACAGTGGCGCTCCGCCCTCTCAGCGGAGATCATGCTGCGATGAACTCGTTCCAGCGGCGGACCATGTAGCGGTCCTCGTCCATGACGGAGTTCCAGCAGGCCACCGCTCCCATGCGGGCTTCGAAGGAGCCGCCGTCGCGAACGGCGCCGGCCTTTTCCATGACCTTGCCCTCGGGAGACAGGATGTCGCCGGCAGCCGGCTTGCCCTCGATCCAGTAGCCCCATTCGTCGGCCGACATGAATTGCTTGGCAGTGTCCATGCAGGCGGAATAATAGCCCTGGCGGTTGAGGTAACCGCCGACCCAACCCGATGTGTACCAGTTGATGTATTCATAGGCGGCATCGAGCTGCGCGCCCTTGAGGTGCGAAGCAAGACCGAGACCGCCGCCCCAGGCGCGGTAGCCTTCCTTGAGCGGCTGGAAGGTGCAGGCGATGCCCTTCGAGCGGACGGCGGCGACGGCCGGCGACCACATCGACTGGATGACGACTTCGCCCGACGCCATCAGGTTGACGCTTTCGTCGAACGACTTCCAGAAGGCACGGAACTGGCCGTCACCCTTGGCCTTGATGAGGAATTCGATCGTCTTGTCGATTTCTTCCTTGGTCATGTTGCCCTTGTCGGCATATTTGATCTTGCCGGAGGCTTCCATGATCATCGCCGCATCCATGATGCCGATCGACGGGATGTTGAGGATCGCGGTCTTGCCCTTGAAGGCCGGATCGAGAATGTCGGCCCAGCTGGTGATCGGACGGCCGGTGAGATCAGGACGGATGCCGAGCGTGTCGGCATTGTAGATGGTCGGAACCATCGTCATCCACTGCGTCGCCTCCTTGGCGAACTTCTTGGAATCCTGCGCTTCGACGAAACCGACCGTGTGCGGCGCCGTGCCTTGGGCGATGACGCTGTCTGCCTTCAGCTTGCCGTTGATGAACAGCGGCACGATCTTGTCGTAATATTTCAGCTTCTTGACGTCCATCGGCTGCATGACGCCGGTCGGGAACACCTTCTTGGCGATCCAGTATTCGATGTCGGCAATGTCGTAGCTGTCAGGCTGAGTGACGGCGCGCTGGGCGGCGGCGTCTGAATCGGTCGCCGTCATCTCCAGCGTGATGCCGAGATCGGCTTTGCACTTCTCGGCAATGGCATTGATGTTCGAAACGCCGGTGCCGAACTGGCGAAGCGTGATGTTCGTCTGCGCCCAGATGGTGGGAAAGCCGGTGATGGCGCCGGAGCCGGCGATGGCGCCGACGGCGGCAGCACCCGTCTTCAGCAGCGTGCGGCGGGAAAGACCCTTCTCCGCCTTAGTCGATGTCGTTTCAGTCGTCATGTCAGTTCCCCTTTTCTTGGATATGGAAGGTTCAGTGTTCTTGATGGTGATGGCTCATGCGGAAGAGCGGCCGAGAAGCACGGCATCCTCGAGCGCCCAACTGAGCGAAACGGCATCGCCGACGGCGACCGGCCGGGCGAAATAGTCGCCGTCCTCGGCAATGACGGTGAAGTCGTCGCTGCCGGCGCCGATAACGGTGATTTTCACGGAAGAGCCGCGATATTCGATGTTGGAGACGATGCCGTCGAAGCCGAGTGTCCACTCGGTCGCCACCTCCAGGCGCACGCGATCGGTGCGGATGCCGATGTCGACGGGCTCGCCGACTTCCCTGCCCGTTCCGCGCACGGAAAAACTCTGCCCCTCAGGCACGGTCATGACGAGCACGCCGTTCTCGCTCGAAGTCACCCGGCCGGACAACACGTTGTGGTCGCCCATGAACCGCGCGACGAAGGCCGTCGCCGGCCGCTCGAAGACTTCGCGCGGGGCTGCCGCCTGCTCGATCCGACCGTCATTCATGATGACGATGACGTCGGCGAGCGCCATCGCCTCTTCCTGGCTGTGGGTGACGTGCACGAAGGTGATGCCGAGCGACTTCTGCAGTTTCTTGAGTTCGGCGCGCATGCGGATCTTCAGAAACGGATCGAGCGCCGATAGCGGCTCGTCGAGCAGCAGCGCTTCCGGATCGGTGATCAGCGCGCGCGCCAGCGCCACGCGCTGTTGCTGGCCGCCGGAAAGCTGGGCCGGACGCCTGTTGGCATAGGCCTCCATCTGCATCAGCTTGAGCATCTCGAGTGCCTTGGCCTGCCGCTCCTGCTTATCGACGCCTTTCATCTTCAGGCTGAATGCGACGTTGTCGATCAAATCGAGATGCGGGAAGAGCGCGTAGGACTGGAACATCATCGCCGTGCCGCGCCTGGCCGGCGGAAAATCGGTAACGACGACATTGCCGAGACGGATATCGCCCGACGAAATGCTCTCGTGGCCGGCGATCATGCGCAGCGTCGAAGTCTTGCCGCAGCCCGACGGGCCGAGGAAGCAGCAATAGGAGCCGGCGGGGATCTTCAGGCTGATCGCATGGACCGCCGTCGTCGCGCCATAGACCTTCGAAACGGATACTATATCGATCTCTGCCGCTTTCGACATCATGCCTTCCCCTGTTTGGAAAAGACGATGCATCTGCCGTGCCAGACTCCGTTGCCTGCAGCAAGCCATTGCGAAATAACGATTTTATCAAAACTGCAGTTAAGAGAGCAAATTATAGGCGCGTCGCTATCTGCACATGATTTAGGCTATCGTGCTCAATTTGTGCAAAACATCGTATACAATCCGGCCGCTGTTTCGGGCACAAATTCTGTTTAACTTTGGCGCGAAGCCGGATATGGTTTGCCGACCATCAGGAAGTAAATTTCATGAAATCCGCCGCCAAGGCTCAGCAGGCCGAAGACTCCACAGATACCGGCGCGCAACAGATCCGCGATGCCATTCGCGAAGCGATCGTCGAGCGCAGGCTCTCGCCCGGCACCAAGCTTTCGGAAAGCGATGTCGGCAATCTCTTCAACGTCAGCCGCACGCTTGCCCGCGCCGCCCTGCAGGCGCTCTCCTATGAAGGCCTCGTCAGCGTCGAGAAAAACCGCGGCGCCTTCGTCGCCTATCCCTCGCCGGAAGAGGCTCGCCAGATCTTTTCCGCCCGCCGCTTGGTCGAACCAGGCATATTGCGCGAGGCAGCGGCACGGATCACGCCTGACGATATTACTCATCTGCGACAGCTTCTGCTGGAAGAAGGCCGCCTGATGAGCGAGCGTGGTCAGACCGCGCGCCGCGCTGAAATCAAGGCATCGGGCGATTTTCATCTGACGCTGGCAGTCATATCGGGAAATTCGATCATGCAGCGCTTCATGGAGGAACTCGTCGCCCGCTCGTCGCTGGTGATTGCGCTCTACGGGCAGTCGACCGCATCGAGCTGCGGCCATTCCGAACATGGTGACATTATCTCGGCGATCGAAGCCGACGAACTCGACCGCGCCTGCCAGCTGATGCTGCATCACATCGCCCATATCGAGGCCGATCTTGACCTGCGCGAACGCAAGAGCCTCGGCCTCAGGGAAGCCTTCGAACTCTGAACATGCAAAGGTTGCGGGCGCGGATGCTCCACCGCCCGCCGCTTCAAACGGACTCTCGAAACGCTACCAGGGCGTCTTCTTCGGCAGCAACTCAAAAGCCGCGAAGATATCCTCGGCGGTCATTGGCTCGCTCGAGCGCAGCTTCACGATTCCGTCCCGTCCGAGCAGGATCAGTCCGAACTCGCCGGATGGCGGTCCCTGCAGCCGATTGCGAATATCGTCCGCATCGAGTTCCCAGTCATCGTCGAACAGCGCAAACGCGCCGCCGCCGGCAATGCTGAACACCTCGACGTCTTCCTCGATCAAGCGCATATGCGCCTTGCGCAGCCATTCGTCCTGGATCAGCGCGCGGTCATCTTGCGCATCGGCGAAGATGATCAGGACGCGCTTGCGATCCCGAAACTGCTCGAGCGATTGCGGGAGCTCAGGCTCACGCCTGGGTGTACCGATAATTTCATGAACAAAAGATCTCAGCATGGTGCTCATTCCTCGGCCATCGCTTGATGTGGCCGTGCCTGCCGGATTAAACGGCTGGCAATAAGCGAGGTTCCGCCAAAAGCGGAAAAGGATCGCAGCCATGGCCGCGATCCTTATCCTATCAGTCGCGGCCCTGGTCTTCGGACGCGTGGGCCGAAACGGCGACGAGATCCGCAGCCCCGGTGACGAGAAGGCGCTTGCGCACCAAAACGCGCATCACACGCGCCGCCGTCGAGAAGGTCATCTGGTCGAGCGGGCCTTCGCCCTCCCACGGCTTGGTCAGCCGTTCGGTGACGGCGCCGACGATGTTCATCGGCACGATGTCGGTGCATTCGCGCATGGCTTCAAAAACGAAGCTGATGGGCATGACCCGTCCTTCGTAGGTCACGATCGGTTCGGTCAATTCGCTGTCCCATTCCTCGAAGGCATAGAGCGCTTCGCGAAACAGCTGCTGGAGGTTGAACGGCGCGTGGCCGTCATGAAGTGGCGGCAGTGCATTCATCATGTCTGTCTCCTCTTGATGGGTTGAAGCCAAAGTCCTCCGGTCTCGGTCGCGCCAACGCGGGGAACGGAACATTTCGCTGCCCTTGCGAACCGAATAACACTATTGATTCTATAGAGTAACGCGCCGGGGTAAAGCCCATTTATCCGCCGCCGCGGAAGCGATTTCCATAACACCCTGATATTCTTGCGTGTTTTAGACGAAATTTTCTCCGCGCACACCAGCCTTAAAAATCTATGCCACCCGCCTGCGATCGCTCCGAAATGGCACGGCGAGGGCGAAAAAACCCTGAAAACTCACGGAACTTTTGTAGCTGTAATCTGTTTTGTTCTCACAATTCGCAACACACACTGGGGTTACCACCAATGACGCAAATCCGTGAACCGGAGCGCCGCAGCAGGATCCTGCGCGGCCGCCCCTATAGCCTTGATGAATTCGCCTCCAAATATGGCCTCCGAAACGAGCAGGCAGAAAGCCTGTTCACCCGTTTCGGGCCGTCCTCGATCGAACTCGACCTGCTGATGGCAGCCAAGCGCCGGCCGCCGGTTCTGCAGGACGGAATTGCCGAATAGCACTTTTGACGAATGGAATAGAGAGATGAGCGACAGACGCCACGAATGGATCAGCAAACGAGCTTACGCGATTTGGGAGGAAAGCGGCCGGCCAGATGGCCGCGACGACGAGCACTGGCGCCAGGCAGTTGCCGAACGCGACGCGCTGGAGCGCACGCAGGCCTCCTCCGATGGCCGCGAGGTGCTGGTGAAGTTTCGCCCGAAGCCGCAGCGGCCCGAAGTGCCACGCGCCGGCTGGTTCAACCGAACCGCAAACGTCGGCTGAACCCTTTCTCACCTCGGCCGGGTCGCTTGCGGATCGAGCGGCTCAGTCGAGCCTGAGCCGGAAGCGCGCCTGAAAATCTCCCTGCCACCACATCGGGAAATTGGTTCCCCACTTATTGTTGTGCAGATTGAAGCGGATGCCGGCGTTAAAATCCGGCAGCGTCCTGCAGAACGACATGAAATCCGAGCCTTGCGGCGCCACGAGCGGCGCATCGAAGGTTTCGATCGTCAGCAGACCATCGGCAAGATCGCAGCGTGCTGATGTCACCGCCTGCAATTGCCCGCCGCCGCTCGTCGCAATGTTCCCGGATCGATGCCAGAGGCCCATCTTGCGGAAATTCCAGTCCCCGGCACCCTCAGGCGTGAAGGAGAGGAAGCTTGCCTCCGGCATGCGGTTGGCGGGCTTGTCGTGTAATGTCAGGCTGAGGTGGAGGCGATCGCCCTCGGCGGTGAAATGCAGCATCACATGCGGCGGTGCGCCATAATTCTGCACGGCCTCGGCCGGCATCGACAAAAGGATGCCCGCCTCTTGCGTCGCTTCCAGCGCCGGCAGAAAGACCTTCGAAAGTGCTGCCCCCGACCGGGCAAGCCCCGGTTTGTCATGGTCGAGCACCGCCCATTCCTGGCGATGGGTCAGGTAGGTCTCCATGTGCCTGATAACGTCGCCGGCATCGTAGCTCTCATATCGATAGGCGATCAGCGAGCCGTCGCAGCCAGAGATCGTCCGGCCGGAGGGCGAGGTGATTTCGGCGACATCGCCGCTCGCACCGTCGAGCGCGATCGACCAGCCGCCGGTCTGCAGGCGGAGCTCCCGCCCGCCGCCCTCGATCACGGCGGGCGTGGCGAATTCGGCAAGCACCGCCTGGGCCGCCTGCCGGTCCGTCTGGTCGAGCTGCGAGACCGCCTGGTCGAGATAGGCGCGCTGCTCGTCCCACGAGGCTTCGGTATAGGCGAAGCGATAATCGGATCGGCGCGCGGCCTCAAAATCGGCCCGCGACCACGCCTTATCGTCGCGCAGATAGGATTTGATATCGACGCCGCAGGTATGTTCGGCCACCATCGCCAGTCCGCGCCCGAAGGCGAGACGTCGCGCGTCGAGCCCATCCGCCGCGAAACGGTCGTAGAGCCGCTGCAGCGCCAGGAACCGCGCCGTCTTCACAGGATCGCTGCCGCTGCCATGGATCCAGCTGTCGCCGAGTTCCAGCTCGACAACCGGGAAGCGCTCACGCTCGTCCCAAAGAATGGCGCCGTAATCCTCGAGCGTCGCAGCGCGGATGATCGCATCCGGCTCACGAGCGCGTAATTCGCGATAGGCTTCGGCCGTCTGCGGCACACTCTGCGGCCCCATATTGTCGTTGGTATGGGCAAAGCTCAGCCCGTCCTCGAAACCGTCGGGGAAACAGGTCTCGCCATAGGAACGCTGATACATGACGACCACCTCCTCGCCGCTGGGCGCCCGCCAGCGGAAGATGTCGGGCACATCGGGCGGCGGTGAGGCCGTATTGACGCCGAGATGCAGGAAGCGGATGCCCGCCTCGGCAAGCAGCGGCACCATGCCGAGCGTATGGCCGGGCACATCGGTCATCTTCGCCGCGATCGTCGTCTTGCCGAAGCGCCGGTCGAGCTCCTGCGAATAGGAAAGCCCGGCCCGAAAGAGATCCGGCGACATCAGCTCCGTATGGGTGGTGAACGGCAGCCCGTGCCAGCGGATCAGCCCGCGCTCGATCGCCTGTTCCAGCGCTGCGACCTCTCCCGCAGAGCGCGAATTCAGATGATCCCAGATCAGCCAGGCGCCCGTCGTCCAGATGAATTTCGGCTCGTCGGAATTTTCGGCATGAAAATGCTTGGCCGTTTCGATCGCCTGCGGAATGAAGCGCTCGTGATATTGCCGGCGGACTTTCTCGGCATGGTCGGTAAAGCCGATATCGAGATGGGTCTTGAAGACCAGATGCACGCGCTTTTCAGTCATTCCATTTCACACATCGGGCCATTTCACACATCGGGGATGCCATCCGAAACGTTTCTGCATCAGCGCTGCCATAGGCCATCGGAGTGTAACCGTTTCCACAAACACCATTGCTCCTGCCGCAAACGCGCCGTCAAGCGATTTTGGCACAGATCAATGAAATGAACGGGATTTCTTAACCATGAATTCGGAAACGTCGCCGTCCGGCGCTTTCATCGTAGAATCGAATCGCGACAAGAATGAAGACGTGTTCATCGATAATTATATAGAAGGGCGGCGGGATTTCCTGGCCGTCTCGCCCGGGGTGCGTTGTTGAGCCAAGGAGAAAAAGCCTGAGCCGTTCCTCCGCAAGGCTGATTGTCAGAAGGCGTTGGTTTCCTGGCAGAGCGCCCTGTGAACCTCGGTCCAGAACAGCGCCAGCGGCCTGTCGCCGTTGCGTTCGGCAACGAGCGCGCGGATCAGCGCTTCGGAGCCCGCCATGTCCTGCCAGCTGGATTTCAGGCCCTTGGCGGCCTGTTGGCATTCGGCAATCTCGAATGGTCTCTTGCTGTCCATATGAGGTCTCCTCATGACAGGCGCTAGCAGATGGAACCCGGATTGTCATTCCCCGCATATGTGGGGATGCCTTGTATTTATGACGGCCCTCGCGGTAGGATTGAGGGGATTGGGGCAGTGGAAATGATTGAGAATACCTATAGCGAAAAGTTCGAGTCCGCTTTCGAACAGATCAAGGCTGCAGCCAATGTGGATGCCGCCATCCGCATTCTCCAGGCTGAATATGGCCTCGATTTCGTCACCTACCATCTCGCCCAGACGATCGCGAGCAAGATCGATTCGCCCTTCGTGCGCACCACCTACCCGGATGCCTGGGTCTCCCGTTACCTGCTGAACAGCTATGTGAAGGTCGATCCTATCGTCAAGCAGGGCTTCGAACGCCAGCTGCCCTTCGACTGGAGCGAGGTCGAGCCGACGCCGGAGGCCTATGCCATGCTGGTCGACGCCCAGAAGCACGGCATCGGCGGCAACGGCTACTCCATTCCCGTCGCCGACAAGGCGCAGCGCCGCGCCCTCCTGTCGCTGAATGCCCGGATACCGGTCGAGCAATGGACCGAACTCGTCCGCCGCTGCCGCAACGAATGGATCGAGATCGCCCATCTCATCCACCGCAAGGCCGTCTACGAGCTGCATGGCGAGAACGATCCGGTGCCGTCACTGTCGCCGCGCGAAATCGAGTGTCTGCACTGGACGGCGCTCGGCAAGGATTACAAGGATATTTCGGTGATCCTCGGGATATCGGAACACACCACGCGCGATTATCTGAAGACCGCCCGCTTCAAGCTTGGATGCGCCACCATTTCGGCGGCCGCCTCCCGGGCCGTTCAATTGCGCATAATCAATCCCTAAAGCGCATCGCGATCTTCAGATTCGCTCTTCCCGCTTTAGCTCTTTGTTTTTACGCATGTCGTTATCGCAAAACCGCTGCACAGTTTTGCGCGACATGCTCTGCCCCCCTCATCTGGGGGGGCCCATCTGAGGGAATTTCCGATCCGGCCCGCATGAACCATTCTGCTTTCCACGAACTTGAAAACGCTGGAGGGCAAAATGTTCGTTATCATTCAGGCACATGAGTATCAGAAATACGCTGCCGTACTCGACCAGATGTTTCGCCTGCGCAAGAAGGTCTTCGCCGATACGCTCGGCTGGGATGTTCCCGTCATCGGCCCTTACGAACGTGACAGCTACGATTCGCTGGCTCCCGCCTATCTCGTCTGGTGCAACGACAGCCGCACCCGTCTTTATGGCGGCATGCGCCTGATGCCGACGACAGGCCCGACCCTTCTCTACGACGTCTTCCGCGAGACGTTTCCCGATGCCGCCAATCTTATCGCTCCAGGCATCTGGGAAGGCACGCGCATGTGCATCGACGAGGAGGCGATCGCCAAGGATTTCTCCAATGTCGATGCCGGCCGCGCCTTCTCCATGATGCTGCTTGCGCTTTGCGAATGCGCGCTCGATCACGGCATCCATACGATGATTTCCAACTACGAGCCCTACCTCAAGCGTGTCTACAAGCGCGCCGGCGCCGAAGTGGAAGAACTCGGCCGTGCAGACGGTTACGGCAAATACCCCGTCTGCTGCGGCGCCTTCGAAGTATCGGACCGCGTGCTGCGCAAGATGCGCGCCGCCCTCGGCCTCACCCTACCCCTTTATGTCAGGCACGTGCCGGCCCGCTCGGTCGTGACCCAATTCCTGGAGATGGCAGCATGAACCGCCTCGCTGAAACCACCACGCAGACTGCAATACAGAAGGATATCGGCGCGCTGGAGCGCCATGTTCTCGCATCCCGCGACATCGCCACGCAGATAGGGGATCCCTTCCTCTCCTATCTCCTCTCGATGGCGCTGTTTACGATCTACGAGAAGAAGGCCCATCACGAGAATGAGGCGCTGAGGAGCAGCTTCAGCTGAGGGCCGGTTCCCCTCCGCCGCCTGAAGACGAGCATGTCTCCCGGCGCCTCGCGCGCAGCCGCAAAAACAGTCCCCGTTTTGCGGCTGCGCGCCCCTGTCACCTCATCAGGGCATTGCCGTTACGTCATCAGGGAATTGATGGTCGAAATCAGCGTGTCGTGCATGTAGGGCTTCGGCAGGAAGGCGGTATTGGCGGGCAGCGCCATCGGATCGAGCCGCACCATGCCGGAGGTGATGATGATGCCGATATTCGGCCGCATCGCCCGCACCCGATTGGCAAGCTGGAGGCCGTCCATCGAACCCGCCATGTTGACGTCGGTGAACAGGATATCGACATCCTGCCTGCCCTTCAGCACCACCAGAGCTTCGTCGGCATTCGCCGCCTCCAGCGCCACATGGCCGACCTCCTCCAGCACATCGAGGATATTGAACCGGATCAGCGGCTCGTCCTCCACGATGAGCACCACGGCACTGTTCAAAGCCACCATCTGCGATCGCCCTCTTCATGCGGAATGTGACTTGAATAAGTGTAGCCCGCGCGAGAAGGTTCCAGTGGCTGCCTACGAAATATGCATCGTCCACAGATGCTTGCGCTGCCCGCTTGTGGCTCCCCCGGATTTGCGTTAGAGCGGAACCCGTGCTGCGGGAACCATTGCCCCGGCACCCAAGCGCCGGATACCCGGCGCCAGGGCCTGTAGCTCAATGGTTAGAGCCGGCGGCTCATAACCGCTTGGTTGGGGGTTCGAGTCCCTCCGGGCCCACCATTCAATCTTGCAAGCTCCTGTTTTTCCTCCATTTCTTTAGCTTCGAGGTCCCACTTTTCAACAATGGGCTCCCCAAGTGGGACACTTTTGTTCTCGTTCCGATCCGGCAAAAGAAGCTTTGTGGCATCTCCGGCCAGCTTCTTTCGACGAGCGGCACGTGTGTAAAGATCGGCCTGCTGGCTCGTCGTCCATCCAAAAATTGCCTTGAGCTGGTCAGACGTTGCGCCGTTCTCTGCGGCGATCGAAGCACCCGCCTTTCGAAGGCCATGCGCCGAGCAGTGAAACAGGCCGGCTTCGTCGCACCATTGGCGCATCTTGTTCCCGAGACCCTTATCCGAAAAAGGCTTGCCGTATTCGGTGACGAGAAAGGTCAGCTGACCGACGGGCACCCGATCCAATTCCTCGGCGAGGTCGGGTAGGATTGGCACGTTGACCTCTACCCCGCTCGACTTCTTGGTCTTGCCAGGCCGAATGCGAATCCAACCGTCGTTGAGATGCTGCCGGCCGAGGATGGCGGCGTCCGATAGTCGGAGGCCGGTGAACATGAAAACGGCGAGAGCTCGCCGCGCGGTCGTGCCAGGGGCGTGTTTGGCTTCGTACTGCTCGATCTCCTCAAGCGTCCATGTATGAAAGCCATCGCCTGACTTCAGGCGTTTGATACCCATGCAGGGATTCGTCTTCGCCTCCCCGACCTCGATTGCCCAAGCAAACAGCGCGCTTATGGCTTTTACGATGTTGTTGGCGGCGCCCGGGCTATCGATCCTTGTATCGCGGATAGCGGTCACATGCTTTCGCTCAAGAAGCTCAAAAGGCTTGTCGCCATGCTTGACGCAAATTTCCTCGAGAATACGCCGCCGGCGGCTCATAGTATCAACCGTGACCGAGTTTGCTGCGCGCTTGAAATGCTGCTGGCAGAGCCAACGAAAGGACCGCGCTACAACAGGCTTCGATGAATCGGAAACGACGGGAGAGTCGCCATAAGGTATGCCCTTTTCGGCGCACTCATACTCGCGCAGAAACGCGGCTGTGCCCGGCTTCTGACGAAGTCGGACCTTCTTTTTACCCTTTGCACGGAAGTAGACGCGGACGTTGCCGTGCCGGTCTGTGTCTTCGATGATGCCCTTTAGGTTCAGTTTCAAGCTACGTCATCCCAAGGGTTTTCCCCTGTCGCCGGCAGATGGCGCGTGTCGTCGCGAGGAAGCGCGTCGAATGCCTCGTCCAACTCGCAACGATCCCATAGAATGCGGCCGCCGGCTTTTCGCGGACAGGGCATGGCACCCTGCCCCACCATATGATCGAACAGAGTTGCGCCGATGCCGACATAAGCCGCAGCGGCCACGCGCGAAAGACCGCGTGGGATCATGCCATAGGGCAAGCGGTTGTCGTTGGCTGCAGCGGGCATTTTACTTGCTGCCCTTTGGCTTCTTTGCGTCCTTCTCGGGCGCTTTTTCCTGCTGTGCTTTATGAAGTTCCGTTAGCGTAACAGCGAAGCGCTTAAACGCCGCGTTGCTAGCTTTCTTCGAAGCCTCGCTTTGGGGGACAAACTTTGTCTGCTTTTCTGTCACTCTTCTCTCCTCTTTGGGTGCGCGTTGATTGAGAAGCGACCGATTTACAAATTTTGCAATGCTTAGCGGTCGGCTGCAGAATGATGAAAGTGTAAACAGGGCACTTTGGTCAAGGAGAACCAGCCGGCGCGCCGCTGGTGTAGTCGCGGGTGGTGATCGCGCCGGCCTATGGTGTTGGTCCCGCCGCCGATGCGGCTCGGCAGCGGGTTAGCGCGGTCTACGACCCACGCCGATGCGCGCAGGGCGGCGCACATTCGATTAATTCCCAGAACTCGCCGCGGCGGTAAGTCTTGAACATCAGCCAATCCATTCCGGATCCGCGCATTCCATTGCACTCGCGGCAAGCGGCCGCCATGTTGTCGCGTCGCGTCCAGCCCCTGCGGCGATTGGTCATCAGATGTTCGAGCGTTGCGGCGTCTGGTCGGTTCTGCTCCTTGCCGCGAGGCAGGATGACCATCGGGCGGTCGCAGTAGCAACAGCGCCCGCCCTGCTTGTTGAATAGCTCAAGAACGAGAGCCCGCTTCACTCCGGTTTTCATATGGATTCTCGCAGGGCGTGAGATGGCTTCCTTCGACCGTGCGGAACGGGCGGCCAGCCATGTCACCAGCTATAAGTTGGATGTAATAGATTTCTCTGCCGAACGCCGACCGAGAGCGTGTCATTACGATCGCGACATGGTCGCCGAAGGCTACGCTGTCGCCTGTAGCGAAACGGAAATCGGCGGCGACATAAACTCTGGTAGGTCGTCTGCCAAGCAAAGAGCGCGGCAGCAGGCTTCTGTCGGCGTGGCCTATCGGTCCATGAATGGTCATTGTGGTGCTCCTCGTTGCGTTGGTAAATGTTAGTATTTGTATATCGAATGATTTCATGGCGGTCAACAGCGAAATGCGATAAATGTTTGCATGCTGCGAACATGCCGCAATTACGGAGATGAAGAATAATGGCGAAGACGGCCGCGATCGGCATTCGCATAGAGCCAGAACTGAAAGACGCGATTGAAGCGGCTGCCAAAGCCGAGCGACGCTCTGTGGCGTCGTATATCGAGAAGGTGATTGCCGACGATCTGGAAAAACGGGGACTGCTAACCTCGACGGGGCTTCGTGGCCAATGACATTTTCTTACGCGGCTAGAATTCTCGCCTACCTCATACTTCTCGTTGGCGCCTGGCAGGTTGTGATCGGTTTAGTGATCGCGAACGAGCTTTTGCTGCCATACGAGGAGGCGCTGCGCCGCTACACACCCGGAGCACCGAGTTCTGGATCCGTGATTGACAAGGGGATCTACAAGCTCGTCGTTGCTGTCGCGCTAGGCACGCTGGCTGAAATCAGCTTCCGCCTCTTGAAGATGCGCGGAGAGCAATAGACCTACTGGCCTTGACCACCCTCACCCGACTCGCCTAGCTCTTTATCGCGGCCCACCAATCCGCAAGGCATCCCGACCCACCACACGGGGCAAAGGCAGCCGGCGTTCGCGCCGGAAGCGTCAGCGCAACCGTCCTTTGGTGGGCCATGAATAGAACCTATTTTCAGCAAGCCGCCCTCACCTACGCCGGCGCTACCCAGCCGCTGGATCCCGATCAGGGTTGGCGCCGCGAAGACGTCCAACTCGCATTCATGGCTGGGATGCAATCGCTGGCAATTCCTCGGCTTCTATCTCTTCCCGAGGTCGCGCGAACGCTGAATGTATCAGCATCGACAATCCACGACCTCGTGCGCTACGGCGAGCTGGCATTTGTGCATGCTGGCCGCGGCACTGAGCGACGACGCCTAACCTTCAGCCAAGACGAGGTCGCGAGCTTCATCAAGCGCCACACGCAGCGGGACTATCTCGTTTCGGCACCCAAAACCTCGAGGTACGGGACGCGCAAGCGCGCACATGAACTGGCCGTGGAGCGGGCTACTTCAGATGAGGGCAGCTTCATGGCCCAGTATGAAGCCCGGCGCGCGGCAGCGAAGGAGGCGAAGAAGAAATGACCGACGGTCTCGATAGCCTTGTTACGCCAGATACGATCGCCGAGCGCATTTCAGCAGCGAGTGGAATACACCTTACCGGGCGCACCGTATGGGAGAAGGCAAAGCGGCTCGGCATTGCCAAGAAGATTGGGCGATTGATGCTGATATCCGCCGCCGACATTTCGTTGCTGCTGAAAGAAGAGACCAAGGCCGACAAACGCCAGCAGCGGGAGAACAAAACGGCAGACTTCCAGCAGAAAAGGAACCTGGCCGCGCTTCGAAAGGCCCGCTTGGCGAGGAACAAGGGCAAGGGTGAATGACGTTTCCACCGAGCCTATTCGATCGTCTGCCGCTTTTCGCAACGGACGATGAGATCGCAATTGCTATCGTCGGACGGAAACGTGCATCGGAATGGAAACGCGGCGCTCTGCGCTTACTTGACGCTAAGGGTTTTCCTCGAGTCGATGCCCTTCATGGCGGACGGCCGGTTCCGCTGGTGCGCAAATGGTACAATCAATATCTCGGCATCGAGAAGAGCTACATCCAAGCACCTGCCGTAGCCGAAGATAGTGACGTTTGGACCCGGTCGAAGCGAGAGCGGCGAGATGATCGAAAGCCCAAACTCAACCTTGATTACCGTGGCCAGAAGACCTTGCTCTACATGGTCGCGCGCCCCGACGCGAAAACTCATGCCGCCATCCCGGATGCGGGCGCCTTTACGATGGATAAGCTCGCCGAAAAGGGGGCGATTACTGCACAAGGGACAGATCGGGATGGTGACACAGTTTGGCTTGTGACCGACCTCGGGATGGACGAGGCGAAACGCATCAATCTCTGGCACTACGGGAAGTCAGCATCATGATCATCCCCCCGCGCCTCATCGGTCGCAAGGAAGCGGCTGAATATTGCGGCATATCGCCGACATGCTTCTCGATGTGGGTGGCGAGCCACAAAATGCCGCCGACGATACCGGGCACCCGCAAATGGGACAAGAGAGCGATCGACGCGAAGCTTAATGAAATTAGCGGCCTCGGCAACAACAACTGATTTGTCGTAGTTCTCTGACCTGCTGTGAGGTCGTCAGAGCGACCTCACGCCTGCGCTTGGGCCCGTACAGCGGACCGCTCCACATCGCATCGCCCATCTTAAGGGGCGGAACTTTTCCTTCGCTGGAAAGTTACGCCATAAGCTGCCCAAGCTCGCATAAAAGGAGGGTTCGATGTCTTCGGAATTGACTTCTTGTTCCTTAAACACCGACGATCTGCGCCTCCTCCAGAAGGTGCTCATCGATTGCGGATACAAGTGTGAGATTGCAGGTGGGCAGTCTGCCGGTCCCAACCTGGCCGCGACATTGCTCATCCGCCTATTCCAAAACGGCATGACCGATCCGATAGATCTAGCCGACGAGCTGGTGCGCCGTTTTGGCCGGACAGAAATGGCAGCTCCCGTGGAAGGGCAGTTGCATAAGGATGCCATTCGTGGATTATTTTCTCCCAGCCGTGGCGGTAGGGGGTCGAAATATCACCACGAAACTCCGACTCGATCCTTTCACCGTCAGAAATCTGGCTCATAAACCGCCGCGTTATCCTGCACCTCAGCTTGCCGTCTTCTGTCCAACTCGAATTCCATCTCGGCGACCAGCCTTCGTTGCAGCCAGGTGACGCTCTTGCGTCGGCGCGTCTAACGAACATAATTAGAGATGGCCATGAGAGGGGGCAGACAAATGATCGAGATACCGCGCTACGGCGCTCGCAAAGATCAAGACCAGACTTGGACCATTTTTGACCGCCGCACCGGCAAGGCGGCTCAGCGGTCTGGTCTCATCATGGCTCGCCTGAACGGCAATGTTGTTCTGGGGTTAATCCAGATCTTGGAGCAAATTGAGGACGCGCCGAAGCGCGTACATTGATGAGCTCGTTCGGGACTGCCAAACTCCTCGATGACGCCGCCGATCGGATAGCCGATATTTCGCGAGCGGATCTGCAGATCATGCTACGCCGCGCGGCACTGCGGCTACGCAATGCCGGCTTCGTCTTGATGGAGGATGATGTGGAGGAAGCCTTGGCCAATCTCGCGAGCGAGTTCGGCGTAACGCGCAACGACATGATCAGATACATCGTGCGGGAGTGGATGGAGAAGAACACCTATCTGCCGGTGCATGCGTTGGATGAAGACGGCGAAGTGGATGGGACGGCTTGAGCATATTGCTATTCACGTGTTTGTGTCGGAGTTCCTGCGTTGAATAGACGCTGTTTCGCCCTACCTTGTCGCAGGAAGTGAGGGCGATCATGATCCGTTTCCATATAACAGAAGCACAAACCGTGTTGAGCGATGAAGAAGTCGCCCTCTGCCAGAGAGTCTATGACCACGTCGTCTTGGTTCGCCAAATCAAAACAGACCCTGAGCGCGAAGAGTTGGCTGCGCGAGTTATCCAGTCGTTCCAACATGGGGTGAAGGATGAGGACGCGTTGATGAGGCTGCTAATCTGACGGTCCTAAGGGCACCTACTCCACCTCATAAACCGCCGCATTGTCCTGCTTTTCCCGCAGTCCCTTATAAGAAGCATGCCTTAGCTTGCCGTCGTCCGTCCAGGCTCGATATTCGATCTCGGCGATGAGCGTCGGCTTCACGAATATCGCTCCCTTGCGATCGACGGCCGCAGCCGGCGTGGATGTGATGAGGCCGTCGAGCTTCTCACGAAGCTCATAGGCATTCCGCTCATTAAAGCCGGTCCCTACCCCGCCGACGTACACCAGCTTCTTACCCTTGCGCGCGGCTAGCAGAAGCCGACCGATTCCGGCACGCGCCGCCGTCGACTTCTCATACCCGACGATCACAAAACTGTCGCTCTGGATGCACTTGACCTTCACCCAGTCGCCGAGCCGGCCGGAGCGATAAGGGGCGTCCCGGCGCTTGGCGATGATGCCTTCCAACCCGTGTTCGCAGGCGCTTGCCAGCAACTGATCCCCGTCGGCCTCGATCTCCTCCGAGAGCCGGATGTCGCCATGCCCTACGACGGTCACCAAATCCTCGAGCAGATGCCGGCGCATGTCGAGTTCGGAGTTTCTGAGATCATGGCCGTCGAAATAGAGCAGATCGAAAGCCATGAAGATGGCGTCGTTTGAACTCTTCTTGCCGCCTCGACCGCCGAGCGATTGTTGCAGCAGGCCGAAATCCGACCGGCCCTGCTTGTCGAGAACCACGGCCTCGCCGTCGAGGATTGCCGAGCCAACGGGAAGCCACATGGCCGCCAGTTTGATCGCCGGGAAACGATGCGTCCAGTCATGGCCGCCGCGCGTCAGGATGCGAATGCCAGTCGGCTCGATGTGGACTGCCAGGCGATAGCCATCCCATTTTACTTCGAAAGCCCATTGCGGGCCTTTGGGTGGCCTCGGCTTGAGGAGTGCGAGGCACGGATCAATGCGATCCGGCATAGGGTCGAGGGGAAGGTTCGGCTGCGCGGGATCGCGTTGGCGGCGAGGTCTACCGCGGATAGGCGCATCATCGCGCAGCAATGGCTTCGAAGACTTACGGGGCGGCTTTGTCATGCGGAAATTTCATCAGCAATGTCTTAAAAAGCAATTGCCCAATACGAGTTATTGACTTCGGCAAAGACAAGAACATCTAGCAATATCGCTCGGCGGAAGCCCGGGTTGGCTGGTAATTTCGATGAGGGTACCCGGTGGCAGATCAATACCAACCGATCTACAAATGGCGTCAGACATGGCCAGGAGAAGGATATCAGGACTTCAGCGGGTTCGACGGTGAGCAGTGTTTCGGCCGCATCCAATTGGACCAAACGAGCCACGGCAAGACGGGCATGTGGAAATGGAACGTCACCCACATCCCGTGGGTACAAGAGCACATAATGCCGCACACCGGATGGGAAGATACCTCGCGGGAGGCATGCCGGAGGGTCGAGGAGCACTACGAAAAATTGTTGGAATTACACGGCCGGGCGAAAGGCTGATAAAAAATCTGTCGGCATGGGAACAATAGGCACCGCCGATCGTAAGACCTCGGGCCGTGCTGAGATTTGTTCCACAGCAGCCGCTCGACACTTGGATGTGCGGCCCACCGCAACCCAGAACTAGCCCCGTCCTACCTAAGGCGGGGCTTTTTTGGCATTGGCGTTTTCGGCCAAAACATGGTCGATAGATCCGGCATCGACATTCGGGGAGGAAAAATGAGCGATACCGACAAGCCGGCGCTGACAAACGCGCCGCAAATGTATGTCCACTATTGCGAGGAAGAGGGATGCAAGGAGTGGGGAGGCTGGGGAAACAGCCCGTCCCCAGTCGTGCCGACTCGCTGGTGGTGCTTCGAGCACTTCCCGCATAAATCTTACGAACAGGAACAGGTGCTCAGGCGGAAGCGCGACGCGGCGGAGCGTGGGAATATCGTTCAATGATTGCTGGACTGATTATCTGCGCATCGCTGACCGTCGTCGACGGGGACACGGTCAAATGCGACGGGCAGAACATGCGGCTGCTGGGGGAAGGTGTTCCGTTCATTTCGGGCATCGATACGCCGGAGATTGGATCGCACGCGAAGTGCATCAAGGAACGGAAGCTGGCGCTGATCGCCAAAGGCCGGCTGAAAGAGCTGCTGGCCGAGCGCGGCCTTAAAGTGGTGTTCAGCGGCGCGGTGGACAAGACACCTACGCACCGGCCGCTCATCAACATCTACCGAACGAATGGTGAAGAAATCGGCAAAAGGCTGCTCAAGGAAGGGTTTGCAAGGACATGGAGCCCGAAGCGGCGCAACGACTGGTGTGATTGAGCATACTGCCCCTCCCCGTTGCCCCTTCATCTGATGTTCAGGTTGGATCGCCGAAACTAGTCCAACAGTCTCGTCCACAGATCTATGGACCACCTAGATGTTTCCAGCGCTGACCTCCCTTTCCGACCATGATATTGAAGTTGTGGTCGATGCCGTGACGGAATGGTGTTCGCAGCATCATTGCGACATTCAGAGCGGTCGCGGGCAGCTTGCCCTCACGACGGCTGTCGATGCGCTCCAGAGTTCACCGAACCCTGAGAGCTTGCTCCAGCATCTCTCAGAGAAATTGGACGAAAAATAATTCATTAGTCTCGGGTTTAGATGGCCGCCCAACGCACGCACAGGAGAAGCGATGCTTGGGGTAGCAATGATCGCTGAGCGGCCTGCGGAATTATACTCAACATACTTGTAAGCTGAAGTCACTTTATCCTTCAGAGCGAAACCGTACGATATTCGATTTATTTCCGAGCAAGCCTGTGGAAATAAAGCAGTATTATTGCCCACGTATTAAGCTTGTGCAACATAGTCTTTGCAGCGCCACGACGCGTTCTTGCCTAGAAACCACCCCCCTGCCTAATCCCCGCTCACGCGGGGTTTTCTTTATCACCCGGCCTGCCTCAATCTCGGAACAATTCGTTTTGCGAGAGGTTGGGCGGGCTATCTAGTCATCGAGGAAGAAGGATTGCCGAAGTATTTTTTCCACGTCCGCCGGCACGGTGCCTTTGAGGAAGATCTAGAAGGCACTGACCTAGCGTCACCTGAACACGCTTTGAAGGAAGCAATCGCTGCCGCTCGTGAGATAGTGGCGGAGAGGATTCGCATGGGGCAACCGGCAAACGGAGACACCTTCGAGATTATGACAGAGGACGGCACATTGGTCGCCACTGTGTCCTTCCGGACAGCAGTCGGCTTAGACTAGAGCCTCCTGAGGTCAATTTATCTTCAGCCAGTGCCTCAACCAACCACCTGCGCCCCTCCCTGGCATAGGCAACCGAAGAAGTGCAACGTTGGGAACTTTTCCGACGATCTACGGTTAGGCCACAAGGATCGCACAGGCGCCCCATACTGGGGTTGTCCGCTTCCCTTCCTTCCTGTGCGGTCCGTCCTTTCCACAAATTGCCCCGTTTCGGCGGGGCTCCTTTTTGATCCGCGGCGAGCAATGACGGGAACGCAACCGGTCCCTTTCTTGTTATATCTGCAGGAAAGCACGGGTGTTTGTTCCTCCTGTGCGATCCATGAACTTGCCCCGTCTCTTGGCGGGGCTTTTTTCGGGTCAAGTAAAAAAGCCGCCTCCCCGATTAAGGAGAGGCGGCTTTGTAGCGTAATGGCTATGCCACCTGTGCAGCACCGAACCAGTGAAATGGAGTTGGTTAGGCCGCCACAAGCTTTACCTTCTCGCCCTGGTCCATATTGGCGACAATGCGGTCGATCATGATAGGGAACGGGTGGACGTACGAAACCGGCGTCGAGCTTTCCTGCGGCGCGGCAGACGGCCGAACGACGGAACCCGCGGGCAAGACAACGGCGCTGCTTGCCTGGTAGGTGATGACGTTGCCGGCAATGCTGGCAATGGTTTGCGTGCTCAAGCGCGCGATCCCTTCCGGCCCGGTATAGATGTTTAACTGTTGTTCCGGCCTGAATATGCTGGCATCCGCAACCGTGATTGTGTTGTAGGTCACGATCCCGTCAGTTCCAGATTGCGCGGTCAAGGTCGTGCTTGGAAACTCAAGCATTCCCGGCCAGCACCCGGCCTTCACGCCAGAGACCCAAGCCGCATAGGTGTCGATCGCGTCGTCGCAGCACGCCGACGTCTTGGCGAGGATATCGGCGCGCAATCGCCATTTGCCAGAGGCGTCGGTGCCGTCAGCCGGATAGGAGTTCTGCGCCGTGTAGAGCTGATAGAGCGCATTTAGGCCAAGGTCGTTGGCGCGAATGGTTCCGGTAGCCGGCGAGGTGCCGCCGGCAAAATTGTAGGTGAAGGTGTTGGCGTCGACCACGGTGATAACGTAGCTGCCGTTATAGGCGGCCGGCGTCGCGCCGCTGATGCTCACGGTTTGGCCGGACTGGAGACCCGTGGTTCCGCTGGCAATGGCGGCCGTCGCGACCGTGCCGACAGAGGTAAGCGTGATTGTCCGCTGAATGTCCGTGCGCCCGAGCGGCGGGAAAGCAACAATCTTGACGCCCGGATATTCGGCGCGAATGCGCGTGACGTTCGAACGGTAGTTCGTGTTGAACCACGTATTATAAAGCGTCGACGTGTCGTTCTGCCCGAGCTGATTGATGACGACGGTAAACGGCCACTTGCCGTTATTGAAGGCAATGGCTTCACGGATGATATCCCGGCGCCTGGTCGCGATCGCCGCGCCCGTGCCGGTAAATTCGCGAACCGATCCAGCGCCGGGCATACCGATCATGCAGAACGGAATGCGGCCAATGCCGGCGTCCTTGTCTAAGTAGCGGCGAAGATAACCGAGCATACCGCGCAAGTCGGCGGCGGCGCTGTATTCCTGTCGGCTTTCGCCAACACTGTCCACGAAGGCGAGACCAACCGGCCGGCCGTCCCAGCCGCCCTTGGCCATCATGAAGCAGTCGGGCGCATAATATTGCGGCTGGTTTTGCGTGCCATAGGCGGTATCGAGCGCCGCCGTGCTGTCCGCCAGAGGGTCGGTCAGGAAGCCGAGGAGCGACGCATTATCGTTCGCGCCCCATATCCGTTCGCCGCGATGCTTCTGAATGCGGTAGATCGGCCAAACCTTTTCACCAACGGCGACATGGTAGAAAAGCCAAAGCTCGACGTCGGTTTCGGGCGGAACGTCCGGCGTCGTGAGATCGTCCGTCCATTGGCCGTTGGTCTGGTCGGCGACTGTCACGCCATCGTTGCCGCCGAACTTACACTGATGAGGGACGCCGGAGATTATCGCGTACAGCGCGTCAACAACCACGGAATTACCGGGCGCGCCGATCGTGCCGGTCACGGTGGTTTCCTGCGGCGAGTTGCCGCCCTCAGTCGAGGCAAAGCCCGGCAGATGGAACTTGAACGTTCGCGTGACGAATTGCGGCGAGGGAACGACGATCTTGCAGCAATAATAGTTGGTCCCGGCAAGCGCCGTCACGATGTTGCCGGATGGAGCGCGGGCGCGAGATCCGAAGAACATAAACCTGTCAGGGTCGCCGCCGCCGCCCTGCCCGCGGCCCGCGACGCTATACCTGCCGATCGGCGAGAACAGCTGAGCAAAAAGAGGACTAAGCACTGAATACCCCACACGTTTCGCCTGCGACGCGCGTAAAGCGGTATGTTCCTGGCGCCGTGACGGCTATTGCTGGACGGAACGGCGTAAGCTCGCCTACGTCGGTATAGCCGCCGGCATCATCTTTGAGTGTGATTCGTACGCGCGCCTGGGAGGTTGTTGCGCCCTTGATTCCAACTGTCACCGTCGAGCCAGAGGCGACGACCAAGTCAGAGGAATCGGCGGCAGTCGATCCGACCGCGAGAAGTTCGGTTGCCATGGTGGTCTCCGGTAAATTGTGGTGATGTTTGGTGGTGGTGTCGGCTAAGCGCGCGTGGCCGGCCGCTTTACCTGATTTTCGACAATGCGATCGACGCGAGCCGTCATATGATCCACGGCCGCCTTGACGCCTTGGATGGCATCCATGATTTCGTCGCGCGTTTCGCGAAGCCCCTGCTTGGAAACGTAGTGCTCGGCCGTGTGCAGCTTGTGCGCGGCGAGATCCTGCTCGACCTTCTCAGCCCTCGCCTTGGCGCCATCGATCTTGCCCTCGACCTTCCACCAGATTGTAAGAATGAGGCCGATAACGCCGACGAGCGGCCCAATATATGAAAACCAGCCGTCCATTATTTGGCCTTTCCGGTGGTGGTGCCCTCAAGGCCAGCGTCGCGATCGGCGTAGAAGTCGATCAGCGCGAGGTGACGTCGCGCACATGACAGCAGCCGCTCGCGATCGGTAATCCACAGCCGCTCAAGCTGAGATTGCGTCAGCGGCTTGCTGCCAAGGTCGACCGGGCCGATGCACCGCTCGAGCAACATGCTGTCGGCCTTCCGCAGCACTGGCGGCGGCGGCACGACAACCAGTCTATCGGATCTTGTTAATGCGCTGCACGCTGGGAGCACCGAGAGCAGTGCGGCCAGCATCAGGATCTTCGCTGGCTTCACGCTGCAGCTCCTCAATCTTTTGGTTCAGGGATTCGGCCTCGGCCTGCATCGCGGCGATGCGCTCGGCCTCGCGCGCCTTCGCTTCGTTCTGGCGTGCCGCCTGGCGCTCGACCTCGGCGTTGCGGGCCGTGACGGCTGCGGCGTGTTCGGCGGCAATGACGCCCTTGTAGTGGACCTCAGCACGGGCATAGCCGCGGTGGTCGACATAGGCGTATGCGGCCAGCAGCAGCGCCAGCGCAGCCAGCGCCCCGGCGACCCAACGACCGACGGGGCTTAGGAGGAAGGCGATCATGCGACACCCTTCAGGCAGAGCTTAAGCTCTGCGGCGCGCCGGTTCACTAGCCCCCGAACCACCTTGCCACCGGCACGATTGAACAGGGTCATGGCCTGGCAGCTTTCCTTGAGCTTGCCTGCGCGGGCGAGCCTGGCGAACGAAGACTTGCATGCGGTCCCGACGCCGATGTTGTAGGTCACCGAGATGGCGGCCGCCTGCCATTCGACCGGCTTGCGATCGAAGTCGGCGATACACTGCGTCAGCGGGCGGTAGTAGTCGTTTGTCACGCGCGTCAGCAGTTTTTCTTCACATTCCGCTTTCGTGAACTTCATGCCGGGACGGATGCCGAGCGTCTCGCCGTGGCAGACGGTCCAGACGCCTACGATATCGGGATAGGACGTCAGCGACAGCCCCTCCCACGGCTTGATCAGCGTGCCGATCGACAGCGCGACGGCCACTGCGACCGCGCTGCCCTTCTTCATTCTATTTGCCATTGGAAAGCCTCTGGTCGATTACCCGAGCCGGTACGGAAAGCAGCAGGAGGACGATCGACAGCCACGGTGGGATGTAGCCGTCGAGATACGGGACGATGTACGGCGCGAGTTCAAAGGCTCCCGCGAAATAGACGCACCAAAGCGACAGGGAGCGCGCGAGAACGCGCCGCCAGTTATGGACGAGCATGGATAAACTCCAGATTGTGGGTGATGGCCGATGAGGCGCGCTTGTTTCTGAATGTCTACCTGATCTACAACCGACTTGGGGAAGGAGACCCGATCATGCAGGCAAAGGCTCTTGGACTGGCACTATCGGTTGCGCTGGCTGGATGCCAGACGCAGGAAACCAGCGGTCACTGGGTAGACGTCCCTCCGGTCGCCGGAGCGGATTATGCTGTCCAAATGCAAAACACAGTCGGGCACGATCTGGACGATAAACAAAACCGCGAGCGCGTCGCTCTCGATTATAAGAAGACGCAATGCCCTTCCGCACGCGTCGTAAAGGAAGCTGTGAGCGGGACCGGCACATCTGACGGTCGCCCTACCCGGATCTACACGGTTTATGTGAAATGCTAGGGTGTATGGAGTGATCAGCGGCGTTTGAGGCCGCACTGCAGCATGTAAGGGAAGTAGTTGCCGCCCCGCTTCTCCGGGTTCCAGCCAAGCCAGAGCTTAAGATAGAAGCCGAACGGCAGCGGTAGATCACGCTTGACGGTGAAGGCAGAGGCGATGTCCTCGACGCCTAGCGCTTCGGATTGCCAGCCATTGCATGGGTTTCTCCATGTCCAGCGGGTCCGCTGCCACCAGAGTTTGAAACCCTTGGCGGCAGGATCGAAGCCTGCGACACGCTGCGGGATGTAGCCATCCAGATCGGCGTTCAGCGTCGAGAACCACCGCCAGCGGCCGGGAAGAACCGGGCCGTGCTTCATTGACCATGCGGCCAGGAATGGTGACAGGACGTAAGCAAAGCCAACGAACGCAAGGTTCGCGGGAAGATAGGCGAGATATCGAACGATCGGCCAGATCATAACTGCGACGCTGCAACGAAAAACTCGTCGATCTGCTGCGGCGTGACGCCCATTGCAGCGAAGCCGGCCACCATCATGGGGCTCTCCTTCATGAATGTGCCGCTGTATTCGAACGCATCCTGAGTTTCGCCGTCCTGCATTGCCACCCATGCCTTGACCTGATCAAGCAGGCCGGCGCGGCGAAGCATCACTCGAAACTGTCGCGCCGAGACGGAGGAGACCGGCAGCGGCTTGTTCAGGTACTCAACGACAGCCTGATCGTCATTGGCCAGCAATTCTACTGCAAAACCTTCCTGAAGTTGCTCGAAAAGGCCACAGATATCGCCGTCAACATTTCGCATCACATAGGGCATTAAGCAATCCTCTTGCATGGGAAGGTGAAGCCGTCGGTCCAAATCCAAATGCTGCCAGAGGCGCCAGACACCCGGCGGATCTGCATGCTTGTGTTCGTCCAGATTTCGTCGGAGCCAACGGCAAAGCCACTTGCAACCTGAATCGTGCCAACATTTCCGCCTGCATCATTGCCGCCAGCGACAAGCGTTCCTTGCGCCGGATCATGGAACAGGGCCGAATTGGTTGTGGCACCAGATGAAAACATAAATCGCAGGTTTGCTTTGACCTTCACCCCATTTGGTACGGTGATCGCCAAAAGCGCCGACGTTGTCGAGATTGCAGCGTTAGTTACTTCCCTGATGGGCGCGGTGTATGTGTACTCGTCTCGAGAGTTCATTATGAACTCTCGGATGTTTGAGCTGCCATCGGTCAGCGCAACACCGATCGGCGCCAGCACATCATAGCCAGTCAGCAGCGAGAGATTGACACCGCCGACCGTGGCCGATGTGGAAAGCACAACCTCGCCACTTCCGTCCGACGCCTTACGAAGCGCATAGACGAAATAGGTGGCGTTCGCCGCCTTCGTGCCCGTGTCCAGGCCGCCGCCGTTACCGGCCACCCAAGTGCCATTGATGTTTTTGGTGAGCGTGCTGATCGTGGATGCGAACTTGCTCAGCGCCTTCACCGTGAAGGCGGCAATATCCAGGTGCGTTAGTGGCGTCGACCCGTTGGGAAGTACGATACCGCCCTGCACAAAATCAGGACCGAGGAGCGGCGCAAGAAAAGTGCTCAACGCAGTGAGCGTCAAGCTCTTTGTATCGCCTGCCGCGCTATCCCATATTCCCAACTTGTCGGCGCCGACCGGCGGGGACTTTGCTGTTGCGGCATTGATCGCAGCCCCGAGACCGCTGAGGGTGACAGCGTTCGTTGCCGTATCGACGGTCATCAGCAGAATATCGTCTGCTCCATCGTACAGATAGAGTTTCAACTGGCCTGCCGTTGCTGTCGATACCCAGACCGTTCCGGCGACCGCGTAGGCTGGCCGCGAAGCGCCGGAGTTGCCGCTGAGCAGCGCCCGAAGGCTGTCGTCCATGCGCGCCGCCATAAGGCTCGGCGTCGCCGGTCCTGTCGTTGGAACGCTGAAGGTGGTTGCTTGACTCATTGGAGGTATCCATACCCTTTTGCGACATAGTCGAAGGTCCGCGCGACAGGCGTGCCCGACGAGTTCTTAAATCTGATGGTGAAGCCCGAAGCGGTCTTTGCCGTTATCTCGGAATAGTCGCCGGTCAGCATGTCCTGGGCAGCGATCGAAATACCGCTGAGGACATAGTAAGGCGACGAGAAGCTGATCACACGCCCGGCGGTCGTCACCAACAGGTCGTTTTCGGCGATCACGCGGTCTGGCATGTCGACGGTGACACCCAGCAGTTCAACCACCGGAGTGACATCAAACTGCAGCGACTGAAGCTTGGCACGGAAACGATAAGCGCGTGCCGAAACGTCCGCCGTGGTCAACTCGGCCCAATCCGCCCATGCCGGCGATCCAGAAGGATCGTCTTCCGTTGAGGAGACCTCGACCCGCACGTTCCATAAGGAGTCGGATGCCAGGCCGAAAAATTCTGACACGCCGAACCAGTCGGAGCGCGCGAATAAATCGAGGCTCGCTACCTCGCCGAACGCGCTGACGCTCGCAGAAACGCGAGACGTGTAGACCGCCCCGAGGTCAACGATGTCGGCGAACTCGTAGGTTCCCTCGCTGGCGAAGCCCCCGATCGACAGGAAGAAGTCGTCCACCGAAAACCAGTCGACGAGCTCAAATATGTCGGTTGCCGTATCGAGGCGAAGAGCCCCACTTGCGGCCACGACATTGGTCTTGCTTCCTGCAAACGCCGGATCTTCCTGCAAAGCCTCGACGGCATTGAAGGCCGTGAGAGGATTGACGGTACTGACGATAAGCGCTGCGTTCTCAGACAGCAGGCCAGCGTAGTTGACAGCTTTGATGAGGTAGGTGCCAACCATGGCCGGGACTTGCGCCTGCGACCCGACCACATTCGTCCGGAGCTGTGAGGCTGTCTGCCAAGTGGCTCCGGTGATAGCTGGCGAAAACCTGATCTCACAATGGGAAAGAGCCTGATCAGGCTGCAGCGCCCACTGCATCATGGCGATATCGCCACTAATGGAGATGCGGAAATCCGTTACATCGGCCGGGTTTGACGCGAAGATGCTGCAGATGCACGACCCGACAAGCGGTCCGGAAACCTCGCCGTTGGCGAAGACCGCACGGATGCGAACGTCATAAACGCCAGTCGCCAGATCTACAAAGCGGATTGATGGAGCACTGACGCTTGAAGCCGTGATCCACTGCGCATCGCCGTTCGCCTTATATTGCACGATATAGGACGCGGCAGCCCCAACATCCGGCGCTTGCCACGCCATATCAACAGCCGATGTCGCCGGCGACGTGGTCCAGATCGATTCTACATAAGAGAATCCTGACGGAGCAGACGCCCGATAATCCGGAACAGGCGCAATGCCTGTCTGAAACGGCGGAATGTCGCCAGTGTCGGCCAACATGATCGCAGGAGCGTCGTCGACCAGTTCTAGCCTGGCTGAAAGATCCTGGCGAGCGAGGATGCTTTTGACGCGAAGAACGACGCTTTCAAAGCCGTTTTCACCGAACAGCGCCAAGTCGCCGGCCGACGGCAGGTCGCCAGTGTCCGAAAACACAAAGGAGCGGAACTCGCCGTCGATGCCGGTGACCGTTCGCAAGAGCGACGAGCCGTCCGGCCGGCGGAACCTCATGGAATAGGTCTTTCCGGCCTCCATGCGGAGCAGATCGTCCAGCACAACGCCTTCAGGCGCCGCCGATACCGATCTAACTCGAGCCGCCCCTGTCCCCCACAGCACGACGTCATGATTGACGCGCACGCGATCGCCGCGTGTGCAGACGAGGTTTTCAAAGTCGGTGTCGAGCGAGTAGGTCTCGCGCTGCAGCCGAAGTTGGGCGATGTGGTAGCGTCCGTGCTTCCAGACCAGATCCTTGTCGGTGACGCCTGGAAAGTCCAGCCCCTCAAACTTTGTGGCGTTGGCTTCCGTGTAACCGTCGTCATAGACGACGCGCTCATCGTTCAGATAGCCATTTTCACGATTAATGAACGACACGCGGAAGCCGTGTGGCATGTCCACATAGGCTCTAACAGACGAGAAGTTGGCAGAGTTCCGCGGCGAGAAGTGCTGAACGATCGGCGAGTCGGCGACGTCCCAGACAACACCCCATCTCCCATCACGGAACGAAACGGCGGCGCGGCCAGCGGCCGTGATCTCCGTGAGCCGGTCATAGACCGACTTCTGCTCCGTCGCGACGAGGTCGAAGGTGAAGCCTTTCGCTTCGCAGTAGGCGTGCCAATCCTGCAGGCTTTCGAGATCGATCGAGGCTCCATCAACTGGGCGCGCGTTACCGTTGCCCTGCAGGACTTGCCGGAAGTGATCCGCCGGGTTTCTGGTAGTCTGCCCAGATGACCACGTCGTACCGTTCCACGCCCTGATCTTGGGGCTGGCAATGCAGTTCAGGGTGTTGACGGCGCCGTTAAGCTGGCCCGTCGCCCTGATCCGCATTGCAATCACTGTCAGCGGCTTGGAGAAGCTGATGACAGGCTCGTTGCGCCGGCCGCGGACTGCGGTCCAGTAGACCGTCTCGGCAACCGTGTCCTTGCCATCATAGTCCGGCGAAGACTTGCTCAGCCTGACATCGTATTTCCCCCGCGGCACAGACTTTGAAAGGGTCCGGCGAATTGCTTGCGGAGAATTCGATGTTAGGTCGAATGTGCCGAGCGACAGCCACGTGCTGCTACTCGCGAGTTTATACTGGGCATCGATCGTGACGGTGTAGTTGACACGAGAACCATCTTTCGCCTTCAGCCGATAAACCCCGTTCGGGGCGCTCACATCGACCGATATTTCGTCGACATTGTCTGCCGTTGTCCGCTGTACCCACCCGGTGACAGCGTCCAGCTCAACAGAGACGTCTTCTTGAAAAACTGGCTTCGTGTAGAGCGTCACTGGCGTGACGGTGTGATCCTGAATGACTTCGTATTTGACGTCCTCGAATTTCGAGATCTCGGTCTCGCCGATCTTCAAATCCGAAACGGAGATCGGCCCGTAGCCGACCACGAAGAGCATGCGTAGATACTGGTCGTCTCCGACGAGTTCGGTGTACGCGGCTGCCGCATATGGCGGCGAAATTCGGTGAGTTCCGAAGATTTCCGGAATGGCGCCGTATTGCGCCGCCTGGTTCTGCGCGCCGCCGATCGAGTAAAGCGTTGTCGTGTTGGGCAGCGACGCGGGCTTGGCCACAGGAAACAGCGCATTGAGGGCCATGGAGCCAGCAAGCGAGATGCCAGCGCCGATAAGGCCTGTCGCGACAGAAAATGCCGTCGTCCCGGCGGTTAGTCCAAACAGCGCGCCGGCCAACCAAGGAGCAGCGACGGCTGCGACAAGAGCCACGACCAAGCCGGCGATGGCTTTCAAGGCGCCCTTCCCCGGCACCTTGACGATGGTGACAGAAACGCCCGGCTTCACCCGCACGCGCGGCCAGTTCTTCTGCTCGATGACGTGGCCGCCGATCGTGACGTGCAGGCGAACAGGCTTCAGATCGCAGAAAGCGATGATTTCCTCGATCGACAGGCAGGCTGGGACTTCGAAATGCTCGCGCTGCTCACGAAGAGGAGAGCGGCGCAGGTAGACGTCGACCATCTCGTTCGGCCCGATGATCTCGGGCGTCACGTTTCGGGCTATCAACATGGATTGTCCTGTAGAACCCGGTGATCCGGTCGCGCCATCGCACGTCGGCCATCCGTTCAATTTGAGAGGGGTGAGGCCCTTCGGAGTGCAGCATGCGCCCGGCGCCGAGAAACACCCCGACGTGGCTGTCGTGCCGCCCGGCGCGCATCAGGACGCAATCGCCAATGGCAGGAGTTTCGACTTGAACCCAATCACGGTCGCGCTCCGCCCTCATCAGCGGCCCGATGTCGCGACGGTCGAACCGCCTCACCTCCATCTCCGCCACATAGGTGGGCACAAGGATGCCAAGAATGTCACGGTAATAGAGGTAGAGAACGCCCCAGCAGTCCGCCCCGTCGTAGCCTCGGCCGTGCGGGACGTATGGTATCCCGATGAACCGCTCCATCAGAACAGTCCAGGGAATGAGCCTGGGGTAAACTGGCCGGCCGGGTGCGGCTCATTGATCAAAGCATCCGCAACCAGCGTTGCCGAAACAGTGTGATCGTCAATTGAGACGTCGGACATCTGTAGCGCCGGCATGGTGATCTCGACCATATCGAGGTCCGATGCCAGCACGATCTCCATCAGGACACTGGCCGGGGTTGCAAAGCTGCGCAGGACGGCAACGAGCGAGCGCTCGATGTTGTCCATCTTCAGCTGTACGCGAGGCGGGTTGTCGCTTTGATCATCAGGAAGCGTGAATTCGAACGGCAGATAGAAATATTGTTCGCCGCGGCTCTCAGTCCCGTAGACGAGCGGGTCTTCGGAAAGGCGGGTCGTGGCGTTGCTGGAGAGGTAGATCGGCGCTTCGAGGTCTTCGTGTGTCACCGTTAGGAGACAAATGACAACCTCATCTGTCTCCTGCGCATTTGCCGCGGCGATGAATGTCGTCGAGACGTTACGGCTCACGGAAGCACCTCAAGAGTTATCGAGACCTGCCAAAGGTTCCCATCAAGGGAGGCCTTCGGCGGCTCTTTGACGCGCACGAGCAAATCGGGACCGCCAAGCCTGTCTGGAAACCAAAAGGCTGCCGCGCCATCGCTGAGCGTTTCGGAGAGGAAGGCCAGGAACGAACGGTATTGGCCATAAGTCATGACCATCGTGCCGCTCTGATCCCAGACGTTTGATGTGGTGCGCCGGCGAGCCTTTGCAGGACCGACCGACACATCAGAGTACATGGCGTTGTCCGGCCGCGTCTCCTGATAGGAGGGAACCGTGAAACGCTTCGGCAGGTCGTATGGCCAAAAAGCTGTCATCGTCTTGCCAATCCACCTTGAAGACCAAACTGCGACTGCACCGCCGATCTCGAGCGAGATCCTGGCGTCGACATTTTGTCGGCGACCATGTCGTCGATGACCATTTCAATGGTCTGGCCAGAACTGGTCTTTCGCTTTGTCTGCGAGACCTTCGACCCGTTGTTGTTGATAATTTTGATCTCAACGTTGTCGTTGCCGTACGCGCGACCCGATGGAGCTAGCGACGGCCCGGCCAGTCCACCCTTCGCCAACTTGGCGACAGAGCCTGAGTTGATGGCGTCAAGTAGTCGGCGATGCTTTCGCGTCGCCGAAGCGTTGATGACGTACTCGCCGTTGGAAAGCATTGCTGGGATAGCGTCGTCAGTCGGACCACCTGCGCCGGCTACGTGGCCGCCGTCGGCCAGCCCTAGGAACGCCCCAAATGTCGTGTTCGGCTTGAATGACGGGCTAAAAAGCGATGCCCAATCGAAGCCGCCAGCGCCGCCGGCAAGTTGCCCCCATCCGCCCCCGCCCGAGCTAAGGTTGCTGCCAAACTTGTTCAGACCATTGCCAAGCTGGCCGAGGCCATCGATCGCTGTGCGCGAAGAACTGGTGAGCCCACCTAGAGAAGCGGCGGATTCGGTTGCGCGCCGCGCCTGGACTTCCATGGCGCTGACCCACTCCTTGCCAACGCCATCGCTGAGGTTGCCGGAAAGCATCTCAAGCTGCTGCTGGCCGCCGGAATACCGGGTCGCGCCCGTGGCGAAGCCGACGTGCCCACCGGCCTGATTGGCGCCGAGCCCACGGTTCTGCACCAGCACGTCACCCTTGAGGATCTGGCTTGGATCTACCTTCGTACCCCAATCAAGGAAGCTGTTTGCAACCTGCGAACCGCTTCCTTTGATGCCGACCTGCTCGAGCGAAGAGTTGACGAACGCCGCGCACCACTTCGTTTGTGCCGCATTAAGATCAACGCCGCCCTGCTTCAGGAAGGAGTTGATCGAAGACGTATTCGTGTTTTCGTTGGCGCCGAATAACGTAAAAGCCTTGTCAACCGCAGATCCGGCGCTGGAAACCACAGCTTTGCTTGCTGCCACTGCATTACCGGTGGACGAACCGCCACCTATGGCGCCAGTTATCGCCGCGCTGATGCCGTTCGTTGCGCCGCCGGGCTGGCCCGTGACGCTCCCTATGATCCCGTTGATAATCTGGTCAATGAACCGATCGGCAATTTTCGAAATCTGGTTCAGCGCAGCATTCTGGATGGCGTCGCCAAAGGCCTTGCCGATGTCACCGCCATTATTGAGCAGAGCACTCTTGAAGTCGGACGCAAAATCCTTGAGGTCGCCACGCAGATCTTCGGCTTTGACCGATTGCCTGATCTGGCTGGCCTGATCGCTATTGAGATCTTCCGGCAACCCGTATTGACGGAGCGTCGTCGTGATCTTCTGGTCTTCTTTCGACAGCGAATTGTATCGCATGTCGTTCAGCAGATCCTGCGAGAGCTTCGCCTTTGAGAGCGTCTCAGAATACTGCTTGTAAAGATCGACCTTCTTCTGGATCTCGGCGCGTTGCGTAGCCGAGAGCGACCGCCCCTTGTCTTCCGCCTGCTGGAACAGATCCAACGAAAAGCGTGCAGCATCCGCCTCGATGCCGTATTTGCCAAGCAGGTCTATTTCCTGCTTAACCTGGCCAATGCGATCATCTGCAGCCTTCTGCAGGTCACGGTAGGCGTTGGCGGCTTTTTGGGCGGCGCTTTCAGCGCTCTTCATCGCCTTGTCGGCGCCCGGCAAGCCTTCGAGCTCGATGTTTGGTCGGCTCTGTGGTGTCGGTCCAATCTCCGGCGTCATAAAGCCAGGGTTTTGGATGTTTTGGTCCCATGGCTGGGCGTTGGTTCCCGGCTTCCCGGTTTGCGGGTCAAAACTGCGCCACGTTGACTCTGGGATCGCGCGCAACGCTTCGTTGGATTCTCCGACCTTTTTAGCGGCCGTCTCAGCGCTTGCGGATAGTTCGTCGAATGCTTTTTTGAACTCTGAGACGGCGGGTATGCCGGAACTATTTATCGCCGCAGCAAGGGCATCCTGAACACGCTGAACGTCAGCGGCTTCCAGTTTGCCCTCGTTTGCTGCCTTGGCAAACTGCTGGTAGGCATCCTCGAACTGCTTGATAACTTCCGGTTCTTCACCACCGACACGCAAGTCTGCGACAAACGCAGCGTATGTGGCGCGTGTGTCATCTATACCCTTGCGAACCGACTCGAGCGTTTTCTCATTGACGAGGCTGACGCCCTGCCTAATGTCGGCAGCATCCTTCGCACGGGCAAGTTCATTGGCATACTCGCGAAGGGCCGGGATTACATCGCCCCATCGCGCCGCAAGATCCTGAACAAGCTGCGCCTGCTCCTTGAGCTTCTCGGCGCTTTGGTCACCGCCGCTTGCGACGGACGAAAAATATTGGATGGCCGCGGCGCCGCCGGCTATCAGGCCGATCGTCACCAGGGAAACCGGGCTCACCAGACTGGTGAACGCCGCAGCCAGGCCGCCGATTACCTGCTTGCCGTTGCCCATCGTGGCGAGCACGGATGAAAGCTGCGTGCCCTGCTGTAGGGCGATCTGCAGCGGGTTCATGCCCATCGCAGATGTTACTGCGATGTCCTGAAACTGTGCCGCAATGTTTGCAGTCTGAAATCCACCGCCGTTGCGTTGCGATGGCGTCGCCGCCAAGGCTGCATTGCGACCCTTGATGGCAGCCGTCGACGCGAGTGCAGCCTGCCGCTCTCTGCTGATCGCAGTCGCCATCTCGTTGGCGGAAATTGCACCGAGCGCATGTGCCTGCTTAATGTCGGCAACAGCGGTCTTGTATTGGTTGATTGTCGCAAATAGCGGAGAATAGCGAGCACGAAGCCGATCAAGCTCCTTGCCCTGATCCGCAAGCGCGCCGGTCCATTCCTTGGATGCCGCCTTGCCGATACCAACCATGCCGTTGATGCGGTTTTGAAGCGTCGAGGAGACGGAGTTGTCGATCGATTTGCCGACAGCCGAGAACTGTTTCTGAACACTTCCGGCAAGCGTGCCGAGATCCTGCTCAATGCGCTTGATGCTGCGGCGGAGTGTGGCCTGATCAGTCGAGATACTGATAATCAGATCATCGGTATTGTCAGCCATGCTGCGCGCATCCTAGAATTGAAAAAGCCCGCATGGTTGCGGGCCTTGGGAGGGGTTTTCGTGCCAAATTGCAGCAGCTGTGGGAAAAGCTTTTATTTGGGGTCTGGGTCTGCAAATACCCTCTGCATGGACTGCAGGGATCTCGCGGAGCAAGAGGCGAGAGCGAAACAACTCGCGGCTATCGTCTTGACAACTTCGATCGACGTTCCGAACCGCAAGGTAGAAAGCGTGATATCTATCATCGCCGCAGAGGCTGCTCTCGGAATGAACATCTTCCGCGACATCGCCAATAACTGGCGAGACTTTGTCGGCGGTCGGTCAAACTCCTCTCAGAAGTCTCTGAGGGAAGCACGACTTGCATGCTTGGAAGAACTGCGTCGAGAAGCGGCCGCGGTTGGCGCCGATGCTGTGATTGCAGTCGATTTGGACTATAACGAGCTCTCTACGTCCGGCAGTGGTGGCATTCTGTTCGTGGCCGCCAGCGGCACGGCTGTCAAACTCGCGCCGCTCTAGCCATACTTCGCGACCAAAGCCGCCACCTCGTCTTCACTTGGTGCCGCCGCGTCTTGCTCGCCGCCCTGCGCCTCGTTGTGACCATTGATGGCCTCAAAGAATTCGGTCAGCGTCGCAGACCAGAAGTCTGCTGGCCTCCACCCCAATCCGCCAAGCCCTGTCCGCATCCATTGGCGGAAAGGCATTTCTTCATGGGGCTTGTGGTCTACGCCGTCTCTCCGACGGCCTCCACGTTTCCCTCGTCACCGTCGAAGTGGTGAGCCAGGATCGTCGAGAATGCAGCGGCGCACGCCGGGAAGTGCTTCAACTTAATCTTGGTGATGGCCTCGAGCGCATTGCCCTTAACCGTCAGAAGCTCAATGCCAGCCAGTGTGGCCGCCGCCTCAACGCCAGACAGGCGCATAAACAGGTCGTTCAGTGACTTGCACTGCAGCCGGCTGGAAACGGCCGACAGGCGCCCCATTTCGGCAGCAAGAACGAGCTCTACGCCGTCGATGATGAGGCGCGCTTCTCCGCGCGCCTCATTGACTGCGTGCTTGAAGATAGGCTTAGCCATGGTTTTCTCCTCTTTTGTCATGATTAAGCTTCGGCCGTGAACGACAGGACGTCAGCAGCAACGAAGGTCGCGCTGAATTCCATGTTTGGCTCGACGTCGCCGCTGAACGAGAAGTCGGTAACCATCCACGAGCCGGTATAGGTGCCGTCGCCGGGTACGATGACCTTGGCGTTGAACGCCTCAGCCGCGCGGACGTGGTTCATGAAGATGTCGGATGCCGCGCTGGACACGAAGTTGCCGGAACCGCTGAACGTGCGGTTCGAAATGCCTGGCCGGCTGGTCTTCTGGACCGGGCCGCCGGGATTGGCGCAGCTCGGGATCGTGGTGTCGATCTCGGATGCGGACATGTTGAAGCTGCGGGTCTTGAGGCCGCAAAGATTGGTGAAAGTTTCCGTGGGGCTTCCGCCGTCGCCGATCTGAATCAGCAGGAGGCGGCCAAGCTGCTGGCCATCTGCCATGTGCAAGTCTCCAAATTTGGTGTGATTGGTGGTGGCCGGCGCGAAAGCTACGGCTTTTCGGTGTTGGCCACGAATTCGATAACCGCGTGGCTGGTCAGCCCGTCAGCATCGCGGAAAGTCCGCGTCTGCCGGTGCATGATTGAGATCAAACGATTGGTCGGCAGCGTGATCGGCGCCATGTGCAAGCTTTCAACAACGGCGTCGGCAACCTTGCGAACTTCTGGAAACCCGACCTGCGTCGACCACGCATGCAGGGTCAGGTAAACTTGCGCGCCGCTGACACATGTTGCGTCGTCGCGTAGTGTCTGCGCCTCGCCGATCGTGACGTACGGATAGACGACAGGAGCCGGCGGCTGGTCGTACACCCTGCCCTGCACGAGCACTGTCAATGGCGCATCCGCCTTCAGGCGCCCGACGAGCGCGCCCTGTAGTTCAAGTTCTGCGCTGGCCATCGGCTATCCTTTACCCATGGCCTCGCGAACGGCCTTATTCACCGCCGTCCGTATCCTGGCGGAAGCCTTCTTTTTGTAAGCGCGCCAGGTCGGGAAGATGTGAGGTTGCGCAGCCGTGCCGGGATGCATTCCCTTGCCGCTTGCCGCTGCATTCTTCTTGCCGAGAACCGTTCCGCCGCCTTTAGCGGTGCTATGTGGCGAGGTCCCGAATTCCAAGAAGCGCCAAATGTATTGAGCGAACACGCCCGCGGCAGACGGATCCTTCGTCTGCGAAAGTCCGACTTGCTGCTTGTTGGGATTGTTGGCCAGGAGTTCACCGCTGAAGCTCTCGCGATATTCTAGCGTTGCGCCGGTCGGCGCGCGTTCCCGCATCAGTTCGGCAGCCTCGTCGGCGACCTCCAACTTGGCCTGCGCTGCATATTTCTCGACATTCGGCGCCAATTGATTCAGCCGTCGCATAAGGGCTTCGCGGCCCTTCAAATCAGCGGTAATTGCCATCAGGTCGCGACTCCCTGCGTAGCCATGATATCAATCCATGCGTTCTTGTTGTCTGGATCGACCGCAGCCGTGATGTTGAAAAGCCTAGCAGGGTTGCGCGCGTCAACGGCCCGCCATGCGGGCGTCACCGATCTGGCGGCATTGCATCCGCGGATTTTGATGATGAACGGCTGCACGCCTGATAAGCGCGCCGCCATAACCGGCTCACCGCCCTTGAGCGGGATTAGTTCGGCCGCTGCAGTAAACTCCGTTTCCCAGTCGCCAGACTCATTGCCAAATCCGTCGTCCACGATCGCGCGACGTTGAAAAAGCAGCTTTTCACGCAACTTTCCTGCGCCTCGCGTGTCGGTCATTTGCTGTCCTTTGGACGATGGAACGTCTCAGCCTTGCCGGCAGCTTTTGCCGCCGTTGCGCATGGGGTGGTCACATTGGCAACCGTATCGGCCTTGTAGGCGAAGGTGACGGCGGGCGTGGCCCGCCAGTCATAGTCCGCCAGAAAGCGGATCCATGGCATTAGAGCGCGACGCCGGGATATTGGAAGCTCAACTGCAGAACCGACGTCGACTTTGCGATGCCTATAAGAACGACGTATTCGCCGGAGCCGACGTCTGCGAGGGGACACAGCCCGCCGGGGGTATCGCTGAGGTACACCGCCTGCCCAGCAACAAGCGTGCCGCCGATTGTGATATCGCCAGACTTCTGGAACGCCACCGGCTGGCCGGCCGACGCACCGTTAAGCGCGATTGCTTTGGCCTGCCGCGCTTCGGCCGCGGCCGAGTTGCTGTCGGCGAGCATCCAACGATTGGTTGCCGCTGCTAGATAAATGGCCTTGCCGGCGGTAATTGCCTCCCCGGCGATGCCCTGATCGCGCTCAGCGTTACTGGCAGCCAGGACCGCGCTGGCCGTAATTACGATGTCTGTCATTGGTTTTCCTTCTGCCCTACGAGGGCCAGTTTCTGTAGGGCAGAAGGAGCGCATCAACTGCCATCGGCATGTCGCTCAACTTTGCCTCGGTGGCAGCTTCTCTGTTTTCGTACCAATGGCCGATCATGAGGAGCGCTGCGTGCTTGATAGATGCGGGCGTTTCCGCGTAGCCGGCCGTTAACTCGATGCGAACCGAACCCGGCTCGCCGTCGGTCGATGGCCAACTCGTATTTTTGGCTGGAAGGATATAGCCGCCGTTCTTCACGCCGACGTCGAGCGTGCGAAACTCCGTCAACTCAACTTCAGCGCCACCATCCGCAGGCGTGTAGAACACGCCGTCGACGGACGCCAAAGGCGGCTTTGGGATATCAAGGCGGTCAGCCGGGAACTGGCAAAGCGTCAATTCCCATTCAGAAGCGGCCGACGCGCGACCAATCCAACTGTTTTCGCCGAGCAAGTGATCGCTAGCGGTGGCAATCAGACCATCGATGTAGGCGTCGTCATCTGAGTGAAAAACCCGAAGATGCGCCTTGGCTTCGGCAGAGCTCACAATGGGCGCGATTACCGAAACAAGGCGCAAACTCATGGCTATCTCGTCCTTTTCGCGGGCTTGGCGACAGGTGGGACCGCATCCGTAGCTACGGCAACGGCGTCGACCGCCTCGATAAAGCCTTCGGCGACAAGGCCATCGGCCATTGAACCGAAGTCACGCTCGTCCCCCACATTCAGGTCAACGAGCGTGAAGCCATCCCACGAACATGGGAATGGCTTCACAACTCTATGCATCAGGCGACGGGCTTGCTGCGTGCGTGACCGAGCACGAACGATGCGTCATAAGCCACAGACGTGCCGCTGTTCAGTGTGCCCTTGGCGCGCAGGTAACGCTTTGCGCCAATGTAGCCCTGCTTGTAGACGGTGGCGGCGACGAGAACGGCGGGGATGACGCCAAGCAACTGAGCTGCCGGAACATCAACGAAGTCGCCGTCAGTCGTGGTGTCGCTGTGCTGCAGCTTAAGCGTAACGTTGCCAGCCCCGGCGACTGCGCCGACATTGACAAGAAGCGTGGCAGATTCGAAGCCTACCGTGTCCACAGTCGTGCCGGTGACGGTAGCTGCTGCGTTGACGGCGGGAACGACCGTCGAAACCAGCTTGATATTGTCGTAAGTGTCTTTCGAAGCCATCAGGCTATCTCCTTTTTCTAGAAAGAATGGGCGGCACTAAGGCCGCCCGCCTGTGGTTAGACCGAGCAAGTCAGCTTGCGGATGGCTTCCGCAAGCGTCACCTGACCGCCGAGACGACGGCGGAAGATGAAGCGGATATTTCCGCTGGTGGCCTGCGTGTAGGGATCCCGAAGCATCTCCATCTGGATACGGTCAACCAGCGTGTAGCCGCGGGCAAAGTCGCCGTAAGCGATCGGCACGAGACCTGCGCCTTCCGACGGCATGTCCGGCACCTCGACGTAGGGGTCGCCGTCGATGGTGTTCGGCTGGCCAGAAATGCCAGGCATCCACAGATACTGCTTTTCCGCCGTCTTGAGCTTGCGGACGGAGCCGAGGGTGGTGCGGTTCAGAGCCCAGGTCGCATTGCGTGCGTATGCGGTCTTCAGCCCATACTTCAGCGTCAGCAGACCGTTAGCCTGGCCGTCAGCGTCGGCGATCGTGGAGGCGGAACCGGAGTTATTGCCGGTAACGCCCGATGCACTAAGGAATCCTTCCGGCCGGCCGACACCCGTGCCGGATACGAAGGCGGCGCCTTCTGCAACAGCGAACTGCTCGGTGGCTTCGAAGGAGATTTCCGATTCCATGTTGAAAGCGGAGTCTTCGAGGTTCTGGTTCGAGATATCGATGAGCGCGTACATCTCGTGGGTCGGAATTTCCCACATGCCGTAGCGCAGACCGTCGGTCTCAGACTTGGTGCCCTGGTCAGCGACCCACTGCGCGGCGAACTGGCCGGTGCGCTTCGGGATCAAGATCGCCTTTGATGCAGTCTGGCGAACGCGGGCAAGCGCGCGTGCCGGAGATACATCGGTGACGCCCTTGATGATTTCCCGGATGTACTCGGCAGGCGCAAGGTAGCCGCCGGTCGTATCGTTTGCGATACCGAGCGCTTTGTATTCTGCGACAACGTCGGCGAGCGCCTTCTGCTGTTCGGCTCGGATGCTAGCCTGACCGAGCACCGACGCATCGAACACAGCGCGCGCCCAGATGTTCGCCTTCGACTTAACCTCGCCGCGGCGGAAATTGTCATTCGCCGCTGTCAGCGAAAGCCTGTTAAGCTTTTCTTCGAGCTCGTCGACGTGCTTCTTCTCGTCGTCCAGAGCCTTCTTGGTCTCCAGGAGCTCGGCAGTGGCTTTCTGATTATCCTTCTCGAACTTGTCGAGAGCGGTGTTTATGCGCTCAACCTTGTCCGAGAGGACGACGTCAGCGGTGCCCTTCTTCTCGATTTCCTTGAGGCGGTTGTCATTGGCAGCCTTGAATTCTTCGAAGGCAGACATGACCTGTTCAACAGCGGTTTTATCCGACATTCGGGTCTCCTAATTTGGTGATGTGGTGGTGGTTGGTGAGCGTGCCGCGGCTGGTTAGCCGGCGATCAGCGCTTTGATGCGCGCAGCCAGCCTGGAAAGCTCGGCTTCGCTCTTCTTGGCCGTCTCATCCTCATCACGAGGAGTCGTGTCCTGTTCCGCTTCGTCGCGAAGCGCATTCTTGAAGACCGAGACAGCTTTTACGCTGTCCGCCCGCGACAACCCGGCTTCACGCAGGGCGTCTTCGATTTCTCGCGGATTGAATTCTGATTTTACGTTCGTCACGCGCGCCTTGCCATTCGACGGGAACGTGACCAGCGACACCTCGACGAGGTCAACCGCCTTCAGCGTCCTGCGAGGCTCGATCGGCGTGCTCCGCATCGTCCATTCTTTGGCGCGGTAGCCGATGGACAGCCCGGAAATTGCCGGGCGAGGCTTCATCTTTAGAAGCTCGTAGGCTTCCCGCCCGCGCTCGGTGTTGGCGAACTTTCCTTCGACGTAGAGCCCGACATTGTCCTCGCGCATCTCCGTCCAAACGCCAATTGGCGTCAATTGGGTGCCGTAACCACCATGTTGAGACAGCATGGCCGGCCAAACGCCGGTCTTTTTTGCCTCCAAAATGGTCGCCGTGAAGGCTCCCTTGATGATCACGTCATCCTGGGAGTCGGCGTTGCCAAATACGGCGCCGTAGCCGGAAAAGGTCATTTCACCGTCGGAAACGGCCAATTCGGCGACTTTTACCTCGCCAAGGTCAAAACTACGGTGCTCGACGGCGCCGAGAGCCTTATCTGTCGTCATTTTGTGAATCCTGTGCGCCGGGTGACGGCTTGTCAGGCGCAGGAGCGCCGCCAACATTGGTCGGTTTCGGCAATTCATCGCCACCAGCGATCGGATTGAGGTCTTCCAGCGCGCGAATCTCGTTCGGCGTCATGTAGGCAGGCGAGCCGCCCGTGCCCAAAGCCTTGGAATAGAACTCAGCGCGGTCTTTATGGGCGCCCTTGAGCAGTCCGTTGGCGTTAAATTTCGAGTAAAAGCCATCGTCTTCAGGGCCATCAAGCAAATTCACGTCGATTGACTGCTGGATACGCTCCCACCAGGGACCAAGCGTGTGCACGACGTGCGCCAGAAACACCTGCTCGGCGCTCGCGAATGTCATTGCCTGGCCAGCATGGCCGATCATTTGCGGAAAGACGCCGAGAGCCTGGCAAACCTGTTCCGTCTGAAACTTGCGGGTCTCGAGATGCTGCGCGTCGACGCCGGTCATGGTCTGCTGGGTCCATTTGAACCCAGCGTCGATCACAAACGGCTTGTGTTTGTTCGCGCCACCAATCTGGGCGGCAATCCACTTCTGGATTTTGATATATTCTTCCGGCGCGATTTTCTGTTCGGTCGAATACGTGCCGGAAGCCTGCAGGCCGTTGGCGTGCATCTCGGCCTGGGTATTCTCGGTGGCGATCGTCAGGCCGATGGCCTCGCGCGCCTGCTGGACAGCGTCCAAACCGCGCCATGTGTCCCACGAAGGGCCGCGGACATGCCAAATCATCGACTGCGGGAGCTCAATCGAGCTGCCATCAAGGCCGGTGACGCGGTAGGTCAGCGAATAATCATTGTGCCGCGTGATGGTCACGCTGCCAGGATCGATCGGAATGAGTTCCTTGACCTGCTTGCGTACGATGTTCTTATAGAAGAAAGCGTTGCCGGTCAGTGCTGCGTGGAAAATCAACGTCTCGCGAAGCTCGAAAGACGTCATCCACTTGTTAGGACGGCGATTCAGGACGGTATAAAGAGGGTGTTCCGTCGCCGGCTCTCCGCCGCCATCAGGTAGTTCCTTCATGACCCGCAACGGCACCTGTGCGACGCCATTGGCGATCACGCGAAGGCAGGCGAAGACGGTCGAGACATCCATCGCCCGCTCCCAAGATACTGGAACGCCGGCCTTGGAAGTGCGCGAACCGAAGAAATCGAGCCACACCGGATCGAAAGACACAGCTTTCTGCTCGGTCGACTTGCGACCGGGCAACCAATCCCACATACCCATCAGGCATTCCTTGTATTATTGATGCCCGATGGGCTGATCAGGCTGCTTGCGGTAGCGCCGCATAGTCGACATTCGGATCTAGTGTTTCCCAGAAGGACTGGCCTTGCGTAGGCGGCGCACCATCAACCGCAGCACCAACCGCCATTGCAGCAGCAACGGCCGGGTCGATGCGCACAGTGCTCTTCTTCTTCGAAAACCACTGGTTGCCCATGAGCGGATCGGTCTCGATCGCAACGCCCATCAGCGCGCCGAGAAGAACCGGTGACCGCTTCAAGCGAATGCGCTCTTCAAGGATCAACGTCTCAAGTGCCGACACGGAACCAGGCATCCACAAACCAAGCGGAGGCTCAAGGCCGGCATCCTTTGCCGCCTTCACCTTCTCTTCGTCTGGCTTTGCCCGCTTCTTGCCGCCCTGGGGGTGGGCTACCGTCTTGATGTCGACGCCGTAGTCGTCGAGCTCGGTTTCGAACTTGTCAAACGCATAACGGTCGAAAGCCAGAACGCCGATGCCATGCTCGGTATTGAGACGCGCGAATAGTGCAGCAACATGGTCGTACCGAATGCGAGCGCCTTCTGGAGCGTTGATGTAGCCCTGATCCATCCACAGCCGATAAGGCACATGGTCGACCTTCGAGCGCTCATCCATCGTGTCACGAGGCGTCCAAGCCTCGATCCACAAGTCGTAGGTCGGAAGATCAGCCTCTGTACCGTCCTCACGCGTGACGCGCTTGGTGCCGGTCTCGACAGTGAACGCCGCGGCAGTCAAATCCTTCGCGCCGGACAAGTCCAGGCCGGCCGAGTTGATCTTCTTGCCCTTGTGCTCTTCGTAAGGATCGAAGTCGAACATCACCTTTTCAAGCAATGGGCGTGGAATCCACGCCGTGTCGGCTTCAGTCCAAACGCAGAAATGCAGGCGCAGAATGCCGTTGCGCTTCGAAGGAATGTCCTTCGCCTGGTTGACGACACCAGCCAGATAATCGTGCTTTAGCGTTACGCCGAAAAGCGGGTTAGCCTTCTGCCAGCAAGTCGGATCCGTGAACGGATCATCGTCCTTGTCGAGCGCGCACACATAACTAAACGTCGTGTCGTCGACCACCTCACCCACATAGGTGAAATCGTCGTCTGGCGTCTGTGTGCCTGCGGCAACCTTCACGGCATGCTGGTGTTCATCCCAGCAAATGCTGTTTCGATCCGTGCCGCTGTTCGTAATCATGAACAGAAGCGGCTGCCGGCGAAACTTGAAGCCGCGCTCGAGCATTTCGACGACCTTGCCGTCGGGGTGCTCGTGGATTTCGTCGCAGAGCGCCACATAAGGACGCGGGCCGGAGTGAGCGCCCTCCCGCGAAATCGGCCGAAAGAAGGACCGCTTCTTGAGGTAAGACAGGTTCCAGACCGGATTGCCGCCCGACGGCGTCAGTTTCGTTTTCAGCGAAGGCGACTGCTCGTACATCGCGACAGCGTCGCGGAAGAGGACGAAAGCCTGGTCTTTGTTTGCCGCGGCGGCATAAATCTCGGCGGCGGCCTCGCCGTCGGCGGTCAGGCAATAATGGCCAATGCCCGCCGCCAATGGCGACTTGCCGTTGCCTTTGCCCTCCTCGATATAAGCGCGCCGAAAGCGTCGCAGGATTGCGCCATCGGATTCGACGCGCTTCCAACCGAAGATGGAGCCGATCTTGAACTGCTGCGAGATATGCGGGTGGAAAGGGCGACCTTCGAATTGGCCGCCGTTCAGGCGTAGTACCGCAGGAAAGAACCGCAGGACGCGGCTGGCTGCCTCCGGATCCCAGTGGATGCCGCGGCTCGGCCCGGTTAGGCGGTCTGCTTTGTGCCTGCGGCAGGCATTCCGCACATGCGGGCCAGCAATGATGGTGCCGTTAATCACGGCCTCAGCGTATTCGTCTACAGGACCAGTCGGATAGGTTGGGTTGAAATGTGCCGGCAACTCAACGCCAGCGGCGCTAGTCGAAGAACTCGTCTGCCGGATCCGTCTTTTCGCCATCCGGTTTCGCTCCCGCCTTCGAAGCATCAGCCGGCGTCGCACCCATCTGGCCGAGGCACTGCCTCAGCAAGTTCATGGCTTGCACGCCGCATTCTTGCCCGGCGATCATGCGTCCTAAGATGTTGCTTGCCGTCGCCACCAAAATCCGGTGACTGCTATTCAACCAAGGAATCTCCAAGCGTAGCGTTTCCCACGCTTCGTGAGCCTTGTTCGTATCGGTGTCTTTGATCCAGTGAGGCGCATCGCCAAGCGTCTCGTCGACGATCGGCTCGTTGCGGCCCTTGAATTTCGTTTTCTGTTTGTCGGCGTGACCAGTTATCTCAGCCTTCGCCTTTGGCGTTCTCGGCCTAGCCACTATCGACCCTCAACATCTGAATTGAAAAAATACGTATGAATGGGGGACACCGGTAAGGCGGCGGCGATGTTCCATAACAATGGACCACCCCTGCCCGTCAGAGGGGCCAGCCGTCCGGCCCATACCGCACCACGGTCTTGCCATTGTCCTCGAGCTGCCCTCGGGAAGCGTGGCATGGCTTGCACGTGCTGATGAATGGACCGGACCAGAACAGGTCAAGGTCGCCTCTATGAGGCGTGGCATGGTGCACCTCTGTCGCCTCGGTGATCGTCTCCGATTCGAGACACCACTCGCAAAGCGGTTGGGCGGCTAGCTGGTGGTGACGGGCGCGACGCCATCGAGATGATTGGTAGAGCCGACGATAGATCGCGGCTTCTTCTGAGCGCCGATCTGGAACCGTGGATTCCGCCATGCGTTGTGGCCCATGCAATAGAGGAGATTACAGATGGCCGACGACAAATCGAAGCGTGGCGCAGCAGACCGCAATAAGGTCGCAGCAGGCGAACCATACGAAGTGAGTTACTTCGCGAAGAAGCACGGGATCAGCAAAGATGACGCGGAGCGCATCGTCAAACGTCACGGCCCCGATAGGGATGCAGCGGACAAGGCCGCAGCGCGCCTGAAATAGGGCTCCTACGCCCGCTGTTGCACGGTGGGTCGCGGCTACCTATATGCGAACCGACGGCCCGGCGCGCGCCCCAGAGGCGCCCATGACTGCCGCACAATCCAAGGAGACCACCATGACTGAAGAAGTAGACGCTGCTGCGTCCGTACAGCCGTATGACGCCAAGACACTGGCTAAGAAGCATCGGATCGATATCGAGGACGCGAAGAAAATCATCGACCAATACGGCTCCGACCGAAAGGCATCTGATAAGGCCGCACGTCGCATAGCGGCTTGATAAAGCAAAAGCGGCAGGGAGACGATGAAGCCTCAACCTGCCGCAGGATTACCTGTCGCGAGAGGAGGCGCGCCAGGTAATGGGGTATTGAGGCAGTCCCGGCATCGATCGCGAGTTTGATCGTCCGCTCGAATTCAGCGCCTCAAATTAAAACGGCCGCACATGGCGGCCGCTGGGGAATTCATCCATTCATAACTATACGACCCGGCAGTATCGCCGACCGGACATCAGGCTGCTATTTTTTCGTTGGTGGGCAGAAACTCCCCGCGCGCCGTCTCGTCGAGTGCAATTAGGGCGTCAATAGCGGCATCGATAAGAGCCGGTCCCCTCTTCTCGGCGTACGCTGGCGCCTGGCCCATTGCTATGCCGATCGACTTTGCGGATGCGTCCGTGATCGCGAGATCGAGCACCGACGCGTGCTCTCGAAGGCGGCGTCGCAGATAATCTACATACGACGTGGTCTCGACACGGCGGACAAACTCAGGCTCGCGGCCGGCCGATGACGAGATTTCACCCAGCGGCTTAGGCTTCTTCACGCCGCCGATCCACTGGTCTCCAGCAACGAGACCATCCGGGCAACGAGTGGCGGGCGACGGCAAGCTATCGAACGCCACGCTACCGTCTACGCCGAATTCGCGCAGCAACTGGCGTGCTTCCTCCACACCGAACCTCCCGCACTTGTCTTTTACGCTTGGGGCCTCGCGCGGCAATGGATCATAATAGTCGCGGATGGCAGGTTCGGCTGACATAGGCTTTACGTATGGGCGCGCGGTCAACGGTGAGACAGCGCCCTGCAGTTCGAGATAAGAAAGGATCGCACTTTCAGACCGTGATGGGTCTGCCCCACCCTTGGCACCACGAGAGCGCTCGACGGGTCGAAGAGCCGAGCCCTTTCGCGTCTCGCCCCATTGAATGAGCTTGCCGTCACGGAAGAGCAGCGCGCCGATCGAGGTATCCGTGCCGCCGTTTCTGTTCTTATGGTGGGTTTCGACCGACGGCGTGGGCTGGTAGATGTTGACGTTCTCTCTGGTCCAATACCAGCGCTCACGATCGACGATCTTCCACCCGACGGCAGTAAGCAGCTCTCCTTCAGATGGCCGCATCTCGATCGTGACCTCCGGATCATAATCCCCCTCGTCGGTCACATTAATTTCGGATCCCGGGAAGATCATATTCTTCCAATGGCGGAGAGCAAACAGCCGTGCATAATCTCCGCGATGTGCTAAGCGCTCGAATGCCGGCCAAGCCAGTCTGAAACGCACCGGCTTGTTGTCATTGGCAGGGGCGACGAGTTTAAGCGCCGTCCCTTGTCCTCGGACAGCGGACACCGTGGCGGTCTTGGTCGCGAGGAGCTCAGAAAGTCTCGAAAGGTCGCGGTGCTTTTCGGGTGCTGACATCATCTTGTCCACTTCGGTTTCGGGTCGGGAATGCAGTCGATCTCCTCAGACAGCATGGTCGGCACGCCGTGCGGCCATTCGGCTAGGATTGCGGCCTTTCGTCGGGCGAGTCGGAAAGCATCTTGCCGAGCCTCTTCTGCGACGGTCCTGGTGACACATAAGGAAAGATCGTATTCGCGAGCCTGCTTAATCTTATCCCGCTCCTGCTCCAGATCTTTGATGCGCAACTGAAGGATTTCTATCGTTCGATGTGCATCGGCCAGATGCTTGCGGAAATGATCGCCCCGCCCTCGCGGATCTCTGGGCGCCGTGCTGTCGGCCATCTGCGTGTAGGTGGCCAGCTTTGCGGCTGCGGTCTCGCGGCGCGCCGATTCCTCAAAAGTTCGAATTCGGCGGCTCATACGTTTTGAACTCCGATGCGGATCATGGCTGCGTACACCTATCAAGGATCAGTACTATATATAGTGGTTTTTCGCCAGAATCACAAAGGCGCGCACTGCATATTGCGTCACCTCAGACCTTGATCATCAGCAAGTCTCGGCTGGATCTCGTGACCGCGCTATAGAGCCACCGCGATCGGTGGTCGCGAAAAACGTCGCTCTCATCGAACACGCAGACCCTGCCCCACTCAGACCCCTGCGACTTGTGCGCGGTGATCGCCCATGACCATTGCGCGTATACTAGAGGCGCTGCCGCGTTCTTCTCAACGCGTTCGCGGTCCTCGAACTCGGCACGCCCCTCGAAGGGGAGCTTCCAAAGTGAAGCGCCACCGATGCGAACTGGCTTGCCGTCCAATGACGTGATCGTTACAGGGTGATCTATGGAGCGATCGTCTCGGCTGTATGGCTTAATCTCCCCTTCGCGCGTCCTATCTTCTTCCACGCGAATTTCGGCGCCATTTGCGATGAAATGCTCGTCGATGAAAATATTCCGATAGACAATCAGCTTCTCAACCCTTTCTCCGACGGGGAATATATGCCGGATGCCGTGCCTGCGCTTCATGTAATCGTTAATAGCAAAGCGGGTGACGTTCCTGCCGCATATGATCTGATCGAAACACTCGGGATATTCTACACCGGCCTTCTCGAATATCTTCTCGATGTTTCCACGACACCCTCTTGCGTCCTTGTAAACAACGTGCTCGCCATCTCTCTTGGATTCACCGAACTCCGGAATCTCGCCCCGCCTAACTATTGTTGCTAACTCAAGTATCGACGAGTTGCCGTGCTGACGGACGACATTCTCCAGCATCACGTCCGCTTCATGGGTATCTGTGACAAGAGAAGGTGGCGGGTTGCTGCCTTCGACTGCCGGAAGCTGACCAGGGTCGCCAACCAACATGATAGGCAACTCGAGCGACAGCAGATCACTGTAAGTGTCGTTTCTTATCATGCTGCACTCGTCGATGATGATGATCTTCACACCAGAGCCGATCGCTGTTGTCCCCCTGAAAGAAAACTGAGGTTTCGGTCGAGATGATGAATCGTTCATCTGAGCCTCAACTGCGGCGAGCCGCCGCAAATACGCGGAACGGTTTTCAAGCGAAATCGCCCTTAGCTTCGCGCGAATGCTGAGTGCCTCACGCTCAAGGGCTTCGTAGACAGAATCATCCTCGCCGGTCTGAGTGTAGAGGGCCTTGTGGATCGTTTTCGCGTCGTGACCCTTGCTGATCAGCACTGACGCCGCTTTACCAGTTGGCGCCAAAAACAGCACCTCTGATGGGTCGACATTGAGCTCTTGAAGGAGAGCCTGCTGGACGGTGGACTTTCCGGTGCCCGCATATCCGAATAGCCTGAATACCTGTTGTGTTTCTCGGCCCTTGACGAACCATGCCTTTGCCTTGGCGATGGCCGCCTTTTGATCCATCGATAGGACGATCGAATTTCTCACTACGCTCTCCCTCTCTTGTTCGCTGTTTCCGAAGTTTCCCCATTTCCCACACAGTGTGGAAAGGGCTAGTATTTTGGGGGGTGAAAACTGGTTTTTCGGGAATTTGGGAATTTGGGAACTGATAGAAAAAAACACATATATATAGATATTATCTATATGATATTATTATGTATTTTCTCTAAATTTTCAGTTCCCAAAGTTTAGGAACTGGCCGTACACTTGGGAATTGAAAGGCCGTTTTATGCCACTTCAGTTCCCAAGTTCCCGTCACTCGTCGTTCCCTTGGGAACTGTTCAGCATCAGCTTTGAGCCGTCCCCATCCTCTGAAATGTCGATGACGTCGCCGGAGGCATACAGCCAAGCCATTGCCGCGGTGTAGTCCGACATAGTTGCGTGTTTAATATCCGCCAGCCTCATCAATCGGCTTCGGTACAGTACTCCGTTCTTCGCCTTTCCGAGCGCCGCCAGTATGGCGTTTCTCAGTTCCTCCTGTTCGGAGCCAGCCATGTTTTTGACCCCGGCTTCCATGATGTTTATCGACTTAAACACGATGGCCCAGCCCCACTGCACGTCTTCGACGGTTACGAAAGGTCTCCATGGATTGCGGCTGATGGCGCGCAGCGTGGCGAGACGGATTGTGTTCTCAGCCGCGCGACCGCGGATCTTGCTTTCCGTGTCATCCCATGCTCGGCTGTGCTGCCAGAGGAAGACCTCTTCCCAAGCCCTATGGGCGGCACTTCCAATGCCATCATCAAACGGGACACGGTGCTTCACCTTCGCTGACCTTCCGGGCATTTCTACTTTCACGGGAAAGCTCGTCACAGCTTTCTGTAGGTCATGGACAATCGAAGCCGGCGGCGAGCTGTCGGCACTGAGGTCTGGTGGCTTTACACCGTCAGGGTGCAATGAGGACTCGACGAAGACGAACCGATTCAGGAACCCGTCACTGACGCTTTCCTTTGATACCCCCTTGTAGAGCGTTTCTGCCGTCGTCATGCTGAGCACGGTCAAAGCAGGGCCAATGATGGGTGTGTCGTCCTTTTTGGTGTCGGCTGAGGCATATGCCTTGCCGTCGAACACACCGTCGGCCTGATCGTAGACGCTGAGCAAGAACTTCCGTATTGATGAAGCCGCAGGGTCTTGCTTCTTGGAGTTGACGCCCTGGAGAGTGAGACCAAACTCGTCCATCACAGCCACAACGGATGAGTTCCTGCGCAGTATTCGTTCGAAGGCAGCGAATGACGTCGGATCAGAATTTGAAACAACACCTCCCGGAACAGCCTTATCCGCCAAAGCTCGGATGGCGCTCGGAGGCCTGCCCTTACCGCCAGCAGTCCTGACGATCGTTGTTGCAAAGATATTGACGCCCGAACGGGTTGGTGTAAGCGCGCGACTGCCAAAGATCCCAGCCATGAGTGCCACAGATGAGGCCAGGGATAGTTCCGCTACCTTCACGACCGACGTCGATGTTATCCACTTTGCAATATCAGCGATCAAGCCACCTGCGGCAGATGGATTGTAGGGATCTGGGTGCATCGCTGGCGTTGCTGGCAACAGACTGTTGTTGTCGTTTACTGGCACCATCTCTCGCACCGGCGCCGCAGCCACCCCAGCCTCTGGGCGCTTGTGCTTGTTCCCACTGAGAGCCCTGGCTATTAGCCCTGAGTACCTTTGTGAATCTCCTGGCGGCCGCTCATCCCCTAACTTTGAACGCAGCCAGTCGGCCGCCTCCGTTGGGCTCACTCCGAGAGCGACCGCGGATATGTCGATCGGGTTGAAACCCTTGTTTCCGTCGGCGTAGTCGACGATGCCCTCAGGCGAAAAGCAGAGAGACAGACCGCGCTTGGCACCTGTTTTCCCAGTTGACGAGGTCGACGGCCGGAAGTCCGCGCGGGCCAAATATCCTTGCTCATATGTGCGCGTGCCAGACAGACCGAGTGCAGGCACCCAAGCGCCAAGGTTGGCCATCGCCTTTGCCTTTAACTCTGCCCAGATCCCATCACCTGCGGGTGCACGCAGTTCCGTGGGCTGGTATTCGTGTTGAGTGGCCCCCTCCCTCGGCTGGATCAGCGGCACACCATGAGCGGCCAGATATTGGCCAGCCGCGGAAACAAAGGCGTCGATCGCCTCTGCCGTAATTTCGGGAAGGTCATCAATGTGAATATCGAGCGGCGATGAGCCGATCCACTGATATGGAAGGCCCGTTTCGGGGTGATCGCCAAACCCCAGTACCTGCTGACCATCGCCCATCACTTCGACTTGGCATTTTATGCCGTCCACCATGTACGCCTTCGTGGTGCGCTTCTTTCTAACCTCGGTCGCGCGGAAAAATAGGCAGATTTTGGGAGCCTTGCCGACTCGGCGTAACGCGCGATCGGCGCTAGGAATAGCCTCGGCCATGGCCAGTAGGGCTGCGGCCGTTTCAGGCTCCGGAGCATCAATGTCGAGTGCGACCAGGCGACCGCATAGAAGCCCGGTGTTTTCATAATGAGGATTGTCGCGCGTCTTTTCGATAATTTCGTCAAAGGATGCGACTGGCGTGCGCCATCCGGTGACATCAGAGATCTTCCCTCTGGCGAGAACAGGGTGATAGCCGTTTTCGAATAGCCCAAGGCGTGTTTCGAGTGGCGTGGGCTCAGACTTCTGCTGTGATGCGTTCATGGGACTTTCGGTCTCCTGCCAAGGCTTCCATTGCTGCGCGGGTAATTTGCAAAGCGGCTTCCCGCGAGAATGTGACACACCGCTTTCCGCCAGAGGCATTCGGCCCGTACGCGAGTCTGGTGCCACGTGGCCCTGCAACCAGTCGCATGCCGAAGACACGAACGTGATCGGAGAGGGAGACGTCGAACGTAGCTATCGTGGAGAATCCATCGTCACCACTCGGTGACGCAGGCTCAATTCTAAGAATGCGCAAAAATCCTCCTCTCGCCGGCACGTAGCCGGTCGGCAAATGTAGTAACAATGGGTGGCTGGGGCTATGTCGGCAGATGCTCGACAAATGTCCAGAAATTGGGCTCAGATAACCGCCTTGGGCGGGCTCGGGTGCAAGTTGGCGCTGAAGCACGGGGCGGCAAGAAGGTCCACAGACCCTCTCGAACTACGCCTTGAATGTGCTGTATATATACAAATTTGTCAACGCCGCTTCACAGTTTTACTGAAAAGTCAACTACAGATCTTGTGATGTCCGTGACTCAAAAACTCGGAATATGTAGGGGTCCACCAACGAAAGGATGGACCATGACCCTCTTGCAGCTCGCCTACCTCATGATCGCCGTGTCGTACGTCGTTGCTGTCATTGCGCTGGCCGGCGGGCATTGAGTGGTCGCTACCCTTAGTGGCACCTAGGCATTCAACGAGGAATCTGGATAAGCTGGATTCCTGAGTCGGGGGCTGCACATGAAAGTATTCGTCGGATACGCCAAAGAAGACAAACACGTCGCTAACGAAGTCGTGGCCTTTTTGGAGACCCTCGGACTGGATGTTTGGTTCGACAAGAAATCCCTGGTAGCCGGCGACAATTGGGATGACGAGCGGCTCGCGGCGCAGCAGAGTGCGGACCTCATAGTTCATTTGTGCTCGGAGCAAATTTTGAGCCGACCAGGCGTAGTCAACAGGGAAATTCGAGAGACACTGCGCTTAGCGGATGACAAGCCGTTCGGTAGCACTTTCGTGATTTTCATTCGTATTGGGGGAGTGCGCCTTCCCGCCCAGTTTATGCGCTATCATTACATTGACTTCGATGATGACTGGCAACAGGCGATTGCGCTTGCCGTTGGTAAGAAAGCCGGCCAGATTCAGCAATCTCCGACAGCGCCGATCGCATTCAAACGCGACAACGTTAGGGTCACCGACGGAATATCTCGGCATCAAATTGAAGAGAAAGAGGAAACATACGAACTCTCGATAGAGTATCTGGAATTCAGCTCGCCGGATCGATTTTGGAGGCTTGTTTCATCACACGTTGAGGCTAAGGTCCTTGATCAGTATTACAGTTTCAAGGCGGATGTCCCCGCCGTGGAGGGGCTCGACAAAGAGTTTTTCCGGCCGTGGGAATTCCAAATCACAACCGAGGAATTTTTCCGCTCCGAGGAATTTGTCTCAATCAGGTACTTTGTCTACATGGAGACCGGCGGGGCGCATGGAAACCATTGGACGTTGACTTCCAACTTCTTCAGCGGCGCCATTGGCTCCGTACATATTCGCGACTTCCTACAAAATGACGACGAAAGGGCCAAACGGGTGCTGGCCTATTGCCTTAAAGTCGTTGAAGCAGGACTCGACGATTCGCCGGAATGGTTGATTAACGCGGAAGACCTTGAAGACGTTTGGCGCGCTCTCGAAAACTTTAATTTCGATAGTCGTGGCTTGACATTCAACTTTAGCCCATACGTCATCCTTCCATATGTCTATGGAGACCATGAAGCCCACATGCCGTGGTCGGTTGCGTCCAGCTACATTGGTGATAAATATTTGGATCATTGGCACCGCCGTCTTTAGCGCTGCTTTACTGCCCTCTCGGTGGGACATTGGCGCCGAAAAACATAAGAAGCAGGCGGAGCAATTTCCGGTCCCACTTTCTGCCAACTCATTGATTTTCGGGATTAGTGGTTAGCCCTCCGGGCCCACCACTCCGCTGCAATGCCCTGTGTAGCCGGACGCGAAATTCCGGAATTTTGACACTAGGTTTCGGAATTTTGAGGTTTCAAAAGACGGGCATGGCGAGCGTTTGAAAGCCCTGTCCTGAGCCGCACAAACCGCCCTTCGCCGGGCGTACTCATTTTTCGTGCAGATCTGGATGCGTCGTTCCCGGCACGCTCGTTCGCAAGGAATCCTGCAGAAACCCACAGGTCTTCTCAAACTTTCCCCGATGGTCGAAAGGATTGTCGGATGCACGCCATCCGCTTCCAGACTTCAGCTCCGAGTTCGGTGAACGATTCCACAAGTGCATTAGGCCTTCGGCGTCCGGCCCGGTAATCGCGAAGTCCATATATGTAAGTTTGTCGATCAACCTTGTCACGTCGGGATGGTCAAATGAATGTATCTCAAGCTTGTGGGCAAATTTGTTCCGGATCTGAGCTATTAGCTTCAAGGCTTTGCAGGCGCCCGATCCGACTATGCCCAATGCAAAAGCGATATCCACTCGTGCAGTGAAAGTGCTGAGCGGCCCATATCGCATCGGGTCGAATAGACGATCAATTGCCTGTGGATCAGAATGCATTCCAGGGAAATAGCGTTCAATTGCTGATCGCAACTGCTCCTCGACGACGGTCACGTGAACAATGGCAATCGAGCGGTCCGCCTCGCGGCGAGCCTGCCTCACCGCTTCGCCTTGAGCGGTAACAGCATTGTATGTTGCCTCTCCTCCGTAGGCCTCGATCATTGTGTTTCTTACTTTGGCTTGAAGTGCTTCAGACCAAGCTCTTTGCTCTTCGATCGACCAGGTTGGCGGCTGAGGCTGCTCGCTTTCTTCACCACGCGCTAAACGCTCTGCGTGCTCTAATAGAGCTGCCTGCAGGCGTACTATCTCATCGTCCAGTTCGGCAAGCCGTGCAGCGGTAACCTCTGTCATCTAAGCAACCCGAGCGACTTAGCTGTAGCCTTTGTGATCGTGCGCAGCGACGCGTTCGATTTCGCCATCAACGGCACACTTGTGCCAATGAACTGAGCATTCTGGTCGATATCGTAAGCGCAGGGATCAGCATAAGCGATGATCTGCACGAGGCCGCCAGCAAGTTCCTGTCCGTTAAGGTCCATATCGGCCGCTGCCTCACCGCCCCATACTGATAACGCGACGGCCAAAACCCCATATCCCGCGCAACGCATAATTACCCCCAACGATCAACGCTTTCGCGTTGGTACCAACTCCGCTGGAAATAGAATAGGTCAATTCGACGGGCGTAATTTGGCATCCGCTGAATAGCTGCCGAATTTCCCTGTCGCAGGTTGTTCTCCCCATAAACTTAAGTTCTCTACTGGTTGGAAGGACTTGCGACAGGACTTCTGCCTTGTTTTCCAAAGCCCTGTTCGTTGCCGCTTGCTGTTCTTTTGCCGTGGAACCCAAGCGTTTCAATGCGACCTGACCCGGTGTGCGCAGGATATGGCATCCGCGCCTCAAGGCGCCTTCTTCCAATGCAAGCTGCTGGCGCAGATGGCGGATGTCCTGGAGCAGTGTGCCTATTCGGCCGCCTTATCTCCTTTGCGAAAGGCTACCACCTCGGCGAATTCGTCGCCGACCGGGCTTGACCTTCGCTCTGGATTCATGGCCGCACCCATGAGCCTCCTACCTACTCCAGATCGGCAATCGAGCACGGTAAATGGGACCTCTTCGACAGGCTGCGGCTCCCCATATCGTCGATGTCCAAACAAACATCTGTAGGCGTGGCCGTGGCAACCTTGATCGTGGCAGCGAGCGCTGGCGAAGGGGTTTTCAGCAAATAACAAAATCTTGATCGACAACGACAGTTATCAGGTCCCTCATCGGCACTACTTGCCAGGATTATAAGGACACTTTGGACAGTGAGGGGTGGGGAGATGCTTCAAACTCGCAAATTATCGGCAGCCATAGCAGCCGTCTTCGTCATTGCCATGTCGGCATCGGCCTGCACCACGAGCCCAAACGACTCAGTGCAGACCGGTTCTGTCGGCTATACCGCTCAGAGCGCCGACTTTGCCCTTCGGCCTGCCTGCCGCAATGGATTCGGCAACGATCGTCCGTGCAGCTATTAGCGCTGGAGAATTAGAAGTCTGATTGCCGCGATAGTTCGCCTCCGGCGATGGCCAGTATCACGCGACTTCGTCCGGCGGCATCATGCCTGATCGGCGCACATTCCTAATAGCTACAAGAGCGTCCATCGCTCGGCCTGAATCCACCCCCACACGCCGGATTAAGCGGCTGACGCTCATAATAACCGCCATAACCGCCGCCGATCGACGAGGTTTGATCGGGGCTTGTTGATGTGCAGGCCGAGATGATCGAGGCAAGGCTGATCAGCGTTCCGGTCGCGATAAATGCGAAAAATCGGTTCATCTGAGCTTCTCCTTCGGAGGGGATGGTTTTACCCCAAGCGGGCAATCTATCATGCCACGGCGAATACAGACGAGGATTTATAGCGGCCGACCGCTCTCGGCGGCCGCTTCTAACGCCAATGTGATCGCCCTTTAGGCCAGTTTCGCCCAAGCCATGCACCGTCACATAACTGTCATGCAAAATTGCCCATTGTTATGGCAGCCTGGGCAAAATATATGCTGCCGGCTAACAAAAAAAAGAATGAGTGAACTGCCATGAGTGCCATACATAAACTTTTCAACCGCAATCTCCTGACCCGCTTCGTCGCTGGTCTCGGTGCGGTTCCCCAGCGCATTCGCAACGCACGCGAAGAGCGCAAGCCCGCCATCCACCCATCCTTCATGGACGATTTCGGCGCCTAGTAGGACAATTCGCGAGTCAACCGACTCGTCTGCCCCCGCAATTACGTCCTCCAATGTCATTTCAGTTGATATCTGATGGGAAGCCGCCAGCGGCTCCTGATCAAGTTGCGGCGGAAAATTCCTTCCGGAACCAGATCCGGTCAACGGGCCGGCATCCGGCATGCCCGCTGACCCTGCCGAATTCGACATATCCGAGCTTCGGGTAAAAATCCGGGGCCTGGGTCGAGAGCGTGTCGACGCAGTCCGTGACGGCGGCGCGGCGGCGCCCTTCTTCTTCCGCCGCCGCCATCAGCTTCCTGCCGATGCCGCTCAGGCGCAGCGATTTTTCGACCCACAGATTGCCGATGAAAAGAACAGAGAAGGAAACGGACGCCGTTATTCCGGCGATAAGCCTTCCATTTTCCCGCCAGACGATGGCGAAGGCCTCGCGTCTGATCTCAGCGCTCTCGTTGAAGGCGTTCAGGCCATCGGAAATCGCGGTGGCGATCTCTGACGGGACGGGATCGAGCGTTTCGAACATTGCTTCCTCGTCGTCGATGATCGCCATATGATAGCGAGCCGTCGGTTCCGGTCCAGCCGTTTCGGCTCTTAAGGGTCGGCGGACGTCCTCCGGGTTCAGCTCCAACGCATGCGCCCCTTAGATTTTTTTCTCGCTAAGCATGCGCCTGTCTTTTCCGCCGTAATAGCTTCACAATCAACCGACAGAAAGCTGTTCCGGGAAACGACAACCAAGGAATGAAAACATGGCGCCGATCTATACCAGAACTGTCCTGATGACCGCCCTTCTGGCCCTGCCGCTCGCCGCTGCAGCGCCCGTCTTCGCGCAGGATGCAAAGCCGCGCGAGCCGGTGATTTCGGTGACCGGCGATGGCGAATCCTCCGTCGCTCCCGATATGGCCATCGTCAATCTCGCCGTCGTCAAACAGGCGAAAACCGCCCGCGAAGCGCTCGACGAAAATAACAAGGCGATGAACGACGTGCTTGCCGCGCTGAAGAGCGGCGGCATCGCCGAGCGCGACCTGCAGACCTCCGGCTTTTCCATCCAGCCGCAGTACAATTATCCGCAGCCGGTCGACGGCCAGCAGCCGCCGCCGCAGCTGATCGGCTACCAGACCATCAATTCGGTCACCGTCAGGCTGCGCGATCTCGCCAAGCTCGGCGCGGTGATCGACCAGTCCGTCACCCTCGGCATCAACCAGGGCGGCGAAATCCAGTTCACCAACGACAAGCCGGACGCCGCGATCGAAGAGGCACGCAAGGCCGCGGTCGCCGATGCCGTCAAGAGGGCAAAGACGCTGAGCGAAGCCGCCGGCGTCAAGCTCGGCCGCATTCTTGAGATCAACGAGAATGTGCCGCGCGCAATGCCGCAGCCGGTCTATCGCGCCACGATGATGAAGGAGGCCTCCGACGCCGCCGTTCCCGTCCAGGGCGGCGAGAACAATTACAATGTCAGCGTCACCGTGACCTTCGCGATCGAACAGTAAAATGAAAGCGCCGCGCGTCTTTTCAGATGCGCGGCGCTGTAAAAAGATTTTCACAAAGAAAACCGCCCTTGCCGATCCGGGGAGACGGGCAAAGGCGGTTCTTGGCCGCCACATCGGGGAGACGGGGCGGCATTTTCTTCTAACGATTAGCGGCGCAGGGCGGGGCAACCGCGCACATTGCCGAAGCTCATTTCACCGGGACCGCGACGCGTCCAGCCCTGGACGATCACGCGGCGCGGCGTGATGTCGACGACGCGCGTGCGGCGAAAGCCGTAATCCCGGGCGAGGTTTTCGGCGAGCCGCGGATCGCAACCGCGCGACGGCCGGCCGTAGCCCTGCCCCGGAGGCGGGCGGCGGTAATCCTGCGGCGGACCACGGTCCGGCTCGCCAATAATGATATTCAACTGGGCGGCGGCCGGGACCACCGTGCCGGCAAGCGTACCGGCTGTCAGCATGACGGCAAGACCCGCCTTTGCCAGAAACTGCATCATCGAAAAACCTTTCGTTTGAAAGTCGGTGCGGTCGAGCCGCCCTCCCCATTGGTCCGCATCACGCCGAAGCGTCATTTGGGAATCACTCATACAGGTCAGAGAAGAGACGGCTGAAAGTGTCACCGTCAAGGCAAAACAGACCGGAAGCGCCGCTTCGGCGCCTCCGGCTGCAGTCCTCAGCGCCGGATCAGCGGGCAGCCGCGGACATTCGCGAAGGTGATCCTGTCCCAGCCGCGGCGGTCGCGCCCGGCAACGACGACGACGCGCGGCGACATGCGGGTGATGTGGGCTCTCCGCAGGCCGAAATCACGCGCCTTGCGCACCGCGTGCATCGGCGAGCAGCCGCGGATCGGACGATGATATTGCGCCTCGACGACAAAGCTCGTCTGCGGCCCTGCGGCGGCGGCCGTGGAAACAGTGGCCGGAATAGTGCAGAGGGCGAGCAGAGCGGCAAGCGAAGCCTTGGTCAGGAAATGCGTCATGTTGTGTCTCCGTCGATTGGTATTCCCAAGCTCTCCCTTCAGGGATTGTCTCGACAGTAAACGTTGCAAAATGAATGGTGTTCGAACCGGGCATTCAGTTTGCATTCACAAGGATTAACCGGTTTCAGTTGCTGAGATGCAGCACGATTTCGCGCCGGTGCGGCCGGTCGCGATGTTCGAAAAGATAAAGGCCCTGCCAGGTGCCGAGCATCAACCGCCCATCGGCAACGGGAATGCCGATCGAGACCTGCGTCAGCGCCGCCTTGATATGCGCCGGCATGTCGTCCGGCCCCTCGGCCCTGTGCACGACCCAGCCCATGTCAGGATCGGAGGCCGGCGGCACGAGGCGGCGGAAGAAGGCGAGGAGATCGGTGCGCACGTCAGGATCGGCATTTTCCTGGATCAGCAACGAGCAGGAGGTGTGGCGCACGAAAACGGTGAGAAGCCCCTCCTCCCGCCCCGACGCTCTGACGAAGGCCTCCGCCTGGTGGGTGAACTCGTAAAGGCCCTGTCCGCGTGTGGACAAGGTGAGGATCGTCTGGGGCAAGGCGCTCTCCTGCTTCGAGATGACATCTCTCGCGAGTTGGCGCGCTGCTTGGCACGAGTCAAGCTTGCCCGGGCAAAGTCAAGCTTGCCCGGGCAAGTCAATGCTTGCTTCGGGCGATCAGAGCTTGAGCAGCGTCTCAAAGCCGCCGTAGATCATCCGCTTGCCGTCGAACGGCATCTGCCACTGGTCGCCCTTGAGCCTGGCATCGGCCATCACCTTGGCATTGATATCGTCGCGCTCCTGGCGCGAGCCGTAGACGATCCAGGAAAACACCACCACCTCATCCTCCTTCGCCTGCACGGCGCGGGGAAAGGAGGTCAGCTCGCCATAGGGCACATCGTCGCCGATGCATTCGACATATTCGAGCGCGCCATATTCCTTCCAGATCGAGCCGGCGAAGGTCGAGAATTCCTTGTAGGCCTCGATATTCCCCTTCGGAACCGCCACGATGAAACCATCGACATAGGACATCTCGCTCCTCCTCTGCGCGTCTGCGCCTTGTTATGGCGGAGGAGATAGGACGGCGGCCAGGCAGGTCCAGGGACGAAGCGCTCAACCGCCTTTTCATCTCTGATTGCGCCGCTGTCGATCGTCCACTCGACTCGTGAGGTTTGACCCCGATCCGGTTTTCCGCTTTACCGGCTTTGCGGAACAATCCTTTGAGCGAGCATCGGGCGGGACACCATGATTAGAGCGGTCCTTTTTGATCTTGACGAAACCCTCATCGACAAGACCGCTACCGTCTTCACCTTCCTGCCGCTCCAATATCAGCGATTTCGTCTTGGCGAGCACGGTGTCGAGGAACAGCACTACATTGCTGAATTCCTGCAACTGGAGAAGGCCGGCCTGGTAAGAAAGCGCGATCTTTATCCGCGCCTGGCGGAGACATTCAGTCTTCCAAGCGAGCTTGCTGAGGCCCTCTTCCACGACTTCGAGACAGTGTATCCCGGCATGGCTGTTCCCATGTCAGGAGCAAAACAGACCATTTCGGCGCTGAAGCAATCCGGCGTTCTAGTCGGCGTCGTCAGCAATGGCGAAGGCAATGTGCAGCGACCGAAAATCGCGGCGGCGGGACTGAACGAAGGGCTCGACCTGGTGGTCATTTCAGGAGATATCGGCCTTCGTAAACCGGCACGGGAAATTTTCGAGCTGGCTGCTGGCCGTCTCGACCTGCCCGTCGACAACTGTCTCTTCGTCGGCGACAATCCCGAGGCCGATATTCTTGGAGCAGAGAACGCCGGCATACATGCCGTCTATTTCGGCCCGAAAAACGCCTGGCCCGCTTCGCTGCCCTCGCCGCGGTATCGAATAGAGCTGCTGCCGCACCTGATAGCCCTTGTCCGCGATCTGAACGCACCCACCGAGACTTGATAGGGACGAAGCGCCCGCTCCGAAAGGGGATGGCCATGCATCTGGCTGCGGCCTGATAACCGCACCGGAGCTTTCTGGCTATACCGCTTTGAGAACGTCGCCCGTTATCCGCTTCGGCCCACTCAGGGCCCATTCACCAGCTTGAGGATGAGCTGCTGGATATTGCCGCCGTCACCCATTTCGATCTTGTCGAAGTCGCGGCCGCGCTGGCGCTGTCTTTGGGAGATCTCGCCGAGGCGCCGGGTCAGCTCGATCCTGATCTTCTTGCAATCGGGATCGTCGGCAACGGTGAGGCCGATGCTCGTCACCTCAATCTCCTTGACCATCTCCTTGATGGTCTCGCCATGCACCCGCTCATGCGCCTGCATGCCTGATATGAAGGCCTGCCAGCTGCTCTTCACGGCGGCTGGCAGCTCAGCAGATGGTTTCGGCAGCGTATAGGTGATGATGAGCTTCGGCCGGTTGGTCACGATAACGCAGGCATTGCCCTGCGGTTCGTATTTCCGGGTCCAGGTCAGCTTGAACGTGGTATGCGCGATTGCCCGGCCGAAGCCGCCCGCCTTCGGCCCACGCTCGCCGATCGATGCATAGAGCCCGGCCCCCGAGGTACCTGATATCGAATAGGGCCGCACCTCTTCGACCGCCTGCCACTCGGCCAGTGCCACGGCCGGCACTAAGGCGAAAAACGCGGCCAGCACGCAAGATAGAAAACTTTTCGTCACGCCGATCCCCACCGAATGATGTTTCGGGCCGAACCTAACGGGAGCGGTCGCCGCTTTCAACGCGTCATGCATGTGCTAGCCCTGCAGCGTCTTGACCTTGCTGAGATCGGGGAAGAGCCGCATCCACAGGAGCACGACGACGATCGTGCCGAGCCCGCCTACAACGCCTGTGGCGACGGGTCCGAGGGCTGCCGCCATCATGCCGGATTCGAATTCGCCGAGCTGGTTGGAGGTGCCGATGAACAGCGAGTTGACGGCGCTGACGCGGCCACGCATCTCGTCCGGCGTCAAAAGCTGCACCAGCGAGCTGCGCACGACGACACTCACCGTATCGGACGCGCCGATGACGAACAGTGCCAGCACGGAAAGCGCGATATTGGTGGAGAGCGAGAAGATGATGGTGGCGACGCCGAACACGGCGACGGCGGCAAGCATCTTGCGGCCGACATTGCTGCTCAGTGGCCGGCGAGCGAGCATGATCGACATGGCAAGCGCGCCGACCGCCGGGGCCGCGCGGAGAAAACCGAGGCCCCAGGGACCGGCATGCAGGATATCGCTGGCAAACATCGGCAGCAGCGCAGTCGCGCCGCCGAGCAGCACTGCGAAGAGATCGAGCGAGATCGTCCCGAGCATCACCGGCCGGCTGCGGATGAAGGAGACGCCGGCAAAGACCGAGGCGAGCGTCACCGGCTCACGCTTGGCAGGGCTCCATTGCATCCGGATCGAGATGACGTTGAAGCTTGCGACGGCAAAGAGCAGCGCGGATATAGCAAAAGGCGCAACGGGGTGGAGGCCATAAAGCAGGCCGCCGAGCGAGGGGCCGATGATCATCGCCGTCTGCATCAACGAGGTCGAGGTTGCGACCGCCTTCTGCAGCATCGAGGCCGGCACGATGTTCGGCAGCAGCGCCGCCATGGTCGGACGCTCGAAGGCGACGACGGCGCCGAGCACGGTGACGGCGGCAAGGATGCCGGCCGGCGTCAGCCATTGCTGCCAGGTGGCAACCGCCAGCACCAGCGCCGTCACCGCCTCGATCAACTGGCAGACAAGTCCGATGCGCCGCCGATCGAACCGGTCGGCGACATGGCCGACGACGAAGGTCAGCACCGCCATCGGCAGAAACTGGCACAAGCCGACGAGGCCGAGCGCAAAGGCGCTATGCGTCTGGTCGTAGATCATCCACCCCATGGCGATGCCAATGGACTGGAAGGAAAGCGAGGAAAAGACGCGGGAGGCAGCGAAGTTCAGATAGCCGGGGTGGCGAAGAACGCTCCCCGGGCTTTGGGATATGTCCATTGCGATGTCACCGGCCGGCAGCGGTCGCCGGCCTTTAGGAGAGTTTTCAAGATCGGAGCGGTGTTCTGCCCGAATGGGCGAATTGTCAATCGCAATGAAGCGCCGTCACCGGATTGTGTGATGCCTCCAGCCCTGTCCTACCGCGGCTCCCTGAAGATGCTGAGATAGCCGGGATCGAATTCGGCGATTTCCTGCAGGCGTTCCCAGTCGACGATGGTGATCGTCCGGTTCTCCCAGGTGAACACGCCCTCGCGCCTCAGCGCCTGCAGCGTCTTGTTGAGGTGGACGACAGAGACGCCGAGCACGTCGGCCATCTCGATCTGCGTCAACGGAAACTGGAAGCTTGCGCCGCGCGTCCGCTTCACCACCTGCAGCCGCACGAAGAGTTCGCAGACGAGGTGAGCGATATGGGCACGCTTGGAGCGCCGGCCCATGGCGACGATCCACTCGCGGTGGATGGCGCCATCGACCAGCGTGTCGAGCCAGAGCAGCCGGGTCAGGTGCGGCATGCGTTCGGTGATAGCCTTGAGATCGGCATGATCGGCGAAGGCGACATGACAGGACGACAGCGCCACGATGCCGTGATCCATCTTCTTGATCGGGAAAGCATGCAGATCGACGAAATCGCCGGCAACATGCAGTGCGGTGATCTGGCGGCTGCCATCGGCCATCACCTTGTAGCGCGCCGCAAAACCATCGAGCAGCAGCGTGCTGTAGCCAGGCCTGCTTCCTTCGGAGACGAGATCCTCCCCGGCAGCAAAATACCTGTCTTTGACGATGATCGCTCTGAGATGGCTTTCCTCTTCGGCCGACAGCAGATCACGGCTTCCAAGGTTGAGCAGCAGGGATTCAATCACGGGCATGCCCACCGATATCGCTGGAAGCCGGCCCCATTTCGATGCGACCTATATTTTCTATAAGAATCAATGCCTAGCCTCGGGAACAATTGTCTTCATCTGTGATTTCTCCCTGTGACGCGCAGGAAAAAACATGGCTCGCTACTATTTCGATCTACACAACGGGGAAGGTCCCACGCGCGATGAGCACGGCACCGAGCTCAGATCTCGTGAAGACATTCCAAAAGAAGTGACCCGCATCCTGCTGGATGTGGCCCGTGACGAATTGCCTGCGGGTGATCGCATGACCATCGCCATCACCGTCCGCAACGAGAAGGGCGATCCGGTCACGGTTGCCAGTCTCGTCTTCAACAATGAATGGCTCGACGTCTTGCGATAGCGGCGGCCGTTAAGGGCTGCCGCCACTCACACATACGCATCAATCCGACTCGGTCGATTGCGCGACGCTAAGACCCGCCTTCATAGCCGGCAATTAAATTTGACATAGTCGTTCGATTGCTTGGCGCGATCGACAGGCATTCACAGGCCGGGACGCCCGCGTGGCTATTTCGCAATTTCCTCGAGAATCAGCCGGATTTCCGCAAGCGGTCGCCGGCTTTCATCGAAGAGCTCCACCGACATCATATTCAATGGTGCAGTCGGCAGGCCTTCGGCGGCCATCTCCGCGAGAACACGCCGCGCCTCCGCTTTGGCAGCCTCGATAGAGTCGAAATCATATCCCGTCTCGGTCGCCCCGGCACCATCCCGATCGAAGAGCTGAAAGTAGAATTTCGGCACGACACATCCCCCGCTAGATGACCCTAACGGCCCGGAAGCAAACATGTTCCGCCGGAACGGCTGCAATGCGTGTCGTCAGAAGGTGCCGGCTTCCGGAGAGGCCATTTCCTCGATGCCGTCGACGCGATCGGGATAGAAGGCGAGATGGTCTTTTATGTTGATGACCGCGGCGTTCGGCGCCTCGTAGGTCCAGACGGCATTCTTCGAGCGGTCGCCGCCCGCAATGATGCTGTAATAGGAGGCATCGCCCTTATAGGGGCAATGGCTGGTGTGGTCGGTGCGCCGAAGCAGCGACATGTCCACATCCCTCCGCGGAATATACTGCACCGGCGGATAGGAGGCTTCGCGCAGCGTCAGTGCGTCATGGGTGTCGGCGATAGTCTTGCCGCCAAGCGTGACGACGACACGGGAGGGATTGTGCTCGACGGTGATCGGATGATCCGGCCCCGGAATCTTGATCGACTTGTCTGACATGGTGGTTCGTCTCCAGGAGATATCGGCCCCATGGAGATAGGGCGGCCATGCCGCTGGCCCAAGGCCTCGAATGCCACCTTCGCTTAGAATTCGAAACGCGGCGATTCCAAGCTCAGCAGCGCCGTTTTGGCTGCCACCGGCCAATGCCCCGCGAGCGCATCCGCAACTGTGGCGACCAGCTTCCCCATATCCTCGCCGGCGGAAACATGCAGGGCCTCCGCAACAATCAGCACCGAACGCGTCGTCTCCCGCACGGCCGAAAGCCCGCTCTGCCGGTTCGTCCAGCGCCGCGCATGCGCGTTTCCCGCACCGTCTGCGAAGATCACCTCGTCCGGCTCCGGATGTTCGCTGTCGCCCCCGAAAGTCAGATAGGTCTCGTCACCCCTGGCTCGCCGGACTTCGAGATTGCCGGCGATCTTTTCGGCGTCGAAGACGGCGACCGGAATGGCGAAGGCGAGTGAAACCGCATTGCAGAGGTCGATGAGCGGATGCAGGCGCGGCAGCGCATGTTCCTGGCGGAAGCGGCGCAGCAGCGCCTCGGACGCGCAGCGATATTGTGTCGGCTTCAGCCCCATACGGGAAAAGCCGCGCCGCCAGGCCTGGATTTCGGGGAATTCGCCTTCCTGGGCTTTGGCCAGCCGGGCCTCGGCAATCGCGCTGAAGCCTGCGATCGCCGCCTCGACATCGGCATCCACATCGATCCCTTCCGCATGAAGCGTGCCGGCGCGAAGCTCCGGAAAGGCCTGCCATATGGCATCGGAATGGCTGAACTGCATGGTCTATCTCTCCCTGGCAAGTTTCACTGTACGGCTCCCAGCAAAGGCAAGCCCGAGCACGGCCGCAAGCACGCAGGCGATGCCGGCGACCTGGGCGAGCCCGACCGGCTCTCCAAGGATGATGAAGGCAAGCATGACGGCGGAAACCGGAGCTAGCGCCGTAAAGAGCGCGGCTTCCGTACCGCTCACCCTTTCTGCCCCCGCATACCAGAGCAGAAATCCGCCCACGGTCGGCACCAGCGCATAATAGACGACGGCGGCGACAGCGCTTCCGGAAATACCATGTGCGAAAGGCGCTTCGAAAATAGCCGGGATGACGGCAACGATGAAGCCGATGCCGGCCATCAGCGTCGATTGGGCAAGCGGCGCAATCTCCGTCTTCAGCTTTTTGTTGAGCAGGATGAACAGCCCCTCGCAGACGACGGCCAGGAAGATCAGCGCATTGCCGGAGAGCGCCCCTCCGGCCGCATCCGGCGTGAAGGCGATCGACAGCACGCCCGCCGTTGCAAGCGCCACGGCAAGAAGCAGGGCACGCTGCGGCCGTTCCCGAAGCAGCAGGATGGAGATTGCGGCCGACACCACCGGCAGCGTACCGATGATGACGCCGGCATCGGCCGCCGAGGTCAGGCTGAGGCCGGAGATCAGCAGCGTCGTATAACCGACGCTGCCGGCCCCCGCCTGAACGACAAGGATGAGGCGGTCCTCTCTGGAGAGTTTCGGCAGCCGCGCGCCGGTCGCCCACATCAGCACGAGAAAGACGGGAAAGGCAATGGCGAAGCGCAATGCGGTGGCGCTGAACGGCGGCAGGCTTGAGGCGATGAGTTTGCTGGCAACGACCGTGCTTCCCACAGTCAGCATGGCCAGCGCCAGATAGACATACCCTTGAACCTGCCTCGACATTCAGCGTCTCCTGTTGGATGCGCCGAGAAAACAGCAGGAGCCTGTCGAGGTCTTGAATGAAATTGCAGGCTTAGCGAGATCAGAGAAAGGCGCCGGCATAGAGACGCGGCGACAGGCCGTATTTGCGCACGAAGACGCGCGTCATATGGCTCTGATCGGCAAAGCCGCTGGCAAAGGCCGCTTCCGCCAGCGGCATGCCCTGAGCAATCAGCCGCCGTGCGATATGGATGCGTGCCTGGACGAGATAGGCGTGCGGCGTCAATCCGGTCGCCTTGGCAAAACCGCGCAGCACTTGGAAGCGGCTGAGCCCGCTTTCCCTGGAGAGATCGGCGAGCGAGACGGCGGCAAGCGGGTCGTCGTCAATCAGGTTTCGAGCCGCGCGGATCGACGCCGGCACCAGTGGTCGCTCTTCGGTACCAGAGCACTCCCGCATGACGTCGGCGACGAGTTGCAGAAGCAGTTCCTCGCAGAACAACCCATCCGCCGCCCTGCCGCCGGTCACCGCACCAAACAGCGTTTCGAAGCGGCCGGCGATCGCCGCATTGCGGATGACAGGATGCGGGATTTCCGATCGCCCTGCCCCGCTTTCGCTGATCTCTCGCGACAGACCAGTGACGATGGCGGGATCGAAATAGAGGATGCGCCATGACCGCCCCTCGCCGATCGGCGCGCCGTCATGCACCTCGTTCGGATTGACCGTGATGATGTCGCCGGCCTCGGCCTCCACCATTCCGCGGCCACTGAGGGACGACTGCGCACCGGCGGAAATCAAGCCGATGCCGAACTGCTCATGGGTGTGGCGCGCGAAGCTGTGATGAGTTTCCGCCACCACCGCTTCGACGCCTGATAGCGCCGAGCGCAACATCCTGAACTGATTTCTCGCCATCACCTGTCCGCAGGTCCGATCGCCAGCCACTCTGCCAGCCGCAGTGAGATGACGCAATCGTAGCTAGACTGGGCTGCCTAGAAGAACTCGTCGAGCAGCTGATAATAATCCAGCCTTGCCGGATCTGGTGCCGTCAATCCGTAACGTTCGAGGAAGGGCTGCACTAGCGCCTCGCCGAAATTATGGGCGACGCTGCTGCAGGCGAGCGCGATATCCTGATAGCGGTCGGCGACGCCGAGACGACTGCAGTCGATGTAGCCCGAAAATCCCTCTTCCGACGCGATGAAATTCGGCAGGCAGGCGTCGCCATGGGTGACGACGAGATCCTCGCCATCCGGCCTCTGGCGCTCGAGTTCGGCAAACAAGGCCTCAGCACTCTTTCCAAGCCGCATCTCGTCAAAATCGGTCTCGTCGACGATGCCGGCCTGCATCCGCGCTTTTGCCGCCGCGATACGCCTCTCCAGCCGATGATCGAACAGGCAGCATGCGATCGGCAGGCGATGCAGGTCAAGAAGTGCCGCAGCCAGCAGTTCAACCCGCGCAAGCGGCGTCAGCACCGGTGCGCTGGCGAGGTCACTCCCGGGCAGCGCGCTGATCAGCAGCCGGTTGTGCGCACCGTCGCTATCCTCTGCAATGACACCAGGACAGGACAGACCGGAAGCCTTGACCCAACGAAGCCTGGCTGCTTCATCGGCGAGTTCGCCAAAAGGACCGACCTCTTCGACCTTCAGATAAAGTGTCGGCAATCCGAGAGCTTCCAGCCGGAAGACACTTGCGGCGGAGCGGCCGAGTGCATCGCGTTCGAACCGGTAACCGGCCAGACGGGCATCAAGCGCGCCCGCCGACGGCGGTTGATCCTCTTGGAAAATCGACATGATATCTAGGCCATTGATGCTGGCGCATTATCCCGACAAGGCGGGGCACCGCAAGCGGCACGATCGGTCAGCACACATTGGCAGACTGAACGATCCTTCTGCGACCTCAGTGAACGGTTTCGGCTGGTGCCGCTTCGACAAGGATTTCGAAAGCCTCTTCCAGAGCCGCCACCAGAATATCGGTCAGCTCGTCGCCTTTGTTTTCCAGGAACACCGCGCTCACGGCTTCGTCCTGACGCTCAAAGAAATGCTCGATCTCGTTCGACATATCATCTGTCCTCTACTTCACCGGAATCATCACGGCCATGAAAAGAGGCTAGGTGCGGTTCCTTGCGCGTGGCTTGTTCCCGATGAGACGCAATCCGGGATCGCTAGGACTAGTCACGAATTTCATATTTCGCATACTGACTGCGGGGGATCAATCCACCAACTTCGTAGGCAAACGACACGACTTTCGTGGCGTCCTCATCCAACTCGCAACGGAAGCGAACCTGGTACCAGCCTTTAGCTGTGCCAAAGGCTGCATCCGGCACATCAAGGACGGTCCCGCTTCGCAACCCGAAACTAGGCAATGCGGACGGGAAATAACTCGGCGAACCATGAACCAGTTGGCCCTGAAGTTCGGTAGTGCAAAGCGTGGCCACTCGCTCTTTGCGCGGAAGGCCATCGATCGCAGTCTGCGCAAGCAAATTACCATCTCCCATGCGCGAAAACAGCGTTTTTGCCTTGGGCAGGTCGTTGTTTTTAGCGACCGCTTTCGGCTTTTCAGCGGTCTTCTGCTCCGGCGGCTTGGCCTGCTCGATACTGGTCGTGGCTTCGCCAGACACGTCTGTCGGCGGCCCGTTGGGCTTCGGAGAAACGTCTGTTGTCGCAACCTCTGGAAGCTTCACATCATCTGGCACGGGCTTTGAAGCAGGCGTTTCAGTTTCAGGTTTTTCCGCAGCAGCCTGTGTCGGCATCTGCTCAGGTTCGGCATCGTGCTGCGGCGGAGTTGTTGCGGGTTTGGTTTCGCCTTGAGAAGAATTTCCCGCGAACGATTTTTCGGGGCCGCTATTCCTGTCACCAAACTCGATGACAGGGTTCAGGGTCGGCATAGGCCTCGGCTTAGCTTGCTTGGGAGTCTTGCTGGCCGGCGGAGGTGGCGGAGGCGGTGGGGGCGGTTCCTTCTTGGCCTGCTCCGGCGGCTTCGGCTCCGGTGGCTTTTCCTTGGGCTTGGGCTCCGGCTTTTTCTCCTCCGGCGGCGGGACGAGTTCCACCTTCACGCTCTCGTCTTCAACAGGCTTCGGCTCGATCTTCGGCAGCCCGAAAATCAGAAGAGCAACGATAGGAATATGCGCAGCAACGGACGCGACGACGCCCCAGCGGATTTCAGGCCGCTGCTTTCCCGTTTCGTGCTGCGCTTCCGCCGGTTCTACGTCTTCTTCTGTCACAGCAGCGATGTGGCCTCTAAAGCCGGCAGCATCAAGCCACAAAAGAAAAAAACCGCGTGATCGAGCAGCGATGAGGGTTATTGGTCGGCCGCGCCATCGTCGGCCACCAGATTGTGCTCCTGCCATTCATCTTGGGGAATGGCATCGCCGACGAGGAAGGCGAAGGACGCGACCTTGCCGGAGCCGGCATCGAGCTCACATTTGAACTGGATGTTGTACCACTTGCGTTTGCTGCGGAAGGCGCCGCCGCTGACCTCGACGCTGTTGCCGCTGACCTTCTCCGCCGCCATCGCATAGGGGGCGAGCACATCCGGCGCCATAGCCGGCTGCGCCCGGCGGACCTGCTCCAGCGCCTCGAGATCACAGAGCTGCAGATTGCGCTCGCTGCCGGCAAGGTCACGCAGTGCCTCGCGGGCGCGGCGGCTGCGTGGATCGGCAAGGAGCTTGTCGGAAAACAGCTGTCTTGCCTCGACGAATTCCGCCGGCTTTTGCACCGGCAAAGTAATCGGTGCCACAGAAGGCATTACCGCAGCTGGCGGATTATTTGTCACCGGCGCCGCCGGCTCGGCTTCGGGTTTTGCCGCCTCAGGCTTTGCCTGTTCCGGCGAAGGCGTCTTGGCGGGCTCTGGCATTTTCAGCTGTTCCACAGCCTGCGGGACGATCTCCACCGAGAGACCGTCATCCGGCAATGGCAGCGGCGGCTCCGCCTTCGGCAGCAGTAGCAGCAGAAGCAGGATCGCGATGACATGCAGTGCGAACGACACCGCAGCGCCTCGCCGGATCCCGTCATCCCATGTGTCCGCCGCCAGTTCCATCGGTCAGGAAGCGGCTGTCGAACGACCGGTGACGATCATGAAACTGAGGAGCGCTTTCATCATGAGCTTGCCGAAAAGTCGGGCCGGAGCCTGCCGCGGAAATTGAAGCACGCCGCGACACTGCCAGCGCAGCGAGTGCTCCGCAACATCTAAGATCGACGATCTCCGGCTCCGGCTACCCGAGCGAGCCGATGAGATCCCGGTAGGCGGCCTCCGGGAATGCCTTCAGCGTCTCAGTGCGGACATTGCCGCCCATCGCCAGCGACAGGGTAAAATGCGCCATGACGGCGTCATCGGGCGCCTCGCAGACGGCGACCATGTCATGCCCGCCCATCGTCAGGTAGAATTGGTTTATGGAGCCTCCGACGCTGGTGAGCAATTTCTTCGCGGCATCGAGCCGTTTTGCCGAGTCGCGCACATTGCGGATGCCCTGATCCGTCCAATTGATCAAAAGAATGTAAGTGGTCATGTCGCACCTCCCAGAGCATGATGCCGAAGAGTGTGAGAGCTTTCCGGACAACGTCATGCTCTATTTTTCTGGCGTAGATCCAAATTCAGATTTTGGCCGGTCAAGCCTAAAATTATTCGGATCTAGGGAGGCTGGGTCATGCAGGTATACGTCGACCCTCGGTCGCGCGTTGCGATCGATGCCTTCCCCCGTGGCCGGATTATAGGCTTGTCACCGTGGAGGGACAAGAAAGGCGCAGGGATCATTGGTATTAATCAGGAAAAGTAAAAGCCGGGCGCGAAGCCCGGCTTTTCCAAATCAGAACGGTGTGGCCGAAGCCTTAGCTGTCGAGGAAGCTTCTGAGCTTCCTGGAGCGGCTCGGATGCTTCAGCTTGCGCAGCGCCTTCGCCTCGATCTGGCGGATACGTTCGCGGGTGACCGAGAACTGCTGGCCGACTTCTTCGAGCGTGTGGTCGGTGTTCATGCCGATGCCGAAGCGCATGCGCAGCACACGTTCTTCGCGAGGCGTCAGCGAGGCGAGAACACGGGTCGTCGTTTCGCGTAGGTTCGCCTGGATGGCGGCGTCGATCGGCAGCAGCGCGTTCTTGTCCTCGATGAAATCGCCGAGATGCGAATCCTCTTCGTCACCGACAGGGGTTTCGAGCGAGATCGGCTCCTTGGCGATCTTCAGGACCTTGCGGACCTTTTCGAGCGGCATGGCGAGCTTTTCGGCCAGTTCTTCCGGCGTCGGCTCGCGACCGATCTCGTGCAGCATCTGGCGCGATGTGCGGACGATCTTGTTGATCGTCTCGATCATGTGCACCGGAATGCGGATCGTGCGGGCCTGGTCGGCGATCGAACGGGTGATCGCCTGACGGATCCACCATGTCGCATAGGTCGAGAACTTGTAACCGCGGCGGTATTCGAACTTGTCGACCGCTTTCATCAGGCCGATATTGCCTTCCTGAATGAGGTCGAGGAACTGCAGGCCGCGGTTGGTGTACTTCTTGGCGATGGAGATGACGAGGCGAAGGTTCGCTTCGACCATTTCCTTCTTGGCGATGCGCGCTTCGCGCTCGCCCTTCTGCACCATATGGACGATGCGGCGAAATTCCGAGATCGAGATACCGGTTTCGGTCGCCAGATTCTGGATTTCCTGGCGGATGTCGCGGATCGTCGTGTTTTCGCCCCTGGCGAATTCCTTCCAGCCGCGGGCGGCCAGATTGCCGATCGACTTCATCCAGTTCGGATCGAGCTCAGCGCCCTGATACTGCTCGAGGAAGGAGTCGCGCTTGACGCCGTAGGATTCGGCCAGACGCAGCAGGCGGCCCTCGTTGGAAACGAGGCGCTTGTTGATGTCGTAGAGCTGCTCGACGAGGGCGTCGATGCGGTTCTGGTTCAAGGACAGAGATTTGACGGCCTTGATGAGCTCATCTTTGAGTTCCTTGTAGCGGCGCTCCTGGGCAGTGGACAGCGTGCCGGAAGCCGACAGCCGCTGCTCGACCTGCTGGTCCTGCAGCTTGCGCAGCTTCTTGTAGGTCTCGGCGATCGTATCGAGCGTCTCCATCACCTGCGGGCGAAGCTCGGCTTCCATCGCCGCCAGCGAAAGGTTGGATTCGTCCTCGTCCTCTTCCTCCTCCTCGGGAGGCAGGCCTTCGCCGCCGACATCGGTGATGTCGTCGTCGCCGGAGCGGGCGCGACGGGTCTTTTCCTTCTCTTCTGCGAGCTTGCGATCGGCTTCGATCTTCTCGGGGCTCTGGAACTGCGGCGCAGCCTTGGCTTCAGGACCGGAATAGGTCGTTTCGAGATCGATGATCTCGCGCAGCAGCGTCGTGCCTTCGTTGAGTTCGTCGCGCCAGATGATCAGCGCCTGAAAGGTCAGCGGGCTCTCGCAGAGACCCGCGATCATCGTCTCGCGGCCAGCCTCGATGCGCTTGGCGATCGCGATTTCGCCCTCGCGGGACAGAAGCTCCACCGAGCCCATCTCGCGCAGGTACATGCGAACCGGATCGTCGGTACGGTCGGTCGGTTCTTTTTTCTTGGCGGTCGCAAGTGCCGTGCCGCTCGAAGGCGCGAGTTCGCCGCCTTCGCTCTCCTCGTCGCCGCCGGCGTCGTCGTCATCGCTGCCGCCGGAAGCACCGGCTTCCTCGGCTTCCTCGTCCTCGATGACGTTGATGCCCATGTCGGACAGCATCGACATCGTGTCTTCGATCTGCTCGGACGTCACTTCTTCGGACGGCAGGACCGCGTTAAGCTCGTCCATGGTCACATAGCCGCGCTTCTTGGCGGCCTTGATCATCTTCTTGACCGCGTCGTCGGAAAGATCGAGAAGAGGGCCGTCGCTTGCGCCGTCGCGTTCGACTTCCGCGTCTTCGTTCTCTTTGACCTTGGTTGCCATTTATATCGTCGCCTTCCTGACGCTATCCAATCTCGCTACGGTGAACGGGTTGTCTCAGGGCCTGACGCGCCGCACGCGCCGCCCTCGAATCACCTTTGCCCACCTAACGGGATGACATTTAAAGCCTGATTAACCACGATTACCGGCACCGGACAGCAAAGCTTTCTTGCTCTTGGATTTCCGGCCATGGTTGCGCGATCCGCCTTTGACCCAGTTCACCATTCAACAAGTCGAACGGTGATTCCCACATTTTTTGTTCTCGTCAAGCTTTTCCCGAAAAAAAGCCCACAAAAATACGGAAAAAGCCTTATCCACAGGCTTTGAACCGCGGCAGCGATTGCGAACCCTTATTTAAGATGCGGCGAACAAAAGACAAGGGCAGCAAATATTTTGCCCGCCGCACCAGTCGTTTCCACCATTTTTGCAGTCACGCCGAGGAACTATTCGCCATTGCCTGACGGATATCGGCTAACGCGCCGCGCCGTCATACGCCTTCACCGTCAGCGCGCCGATATCCACCGCGGGAATGCAGCGCAGATTGATCGAAGCCATGGCCGCGCCGTTCGGACCCACAGCCTCGCCGAACGGTGCGATGCCGCAATTGGCGCAGAAGTGATGCTGAATGACATGCCGGTTGAAAGTATAGGTCGAGACATTGTCCTCCGGTGTTGTCAGCACCAGTTTCTCGCGCGGCACGAAGGCGAGAAGTCCGCCGCGCCTGCGGCAAAGCGAACAATTGCAGTCGAGCGCCTCGGTGAATTCGCCTTCGACCTCGAAAGCCACATTGCCGCAATGGCAGCTTCCTTCATAGAGCATGTCGTCTCCTCACATCCAATCCATCACAACCTTGCCGGAATTGCCCGACCGCATCGCCTCGAAGCCGTCGCGGAAATCGTCGATGCCGATCCGGTGGGTGATGATGGGCGCGAGATCGAGGCCGCCCTGAACGAAGGCGATCATCTTGTACCAGGTCTCGAACATCTCGCGGCCGTAGATGCCCTTGAGATTGAGCATCTTGAAGATCACCTTGTTCCAGTCGATTTCGAAGCCCGCAGGCGCGATGCCGAGGATGGCGATCTTGCCGCCATTGTTCATCTTGTCGATCATATCGCGGAAGGCAGGTGCGGCCCCCGACATTTCCAGCCCGACGTCAAATCCTTCCGTCATGCCGATCGCCTTCATCACGTCGGCGAGGTTTTCCTTCGATGCGTCGACGACGTGATCGATGCCGAGCTTGTGCGCCAGCTCCAGCCGGTGCGGATTGATATCGGTGATGACGACCTTGCGGGCGCCGGATCGCTTGGCGACCAGCGCGCCCATGATGCCGATCGGCCCGGCGCCGGTGACAAGCACGTCCTCGCCGACGAGATCGAAGGAGAGCGCGGTGTGCACGGCATTGCCGAACGGATCGAAGATCGCGGCGATCTCGTCGGAAATATCATCCGGGATCGGCACGACATTGCTTTCGGGAATGCAGACAAACTCCCCGAAGGAGCCCGGGCGGTTGACGCCGACACCGAGCGTATTGCGGCAGAGATGCCCCCTGCCCGCCCGGCAGTTGCGGCATTTGCCGCAGACGATATGCCCCTCGCCGGAAACCCGCTCGCCGACATGATAGCGGGTGACCGCCGAACCGATCTCGGCGATCTCGCCGGAGAATTCATGGCCGACCACCATCGGCACCGGAATGGTCTTCTGCGCCCACTGGTCCCAGTTCCAGATATGGACGTCGGTGCCGCAGATCGCCGATTTCTTCACCCGGATCAGCACATCGTTCGGCCCGACCTCGGGCACCGGCACATTCTCCATCCAGAGCCCGACCTCGGGTTTTGCTTTGACCAGCGCCTTCATCATGTTCGACATCGATGATATCCCGCCCTTGTTCTGGTGCTCGACTTTGCTATCCCCTCTTCTCCCTACCGGGGAGAAGGTGCCCGTAGGGCGGATGAGGGGGCGGCACGGCACGCCATATAACGCTTACTTTGTTTCTCGCTTGCCGCTCGAAACTTCGCTTCGCTCACCCCCTCATCCGACCCCTTCGGGCCAGCTTCTCCCCGCTGGGGAGAAGAGGGAGCAAGCCTCACTCAAATCACACCCAATTCCCGCCCTGTCTCGGCAAAGGCCGCGATCGCCCGCTCCACATCTGCCCGCGAATGCGCCGCCGACATCTGCGTGCGGATGCGGGCCTGGCCTTTCGGCACGACAGGAAAGGAGAAGCCGATCACATAGATCCCCTTCTTCAGCATCAGGCTTGCCATGTCCTGCGCAAGCTTGGCATCACCCAGCATGACGGGGATGATCGGATGGCCTTTGCCGGCAAGCGTGAAGCCGAGCTTGGTCATTTCGCTGCGGAAGAGATCGGCATTGTCCGAAAGGCGCTTGCGCAGGGCATCGCCGTTTTCGATGAGGTCGAACACCTTGAGCGAGGCAGCCGCGATAACGGGCGCCAGCGTGTTCGAGAACAGATAGGGCCGCGAGCGCTGCCGCAGCCACTCCACAACCTCGGCCTTCGCCGAAGTATAACCGCCCGAGGCGCCGCCGAGCGCCTTTCCGAGCGTGCCGGTGATGATGTCGATCCGGCCCTCGACGCCGCAATATTCCGGCGACCCACGGCCGTTCTTGCCGACGAAGCCGACCGCATGGCTATCATCGACCATGACCATCGCCCCGTATTTCTCGGCGAGATCGCAGACGCCGCCCAAGTTGGCGATGATGCCGTCCATCGAGAAGACGCCGTCGGTGGCGATCAGCTTGAAGCGGCTGCCTTCGGCTTTCTTCAGCTCCTCTTCGAGCGCTGCCATATCGTTGTTGGCGTAGCGGAAGCGCTTGGCCTTCGAAAGCCTGACGCCGTCAATAATCGAGGCGTGGTTTAGCGCGTCGGAGATGATTGCATCCTCTTCGGAGAGCAGCGTTTCGAACAGGCCGCCATTGGCGTCGAAGCAGGAGGAATAGAGGATCGTGTCTTCCATGCCGAGGAAGGAGGAGATGCGCGCTTCGAGCTGCTTGTGCTCTTCCTGCGTGCCGCAGATGAAGCGCACCGAGGCCATGCCGTAGCCGTATCGGTCGAGCGCCTGCTTGCCGGCCTCGGCCAGCTCCTTGTTGTCGGCAAGGCCGAGATAGTTGTTGGCGCAGAAATTCAGCACCCGCTCGCCGGTGGAAATCGCGATCTCGCCCGCCTGCTTGGAGCTGATGACGCGCTCGGATTTGTAGAGGCCGGCATCCTTCAGCGCTGAGATCTCGTTGCTGAGATGGGAGAGAAATTGCGAGGTCATGGACGGCCTTTCCCAGAGATTTCCGTTTTGCCCGCCGGGTTAGCATATTGCCGCCGGCTTGTCTTCTTCAGCGCTGGACCGCAATCAGCAGGAATATCGGCCGGTCCATCTCCTCCGCCCAATCCGGATTGTCGTGGATCTCATCTTCGTTCGGGCTCCACTCCTCGACATGGCGAATGGCAAAACCGGCCGCGATCAAGGTGTTGAGCGTCGTGCCGAGCTTGCGGTGCTGCTTGACGACACCCTTGGCGAGCCAGTCGGTGGTGCGCGGACCTTCGACGGAATAGCGGTCGAGCGGCCAGATGCGCCGCCCCTCGGCATCGGCTGCCCAGGCGGGATTGGTCGGCGCCATGAAGATCGGATGCTCGATGGTGAAAACGAATTGCGATCCCGGCAAAAGCGCGCGATAGACAGTCGCGGCGAGACCGGCAAAATCCTCGATATAATGCAGCGCCAGCGAGCTATAGGCGAAATCGAAAGAAGCTTGAGCAAGCGTGAGATGCTCGAGATCGGCGATCTCGTAGGTGATCGCCGCATCCGCCGTATCGGCCCTTGCTCTTGCGATCATCTTTGCCGAGATGTCCAGCGCAAGCACGCTTGCAGCACCCTGACTCACGGCAAAACGCGAAAACCAGCCGAAGCCGCAGCCGAGATCGACAACACGCTTGCCGGAAAGATCGGGCAGCAGCGCACGCACCGCCGGCCACTCCGATGCTCCGTCGAGCCCGTGCAAGGATCGCCTCATGCCGCTATATCCGGCGAAGAATTCCGGTCGGTCGTAGATATTCTGGGCCATCGGCGCTCCTCCTTTAGAGGCAGCACTACCATGCCCCCTTGCCCGATCTCAAGGATCAGGCGGGTCCCCTCAGCCGTTGTCCTGCGCCAGGATGATCTCCAGGAAGGCATCGCCGTAACGCTCAAGCTTCGCCTGCCCGACGCCTGATATGGCGAGCAATTCCTTGCGGCTGCGCGGCTTCTCCGTGGCGAAGGCGATCAGCGTCGTATCGGGGAAGACGACATAGGGCGGCACGCCGAGCGATTTCGCAATCGCCATGCGCTCGGCCCGCAGCGCCTCGAAGAGACTGCCGTCGGCGCCCGATAGTCCCGACTTGCGCTCGTTGCGCTCCGCCTTCTTCGTGCGCCGTTCCGAGGCCGGGCGGTCCTTGCGGAAGAACACCTGCCGCTCGTGCTTGAAGACGGGGCGCGCCTCCGGCTCGAGCTTCAGCGCCCCGAAGGCCTCGTGGTCGACGCGGATCAGCCCCATGGCAAGCAACTGGCGGAAGACCGACTGCCAGACGCGCGCCGGGATATCCTTGCCGGCACCGAAGACCGGCATTTCGGTGTGGCCGAAACGTTCGGTCTTTTCGTTGACGTTGCCGAGGAGCACGTCGACGACATGGCCAGCGCCGAAACGCTCGCCAGTGCGATAGATGGCGGCCAGCGCCTTGATCGCCGCTTCCGTGCCCTCCCAGGTCTCGACCGGCTTCAGGCAGGTATCGCAATTGCCGCACTGGCCGGCATGCGCCTCGCCGAAATGGGCAAGGATCGCCTGGCGGCGGCAGGAGGCGGTCTCGCAGATCGCCAGCAATGCGTTGAGCTTGGCGCGCTCGACCCGCTTGATTTCGGCGGCGGCACTGCCCTCGTCGATCATCCGGCCGCGCTGGATGACGTCGGCCATGCCATAGGCCATCCAGACCTCGGACGGCAGACCGTCACGCCCGGCGCGGCCGGTCTCCTGATAATAGGCTTCCACAGAACCCGGCAGGTCGAGATGGGCGACATAACGCACGTTCGGCTTGTCGATGCCCATGCCGAAGGCGACGGTGGCGACCAGGCAAAGATTCTCTTCTTTCAGGAAGGCATCCTGATTGGCGTCACGAACCGCCCTGTCCATGCCGGCATGGTAGGCAAGCGCGCGAATGCCCTGCCCGTTCAGCCATTCGGCCGTATCCTCGACCTTGGCGCGCGACAGGCAATAGACGATGCCGCTGTCGCCCTTGTGGCCGGACAGGAACCGCAACAGCTGCTGGCGCGGCTGGTCACGCTCGACGATCTCGTAGGCAATATTCGGTCGGTCAAAGCTGGTGGTGAAGATCCGGGCTGTATCCAAACCCAGCCGCTCGATCATGTCGTCGCGCGTATGCGGATCGGCCGTCGCCGTCAGTGCCACTCTGGGCACACCGGGATATTGCTCGCCGAGCCGGCCGAGCGCACGATATTCCGGCCGGAAATCATGGCCCCATTGCGAGACGCAATGGGCCTCGTCAATCGCAAGCAGCGCGATCTTCTCGTTGGCGATCAGATCGCGGAAACCATCGGTCAAAATGCGCTCGGGCGTTACGTAGAGAAGGTCGAGTTGGCCTGCCGAAAGCGCGCGGCGAACCTCGACGAACTCCTCGCGCGACAGCGACGAATTGAGCGCGGCCGCCCGGATGCCGAGCTGCTTCATCGCCTCCACCTGATCGCGCATCAGCGCAATCAGCGGCGAAACGACGATGCCGACGCCGTCGCGGCAGAGCGCCGGAATCTGGAAGCACAGCGATTTACCCGCACCTGTGGGAAAGAGCACGACCGCATCGCCGCCGGAAACCACGTGCTCGACCACCTGCTGCTGCTTGCCGCGGAAGGAGGAATAGCCGTAGACCTGCTTGAGGATATCGAGCGGCGAGCGGCCGGAAGAAAATAGCGCGCCGGAAGCGGAAAAGCCCGGTTCGTTTCGTTCGGTCAGCGACATCAGTGGTTCGCCGCCCCTTTGACGCGGCCGGAAAGCACGCCGAAGCCATCGATGATGGCCTCCTGGTTCTCAAGGCGCACCCCTTCGAAATGCACTTCCTGCTGCGCTCGCATCAGCTGAACGATCGCCTCGCCGTCGCCGGCTTCGGTTGCCAGCGCGATCTCGCGCTCGAGCTCGATCTTCTGCCGGCGCAGCGCCTTCGCCCGCTTGTGGGAGGCCAGCGCCTGGCGGTATCCCTCACGCGCATCCTCCATCGCCGCCTGCTCGGTCGCGATCCACAGCCGGGCATTGCGCACCTGCTGGTCGAGGCTCTTGATGAGCGGGCCGAAGCCTTCGAATTCCAGCCTTTCGGTCAGATATTCGCGCGTCAGATGCGGGGCGGCGACGGAAGCCGCTGCTCCCAGCATCGCCGACCAGAGCCGCTGCAGCTCGCGGCTGTCATATTCGATCGCGGCAATCTCGTCATAATCGTCGATCATCAGCGAGGGGTGATTGACGACGGTCAGCGCCAGCACGCATTCGCGCAGCGCCGTATTGTTCTGGTGGCCGCGCACGGGACCCGAGCGGGCGAGCCTTTCTGAAATGACGCTGGGGCTTTTCGGCCCGGCCTTGCCGGCATTGTCGCGGCCCGTCCGGTAATTGCCATTGCCGTTGAAGCCGCCGCGGCGATCGCCATTGTTGCGGTTCTGGAACTGCGGCTGGAAGAAGGCGTTCAGCCGATCGCGAATATCCTGCTGGTAGTGACGGCGGACGTTTTCGTCGGCGATGACGGCGACCAGTTGCTTCAGCCGCGCCTCGAGCTCGGCGCGCGCCTCAGGCGTGTCGAACTTGCCGGTGTTGACCTCCCGGCTCCAAAGCATCTCGGAGAGCGGCTTTGCCTGGCTCATCACCTTGTCGAAAGGCGTGCGCCCGTCATCGCGCACGAGATCGTCGGGATCCTTGCCGTCGGGCAGAAGCGCGAAGCGAACGGAACGGCCGGGCTTCAGATGCGGCAGCGCCAGTTCGGCGGCGCGATTGGCCGCGCGGATGCCGGCACCGTCGCCGTCGAAGCAGAGCACCGGCTGCGGCACCATTTTCCAGAGCAGCTCGAGCTGGTTTTCGGTGAGCGCCGTGCCGAGCGGCGCAACGGCATTCTCGATGCCCGCCTGATGCAGCGCGATCACGTCCATATAGCCTTCGACGGCAATAATGGTGCCGGTCGCATTGTCGTCCTGAGAATCACCGCGGCCAGGTCCCTGGATCGCCCGCCGCGCACGGGCAAAATTGTAAAGAACATTGCCCTTGTGGAAGAGTTCAGTCTCGTTGGAGTTCAGATATTTCGCCGGCGCGTCGGCCGACATGGCGCGTCCGCCGAAAGCGATCACCTTTTCCCGCGACGACAGGATCGGGAACATGATGCGGTCGCGGAAACGATCGTAGGAAACCGGCACGTTTTCATGGACGACCAGACCGCAGGCCTCGATCTGCTCCTTGAGTACGCCCTTGCCAGCGAGGAATTCCTTGAGCGCATTGCGGCTGTCGGGCGCATAGCCGAGACGGAAGGTCTCGATGGTGCGCCCCGTCAATCCGCGGTCGCGCAGATAGGCGCGCGCCCTCGCCCCATTCGCCGTCTGCAGCTGATCCTGAAAAAATTGTGTCGCCATTTCCATGACGTCGATCAGCGAGCCGCGCTCCTTCTCGCGCTTCTCCATCACAGGGTCGGCAAGCGGCATCGGCACGCCGGCCATATCGGCGATCTGCTGTACCGCCTCGGGAAAACTCAGACCTTCAAGTTCTGTCAGGAAACGGAAATGGTCTCCTGTCACCCCACAGCCGAAGCAGTGATAGCGGCCCTTTCGGTCCTCGCAATGGAAGCTCGGCGATTTCTCGCCGTGGAACGGGCAGCAGGCCCAGTAGTCGCCGCGGGACACGTTGGTCTTGCGCTTGTCCCAGCTCACGCGGCGCGCAATCACGTTCGAAATCGGAACGCGGTCGCGAATATCATCGAGAAAGGTGTTGGAAAAGCGCATTTATACCTCTTGGCCAGCTCCCATATAAGCTGCTTTTCCGCTCCATGCCACGAAACTTGTCATGAAAACCCGCTATTCACAGGCTATGCGGCCGTCATCGGCGGCTCCGGTTATCCAATCAACAACGCGTTATCGCCCCCTGCGACAGGGTGCGACATTATTGTCTCTTCGGAGCAGGAATTCCGCCGTCAGAAAAGCTTCCGCGAGAGCGTGGACCTCCAACACAGTTGAGAAAAAATCTTTTTGAAACAAATGGTTATTCCATCAGGTGATTGCGCCTCATCATCCCTCGCGCCACCTCCCGAGAAGCCGCCTAGGCGCCTCCCAAACCGCCGATTCCGGCAATTATTATTTTTTTGTAATTTGAATACGCCGCCGCACCGCAATAGGTTCGATCTCAACAAAGCGATCCCCGAGCGAAGCACCATCCCTACCCCCGGCGCCGCTTCGCAAGGGTGCCTTTGCAAATACCCTCCGGCTTGGGCTTCGGCCCTGCGTGCCGGAGGAAGCAAAGAGCAAGAAGGCAGGAGCGCCCCCAGCTCCTGCCTTCTTAAATTTTGGGCTCTGCTGCGACAACTCTCCCTTTGAAATTAACCGCTTATCGATAAAACCGTTGACAGGCGGCGCTCGCATGAAAGATGTATGCGCCGAACTCCCTGGACCTCTCCAAATGGCTTTTACCGCGGACAACCTTGCAGCAGACGATCGCTTTCTCGCTGCCATCCTGCATTGCGCCGATCAGATGCTCGCCATCTATCGCGAGAGCCCGCGCATCGCCTCCATCTTCGCCGCGCAGCAGCGCTGGCTGATGGCCCATGCCGGCTTCGCGCTTCATTACGGCTATTCCGACGACGGGAAGAGCGGCGGCCTCTATTCCGGCCGCTTCATCGATTTTGCGGTCAGGAACGACATCGCCAGCCGCAACACGGCCGCAGCCTTCATGCAGGAAATGCTGGCCTATCGCTTCCTGCGGCCGGTTCCCGGCCCCGACAAGCGCACACGCTACCTGGAGCCTACCGAAATCGCCGAGCAGCATTTTACCCGATGGCTCGTCGCCCATATGATGATCCTCGACGGTCTCGACGGCGGTGAGCGCGCCGATAAGATTGCCGCCGATCCCTCGGCAATGATGGCAGCGATCCAGCCGCTGATCGCAAGGGCGATCATCGGGAGTGAAGCGGTCCGCAATCCGGGCGCCACCTTCAACCTCTTCAACTGGGCGAATTCCGGCGGGCTGGTGATGGACTACCTGATCTCGCGCCTTCCCGAATTTCCAAGGACGGCCGAACGCGTCGTGCTCGGCCCTCTGTCGCTCAGGGAAATCCGCGAACAGTTCATGATCTCCAATACCCACCTGAAGCGGCTTCTGATGCAGGCAGCAACCATGGAGAGCATTGGCTGGACCGAACCCTCCCGCAAGGGCGACTTCTGGCTGTCGGCCCATTTCATCCGCGAATACTGGAATTATCAGGCGGCGAAATTCGCCATCATCGATGCCGCCGCCGAAGCGGTGCTCGGGCCTGCGGTCCGTGACGAACCGCAGGCAAGGCAAGTTGTCTGAGGCTTATCCGTTCAACAGTTCCTTGACGGTCGCCGACGCCTTGGCGAAATCCATCTGGCCGGCATAACGCTCCTTCAGCGCCGCCATTACCTTGCCCATGTCCTTGCCGCCTGCGGCACCCGTTTCAGTGATGATCGCCGAGACGTTGGCGCGCACTTCGCCGTCCGAAAGCTGCTTCGGCATGAAATCCTGGATGACGATGATTTCGGCGCGCTCCTTGGCGGCAAGCTCCGGCCGGGAATTCTCCTCGTAGATCTTGGCCGATTCGTCACGCTGCTTCACCATTTTGGCGAGGATCTGCAGAATCTCGTCGTCGCTCGCCTGCTCCTTGCCGGTGCCGCGGTTGGCGATATCGCGGTCCTTGACCGCGGCCTGAATCAGCCGGACGGTGGAAAGCCGCTCCGCATTCTTGGCCTTCATCGCCTCTTTCAGCTGGGTGGCGAGTTGATCGCGCAGCATGGTCTTCACTCCTGTTTTGATGCCGCTTCATAAACCACGCTGATGCGGCGGATCAAATAAATTGCGCGGTCAGTGCGATAAAGCGCAGGAAAACGGCCGCGATCTCGGCTACAAAGATTGACGCTAAGCGATTGCGTGGCTATTTACCGCCACCTGCACCAAAATTCGTGATCAGGCCTGAAGCGCGCGGCATTGCCGTGTCCACACGCCTGCGAAATCAAATGGCGACGAGCGCGGCAACGCGCCCACCTGCCGGAAACGGGATGAAGATGACCGCGACAGCACCCTGGACAATCGAAAAGCCGACCGCCCTGCTCGTTCTTGCCGACGGCACGGTCATCGAAGGCAAGGGCATCGGCGCCACCGGCAAGGTGCCGGCCGAAGTGGTCTTCAACACAGCGCTCACCGGCTATGAGGAGATCCTGACGGACCCCTCCTATCTCGGCCAGATCGTCACCTTCACCTTCCCGCATATCGGCAATATCGGCACCAATGATGAAGACATCGAGGACCTGACGCCTGCCGCCCGCCACGGCGCCGTTGGCGTCATCTTCAAGGCCGACATCACTGAGCCCTCGAACTACCGCGCCGCCAAGCACCTCGACCAATGGCTGAAGGCCCGCGGCGTCATCGGTCTCTGCGGCATCGACACGCGCGCACTGACCGCCTGGATCCGTGAGAACGGCGCTCCGAACGCGGTCATCGCCCACGATCCGAACGGCGTCTTCGACATCGAGACGCTGAAGGCCGAAGCCAAAGCCTGGAGTGGGCTTGAAGGTCTCGACCTCGCCAAGATCGCCTCGTCGGGCCAGTCCTCGCAATGGACCGAAACGCCGTGGGTCTGGAATGAAGGCTACGGTGAACTCAAGGCAACGGACGCGAAATACCACGTCGTCTGCCTCGATTACGGCGTCAAGCGCAACATCCTGCGCCTGTTTGCCGGCCTCGACTGCAAGGTGACCGTCGTGCCGGCCGCGACGAGCGCCGAAGACGTGCTCGCCATGCAGCCGGACGGCATCTTCCTGTCGAACGGCCCGGGCGATCCGGCGGCAACCGGCGACTATGCCGTGCCTGTCATCAAGACGCTGATCAAGACCGATATCCCAGTCTTCGGCATCTGCCTCGGCCACCAGATGCTGGGTCTCGCACTCGGCGCGAAGACCGAGAAGATGCATCAGGGCCATCACGGCGCCAACCACCCCGTCAAGGACCATACGACCGGCAAGGTCGAGATCGTCTCGATGAACCACGGCTTCGCGGTCGACTCGAAGTCGCTGCCGGATGGCGTTGAAGAGACTCATATTTCGCTTTTCGACGGCACCAATTGCGGCCTGCGCGTCCTCGGCAAGCAGGTCTTCTCGGTCCAGCACCATCCGGAAGCCTCTCCGGGCCCGCAGGACAGCCACTATCTCTTCCGCCGCTTCATCAACATGGTGCGCGAGAAGAAGGGCGAACCGGCGCTCGCCGAACGCTGATTTCAAATAATTCACACTTCTGATGAAGGCTCGCACAGGTGGGCCTTTTTCTTCGTTCGTATATTGACCTCAACCTAACTTGAGGAATTACAGAGCTACCTGCAAACATATGATGCAGGAGAGAATGGATGAACGGCGTTTTCTACAGGATCGACAAGTTCGCCGTACCGCCCCCGGCGCGCGACGAGTTCCTGATGCATATGGTATGCACACATACCTTGCTGCAGGCGCAGGAAGGCTTCACCCGTCACTCCGTCCTGGAACAGGTCGCCGGACCCGGCGAATTCAACTTCGTGGCGATCGCCGAATGGGAAAATGCCGAGGCGTTCGAGCGGTCGCAGGCAGCGGTCGCCGCCGCGCAGGCAACGGCGAACCTTAGTCCGCAGGAAATGTTCGAACGGCTCGGCATCCGCGCCGATATCGCCGGCTACAAGCCGGTCGCAGCCTGATCAGGAGATATCAGGCGCCCGCCGTCACTCCCTCCCGGCGAAGAAGAAGGTAGAAGCGCGCGCAGAGCATGACGGCAGCCGCCGCCAGCCCGACGAGGAAGCCGAACCAGATGCCGATGCCGCCGAAACCGAGCGGGAAGGCAAAGGCCCAGGCGAGGAAGAAGCCGATCGGCCAGTAGGCGATCAACGCCATGATCATCGGCACACGGGCGTCCTTGAGGCCGCGCAGCAATCCATTGGCGATCACCTGCAGCCCGTCGACCAGCTGGAAAAGGCCGGCAACGACGATCAGCGGCCCGGCATAGGCAAGTACCTCGGGCGCCTCGGGCGAGTTGACGTCGAGGAACCAGCTGCCGAGGAATTGCGGCATGGAGGCAAAGAGCACGCTGCCCACCGCCGAAATGGCGCAGGCGAGGACGAGCACGGTGATCGAAGCGCGCACCAGCCCCTGATAATCGCCCTGCCCGTGGGCGACACCGACGCGCACCGTTGCCGCCTGGCTGAGGCCGAGCGGAATCATGAAGGCGATCGAGGCCCATTGCAGGGCAATGCCATGAGCCGCAAGCTCGATGGTGCCGATATAGCCCATCAGCAGCGAAGCCACCGTGAACAGGCTGACCTCGGCAAGGATGGTGACGCTGATCGGGAAACCGAGCCGGATGACCTCCAGCAGCGCGTGCCAGTCGGGTTTCCAGAACCGCACGAAGATCTCGTAGCGCCGCGTCTCTTCCCGCCGCTGCACGAAAGCCAGGATGAAGAGGAAGCCGGCTGTCTGCACCACGACCGAAACGATCGCCGCACCCTCGAGCCCCATCGCCGGAAAGCCGAAATGGCCGAGTACGAGGATATAGGCAAAGATCGCGTTCATCACCAGCGTGGCGATGGTGACGTTGAGGATGATGCCCGCCTTGCCGATGGCGCTGACGAGCGAGCGCATGACGTTGAAGAGCAGCGCCGGCAACACGCCGAACTGACCGATCATGATGTAGCCGTGTGCGAGCTTGGCCACCTCGGGCTTCTGCTGCGCAAAAAGCAGGATCTGTTCCGCATTGAAGAAGGCCGGTTGCATGATGATCCAGAATCCGATCACCACCCAGAGACCCATGCGCAGCGATCGGCGCACCGAGACGACGTCGCCGCGGCCATAGGCCTGGGCCACCAGCGGAATGACGGCGATCGCAAAGCCCGATCCGAAGATAAGGATCGTGAAGAGGAATTGGGCCGACAGCACCATCGCCGCCAGCTGCTCGGCGCCGAGACGTCCGATGATCATCACGTCGGTGGTGTGGATGCCGAGCTGAGCGAGCTGGGCGCCGATCAGCGGAATGCCGAGCGCCAGCGTGGCACGGAAATGTGCGCTCCAACGATTATCGTTTGTCGGCGCAAGTCTGCGCGCGTCGATCGGCGTGTCCATGACACCAGTCCTGTGATTGAAATATGCGTCGCCGCAGCTTGCGGCGAAATATCATCCGGGCTTAGATCAAAGCCCTGCAAAGAACTACCCCAAATGAGGCAGATGATGAAAAATTCATCATCGCATCAGCGTTTCTGATCGATCAACCGGCCGCTTCCAGCGCCTCAGCCGGCTCGCGGACCCGGACCCGCAGGAGGAACACGCCGGCGGCCACCAGGATGAACAGGGCGGCGGCAAGATAGGGCGCGCCGGCAAAAGTGACCGGCGCCTCGGGCCGCGTGAAGTAACCGAACATCTGCGTGAAGATCAACGGTCCGGCGATGGTGGTGACGCTGCTGAGGCTGGTAAGCGCGCCCTGCAGCTCACCCTGCGCCGAAGGCGGCACCATGCCGGCGGCAATGCTGCGCAGCGGCGGATCGGCGACGTTTTCCATGACAGTCGCAACGATGATGACATAGACGACCCAGCCCTCCCAGGCGAAGGCATAGCCGGTGAGACCGACGGCCGAGAAGCACAGGCCGAGAAGAGCGGTCTTCCACTCGCCGAGCACCGGCACGATCCGCGGCAGAACCAGCCCCATGACGATCACGGCGCCGATGCCGTAAATGCCGAGCGACAGGCCGATCTGTCCCTCGCTCCAGCCGTAGCGATAGGTCGAGACGAACGACCAGACCGAGGGATAGACGGCATGCGCCAGGAAAAACAGGAACATGACGAGGCTGACCCAGCCGATGCCAGGATAATGGCGCATCTGGCGCAACGCGCCGAGCGGATTGGCACGTTTCCACTCGAACCGGCGGCGGTTCTTCGCCTCCAGCGTCTCGGGCAAAAGGAAACAGGCGGCGATGAAATTCAGAAGCGACAGCGCAGCCGCGCCGAGGAACGGCACACGCGGGCCGAATTCGCCGAGGACACCGCCAACGACGGGGCCGATGGTGAAGCCGACGCCGAAGGCGATGCCGATCAGCCCGAAATTTTTCGCCCGGTTCTCCTCCGTGCTGATATCGGCGATATAGGCCGAGCAGGTGGCGAAACTGCCGCCACTGATACCAGCAAGCACGCGGCCGACGAACAGCATCCAGAAGCTGGTGGCGATGCCGCAGATGAAATTGTCGATCGCGAAGGTCAGCACCGAAAGCAACAGGATCGGCCGGCGGCCGAAACGGTCGGACAGGTTTCCGAGCAGCGGCGCGAACAGGAATTGCATGCCGGCATAGACGAGCATCAGCCAGCCGCCGTCAATCGCTGCGTCGCTGACGCTGTCGCCGGTCAGCTGCTCCAGATAGGCGGGCAGCACCGGCATGATGATGGCAATACCGATAATGTCGAGGAAGAGGATGATGAAGACCAGGAAAAGGCCGCGGCGAACGAATTTAGGGTCAAGCATGAGGCATCTCTACAGCGGTTGCTTCTGAAAAGACGATCTCGTCGCCGAGAAAGTGACATAGCTCAGAAAAGAAACCGAAACAATCCGTGAACATTTCAAAGTTTTTGATAATGCTCAACGGGAAATTTATGAGAGGCCTCAACCGATGGGCGCGCGCTGCCGTTCCAGCTTCAGGAGATCGAGAGCCGCCCAGCGGATCGCCGGGCGAAGAGTCCCTTGCAATCGCCGCGACGGCATCCAGATCACCAGAGAAGCCCAGTCCAAGAGAAGACTGGTCCAAGAGAAGACCGGTCATTGTGCATTTCGCCGCACAGCCTGTTCGATGCCGTCCGATTATCGCCCGAATGCGAAAGCGGTAGAACGGTATCGAGGACGACGCCCGGCGCGGATGTCCGATCGCGCGGCGCAAACTGATGGAGAAAACAATGCAGACCTATCGTTTGGGAAAGACCGGACCCGATGTCTCGGCCATCGGCCTCGGCTGCATGGGCATGTCGGGCATGTACGGCCCCTCCGATCGCGCAGAAAGCATCGCGACGATCCATGCCGCGCTCGATGCCGGCATCAACCTGCTCGACACCGGCGATTTCTACGGCATGGGCCATAACGAAATGCTGATCGGCGAGGCATTGAAGGGTCGCAGGCGCCAAGACGCCGTCATCAGCGTCAAGTTCGGCGGCCTGCGCGATCCCGTCGGCGGCTGGAGCGGCATCGACGCCCGCCCGGTCGCGGTGAAGAACTTCCTCAGCTATACGCTGCAGCGCCTCGGCGTCGACTACATCGACATCTACCGTCCCGCCCGCCTCGATCCGAACGTGCCGATCGAGGACACGGTCGGCGCCATCGCCGACATGGTCAAGGCGGGTTATGTCAAGCATATCGGCCTGTCGGAAGTCGGCGCCGACACGATCCGCCGCGCCGCCACTGTGGCCCCAATCGTCGACCTGCAGATCGAATATTCGCTGATCTCGCGCGGCATCGAGGAGAAGATCCTGCCGACGACACGTGAACTCGGCATTTCGATCACCGCATACGGCGTGCTCTCGCCCGGCCTGATCAGCGGCCACTGGCAGAAGGGTCAGGGCGGAACGGCCGGCGATTTCCGCGCCTACAGCCCGCGCTTCCAGGAAGGCAATATCGAGCAGAACCTCGCTCTGGTGGAGAAGCTGCGCGAGATTGCCAAGGCAAAGAGCGTCTCGGTCGCCCAGATCGCCATCGCCTGGGTCGCCGCCAAGGGCAAGGACATCGTCCCGATCATCGGCGCTCGCCGCCGCGACCGACTTGGAAGCGCTCGGCTCACGCGCCGTCGACCTGTCACCGGAAGACTTCGCCGTCATCGAACGCGCCGTGCCGAAAGACGCGGCGGCGGGTGGGCGTTATCCCGAGCATATGCTGCAGCATATGGACAGCGAGAAGTAAGCAAGGAGTGGAAGGGGCTGCGATGTGCTTCGTGCCATGCGCCCCTTCATCTCTCTTCAAACCGGTCCTGAGAAGGTATCGCAGGCCGACAGCTGGCCGCTGTCGAAGCCGCGCTTGAACCATTTGACCCGCTGCTCCGAGGTACCGTGGTTGAAGCTTTCCGGCACGACGTAACCCTGTGACCGCTTCTGCAGCGAATCGTCGCCGATCTGCTGGGCTGCGTTCAGCGCTTCCTCCAGATCGCCTGACTCGAGCAGGCCCTTCTGCTGGGTATATTTGCCCCAGATGCCCGCAAAGCAATCGGCCTGCAGCTCGACGCGCACCGACATCTTGTTGGCGTCGGCTTCGCTCATGCGCTGGCGGGCCTGGTTGAACTTCGGCAGGATGCCGAGCAGGTTCTGCACGTGATGACCGACCTCATGGGCAACGACATAGGCTTCGGCGAAATCGCCCGACGCGCCAAAGCGGTCGGAAAGCTCCTGGAAGAATTCGGTATCGAGATAGAGCTTGTGGTCACCGGGGCAGTAGAAAGGACCTGTTGCAGATGATGCGGAGCCGCAGGCCGATGCCGTCGAGCCCGAGAACAGCACGAGGCGCGGCTCCTCGTAATTTTGGCCCTGCGCCTGGAAGATGCCCTGCCAGGTATCCTCGGTCTCAGCAAGAACGGTGCGCATGAAGGCGGTCATCTCGTCATTGGCGGGCGCGCGTGTTCCGCCGGACTGGCTCTGCTCGTAGCCCGGGCCACTCGTCGTGCCGCCGGTCTCGAGCATCTGCAGCAGATCGATGCCCATCATCTTGAAGATGAAATAGATGACGACGAGGAAGATGATCGTGCCGATGCTGAGGCCGCCGCCGGCGCGGCGAACGCCGCCGCCGGAAGGAAAGTTGAAGCCACCGCCGCGGCCGAAACCGCCGCCGGTCGGACCGCCACGGCGATCCTCGATATTGTCGGACTGACGCCGGCCTCTCCATTCCATCTTCGCTCTCCCCGGCAATGCCTGTGCTTGCACTCAAGGAATCTATATATCCGTCGGCGGCCGGAATTCCAGCGACTTCATCGAGCAATCAGGCGCCCGCGTCGGCGACGCAGCACGATTGCGATCAGGATCGAGCCGATCACCGCCGCAGCAAGGACAGCCGGCCGTTCCGCGCCGGTGAAGACGACCGCATGGATGATCCGGCCGGGCAGGAAAGTGAACAGGCCGGCAAGCACGATGCCGCCGAAATAAAGGCCGGCGACGATGCGCTTATGCAGACGGATATCGCCGCGGCGAGCCGCCGCGATCGCATTCCAGCTGCCGAACAACGTTGCAATCGACAGGAGATGGATCGGGCTGAACCCATAGAAGAGATCGAGTTCGTGAATGAAGAAGCTCGATACCGCCGTGACAACCATCAGCGCCATCCAGATCCTGCCGAGCAGACGGTGCAGCGGCGTGCCCTTGGGGCGCAGCAGGATATAGGCGCCGAGAAGTGCCGCCGGCGTAACAGCAGTGACATGGATCTGAACGGCGAGCGGGGCGCCGAGGAGCGGTTCGAGGGTCATCAGCGACATCCGGTTGAATTCGGTCCTTCTTTCCGCCAAGACTTCATCCGCCTCAATCCGAACCGCGCAAACGGCAGGAAAACTTCGTGATTTACCTCTTCTTGCAATCCACGCTTCGCGAATTGCAGGTCTTTCTCCACTCCCGGCGCTTCTGGGGAACCTTTGCCGCGATCGTCCTGCTCTTTGCCTTCACCGGTCCCTACGGCACGATGGAAAGCATGGCCTTCGGCGAACGCCTCGCCTACTGGCTGAGCCTGCATGCCATTGCCTGGACGATCGCCATTCTCTGCGCAGTCGCAGCCGAAAGACTGCTGCAGGGAGTGATCGTTTCGATGTTCGCCCGCATGATGGCGGGCTCGCTCATAGCCGCCCTGCCGATCGGTTTTGCCATCGGCCTCGTCGACTATGTCTTCACCGGCGAAGCGACCACGCTGGAAAGCGGCCTGCAGCGCGCGCTTTTTGCGGTGCCGCTCTGCGCCCTCTTCTGCCTTTTGACCTACATGGCGATGAGCCAGAAAATAGCCGAAGCCGCAGCACCTACGGAAACCAGCCCCGCAGCCTCGATCCTCGACCGGCTGAAGACTGAGAATCGTGGCTCGCTGCTGCGCCTTTCCGTCCAGGATCACTATACCGAGGTGGTGACCAGCCGCGGGCGCGAACTGGTGCTCTTGCGTTTCGCCGATGCGCTGAAGGAAACCGCCGCGACGCCGGGCCTTCGCGTCCATCGCTCGCACTGGGTGGCCGACGCCCATGTCGAAAGCTTGAAACGCGACAATGGCAGGCTGCTGATCCTTACCCGCGACGGCACGGCAATACCGGTCAGCCGCAGCTATGCCGAGGATGTGCGCCACCGCTTCACGTAAAGAAGAGGCACCAAGCGCTTGACGGGACTCCCGCTTTCGCTCTTCCGGAAGCAGGGCGACAGCGAAATCGGGGTGGCGGTCGTGCCTGATGGGAAATAGTCTTTCGCGTGTTGGATTCCTGTCGATTCCGCGATTTATGGGGTTCCGTTTGCAAATACATTTGCCTATAAGCCGCTTCTAGCCTGAAAAGACCCAGCATGCGCGACCCGACCCGGTGATCTCCCACCCTGGCCGGCTTTCTGCGCAGCCAGAAAACGGAAGCACCCATGCCGAAGCGCCAAGACATCAAATCGATCCTTATCATCGGCGCGGGACCGATCGTTATCGGCCAGGCTTGCGAGTTCGACTATTCCGGCACCCAGGCCTGCAAGGCGCTGAAGGAGGAAGGCTACCGCGTCATCCTCGTCAACTCCAACCCGGCGACGATCATGACCGATCCGGGCCTTGCCGACGCCACCTATGTCGAGCCGATCACCCCCGAGGTTGTCGCCAAGATCATCGCCAAGGAACGCCCGGATGCGCTGCTGCCGACCATGGGCGGTCAGACGGCGCTGAACACCGCGCTTTCGCTGAAGCGCATGGGCGTGCTCGACCGCTACAATGTGGAGATGATCGGCGCCAAGCCCGCCGCCATCGACATGGCCGAGGACCGCGCTCTGTTTCGCGAGGCGATGGCCCGCATTGGGCTGGAAACTCCGCGCTCGATGCTGGCGAACGCCACCGACATCAAGGACCTCGACCGCAAGACGCACGAGGCCGAGCGCGTCAAGCTGCGTGATAGCCTCTCGGGATCCGACCTCGACAAGGCGCTGGACGAGCTGGAAAACCAGTGGAACCTCGGCGAGAGCGACCGCAAGCAGCGTTATATGAGCCATGCCATGGCGATTGCCGCCCAGGCGATCGACCATGTCGGCCTTCCCGCGATCATCCGTCCCTCCTTCACGCTCGGCGGCACCGGCGGCGGCATCGCCTACAACCGTTCGGAATTCTTCGAGATCGTCGGCGGCGGCCTCGATGCCTCGCCGACCACCGAAGTGCTGGTCGAGGAATCGGTGCTCGGCTGGAAGGAATATGAAATGGAGGTCGTCCGCGACAAGGCGGACAACTGCATCATCATCTGCTCGATCGAAAACATCGACCCGATGGGCGTCCATACCGGCGATTCGATCACCGTCGCCCCGGCCCTGACGCTGACGGACAAGGAATACCAGATCATGCGCAACGCCTCGATCGCGGTGCTGCGCGAGATCGGGGTCGAGACCGGCGGCTCGAACGTCCAGTTCGCCGTCAATCCGAAAGACGGCCGTCTCGTCGTCATCGAAATGAACCCGCGCGTCTCGCGCTCGTCGGCGCTCGCCTCCAAGGCCACCGGCTTCCCGATCGCCAAGATCGCCGCCAAGCTCGCGATCGGCTATACGCTCGACGAGCTGGATAACGACATCACCGGCGGCGCAACGCCTGCCTCCTTCGAACCGTCGATCGACTACGTCGTCACCAAGATCCCGCGTTTCGCCTTCGAGAAATTCCCCGGCGCCTCGCCTGTTCTGACCACCGCTATGAAATCGGTCGGTGAAGTCATGGCGATCGGCCGCACCTTCGCCGAATCGCTGCAGAAGGCGCTGCGCGGCCTCGAAACCGGTCTGACCGGACTCGACGAGATCGAGATCCCCGGCTTTGAAGAAGGCGAATCCAGCCAGAACGCCATCCGCGCCGCAATCGGCACGCCGACGCCCGATCGCCTGCGCATGGTCGCCCAGGCGCTGCGCCAGGGCATGAGCGAAGCCGAAGTCCACGAAGGCTGCAAGATCGATCCCTGGTTCATCGCCGAGCTCAAGAATATCGTCGAGATGGAAGCCCGGATCCGCGAGCACGGTCTGCCTGATGATGCCGCCAACCTGCGCATGCTGAAGGCCATGGGCTTTTCCGACGCGCGCCTGGCGACGCTGACCGGCAAGCGCCCGAAGGAAGTCGCCGAATTCCGTAACAAGCTGAACGTCCGCCCTGTCTTCAAGCGCATCGATACCTGTGCGGCCGAGTTCGCCTCGCCGACCGCCTATATGTATTCCACCTATGAGACGCCTTTCGTCGGCGCCGCCCGCTCCGAGGCTGAAGTGTCCGACCGCAAGAAGGTTGTCATCCTTGGCGGTGGCCCGAACCGTATCGGCCAGGGCATCGAGTTCGACTATTGCTGCTGCCACGCCGCCTTCGCGCTGAAGGATGCGGGTTATGAGGCGATCATGATCAACTGCAACCCGGAAACAGTCTCGACCGACTACGACACGTCGGACCGCCTCTATTTCGAGCCGCTGACGGCCGAGGACGTGATCGAGATCCTGCGGGCAGAACAGGAAAGAGGTGAAGTCGTCGGCGTCATCGTCCAGTTCGGCGGCCAGACGCCGCTGAAGCTTGCCGAGGCGCTGGAAAAGAACGGCATCCCGATCCTCGGCACCGCGCCCGATATGATCGACCTTGCCGAGGACCGCGACCGCTTCCAGAAGCTCCTGATGAAGCTCGACCTCAACCAGCCGAACAACGGCATTGCTTATTCGGTCGAGCAGGCCCGCATGGTCGCCACCGAAATCGGCTTCCCGCTGGTCGTGCGTCCCTCTTACGTGCTTGGCGGCCGCGCCATGCAGATCCTGCATTCGGAAGGCCAGCTGCAGAGCTACCTGCTCGATACCGTGCCTGAACTGGTGCCTGAGGATATCAAGCAGCGCTATCCCAACGACAAGACCGGCCAGATCAACACTCTGCTCGGCAAGAACCCGCTGCTCTTCGACAGCTATCTCAGCCACGCCATCGAAGTCGACGTCGACTGCCTCTCGGACGGCACCGACGTCTATGTCGCCGGCATCATGGAGCATATCGAGGAAGCCGGCATCCATTCCGGCGACAGCGCCTGCTCGCTGCCGCCGCGCACGCTCTCCAACGAGATGCTCGACGAGCTGGAACGCCAGGCGAAAGCCATGGCCAAGGCGCTCAATGTCGGCGGCCTGATGAACGTCCAGTTCGCCATCAAGGACGGCACCGTCTACGTTCTCGAAGTCAATCCGCGCGCCTCGCGAACCGTGCCCTTCGTCGCCAAGACCATCGGCGCGCCGATCGCCAAGATCGCCGCCCGCGTCATGGCCGGCGAAAAACTCGATGCGACCTTCGCCGCCTACGGCGAAAAGCCCGATCCGCGCAAGCTGAAGCACATCGCTGTCAAGGAAGCCGTCTTCCCCTTCGCCCGTTTCCCCGGCGTCGACACGCTGCTCGGCCCGGAAATGCGCTCGACCGGTGAAGTCATCGGCCTCGATACCGATTTTGCACTGGCCTTCGCCAAGTCGCAACTCGGCGCCGGCGTCGAGCTGCCGCGTGACGGCACGGTCTTCGTCTCCGTCCGCGACGCCGACAAGCCGCGCGTGCTGCCGGCGATCAGCATCCTCGTCGAACAGGGCTTCAAAGTGCTGGCGACCGGCGGCACCGCCCGCTTCCTCGCCGAAAACGGTATCACCGCCACCAAGATCAACAAGGTGCTGGAAGGCCGTCCGCACATCGAGGACGCGATCCGCAACCGCCAGGTCCAGCTCGTCATCAACACCACCGATGGCAACAAGGCGATCTCCGACTCCAAGTCGCTGCGCCGTGCGACGCTGATGCAGAAGGTGCCCTATTACACGACGATGGCAGGCGCCGAAGCCGCCGCCCAGGCAATCAAGGCGCTGAAGGCCGGCAATCTGGAAGTGCGGCCGCTGCAGAGCTATTTCGCCTGAGATACGGAACGCCATCGCTCGATGAGCGATGGCGCCAGCCTTGGCATTGGGGCACCACCGGAGGCTTCTGAATCAGTTTATGCAGCGGCCACCATAAGGCGCTGAACCATCAGCATATCTTCGCGAAATCGTGCCAGTTCCTCCGCTCTCAGCCGCTCATCGGGAATACGCAGCAGATAGGATGGATGCACCGTCACGAAGAGCGTTCGCTCCTCATCGATCGCGATCGCTTTCCCCCTGACATCCTGAAGCCGCTGTTTCGTATCGGTCAGCGCCGCGAGCGCCGTCGCCCCCATCGCAACGATGAGCTTCGGCTTGATCAGTGCCATCTCCAGATTGAGCCACCAGCGGCAATGCTTCACCTCGCCCATATTGGGCTTCTGATGGATGCGACGCTTGCCGCGCGGCTCATATTTGAAATGCTTGACGGCATTGGTGACGTAAAGCGTTGAGCGATCAATGCCCGCTTCAGTGATCACCTGATCCAGCAGCCTGCCGGCCGGACCGACGAAGGGGCGCCCTGATATATCCTCCTGGTCGCCCGGCTGCTCGCCAACGAACATCACCTCGGCATCGCGTGGCCCCTCCCCGAATACGGTTTGCGTGGCCTTCGCATGAAGCGGACAGCGGGTGCAGGCGGCAGCTTCCGCGCGCAGTGCTTCCAGCGTGCCCGCCGGCGCTTCGGGCTCGGCCGGAATGCTGCGCGCGGCTTCCTGCAGGCGATCGTGAAAGGGCAACGACTGGGTCGCCTCCCGTGCAGCCATGGCCCGCACCTGGCTCTCCGCCGATGCGATCAGCCCAGGGATGAGATCGGCTTCCGGCAGGTTCTTCCAGTATTTTTTCGGCATCTCCGCCTGCATCGCCTTCAGCTTCAACCGCGCCGGATTGAAAATGCTGGCGTAGTAGGTGCGCCAAAGTTCGTCGGTAGCATCGATGAGATTGGGTTTTTCACACGGTTCGTCGCTCATCGTCAGCCGCTCGCCGTCCCAGGCGGCCGATCCCTTGGGCGTCGCGATCAGCCAGTCCATGTCGGTGAAGCGCCGTTGAAAGAAGGGCGCTGTGCGCCTGACGATATGGTGATCCGGCTCGAACCAGGCGAGGAATTTTCGACGGCCCACCGACACCGCACCAACCTCCTTGAAGCGAACGAAGGCCGTCATCTTGTGCGCGTCGCGCCGAACGTTTTTCGCCATCAGCCTGGCACGGGCGACGTCCTCGTCGGAAGCCACTTCAAGCAGTTGCCGGTCCAGTTGCAGCCGCCAGAGCAGACGGTAAAGCAGGGAAAAACGCGCCGCGTCGGAATGGCAGAGAACTGTCTCCGCGAGATCGATGAAGGCGGGCGGCACCGTCATCGGCTTGCGTGCCATGATAGGCGCCGGCGGCATGGCGTCGCGTTGAAACGCAAGGTCCGCCTCCTCGCTTTTTTCGCGCCAATCGATCTCTTCCGGCAGGATGCCGGCGACCGCGAAAGCGCGCGCGGCGTCACGCCATTCGGCAAGCTCCCCGCGTCCTGCAAGCACGACCCGGCGCATCACAGCAACGACAATTGTTCGGGTTGCGGTTCGAACATGGCGCGAAGGTCGGGGCGCTCGATCAATCGGCGCGGCGACCAGCCTTCCGCCGAGATGAAAGACTGAACCTTCTTGATCGAAATGCCGAGCCGCTGGAGATCATCGAGCCGCAACCGGCGAAAACGCCGCGCCGAAACGATCGCTTTGACGGTCTTGGTGCCGAGACCGGGCACGCGCAGCAACCGCTCACGCTCGGCCTTGTTAATATCGACGGGAAATTCGGCCCGATTGGCGAGCGCCCAGGCAAGCTTGGGGTCGAGGCTGAGATCGAGCATGCCGCCCGCCTGGTTTGCGGTGATCTCGTCGATGCCGAAACCGTAGAATCGATAGAGCCAGTCGGCCTGATAGAGCCGGTGCTCGCGCATCAGCGGCGGCTTGATCAGCGGCAGGTTTTTCGACGAGTCCGGAATCGGGCTGAAGGCGGAATAATAGACGCGCTTCAGCCCGTAGCTGCTGTAAAGCCGGCCGCTGGTCGCAAGGATGGTCGCATCGTTCGCGCCATCGGCGCCGACGATCATCTGTGTGCTTTGGCCGGCCGGCACGAAACGCTGACGCTTCTTCGTGCGCAGCGTCGGTTCGCCGGCGGCCTCGATCTTCAACCTCAGATCCCCCATCGATCGCCTGATATTGGCAGGCTTCTTTTCCGGCGCGAAGCGGGTGATGCCGTTATCCGTCGGCAACTCGATATTGAGCGACAGTCTGTCTGCATGAAGCCCCGCTTCCTCAATCAGACGCGGCGACGCCTCGGGGATCGATTTCAGATGGATATAGCCGCGGAAATTATGTGTCACGCGCAGTTCGCGGACGATGCGGACCATCTCTTCCATCGTGTAATCGGACGAACGAATAATGCCGGAGGAAAGGAACAGGCCTTCGATATAGTTGCGGCGGTAGAATTCCAGCGTCAGCCAGATGACCTCTTCGGGCGTGAAGCGCGCCCGTTCGACATTGCTCGACGAGCGATTGACGCAATAGGCGCAGTCGTAGATGCAGAAATTGGTCAGCAGTATTTTCAGAAGCGAAATGCACCGCCCGTCCGGTGCATAGGCATGACAGATGCCGGATCCCTCGGTCGAACCGAGCCCGCCGCTTGCCCGAGAATCACGCTTCACCGTTCCACTGGAAGCGCAGGAAGCATCATATTTCGCGGCATCGGAAAGGATGGCCAAGCGTTCTGTGAGCGACTTCTTCATTAGTATGTTCACTATATGTTCCGGCATGCAGAGTCAATCGGGACGATCCGATTTCTGCCCATTTTCAAGTCGCACCACCTGATATCGGGGCGGGCCGCGTTTCTTTTATGCGAATTTTCTGGAAATCGGCCTTGGCGATCTGCTATAAGCGTCCGACTAAGATTGTGGCACGGTTCCGAAGCTCCCCTTCGGGACCTGTTTTCTTTTGTGTTCGCCGCTAATTGTGCGGATACGAGGATTGAAGGACAGAAAAATGGTTGAAAAGGTACCGATGACACCGGGCGGTTTCGTCAAGCTGCAGGAAGAGCTGCGCTGGCGTCAGCAGGAGGAGCGCCCTCGAATCATCGAGGCGATCGCCGAAGCCCGTGCCCATGGCGACCTTTCCGAAAACGCCGAATACCACGCCGCCAAGGAAGCCCAGAGTCACAACGAAGGCCGCATCAGCGAGCTGGAAGACCTGACGGCGCGCGCCGAGGTCATCGACCTCACCAAGATGTCGGGCGACAAGATCAAGTTCGGCGCCAAGGTGAAACTCATCGACGAGGACACCGATGAAGAAAAGACCTACCAGATCGTCGGCGACCAGGAAGCCGACGTCAAGGCCGGCCGCATCTCCATCTCCTCGCCGATCGCCCGTGCTCTGATCGGCAAGGAAGTCGGAGATTCCATCGAGGTCAATGCGCCGGGCGGCTCCAAGGCCTACGAAATCCTCCAGGTTTCCTGGGGCTGATCGCCCGCCAGCCGCGAGACCCCTCCCTTGCCCGATATCCGTGACGTCGAGATCATTGCGCCCAATTTCAAGCGCCGGCTCTCCGGCGTCACATCGACTATCGTCCAGCTCATCCCATGCCAGATCCGGCTCGGCATCAAGATCGCGACACTCGGGCCCGGCCTGCCGGAGGACCTGCCGAAACTTAAGGGGCGGCAGCTCCTCGGCCTCTGGCGCCCGCCGGCGCGCCGGCGCCAGCGCGTCTGGCACGCTCGCCGCAACAACGAGATGGCGGTCGGCATCCTGCTGCGCCAACTGTTGCGCATGCCGCTGAAGCTTCTCTTCACCTCGGCCGCGCAACGCCGGCACACCGCCTATACGAAATGGCTGATCCGTCGCATGGACGCCGTCATCGCGACTAGCGATCGATCCGGCTCGTTCCTCGAGGTGCCGCACACGGTCATCCAGCACGGCGTCGACCTTGCTCTGTTCCATCCGCCGGAAACAGCGGAGGACGGCATCGCCGCCACCAGCCTGCCGGGCCGCCATCTCATCGGCTGCTTCGGCCGCGTGCGCCATCAGAAGGGCACCGATCTTTTCGTCCAGGCGATGATCGAACTGCTGCCGCAGCACCCCGAGTGGACGGCGGTCGTCTCCGGCCGGGTGACGGCCGAACACACGGCATTTGGCGACAAACTTAAGGCGGATGTCGCGGCCGCCGGGCTCAGCGACCGTATCCTCTTCCTCGGCGAAGTGCCTGACATCAAGGTCTGGTATCGCCGCCTGACGCTTTACGTCGCCCCCTCCCGCAACGAGGGTTTCGGCCTGACGCCGCTCGAAGCCATGGCCTCGCGCACTGCGGTGGTGGCATCGGACGCCGGCGCCTATGCCGAACTCATCGTCACGGGCGAGACGGGCTCGGTCGTCGCCGCCGGCGATGGCGAGGCGCTGACGCGGGCAATCGCGCCCTATATCGCAGATCCCGCGCTGGCGATCGCGCATGGCGAGAATGCGCTGCGGCATGTCAGGGCGAATTTCGCACTGGAGAAAGAAGCGAGCGCGATCGGCGCCATTTACAACAGCCTTTTCGGCGACAATCGCAGCTGAGGCAGAAAAGAGAAACGGCCCGCTGGATGACGGGCCGTTGAAAGAATTTTAGGACTGCGGACAGTTCGGTCAGTTATTCAGCCGGCTGCAGCCCGGCAGCCGAAATATCCTCTCCGGTCTGGCCGCCCAGTGCCGCGGCAAGCTGCGCCGTATCCAGCTCGTTTTCCCAACGTGCCACAACGATCGTGGCGACCGCATTGCCGACGAGGTTGGTCAGCGCCCGGCATTCCGACATGAAGCGGTCGATGCCGAGGATAAGCGCCATGCCGGCGACCGGCACGGAGGGCACGACGGAGAGCGTTGCGGCAAGCGTGATGAAGCCGGCGCCGGTGATGCCTGCGGCACCCTTGGAGCTCAGCATCGCGACCAGCAGCAGCAGGATCTGATCACCCCAGGAAAGCTGAATACCGGTTGCCTGGGCAATGAACAGCGCTGCCAGCGTCATGTAGATGTTGGTGCCGTCGAGATTGAAGGAATAACCGGTCGGGATGACGAGACCGACGACCGAGCGCTTGCAGCCAGCCTTTTCCATCTTGTTCATCAGCCCCGGAAGGGCAGCCTCCGAAGACGAGGTGCCGAGGACCAGCAGCAGTTCTTCCTTGATGTAGCGCAGCAGCGCCACGATCGAGAAGCCGTTGTAGCGGGCGACCGCGCCGAGAACGACGAGGACGAAGAGCAGAGAGGTGATGTAGAAGGTGCCGATCAGCATGGCGAGGTTGGCGATCGATCCGACGCCGTACTTGCCGATGGTGAATGCCATGGCGCCGAAGGCGCCGATCGGCGCTGCCTTCATGAGGATGGCGACGAGCTTGAACACGGGCGCCGTCAGGGCATTGAGGAAGTTGACGACCGGTTCGCTCTTTTCGCCGACCATGGCGAGCGCGATGCCGAAGAGCACCGAGAAGAACAGTACCTGCAGAATGTCGCCATCGGCAAAAGCGCCGACGATCGTCGTCGGGATGATGTTGGTCAGGAAACCGACGATGCTCTGCTCATGCGCCTTTGCGGCGTAGCCGGCGACGGCGGCCGGATCCAGCGAGGCAGGATCGATGTTCATGCCGGCGCCGGGCTGGACGACATTGGCGACGATCAGGCCAATGATGAGCGCCAATGTCGAGAATGTCAGGAAGTAGAGCATCGCCTTGCCGGCGACGCGGCCGACCTTCTGCAGGTCGCTCATGCCGGCAATGCCGGTCGCAACCGTCAGGAAGATGACGGGGGCAATGATCATCTTGACGAGCTTGATGAAGGCATCGCCGAGCGGCTTCAGCTGGGTGCCGAATTCGGGATAGAAATGGCCGAGAAGGATACCCGCGGCGATGGCGGCGAGAACCTGAACGTAAAGATGGGTATAAAAGGGCTTCTTGCCCTTGCTGTCTGCGACTGCATCGAGTGGTGCTGCGATCATGATGTCCTCCTAATGGCTCGTCCGGAACGAACTCCGGCCTCCCGAGCCGTTCGCTTCAAGTCCAACAGCTCAGCCGTTGTTGCCCAGGTTCTTCGCAATCGCCGTGCCAGTTTTGCGCCGACCATCCAACAGATTGAATTTATTAAGGAAAAATTTACGGGGCTCCTAATGGCTCATTAAACAATGCGGAAATCCGCACAAATCCATTTGCGTTTCATGCGGAAAGATGCACAAATTTGCCATGTCCCTGTCGCAGAAATTGTGGCCTTCGCTGCCCCTGCAACACCGCATCCGCCGGATGTGGTGGGTCTACACTGTGCTCGCCCTCCTCGCTGTCGTGGCAAGCCTATGGGCCAGCGGCGAGATCGGTCGGCACCGTGCGGAGGTTGCCCTCGAGGAACAGGCCCGCATGGATTCGAGGCTGAATGCGGCTTTGCTGCGCACGGTTCTCGAAAAATACCGGGCGCTTCCCTTCGTGCTGTCGCAGGACGCGGCACTCGCCGCCGCACTGGCGGGAAACGATGCCGGCGCGTTCGAGCGCCTCAGTCAGAAGCTGGAAAATTTGGCGGCGGGCACGAAGGCTGCCGTCATCTATGTCATCGACAAGGACGGCATGGCGGTTTCGGCCAGCAACTGGCGCGAACCGACGAGTTTCGTCGGCAATGACTATCGTTTCCGCGAGTATTTTCAGGGGGCGGTCGAACGAGGACAGGCCGAGCACTTCGCGCTCGGCACGGTCAGCAAGAAGCCGGGCCTCTATATCTCCCAACGGATTTCGGGCAGCGATGGCCTGCTGGGCGTCGTCGTGGTCAAGGTCGAGTTCGACGACGTCGAGGCGGATTGGAACGCCTCAGGCACCCCGTCCTACGTCGTTGACGAGCGCGGCATTGTCCTCATCACCAGTCTTCCATCATGGCGGTTCATGACGATCGGCCGGATCGCCAAAGACCGGCTGACGGCGATCCGCGAAAGCCTTCAATTCGGCGATGCGCCACTTCAACCCCTGCCCCTCGACATGGTCCGAAACCTCGGCGACGGGCTCGATGTCGTCGAGATCGTCATGCCCGGCGATGCCGGGAAAACCAGGTTTCTCGATGTCGCAACGTCGGTGCCGGCGACCGCATGGCATTTGCAGCATCTGGTGGCGCTGGGGCCGTCCGTCGATGCGGGGATTCGCGAAGCCCGCATGCTGGCATTGCTGATACTCTTGCCACTGCTGGCCGGAGCAGCCTTCCTTTTGCGCCGCCGCCATGCGATCGCCCTGCGAATCTCCAGCGAACAGCAGGCGCGGGAGGAACTGGAACGGCGGGTAGTCGAGCGGACACTGGATCTCAGCCAGGCGCGGGACCGGCTGCAGGCTGAAATCATCGGCCACAAGAGCACGGAGCAGAAGCTGCAAGCCGTGCAACAGGATCTGGTGCAGGCCAACCGGTTGGCCATCCTGGGTCAGGTGGCCGCCGGCGTTGCCCATGAGATCAACCAGCCGGTGGCGACCATCCGTGCCTATGCCGATAACGCCCGCACCTTCCTCGATCGCGGCCAGACTGCGCCTGCCGGCGAAAATCTCGAAAGCATCGCGGCGCTGACGGAGCGTATCGGTTCGATCACCGAGGAGCTGAAGACCTTTGCCCGCAAAGGCCGCGGCAGCGCCGAACCAACCGGATTGAAAGACGTCATCGAGGGGGCGGTGATGCTGTTGCGCAGCCGGTTTGCCGGGCGGATGGATACGCTCGACATCGACCTGCCGCCCGACGAACTGCAGGTGATGGGAAACCGGATTCGTCTCGAGCAGGTGCTCATCAACCTGCTTCAAAACGCCCTGGAGGCGGTGGCGCCGAAGGCCGGAGACGGTCGCGTCGAGGTCAGAACATCCACCGATGCAGGGATGGTAACGGTGACGGTCGCCGACAACGGCCCCGGCATCCCGCCTGATATTCGCAAGGGCTTGTTCACGCCGTTCAACACCTCGAAGGAAAGCGGCCTCGGCCTTGGCCTCGTCATCTCCAAGGATATCATCGGCGACTACGGCGGCCGGATGGAGGTTGCAAGCGACAGCGACGGAACCCGGTTCATCGTTCAGCTGAGGAAGGCTTAAGGTCATGGACACACCGATGCCCGTTGCGCTGATCGATGACGACAAGGATCTGCGCCGCGCCACCACCCAGACGCTCGAACTCGCCGGATTTTCCGTTTCCGCCTATGACGGTGCAAAAGCCGCGCTGGGGGACCTGCCGGCGGACTTTGCCGGCCCCGTCGTCACCGATATCCGCATGCCGGAGATCGACGGACTGCAACTTTTCGCCACGCTGCAAGGCATGGATGCCGACCTCCCGGTGATATTGATGACCGGCCACGGCGATATCCCCATGGCCGTTCAGGCGATCCAGGATGGTGCCTATGATTTCATCGCCAAACCCTTCGCAGCCGATCGGCTCGTCCAGAGCGTGCGTCGCGCAAGCGAGAAGCGGCGGCTTGTTCTGGAAAACCGCATGCTGCGGAAGGCAGCCGAAGATGCGCAGGAGAATTTGCCGCTGATCGGCCAGACGCCTGTCATGGAAAACCTCAGAAACATTCTTCGCCATATTGCCGATACCGACGTGGACGTGCTCGTCGCCGGGGAAACGGGCAGCGGCAAAGAAGTGGTTGCCCAGCTCCTGCATCAATGGAGCCACCGCCGGAAGGGCAATTTCGTGGCGTTGAACTGTGGCGCGCTGCCCGAAACCGTCATCGAAAGCGAACTGTTCGGCCACGAGGCCGGCGCCTTTACCGGCGCCCAGAAGCGCCGCACGGGCCGCATCGAACATGCAAGCGGCGGCACGCTTTTCCTCGACGAAATCGAAAGCATGCCGGCCGCCACGCAGGTCAAGATGCTGAGGGTGCTGGAGATGCGCGAGATCACGCCGCTCGGCACCAACGAGGTGCGTCCGGTCGATCTTCGCGTCGTCGCGGCGGCCAAGATCGACCTCGGGGATCCCTCGGTGCGCGGCGATTTTCGCGAGGATCTCTATTACAGGCTGAATGTCGTGACGATCTCCATACCGCCGCTGAGAGAACGCCGCGACGATATTCCGCTGCTGTTTTCGCACTTCGCCGCGCGCGCCGCCGAGCGCTTCCGTCGCGATGTCCCACCGCTTTCACCTGATGTGCGGCGGCATCTCGCCTCGCACACATGGCCGGGCAATGTCCGCGAGCTCTCGCATTATGCCGAACGCGTGGTGCTTGGCGTGGAAGGCGGTGGAGCGGCAGCGGTCCCTCCGCAGCCGACGGATGCGACGCTTCCCGAACGGCTGGAACGCTACGAGGCGGAGATCATTCGCGACGCGCTGTCGGCCAATGACGGCGACGTCCGCCGCACCCTCGAGGCGCTCGGCATTCCGAGAAAGACGTTTTATGACAAACTTCAGCGCCACGGCATCAACCGGGGCGGCTATATCTCGCGCAAGTAGTTGGCGATGACGGTCTATCTGCCGAGTGGCTTTAGACTTCCACTAGGCCCAGCTTCTTCACCTGCCGGATCGTCAGCATGGTGCGCACGGTATCGACATGTTCGTTCGCCGTCAGCACCTCGATAACGAAATCCTGGAAGCGAGTGAGATTCTCCGCCACGCAATGCAGCAGGAAATCGCTGTCGCCGGAAACCATCCAGGCCTGGCGCACCAGCGGCCATTCGGCGGTGGCAGCGGCGAAGGCTTTGAGATTGCCTTCCGACTGGTGCTTGAGGCCGACCATGCAGAAAGCGACGAGGTCGAAGCCGAGCTTCGGGCTGTTCAGCATCGCGTGGTAGCCCTCAATGATGCCGGCTTCCTCGAGCTTGCGCACCCGGCGCAGGCAAGGCGGCGCCGAGATGCCGACGCGATCGGCGAGCTCCACATTGGTCATGCGGCCATCGGCCTGCAGTTCCCGGAGGATCTTTATATCGATGACGTCGAGTTCCGCACGACCCACATCATTGCCTTTCTTTAATTCTCCGCGGGGAGCTTCTATATAAAGCCGCGGAATACGCAAGAAAGTTTCACGCCGCTGACGGATTCTTGCACATCCGGGTGATTTGCCTTGTTGGTAACGCAAGGCTGCCCTTGAATAAAAGCATTGGACGTTCATAAATGGCGCAGGGATGCGAAGCGGCCGCAATTGCTATCTAGCTGCCGCCCTCCTGCCAGTCGAAAGGAAATGACATGCCCGCCCGCCATACGAAGGTGCTCATCATCGGTTCCGGACCTGCAGGCTATACCGCCGCGGTCTATGCCGCGCGCGCCATGCTGAAACCGGTTTTGATCGCCGGTCTCGAACAGGGCGGCCAGCTGATGATCACCACCGATGTCGAGAACTATCCGGGCTTTGCCGATCCGATCCAGGGTCCCTGGTTGATGGAACAGATGCTGCAGCAGGCAAAACATGTCGGCGCCGAGATCGTCAACGACTTGGTGACCGAAGTCGACATGAACCAGCGCCCCTTCGTCGCCCGCACCGACAGCGGCCAGGTCTGGACCGCCGATACGCTGATCATTGCCACCGGCGCCAAGGCCAAGTGGCTCGGCATTGAGAGCGAGCAGCATTTCCAGGGCTTCGGCGTTTCGGCCTGCGCCACTTGCGACGGTTTCTTCTATCGCAACAAGGATGTGATCGTGGTCGGCGGCGGCAACAGCGCCGTCGAGGAGGCGCTCTATCTCTCCAATATCGCGAAGTCGGTGACAGTAGTGCATCGCCGCGACTTTTTCCGAGCCGAGAAGATCCTGCAGGAACGCCTGTTCTCCAAGGAGAACATCAAGGTTCTGTGGAACACCGAAGTGGCTGAGATTACCGGCACGCCGGCCAAGCCGCCGATGCCGCAATCCGTAACCGGCGCGCGCCTGCGCGACGTCAGAACCGGCACGATCACGGACATGGTGATCGATGGCGTCTTCGTCGCCATCGGCCATGCTCCGGCAACCGAGCTCTTCAAGGACAAGCTGAAGCTGAAGGACAATGGTTATCTCTGGACCGCGCCGGATTCGACTGCGACCAGCCTGGACGGCGTCTATGCTGCGGGCGACGTGACGGATGATACGTTCCGCCAGGCGATCACTGCCGCGGGCCTCGGGTGCATGGCAGCACTTGAAGCCGAGCGATATCTGACGGGCCACATGCCCGTCGCCGTGGCCGCGGAGTAAGATCGGCATGAGGGGTGGGGGAATGCCATTGGATTGGGACAAGCTGCGTATTTTTCACGCAGCTGCCGAGGCGGGTTCGTTCACGCATGCGGCGGATAAACTGCATCTGTCCCAATCCGCCATCAGCCGCCAGGTCAGCGCGCTGGAGCAGGATGTCGGCACCAAGCTGTTTCACCGCCATGCGCGTGGCCTGATTCTGACGGAACAGGGCGAACTGCTTTACCGCACCGCCCATGACGTGCTGCTGAAGCTCGAAACCGTGAAGATGCAGCTCACCGAGACGACCGAGACGCCATCCGGCAAGCTGCGCGTCACGACGACGGTCGGCCTCGGCCAGGGCTGGCTGACCGACAAGATCCAGGAATTCCTGCAGCTCTATCCCGATGTGCAGATCCAGCTGATCCTCGACAATGAGGAAGTGGATGTGAACATGCGTCATGCCGACTGCGCGATCCGTCTGCGTCAGCCGCAGCAATCCGACCTCATCCAACGCAAGCTCTTCACCGTGCACATGCACGTCTATGCGGCCCCGTCCTACATCAACCGTCACGGCGAGCCGCAGAAGGTCGAGGATCTCGACAATCACCGCATCATCACCTTCGGCGAACCGGCGCCGAGTTACCTGCTCGATGTCAACTGGCTTGAGGTCGCCGGCCGCTCCTCCGACAACAAGCGCATCCCGCATCTGCAAATCAACAGCCAGACCTCGATCAAGCGGGCCGCGCTGCTCGGCATCGGCGTCGCCTGCCTGCCGGATTACATCGTCGGCCGCGACCCAGGCCTGATCCAGCTGGCGATCAATGCCGACGTCCCCTCCTTCGACACGTATTTCTGCTATCCCGATGAGATCAAGAACGCCGCCAAGCTGAAAGCCTTCCGCGATTTCATCGTCAGCAAGGCCAGAAACTGGAACTTTTGAGCCCGGTTTTATTGATGAATTGCCGACTATGCAGAACACGCATGACTGGCATGCACAAATGAGGGTTGCCGCTTGCCCAATAAACCACCATATCGCTCATAGCTGATGCACATGGTGGCTTTTCCTCCCAGTTCCACCGCATTAGCTGTTCCCCTCTGGAGGTTTTTGACCTTCACACTTATAAGGGCCCTGGTTTTCCAGTGGCCCTCTTTTTTTGCCTTTCTTCCTCAGCGAAATGCCGCACCGCAAAAAATTTGTGCGACGCATAGCAGACATGCACAAAAAAGCATTGAAACCTGCTCAAGGAAGCACCATATCCCTCTCAGCTGATGCATCTTGTGGTTTCTCTCCCAGTACCACCGCATTAGCTGTTCCCCTCTGGAGGTTTTTTGACCTTCACAATTATAAGGGCCCTGGTTTTCCGGTGGCCCTCTTTTTTTGCCTAAATTTTGCTCATTCAAGAAAATCCATCGCCTCACGCCTCCGTGATTTGCATATCGAAGTCTGACGATCGATATATCGGCCAGAGACGATTTACAGTTCGGCGAAAGACGATGGACAAAGACGAAATTATCAAGGCGCTCGCCCATCCCACCCGGATGGACATTCTGAACTGGCTGAAAAATCCCGAGGAGCATTTCCCCTCGCAGGAGCATCCTTTCGAAATGGGCGTCTGCGCCAGCCAGTTCGAGCGCTGCGGCCTGTCACAGTCGACGGTCTCGGCTCATCTCGGCACGCTGCATCGCGCCGGCCTCGTCACTACCAAACGCGTCGGCCAGTGGATCTTTTACAAGCGCAACGAAGAAACCATCGCCGCTTTCCTCAAGCAACTGACGCAGGACCTTTAGAATGCCCCTCGCCCTCCTCGTTCTTGCCTTGAGCTCGTTTGCGATAGGCACCACCGAATTCGTCATCATGGGTCTGTTGCCGGAGGTCGCCGCCGATCTCTCGGTCAGCATCCCGCAGGCCGGGTGGCTGGTGACCGGTTATGCCCTGGCGGTCGCGATCGGCGCACCTGTAATGGCGATTTCGACTGCGAAGCTGAAGCGCCGCACCGCCCTGATTGCGCTGATGGCCTTCTTCATCGCCGGCAACCTGCTGTGCGCTCTGGCGAGCGACTACTGGGTGCTGATGATCGCCCGTGTCGTGACAGCACTCTGCCACGGCGCCTTCTTCGGCATCGGCTCGGTGGTCGCCGCCGGCCTCGTTGCCGAAGACCGCAAGGCCCGCGCCATCGCGCTGATGTTTACCGGCCTGACACTTGCCAATGTTCTCGGCGTGCCGCTCGGCACTGCGATCGGCCAGGCTTATGGCTGGCGCGCCACCTTCGGCGTCGTCACCGTCATCGGTATCGTCACCATTCTCGGCCTGATCGCCATCCTGCCCAGGGACAAGCAGCAAGAAAACGGCAGCATCCTGCGCGAGATCGCAGCACTCAGGAATGGCGGCCTGTGGCTGGCACTTTCCACCACCGTCTTCTTCGCCGCCTCGATGTTTACCCTCTTCACCTATATCGCGCCGCTACTGCGCGACGTCACCGGCGTTTCGCCGGAAGGCGTCACCTGGACGCTGTTCCTGATCGGCCTCGGGCTGACCATCGGCAACCTCGTCGGCGGCAAGCTTGCCGATTGGCGGCTCGGCGCGACGCTTGCCGGCGTCTTCGCCGCGATCGCCATCACTTCGATCGCCTTCAGCTATACGAGCCGCTTCTTCATCCCGGCTGAAATCACCCTCTTCCTCTGGGCGATGGCAAGCTTTGCTGCCGTACCGGCGCTGCAAGTCGGCGTCGTCGGCTTCGGCAAGGGCGCCCCGAACCTCGTCTCGACGATCAATATCGGCGCCTTCAACACCGGCAATGCGCTCGGCGCCTGGGTGGGTGGCCTGGTCATCGACGCCGGCTTCGATCTCACCCGCGTTCCGCTCGCCGCAGCCTTGATGGCCCTGATCGGCCTTGGCGCGACAGCGCTCACCTATCTCTCCGCCAGGGGCCGGGCCGCCCTTGCCCCTGCCGAGTGATCCTCCCGCAAAAGAAAGGACCATCATGGCCAAGCTTTTCGAACCCACGAAAGTCGGCGACATATCCGTCAAGAACCGCATCGTCATGGCGCCGCTCACCCGCAACCGCTCGCCGGGCGCAATCCCCAACGACCTCAACGTCGAATATTACCGTCAGCGCGCTACCGCTGGCCTGATCATCACCGAAGCAACCGCGATCACCCATCAGGGCCAGGGTTATGCCAACGTGCCTGGTCTCTACAGCAAAGAGGCTCTCGACGGCTGGAAGCGCGTGACCGACGCCGTTCACGCAGCCGGCGGCAAGATCGTCGTCCAGATGTGGCATGTCGGCCGCATCTCGCACACGACGCTGCAGCCGAATGACGGCAAGCCGGTTTCTTCGACCAACCGCGTCGCCAAGGCCAAGACCTATCTGGTCAATGCCGACGGCACGGGCAGCTTTGCCGACACCTCCGAGCCGCGCGCGCTCGAAACGGCCGAAATCCCCGGCATCATCGAGGATTACCGCAAGGCTGCCCGGGCGGCGATCGACGCCGGCTTCGACGGTGTCGAGATTCACGGCGCCAACGGTTACCTGCTCGACCAGTTCATCCGCGACGGTATCAACGATCGGACCGACCAATATGGCGGCTCGATCGAAAACCGCACCCGTCTGACCTTCGAAGTCGTCGATGCCGTGGTCAAGGAAATCGGCGCGGGCCGCACCGCGATCCGCATCTCGCCGGTGACGCCATCAGGCGAAAGCTACGATTCCAATCCGCAGGCGACCTTCGCAAATGTCGTCGAAGGACTGGCCAAATACGACCTCGCCTATATCCATATCGTCGAAGGCCAGACCGGCGGCGACCGCGACTACAAGCAGGGCGACAATCCCGCCTTCGATTACAAGGCACTTCGCCAGACTTATGAAAAGGCCGGCGGCAAAGCCGACTGGATGGTCAACAATGGCTACGATCGCGATCTGGCGATTGAAGCCGTCGAGGGCGGCCGCGCCGAACTCGTCGCCTTCGGCAAGCCTTTCATCGCCAATCCCGATCTCGTCGAGCGCCTGGTACACAATCTGCCGCTCAACACGCCCGAACAGTCGACCTTCTATGGCGGCACCGGCAAGGGCTATATCGACTATCCCATTCTCGAAAAGGTCGCCTGACCTTTCACACGCCAACGCGAATCCCGCCGAAAGGCGGGATTTCCATCTTCGACGCGTTTTTGTAGGGTGCCGCCATGTTTGCTCCCTATCTTGATCGCTGGTCGCTGATATCAGACGGCGACCCCATCATCACCCACTCCAGCCGCCTCCTGCCGGTCCTCTGGCAGGACAGGCCTGCCATGCTGAAAGTGGCGGCCGATATCGACGAACGATACGGCGCGCTTCTGATGCAGTGGTGGGACGGTGACGGCGCAGCCTATGTCTATGCCCATGAAGGTGATGCCGTGCTGCTCGAAAGGGCGACGGGAAAACGCTCGCTGCTTGCCATGGCCATGAACGGCGAGGACGACGAGGCAAGCCGCATCCTCTGCGGCACGGCGGCACGGCTGCATGCGCCGCGCGAAAAACCGCTTCCCGATCCCATCCCCCTTACCCGCTGGTTCCGCGATCTGGAGCCGGCAGCAGGCAAGCATGGCGGCACGCTTGCCGATTGCTCGGCGATCGCCAACATCCTCCTTGCCGATCAGCGTGATGTGACCATCCTCCACGGCGACATCCACCACGACAATATCCTCGATTTCGAGGCACGCGGCTGGCTGGCGATCGATCCGAAGCGGCTGTACGGCGAACGCGGCTTCGATTTCGCCAATATCTTCGCCAACGAGGAACTGCCTGTCATCACCGATCCCGCCCGTTTTCGCCGCCAACTCGCCATCGTCTCAGCGGAGGCGAAGCTGGAGCCGAAGCGGCTGCTGCAATGGGTCGCCGCCTATTCCGGTCTTTCCGCCGCCTGGTTCCTCGGCGATCCGAATATTCAGCAGGCAGAAACGGCCCTGACGGTCGCCCGGATCGCGCTGGCCGAACTCGAGAGCTAACCCGCGTTCTGCGACGGGTGGCCGATAAAGGCAACTGCCGTGTCACGATGCGGTTCGGGCAGGCAGCCGAGCGCCACGAGCGAAGCCCTGACCGCCTCGTCGATCGGTGTCTGCGGTTCGCTGGCGAGTTCCGCCGTAAGCCTGGTATTCCGCATCCGCACCGGCACCTTCCAGAGATAGCGCATCTCCTTGATCTCCCGCATCACAGGAATAAAGGGCGCCGCCAGCGGCACGATCCACCAGGGAAAGCCACCGATCTTCGCCTTGCCGCCGGCGACGCGCTTGATTGCTTCGGCCATCTGCATACCGTCCGCATCCCAGAAGCCCTCCATGTGATAGACGGCGAAGGCCGGCAGCCGATCGGCCCGCTCGACGAGCTGGGCGATGGTTTCCGCCATGTCGGGCAGGTAGACCCATTGATGACCGATGCCGCGCCGACCCGGGTTCCTGATCGTGCCGACCGGCTTACCTGGGGTCACGAGACCGGACGAAAACCAGCTATTGGCCGTCGTGCCTGGGCCGAAGAAATCCCCCGCCCTGACAATGATGACGCCGGCGCCGGACTGTGACGCCGCCTTCAGCCGCTTCTCCATTTCGACCCGGATCGCCCCCTTCTTCGTCACCGGATGCTGCGGGCTTTCTTCCGTCGGCGCCGGCAGAGCATCAGGCCCAAAATTATAGACGTTGCCCGGCAGCACGATGCGCACGCCGACAGCGCGAGCAGCGGCGATGGCATTGTCGAGCATCGGCAGCACCAGCGTTTCCCAGTCGCGGTAGCCGGGCGGATTGACGGCATGGACGATCAGGCCGACGCCTTCAGCCGCCCTCAGGACGTCACCGGCATTCATCGCATCGCCCTGCACCCATTCGAAAGCCGACTCGCTCCTCGACGCCTTGGCAGCATCACGGTTAAGCGCCCGAATGCGCCAGCCGCGCGCAAGCAGCTTGCGGGCAACCGCGCTGCCGATACCGCCGGTTGCGCCGAGAACCAGGGCCGTCGTCTTCATTTCACTGCTCATGACAATCATCTCCTTCGATCGGATGAGAGGATCATGCCATCAGAGCGGCATAAACGAAATTGACGAAAGAAATACATCTGATATACAAAAATATATGAGCGAGGAACCGAGCTGGGATTTCTACCGCAGTTTTCTGACTGTGCTTCAGCAGGGGTCGCTTTCGGCCGCCGCCCGCGAACTGGGGCTGACCCAGCCGACCATAGGCCGCCATGTCGATGCACTGGAACTGGCGATCGGCGCCGAACTCTTCACCCGCTCACCGAATGGCCTGCTGCCGACCGACGCCGCACTGGCGCTGAAGCCCTATGCCGAAACGCTGGCGGCAACCACCGCCGCCCTTTTGCGCACCGCATCCGGCCAGCGCGAGCGCGTGGCGGGAACGGTCAGGGTCAGCGCCAGCGAAGTCATCGCCGTCGAAGTGCTGCCGGCGATTCTCGGACCGCTGCAGGAGACCTATCCCGAACTGCAGATCGAACTCTCGGCATCCGATATGATCGAGGATCTGGTGAACCGCGAGGCCGATATTGCCGTGCGCATGGCCGAGCCGCAGCAGGCTGCACTCGTCGTGCGCCGCATCGGCGATATCCCCCTCGGCTTTCATGCCCATCGCCGCTATCTCGAACGACACGGCATTCCGCAAACCCTGGCCGACCTCGCAAACCACCGGCTCATCGGCTTCGACCGGCAGACGGCCTATGTCCGCATGGCGATGAAACGCTATGCGGTGCCCGGCATCAATTTCTCCTACAGAACCGACAGCAATCTTGCCCAGCTTTCGGCGATCCGCGCCGGCGTCGGCATCGGTTTCTGCCAGATCGGACTTGCCCGAGGGAACCCTGACCTTGTCCACGTCCTGCCCGATGCCTTCGCCATTCCGCTCGGCACGTGGGTGGCGATGCATGAGAACCTGAAGACTTCACCGCGCTGCCGCGCCACTTTCGACGTACTGGTCAAGGGCCTGCAGGACTATCACCGATATTCGGCCGGTGCGTGACCACGAAAATCGGAATCGATTTTCGGAAAGAATCATGCGCAAATTTCAAAATAATGGAGCGTCCTTAGCGCATTCTGTCGGACGCGCGCCACTCCAGCGGGACGGGAATGAGAACGCACAATCCGGTTGAACTAGTGCCCTACGATCCGCAATGGCCGCAAGCCTTCCGACGTATCCGCGACGGGTTGCTGGCCTTGTTGCCGCAGGCGCTCTCCATCGACCACATCGGCAGCACGTCGATACCACGCATGACAGCCAAGCCGCTCATCGATATCGACATCGTCCTTCCCGGCCTCGGGCATGTCGACGGCGCCACAGGCGTGCTCCTGGCCGAAGGCTACGAGCCGCGCGGCAACCGCTATGACGACGATGTCTGGGCTTTTCTATCGAAAGGTTCGGTGCCGGCAGAACGGGTCTACCTTTGCCCTTCCGGCAACGGCACTCATCGAAACAGGCTGGCTTTCCGGGATTATCTCATCGCGCATCCGCAGGCGGCGGCCGATTATGCCGTACTCAAACGCAGGCTGGCAGCCGAATTCCGGATGGACGGCGACCGCTATACTGCGCGTAAGCGCGAATTCGTCGATGCGATCGTCGCGCGGGCATTGGCGGGAGATGGTTAGCTGCCGATGCCTTGCGAGGCCTCGGCCGGGCGATCCTTCCACTGGCCGTCCACCACCTCGGTTTCCGGCCGGTCGCCGCCTTCGGCATATTCTTCATGCCACTTGCCGTTCTCGTCCTGCCAACTGATCTCGGCGGAATCGCCGCCGACCTGCTGTTCGGCCGCGACGATGCGCGCAGCTTCGAGCGCATCGGCATGGGTCGGGAATGCCTCTGAATAGACACCTCCCAGCCTGTAGGCCCAGCCGCCGTCATGCGGCACGACTTCGTAGACCACCTTGATCATGCATCCGTCTCCTCATCTTCTTGTTGCGCATTCGCACGCTTCCGGAAAAGATCCGGATCATCGCGGCCGCTTGACGAGAATTCGAGGACGCCGCGATCTGCTTTCCGGCCCCGATGACGTTCAGTATTCCATTAAACGCCGAAGACTGCAAATGGCACTCGACCGGAGCTTTCTTGATATGCGAAATCAGTGACTTAGATAGAACGCACGAATCGGGACAGGAGCTAAGGCTTGGGGATCGCGTCACGCTTTAAAGAGGAAAAGTTTTTGGTCGCCGCACTTGTCGTTGCAGCGATCGCCTATTTCTTGGAACACGCGGTGATCGAGATGGGGCGCGGCGTCGCACTGATTGCCGCCGCTGGCCTGGTCGGCACCATCGTACTCGCCTCGATCCGCGTGGCCCATCATGCCGAGTTGCTCGCCGTCAAGGTCGGCGATCCCTATGGCACGATGATCCTGACGCTCTCAGCCGTCGCCGTCGAAGTCATCATCCTCGCCATCATGATGGGCAGCGAGAGCTCGCCGACGCTGGTGCGCGACACTATCTATTCGGCCTTGATGCTCGATATCAACGGCATTCTCGGCCTGGCCGCTCTGCTCGGCGGCCTCAAGCACGGCGAACAGCCCTACAACGACAATTCCGGCAAGACCTACGGCGTGATGATCCTCACCGCCATGGGCATTTCGATGATCGTGCCGGAATTCGTGCCCAGCGACAAATGGCACTATTATTCCGCCTTCACCATCGTCGCAATGATCGCGCTCTACGGCCTCTTCCTGCGCATGCAGGTTGGCCAGCACAGCTATTTCTTCAGCTACAGCTATCCGCGCTCCGAACGGAAGAAAGAAAGCCCGGATGCGCATGGCCCCGACGGGTCGGCCGCGATCTCGATCGCCACCATTCTCGCCGGCGTCGTCATCATCGGCCTGCTCGCGGAGTTCATGGCGGCCTTCATGACCGAAGGCCTGCGCGACAGCGGCGCGCCGATCGCCGTGACCGCCGTCGTCGTCGCAGCGATTTCGGCCGCCCCCGAGATCCTGACCGCGTTGAGGGCAGCACTCAGGAACCGCATGCAGGCGACGGTCAACATCGCCATGGGCGCCTCGCTGTCGACGGTCATTCTGACGGTGCCCGTCATGGAGGCGATCGCGCTCTATACCGGCCAGCCCTTCATCATGGCGATGACCCCGGTACAGACGGTGATGGTGGCGATCACGCTGATTGCCGCCGCGATCAACCTCAACGACGGCGAGACCAACGCCATCGAGGGCATGACGCATTTCATCCTCTTCGCCACCTTCGTCATGCTGACGGCGCTGGGGCTTTGAAGGCTGCGCCTCCCCGACAAGAGCAGCTATCCGTGCACGTAGCGTCAACTCACAGAGCGGCCTGCCAGCCCCACCTTTTGAGGAGAGCTTCGACAGTCATTCCTTCGACTTTTCGAGGAAACGCTGCTTGCGGGTTTTCGGCTTGAAGCGCCGGAAGAAACCCTCGATGGCGCGGATGGATTTGGTGACGGACATGAGCCTGTCGATCTGGCTATTTGCGTTGTGGAGCCGTTCCGACAGGACTTCGGCCGCCGTCATCGCGATCTCGATCGGCGGCACCTGTGGAAACCGTCTGGCAATTGCCGCATAGGGGCTAGCGTCCACGCCGCCCATCATCGAGATCGTGCCCATCCGTGCAAAGAGACGCAGGAAGATCTGCTCGAACGTCCAGTCGTGCACGTCGAAGACCTTCCACTTCTCGCTCCTCTTCGCCGAAAAGCCGGCAAGCAGGATCTTGCCCGGCAGTTGCAGCTCGGCGAGCCACAGCGCCACCGCAAAACCACTCGTCGCGATCTTGCCCACCGGGTAGAGATCGACGAGCATTTTCGTCAGATCAAGGTGACGGGTTTCAGCGCCTTCGAAGCGGCCCTCTTCGCTGAAGTTTTCCTCCGGGGAAACGCGAATGTTGACGACGCCCAAAAAATCGTCGCCGGCAAAGAAGCGCAGGACATCCGCCGCCTCGCGCCTGTGGACGATATTGGCGCCCATCACGCCGCTGCGGGCAAACAGCACCGCATGGCCGGCGAAGGGTTCGTCGAGCACCTTATAGACATTGTTGAAGAAGACGTAGAGCGCCGTCTCCGGCAATTCGCTTCGCAGCCGTTTGAAGTCGACGGCTTCGCTGTTTGCCACCAGCACGACGTGGGAATAATGCGACAACAGCGCCTTCCACGCCTCCGGCGTCAGAAAATTGAAGCCGCTATCCGGGGCGGCCATTGTCTGCGTGTCGCTGGGGATTGCTTCCATATCGGCTCACATGCACTTTCCAAGGACGATGCGCTTTGCCGCCCCACTAGCTGTTGCTGAAATAAGCGCGTGTCCGTGCCAGCCGCGCCAGCCCGCCGATCCGCTTTCCCAAATGCGAAAGGAACCCCGCGATCCGGCCCGTCATCGACGGCTGCCTGCAGAAGGAAGCCCATGGCGTATTGGCGAGATCCTCGGCATAACGCTTGGCCATCCGGCGATGCACCCACGGCACAGTCGCCTGCCACGGCTTTTTCCGGCCGGTGAAATGGATGATCGCCGGCTGGCCGACGAAAGGCAGGAGGCCGGTCTGCGTGTTCCAGCGCGGATCGAGCACCAGCCAGTCGCCATCGAAAGTGACGTTCAGCGCATCCTGGTCGTTATTCTCGAAAAGATGCGACCGCTCCTCGAAAATCTCCCGTGTCCTGGCAAAAAGCCCCCTCGACCGACAGGCCGACCAGTCGAACAGCAGCACGCCCGCATTGAAATAGCGGCCGCCCTCGCCCATGCCGATCTTCCGCTGCCGTGCGCCGGCCTTCTCGGGAAAGGCCATGACATAATCGTCTATGGCGGCAAGCGCCTTGCCCTGCAAATCCATGGCGAAGATGTCGTCGACCGGCGCAACCGCAAGCACATCGGCATCGAGATAAAGCAGGCGCTCGACATGATCGGGAATGTGCAGATCCATGTAGAGCCGCGCGAGCGTCGCGCCCGACCAGCGACCCCGCGCCTGCAGCGCCGTATCCGGCGTATTGTAGGGCAGCACCTTGATAGCCATGCCGTGCAGCCGAGCGAAATTTCCGACCTCGGCGATCTCGTTCGGCTTGAGGTCGATGCCGAGAAGCAGAAACTCAACAGTGGAACCTGAGAGATTGCGCTTGACGGAAAGCAGGGTGCAGCAGGCGGCCGGCAGCATGTTGACATCCGAACAGACGATCACGGCACTCTGCTGCAAAATCCCGGCCTCCCGAAGCGGCGACTTAAACTGATGCCGGATATCTAGTTGGTTTGATGCCAACCCGCAACCGCAGATCACCCGCCAAAACGTCCCTCTGCGTCACGTTTTGAATCGGAATTCAACGACTTGCGAGGTAAAGCGGATTCAGATGAGGAGCATATTGAATCGGAACGTGAACTTAGAGCCGCAGGGCCAATGGATGATCAACGAGCAGCCGGTCGACTGTTGCAAGCTGCAGCCCCTCGACCTTGCATTGCGCAAGCAGCAGGCGATCGAAGGGATCGCGCGTCTCCGGCTCGGAGTCGGCGGCGGTGATGACGTGCGCGATATCGATGGGCAGGATCGTCAGCCCGGTGCCCTGCAGGTAGGCTGGAATAACGTCCAGGGTTAGTCCCGGCTGCAACTTGCCAAGTCGTGTCTTGATCGCGATTTCCCAAAGGCTTGCGACGCTGACGAAACCTTCGGTCGCAGCGTTCAAAAGCACGCGTTGGACATCAGGAAAACGGTCCGTCAGCTTTCGTTGGACGATTGCGATGACCATATGCGTGTCGAGTAGCACACGCATGATCACGGCAGCGGCTTGAGAAGGAAATCTTCGGGCAACGGATCGTCGAAGTCGTCGGCGATATACATCTCCGTCCGCGTGATACCCTTGGAACGAAGATAGGCTTCGCCGGCCTCCAGGTTCAAACCGCCGCGTTTTTGATGCGGCACGAGATCGAACACCGGCCGGCCGTTGCGTGTCACGACAATGGTTTCACCTTCCTCGACCTCACGGGCGAGTTCGGTCAGGCGGTTCTTCGCATCACGGATCGAAACGGTCTTCATGAGGGTAAATGTAGCTACATGCAGCTACATCGTCAACGTCGCCGCAAAGAAAAAGGCCCGCCGTCGCCAGCAGGCCTTCGATTGGTGTTTTTGAGAACCGCTTACTTGCAGGCGCCGCAGAAGCGCTGGATGCGGCGGCAAGCTTCCTCGAGCAGCTCTTCCGAAGTCGCGTAGGAGATGCGGAAGTTCGGGCCGAGACCGAAGGCCGAACCGTGAACGACGGCGACGCCTTCCGTTTCCAGAAGCTCGGAAACGAAATCCTCGTCCGTCTCGATCACCTTGCCCGACGGAGCCGTCTTGCCGATCAGGCCCTTGCAGGACGGATAGACGTAGAAAGCGCCTTCCGGCACCGGGCAAACAATGCCCTTGGCCTGATTCAGCATGGAAACGACGAGATCGCGACGGCCCTCGAAGATCTTCTTGTTCGCAGGGATGAAGTCCTGCGTGCCATTCAGCGCTTCGACAGCCGCCCACTGGGCAATCGATGTCGCACCCGAAGTCTGCTGACCCTGGATCATGTCCATGGCCTTGATAAGCTGGATCGGACCGGCGGCATAGCCGATACGCCAGCCGGTCATCGCATAGGCCTTGGAGACACCATTCATCGTCAGCGTGCGGTCGTAGAGCTTCGGCTCGACTTCCACAGGCGTGACGAACTTGAAGTCGCCATAGGTCAGGTGCTCATACATGTCGTCGGTCAGCACCCAGACCTGCGGATGTTTCATCAGCACATCCGTCAGCGCCTTCAGTTCGTCCTGCGTATAGGCCGCCCCCGTCGGGTTGGACGGCGAGTTGAAGATGAACCACTTGGTCTTCGGCGTGATCGCCTTTTCGAGATCGGCGGCCTGGAGCTTGAAGTTATGCTCCTGGGTGGCCGAAACGAAAACCGGTGTACCGCCGCACAGCGCCACCATCTCAGGATAGGAAACCCAGTAAGGCGCCGGGATGACGACTTCGTCGCCGGGGTTCAGCGTCGCCATGAAGGCGTTGAAAAGGATTTGCTTGCCGCCGGTGCCGACGATCGTCTGCTCCCAGGAATAGTCGAGGCCGTTCTCGCGCTTGAACTTGGCGGCGATCGCCTTGCGCAGTTCCGGGATACCGGAAACCGGCGTGTACTTCGTCTCGCCGCGGTTGATCGCGTCGATGGCGGCCGTCTTGATATTATCGGGCGTATCGAAATCCGGTTCACCCGCGCCAAGGCCGATGACGTCACGTCCTTTTGCTTTCAGCTCGCGCGCTTTCTGGGAGACGGCGATGGTGGCTGAAGGCTTCACACGGGAAAGAGCATCGGCAAGGAAAGCCATGATAACGGTCCTATTGGTTGAAACGGGCAGAAAGCCGGGACCGGAGTTCTGCGGTTAGCTCTATGTCCAATGTATGACGGCATTTCAAGCGGAAAGGCGTCATGGTGGCATGATTCTTATTGATCGGTTCGCCACGCCGCCCACCCGGCATGCCGTCCCCTTCGGAGAGGCTTGCTTCACGAGGTCGAAACGCCATGCGAAGATCTTGAATCAATCTCTGAAGTCATCCGGATTTATCCCCTGAAATCAGTGGCATCGTCGGATTCGGCCATTGCCACGAATAAGCCGCAACAAATGCCGCGCCACGCCGCAATTCGGTCGCGAGCGCGCCGAGATCGAAGCCGCATCATCCGGCATCCGAAATTGGTTATTGAGGGTATGCCAATGTTTCTGGAAGATGAGTTTGCCATAGGGCGCATTCGTGCGCGCCGAATTTCCGTTTCAGTCCTTGTTGCCGTCACCGCCTTTGCCGCCTGCATCGCCGCGATACTGGGGCTTGCCTCCGCCGCCCGCGCCGCCGAGACGCCGCAGGCATCCGCCCAGCTCGCAGCGCTTGTCCGGCCGAACGACGTCAATAGCGGCTCGCTGCTCTTTCCGTCGAAAGAGCCGGGCTTCTATGTCGAAGCGCCGCGGCTGAAAACCGATGTCGCCATCGATGTCTCCGGCCCGATCGCCAGGGTGAAGGTGACGCAGCGCTTCCAGAATCCGAGCCAGGGTTGGGTCGAAGGCACCTATGTCTTCCCGCTGCCGGACAATTCCGCCGTCGACGCGCTGAAAATGCAGATCGGCGAACGCTTCATCGAAGGCCAGATCAAACCGCGCCAGGAAGCCCGCGAGATCTACGAACAGGCCAAGGCCGAGGGCAAGAAGACGGCTTTGCTCGAGCAGCAGCGGCCGAACATCTTCACCAACCAGGTCGCCAATATCGGTCCCGGCGAAACCATCGTCGTCCAGATCGAATATCAGCAGACCATCCACCAGTCGGGTGGCGAGTTCTCGTTGCGCTTCCCGATGGTCGTCGCTCCGCGCTACAATCCGGCGCCGATCGTCCAGACTGTCGAGTTCAACAACGGCGCCGGTTTCGCCACGCCGCGCGACCCGGTGGAAAACCGCGACAAGATCGAAGCCCCCGTGCTCGATCCGCGTGAGAACGCCAGGATCAATCCGGTTTCGCTGACCGTCGACCTCCGGGCCGGTTTCCCACTCGGCGATGTTAAGTCGTCCTTCCATGCGGTCGATATCAGCCAGGATGGCGACCAGGCGAGGACGATCAGCCTGAAGGCGGACACCGTTCCCGCCGATAAGGATTTCGAACTCACCTGGAAGGCCGCTCCCGGAAAGATGCCGAGCGCCGGCCTCTTCCGCGAAGTGATTGATGGTAAGACCTATCTGCTCGCCTTCGTCACCCCGCCCACGGCCCCGGATACGGCAGCGCCGCCGGCAAAACGCGAAGTGGTCTTCGTCATCGACAATTCCGGCTCCATGTCCGGCCCGTCGATCGAGCAGGCGAGGCAGAGCCTGGCGCTTGCCATCTCCAAGCTGAACCCCGACGACCGCTTCAACGTCATCCGTTTCGACGATACGATGACTGACTATTTCAAGGGTCTCGTTGCTGCGACGCCTGACAATCGCGAAAAGGCGATCGCCTATGTCAGGGGCCTCACCGCTGACGGCGGCACGGAAATGCTGCCTGCTCTTGAGGATGCGTTGCGAAACCAGGGACCGGTTATAAGCGGCGCGCTGCGTCAGGTCGTGTTCCTGACGGATGGCGCGATCGGCAACGAACGGCAGCTGTTCCAGGAAATCACCGCAAACCGCGGCGATGCCCGCGTCTTCACCGTCGGCATCGGCTCGGCCCCGAACACCTATTTCATGACCAAAGCTGCCGAGATCGGCCGCGGGACCTTTACGGCGATCGGCTCGACCGACCAGGTGGCAAGCCGCATGGGCGAGCTTTTCGCCAAGCTGCAGAACCCGGCCATGACCGATATCGCCGCGACCTTCCAAGGCATAAAAGTCGAGGATATCACGCCGAACCCGATGCCGGACCTCTACAGCGGCGAACCCGTCGTGCTGACCGCGCAGCTGCCTGACGATAAGCCCGCCGGCAAGCTGCAGATCATCGGCAAGACAGGCGATCAGCCCTGGCGCGTCGAGATGGATATCGCCAATGCCGCCGACGGCAACGGTATTTCCAAGCTCTGGGCACGGCGCAAGATCGACGATTTCGAGGCCCGTGCCTATGAACGGCAGGATCCGGCCGCGCTCGACAAAGATATCGAGACCGTGGCGCTCGTCCACCATCTCGTCTCCCGCGTCACCAGCTTGGTCGCCGTGGATGTCACCCCGTCGCGCCCGGCCGATCAGCCGCTCGGCTCGGCCAAGCTGCCGCTCAACCTGCCGGATGGCTGGGATTTCGATAAAGTCTCCGGCGAAAACGCTGCTCCTCTTGGCGGCGTAGAACGTCGTGGCTCGGCTACGCCGGCAGGAAACGCCGGACCGGAGCAGGCTGCAGCCGAAACACAGGCACTTGTCGCATCGCCTGAGATCGCAAACATGATGGCCGCAGCCCCGACCGCCAAGGCAGCCACCATAATCGCGCAAAAAAGCACGACCGTGAACCTGCCGCAGACGGCGACGCGCGCCGACGAGCAGATCATCCGCGGGCTGACCATGCTGCTCCTGGCGCTGACGGCGGCAAGCGGACTGGCCGTCTGGCGCCGCCGCCTCAAGCGCATGATCGCGGTCGGAGCCAAGCGCAATGGTCTCTAGGCTCTCCGCAAGCCAGAACGAGGAAGCGGCCGAATTCGAGCCGCTTCCGACCTATCTGGAACTCGCCATGGCCGCCGCCACGGCCCACGACATGCCAAAGCCTCGCCAGCGGAAGGGTTTCTTCCTCTGGCGTCTTTCCTCGATCGAAAAGGCGATCGCCTTTGCCATCGCCGGCCTTGCCTTCTATGGCTTGGCGCTGATCGGCGACGGTTTCCTGCTAAAGGCGAAAGCGGAACTCTCCCAGATCCTGCTGAAACGCGCCTTCGCCGCGGAGCTTCAGGGGAAAGAGACAAAACCCTGGCCCTGGGCGGATTTCACCACGGAGGCCAAGGTGCGCGCCCCGCGCCTCGGCAAGGAGGCGATCGTGCTCTCCGGCGCCTCCGGCGAGGCTCTGGCCTTCGGTCCGGCCTGGCTCGCCAACACGCCGCAGCCCGGCGAGGAAGGCACCTCCGTCATCGCCGCCCATCGCGACACGCATTTCCGCTGGCTGCAATATATAAGGCCGGGCGATACGATCGAGGTCACTCGCCGCGACGGCAAACTATTGACCTTCAAGGCCGGCGAGGGCCGCATCGCCCCGTGGGATGCCAACGGCATCGATCCCTCCTCCGATGGCCACCGCCTGGTGCTGACCACCTGCTGGCCCTTCAATGCCACCGAACGCGGGCCGCTGCGCTACATCCTTGAGACAGAATTGGTCGACGACCAGGCGACGGGCTCGGTTCAGCCGCCGAACACAAAGCCGTTATTGCAGACCGAATGAGGTTGAAGCTCTCCCCTGCCCGCTCCACGTTCAGCCTGAAGAGACGACGGGGAAGCAAGATGAAGAGAATGCCCGCCTTCCATTTCGCCGCAGCGCTGGTCCTGTTCGGCGCCGTGTCCGCGGATGCAGCCGATACCATCAACACTCAGGATCTCGCGGTTCGTGTCGACAAGCTCGCCGACGGCCTCGAACATCCCTGGGCGGTGGAGGTGTTGCCCGATGGCGCCTATCTCGTCACCGAGCGGCCGGGCCGCATGCGCATCGTCCGCGACGGCAAGGTCTCCGACCCGATTGGGGGCGTGCCCAAGGTCAGCGCCCGTGGCCAGGGTGGCCTGATGGACGTGGCGCTCGCACCGGACTTTGCCACATCTCGCAAACTCTATTTCACCGCCGCCATCGCCAACAGCCAGGGCTCCGGCACTCAAGCCTTCAGCGCCACGCTTTCCACTGACGAAAAGGCACTCGATGCCGTGACGCCTATCTTCACGATGCGGCGCTTCACGTCAGGCAATATCCAGTACGGCTCGCGTATCGCGATATCAGGTGACGGCTCGCTGTTCATCAGCGTCGGCGATCGCGGCAATCGCGACCGCTCGCAGAACTGGCAGGACGATGCCGGCTCGATCATCCACATCAATGCCGATGGCAGCATTCCTGCCGACAATCCGTTCAAGGACGGCGGCAAGGCGTTGCCGGAAATCTGGTCGAAAGGCCACCGCAACCCGCAGGGCATCACCTTCGACGCCAAGGATGGCAAGCTCTATACCGTCGAACACGGCGCGCGCGGCGGCGACGAGATCAATCAGCCCGAGGCCGGCAAGAATTACGGCTGGCCGATCATCACCTATGGCCGAGACTATTCGGGTGCCGAGATCGGCGAAGGCACCGCCAAGGAGGGGCTGGAACAGCCGCTGCATTATTGGGATCCTTCGATCGCGCCGGGCGCGCTCGTCGTCTATCGCGGCGCCATGTTCCCGGAATGGGACGGCAATTTCCTCGTCGCGGCGCTGAAGTTCCAGCTGCTCTCGCGCATGCAGCGTGACGACGGCGGCGCCTTCGTTACCGAAGAGCGCCTGTTCAAGGGCGAATACGGCCGCGTCCGCGACGTCGTCGTTGCACCCGACGGAGCGCTGCTGATGGTTACGGACGAGGACGACGGCGCGCTGCTCAGGATCTCGAGGGCCCAAGCCCGTAACGGCTGAGACGTCACAACGCGCCGCGCAGCTCCTTGCGGATGACAAACTTCAGCCCGGACCAGATCTCGTCGACGGCGCAGACTTTGACGTCGACCAGACCGATTGGGAGCAGAACCTCCCGCAGCACGTCCTCGGTGATGTCGGTCGGCACGCGGGAACTCTTCTTCGGCCAGGAAATCCAGACCATCCCATCCCGCCTCAGGGCATGGAAAAGCGCAAGCGCGGCCGCCTCCAGCGCCGCCCGTTCTGTCGTAAACAAATGCACATAGTCGAACATGCGCTGAGGCGTCTCGGGAAGCGCGCGGACGACCGACGCAAAACCGTCGAAACCATTGATGGCGACGATCGTTTCAGGAATGCCGAGAAGAGCAGCCGCCTGCCCGTGTGCAAGGCCGAGTTTCCTGACGAGCGGCGTGCCGGAATAGCCTGCCGTTCTGGGCGAGGCATCACCGGCCGGCTTCCATTCTTGGTGTCGCATGGCCTCACCTCCGTCGTCAGGCATGAAATCTTCACCCTTGCCTGGAGGAAACGCAACTGCTAACCGCCGGGGCACATCTCCCTTCCCATTGAGGACGACATGACGCGCGTTCAGGCGAACCTTCTCCTATTGCTCGCAGCCGCCATCTGGGGCGGCGGCTTCGTCGCGCAGTCGACGGCGATGAAGGCGATCGGCCCCTTCTGGTTCATTGGCCTGCGCTTTGCCGTCGCCACGCTGGCCGTGCTGCCCTTCGTCCTTTTTGAAGCGCGCAAGGCAAAGGAGAAGACCAGCGCACGCCATGCGAAGCTCTATATCCTGATCGGCCTTGCCCTTTTCGGCGGCGCAGCCACGCAGCAGGTCGGCCTGCAGACGACGACGGTGACGAATTCCAGCTTCATCACCGGCCTCTATGTCGTCTTCGTACCTGTTATCGCCGTGTTCTTTCTGCGCCGTGCCCCGCATTGGATCATCTGGCCAGGCGCGCTGATGGCGGTCACCGGCATCTATCTCCTGTCCGGCGGCCACCTCTCGGCGCTGACACCTGGCGATCTGCTGACCGTCGTCTGTGCCGTCTTCTGGGCGATCCAGATCACCCTTGCCGGCACGACCGTTTCGGAGACCGGAAGGCCGCTCGCGCTCTCCGCCACGCAATTTGCCGTTACCGCAGTCTGTGCGCTGGCCGTTGCCGCAGCCGTCGAACCTGTCAGCCTTTCGGCAATACAGGCCGCGGCGCCGGAAATCCTTTATGTCGGCATCTTTTCCTCGGGCGTGGCGTTCGTGCTGCAGGTGATCGCCCAGCGCTACACGACGCCTTCGCAGGCCGCGATCTTTCTTTCTTCCGAAGCGCTCTTCGGTGCCTCGCTTGCAGCCCTGCTGCTCGGTGAGACGATGCCGGTAACAGGTTATGCAGGTTGCGCGCTCATGTTTATCGCTATGCTTGTGGTCGAACTCGTGCCGGGATTGACCCGCCGACGCCTGCCAGCCACGTGAACACGCGTCCAAATATGGGTGGGTCACCCATCGGGAAAAAAATTTATCGAATGCGGGAGACGCGTTCACGTTGCATTTTTGGGAAAATCTGCTCGGAACTTATATTGCCGACGATATAAAACGTTAATCATTCCCTATCGGCGAAGGAAATTTTGCGTTTTTGCGCAAATTGGATATCGGCAGGGGTGTGCCCGCAACGACACGTTAAAAAACTTTTGCTTGCCAAAATCCTTTAAACGCAGCACTCTCAGCGCGTTCGGGCATTTTGCGAGCATGGGAAGTCCTTAAGTATTTGCGCGCCGGGAACGCTAATATCCCGGTCAGCCGGTTCCGAAAATGGCGGGCGAAAGTCCTGCCTGGAACAGGCCGAGGTAGAGGGGACCTTTTTCTCAAATTTCAAGAATTGCCTGCCAACACCTCCCGCAAGGAGGCAATGCTATGATGCTGCCCGTGTGGATGGCGGGCAGAGAGAAAAGGACCTGAGGCATGGCAGAGACTGGCACTGTAAAATTCTTCAATACCGACAAAGGCTTCGGCTTCATCAAGCCGGACCGGGGCGGCGCCGATATCTTCGTTCACATTTCTGCCGTTCAGGCCTCCGGCCTGGCCGGTCTGACGGAAAACCAGAAGGTAAGCTTCGACACGGAGCCGGATCGCCGCGGCAAGGGCCCGAAGGCCGTCAATCTGCAGATTGCGGGCTGAACCCTTAACAAGGCTGGCGAATTCGAGTTGAAGCCCGGCAGCAATGCCGGGTTTTGTCGTTCAGCCTTCGTTCAGCTAAAAATCTGTACGACTGCGACCATCGAGAAAGGGACCGGCGTTCGGTTCCCGGGATTAGGATTTATGCTGATGAACAGGCTCGCCAAGACCCTTCTGCTGACGGCAACCGCTGCCGCACTCACGCTTTCCGCCATCGGTGAAGCGTCGGCCCGCGACCGCCATTGGCGCCATGGCAATCACGGCAACAACGATGCGTGGGTCGGCGGCGCCGTCGGCCTTGCGACCGGCCTGATCGTCGGCTCTGCCATCGCCAATGCCAATAACGGTCCGGTTTACGAAGAGCGCCGCTACATCGACCCGGCCTACGAGCCGGATTACTACGAGCCGGCTCCGGTCTATCGCGCCCCGCGCCGCGTCTATGTCGATCAGCCGCAATATTACGAGCCGGTCCGCACGGCGGTGGAGCCCTGGTCGCCGCAATGGCAGCGTTACTGCTCCTACCGCTACCGCACCTTCGATCCGCGCAGCGGCACTTATATCGGCAATGACGGTCGCAGCCACTTCTGCACCGCCGGCTGAATCGTCGAATATCCCTGATGCAAAGCGCCGCTTTTCAGCGGCGCTTTTGTTTTGCCTGGGTCAACCGGCCTTCTTTTTCCAGGGTAGCGACTCGGCCTCAGCATCAAAATCGGTCGAGACGCTGACGGTGCGCCACATCCGATCGGCTTCGATACGCGCCGCATCCGCCTTTTCGACATTGTGGACCGCATCGCTGCCGAGCAGCAGCCGGAATGGCGGCTCGTCGAGATCGGCGATGTGGATGACGACCGCAGCCGCTTTGGCAGGATCGCCGGGCTGCCGACCATCATATTCACGCTGGAATCGCACCGTAGCGCCGACCGTCTCCGCATAGTCCTGTCGCCCTTCGGCAAGCACCGTCGAAGAGCCGGCGAAATCGGTCCTGAAGCCGCCGGGCTCGATCACCGTTACCCTGATGCCGAACGGCGCGACCTCCTTCGACAACACCTCGGAAAAACCCTCGACACCGAATTTCGCCGTCGAATAGGCGCCGCGGCCGGCAGGTCCGATCCGGCCGCCGACGGATGAGAACTGGATGATGTGCCCCGCCCCCTGCCCGCGCATCAGGGCAATAACTGCCTTGGTCATGATGACCGTGCCGAAGAGGTTGGTCTCGATCTGGGCCCGGAAATCGGCAAGGCTGGTATCCTCGATCGAGCCGATATTGCCGTAGCCGGCATTGTTGACAAGCACGTCGATGCGCCCGAACCGCTTCACACCAGCCTTGACTGCCGCCGCTGCCGCTGCCTCGTCTGTCACGTCAAGCGCCAGCGTCAGGACCTGATCGCCATACCGTTCGGAAAGATCGGCAAGCTGGCCGGGATCGCGCGCCGTCGCCACCAGATTGTCGCCGGCGGCCAATACCGCCTCCGCCAGCGCCCGGCCGAGACCGCGTGAACTCCCTGTTATCAACCAGACTCTGAACATCGGAAACCCTCCTTGTTTGGTTCCCGGTTCATGTATGATCTATTGTATCCGATCGAAAGAAGGTACCCAAACGATCTATACACACCTTGAGGTAACTGAGTTGACCAGTGACATGTTCGATTTCTGCAGCAGTATGACGGACGAACAAGATGGGCGGGCCCGTGAACTGATCGAACGGGCGGCGGCGAAATGGCCGCTGCGCATCCTGCATGTGCTCTCCGATGCCGGCGCTCCTCTGCGCTTCTCGCGCCTTATGGAGAGGGTCGAGGGCATCAGCCAGAAAGTGCTGACGCAGACGCTGCGCACCCTCGAAAGGGATGGCCTCGTCATCCGCACGCTTTATCCCCAAGTGCCGCCGCGCGTCGAATACGAGTTGACGCCGCTCGGACGCGACCTCCTCATGCAGGTCGTCTCGCTATGGCGCTGGATCGTCGAACACCTCGACGATTTCGATGCGCGCAAAGCCGTCAAGCTGGCGGCTACCGCCAACGCTTAAGCCGGGATGCGGATCGTCGCCCTCAGCCCGCCGAGCGGGCTGTCACTGAGCGTGACGTTGCCGCCGTGGCTACGGGCAATGTCGCGGGCGATCGCAAGGCCGAGCCCGGTGCCTGATGCATCGAGGTTACGCGCCGTATCCAGCCGGAAGAATGGTTTGAACACATCCTCACGGTTCTTTTCGGGAATGCCAGGCCCGTCATCGTCGAAGATGACGGTCAGCCATTTGGCGTTGTGCTTGGCCTCGATGTCGAGCCTATCGGCATATCGGCGCGCATTCGAGGCAAGGTTGGTGACGAGCCGCATGAAAGCGTTCGGCCGGACGGATATATCGTCATCGCCTTCGATGGAGTAGCTGAATTTTTTGCCGTGCAGGGCGAAATCGGATTCCAGCTTCGCGAAGATCTCACTGAGTTTCAGCTCGCCGACATCCTCTTCGACCTCGCCGCGTGCAAAGGCCATATAGGCCTCCAGCATGGTCTGCATATCATTGACGTCGTCGTTCAGCCCATGCAGGTCGGGATTGTCGCCGGCCAGCGCCAGCTGCAGCTTGAAGCGGGTGAGGATGGTGCGCAGATCATGGCTGACGCCGGAGAGCATCGCGGTGCGCTGCTCGATCTGTCGTTCGATTCGCTCGCGCATCAGGATGAAGGCAAGGCCGGCGCGCCTGACCTCGTCGGCGCCCCGCGGATAGAAATTATCGGGCTTCTGCCCCTTGCCGAAGCTTTCGGCCGCGCGCGCCAAGGTCAGGATCGGCCGGATCTGCCCGCGCAGGAAGAGGATCGAGATGCCGATCAGCACTAGCGAGGTGCCGACCATCCAGACGATGAAGATATGCGTGTTCGAGGCATAGGTCTGGCTGCGTTTGGTCAGTACCCGCAGGATCTTGTTGTCGAGTTTGATGCGGATCTCGACGAGGTTCGAGTTGCCGACCGTGTCGATCCAGAAAGGCCGATGGATCTCGTCGGTGATCTCGTCGCTGAGGATGCCGTCGAGGATCGAGAAGAACGGCTTGACGCGCGGTGGCGGCAGGTCGCCGTCCGGCTCGATCGAGATCTGCAGGCTGAGCTGGTCGCGGGCGATGCGGATGATCTCGCTATAGTCCGAATTCTGCGGATAGGTCTCGATGATCTCGATGATCGCGGCGATGTCACGGGTGACCGCAAGCGACAGCCGCTCCGTTACCATCTGCCAGTGGCGCTCCATGAAAACGGCGGCGACGACGGATTGCAGGAGCACCATCGGAATGATGATGATCAGTAGCGAACGCGCGTAAAGTCCGGTCGGCAGCCGCCGGCGCAGCCAGCGGACGATCGAGCGCCAGCCCGGCGCAGAAGTGCGGTCTTCCCGCCGCAAGCTGTCGATCGTCACCATCAGCGCCGGTCCCGAACCTTGAGTTTAGTCGATGCTCAGCCTGTATCCGATGCCGCGCACGGTCTGCAGCCAGACGGGATTGGCGGGATCGTCCTCGATCTTACGCCTCAGCCGGTTGATCTGCACGTCGATCGTCCGCTCGCCGACTTCGGTATCGTTGCCGATCAGTTCATGGCGGGGGATCGTGTCGCCGGCGCGCCGCGCAAAGAGCAGCATGATCTCCTGCTCGCGGTCGGTGAGCCGGATCACCTCGCTGGCTTTCTTCAGCTCCTTGCGGGTCAGCGAGAAGGTGTAGGGGCCGAACATCACCTGTTCGATCTTCGGTCCCTCGCCGCCGGCGTTGCGGCGCAGGATGTTGTTGATGCGCAGCACCAGTTCGCGCGGGTCGAAGGGCTTGGAAAGATAGTCATCGGCGCCCGCCTCGAGGCCTTCGATGCGGTTGCCCGATTCTGCCAGCGCCGTCAGCATGATGATCGGAACGTTCTTGATGGCGCGAAGCCCGCGGGTAACCTCGATGCCGGATTCGCCGGGCATCATCACATCCATGATGATCAGGTCGAAATCGAGACCCGCAAGCTTGCGCTGCGCCTCGGCGCCGTCGGCGGCGACGGTGACACGGAAGCCGTTTTCGGCGAGATAGCGATTGAGCAGCGCACGGATGCGGGAGTCGTCATCGACCACCAGCAAGTGCGCCGCATCGTCGGAAATATCTGTCTTGACCGCCATTCAATCCGCCTTCTGTCTGTCCCGCATGCCGCTGAGGAAAGCTTTTACGCCCTCCCGCACCTCCGCAGAAGCCCCTTCGAATGCCCGCTCAATGCGGCGCGATTGCGGCTCGGCAAGGGCAAGCGCCAGCTCTCGTCCCGATTTCGTCGGATAGAGCTTGCGCTGCCGCCGGTCTTCAGGACCTGCCACCTGGCGAATATAGCCTGAGTCGATCAGCTGTTTCAGCACCCTTGCAAGGCTCTGCTTGGTGATCTTCAGCGTTTCGAGGAGATCGGCTACCGTCATACCGGGATTGCGGTTGACGAAATGCACGACGCGGTGATGCGCCCGGCCGAAGCCGCTCTTTTCGAGGATAGCGTCAGGATCGGAAACGAAGTCGCGATAGGCGAAGAAGAACAGCTCGATGATCTCGAAATCGATGATATCAGTATCTTCCATCGGCGTGGCTAGCGGCTCTGGCTTGCCTGCTTTCGGGCCGGTCTGTCGTGACACTCGGCATTTCCTTTCTTTTCCGCGCGCTGCCGGAAGCTTTCGCGAAGATATGTCAGCTTTATTGACATAAATTTGCGTCGCTATTAGCTTCCGCGAACTCTGCGGGAGCCCCGCACGCCCTCTCATCTCCCTGGCATTTCCCCAGAAAACAAGGCCCGTCCGGCACTCCGACGCAATACGCGATTTCCCCTTGCGTCTGTGGATAAAACGTAATGGGGACAACAATCAACAGGCATAGCGTTGAAGCGCCGGAGGAGTTTGGGGATGGCTTCGATTCCTTTGAATCAGCTGGACGGGGACGCAGGCCAACCGCATCAATGTCGCCATCGCCATCTGGCAATGGGGCAGCTATTTCAACCCGAGCGAAAAGCTGAAGGGCCTCCGCCTCGATATCGCCGAATACCGCGTCCCGATGCGAAGACGGCGCCCTGCGCCTCCAAGGCTGCCGGTCTCTACATGATCTGCACCATTTCCAAGCACGCCGCCGAAGCCAAGGGCTACGCCGATGCAATGATGCTCGATTATCGCGGCCAGATCGCCGAAGCGACCGGCGCCAACATTTTCTTCACCAAGGACGGCGTCATTCATACGCCGACCCCGGATTGCTTCCTGAACGGTATCATCCGCCAGACTGTCATCGACCCGGTTTCCGAAATCGGCCCGTATCGCTTCGCGCCGTCGACGATCTCCGAAACGCCGATGAACGACTACATGAAGGAAGTCTATCCGGCGGCGATCGCCGCCGGATAAGGGCCTCACGCAATCGGTCCGGCCACTGCATAATTCCTTAAATCGGAATCGGTTTAAGGATGAAATTACGCAGCGGTTCAAAGTGCTACAGCGTCCTTTGCGCGTCTGAAAAGACGCGCGGCGCTGTAGATACAGACCCGTCGGGCCTTTATCTATGCGCCCGCGCCATGACCAGTCCCGCGAGCGTCGAGAGAATGCCGCCGCCGATCAGGCCGCCGATGCCGTCGGCGATCAGGCCGGTCATAGCCGCTTCCCCACCGACCATGCTGAGCAGCATGCCGCCGGCGACGCCGCCGATCGCACCGGCGATCGTACGGGCGACGACGTTGATCGCCTGCTGCTTCAAAGCGGCGCTCGCGGCGTTGCCGCCGATTGCGCCGGCAATCAATTGTGTGATGAGCGGAAGTAGGGCTTCCATGATTTCCTCCTCTGCGATCTCCCCGATCGCCGATCCATGCCGAACCTTCGGCATATTAGTATTTTATCATATTTTGGAGGAAAGCGTTAAGAAAAATCAACCGGTGCGGGATTAAGGCAGGGAGAAGCGCCCCGGAACGAGGCGGTCCGATGTCCGCCTCGCCTCAGTTTCTGTCGATCACGTCATTGATAGACGTAGACGATCCGGCGCGTACCGGGATCGACCAGCACCGGCCGATCGTTGATCCTCGTATAGCGGTACTCGTAGTCGGGAATCGTCTGGAAGGTGACATCGCCAGGCACTTCCGCGCCGACGACGACGTCGCCGCCAAGCTGTACCGTCTGGCCTGGATTGGTGTCGATATAGGTGCGGACCGTCTCCGGCGGGGTGATGGTCTCGACCGCTCCCACGGGGCCGAGCAACTCGTCGCCCGGTGCCGGCTGCGGATCGGCCGGAACGACACTTGCAGTGGACTCGTAAGTCACGCTGGGAACGCCGATCTCGGCGCGGTGCTGTTCGACGATGACAGAGCTGCCGCCATGATCGACCTGCAGATAATCGGCATAGACCCAGCCGCGCATGCCGTTGACGTCGACACGGCACCAGCGGCTGCCTTCGATGCAGCCATCAAGCACCGCGGTCGAACCGCGGGTAGCAAGGCCGACCGTCGGATATTGCGGCCCCGGGCCGGCGCGAACGTTGAGATCATTGACCGTCGTGGCCATCATCTCCGCCTGCGCAAGACCACTGCTTGCCAGGAGCACGGCTCCAGCCAACAGAATGTTTCTCTTCAAGGTCATGTGAGCGTCTCCTTGGTTTCGATGGGCTGACAACGCGCGGGGTTCCACGATGTTCCCCGGCACTCCGCCCAGCGAAATGCCGCTTGTGGAGATTTCATCCAAGTGCCTTGAAGAATTGAAGAAAATTCGATTTTTCCGCTCTACGGCAATGGCGAAGAGAGGCATAAACTCTTGTTTCAGTCCGTCTTTTTGCCGTGAGGCAGGCCGCAATGGCGGAAGATTCCGGCTGTCCTTGCCGTGGTTTCGGACTATACCCGAAGCAACAGAGACACGAAGCGAGGCACATATGGGCATGCTCCAGGCCGGCATCATTCCGGTGACACCCTTCCAGCAGAACTGCACGATCTTCTTCGATCCCGATACCAAGGAAGGCGTCGTCGTCGATCCCGGCGGCGACGTGCCGCTCATCCTGCAGGCGATTGCCCAGAACGGCCTGACCATCAAGGAAATCTGGCTGACACACGGCCATCTCGACCATGCCGGCGGCGCCAGTGAATTGAAGGAAGCCCTCGGCATCGACGTGGTCGGCCCGCATCAGGACGATCTGCCGCTGCTGCAACGGATCGAAACGCAGGCTGAAAAATACGGCATATCAGGATTGCGCGACGTCGTGCCCGACCGCTGGCTGAAGGATGGCGACAAGATCTCTTTCGGCGCCCATGAATTCGAAGTCTATCACACGCCCGGCCATGCCCCCGGCCACGTCATCTATTTCAACCGTGCGCAGAATTTCGCTCATCTCGGCGACGTGCTTTTCAACGGCTCGATCGGCCGCACCGACCTGCCCGGCGGCAATCATCAGCAGCTTCTCGATTCGATCCGCGACAAGGTATTGCCGCTCGGCGACGACGTCGGCTTCATCTGCGGCCACGGCCCCGGCGGCCGCATCGGCGACGAGCGGCGAAGCAATCCATTCCTGCAGGAGATCAGGCCTCGTGGAGGATCCGATGCGACCACGTCAGGCGAAGCTCCGAACAACTAATGCATGTCGCCCAAAAGTGCGCAGCGGTTTTGGGATAACGACTTGCATAAAATAAAGACTTGAAGCGCGTCGCGTGAATCCGATTCGACGCGACGCGCTTTAGTGTGAGCTCGCGCTCACATCATCTTTTGGCCGTTCGGCACCGGCTGTTCGACCGCAGCAAGCACGATCGCGCCGTTCTCATCCTCGAAACCCAGCGTCAGTACTTCCGAGCGGAATGGCCCGATCTGGCGCGGCGGGAAATTGACGACGCCGAGCACCTGCCGGCCGATCAGGCTTTCCGGCGTATAATGCACGGTGATCTGCGCTGAGGATTTTTTAATGCCGATGTCAGGACCGAAATCGATCAGGAGTTTGAACGCCGGCTTGCGCGCCTCCGGAAAGGGACTGGCTTCGATGATCGTTCCGACGCGGATATCGACACGCTCGAAATCGGCGTAGGTGATCTCTTCGGCCATATGGTCTCCGTCAGCCAGCCAGTTCCTCGGCCCGCTTGCGCGCCGCCGCAAGGGCTGCGTCGAACAAGGGCTGCATGCCGTCTTCGGCCATCAGCACGGCGAGCGCCGCCGCCGTGGTCCCGCCGGGAGAGGTCACGTTCTCGCGCAGCCGCGAAGCGTCGTCGGGGGACTGGTGCATGAGTTCACCAGCCCCCGCGACTGTTTCCCGCGCAAGACGCATGGCGAGGTCCGCCTGCAGGCCGAGTTTACGGCCTGCCTCCGCCATACATTCGACGAGATAGAAAACATAAGCCGGACCGCTGCCCGAAAGCGCCGTCACGGCATCGATATCGGCTTCCGCCGGCACCCATTCGACCGGCCCCGAGACGCTGAGAAGCGAATGGACGCGTTCGCGCTGCGGATCGCTGACTCCTGAATTCGCAAAAGCGCCGGTGACACCACGCCCGACCATGGCCGGCGTGTTCGGCATGGCCCGCACCATGGCGGCCTTACCAAGATGCTTCTCGAGGAAACCGAGCGTCTTGCCCGCTGCGACCGAGACGACGACCGTATCCGGCCCGACGGCGCTCTTCACCGCCGGCAGCACCGTCTCCATCACCTGCGGCTTGACGGCGAGGAACAGCACGCTTGCCTTCAAATCCGTAGGAAGCGCGGTCAGATGGGTCGCACCAGCCTCGCTGATCGTCGAAAGCATGGCCGGCGACGGGCCGGGATCGACAACGATGACGGCCGAGCCCGGAACGCCGCTTTTCAGCCAGCCGGAGAGCATCGCCCCGCCCATGTTTCCGGCACCGATCAGGACGACGGGATGTGTCGAGGGAAAAGGGGTCGTCGGCATCTTATGCCTCGCCGACCGTTTCAAACAGCACGGCTTCCATCGCCTTCGTCGCTTCCATGCCGGACCAGACGACGAACTGGAATGCCTGGAAATAGGCTTCGCAGGTATCGAGCGCGCTGGAAAGCAGCACCTCCACCTGGCGATTGGTAGGCTCCGCACCGCCGGCAAGCAGCAGCGATTGGCGGAAAATGACGACATCTTCCTGGCGCCAGAGGTCGAAATGACCCATCAGCACCTGCCCGTTGATCGCCGAGAGCAGCTTGACCACCTCGTTGACCCTGATGTCGGGAACTTTGATATCGAAAGCGCAGCCAAGATGCAGCGCCTCGAATTCCTCCATCCAGGAGAAGGAGACATGGTAGTCCGTCCAGCGGCCCTCGACCGTCATCGCGATCTCGTCCTCGCCGGACCGTTCGAACGACCAGTCGTTGTTGGAGGCAACGTACTCGATCATATCGACCGGGTTCGACTGACGCTCGACTTCCAATTCCATCAGGTTCATGCAGCACCTTCTTGACCGGAACGAATGCGACCTAACTTGGTGTACGAACACAAGAAAGACACACGCAAAATACCGGAACCACCACTCGGATGATCGTTGAACCGCTGCCAGACTTAACGCAGATAACCTGCCCGGAGCTTACCAAGTCGCTTCGAATCATCATTTAAAATCAGTGTATAGCGCCCCTTGCCCCCTGCCAGCCCCCCGAACGGAAAATAGGACCGACCACTGTGGAAAGGCTCTTCGAAATTCAATTCAGAAGGGAGAATAAGCGACTCTGCGAATTGGCTTTTTTGGCAGTGTCCACAGGTGGAAAACTCACCTGGTTTTTTTACGGAAGATGCGGCGTGTGGCATGAAGGCAACGCCGCATCTGTGTCTTATCGGGACTTAAGCGCCCTCGCCGGCAAGCTTCGCCTCGAGCGCTGCGATGCGGGCGGCAAGCGCCTCGTTCTCGTCGCGTGCCTTGATCGCCATCTCGCGCACGGCCTCGAACTCCTCGCGCTTGACGATGTCCATGCTGTTCAGCCAACGCTCGGCCTGAGCGTTGAAGGCGGTTTCGATCTCCTTGCGGACGCCCTGGGCGGCACCGGCCGCATCGGTCATCAGCTTGGCGAATTCGTCCATGATTCGGTTCGTTCCGGTCGTCATGGCGTTTTTCTCCCTTGGCATGAGGTGAATTCAGCCCTTCAGGGCCTCGAGGATTGAGGTAGGGCTTCGCCATCGACGATGCAAGCGCTTTACACGGGATAAGCTTGCCGGAACCGGCCGGGAACTGGCCATCACGAACAATGGACTTGACCGTCCGGGATCGCAGCGGCATGTTCCGCGCAACTCAACGGGTGGAAAACCTTGCCGACAGCAGCCGATCTCCTTGCCATCATGCCTTTCCCGGATATCGATCCGATCGCCTTTTCGATCGGTCCGCTGGCGATTCACTGGTACGGTCTCGCTTACGTCGCCGGCATCCTGCTCGGCTGGGCCTATGCGCGCCGCATCGCCGCCAATGACAGTCTCTGGCCCGGCAACGTCTCGCCGATATCAAAGACGCAGCTCGACGATTTCATCGTCTGGGCAGCGCTTGGCGTCGTCCTCGGCGGTCGTCTCGGCTATATTTTCTTCTATGATCTCCCCGCCGTCCTGCGCAGTCCCGTCCGTGCGCTGGAGATCTGGAATGGCGGCATGTCCTTCCACGGCGGTCTGACCGGCACGACGATCGCGATGATCCTCTTTGCCCGCCGCAACGCCATCCCGGTCTGGAGCCTGTTCGACATCGTCGCCGCCGTCGTTCCCTTCGGCCTGTTCTTCGGCCGCATCGCCAATTTCATCAATGGCGAACTGTGGGGCCGGTTGACCGACGTGCCCTGGGCCGTGGTCTTCCCGACCGGCGGTCCCTTCGCCCGCCATCCGAGCCAGCTTTACGAAGCCGGCCTCGAAGGCATCGTTCTGCTCCTGGTGCTGGCCGCCTTCGTCTATGGCTTGCGCGCGCTGAAAAGCCCCGGCTTCATTACAGGCGTCTTCGTCTGCGGTTATGCGCTGTCACGCATCTTCGTCGAATTCTTCCGCGAGCCTGATGCCCAGCTCGGTTACCTTCTCGGCACGAACTGGCTGACCATGGGCATGGTGCTCTCCTCCCCGATGATCCTGCTTGGCCTCTGGGCGATGCTGCGGGCTCGCCGCCAGGCTGCGCTGCAGCTCTGAAAACGGCAGGACGCGCGACATGACCACCGCTCTAGGCGAAAAGATCAAGGCGATTATCCAGGCCAACGGCCCGATCAGCGTCACCGATTATTTCTCGCTCTGCCTGGCAGACCCCGAACACGGCTATTACCGCACCCGCGAGCCCTTCGGCCGTTCCGGTGATTTCGTCACCGCGCCGGAGGTCAGCCAGATCTTCGGCGAGATGATCGGCGTCTTCATCGTCCATGCGTGGCAGCGCCATGGCACACCGACTGATGTGCGCCTCGTCGAGATCGGCCCCGGCCGCGGCACCATGATATCAGACATGCTGCGCGTCATCTCCCGCATCGCTCCACCGCTTTTCGACGCCATGACCGTGCATCTCGTCGAAACCAGCGAGCGGCTGCGCGACGTCCAGAGCCAGACGCTCGAACCGCACGGCGAGAAGATCACCTGGCATGATGGCTTCGACGAAGTACCGCCCGGCTTCACGCTGATTGCCGCCAACGAACTCTTCGACGCCATCCCGATCCGCCAGTTCGTCCGCATGCCGACGGGTTTCCGTGAGCGCATGGTCGGTATCGACGCCGATGGCGAGCTGACTTTCGCCGCCGGCGTCGCCGGTCTCGATCCCACGCTTCTTCCCGAACCGGTGCAGAACGTGCCGGTCGGCACCCTCTTTGAGATCTCGCCTGCCCGCCAGGCGGTGATGATGGCGATCTGTGAGCGGCTGCGCGCCTTCGGCGGCACGGCGCTTACGATCGACTACGGCCATCTCGTCACGGGCTTCGGCGATACGCTGCAGGCGGTGCGCATGCATGAATTCGACCCGCCGCTCGCCCATCCCGGCGAAGCCGATCTGACGAGCCATGTCGACTTCCAGCAGCTCGCCGAAACGGCGCTCGCGGCCGGCCTCCATCTGAACGGCGCCCTGCATCAGGGTGATTTCCTGACCGGCCTCGGCATCCTCGAGCGCGCAACCGCCCTCGGCCGCGATCGCGAGCTGCAAACCCAGCAGGTCATCCAGGCGGCGGTCGAAAGGCTCGCCGGCGCCGGTGAAGGCCGGATGGGCGAACTCTTCAAGGTGATGGCGGTCTCCTATCCCGCCCTCGATCTCATGCCCTTTCGTCCGGTGGATTGACAGGGCGCACGCGGCTGGTTCAACATCCGCCCGAAACAAGAACTTGAAGCGCGCCGTATATGCGATGCGCTTGGGATAATAACAAACCCCTCGAAAACCCCGGAATCACAGATGCAGGACGCGGCCTCTCCCGCACCGATCGAAAGCGCGCTCCTGAACGAAGCGGCGGGCGCCACGATCCGGCACGGTTATTTCACTCGGGCCGGCGGCGTTTCCGAAGGGCTGTATCGCGGCCTCAATGTCGGCCTCGGCTCCAGCGACGAACGCGACAAGGTCCTGGAGAACCGCCGTCGCGTCGCCGCCTGGTTCGGCTTGCCGGTCGAGCGGCTGGCAACCGTGCATCAGGTCCATTCCCCCGATGTAGTGACGATCGGCGCCGATTACGACGGCGCCCGCCCCGACGCGGATGCGATGGTAACGCGCACTCCTTGCATTGCGCTTGGCGTGCTCGCCGCCGATTGCGGACCCATCCTGTTTGCCGACCCGGACAATCGCGTCATCGGTGCCGCCCACGCCGGCTGGAAGGGGGCGCTGACGGGCGTGCTCGAAAACACCATCGCCGCCATGGAGGCGCTCGGTGCGGACCGCGCTCGCATCGTCGCCTGCCTCGGCCCCTCGATCAGCCAGGCGAGCTATGAGGTCGGCCCTGAGTTCGTCGAGCGTTTCGTCGCCGAAAACCCGGAGGACGAGCGCTTTTTCGTACCTTCCGAAGCGCCCGGCCACGCCATGTTCGACCTGCCGGCGCTGACGGTCGACCGGTTGACGAAAGCCGGCGTGCGTGCCGAAAGCCTCGGCCTCTGCACCTATCCGGACAATGAGCGCTTCTTTTCCTACCGTAGGACGACACATCGCAAGGAGCCGGATTACGGCCGCCAGATTTCCGCGATATCAATCAGGGAGACTTGAGCAGAATGGCACTGCATTTCGAAAAGGCCGAATTCGCAAGCCGGCTTGCGCGCCTCACCGAGAAGATGAAGGAAGAAAAGCTCGACGCCTTGCTGCTCTTCGCCCAGGAAAGCATGTACTGGCTGACCGGCTACGACACCTTCGGCTACTGCTTCTTCCAGACGCTGGTCGTCAAGAGCGACGGCACCATGGCGCTGATCACCCGCTCGGCCGATCTTCGCCAGGCCAGGCATACCTCGATCCTCGAGGACATCCATATCTGGGTCGACCGGGTCAACGCCGACCCGACGCTCGACTTGAAGAACCTGCTGGTCGAGATGGACCTGCTCGGCGCCCGCATCGGCATCGAATATGATACGCACGGCATGACCGGCCGCGTCGCCCGGCTGCTCGACGCACAATTGACCACCTTCGGCCAGATCGTCGACGCCTCCTACCTCGTCAGCCGCCTGCGCCTGATCAAGAGCCCGACGGAGGTCGCCTATGTCGAGCGCGCCGCCGTTCTCGCCGACGATGCGCTCGATGCCGCGATCCGGCTGACAAAACCTGGCGCCGACGAGGCCGATATCCTCGCCGCCATGCAGGGCGCGATCTTTTCCGGCGGCGGCGACTACCCCGCCAACGAGTTCATCATCGGCTCCGGCGCCGATGCCCTGCTTTGCCGCTACAAGGCCGGCCGCCGCAAGCTCGACGCCAACGACCAGCTGACGCTCGAATGGGCCGGCGCCTATGCGCATTACCATGCCGCCATGATGCGCACGATCGTCATCGGCGAGCCGACGCATCGCCACCGCGAGCTTTATAACGCTTGCCGTGAAACTATCGAGGCGATCGAGACCGTGCTCGAGCCCGGCCAGACCTTTGGCGATGTCTTCGACATGCATGCCAGGATCATTGACGAGCGCGGCCTGGCCCGCCACCGGCTGAATGCCTGCGGTTATTCGCTCGGCGCCCGCTTCTCGCCCTCCTGGATGGAGCATCAGATGTTCCATGTCGGCAATCCGCAGCCGATCGAGCCGAACATGTCGCTCTTCGTGCACATGATCATCGCCGATTCCGATACTGGCACGGCGATGACGCTCGGCCAGACCTATCTGACGACAGCGGACGCGCCGCGCGCGCTATCCCGCCATCCGCTCGATTTCATCGGGCTCTGACCGGTGAGAATCCGGAATTGACAGATGACCGTCCCCACCCGCATAAATTCGGGTGGGGCTGATTGCGATTGCGGGAAGGACAGACCAAGGGATGACGCGAGCTGCGATTGTGCCCACGCTCCTGTTCGTCATGGCTCTATTGACAGCCTGCAATACGACCGATGCGCTGACGCCCCAGGTCGATATCGGCAATTCCTCCGGGGGAGCCCCGTCGAGCCCGGTGACGCAGAGCGAAGCCGAGCGTTTGGCGGGCACCCGCCAGCCGCGTTTCTCGGGAAGCTCGCAGCAGGGCGGCTACCATCCAGCCTATGATCAGTCGCAGCGGGCCTATCGGCCCGGCACCGGCGCGGCGCCGACGACGATGCAGGAACAGGCAGACGCCCTGTCGAGAAGCGGCTCCTCACCGGCCGCCTCTGCTCCGATCGACGGACAATCGCTGCCCCCGCCGGCGGCCAGTGGTGAGCTTGCCGCACAACCGGCTCCGCCGGCCGAGGCGCAACAGCCGCAGCAGACCGCCGCCCTCCCCCCCAGTTCCTCCTCCGCCCGCGGCAATACCGTGCGCTTCCTACCGATCATCGGCGCGCCGGTGCAGGCCGTGACACCGCTCTCGCGCCAGCTCGGTGCCGAGGCGCGCGCGCACGGCCTTTCCATCAAGAGTTCGAACGACGCGAGCAGCGACTACATCCTCAAGGGCTACCTCTCCGCCTTCAGCGACGATGGCAAGGTCACCGTGGTCTATGTCTGGGACATTCTCGACAGCGGCGGCGGCCGTCTGCACCGCATCCAGGGCCAGGAAAGCGTGCCGACGGCCGCGGCCGATCCATGGGCGGGCGTTCCAGCCTCGGTGATGCAGCAGATCGCCTCGAAAACCATCGCGGAATTCTCTTCCTGGCGGCAGGCTCAGGGCGGTTAGTCACAAACTTTTTGCAAATATGGAAGCCTGTGGCGCCTTTGCCCTTGCATTCACGGGGAAGCTGACTAAAAAGCGCGGCTATCAGCGCGTAACAGGCGGACCAAAATGAAGGTTTTCGCGGGCAATTCGAACCGGCAACTCGCCGAAGCGATCTGCAACTATCTCAACGTTCCCTTGGGGAAAGCCAGTGTTCGAAGGTTTGCCGATCAGGAAATCTTCGTGGAAATCCAGGAAAATGTGCGCGGCGAGGACGTTTTCCTTGTACAGCCCACCGCTTTTCCCGCAAACGACCACCTGATGGAACTGCTGATCATGATCGACGCCATGCGTCGTTCCTCAGCCCGCCGTATCACCGCCGTCCTTCCCTATTTCGGCTATGCGCGTCAGGACCGCCGTGCTTCAGGCCGCACGCCGATCTCCGCCAAGCTGGTCGCAAACCTCATTACCGAAGCCGGCGCCGACCGTGTCATGACGCTCGATCTCCATGCCGGGCAGATCCAAGGCTTCTTCGATATCCCGACCGACAATCTATTCGCCATGCCCGTGCTGACGCGCGACATCAAGAGCCATTATGACCTCAGCAACGTCGTGGTCGTCTCGCCTGACGTCGGTGGTGTGGTTCGCGCCCGCGCGCTTGCCAAGCGGCTGGACTGTCTTCTGGCCATCGTCGACAAGCGTCGCGAGCGGCCGGGTGAATCCGAAGTCATGAACATCATCGGCGACATCAGCGGCAAGGACTGCCTGCTGATCGACGACATCGTCGATTCCGGCGGCACGCTCTGCAACGCGGCCGACGCGATGCTGGCCAAGGGCGCATCCAGCGTCACCGCCTATATCACCCACGGCGTTCTCTCGGGCGGCGCAGTCACCCGCGTCACTTCCTCGAAGCTGCGCGAACTCGTCATCACGGATTCGATCCAGCCGACCACCGCGGTTCTCTCGGCGCACAATATCCGCATCGTGACCACGGCCCCTCTGATCGGCGAAGCCATCAGCCGAACGGCTCAGGAAGAGTCCGTCTCCAGCCTCTTCGATTAAAAAGAGCCGGCATTCGACCGGCTCTTTCAATTTCTGCATCAGAGACCAAGCTATTACCGGGCATGCGCTCCGAGCCGCATGAATTGCTGGCCCGTTGATTGTCGCCGAGCCGCGTTCGGCGACTACGAAAGCCCAGAATAAACCGCCGTTACGATCGTTGGGCACAAAAAAGCCGGCACAAGGCCGGCTTCTTTTCATTTCTGATCCCAATTGATAACGCTCAAGGCTGCTGCGGCGGCGCAGGTACCGCGTCCTGCCCCTGATCCGGTTCTTGCTCCTGGTCTGACTCCAGCCCCTGATCTTGATCCTGGTCCGGGCCATCCGGCCCCTTGACCACCTGCCCGTTGACGGCGATCGCGCCGTCGCGGCTGATGCTGATGTCCCAGCGCGAACGGCCATCTGCATCGGTCTTGGCGAAGCCCTTCACCATCATGATGCCGAAGGAAACCTGGTTGAGATCGGGATCCGTCTTGGCAAGCTCCTGAACCGCGGCAATCGTCTTGTCGAGATCACGGGCAAGGATCGTCGCTTCCATCGAATAGTCCTTTTCGGTGTCGACCCGCCCCTCGATCTTGCCGGTCATATCGAGGTCGTAGACATCGGATTTGGCGCTGATCTTCGGAAACTCGACGGCGAGCCGGCCGTCGCGGAAGAGCTTCTTCGCCATCTCCTCGCCGCTCGTCTCAGGCGCCTCGGCGCTGCTGAAATCCACCGCCATGAATGCGTCGCCGAAGGTTGCGAAATCCATATTCGGAATGGCCAGCTGCAGATCGAAGCTGGTCGGCACGAAAGGCGAATAGCTTGCCGGCATCAGCGGGCTGTCGAGGCTGATATCCTGCGCATTGATGCCGAAGCCGAAACGCATGGCGTCGCTCGGCCCGTCGACAGCCACATTGTAATCGAACGCCTTGACGCCGCCATTGCCCATCTGGCTGCTGATGGTCAGATTGTTGACCCCGATCGTTTCGCTGAACGAGGCAAGAAGCGGGAAGGCTTGCTTGAGCATTCCCTTTATCTTGTCGCTGTTTTCGGGGCTCAGTTCCTTCTCTTCGAGATGGTCGAGAACGAAAAGGACGATCTCGCGGATTTGCTTGGCCGGCAGGCCGTTTACCTTGGCATCGAAATCGATCGAATCAGCCCGGATTTCAACGGGCGGCATTTGCAGGCCGGAAACCTGCTCGACGAAAGTGGACATCGAGCCGCTGCCCGCAAAATCGATACGCCCGTTGCCGCCCGCGCTGTCCGTCGAACTCAGCTTTTGGTCGATCGCGGCGATGCTGGCATGGACTTCCTCGGTGTCGGACTTGCTGGTGACCTTGATGTCCTTGCCGGTGAAGGTGCCGGAGCGCAGATAGCTGATCGCCGGGTCGAAGACGCCGGTGTAGACAAGCGAAGCGATGGAATAGGAAAAATCCGTCGGCTTCTGGTCGGGGCCCTTGAAATGGCCGGAAACGTTGAGGTTGTTGTCACCCTCGATGTTCCAGAGCCCGCTGTCGAGCGGCGTGGCGAACATCGAGAACGGCGTCAGCCCGTTGATCGCGAATGTCGCCGGATCGGCCTTGGCAAGCAGCTTCGCCAGATCGTAGATGATCTCGTATCGCGCCCCCGCCGGATTGACCGTGATCAGGCCGCTCTTCGCCAGATCCTCGGGAAGCAGCTTCGTCAGCGTGTCTTTGACCGCATTGGCGCCATCCTGATTGATCTCGACACCCTGGGCCGTGGTGACAAGGCAAAGTGCCAGCAAGCTCGTTGCCGTGACAAGTTTGAGACGCATAGTCCGATTTCTCCTCAGCCGCTTTTTTGAATGCGGGCCATCCAAAGATGCGAAGCGCGCCGATGTCAACCTCAGCTGCGGCAGAGAATGGCAATTTGCCACTCACGCGGCCGCGGATTTCTTCACGGCCGGCGCAAGAACCCTTTCCTGCTGTACGGCCGGCACCTCGCCGTTGACGATCGCCTCGATGCCCGAGCGCGGTCCCGGCTTACCGAAGAGGAAGCCCTGCACCTGCAGACAGCCTTCCCGTCGCAGGAAGTCGATATGGTCTTCGTTTTCGACGCCTTCAGCAAGCACCGGTATGTCGAGGCTTGCCGCAAGAATGAGCGTCGAACGCACGATTGCCGCAGACTGCTTGTTGGTGACGACGCCGTCGACGAAGGCGCGGTCGATCTTGATCTTGTCGAACGGGAAGCTCTGCAGTGTCGACAGTGACGAATAACCCGTGCCGTAATCGTCCATCGCCACCTTCACGCCAAGCGCTTTCAGCCGGCGGATTGCCTGCAGCGCATGTTGATGATCGGCGATGATGCCGGATTCGGTGATCTCGATCTCGAGTCGCGCCGCCGGCAGGCCGGTCTCGAGAAGGATCTGATGCACGATCTGCGGTAGGCGGTTGTCGCCGAGCTGCTGCGGCGCGACGTTGACGGCGATGCGCAGCGGGTTCTTCCAGGTCGCCGCTTCCGCGCAAGCGGCCCGCAGCACCCATTCACCAAGCTCAATAATAAAGCCGGTCTTTTCCGCGATCGGAATGAATTCGACGGGTGAGATGTAGCCGCGCACGGGATGTCTCCAGCGCAGGAGCACTTCCAGGCCAACGATGTCGCGCGTCAGCGTGTCATTCTGCTGCTGGTAGAACAGCTCGAATTCGCCGCGCGCCAATCCTTCCCGCATCTCGCTCGCCAGCGCGTTGCGTTCGCGCGCTGCCTGGTCCATCGAGGGCTCGTAGAAGCATATGCTGTTGGTCGCTGTCGATTTTGCCCGATACATGGCGATATCGGCCTGCGACAGCAGGTCGTCCAAAGTGTCCGCCTGTCCGGGATAGGTGGAGATACCGATACTGGAGCCGACGGTGAGCGCATGGCCGTTCCATTCGATCGGCCGGGCGATCTCGTCGAGCATGCGTTGTGCCAGTCCCTTGGCGTCTGAACGGACGAAATAATCGCACATGACGGCCACGAACTCGTCGCCGCCGACCCGCGCCACGAACTGGCCGTTCTGCATGATCCTGGACAGCCGCTCGGCGACGGCGCGCAGCACGGCATCGCCGGCGGCGTGGCCATGAACGTCGTTGATTTCCTTGAAACGGTCGAGGTCGAAGGAAAGCACGGCGATATTGGCCGTCATGTCTTTCGGCTTGTTGACCAGAGCCGACAGATGCTCGTTGAAGGCGGCGCGATTGGCAAGATTGGTCAGCGGGTCATGCAGCGACAGATGGCGGTAACGCTCGACGGCTGCCTGCGTCGACTGCATGTCGATGATATAGGTGGAGGCACCCAGCGCCAGGATGATGATCATGACGGCGCTGACAAGACCGGTCATGATGCCGTCCGAGATGATCTCGGTGGGTGCCGCAACAGTGGCATCCGGCAGGATCGTCAGTCCCGCCATGCCGGTGAAATGCGTGAGCACGATCGCAAGGATCAGCGAAAGGGCAGCCCCGTGGCGGCAGAAACGCGTGATCGGCCGACCGATGCGATTGGTGGCGACCGCGCCGAACAAGCCGGCGAAGACCAGCGAGGCGACGACATAGGAGGCCTGCCATTCGAGACGACCCTCGATCTCGTAACCGGCGATCCCGACATAGTGCATGACCGCGATGCCGAGGCCGACGATCACGCCGCCTGCCTCAATAAGCGCGCTCTTCTGCGCGATTGACGCGATGGCAAAGCCGATCATCGTCGTCGCGACGGCGGCAAACAGCGACAGCAGCGTCAACGTCGGCTCATAGCCGTTCGCCACCGGCGTCTGGTAACCGAGCATGACGATGAAATGCGTCGTCCAGATGGACGAGCCGCCAACGAAACCGGAGAGAAACAGCCAGTTGGTTTTCTGCAGCCCCTGCGATCGGCGCACCCGGGTGAAGAGGCGCATCGACAGCATCGATCCGAGCACACAGATAATGGTGGCGAAGATCAGATGCGGAAGGCTGTGTTCGACGGTGATACAGGAAAGGACGCGCAACATGAGAGGCAACCGGCAAATTGAGACGGCCCTGCTTATATTGGCGGGTAAACGCAGGATTTATTAATCGCCGCCGATTTCGTTTTCGATGGTTAAACCTTGGCGAAAGCGTGTATATGGGCAAAAAACAACCAAAATCCGCAACTTGCGTTTCCGATCGACTTATAATATAGGCCACCGGTCCGTGTAGACACCCTTGGAGGCAACGCGGATGAGGTCGGGTCATACCGCCTCCGGTTCGTCGGAACAAGGCTTTTGCCCGCCGCCGAACTCTCCAAATAACCTCGAAAGGAATAGCCATGAGCCAGGAAACTTACGAGCTCAAGGCCGAGGCGCGCGAACGGGTTGGTAAGGGGTCCGCCCGTGAACTTCGCCGCAACGGTTTGATTCCCGCTGTCATCTATGGTGACAAGCAGGCCCCCATTGCCATCGCTCTCAACACCAATGAGGTGACGAAGCGCATTCACGCCGGTGGTTTCATGACCACCGTGGCGACGATCGACGTCGACGGCAAGAAGCACAAGGTTCTGCCGAAGGACTACCAGCTCGATCCGGTCCGTGACTTCACGATGCATGTCGATTTCCTGCGCGTCTCCGGCAACACCCAGGTGACCGTTGAAATCCCCGTTCACTTCATCAACGAAGAGAAGTCCCCGGGCCTCAAGGTCGGCGGCGTTCTGAACATCGTTCGCCATGAAGTCGAAGTTCATTGCCCGGCCGATGCGATCCCTGAGTTCTTCAACATCGACCTCAGCGGCAAGAAGATCGGTGACAGCATCCATATCGCGGAAGTCACCCTGCCGAAGGGTGTCACTCCTGTGATCGACCGCGACTTCACGATCGCGACCATCATTGCCCCGGCTGGCGGCATTGACGAGACTGCTGCGGAAGGTGGAGCCGAAGCCTGATCGCTTCGACCAATTTGTAAAGCATATGGCCCGCTTTCCCCTGGAAAGCGGGCTTTTCATTGCCCGGAAACGCCCCGTTTCAGCAACATTTAACAAATTCGTGAAAGCATGCTCCGTCAGTTGCGAAGAAGCCCGCCTCAACGCACGACAGCAAATATGGCCGGCCTGGGGAGTAGACGGAACCATGAACAATTCCGTTGAGAACAGATTTTTTGCGATAGTTTGCGGAGCGCTGCTTGTTTTTGTCGCTCCCCTCTTTGTTCTCTTCCTTTTTCTTTCCTCCGAGCGGGCCGACAAGGAAATACGCGACCATATCTCCGTTCTTCTTGTCGCCAATGCCCAGGCGCTGGCCAAACCCCTGTGGGACCTCGATGAGGACAGCGTCACCCAGATCAGCGCGACGGTCGTTTCCCAGGGCGCCATCGTCAGGGTCGAAGTGCGTGACCAGTCAGGCCAGCTCGACGTCAGCCAGTCCACCATTCCGCGCTCCTTCGACGGCAAGCTCGTGCAGGTGTCGCGCGCCATCATCTACAACACCGTCGACGGTCCGAAAAACCTCGGCAGCATCAGCGTCTATTATCCTGCGCTCGGCCTGTTTTCCGGCCTGAAGCAGGAAGAGGTCGTCTTCATCTCGATCTTCATCTTCGCGGTGCTGACCGTTTTCGGCACGGCGCTGATCGGCAATCGCTTCTTCGTCATCCAGCCGCTGATGCGGCTGACGGCGGCAATCGAGGCCACCCGCCAGTTGGGCTCCCGCCATCATGTCGACTGGCAGTCGAACGACGAGATGGGACGGCTTGCCCATAGCTTCAACGAGATGCAGACCAAGCTCGAAAGCGAGGAAAAGGAGCTGAAGCTCGCACACCGCCGCGCCACCGACATCTACAATCTGACGCCCGCCATGCTCTTCTCGCTCGACGAGGAAGACCGCATCACCGCCGTCAGCGATTATTGGCTGCTTGCCACAGGTTATAACCGTGCCGCCGTCATCGGCCGCAACTTCGCCAATCTCGTCACCCCCGCGACCCGTGACAAATTCGTCAAGCGCCGCCAAGCCGAAAGCGGCATGACCGTCACCGTCAAGTTCGTTTGCCTGGACGGCCGCACCATGGACGTCCTCATCATGGAATCGGAGGCGGGAGCTGGCGCTCAAGACCGCCTCTCGCTATCGGTCATGACCGATGTGACCGAACTCAAGGCCTCCGAGGACCGCAACCACCGCCAGGCAATCACCGATCACCTGACCGGGCTTCTCAATCGCCAGGGCTTCGAAGCCGTCCTCGACAACAAGATTGCCGCCGCCGATGCCGCCGGCCAGGAACTCGCCTGTCTCTTCGTCGATCTCGACCGTTTCAAGTGGATCAACGACAATATGGGCCATGCCGCCGGTGACATGGCACTGGTCGAGCTCGTCGAGCGCCTGAAGACCCATCTTGCCCCCTCCGACGAGGCGGCCCGTCTCGGTGGCGACGAATTTGCCATCCTGCTGCCGGCCAAGGACGCCGAAACCCGCGCCAAGGTGATGTGCGAGCAGATCGCCTCGATCTTCGAAACGCCATTCACCCCCGACATGCATCTGAGCGCTTCCGTCGGCATCGCCATCTATCCGCATCATGCCGAAACCGCGGCCGAACTGCTGCAAAAATCCGACATGGCGATGTATGCCAAGAAACGCGACGGCAAGAACGGCGCGCAGCTCTTCGACAATGCCATGCTCGACCGTGCCCGCAGCCGCGCCGAAATCGAGGCCAATATCGAAGCCGGCCTCGTCGACAACTGGTTCGAAGCCTTCCTGCAGCCGATCGTCACCCTGAACGGCCGCGGCATTGCCGGCTTCGAGGCGCTGATGCGCCTCAACCATCCGCAGAAGGGCTTGATGCCGCCGGCCGAGATCATCAGCGTCGCCGAGGAAACGGCAAAGATCGTCCGCGTCGGCAACGTCATCATGGAAAAGGCGATCGCCAACCTCGCGAAGATTTCCCGCATATCAGGCATGCAGGATACCTATCTCGCCATCAACTTCTCGCCGCTGCAGTTCGAACCGGCGCTGCCGGCCCGTCTTGCCGCCATCGTCGGCCGCCACGGCATCCGGCCCGAGCGCATCGTCGTCGAGATCACCGAAGCCGTGCTGATGCACGACAACCCGCAAATCCGCTTGATCGTCACGGAGCTTCGCCGTTTCGGCTGCCGCATCGCGCTTGACGATTTCGGCACGGGCTATTCGTCGCTGAGCTACCTCAACCGCTTCCCCGTCGACATCATCAAGATCGACCAGTCCTTCACCCGCGCGATCAACGACGGCGACGACGACGTGCGTCAGAAGAGCCGCATGCTGATCGAAGGCATCACCACGCTTTCCCACAAGATGAATTGCACCGTCATTGCCGAGGGTATCGAGACCGAAGAGGAATGCCGCACGCTCCATCAGATGGGGCTTGACTATGGCCAGGGCTATCTCTTCCATCGTCCGCAGCACGCAGCCACGCTGATCGAGGAACTGGCGGCCTCGCAATCGGCCGTCGCACGCGCCTCGTGAACGAAGAACCAAGGAGATGATGCAGATGAAAAAGCTCCTGCTTCTCGCATGCCTGGCGCTGCCCTGCACCGCCCATGCGCAAACGGTGACGTTCACGACCGAGGACTATGCCCCCTTCAACTATCGCGAAGGCAAGGAGATCAAGGGCGCGACCGTCGAGCAGGTCGAAAAGGTGATGGCCGCGATCGGCGTCGACTACACGATCGAGATCATGCCCTGGGCGCGCGCCTTCGGCCTTGCCCGCACGGCGCCGATGACTTGTGTCTTTGCGACCGCCCACAACGGCGCACGCGACCCCTTGTTCAAATGGGTCGAGCCGCTGCTCATCGACCGCAACATCCTGATCACCCGCAAGGGCTCGGGCGTCACCGCCGGCAATCTGGACGAGGCGAAGAAGTATACGGTCGGCACGCAGCGCGAGGACTATACCGAGACGATCCTGAAGGAGAAGGGTTTCACCAAGCTCGATGTCGCCAGCGACTTCAATGCGACGCTACGCAAGCTGCTTGGCCGGCGCATCGACATGATGCCGATCTCCGAACTCTATTTCGAAAAGCTGAAGGCCGACCAGCCGGTGGAATTGGTGACCGTGCTCTCCGCCCAGCCAATGGGCATCGCTTGCGAGAAGAACTTTCCGGACGATCTGCTCGCCAGGATGCAGGCTGCTCTCGACAAGCTGATCGCCAATGGCGACCAGAAGCAGATCTTCCTGAAATACGGCATGAACCTGTCGGAATGACTCCGAAGACAACTGCCCTTTCCGCTTGACTTTGCTTTCATTTCGCGGTGGTGAACGGCGGGAAGTTCTAAAGCGCGTCGCGATCTTTCAGATTCGCTTGTCGTGCTTTAGGTCTTTGTTTTTACGCATGTCGTTTGTCGCAAAACCGCTGCACACTTTTGCGCGACATGCTTTAGCGAGGAAAAACAGGCCATGCTGATCATCGCGGGTCTCGGCAATCCCGGCGGCAAATACGTCGGCAACCGCCACAATATCGGCTTCATGGCCGTCGACGCCATCCATAGGCGCCACAGCTTTTCGCCCTGGTCGAAGAAGTTCAGGGCCGAGATCGCCGAGGGCGAGGTCGGCGGCGAGAAAGTGCTGCTGATGAAGCCGCAGACCTTTATGAACCTTTCCGGCGAGTCCGTCGGCGAAGCGATGCGTTTCTACAAGCTCCAGCCGGCCGATCTCGTGGCCATCTACGACGAGCTCGACCTTCCTGAGGGCAAGGCGCGGCTGAAGACCGGCGGCGGCCACAACGGCCACAACGGCATCAAGTCGCTCGATGCGCATTGCGGCAGGGAATACCGGCGGCTACGCCTCGGTATCGGCCATCCCGGCATCAAGGAAATGGTGCAGAACCATGTGCTCGGCGATTTCGCCAAGGCCGACAAGGCCTGGCTGGAGCCGCTTCTCGACACGCTCGCCGACAATGCCGACATGCTGGTGCGAAACGAAGATTCGCAGCTGATGAACAAGATCGCGCTGGCGCTCGGCGGAAAGGCCGAGGAGGAGAAACCGGCGAAGGAAAAGAAGGACGCCGAGAAGAAGCCGGCCGGCCAGTCACATATCCATCGGGCCCGCAACCACAATCAGCCGAAGTTGCCGGCCACCGGCCCGTTGGCCGACATGCTGAAAAAGATGTTCGGCAAAAAGGGCGATTGAGACCGATGCCGGATCAAGACGTCGTCATCCGCCCGGCTGCCCGCGGCGATCTTGCCGGTCTCATGAGGCTTTACCGTCACCTGAACCCCACCGATCCGGTTCTTGACGAGGCCATCGCCGAAGAACGCTTTTTCGCCATCCTGGCCCAGCCCGGCATGACCGTCTTCATCGGTTTTGCGGGTGAGGTCGCCGTCGCCACCGTCACAAGCGTCGTCGTGCCGAACCTGACACGGAACGGCGCGCCCTATGCGCTCATCGAAAACGTCGTCACCCATGCCGATCATCGCAAGCGCGGCTATGCCCGCGCCGTCATCGGCCACGCGGTCGCAGACGCCTGGAACGACGGATGCTACAAGGTGATGCTGCTTACCGGCTCGAAGAATCCGGCAACGTTGCGGTTCTATGAGAATTGCGGTTTCGTGCAGGACAAGACCGGCTATCAGATCCGCCGGCCCTGAATCCATATTCGGGGCGGCCCTCGGAAAACGCCTATTCCTCCGGTTCGGTGGTGAACATCAGCGGAAAGCCCATGCCCTTGGCAAGGTCGATGCCTTCCTTGGCCTTGGTCTCGGCGATGTCCCTGACGCAGACCACGACCACGCAGGAACCCAGCTTGTGCGCCGTCATCATCACCCGGTAGCCGGTCTCCTCGCTCATGCGGAAGACGGCCTTCAGGATCATGATCACCAATTCGCGCGGCGTATAATCGTCATTGACGAGAATGACCTTGTAGAGCTTCGGCTTGTCCAGCTTGAGCTTCACTTTGGCCTTCGGTTTCAGTGCAATGTCATTGTCACTCATCGGAAAAATCCACCCGTTGATGACATGGGGTCAGCAATCTTCAAAACCATCTAATCATTGTCGATGACGAATTTTTGACGGTTAACCGGTGCGGCTCCCGACCTCAAACGGGCAGGAGCTGGTCGCCGGCATCGTCACCGAAAGGTCAACTTCGTCTATGCGAACAGCGACCGGCATTCTGGTGAAATCAGCAATACGTCCAAATCTCCGTCGCTTTCAAGAATAGGCCAGCACCGATCTGTCGGCAAGTGAGCGACGCTAAAAGCTCTCTAAGACTTGACCATATTGCTCCTTTATCCCATAGGCACCAGCAAGGAATTCAAGAACAGCAGGTTTTAGCCATGGGCTTCAAATGCGGTATCGTCGGGCTGCCGAATGTCGGCAAATCGACCCTCTTCAACGCGCTCACCAAGACGGCCGCCGCACAGGCGGCGAATTATCCCTTCTGCACCATCGAGCCGAACACCGGCGAAGTCGCCGTTCCCGATCCACGCATGCGCAAGCTTGCCGACATTGCCAAGTCCAAGGAACTGATCCCGACCCGCATCTCCTTCGTCGACATTGCCGGCCTGGTGCGCGGCGCCTCGAAGGGTGAAGGCCTCGGCAACCAGTTCCTCGCCAATATCCGCGAGGTCGACGCCATCGTCCATGTGCTCCGCTGCTTCGAAGACAGCGACATCACTCATGTCGAGGGCCGCATCAACCCCGTCGCCGATGCCGAGACGATCGAGACCGAGCTGATGCTTGCCGACCTCGAAAGCCTGGAGCGCCGCACCGAGCAGACGCGCAAGCGCGCCACCGGCAAGGACAAGGAATCGGTGGCGATGCTGCCGATCATGGATGCCTCGCTGAAGCTGCTCAACGAAGGCAAGCCGGTTCGCACGCTGCTGTCGACGCTCGATGCGGAAGAAATCGTCATCCTCAAGAGCCTCAATCTTCTGACCTCGCATCCGGTGCTCTACGTCTGCAACGTCGCCGAAGGCGATGCCTCGACCGGCAACGAATTCACCGAGGCCGTTGCCGTCATGGCGAAGGAACAGGGTGCCGAAACCGTCGTCATCTCGGCGGCGATCGAATCGGAGGTTGCCCAGCTTCCCGAGGAGGAAGCCAAGGAATTCCTCTCCGCCCTCGACCTTGACGAGGCCGGCCTCGACCGGCTGATCCGTGCCGGCTACAAGCTGCTCCACCTCATCACCTATTTCACTGTCGGCCCGAAGGAAACGCGCGCCTGGACGATCGAGCGCGGCACCAAGGCGCCACAGGCCGCCGGCGTCATCCATTCGGATTTCGAGCGTGGCTTCATCCGCGCCAACACCATCGCCTATGACGACTACATCAAATACAACGGCGAAGTCGGCGCCAAGGATGCCGGCAAGGCGCGCGACGAAGGCAAGGAATACGTCGTCCAGGACGGCGACGTCATCCACTTCCGCTTCAACACCTGAACGGAAATTGCCGCTATCCCGATCAATTCATTTCGCCCAAATCGCTCAGCGGTTTGGGCGAAATCGTAACATTTACGGGGTTGCCCCTAAGACGGCCGGCGGCAGTCTTTGCGAAATGGCAGCCGGCAGTGCCCGCAGCACGATGCGGCGCAGCGGCATCCAGCCGGTACCGATGATGAGCACGATCGCTCCGACGACGATCAGCGTCGTGAAGATATAGGTGTCAACCGTCGCACTCCCCTGCCGGAAAATGCCGTAGATCGCAAAACCGAGCGACAGCAGGCCTGACGTGACGAAGGCGCGTCGATCGATGACAAGGCCGATCAGCATCAACACCACCACGCTGATAACAATGATGGGTGTCTTGATCGATACCTCCTGAGCAACATCGAGCAAATTGCCGTCGAACGACATCAGCAGCCTTACGCTGAAGAGCAGGGCCGGTGCCGCGCCGAGGTGAAGCCAGAAGGCGATATCGGAGCGCGTTGTCCGGCGCAGCCGATCGCCGAGGTCGAAATGGAGCGCCGTTGCAAACAGCCCGAGCGCGCAAACGAGGAAGACCACCGCGAGCAGGAGGGGATGGTTGGCGAAGAATTGCGGATCGCCGCTCGCCCATTGCATGAGGCGCAATAGCAGGGTGAGCACCAGCGCAAGGGCCGAGGTGATGCAGAGCGCCAGCGACAGAGGCACGCGATACCGGGCATAATAGAGGCCGAGAATGATCGGGAAGCCGGCGACGAACTGCGTCGCCTCCGCCCCGATATCATTGAAGGCTGATGTTCCCGGCTTGAAGAAGAAGGACATCAGCACGAATGTCCAGCAGAACAGCGCAATCGTCAGGCTGACGGCCGGCAAAGCGAGCCGCTGGCGGCGCACCAGGATTTCCGAAAGCACGATGATCGCAGGCAGCACGGCATAAAGTGCGGCAAGCCCCCAGAGGCCGCCGAGCGCCACCACGACGCCGATGGTGATCAGCACATCGTGGAAGCCGCGCACAAAGCGTGGCGTCTCGGTATCCGACCAGGCCTGCCCCTCCGCTTCCATTGCCGGCTGTGCCTCAGCGATGACGACCCCGCGCTCCGTCAGGAACGGCAAAAGCCGCACGCCCGCCTGCGGCGAAATCAGCTCCTGGCGCACGGCCTCGTCGAGTATCGACCTTAGTTCAGTCATGCCGGTTTATCTCCCCGGAATCATTGAGCCCGCGCGGATGCTATTGTAAGCATTGTGCGCTGCATATGGCGGGAGGAGCGAATGTCGGCAGAAAAGCTTTCCTTCGAGGATTTCCAGCCCGGCCGCCGCTTCGCGCTTGGCCCGAAGCCGGTGACCACAGAGGAAATCATTGAGTTCGCAAGCGAATTCGACCCGCAACCGATGCATCTCGATGAGGCTGCCGGCCGCGCCAGCATTCTCGGCGGCCTTGCCGCCTCCGGCTGGCATACCTCTTCGATGTTCATGCGCATGATGGCCGACAGCTATGTGCTGAACTCGCTCTGCGAAGGTGCGCCGGGCGTCGACCTGATGGAATGGCGAAAGCCGGTGCTTGCCGGCGACACGCTGTCCGGCCACTCGACCGTGCTTGAAGCCCGGCCGATGCGATCGCGCCCCGGCATGGGCATCGTCAAGTTTCGCCACGACGTGGAAAACCAGCGCGGCGAACTCGTCTGCGTCTCGGAGAACTCGGTCATGTTCGGCATGCGCGCCCGGCCCGCGGAAATCGGCATAAACCCGGAGACATCAGCATGAGGATGTCCGAGCTTTACGCGGTTGGCGAGAAGGCCGAGATCGGCAGCTACACTTTTACCGAGGAAAACATCATCCGTTTCGCGACGCGCTACGATCCGCAGCGTTTCCACGTCGACAAAGAAGCCGCCAAGGACACCCTCTTCGGCGATCTCTGCGCCTCGGGCTGGCACACCACCGCCGCCTGGATGCGGACCTTCCTCGCTTTTTGGGAAAGGCAGAGCGCCGCACTCGCGCAAAGGGGCCAGACGTCGCCGAACCTCGGTCCTTCGCCCGGTTTCCAGAAACTGCAATGGCTGCGGCCGGTCTTCGCAGGCGACGTCGTCACCTACTCCGTCGCCTTCCTCGCCAGCCGGGCGCTCGCGTCGCGGCCGGGATGGCACCTCAACACCATCCTCTGCGAGGGCGTCAATCAAAACGGCGATGCCGTTATCCGCTTCGAAAGCGGCGTGCTCGAATTCGACTGACGCTGCAGGCAGCAGGACGAGGGCTCAGTGGCCGGAGAATTCAACCAGCGTATGCACGACGACGCCGAGGTCTTCCAGCTTCTTGCGGCCGCCAAGATCCGGCAGGTCGATGACGAAACAGGCGCCGACCACTTCCGCGCCGATCTGGCGCAGTAGCTTCGTCGCACCGACCGCCGTGCCGCCGGTGGCGATCAGATCGTCGACCAGGATCACCTTCTCGCCGGGCTGGACAGCATCGCGATGCATCTCCATCTCGTCGACGCCATATTCCAGGCTGTAGGCGATGCGCACGGTCTCGTGCGGCAGCTTACCTTTCTTGCGGATCGGTACGAAACCTGAGGAAAGCTGGTGCGCCACCGCGCCGCCGAGGATGAAGCCGCGCGCCTCCATGCCGGCGATCTTGTCGATCTTCGTGCCCGCATAGGGCTGCACGAGTTCGTCGACCGCCCGGCGGAAAGCCCGAGGGTTGCCAAGCAGCGTGGTGATGTCGCGGAAGATGATGCCGGGCTTGGGATAGTCAGGAATGGAGCGGATGCTGGCTGCGAGCTCCGAAATCGTATTGTTCATGGAAAATCCATATCTGCGAACGCATGAAACTGGCTGGACTTTATCAATTGCCAGGGGCGGAACCAACAAAAAAGGCGACCCGTAGGCCGCCTTTCGAAATCCGGCGGGGAACCGCTCAATGTTCCTTATTGGCGTAGATCGAGCGCTTCGTCAGGTAGATCAGCACCGTGAAGATCGCCAGGAAAATCATGACCATGAAGCCGGTGCGCTTGCGCTCATCGAGATGCGGCTCAGCGGCCCACATCAGGAAGGCGGTAACGTCCCTCGAATACTGGTCGACCGTCGCCGGCGCGCCATCGTCATAGGTCACCTGGCCGTCAGAGAGCGGCTTCGGCATGGCAAGGACGGCGGCAGCATTGAAATAAGGGTTATAATGTCCGCCCTGCGGCACCTGGAAACCGGCCGGCGGCTCTTCATAGCCGGTCAGCAGTGCGTGGATATAGTCCGGGCCGCTTTCCTGATATTGCGTGAAAATGTCGAAAACGAACTGCGGAAAGCCGCGCTCGACTGAGCGGGCCTTGGCGATCAACGAAAAATCGGGCGGAGCCGCGCCATTGTTGGAAGCAGCCGCGGCTTCAGCATTGGGGAAAGGCGACGGGAAGTAATCGGAAGGAACCGCCTTGCGGGTAAACATCTCGCCGCTGGCGTCGGGACCGTCCTGGACCTCGTAATTCGCGGCGAAGGCCTTCACCTGCGCCTCGGAATAGCCGAGTTCGTCGAGCGTGCGGAAAGGCACGAGCTTCATCGAATGACAGGCTGCACAGACTTCCGTGTAGACCTTGAGGCCGCGCTGGAGCTGGCCCTTGTCGTAATGGCCGAACGGACCGGCGAAAGACCATTCCTCCTCCTTCGGATGCTTCAGCGGATAATGCGGGGTCTCACCTTCCGCGTGATGGGCCGGAGCCGCACCGTTGGCGGGCGTCGCCTCCTGGGCCAGCACCGCACTGCCGAGACCGGCGGCGAATGCGAACGAGAGAATGCTTGTAACAAGCGTTTTCATATTTCTATTCCCTTCCGTCGCTCGCTTATGCCTTGACCGCTGCGGTCTTGTTGCGCTTTTCGAGCACCGCTTCGGTGATCGAATTCGGGATGCGGCGCGGTGTTTCCACCAAGCCGAGAACCGGCATCGCGACCAGAAAGAAAGCGAAGTAGAGGAGTGTGCAGATCTGCGAGATCGTGGTGAACAGGCCTTCCGCCGGCTGCGAGCCGAGCCAGCCGAGGATGATCGCGTTGATCACGAACAGCCAATAGAACAGCTTGTACCAGGGGCGGTAGACGGCGGAACGGACCTTTGAGGTATCGAGCCAGGGCAGGAAGAAGAGCACGATGATCGCGCCGAACATCACGAGCACGCCGCCGAGCTTGGAATCGATCGGGCCGACGTTGAAGGTGATCGAACGCAGCATCGCGTAGAACGGCAGGAAGTACCATTCCGGAACGATGTGGGCTGGCGTCTTCAACGGGTCGGCCGGGATGTAGTTGTCGGCATGGCCGAGGAAGTTCGGCATGTAGAAGACGAAATAGGCATAGACCAACAGGAACACCGATACGCCGAGCGCATCCTTCATTGTCGCATAGGGCGTGAAGCGCACCGTGTCCGTCTTCGTCTTGACCTCGACGCCCGTCGGGTTCGTCTGGCCGACGACGTGCAGCGCCCAGATGTGCAGGACGACGACGCCGGCGATCATGAAGGGCAGCAGGTAATGCAGCGAGAAAAAGCGGTTCAGCGTCGGCTGTTCGACGGCAAAGCCGCCGAGTAGGAACTGCTGCAACCATTCGCCAATCAGGGGAAAGGCCGAGAAGAAGCCGGTGATGACGGTCGCACCCCAGAAGGACATCTGGCCCCAGGGCAGAACGTAACCCATGAAGCCAGTCGCCATCATCAGGAGATAAATGACCACACCGAGAATCCAGAGAATTTCTCGCGGCGCCTTGTAGGAGCCGTAGTAGAGGCCGCGGGCGATGTGCAGGTAGACGGCAACGAAGAAGAAGGATGCGCCGTTGGCATGCATATAGCGCAGCAGCCAGCCCTGGTTGACGTCGCGCATGATCTTTTCAACGGAGTTGAAGGCGACCGACGATTCAGCGGCGTAATGCATGGCGAGCGTGACGCCCGTCAGGATCTGCACCACCAGCATGACGGCGAGCATGGCGCCGAAGGTATAGGCATAGTTCAGGTTACGCGGAACCGGGTAGGCGATGAAGCTGTCATAGACCATGCGCGGCAGTGGAAGGCGCGCATCGACCCATTTCTCGAGGCCGGTTGATGGCTCGTAGCTGGAATGGCCACTCATATATCAGTCTCCCCTCAACCGATCTTGATTTTGGTATCGGACACAAATGAAAAGGTCGGGATCGCCAGGTTCTCGGGCGCAGGACCCTTCCGGATGCGGCCGGCCGTGTCGTAGACCGAGCCATGGCAGGGACAGAACCAACCATTGTATTCGCCGGCCTGGCCGAGCGGGACGCAACCGAGATGAGTGCAGGTACCGACCATGACGATCCAGTTTTCCTTGCCTTCGCCGCCCGAGCGGTCGACGCCCGTTGCCTGAGCCTCGGCAGGAAGGTTTGCATTGCGAGCTGCCGGATCCTTAAGGTCCGACACGGGAACATCGGCTGCGGCCTTTACTTCTTCCGGCGTGCGATTGCGGATGAAGATCGGCTTGCCGCGCCACTTGACTGTCAGCGACATGCCGGGCTCGAGGCTGGCAACGTCGACTTCGATGGAGGCGAGAGCAAGCGTCGAAGCGTCAGGACGCATCTGATCGATGAACGGCCAAGCGACCGCGACGGCGCCGACGGCGCCCGCCATACCAGTGGTGAGATAAAGGAAATCACGGCGAGTGGGTTCGCCCGTGCCCTCGCTTGTCGTTTCGTGTTCGCTCACGGCTAACATCCTCTGCGCAATTTTCGCGGAATTCCGCCCTACCCCTCTACCGGCGAATCTCTCTAGACACAATTCGGCCATAGATTCCCCAGCAATCCGGCGCGTTCTATGCTTGATCGCAAATTATGTCCAGCCTTGGCAAGGGGATGAGGGCACAATGTCGCGGGAAATTTCGGATGAATTTTTTAAGGCAAACACGCGCCTGCCATTATGTTGCATTGCAACAAAAAGGCCCTCGTGATAGGCGCAGTCCGAGCCATGCCAGTGAGCCGGACCGGAGCGGATGAGAGACACGATTTTTTGCGTATTCAGCGTTCTTACGACGCTTGTTCTCGCCATCGTCTCCCTGCGATACGTCACCGATTTCTATCTGCTCTCCTTCTTTTACAGCTTCCAGGTTCATCTGGCGGCAGCCGGCGCGGTGGCCTCGGTCGCTGCCCTTCTCGTCAAGCGGCACTGGTATGGCCTGCTGACCCTAGCAGTATCGGTGGCCCTTGCCATCCACGGTGTCGTGATGATGCGCGAATTTGTCGAGCCGGCTGTGGAGGAGAGCCGCCCCGCACTGTTCAGGCTGATGTCCTTCAATATCGAGAACGATAATTTCGCAAACGGCCCTGACATCGCCGACATGGTCATCGCCTCAGGCGCCGATGTCGTCAACATCCTGGAGGCCGAACCGCTGCTGTCGGAACTGCCGCGATTGTTGAAGATCTATCCCTATTATATCGGCTGCGGTGTCGGCATGGAGCAATGCGATACGCTGGTGCTGTCGAAGCGTCCGCTGATCGAACCGCGCATCCGGAATCTCGGCCTGCTCTGGCGCAACCGGCTGACGATCTCGACAATCGATTTCGATGGCCAGAAGGTCAATTTCCTCGCCGCGCACCTGACAAAACCTTATTACGACGAGTTCCACGGCCTCGAAATCTGGGATCTAGCAGAGATCATCCCTTCCCTTTCGGGACCGCTCGTCCTTGCCGGTGATTTCAATACGTCGATTTTGGCGCCCGACGTGCAGTATCTCATGCGCACTCAAGGCTTGGGCACGGCATCGCTGGAGCCCGCGACATGGCCGATCCGCGCCGGCGCCATCGGTATTCCTATCGATCATATCTTTACCCGGGCGCCGCTACGGCTGAAATCGGTCCGCCGCATCGAGAACGGCTTCGGATCAAATCATTTTGGCCTCATGGCGGAATTCGTCGTCGACCCTTGAGCCCGCATCCTCGTCCGTAGCAAGGAAGCCGCCGGACTGGCGCGCCCAAAGTTCGGCATAGAGCCCGCCGTGGCGAAGCAGTGCGTCATGGCTGCCTTCCTCGATGATCCGTCCGAGATCGACGACGATCAGCCGGTCGAGCGCGGCGATCGTCGACAGCCGATGGGCGATCGCAAGCACCGTCTTGCCTTCCATGATCCGATGGAGATTGGACTGGATGGCTTCTTCCACCTCCGAATCGAGCGCTGATGTCGCCTCGTCGAGAACGAGGATCGGCGCGTCCTTCAGCATGACGCGGGCAATGGCGATACGCTGCCGCTGCCCGCCGGACAGTTTGACGCCGCGTTCGCCGACATGCGCATCGAAACCTCTGCGGCCCTGCTGATCCTGCAGGCGTTCGATGAAGTCGATGGCTTCGGCGCGCCTAGCCGCCTCGACCAGCCCCTCCTCACCGGCATCGGGCCGTCCGAACAGGATGTTGTCACGCACCGAACGATGCAGCAGCGAGGTGTCCTGGCTGACGACGCCGATCTGCATCCTGAGAGATTCCTGCGTCACGGCTGCAATATCCTGGCCGTCGATCAGAATACGGCCGTCCTGAATATCGTAGAGGCGCAGCAGCAGGTTCATCAGCGTCGATTTCCCCGCGCCCGAACGGCCGACGATCCCGACCTTTTCGCCCGGGCGGATGGTCAGCGAGAAATTCTCGACGACCGGCTGATGGCCCTTGCCGTAGCGGAAGGAAACATTGTCGAAGCGGACACCGGGCTGCCGGATTATCAGGGTCTTCGCATCAGCCCGATCGACGAGCCCCAGAGGCTGGGAGATCAGCTCGGCAGCGTTCTGGATGGTGCCGAGGTTGCGCATGATGCCGTTGAATTGCGTCATCAACCGTCCGAGCAGGAAATTCAGCCTGAGCACCAGCGCCAGCGAAAACGCCACCGCACCCGAGCTGATGAGGCCGCGCAGCCAGAGATCGACGCTCAGTCCCGCCATCGTCACGATCATCAGGCCGGAGAGCAGCGCCATCGAGGCCCTGACGCCGGTGATGAACCGCGTGAAGCGCAGCACCGTATCCTGATAGATATCGAAGCCTTGCCGCATGTAGCGGTCGGTCTCCTCGTCGCGTGCAAACAGCTTCAGCGTCTGCATGTTGCTGTAGGAATCGACCATCCTGCCGTTCAGCATCGATCCGGCTTCCGCCGTTTCGCGGGAATGATGGCGGATCCGCGGGACAAAGTGGCGCGCCAGCAGGCTGAAGGCGCCAAGCCAGAACAGCACGACGGCGGCAAGGGAAAAGTCCAGCCGGGCGACGAGCACGAGCGTCGTTGCGGCATAGATGCCGACGAACCAGACGCTTTCCATCAGCGAGGTGACAAGATCGCCGGTGGCCTGCCCCGCCGACCAGACCTTGGTGACGATGCGTCCCGAAAAATCGCTCTGGAAGAACGACAATGACTGCCTGGAGACGTGGAGATAGGATTGCCAGCGTGCGAGATTGTAGAAGCCCGGCGTGATCACCTGCTGGTCGACCAGCGCGATCAGGAAGGCGATGACGAAGCGCACGAGCCCGATGAGGGCGAGCATGCCGAACAGCTCGCCGCCGTGGGCAGCGAGAAGGCCGCTCCAGCCGGCCCCTGGCGTGATGCTGCCGAGGATATCGACGAGCCGCCCGACAAACCAGAAGAGCGCTGCCTCGATCGCCGCCGACGCGCCGCCGAGAACGAGCATGGCGATGAACGGCATCCTCGCCTGGCCGATATAGAACCAGATGAATCCGAGCGTCGAGCGCGGCGGCTGGAGATTGGCGCGTGGGCGGAACGGATCGATCCAGGTTTCGAACCGGCGGAGGATGGGGCTTAAGAACATAGAAGCGATATAGGCGGAATAACCGGACCGGCAAAGGGAATGAAAAGCGACCGAAACCTTATATTTTGGTAATTAATGGTAACATCGGCGGCATACCCATTGAATGCCCCCGAACCGGTCACAATCTCACGTTACGATCGCGCTTTACCGGAGACCACTTCCATGGAAACGAAAATGCTCGATGTGCATATTCCGCTTCCGCTTGCAGAAAGGCTGGATGCCCTCGCATTCGCCCTGGGGTTGCCGCGCGACGAGATCGTCGCCGAGGCCATTGCCACCTGGATCGATCAGGAGGAGCACCGCCGCCTGGTCGCGCTGCGCACGATCGCCGCCGCCAACACCATGGTGGTCGTCGAGCATCACCGCGTGATCGATTGGGCCGACAGTCTTTGAACGGATAAGGGGCAAACGCAGTCAGGCCTTCAGCAACCGTCCGGCAAGCTTATAGCCATCCTAAGAATTAAAGAGGCCCTCTCCGCTTTCGCAGGGAGGGCCTCATTCATCTTATTCCGCAGCCTCTTCCGCTTCGTCGGCGTGATCGGAGAGGAAGCCGCCGGACTGGCGGTTCCAGAGGTCGGCATAGATACCGCCTGCTTCGATCAGTTCGCCGTGCGAGCCGGCCTCGATGATCCGGCCCTTGTCGAGCACGATCAGCCGGTCCATCTCCGTCAGCGTCGACAGCCGGTGGGCGATGGCGATCACCGTCTTGCCCTCCATCAAGGCGAAGAGGTTTTCCTGGATCGCCGCCTCGACTTCCGAATCGAGCGCCGAGGTCGCCTCGTCGAGCACCAGGATCGGCGCGTCCTTCAGGAAGACGCGGGCGATCGCGACGCGCTGCCGCTGGCCGCCTGACAGTTTGACGCCGCGTTCGCCGACCTGCGCGTCGAGCCCCGCGCGCCCCTGCATGTCGACGAGGCCTTCGATGAACTCCCAGGCATTGGCGCGTTTGGCGGCCTCGATCACCTCGTCGTCCGTTGCTTCGGGACGACCATAGGCGATGTTGTCGCGGATCGAGCGATGCAACAGCGAGGTGTCCTGCGTCACCACGCCGATCAGCGAACGCAGGCTTTCCTGCGAGACACCGGCGATATCCTGCCCGTCGATGGTGATGCGGCCGGCCTCCAGATCGTAAAAGCGCAGCAGCAGGTTCATCAGCGTCGTCTTGCCGGCGCCGGAACGGCCGACCAGACCGACCTTCTCGCCTGCCTTGATGTCGAGCGACAGGTTGTCGATGATGCCCTTGCTCTTGCCGTAGTGGAAGCGGATGCGGTCGTAGTGGATCGCGCCCTTCTTCGCCGTCAGGGTGGGTGCGCCCGGCTTGTCGACGATGTCGTGCTGTTTGCTCATCATCTCCATGCCGTCATAGACCGTGCCGATATTCTCGAACAGCGCCGAGACTTCCCACATGATCCATTGCGACATGCCGTTGACGCGCATGGCAAGACCGATAGCGATGGCGATGGCGCCGACCGAGATGGCCCCGTTCAGCCAGAACCAGATCGACAGGCCCGAGATGACGAAGAGCGCAACGCAGTTGTTCATGTAGACGAAGATGTGGAAGAGCGTCACCTTGCGCATCTGCTTGTGTACGGTCTGGAGGAACTCGTCCATGCCCTCCTTGGCATAGACCTCCTCGCGGCCCGCATGCGAAAACAGCTTGACCGTCGCGATATTCGTATAGCTGTCGACCACGCGGCCCGTCATCATCGAACGCGCATCCGCCTGCGCCGCCGCGATCTTGCGAAGCCGCGGCACGAAATAGGCGACGATGCTGATATAGACCGCGAGCCAGACGAGGATCGGGATCATCAGCCGCCAGTCCGCCGCCGCAATCACGATGATCATCGTCAGGAAGTAAGTGACAACATAGACGAAGACGTCGAGGATCTTCATCACCGTTTCGCGTACGGCAAGCGAGGTCTGCATCACCTTGGTGGCGACACGCCCGGCAAACTCGTTGGCGAAGAACGACATGCTGTGGCGCAGCAGGAAGCGGTGCATCTGCCAGCGTGCGATCATCGGATAATTGCCGAGCATCATCTGGTGCATGATGAGCGAATCGAGCCCGGCTACCACAGGCAGGCCGACCAGCACCAGTGCCGCCATCCAGAAAAGCTTGTGGCCTTCTCTCTCCAGGAATGTGGCGCGGTCGGCATTGGTCAGCCAGTCGACGATGTCGCCGAGGAACTGGAAGAGCGCCACTTCGCCGATAGCGATCAGCGCGGTCAGCACGGCCATCAGGCCGAGCCAGGGTGCAGCCGGCTTGCTGTAATGCCAGCAGAAGGCAAAGAGACCTTTCGGCGGGGCGACAGGGTCCTCGCTTGGAAAGGGATTGAGTCGCTGTTCGAACCAGCCAAACATGAAATTGCTCCGAAACGTCAGCGTTCCGGCTCCCGGCTTCGCGCCATCCCAGCGCTATGCAAGCACATATGGGAACCGAACGTTCAAGGGGCGAGGCTGAGACAGCCGCACAATGGATCAAAAAAGGAAATTCAGGGAAGAAACCCGCCCTATCGGCGGAAAATCGCACTGCTTGGCATCGTGGCCGGGAGGCGCACATACAGCAAAATATTCATTCTGGCGCTCCTTGCTGGCGATTGAAGATATGCACCGATAACGCGAAAACGAGGAATTTTCCAGCCCTGTTGTGCCAAAAATTTCATCTCTTCGGGTCAAAACGCGCCCTGTTGCGCCGAAATCACAGTTGCATTAGGCCTTGAGCGGCGAAAGCGGGAAAACGGCGCATTATGACTTCACTCAGACTGGCACTCTATCAGCCGGATATAGCAGGCAATACCGGCACCATCCTGCGTCTTGCCGCCTGCCTTGGCTTCGCGGTCGATCTGATCGAACCCGCTGGCTTCGACATCTCCGACCGCAACCTGAAACGGGCCGGCATGGACTATATCGCCGCCGCCGCCCTCACCCGCCATGTCAACTGGGACCGCTTCGAGGCGTGGCGTCTGAGCACCGGCCGCCGCCTGATCCTTGCCTCGACAAAGGCTGCGGAGCGCTACACCGATCTTGCTTTCCGCCCGGACGATGTCCTGCTCTTCGGTCGCGAAAGCGCCGGCGTGCCGGATCAGGTGCATGAAACAGCCGATGCGCGCGTGCTGATCCCGATGGTCGAAGGCCAGCGCTCGATCAACGTCGCCGTCTCGGCCGCGATGATCGTCGGCGAGGCGATGCGCCAAACCGTCTGGGCCTGACGGACACCGGCGCTGGCGGAGCAAAGCCGGCGGAATTGCCGATCCGCTCCAGAATATGTCGCAAAATAGCGTTGTCTATCTGTCAAACCGGCGTATATTTATTAGCCGGGCAATCAAAAACTCCGCATTGGCTTCCATGATTCCAACAAGTTGGAATGGCCATGTGAGAAAAACAGCACTTCTCCAGCTCTGTGAAAGAAGAATAAAAACAATAAAATGGACTCTACAATCATCATGATCAACCTGTTCGGCGCCGTGGCTCTGCTGCTGTTCGGCCTCGCACAGGTGAAGGATGGCGTGTCCAGGGCCTTCGGCGCCCGCCTGAGAACAGGTCTGGCGACCGGCACGCGCGGCAGCCTTCGTTCTTTCCTGTCGGGCCTCGTCGCAACCATCGCGCTGCAGAGCTCCACGGCAACGGCGCTGATGACGGCCTCCTTCGTCGAGCGTGACCTGATCAAGCCGCGCATGGCGCAGATTGTCCTGCTCGGCGCCAATGTCGGCACCGCGATCACCGCCTGGATCGTGGCAACGGGCATCGAATGGCTCTCTCCGCTTCTGATCCTTGCCGGCATCGTGCTTTGCCGCGGCCGTTCCAGCGCCAGCCAGGGCGGCGGCACAGCGCTGATCGGCATCGGGCTGATGCTGTTGTCGCTGCACCTCCTTGGCCTTGCGACGGAACCGATGCGCGCCTCTCCCGCCCTTGCCGCCTTCATCGGCCTGCTGGACGGCGCCCTGCCCGTGGCGATGATCGTCTCGGCAGCACTTGCCTTCGCGTCCTCGTCGAGCCTTGCGGTGGTGGTGCTCATCCTGTCGCTCGCCTCGGCCGGCATGGTCTCCGCCGAACTTGTCATTGTGCTCGTGCTCGGCGCCAATCTCGGCGGCGCAATACCGCCTGTCGTCGCGACATTGTCCGGGCCGGCTTCGGCTCGGCGCGTCACCCTCGGCAATCTCGCCGTCCGGACGCTCGGCTGCCTCATCGCCCTGCCGCTGGCGGGATATGGCGCGGAACTCATCCAAATGCTGCCCTTCGGTCCTGCCAAGCTGCCGGTCGATGCGCATCTTGCCTTCAACCTTCTGCTGGCGGCGCTGGCCTGGCCATTCTCCCGGCCGCTCGCCGCCCTGATGGCCCGGCTGGTGCCGGATCAGGCCGAGCCCGACAGCGCCCCGAAATATCTGGATGCGCAGGAGCTTTCAACGCCGGTCGTGGCCCTTGCCAGCGCCACCCGCGAAGTGCTCGGCGTCGGCGACCTGATCGAGCGCATGCTGATCCGGGTGTCCGAAGCCTTCGAGCGTAACGACGCATCGAAGCTTGCCGAGATATCCGCCCTCGAAGAGCGCGTCGACCGGCTGCAGCAGGCGGTGAAGGTCTATCTCTCGAAGCTCGGCCGCGAGGGTCTCAGCGACGAGAACGCTCGCCGCTCGATCGTCGTCATCGATTATGCGATCAACCTCGAACATATGGGCGATATCATCGAGAAGGGCTTGCTGGAGCAGGTGGCGAAGAAGATCTCCCTTGGCCTGAAATTTTCCGAGGATGGTCATCAGGAACTACGCAAGCTGTTCGACCTGACCATCGACAATCTGCGCGTCGCCCAGACGATCTTCGTCACCCGCGATTTCAATCTGGCGCGCCAGATGATGGAGGTGAAGGTCGAGGTGCGCCGGATGGAGAAACAGTCTGCCGAGCGCCACCTCGAACGCCTGCGTGACGGACGCGCCGACAGCCTGCAGACGAGTTCGCTGCATCTCGACATGCTGCGCGACCTGAAGCGCATCAACGCCCACATCGTTTCCGTGGCACATCCGATCATGGATGAAAGCGGCCTGCTGATCGAAAGCCGCGTGCGCGCCACTGCGAAGTGACGGTCAATCGGCCGAAGGCAGGCGGCGCATGGTGAATTCGATCTGATCGCCGTCGAGCTGGCGCCAGCTTTCCACCTCGGTCCAGTAGGCGGCTTTCGGATATTCGTCGAACCATTCACGCGCCTTGGCCCGTGCGTCCATGAGGCCGAGGCAATATGTCTCACGCACGAAATGGTCTTTCTTGCTCGGGGGATTTTCCGCCCGATGTCTCGCTATCCTGCGCTTCAGGCCGTCGAAGGACGGAGGCCCTGGAACTTTCTTCATCAAACCTACCTCCTCGGAAAAGGTAGTATCGAAATTCTCGATTTGCGAGTCGAATCTTGGAAGCGCCGGGTGCTTGCCTCGGCTTGGCGGGATGCAGCATCAACTGCTAATCATGGCGTGCAATCAAGAATGAGCGAGTCGCCTCTAAAGGAGATGTCGACCGTTGGAGGCGTAAATGGAAAGACCGGAACTGCCGATCGGCTTGCCTGACGATATCGAAGAGAAGAAGGCTGCCGCCCGCAATTGGTTCGAGGGATTGCGCGATACGATCTGCGCCTCCTTCGAAGCCATCGAGGATGAGTTGGAAGGACCGCTGTCCGACCAGGAGCCCGGCCGCTTCGTCGCCAAGGACTGGTCACGCGAAAACGGCGCCGGCGGCGGTGGCCGGATGTCGATGATGGAAGGCCGCGTCTTCGAAAAGGTCGGCGTCCATACCTCCACTGTCTACGGCGAATTCGCCCCGGATTTCCGCGCCCAGATACCCGGCGCCAAGGACGATCCGCGTTTTTGGGCCTCGGGCATCTCGCTGATCGCCCATCCCGTCAACCCCAACGTTCCGGCCGTGCACATGAACACTCGCATGGTCGTCACCACCAGCCGCTGGTTCGGCGGCGGCGCCGACCTGACGCCGGTGCTGTCGCGCCGCCGCACTCAGGAGGACGAAGACAGCCAGCTCTTCCACAAGGCCATGGAGATCGCCTGCCGCAATCATGCCGTCGCCGATTACGATGCGTACAAGGCCTGGTGCGACGAATATTTCTTCCTGAAACACCGCAACGAGGCCCGCGGCATCGGCGGCATCTTCTATGACTGGCTGCATTCAAGCGAGGAAGCCGGCGGCTGGGACGCCGATTTCGCTTTCACACGTGATGTCGGCCGGGCTTTCGCCATGGTCTATCCAAAAATCGTCCGCTCCAACTTCAATAAATTGTGGACAGAGGCCGATCGCGACGAACAATTGATCCGCCGAGGCCGCTACGTCGAATTTAATCTGCTGTATGATCGCGGCACGATCTTCGGCCTGAAGACCGGCGGCAACGTTGAATCCATTCTCTCTTCGTTGCCCCCCGTCGTCCGCTGGCCATGAAACTGTGATATCTCATCGATAAATTCGAGGTGATAGACCTTCACGAAAACTCAGTGCGTCCTAACTTTATATGTATGTGCGTAACAATCGGAGGAGGATTGTCATGACGATACAAAGTGGCTCGCCAGCGTCCACGGATGTCCAGGAAACATCCCGCACGATCGACACATCCGAGTTTCTGACGCGCATCGCCGAGAAACTGCGGACCAAGAGCGGCTCGGATCTGCCGCTGTCCTGCTTCATCGAGCAGGTCAAGCTGCAACTGGCTGGCGGGAAGTCGCCGGAACAGCTGCAGAACGAAGCAGCGGCCGCCAACAGCAACATGCCCGGTCAGCTTTCGGATACCTACAAAGCCTGGGCGATGCCCGACTGATACGGCCTTTACTGGCCGGCATGTCGATGCCGGCCGGAACCTTCCCTCCCCCCGCACATTCTTAAATCGCGTAAGATCGCGATCGTCGTTGTGTTTCGAACAGAGGAGAAGACCATGCGACTTTTCGAATGCGGCACTCTCGTTCCGGGCTGCGCCTGGCATACACGAGCGGATAGTGACGCCGAGGTGGTCCGCCGTGCCGTCGAGCACCTGAAAGATGCTCACGGCGAAACCACGATCCGCGAGAACATGGTGGATAATATCAAGGCTCGCATCCGTGACGAAGCGACCGCCGCCTGATTATTGCACGCGTTCCTGCAGCCGGGCGAGCAGCGCCGCCCGGTCGGAAGCAAAGTTTTCCTCCACCCATTGGTTTTCCAGGCCGGCAAGCAGCTCGCCGACGCGCGGGCCGGACGCGATTCCTGCCGAAATCACGTCGCCGCCGTTCAGCGGAAACTGTGGCTTCTTCCAGTGCATTGCCCTGTCCAGCAGCTTGATAAGCCGCGCCGACCGCGCCATTTCATCGAAATCGCTTTCAGCCTTGCCGCGCGCAACCGCAAGCGCCAGCTTCAGCCGTGTCGAGATGCCGTCGGTGCTGTTGCGGTAAAGCAGCCGTTCGAAGGCGGCCGACGACATCTCGTCATTAACAGGCGCTGCCATTGCCCAGGCCTTGAGAGTGGCCGCTTCCGCATTCGAGAGCTTGAGCCGGGCTGCGAGCGCCTCCATGCGCGCCGCATCGGGCGGCACGATCGCCGCAAGGCGCAGCAAAGGATCGGGCGTCCAGCCGAGCGCCTTTTCGGTGGCGATCAGCGAAGGGATCGCATCGATCCCCCATCGTTCCGATTCCGGCAGGATTTCCGTCAGCACTGCCACCTGCCGCATCCAGAGCAGCGCCCGGCCAGGATCGGCAGCACCTAGCAACTTTCGCAGTTCAGACCAGACGCGTTCTGCCGAAAGCGTCGTCAGTTTCGAACGCGCGACGGAACACGCCTTCAGCCCCTCGGCATCCGGCCGCCCGGAACCGTAATAGGCAAAGAAGCGGAAGAAGCGCAGGATACGCAAATGATCCTCGGCAATACGCCTTGCGGCATCACCGATGAAGCGGATGTTGCGCGTCTCGATGTCGGCAAGCCCGCCAACGAGATCCACCACCTCGCCCTTTGCATCGGCATAGAGCGCGTTGATCGTCAAATCCCGCCGTTCGGCATCTGCCTTCCAGTCCGTGCTGAAGGCAACCTTGGCATGGCGTCCGTCGGTCTCGACGTCGGTGCGAAGGGTCGTCACCTCGAAGGGCTTGCCGTCGATGACGAGCGTCACCGTGCCGTGCTCCAGGCCGGTTGGGACTGCCTTGATGCCGGCCGCCGCCGCCCGCTCCATCACCGCCTCCGGTCTGAGTGTCGTGGCGATGTCGACATCATTGACCGGCAGGCCCATCAGGCTGTTGCGCACCGCTCCGCCAACCACCCGAGCTTCCCCGCCATCGGCCCCACCATCGGCGTTGAGAAGCGCTAAGATCCGGCCAAGGGCCGGGTCGCGGAACCATGCTTGGTCGGCGATGCCGGTCATGCATAAAGCCTTTCGTAAAGCGTGCGGACGATGCCGGCGGTGATGCCCCAGATCATTCTGGTTTCATAGGGCACGCGGTAGAAATGCCGGTCGATGCCGTCGATGACACGTCTGTCGCGGGTGTGATTGGCAGGATCCATCAGGAAGGAAAGCGGCACCTCGAACACGTCGGCCACCTCGGTCGGGTTCAGCGTCAGCGCAAAGCCCGGGGAGACGACGCCGAGCACCGGCGTAATGCGGAAGCCCGTCGAGGCAAGGTAATTCGGCAGCCGCCCGACGGTTTCGACGAAGGAACCAGCCAGGCCGATCTCCTCCTCCGTTTCTCGGATCGCCGCCATTTCGGGCGAGATATCGGCGGGATCGATCGAGCCGCCGGGAAAGGCGATCTGCCCGGAATGTTTGCGCAGCGTCGCCGTGCGCTTGGTGAAGATCACATGCGCTTCATCGCCGTCATCGACGACGGGCACGAGCACGGCGGCGTCGCGCAGCTTGAAAGTCTCGACCTCGGCGACGATATCGGGGTTGAGGATATGGTCTCCATGATCGCGCCAGGCATGATCGACCGGCCCGCCATTCTGGTTGAGCGCGCGGCGGCGGAATTCGGCTGCGGAAAACAGCGGATAACGTTGGGTAATCGCATCATTCATCGAGAAAGCGCATCCAGTTCATCGGCCGGCATCATCGCAAAGACCTCTCCGGCGGAGCGGACGGCGAACATCGCCTGTCCCTCGACCTCGAGCGTCTCGCCGAACGCCACCAGTTCATACATCACCGCACGCGACACCAGCGCCTCCAACCGCCCCCGCACATGCAGATAGGGTTTCAATTCGGCATTCTCGCCCGCAATGGCAAAGCGCAGCCGATGCTCTCCTCCCGCCTCCACGACATCGCCAACATTGGTGCGGAAGGTCAGCACCTGCTGGCCTTGCCCCTCCGTGGCGCTCATCTCCACGGCGATGAAAGGCGCGTCGACGACCCTTATACCGACCTTTTCCACAGGTGTTACGAGATAGGTCTTCTGGTCGTCATCTTTTCTTAAAACCGTTGAGAACAGCCGCACCAGCGCCGGTCGGCCGATCGGCGTGCCCATGTAGAACCAGGTACCATCAGCCCGGATTTCCATGTCGATATCGCCGCAGAAAGGCGGATTCCACCGCTCGACCGGCGGCAAACCGCGTTTTTTCTCGCCATTTTCCTGAGACGCGCGCGAAATCAGTGCGGCAAGTCCCGCCGCATCCGCCTGTCCGCTGATTTCCTCGGCTGCCATTCTTCCGTCCCGGTTTGTCCTTAACGAAGTAAAGTCACGAGATAGTCATTCGCAACGAACTTGTCAGCCCGTCACATCTCCATAACTCTATCGGGTATGAGGCACATGTATAAGTCCGCCGATTCGCTGCCGAATGATTTCAGCCGTTGGAGATACGCATGGGTATGATGAAGACCGAAGCCAGCCTCGATGACAAGGCGATCGTCGCCGCCGCCGAAATGGCGCTCTCCGATATCGCCGCCATTCGCGGGGAAGTCTCGAAAGTGATCTTCGGTCAGGAAAGCGTCGTCGAGAACACCATTCTCGCTGTGCTGTCCGGTGGTCATGCCCTGCTCGTCGGCGTTCCCGGCCTTGCCAAGACCAGACTGGTGACGACGCTCGGCGAGGTGCTCGGCCTTGCCGCCAACCGCATCCAGTTCACGCCGGATCTGATGCCCTCGGATATTCTCGGCTCCGAGGTTATGGACCAGGACGACAGTGGACGCCGCTCCTTCCGTTTCGTCAAGGGCCCTGTCTTTGCCCAACTCCTGATGGCCGACGAGATCAACCGCGCCTCGCCGCGTACCCAGTCGGCCCTTCTGCAATCCATGCAGGAATATCACATCACGATCGCCGGCCAGCGCTATGACCTGCCGGCGCCCTTCCATGTGCTCGCCACCCAGAACCCGCTCGAGCAGGAAGGCACCTATCCTCTACCCGAAGCCCAGCTCGACCGCTTCCTGCTGCAGGTCGACGTCCACTACCCCGAACTCGCCGCCGAGCGCCAGATCCTGCTCGAGACGACGGGCCTGGGCCAAACCCGGCCGGAAGCCATCATCGATGCCCAGCGGCTGATCGAGATCCAGACCCTGGTGCGCCAGATGCCGGTGAGCGACACGGTCGTTGATGCCATCCTGGCGCTCGTGCGTTCCGCCCGCCCGGGACAGGGCAATGCCTCGACCGACAAGAACGTCGCCTGGGGTCCAGGCCCGCGCGCCGGCCAGGCTATGATGCTCTGCGCGCGTGCCCGCGCACTCTACGAAGGCCGTCTCGCACCGTCTCTGGACGATATCTTCGCGCTCGCCGAACCCATTCTCCAGCACCGCATGGCGCTGACTTTCGCCGCCCGCGCCGAAGGCATGTCGGTGCGTGACGTCATCGCCGGACTGGTCAAGCAGGCAAAGGGATAAGGAAGCCGGACGCGTGGCATCTATCGGACAGATCGTCAACCCGACGTCAGGCAGCGATGCCCTTTCCCGCGCCAGGCAGCGGGCAGCCCTAGTGCCGGACTGCCTGGTGGAAGCCAAGCGCATCGCCAACACGGTGATCGCCGGCTGGCATGGCCGCCGCAAGCGCGGCATCGGCGAGAATTTCTGGCAGTTCCGACCCTATGCCGAGGGCGAGAGCCTGTCGCGCATCGATTGGCGCCGCTCCGCCCGCGACGATCATACCTACGTGCGCGAGCGCGAATGGGAGGCTGCGCACACGATCTGGCTCTGGTGCGACATGTCGCCCTCGATGATGTACAAGTCGAGCTATGGCAACGTCTCCAAGGAAAGCCGCGCGCTGGTCATCATGCTGGCGCTTGCCGAAATCCTCGCCCGCTCCGGCGAGCGCATCGGCTGCCCCGGCATCATGGAACCCGCTTCCGCCCGTAACGCCGCCGAACGCCTCGCATCCGCTCTCATGCACACGCCGCTGACCGGCGGCCTGCCGGAAACGGCGATGATCCGCGGCTGGAGCGACCTCGTCCTTATCGGCGATTTCCTCGACGATGCGCCGGCAATCATGGAACGGCTCGGCCCGCTTGCCCGCCGCGGCCTGCGCGGCCACGTGGTCGAGATATCAGATCCCGCCGAGGAGATATTCCCCTATAGCGGCCGCACCGAATTCACCGATCCGGAGAGCGGCGCCAAGCTTATCTCCGGCCGCGCCGAACATATCCGCGAGGCCTATCGCAACGCCTACCTCGCCCGCAGGGACAGCCTCGGCCAGTCGCTGCGCCATCTCGGCTGGACCTTCGCGAGCCACCGCACCGATCACCTTGCGTCGGAGGCGCTGGTCGCGGTGCACATGTATCTGTCAGGCATGCCGGCCAAGGCTACGCATGGAGGGCAGCTATGAACGCCCTTCCCTTCGCTTTCGCCTATCCCGCCATTCTCGGCGCGCTCGTTGCCTTGCCGGTCATCTGGTGGCTGCTGCGGCTGACGCCGCCACGTCCGAAGACCGAAGTCTTCCCGCCGCTGAAAATCCTCGCCTCCGTGCTGAAGCGCGAGGAGACGCCGGCGCAAAGCCCGTGGTGGCTGACGCTGCTGCGCATGCTGCTTGCCGCCGCCATCATCCTTGCGATCGCCGATCCGGTTTTCAATCCACGCACCAGTTCGCTCGCATCAGGTGGCCCGCTCGTCCTCTTCGTCGACAATAGCTGGGCGGCGGCACCCGACTGGGAGCGCCGCATCCAGACCGCCGACGCATTGATAGACGACGCCGAATCCGCCGGCACGCCTGTGTCGATCGCCTTCACCGCCGATCCGACCAACGACGCCGTGCCCGGCACCGCCGCTGCCGCCCGCGACAAACTGCGCGCCGCCGAGCCACGACCGCTGGTGCCGGACCGCGAACGCGCCTTCCAGGCGCTGCGCGCCGCCCTGAACGGCATCAAGCCCGGCACCCTCGCCTTCCTGACCGACGGCGCCGCCGCCAAGCCTGACGACGCGACGGTGCGCAGGCTCGCCGAACTCCAGCCCACCGATCTGCGCCTGATCGAGGGCGATGCCGCAAGGACGGTCGCGATCACGGCGGCCAACAATGCGGCGGATGCCATGACCGTCAAGGTCACGCGGCTCAACAGTTCGCAGGCGGCATCGGTAGCGCTGAACGCCGTCGATACCCAGGGACGCTCGATCGCCAATGGCAGGGCGGATTTCCGCCCCGGCCAGAGCGTCGCGACGAGTTCGATCACCGCCCCCTTCGAGATGCGCAACGATTTCGCGCGCGTCAGCGTCGACAATGGCGCGACGGCAGGCGCCGTCCACCTTCTCGACGACGCATTCAAGCGCCGCCGCGTCGTCTTGCTGTCAGGTGAAGGGGGGGACGAGTTCCAGCCGCTGCTCTCGCCGCTCTATTATATCCAGCGGGCGCTGCAACCCTATGCGGATCTGATCCAACCTGCCGATTCCGATCTTTCGGTCGCAATACCAAAACTTCTCACCAGCAATCCCTCCATCATCATCATGGCCGATATCGGCCGGCTGCCGGAGGAGACCTACGAGCCTTTGACGCGCTGGATATCGAATGGCGGCATGCTCCTGCGTTTTGCCGGCCCGCGCATGGCGGCAGCCCCTGCGGACGATCCGCTGATCCCTGTCATCCTGCGGCAGGGAGAACGGGCGCTGGGCGGCACCTTGTCCTGGAGCGAGCCGCAGTCGCTTGCCGAATTTCCGAGTTTCGGGCCTTTCGCCGGCATAGCGCGTCCCTCCGATGTCGTCGTCAAGCGGCAGGTGCTTGCCGAACCGACGCCCGATCTTGCCGAACGCACCTGGGCAAGCCTGGCTGACGGCACGCCGCTCGTGACGATGAAGCAGCTCGCCTCCGGTCAGATCGTCCTGTTTCACGTCACCGCGGAAGCGACATGGTCCGATCTGCCGATCTCCGGCACTTTCGTCGACATGCTGCGCCACCTCCTGCAGATATCGCGCTCGGGCGGCGTGACACCGGAGGCGCGTGGCAATGCGCGTGTCTCCGAAACCCTGCCGCCATTCCGCATGCTGACGGCCAAGGGCACGCTCGTCTCCGAGACAGGATCGGCGCGGCCGCTCATTCCACAGGCCGGAGTCGAACCGACGGCGAATTTCGACAACCCTCCTGGGCTCTACGGTTCGGAGGATGGTTTCACCTCCCTGAACGTGCTGCCCGAGAACGCCGAACTGAAGCCGATCGACACAACAGGGACCAATGCCGTGCGCGAAGGCCTGATCGGCGGCGAAAGCTGGTCGGCAAAACCCGCACTCTTTCTCGCAGCCTTCCTGCTGCTCTTGGCCGATAGCCTGATCGTCCTCTTCATGAATGGCGCATTCTCGCGATTGCGCCCGGCTGTCCGCACCGCCGCGATGATCGCGATCACCGTCTGCGCCGGCTTTCTCATCCAACCCGGCACGCTTCACGCCGACGACTCCCAGCCCGGCGACGACCTCATCCTGCAGAGGCTTGATAACACCCACCTCGCCTATGTCGTCACCGGCGAACAGGACGTGGACAATATATCCGAGCGCGGTCTCGAGGGACTGACCCAGTTCCTGACTTTTCGCACGACACTGGAACCAGCGCCGCCCGTCGGCATCGACCTCACCAAAGACGAGCTCTCCTTTTATCCGATCATCTACTGGCCGGTTTCGGCAACGGCGCCGATGCCATCGTCGGCGGCGATCAGCCGTATCGATGCCTATATGCGCAATGGCGGCACCGTGCTTTTCGATACGCGCGATCAGATCAGCGCATTGGACAATGGCGGCAATGTCAGCGCCAACGGTGAGAGGCTGCAGGCAATCCTCGCCAATCTCGACATCCCGGCGCTCGAGCCGGTACCATCGGATCACGTGCTGACGAAATCCTTCTATCTCCTGTCGAGCTTTCCCGGTCGCTATGCCGGCAGCCCTCTCTGGATCGAGGCCCGGCAAGGCGGTCAGGGGCCGAGCGAAAAATCGGCGGCGACGGCCGACGGCGTTTCGCCGATCCTGATCACCGGCAATGATTTCGCCGGCGCCTGGGCGATCGACGAGAACGGCGTACCGATACTGCCGACCGTGCCGTCGGATGAAACGCAGCGCGAATATGCCTACCGTTCCGGCGTCAACATCATGATGTACATGCTGACCGGCAACTACAAGACCGACCAGGTCCATGTTCCCGACCTCCTCGAACGGTTAGGACAATGAGATGACATTCGACTTTTCGCCCTTCCTGCCCTGGTCGGTTCTGGCTGCATTGGCTGTCGTCAGCGCTGTTATCGCCGCCTTCGCGATCTGGCGTGGCATTCGTGGCGCCTGGATCAGAACACTGGCAGCGCTCGCCATGCTGACCGCGCTTGCCAATCCTGTGCTGCTGCAGGAAGATCGGGATCAGTTGTCGACGATCGTTCCCGTCCTTGTCGATCGAAGCCAGAGCCAGCAGACGCCCGATCGCGTCAAGATGACCGACGATGCGCTTGCGGCCTTGAAGGGACAGCTCGCCCGTTTCCCCCAGATAGAGCCCCGCTTCGTCGATGTCGAAGGCGACGTCAATTCCGACGTGCCGTCCACGCGCCTGTTCGACGCGCTGTCGGCCAACATTGCCGATGTCCCGCCCGCCCGTATCGGCGGCGCCATCATGCTGACCGACGGTGAAGTCCATGATGTTCCGGGCGCCAATCAGGCGCTCGGTTTCGACGCGCCGATCCATGGCCTCGTCACCGGCAAGGCCAACGAATTCGATCGCCGCATCGAAGTCATCAAGGGACCGCGTTTCGGCATCGTCAACGAAGAGCAGCAGGTGATCTTGCGCGTCTTCGACGACGGCCCGAGCCCCGGCGGCACAGCCGATGTCACGGTAAAGCTGAATGGTGATGAGATCGCCACCCTGCAGGCGACACCCGGGCAGGATACGCCGTTCTCTTTCAAGGTGCCGGGTGGCGGCAGCAATGTGCTCGAATTCTCGGTCGCAGCACTTCCCGGCGAAGTCACCACCGCCAACAACCGCGCCGTCCATGTCATTGACGGCATCCGCCAGAATCTCCGTGTCCTGCTCGTCTCCGGCGAGCCGCATGCCGGCGAGCGCGCCTGGCGCAACCTGCTGAAATCCGATGCCTCGGTCGATCTGGTCCACTTCACCATCCTGCGTCCGCCGGAAAAGCAGGACGGCACGCCGATCAACGAGCTGTCGCTGATCGCCTTCCCGACCCGCGAGCTCTTCGTCGACAAGATCAAGGATTTCGACCTGATCATCTTCGATCGCTACCAGCATCGCGGCGTGCTGCCGCTGCTCTACTACGATTACATCGCGCAATATGTCGACAATGGCGGCGCGCTGCTGATCGCCGCCGGTCCCGAGCATGCCGGTCCCGATTCCATTGCGCTGACGCCGCTTTCCTCGGTCCTGCCCGCAACGCCCACCGGAGAGATGATCGAGAAGGCCTTCTATCCCCGCCTCTCCGAGGAAGGCCGCAAACACCCCGTCACGCGCGGCCTGGACGGCTCGGGCGAGGACCCGCCGCATTGGGGCCGCTGGTTCCGTAGCGTCGATGTCGACCGGCCGCAGGGCGAGACGATCATGCTCGGCGCCGACAACCACCCGCTGCTGGTGCTGAACCGCGCCGGCCAGGGCCGCGTCGCCATGCTGCTTTCCGATCAGGGCTGGCTCTGGGCGCGCGGCTTCGAAGGCGGCGGTCCGAACGTTTCGCTCTATCGCCGTATCGCCCATTGGCTGATGAAGGAACCGGCGCTCGAGGAAGAAGCGCTGACGGCGCGCGCCTCCGGCCGGACCCTTGAAGTCACCCGCCAAACGATCGGCGACAATCCCGGCAATGCCACCGTGCGTTATCCCTCCGGCAAGACCGAAACCCTGCCGCTCACCCAGTCCGAACCGGGGCTCTACAAGGCCGAGAAGAGGATGGACGAAATCGGCCTCTTCGAAATCCGCAACGGCAGGCTGTCGACGCTTGTCCATATCGGCGCCGTCGACGCACCGGAATTCAAGGCGATGATCTCGACGACCGATGTACTGCAGCCGGTCGCCGACAGAAGCAAGGGTCTCGTCGCCCGCGTCTCCAATGCAAATGGCGCGATCTCCGTGCCGCCGATCCTGCCGGTGCGCGGCCAGGTCCGCGTCTCCGACAACGATCGCATGATGATTCGCATGACCAACGAGACGGTCTTGAAGGGCATCAACACGCTGCCGCTCTTTGCCGGTTTCGCCGGCGTCGGCATCCTGCTGCTCGCCTTCGGCGCCATGTGGTGGCGCGAAGGGCGTTAGAGCCTTTCCTGGTCAGATTGAAGCATTCTGTTGGCTCAAACGGTGTCGGATGGTCGACCGGCCGGCGCGCGTCGTAGCCCAGCTCTACGGCCAAGCCGGCCGGTCGATCAGCCGGCCCGTTTCAGCCAACCCGAAGGGCCGGGCATCCGCCAGGATCAGAGGCGATCGGCTCGGACGTACCAAGAGGTATGCCCTTCGCCAATCGCCTTTGCCCTGACGAAAACCTGCTCCGGCAGAATGCTTCAATCTGACCAGGAAAGGCTCTCACTCATGCCGGAATTCGAGCTCACCGCCTCGCCCTCGCCGGAGGAACTGGCAGTGATCACCGATGCGCTCTCGGCTTTCAACAACGCCGATCTCGGCCCATCGGATCGCCGGCCGCTCGCGGTCCTCATCCGCGATACCGACGGCAAGGTGACGGGCGGTCTTTCAGGCTTCACCGCCTGGGGCTGGCTCTTCACCCAGATGCTCTATATTCCCGATACCCTGCGCGGCACCGGTATATCAGGCAATATCCTCGCAAAGGCGGAAGAAGAGGCGAGAGCTAGGGGGTGCCGCGGCGCCTGGATCGACACCTTCAGCCCGCAGGCTCTGCGCGCCTATCTGCGCCAGGGTTATGAGGTTTTCGGAGAGCTTAAGGATTTCCCGGAAGGCCGCACGCGCAGCTTCCTCCGGAAAAGTCTCTAGCGCATCGGCCCGAAAATCGGAACCGATTTTCGGAAAGCACGATGCGCGGATTGAAAGAGTTGGGAGCGTCCTTTCTGCGTCCGGAAGGACGCACAGCGCTCTAAATCATTCGCGCCAGGCGATCGTGCCCTTCAGCCGCGCGTGCACGCCCTCGGCGATCGGAACGACGAGCACGCGGCCGGGATCGACCGGGCCTGGAAAAGACAGCGCGTTATAGGCGACCTTCTCGAAGCCGAGCGGGCCGTAATAGGGTGGATCGCCGACGAGGATGACGGCTTCCGAGCCCTTGCGTCTTGCCGCCTCCACCGCAATCCGCACCAGTTCCCGGCCGATGCCCTTGTTCTTGTGGGAGGGGCGGACGGCGAGCGGGCCGAGCAGATGTCCCTTCACCGTGCCGGCCAGCACCGGCGTCATGCGCACGGAGGCGATCGTCTCACCATTATCGGTGCAGATGAAGGAAAGCGACAGATCATGCGGCCCCTGCTCACGGATGCGCGCGGCAGCGCGCGTGAAGCGGCCGGGACCGAAGGCTTCTTCGTTGATGTGTTCGATGGCGGCGTCGTGAGACGCGTCTTCAGTGAGGTAGACGAGATCGTGCTTGTACATGATGACAGAAACCGGATGGACAGATTGATGGGTCTCGAACACGCCTTGGGCGTTCGGGAGCATCAGCGTCGTCGCGGGTTTCTGGAAATGAACATCAGGCAGGGGTCCGAAAATCGTGAAAAGGCCGATAGCAGGAAAAATTTCCGTCGTCCAACGCAAAATGCACGACCACAGGGCCGTGCATCTTTTCGAGAGCTACAAAGGACGCTGCAATACTGAATTATGCAGGTCCCGAACGATGTGACGCACTGTTCAATCTTTGCCGCCTGTAAAGCCCTGACATCTGCGATATCTTCCGTTCCAACACGCAATCAAGGGAATGAAGATCATGGGAATGCTGGTGGACGGCGTCTGGCATGACGCCTGGTACGACACGAAGGAGAGTAAGGGCCATTTCAAGCGACAGCCCTCGCAGTTCCGCAACTGGGTGACATCGGACGGTGGGGCCGGCCCTTCCGGCAGCGGCGGCTTCAAGGCCGAGGCCGGGCGTTACCATCTCTATGTCTCGCTCGCCTGCCCCTGGGCACACCGCACGCTGATCTTCCGCAAGCTGAAGAAGCTCGAAGAGCTGATCTCGGTTTCCGTCGTCGATCCGCTGATGCTCGAGAACGGCTGGGAGTTCAAGGTCGGCGACGGCGCCACCGGCGACCACCTCTTCGGCGCATCCGCGCTTTGGCAGGTCTATGTCAGGGCCGATCCGCACTATTCCGGCCGCGTCACCGTTCCCGTGCTCTGGGACAAGAAGACCGGCACGATCGTCAACAACGAATCCGCCGAGATCATCCGTATGTTCAACGGCGCCTTCGACGGGCTGACCGGCTCGACAGCCGATTTCTATCCCGAGGACCTTCGCTCCGAAATCGATGCGCTGAACGCTACCATCTACGACACCGTCAACAACGGCGTCTACAAGGCGGGCTTTGCCACCACCCAGGAGGCCTATGCGGAAAACGTCGGCACGCTGTTCGAAACACTGGACATGCTCGACGAACGCCTCGGCAAGGGTCGCTACCTCTTCGGCAACCGTCAGACTGAGGCCGACTGGCGCCTGTTCACCACTCTGGTGCGCTTCGACGCCGTCTATGTCGGCCATTTCAAGTGCAACATCCGCCGCATCGCCGACTACCGCAACCTGCCTGACTATCTGCGCGACCTCTACCAGACGGCGGGCGTTGCCGAGACGGTGAACCTCAACCACATCAAGCAGCACTATTATCGCAGCCACAAGACGATCAATCCGACAGGCATCGTTCCCGTCGGCCCGGCGCTCGATCTCGACAGTCCGCATGGCCGCGCTACAGCGCCGCGGGTGTTTTCAGACGCGCAAAGGACGTTGTAGCAGTTTGAATGGCTGGCTGAAGCTCACCAGCGGTGGGCAGGCTCCTGCTCGCCGCGAAGCTCGGCGAGACGGCGATGCGTCGCCTTGGTCGTGCCCTCGGGCAGGCTGTCGAGGGAAAAGAAGCCGCTGTCGGATATCTCCCAGTCCGGCGGCCGCGGCGCCGTCTGCTCGACGGTCGCGCGGTAGAAGACGACATGGTCGCGCCTTGTGGTCGTGGTATTGAAATAGACTTGGAACAGCTGCGGCTTGCCGATGATCCTGAGGTTGCCCTCCTCGCGCAATTCCTTGACGAGCGCTTCCTCGACCGTCTCGTTGCGCTCCAGCCCGCCGCCCGGCATGTGCCAGCCGCCGATATAGCTGTGGCGCACGAGAAAGATGCGCCCCTCTGCATCGAAACAGGCAGCCCGCACGCCCACCGTCATGCTGCGGACGAAACTGAAATAGACATGCAGCAGGCGCAACGCCAGCCTCATGATAAGGGGCCGGTTCTCTTTATCCACCATCGCTCCGTTTCAGCTCTTCATCGCGCCGGATGTGTTTGATTTGTCAATAAGCTGGTCTATGTCTCGTAGCATGTTCAAGCTCGCGCATATCTCCGACGTCCACCTCGGGCCGTTGCCCAGTCTTTCCATTCAAGAGCTGTTTTCAAAACGCATAACAGGCTTTGTGAACTGGCATCGAAATCGACGCAAGCACCTTTTCGGCAGCACGCTGGATCTGCTGCTCGACGATATTCGCGCCCATCAGGCCGATCACGTGGCCGTCACCGGCGACCTCGTCAATCTGGCGAGCGGCATTGAGATTCGCGCCGCCGCTGCATGGCTGCGCGCGCTCGGAGATCCCGCAGACACGTCGGTCGTTCCCGGCAATCATGACGCCTATGTGCCAGGCGCCTATGAGAAGACGATGCGCGCCTGGTACGATTATGTCCGCGGCGATCTCGCTCCGCCGCAATGGCAGGACGACCGCCATATCTTCCCCTATCTGCGCGTCCGCGGCAAAGTCGCGATTGTCGGCTGTTCGACGGCGGTCGCCACCCCGCCCTTCGCCGCCTCTGGCTTTTTCGGCGCGCGACAGGCCCGCGATACTGTCAACATACTGCGTGCGGCTGGCGAAGCTGGTCTTTTCCGCGTCGTCATGATCCATCACCCGCCGATCCGCGGCGCCACTGCCTTCTACAAACGGATGATCGGCATCCGGCGCTTCGCCGCCGTGATTTCGACGGGCGGCGCCGAACTCGTGCTGCACGGCCATACGCACCTGAACACGCTGCATTGGCTGCGCGGCCAGATGCAGCCAGTGCCGGTCGTCGGCATCGCCTCTGCCTCGCAGGGACCTGGCAGCATCAAGCCGCCCGCCGCCTACAACCTCTTCTCCATCGATGGCTCTCCCGGCGCCTGGGAGCTCAGCGGCGAGCGCTTCAGCCTCAACAGGGCCGGCGACGCGGTGATGCCGGAAAGCGCCGATATTTTCGCGCGTTAGCTCCAGTTCCAGACTCTTTTTGTGCAGCGCTTGAATCGATCCGCGAGGACATCCGGCCGCCGTCGCAACATTTGCCAGGGAGGTTGCTTACCCTCTTGGTATTTTTAGTGGTAAGCGTACAATCCGAGCAACTGCATTGCCTGAGAACGGAGCGCGCCGATGACTTCTTCTTTCCGCCACCTGTCCAGACTTTCGCTCGCCGTTGGCTTTGCCTTCGGCATCGCCACGGCCGCTTTCGCGGCCGGCGACAGCAACGATGACACCAATCCGCCGCCGAAGACCCAGACGACCAAGACCTGCACCGGCGGCAAGGTCTGGGACAAGACCAAGAAGGAATGCGTCAACCCGAAGAAGAGCAGCTTCAACGACGACGATCTCTATCAGTTCGCCCGCGAGTTTGCCTATGCCGGCCAGTATGACAACGCCATCACCGTGCTCAATCTCGCTCGCAACCAGAACGACCCGCGCGTCCTGAACTATCTCGGCTACGCCAACCGCAAGGCCGGCCGCATGGAGCTCGGCATGTCCTACTACCGCAAGGCGCTGCAGGCGGATGAGAACTATATCCTCGCCCGCTCCTATATGGGCATGGCGCTGGTGGAACAGGGAGACATCCAGGGCGCCCGCGTCCAGCTTGTCGAAATCCGTGATCGCGGCGGCGAAGGCACCTGGGCCTATCGCTCCCTGCTGCAAAGCTTGAACGGCTACAAGACATATTGACGCAAGCTTTGCAGGCCACAATACGAAAATCCCTTGGGAAAGAGGGATGAAGACGACCGGATGCTTGCGAAGTGCAGGAGACTTGTTTCATAAAGCACATGCATCGACGGCGTCGATAAAGTCGGTTTCGCGCCCGACGGCGAACCCTTCGTCCGCGAAACCATTGTGAATGCTTTTTGGATAGACAATGCGTCAGCCCGCAACGACCATCGATCTCCGGCGTGATCTCGTCGGCCTCCTGCCCCGCCTTCGCCGCTTCGCGATCACGCTCGCGGGTGAGGTTGCCGTGGCCGATGAACTCGTTCAGGCCGTCTGTCAGCGCGCCATCTCCAAAGGTCATCAATGGAGCGGCGAAGGCCGGCTGGAAAGCTGGATCTACACGCTTGCCCGCCAACAATGGACCGACGACAACCGCAAGCGCAAGCCGAAGGCTTCCGTCCGCGGCAACGTCACCGATATTCGCGAGGCCGCGCGCGATCGCTCGGCCGCAGTCGATCCCGACACCATCCATCACATGATTTCCGATATGCCGGATGGCGTTTCCAGCATGTTCCTGCTGGTAGACGTCGAAGGCCACAGCTACCAGCAGGCGGCCGACATCATGGGCATTCCGGTGGCAAACGTCGTCTCGCAGCTCGCGACCGCGAGGCTGCATTTCGCCGCGCTTGCCGGCACCCACCCGATCCACAGGTTCTGAATTTGCTCGATCTTAGGAAATTGCCGCTCGAAGCCCAGCTCACCGCCCTCCTCGACGGCGAAGTCTCGCCCGAACAGCGGCACGAACTGGAGCAGCGTCTGGCAAGCGACGAGAATGCACGCCGGCTGCATGAGAAGCTGCGCCACGGGGCTGATTTCGGCCGCCGCCGCCTCGACGATATCCTGAAGGAGCCGGTACCGCTCGCCCTCGTCCGCTCGATCAAGAGCACGCAGCCGCCGAAAACGCCGATCGCCCAGCGCGCCACGCGCCCGCAAGTGAAACTGGCGCCGAGCGGCCCGCAGGCGCTGGCCGCCGCCCTCATCCTCTTTGTCGTCGGTTGTGGTATCGGCTATTTCGTCGGCACCGCGCCGGATGCCGACGAGATTGCCAGCACGGCGACCACCAATGCGGCACCGGCCAATACCAGCGACTGGCTGGGCGACGTCACCGCCTATCAGCGCCTGCTGATCCGCCAACCCCGTCATCTCGTCGAAGTGCCCGCCTCGCAGGCCGAGGAAATCTCCAGCTGGCTGACGACGGCGATCGGCGTGCCCTTCCGCGTGCCGGATCTGAGCGCCGAAGCCTGGACCTTCCAGGGCGCGCGCGTCATCCTTGGCGACAGCCGCCCTGTCGGACAGCTCGTCTATTCTAATTCCGATGGCGACATCATCTCCATTTGCTTCCGCAAGGACGCGCAACCGCCGGAGACCGACGACTTCAAGGAAACGATCAAGGACGAGATCGGCCTCGTGACCTGGCACAATGCCGGCACCTCCTATGTGCTTGCCGGCCCCTCCGCCGAAGCAACGCTCGGCCAGCTCGCCATGGAGATCGCCACCGCGATCTGATTGCCGGAGCATGATGCCGAGCAGTATCGTACGACATCGTGCGTCGCTTTGATTTAAGGCACCAGCACTACCTTGCCGACCGCCCGCCGCCCTTCGATGGCGCGATGCGCTTCCGCCGCTTGATGCAGTGGGAAACGACCGCTGTCGATAACCGTCACGGCGCCCGCCGCGGTAAGCTCGAAGAGCGCGGCAAGATCCTCCCGCACCCCCTGAGGCGTCAGCAGCGGCAGCAACGAAAATCCCTTGATTGACTGATTGTCGTCAAGCATGTGCTCGACATCGGCCGCCTCGAGCCCGAACCGCCCCATCGCCGCCAGCACCAGCTCGCCGCAAGGCGCCAGCGCATCGAGTGCCGCCCTTGAAAACACGCCGCCGACGGTTTCATAGATGATATCCGCGCCGAGCCCTCCGGTCAGCCTTTTGACGTCCTCCTGCCAGCCAGGCGCCGTATAATCGACCGCATGATCGGCGCCGAGAGACAGGGAAAGCGCCCTCTTCTCGTCACTGCTCGCCGCCGCGATCACCATCTTCGCCCCGTCACGTCTCGCGAGCTGCACAAGCAGCGACCCGACACCGCCCGCTGCCGCACTCACGAGAACATTCTTGCCTTTCGCGGGACTGCGGCGCAGCAGATGCAGCGCCGTCAGCCCCTGCACCATCGGCCCGGCAGCCGCCTCGAAAGAAACCGCATCCGGCAGCTGCATCACCGCCCCGCCGTCGACCGCGACGAATTCGGCATAGCCGCCCGAACCGCGCCCGATCGCAAAGAGAGGAACGGCAACCCGCATGCCAATGAGCGAGCGGTCGGCACCAGGCCCTGCTCGCTCGATCGTACCCGCGACCTCGACACCGGGAAACATCGGCAGGTCGGGCGTTGCGGCGTAACGGTCGGCCCGCATCAACACCTCGAAGAAGTTGACACCCGCTGCATGGACGCGGACGAGAACCTCACCCGGCCCCGGCTCGGGCACCGGCAGTTCTACGACCTCGAGGACATCGGGCGGACCGAAGCGAGTGAATTGGACGGCTTTCATGGCAGATGCACCTCACGTCTGATTGGCGTGGGGCAGGTTTAGCAATAGACTATCACATAAAAATACACACTCTTTCGTGCCATACCCACCAGGAGGTGACCATGGCTGAGCCGATGAAAAGACTCCCCGAGCTGCCGGTCGAGCGTGCGCTGAAGGTGATCTCAGGACGCTGGAAGCCCATCATCCTCTATTACGTCTTCTCCGGCCCGAAGCGTCTTTCGGAGCTGAAGCGGATGATGCCCGCCATTACCCAGAAAGTGCTGATCCAGCAGCTGCGCGAGATGGAGGAGCATGGGCTGGTCGCCCGCCAAGTCTTTGCCGAGGTCCCCGCCCGTGTCGAATACAGCGCGACTGAACTCGGCCTCGGTCTCGAACCGGTGCTGCTGGCGCTCTGCCAATGGGGCCAGCGCCACGCAGAGGCGCGAAATGAAGCCGACGAGATCGCCGACTGCATCGTCAGGCCGCGCCGCGCTACAGCGCCGCGCGTCTTTTCAGACGCGCATAATACGCTGTAACACTTTGAATTGCTGCGATCGCGGCCTGAAGCCTTCCGAAATCAGGCCTTGCCAGCCTTCACGTCGAGCACGCGGTTGGCGGCCGAGACGATCGCTTCCAGCGACGCCGCGACGATGTTGGTATTGATGCCGGCGCCGAAGAGTTTGCCGCCGGGATAGGAGGTCTCGACATAAGAGATCGCCGCCGCGTTCGAGCCATGCTGGAGCGAATGCTCGGAATAGTCCTCGACCGACATCTCGATGCCGAGATAATGCGACAGCGCATTGATAAAGCCGTCGATCGGGCCGTTGCCGCGCCCTTCGATGCGCTTGATCTCCCCATTGTCGGTGATCTCGGCTGCAACGATCCGCTGGCCCTTGTGCTCGGTGTCGGGATAGGTGTGATGGTCGACGAAGCGCAGGCGCCCTTCCGGCTGTGTCACGTAGCGCTCGATGAAGCGGTCGTAGATGCGCCGGGACGGAAGCTCCTTGCCCTCTACGTCGGTGATACGCTGGATATCCTCGCGGAATTCCACCTGCAGGTTACGCGGCAGGTTCAGCCCGTAATCCTGCTGCAAGATATAAGCGATTCCGCCCTTGCCGGACTGAGAGTTGATGCGGATGATCGCCTCGTAGGAACGACCGACATCGCGCGGATCGATCGGCAGGTACGGGACCTCCCACACGGGATGGTTGGCGACCTGTGCTGCCTTCATGCCCTTGTTGATCGCATCCTGATGCGAGCCGGAGAAGGCCGTATAGACCAGCTCGCCGACGTAGGGATGACGCTCGCCGATTGCCATCTGGTTCGAATATTCGAACACTTCCTTGATGCGTTCGATATTCGAGCAGTCGATCTCGGGATCGACGCCTTGCGTGAACATGTTCAGCGCCATCGTCACCATGTCGACATTGCCGGTGCGCTCGCCATTGCCGAACAGCGTGCCCTCGACACGGTCGGCCCCTGCCAGCAGTGCCAGTTCGGCAGCGGCAATGCCGGTGCCGCGGTCGTTATGCGGATGCAGCGAAACGATCAGGTTCTCGCGATTGTCGAGGTTACGGCACATCCATTCGATCTGGTCGGCATAGACGTTCGGCGTCGCCATCTCGACGGTGGACGGCAGGTTGATAATCAGCTTGTTATCGGGCGTCGGCTTGACGACCTCGATGACGGCGTTGCAGATCTCCAGCGCCACATCGAGTTCCGTGCCGGTAAAGCTCTCCGGCGAATATTCGAAACGGTAACCGCCGCCAGCCTTCGTGGCCATATCGGTGATCATCTTGGCGGCATCGACGGCGATCTGCTTGATGCCCTGCACATCCTTGGCGAAGACGACGCGGCGCTGCAACTCACTGGTGGAGTTGTAGAAGTGCACGATCGGCCGGTTTGCACCTTCCAGCGCTTCGAAGGTGCGGGTGATGAGTTCCGGGCGGCACTGCACCAACACCTGCAGGGAGACGTCGTCGGGCACATTGCCCTCCTCCACGCACCAGCGGGCGAAGTCGAAATCGGTCTGCGAAGCCGAGGGGAAACCGATTTCGATTTCCTTGAAGCCCATCTCGATCAGCAGATGGAACATCCGCGCCTTGCGATCGTGGCCCATCGGGTCGACGAGCGCCTGGTTGCCGTCGCGCAGGTCGACCGAGCACCAGACCGGTGCCTTGGTAATGGTCTTCGTCGGCCATGTGCGGTCGGGAATGTTCACCTGCGGATAGGCCCGGTATTTCACCGCGGCGTCGGGCATGCCTTTTGCGGGGCTCATCTCGCTCTTGGAGGCCATCTTATCTCGGGGGGATTGCGTCTTCGCGTCCATCGTATCGTCTCCTCGTCCCGGCATTTGCCCGCTCTTAGCCGATCACGTCGGGCTTGGCGATAAACAAATGCGGACCTTGTCGGTCGTTAGGTCAATTTTGAAAGTGAGTCGCGAGGAGCGATGGCCGGGCGGGCTTTCGGCCGCCGGGCGCTCCTCAAAGGACCCGGCAACCGCGCGTAAGGCCGAGGAGAAGAAGCGAGGTCAGGGCGCGCGTATTGTCACGCAGGGCGATGCGGCCGCGTGCAATCGTGTCAGAAATTCTGGCGCCAGTGGTCTTCATGACCGCGCTTATAGCCTCGGGCGGTGACGCTGGCAAGTCCTTGCCCGGCTTTTGGTCGCCGCCAACGGTCGACGAGCTTCCGTTACCTCGACTGAGCCCGGTCTTTCCAAATCTTCACCAGCCGAGACAGTGCGAGCATCAGCCCACCCGCGATCAGGCCCCAGAAGGCACCGGAAATACCGCCGAAGGAAACGCCGGAGGCGGTGACGAGGAAGGTGATTGCCGCCGCCTCCCGTGAGTCCGGAGCCTGGAAGGCCGACATTGCCGAGGACGAGAAGGCGCCGACCAGCGCCAGTCCCGCCACCGCCTCGATCAGGATGGGAGGCGCCAATGCGACGAAGGCCGTCACCGCGCCGGCAAGCAAGCCGAGGATGATATAACCGACGCCGGCAATCAGCGATGCCCAGTAGCGCCGCTTCGGATCGGCATGGGCATCTTGCCCCGCGCACATCGCCGCAGTGATCGCAGCCAGATTGACCGCGTGGCCGCCGAACGGCGCCGAGAGCAGCGAGAAGAAGCCGGTGACGGCAAAGAGCGGACCGGGCTTCGGGTCGTAGTGATTGACCTTCAGCACCGCGATGCCGGGAATGTTCTGCGAGGCCATGGTGACGATGAAGAGCGGCAACGCGATCGAGATGAGGCCGGCAAGATTGAACACCGGCCGGACGATTTCCACCGTCGGCACCAGTGATTGTTCCAGCGAGCTGAGCGCACCGTCTGGGATATCGACGCCGAAGGCGAGCACCAGCACGAAGGCCGCGAGTGCTGCCGGCACCGCCCAAAGCCGCTTGAAGGCGCCGACGACGATCCAAGCGACGACGATCGGCAGGCCGAACAGCGGATTGAAGCCGATCGCCTTCACCGGCGCGAAGCAGAGGCCGATCAGCACGCCGGCGAGCATCGCATTGGCGAGTGGTGCCGGAATGGCGGCAACCGCTCGCCCGAGCGGCTTGAACAGCCCAGCAACGATAATCAGCGCAGCACAGATCAGGAATGCCCCGACCGCCGCATTGAAGCCGCCCTCGATCGCCCCGGTGCTTGCCAGCAGTGCGGCGCCCGGTGTCGACCAGGCGATGCTGACCGGCAATCGGGTCACGGCACTGAGCACGATCGCGCAGACGCCCATGGAAATCGACAATGCCATCAGCCCGGAAGCCGCCTGCACCTCCGTGGCGCCGACCGCCTGCAACCCGTGCAGCACGACGGCGAAGGAGCTGGCGGAACCGACGAAGGCGGTCAGCAGCCCCATGAACAGGGCCTGGACGGAAAAATCTTTGAGCATGGCGGGACTCGTAGGCTGCTGGAATGGCGCATGGAGCATGATGGTTGTCCCAGACGCAAGTCCGGATTCAGTGCTTTCCGTTCAGACCTTGCCGATAGGAGACCATCTCCGTTCAAGCACTATCCGAAAACAGAACGCCCTCACCTGCGATCGGCAGGCAAGGGCGGGTTCCTGGCAGCTTTGGCTGATAAAACTTAGATATCGGCCTGCGACGTGACGATCCGTGAAACGAGGCCATACTCCTTCGCCTCTTCGGCCGAAAGCCAGTAGTCGCGATCCGTATCCTTGTCGATCTTGTCGAGCGGCTGGCCGGTGGCTGCTGCCATGATCCTGTTCAGGCGCTCGTTCATTTTGATGATCTCGCGCGCCTGGATTTCGATGTCCGATGCCATTCCGCGCGTGCCGCCGGAGGGTTGATGCAGCAGGAAGCGCGTGTTCGGCAGGCACAGGCGCCGCTCCTTCGGAGTGGCGACATAGATCAGCGCGCCGGCGGAGGCGACCCAACCGGTGCCGATCATCCAGACCTTCGGCTTGATGAACTTGATCATGTCATGAATGGAATCGCCGGATTCGACGTGGCCGCCGGGCGAATTGACATAGATACGGATGTCCTCGTCGCTGGCCGCGGCAAGCGCCACGAGCTGCGAGCAGACCTTCTGCGCCAATTCCTGATTGATCGGTCCGTAGATGAAGATCGAACGCGACTTGAAAAGATTCGCCTCCGTTTCCTTGCCGAGCGGCAGTTCCTTCGTCTTGTCGTCCTGGTCTTCGTCGTTCATTCGAACCTCTTGGAGATGAATTCGGGTTCCTCGCACATAGTGCGACTCAATGCCTAAAACAATGCGGGAAAAACACAAGGCACCGAAGCGATGGAGATATCCTTAAGAAGCCGCGCGCCGTTCTGCAAGCCTTACTGAATTGTAACGGCGAAAGGCTTTGAAAAGCCTAAATCGGTTCCTACCTCAGCCCTCACGCGGCAAACGCCGCATCAGATGATTAGGAGGCAGGACAATGTCACCCGAAGAACGCCAATTGCTGACCGCCCTCTTCGACCGCGTACGCACCGCCGCGGCCACACCGCGCGACCGCGACGCCGAGGCCCTGATCGACCAGGCGACGCGCGAACAGCCCTCCGCTACCTACTATCTGGCCCAGGCCGTCATCGTTCAGGAAAAGGGGCTGGAGGCGGCCGCCAACCACATCAAGGAACTCGAAGAGCGTGTCCACCAGCTGGAAGCCGGCGAGAGCGAACACCGCCAGGCCGAACAGGGCGGCGGCTTCCTGAGCTCAATCTTCGGTACCAGCCAGACGCAGCAGTCGGCACCCGTTCCCGGTCCCTGGGGCAGCGCGCCGCGCCAGGCCTCTCAGTCGCAATATGACGATACCCGCGGTGGCGATGTCCGTCAGATGCCGCAGCAGCCGACCGGCCCCTGGAGCCAGCAGGCTTATGCGCCGTCCGCCGGCGGTAGCTTCCTGCGCGGCGCGCTCGGCACAGCGGCGGGCGTTGCCGGCGGCATGCTGCTTGCCAATTCGCTGAGCGGCATCTTCGGCAACCACATGTCCTCGCTCGGCTGGGGCTCGCCCTTCGGCGCCAACCCCTTCGGCAATGCCAGCGCGCCGACCGAAGAAACCGTCATCAACAACTATTACGGCAATGACGACACCCGCCAGGCCTCCGACAACGCTGCCGATGACAACGATAACGCCAACGTGCAGCAGGCCGATTACGACGATGGCGACGACTCGTCCGGCGACGACGTTACGGATGTGTGAGTTCTAGGGGCCGGCGACGGACAGCGTTTGCTGCACCGTTGCCCGGCCCTTCGCTTGGGCTCAGGGCGTTCGCCGCTGCAATCGATTCACTGGATCGATTGCTCGGGCTGCGCCCCACCGCGGCTCACCCACGGCCGCGATAGGTGGCAACGCCCTGCTCCGGCAGCCACACGCCTTCCGGCGGCTTGCCCGTCTGCCAGAAAACATCGATCGGAATGCCGCCGCGCGGATACCAGTAGGCGCCGATCCTGAGCCACCGGGGATCGAGTAGCTCGACGATGCGCTTGGCGATATAGACCGAGCAATCCTCGTGGAAAGCGCCGTGATTGCGGAAGGAATGCAGGAAGAGCTTCAGCGACTTCGATTCCACCAGCCATTCGCCCGGAATGTAGTCGATGACGATATGGGCAAAATCCGGCTGCCCGGTCATCGGGCAGAGCGAGGTGAATTCCGGCGCGGTAAAGCGCACGACGTAATCGGTGCCGGCATGGTTGGACGGCACTTTTTCAAGCACCGCCTCCTCCGGCGACTGCGCTGTTTCGGTTTGCTGGCCCAGCATCGACAGGCTGGAAACATCGGTATTCGGCATTATGCCTCCTTGACGACTTTGACGCGGATGCCGTGAGCCTTTTCGCCCTCCGGTTCCACATGAATTGCAATGGTGGCGCCCTCGTGCACCGCCCTGATGGCATCCTCAAGGCGGTCGCATATATCATGCGCCTGCCGCACCGACATCCCGCCGGGCACCACCATGTGGAAATCGATGAAGGTGACGGTGCCCGCCCGCCTCGTTTTCAGGTCATGCACGCCGATCGAGCCCGCCGCGTGGCTGGCGATCGCCTGCTTGATCGCCTCCTCCTCCTGCGGCTCGACTGCCTGGTCCATCAGCCCGCCGATCGATTGCGAGATCACCTTCCAACCCTGATAGAGGATGTTGACGGCAACGAGAATGGCAAGCACCGGGTCGAAGATCGCATATCCCGTTGCCAGCGCCAGCAGCAGGCCAACGAGCACGCCGACGGAGGTCACGACGTCGGACATGATATGCTGTCCATCCGCCGTCAGCGCTGCCGAGCGATGTCTGCGTCCAGTCCGGATCAGCAACCGCGCCCAGATCGCATTGATGACACCGGCCGCGAAGTTGATCGCAAGGCCGAGCACGGGTGCGTCCAGCATGCGCGGCTCGGCGAGATAACCAACCGCCTCGTTGACGATCAGCAGGGCGGCGACGACGATCAGCACGCCCTCGGTGACGGCAGACAGATATTCCGCCTTGTGATGACCGAAGGGATGGTCGTGATCGGCCGGCTTCTGCGCATAGCGGATGACGAAGAAGGCGATGAAAGCGGCAACGACGTTGACCGACGATTCGAGCCCGTCCGACAGCAGCGCCACCGACCCTGTGACCCACCAGGCCACCATCTTCAGCCCCATGACGCCGAGCGACAGCGGAATGCCCCACATCGCCAGCTTGCGAACCGTAAGATCGCCGTTGTCACTCATATCGTTCCCCTGCGGTTGCGAATGAATTGCAGCTTTCAAGCCGTTGAAACGCAAAACCGCCCACGCGAATGTCGCGCAGGCGGTTCAGTTCAGGGTGATATGGGGGAAGACGGCGGATTTGTCAAAGGGCAATGAGGTTCCCCTTCCGAGTGGCTCAAGGAGCAGGCTCGGAGAGAATAGTCTGCGGCCAGCGCAAGAGCGCCGCCTGCCCTGCAGGCGTAAGGGCGTAGACGCCCTTCTCCTTGCGTTCGAACCATCCGTAGACATTGTCGAGCAGGATTCGGCCGGCATTGGGCACCTGAGCCTTCATATCCCGCGGCCGCCCGACCCCACGCTCGATTGCGGCGGCGCAGAGCAGCACCTGCTGACGATAGGCGGTCATGATCGGCGCCCGCGTGCTGCCGCCGACGGCGGGATCGCCGTGGCGGCGCTGATGCTCCTTGACGAGGCGCGTGCGCCGCTTGGGATTGGTGCGCGGCATCGGCGAGACGGAGCTGACGATGATGCTGACCTCGCCGGCATCGGAGACGCCGAGCATGCCGATGCCGAGCCTGCGGCAGAGATCGCGATAGCGTTTGTCGGTCTCCCGCCCCCGACCCTTGGCGGAGACGCGGGCCGCGATCCAGACCTCATCGCTCATCGCCGCACGGTCGACCGCCTGCAGAAGCAGTTCGAGGTTGAAGGAGAGCTTGAGTTCGCAGACCACCACGACCGGCGGCTCGGCATCGCTGAGGCCCACGAGATCGCACCCGCCGACCTCACCCTTCACGACATAACCGGCCGCCTCCAGGAAAGCTTTGACCGGCAGGTAGAGCGATGTCTCCATATTGAAACCCGCGCCTCAGGCGGCGTTGAGATCGGCAATCTCACCGTATTTTGCAAGCAGCCGCGGCGACGACATATCCCCGGTTTCCTCATCGACGATCACGGCATAAGCCGCCACGCCGACGAAACGCTCCGACATCGCCGAGGCGATTTTCTCCGCGCTGACGGAGTTCGATGCCTGGCGCATTTCACCGGGGACGAGATTGCCGCGGTTCTTGCGATAGGGAAGAACGATGAACTTTTCAGCATTGGCCACGTCGAATATCCCGATTGATCGTTCCTGAAATGTTCTGATTTGTCTGAAGAAGTCAACCGGCCTTTCGAAAACGGCCTGCCCCTCCCCGCAGTCGGTGAAAGGGCAGGCCGAATAACCGTCGAAATCCTCAGGCAGCCTTCGTCTTCACCTTGCGCGCCAGATGCGCCACGACATTTTCGATCATCCGCATCCCGGCATCGCCGCCGAGCGTCATGATCGACTCCGGATGGAACTGCACCGCGGCGATCGGTTCCTTGGCGTGTTCGATGCCCATGATCGTGCCGTCGTCGCTTTCCGCCGTGATGATGAACTCGCGCGGCAGCGTCGAGGGATCGGCGAAGATCGAGTGGTAGCGGCCGACCGTCACCTCCTTGGCAAGGCCGGAGAAGACGATGCCCGGTTCCAGCACGCGGATGCGCGAGGGCTTGCCGTGCATCGGCAGCGCCAAATGGCGCAGTTCCCCGCCATAGGCTTCGGCGAGCGCCTGCAGACCGAGGCAGACGCCGAAGATCGGCAGGTTGCGCGCCCGTGCCTTCTTGATCGTCGCCTTGCAGTCGAAATCCTTCGGTGTTCCGGGTCCGGGCGACAGCACGACGAGGTCCGGGTTCAGCCGGTCGAAGATTTCCTCCGGCACCGGCGTGCGCACGGTCGAAACCGTCGCCCCCGTCTGGCGGAAGTAATTGGCGAGCGTGTGGACGAAGCTGTCCTCGTGATCGACGAGCAGGATGCTGACGCCCTTGCCGACGCTTGCGACATCGCGCTGGACCCTGCCGGAATTGCCCGTCTTGGCGTCTCGGATGGCGGAAAGCATGGCAGAGGCCTTCAGTTCTGTTTCGGCTTCTTCTTCGTCAGGAATGGAATCGTTGAGCAGCGTCGCGCCGGCGCGCACCTCGGCGATACCGTCCTTGATGCGCACGGTGCGCAGCGTCAGGCCGGTGTTCATGTCGCCGTTGAAGCCGACCATGCCGATCGCCCCACCATACCAGGCGCGTGGGCTTTTTTCATGGCTCTCGATGAAGCGCATCGCCCAGAGCTTCGGGGCGCCGGTGACGGTGACGGCCCAGGCGTGGCTGAGGAAACCGTCGAAAGCGTCCATATCGTCGCGCAGCCGCCCCTCGATATGGTCGACCGTGTGGATGAGGCGCGAATACATCTCGATCTGCCGGCGGCCGATCACCTTGACCGAACCCGGCTCGCAGACACGGCTTTTGTCGTTGCGGTCGACATCCGAGCACATGGTGAGCTCGGACTCGTCCTTCTTGGAATTCAGGAGCTTCAGGATCTGCTCGCTGTCGGCGATCGGGTCGTCGCCGCGCTTGATCGTGCCCGAAATCGGGCAGGTCTCAATGCGACGGCCGGAAACGCGCACGAACATTTCGGGCGAGGCGCCGACCAGATATTCCTGATGGCCGAGATTGATGAAGAAGGAATAGGGCGACGGATTGATCGCCTTCAGCCGCTTGGAAATGTCGGACGGCTTGCTGTCGCAGCGCTCCATGAATTTCTGCCCGGGCACGACTTCGAAAAGGTCGCCCTTGCGGAAACTTTCCTTCGCCTTGGTGACGAGCTCGGCATATTCGCCCGGCCGGTGATCGCTCTTCGGCGGAATGGCATCCGTGTGTTTGAAGGGCTCCGCTGCGATATCTTGGGCCTTGCCCTCGGTCGTCACGCCGTCTTTTTCGAAGTCGTAACGGTCGACCCAGGCCTTGGCGGCGTAGTTGTCGACGACGAGGATCTCGTCCGGCAGGTAGAGCACCATGTCGCACTGGTCGGAGGGTCGCGTCAGCTTCAGATCGATCGCATCGAACTGGAAGGCGATGTCGTATCCGAAGGCGCCATAGAACCCGAGGCTTGCATCTGCCTGCGAATAAAACAGGTCGGTGACGGCGCGCAGCACCGTGAAGACCGTCGGCATCTTCGAGCGTTCTTCCTCGGTGAACACCCGGTCCGGCGTCTTGACGGTGAGGTCGAGACGGCGAGCCGAGGAAGCGCCGAGCACGATGTCGGACACGGTCTTCAGCCGCTCGGTCACGAAGCCGAGGATAACCTCGCCGCGTTCATTATAGGCCTCGATCCAGACGTCGCGCCCGAATGAGGAGATGCCGAGCGGCGGATCGACGACGGCCGTATCCCAGCGTGTATAGCGGCCCGGATATTCGTAGTTCGACGAAAACACCGCGCCGCGGCGCTCGTCGAGCTTGTCGATATAGGAAGAGACCGCATCGCCGTAGGGGATCGCCCGCCGCTGCCGCGTGACCGTAATGCCGCCCTTGGTCTCGTAGATTTCCGCACCATCATCCCGCAGGATCGTTACCATTGTTCCACTCCGTTATCGGGGCCCGGACGACAGGCGGCCATAAAACAAAAAAAGCCGCCTCGAAGTTTCGGGCGGCTCACTCGTCGTCTTTGGACACGATTGGTCGAGGCCGCCTTAGCGAACCCACCACCAAACAGCAATGTTCAATGACTTGATCATGAGAAAATTGTTAGCCTGAGATCAGCCATTGCGCAAGAGGCGATTGTGGGAATGAAAAAGGGCGGCCCAAAAGCCGCCCCTCCCCAGCCTTGAAGGCGTGATCGCGATCAGAAAGTCTTGGTGATCGAGACCTTGAATGTACGGCCCGGCTCCGAATACCACTCCCGCGGCTGGGACGCCGTCGCCGAGCTCAGATTGACCTCGCGCACGGCGAGCGCGTTGTAATGTTCCTGATCAAAGATGTTGTAGACGCCTGCCTGCACGCGCAGGCCCGGCACCTGTTCCGGCGTCCACCAGCCAGTCAGGTCGACGATTGCGTAGCCGGGCGCATCGAAGGTCGTGTCGTTGGTGTTGCTGACGGGCGTATCGAGATGGTCTGTGAGCATGCCGGCCGACAGCGTCGAGGAAAGGTCGAAGCCGAAATTCTCGTTGCTCCAGCCGCCGCCGACGATCGCCTTGAACGGTGCCACCGAGCGTAGGCGCTGAGTGGTTTCTTCATTTCTGCCATATGCATAGGCAAGTGACGCATGCAGATTTATGCCGTTATTGAATGTCTTGGCGGCGCTGGCTTCAATACCGGAGATCGTGGCCGCAGACACGTTCGTGTAGTTGAATTCCGTAAAGCCGGTCGCGTCGACGCTCGTCACCGTCTCGATAAAGTTCTGGTAGCGGGTGTGGAAGGCCGCGACCCGACCGGTAAAATCGCCCGTGTCAAAGTTAGCGCCGATTTCGACGCCGCGGCCGATTTCGGATTCCAGATCGGGATTGCCGAGCTGGGCGTAGCGGCCCGTCGGATTGTAGAAGCGGCTGTAGAGTTCGTCCACGGTGGGTGCCCGGAACCCCACTGCCAGCTGCATGTAGAGCTGCACGTCAGGCGTCAGCTCGTATGTCGCAAGAATCTTTGGTGACAGGCCAGCTTCCGTTCGGTCGTTCAGGTCCCCGAAACGGGTAAGCCCGGTATTGCTTGCGAAACTCCCGCCGGTCGAGGGATTGTAGTTGAACCAGTCGAAGCGGAAGCCGGGTGTCAGCGCGAAGCCGGTATTGCCGATTTCGATCTTGTCTTCGACAACAAGCCCAAGATTCTGGCTGTCGACATTGGGCACTTCCGCCTGGTTGTTCAGCGCCGGGCACGTTGTGGGCGTCGGGCAAAGTGCCCAGCTATACTGGCTCCAGCTCGAAACGCCGACGTCGAGGCCCACCCGAACGGAGTGGCTAAGACCGGAATATTCGAAATCCTTCGTTGCCGTACCACTGAAGCCCCAGGTTTCGTTTTCAATCTCGTTGTTACGTCCATAGGCGACATTGGCGGTCGTACGGCCCCTGCTGCCGGCTTCCTTCTTCAAATCCAGCCAATAGAGCGTGGCACGTGCACTGCTGAAGAACGCGTCGGAGGACTGCGCTTCATAATCATAATCGAGCGATACGCGATCGCGGTCACGCAGTTCGCGACTGTCATAATTGTTGATCATGAAGTTGCGAGGACTGGTGCCTCCCTGGAGTTGGCGCAGGTCGGTCTTAAGATCGCGGCGGAATCGCTCCGCTGTCAAGCCGATGCGATGGCCGCCTTCCAGCTCCTGGCGCAGTTTGAAGAGCAGGTTGTTCTGATCGAAATCAGCCGGATTCGCCTCGGTGCGGAAACGGCCGTAGCTATCATTGTCGCCCATATTGTCGCGTTCATGGCCCTTGCGGTAGCCGCCCTGAAAGAGGATCGACGTGTTGCCGATCTTCTTGGCAGCGGCGGCCGAGCCGGAAATGCTGCGGTCTTCGCTGTCATAGGTCGACTTGACGATCGCACCCCAATCCCGGCCTTCGGGAATAAGATCCTCCGGCTCCAGCGTATTGAGAACGATGGCGCCGCCGAGCATGCCGGAACCGCCCTTGCTCGAATCCGCACCGCGCACGATATCGAGCGAGGACAGTGAATCGAAATCGAAGGTGTCGCCGCCGCCATTGGCGTTGGCCGGCGCAAAGGCACCCTGGCGCGAACTATTCGAAATATACGGGATCGGAATGCCGTCGATGGTGGTCAGAATGCGAGCGCCGGAAAGGCCGCGCAGGTTGAAGCCCGCGTCGCCGCGTGAATAATTCACGCCTGCATCGACGCTGCGGCCGATATCGTCGAAATTGGTGACCTGCTTTTCTTCGAGCTGCTTGGCGGTGATCTCGGTGGCAAGCGGCGTATCGGCGACGCTGCCCGGCGCCACGCGTTTGCCCTTGACGACGATCTTCTGCAGGACGGTGCTGTCCTCCGCCGTGGCTTGCGGCGCCGTTGCCGGAGCGCTTTGCGCGAAAGACTGCGAAACAGGAAGAACAACTGTGGCTGCCGTGCAGACCAATAGAACCGAGCGCCAATGCCGGACGATCATAACCTACCCTCTAATGATGACTACCGGGCTGGCTGGTCGTGGCGTTCGCACGCTCGAGGGGCTGGCTGGGCTTTTACGGATGAAGGCGGAGCAGAATTCCGCCTTCTTTTTGCCGCATAAAAAACATGAGGAGCATTGTCAACATAAGTCCTCGTTTTATGTTGAATATATCTATCAAGTTTTAGCGATCTTCAATCACGTTGCACAATTGCAACGAAAAACGCCCTCATGCGTTGTCTTTAGCCACGGATACGAGGAATCGGACGCGTTGAGAAAACTTTCGACATTGGCGATCCTTTTCGCCGCAACCGCTATTCTTGCCGGCGCCCGCCTGCCCCCGCGAGGCCCAATGCCCGAACCTCGGCCAGATGCCGGACAGGCGACCAGCCCCGCCTCCCCTTCTTCGGAAAAGGCAGAACCGCCCAAGCCTGAAGAGGTCCCGGCCCCTCAGCCGAAACCCGATCTAAAGGATCCGCAGGCACCGGCATCGAGCCCGCCGCCAACGCCGCAGGCCGCACCCTCAAAGCCCGGGTCGGCAGAGCCGATGCAAGGTCCGCCGCGGCCGCCAGGTAGCCCCGATAGCTCGCAGCCGCCGACGGAAGAAGGTAAGCCGCCCGGCGAGCAGACACTTGAAGAGCAAAACCTGACGATCGAACCCGAAAGCGATGCCGAGCATGCCAAATGCACGGCCGCACTCCAGTCCCTGGGCGTCGTCTTCAAGGACACGCAGCGCATCGACGACGGCAACGGCTGCGGCATCGACAAGCCGATCATCGTCTCCGAAGCCCTGCCCGGCATCAGGCTGAAGCCGGAGGCGACGATGCGCTGCCCGGCGGCACTCGCCCTTGCCCGCTGGATGAAGGACAGCGTCATCCCGGCGGCTTCCGCCGCCCTGCCGGAGCAGGGCCGCATCACCACCGTCAACCAGGCAACGTCCTATATGTGCCGTCTGCGCAACGGCGCCGGAACCGGCAAGATCTCCGAGCATGCCCGCGGCAACGCCATCGATATTGCGAGCTTCCATTTCGAAAAGGGCGAGGATGTCGCCGTCCGCTCCCGCCGCGAGGATCCGACGCTGACCGGCGCCTTCCAGCGCACCGTCAGCGCCGCCGGCTGCCTCTACTTCACCACCGTCCTCGACCCCGAAAGCGACGCCGCCCATGAGACGCATTTCCATCTCGACGTGATCGAGAGGAAGGGCGGCTATCGCTACTGTCACTAGTCATTTCAGTAGCTTGCGATTCCCGCTTGAATCGAGCCGCGAAATACCCAAATCGAAGCTGCAATTTGTAGAAGAGGCCAGCAGCATATGAAGATCATTGGGAACGTGATCCTGGTTCTCCTGGTTGCCGCTATCGGATTCATTTTTACCGGTGAGTTACATTGGCTCTTTGCCATAGGAATGTTGTTCATCGGCACGCTGCAAAGCCTTTTCATCTGGCTGTTCATCGATCCGGACTTTGAAAAGCGTCGGCAGCAACATCTGGTCGAGCGCTTTGGTAAGCCGTCACCGGCTCAGAACAACCCCTCGATATAACCCTGGTCGTTCAGGAAAATCCGTTCCGCCGAGGGTGATTTCGGCAAGCCCGGCATCGTCATGATCTCGCCGGTGATGGCGACGACGAAGCCCGCTCCCGCCGAAAGCCGCACCTCTCGCACGGTGACGATGTGGCCTTCCGGCGCGCCGCGCAGGTTCGGATCGGTGGAGAAGGAATATTGCGTCTTCGCCATGCAGATCGGCAGCTTGCCGTAACCCTGCTCCTCCCATGTCTGCAACTGGTCGCGCACCGCCTTGTCGGCCGTCACCTCGCCGGCGTGATAGATTTTCGAGGCGACGATCTCGATCTTCTCGAACAGCGAAAGATCGTCGCCGTAAAGCGGCTGGAATTTCGCTTGCCCGGATTCGGCCAGTTCCACCACCTTGTGCGCCAGTTCCTCGATGCCGGCCGAACCCAGCGCCCAGTGGCGGCAGAGGATCGCCTCGGCGCCAAGCCTCGAGACGAATTCCTTGACCGCCGCGATCTCGGCGTCGGTATCCGAGACGAAATGGTTGATCGCCACAACGACGGGCACCCCGAAACGGCGCACATTGGCGACGTGCCGGCCAAGATTGGCGCAGCCCTTCTTCAGCGCCGTGACATCCTCCGTGCCGAGATCGTCCTTCTTCACCCCGCCATTCATCTTCAGCGCCCGGACGGTCGCGACGATGACTGCCGCATCCGGCTTCAGCCCCGCCTTGCGGCACTTGATGTCGAAGAATTTTTCCGCTCCGAGATCGGCGCCGAACCCTGCTTCCGTCACCACATAGTCGCCGAGCTTCAGCGCCGTCTTCGTCGCCGTCACCGAATTGCAGCCATGGGCGATATTGGCGAAGGGCCCGCCATGCACGAAGGCCGGATTGTTCTCCAGCGTCTGCACCAGGTTCGGCTGCATCGCATCTTTCAACAGCACCGCCATGGCGCCGTCGGCCTTCAGGTCGCGCGCATGGACCGGTGTCCTGTCGAAACGATAGCCGATGATGATGTCGCCCAGCCGCCGCTCCAGATCCTTGAGATCGGTGGCAAGGCAGAGGATCGCCATGACCTCGGAGGCGACGGTGATGTCGAACCCGCCCTGGCGCGGGAAACCGTTGGCGACGCCTCCGAGCGATGAGACCATGCTTCTGAGTGCCCGGTCGTTCATGTCCATGACCCGCCGCCAGGTGATGCGGCGGATGTCGATATTCTCTTCGTTGCCCCAATAGATGTGGTTGTCGACCATCGCCGCCAGCAGATTGTGCGCCGATGTGATCGCATGGAAATCGCCGGTGAAATGCAGGTTGATGTCTTCCATCGGCACGACCTGCGCATAACCGCCGCCAGCCGCCCCGCCCTTGACGCCGAAGCACGGACCGAGCGAGGCCTCGCGGATGCAGACTATGGCTTTCTTGCCGATCCGGTTCAGCCCGTCGCCGAGCCCGACGGTGGTGGTCGTCTTGCCCTCGCCCGCCGGTGTCGGATTGATCGCGGTGACGAGGATCAGCTTGCCGTCCTTCTTGCCCGCTTGCGCGGCGATGAACTCGGCGCTGACCTTCGCCTTGTCGTGACCATAGGGAACGAGTTGCTCGACCGGAATACCAAGTTTCGCCCCGATTTCGAAGATCGGCTTTTTGGCCGCGGCGCGCGCGATTTCGATATCGGATTTGATTGATGGCATGGATGTTCCCCCGTCCGGCCCCGCGGGAGCGGAGTCGTTGTTTTTCTCTTCATCGAGATAGCGAAATATCGGCGGGGTGTGAATAGCGCTGCGCCTTGCGGCCGCCACGCTTACAGCGCCGCGCGTCTTTTCAGACGCGCAAAGGACGCTGTAACACTTTGAATCTACGCATCGACCCGAAAATCGGTTTCGATTTTCGGGTCGATGCGCTAGGCGTTTATGTGGCGGTCAACGATTGCGGCTTCTTAGGGTGAAGACATGAAAGCATTGGAAATCTTCGTCGAGCGGATCATCCTGTCGAGCCGCTGGATCCTCGTGGCCTTCTATATCGGCCTGGTGCTGGCGCTCGCTGTTTATGCCGTTTCCTTCGGCTACAAGCTTCTGAAGATTGCCGCCAGCGTCTTCGTACTGGACGAAGCGGGGATGATCCTTGCCATGCTCAGCCTGATCGATGCGGCCCTCGTCGCAAGCCTGATCGTCATGGTGATGATCTCCGGCTACGAGAATTTCGTCAGCCGCTTCGACGAGGTCGACGAGACCGACAGCGAAGTCTCCTTCCTCGGCAAACTCGATTCAGGCAGCCTCAAGATCAAGGTCGCCTCCTCGATCGTCGCCATCTCCTCGATCCATCTGCTGCAGGTCTTCCTCAACGCCGACCAATATGCGGACGGCAAGATCATGTGGCTGACCTTCATGCACCTCGCCTTCGTCGCCTCCGCCGTCATGCTCGGCTTCCTGGAGAAGCTAATGAGCGTCACGTCGAAAAATGATCTGAAGGATAAGGACTGACAGGCGGTACGAGGCGCCTTCGGCGCTTGAACAAACAGAAGCCCCACGCAAAACGCCGAGCTCTGCTCTTTCGCGCCCTGAGATCAATTGACCGAAGCAGCGACAGGAGCGATCTCTGCCTCAGCTTTTCGCGGGCATCGAAGGCTTTCCTTCGCCTCCGGCCCACAGACATGCAAGCCGGGCTCTTCATCATAAGGGATGATACCATTAATGATGCCAAGCTTGAGCGCCTCAGTAGGAAGTATGATCCTTCCTCGCTCGGTTGATGTGGCGGGCATCATCGTCCCGTATGTCTCGGCATTGACGCCCATCTCGTCGAAATAAGCGAAAAATGTCGTATATTCAGTCGTTGTGGGCCTAACGACGCCGATCGCAGAATATCCGACAAGCCGCGGCGTTCCGCTCATCAGGACAAGAGTACAGGTCGAAAGGCAGTACGCCCGCCCGGCAAAGACTTCGCCCTCGGTCCATCCGTTTTTGGCGATGCTGGCTTTGCAACGCGGATCCAACTTTGGACAATTGGGCAACAGCGTTCTGCCAATCGAGGTCTCCAGACCTGCAGCACGGATCATACGCCCCATCGCGAAAGCCGCATCCATGTCCCCGCCATTAGATTGAAGGACGATCGGCAACTTTCTTTCGCCGAGCGTCGTCAACATCGCCTTCAGCCGAGCCGGCGTATCCGGCGTGATGTCTCCGTCCGCAGAAATCCACTGCGTGCACTCTTCCCGGCAGTTGCCATTGGACATCAGGAGGAAGTCCATCGGCTGGGTTTTTGGCAGTTTCTCGCTTGTCTCTGCGGCCACGGGGGCTTGAGGGACAGGCGCCTTAGCCACCACAGGGGCTTCCGCTACCGGATGGCTATGACAGACAGTCTCTGCCACTGCATCCGGGGCGCAGAGCGGCATACCGGGCCACTCATTGTAGGACAACATGTCCGTGATGAGACCTGTTCGAAGTGCCTCTGTAGCCGGTACGATATTGATGTTGTCAGGCGTGGCGCTCATCATCAGACCGATCACATCTTCGCTGACGCCCATTTCCTTCAAATAGGCCGTCAAAGCAGCGGTAGCCTTCTTTCCAAGTTTGGTGGAACTGCCCTGCCCCGCCACCTTGCGTCCAACCTCCTTGCGGGAGATCTCCTTCTTCTTGCCGTTCACGATCTTGTATTCGATGCGATAGGAAACACGCACCTTGTTGTAGACGGTCGTGATCTGGTGGAGGCCGATAAAGGCCCATTGCGACGAGACACGCGACACACCGCCCGCCAACGCCAGCGGACAAGCAGAAAAGCAGTATGCACCGGACGAATAGGTGTAACCGACCGCGCTACCGTCCTTGGCAATAGCGGCTTGGCAGCGCGTATCCCCAACCGGGCAATCTTTGAGCCGCGTGCCGCCGACCGCCGTTTCCAGCCCGGCCTTGCGGATCATCCGGCCCATCGCATAGGCGGCATCGACGTCGCCGCCTTCCGAACGGAAAACGACAGGCAATTTACGGCCGCCGATCTTCTTGAGTATTTTTCTCAGCCGCGCGGGCGTATCGGACGTTATGCGTCCCTCCGCCGATATCCATTCCGGACAGTTTTCCTGGCAGAGGAGACTACGCACGAGGATGAAATTCATCGGGGGATGCGCTGCCTTCTTCTCCCCGGCGGCCTGCGAGGTTGCCGCGCCGATCGGCAAGGTCAAAAGGAGAAAAACAAGTAACAATCTGGAAAATAGACACTTCACCAAAAAGGAAATTGCAAAGCGCACGATTAAATTGCCTCAGTTGTACTGAGCATACGCTTAGCAATTGGCTTGACTGGCAGCAAGTCGGATTTCGCCGCCTGCTACCATCCCTTCTTATCTCTGTTCTCTCACCCCAATCAGGCTGACATGGCGACCCGCTGCGGCGGCCTTCACGCAGTTCACTTGCTCCCGCGCAAAGTGCTGCACGTAGGCCGGTCTACCGCCTTTGCGCCCGTGCCGGAGAGACCCGAGCTCTCCCCCCGAAACTCTCCCAAGTGATTCTCTCCTTGCCCGGTTGCGCAAGACCATCGCGATGCTGCCATGAGGGAACTCAACGATACCGCAACGCTATGTTTGCAAGTCGAAACTCAACCGAGGCGCGAGCGACTGTGGCTAATTTTTCACAATTTGAATGAATCGGCTTGCGTTAGGTCAATTGGGGCTAGCATCCCGCCGACTTTCTGTATTTGATAGCGGTAACATTGGGACTGCCGGGGGCGTACAAATGTCTTACATGACTACCTCTGAAAGACAGTCATTGCTTTCGGCAGAACTTTCGACCGCACGAACGCGCAACCTGTTTGCACAGGCGCTTGGCAGGGTCTCTACAGCCTTCGGATTGTCGCATGCGACGCTGATGCACGCCCCCTCCCCGGAAGATCTTCTCTTGAAACCCCTGCTGATCGAGAGCTCGCTTCCGGCCGCCTATGTCAGGGATTTCGACCGCGCCCACATGATGCGCGGCTGCCCTTTCGGCGTAAGGTTAAGAGCGTCTGCCGTGCCGCCGGCCTGGCACCTCAACGACGCCTCCAATGGTCAGGCTTTCCCCGCCGAACTTCGTGCCCTGATGCTGCGCCATGCCATACCAGCAGGCGTTGCCATGCCGACCATTGCAGCCGACGGCCAGCGTCTGGTCTTTTGGTTCTGCGGCGAGCGCGCCGCACTCGGCCAGAGCGAAATCAACGAGCTGGCAATGATCATTCTCCATGCACTCGATGCATACAATGCAGTCAAACGCAACGAGGAATGCGCGCATAACGCGCTATCAACTCGAGAACTAGAGGTTGTGCGCTGGACTGCCCAGGGCAAGACCTCGATCGAAATCGGTCAGATCCTCACGCTCTCGGATCATACGGTGAACGCCTATATGACGAACGCGATCAAAAAACTCGATTGCGTCAACCGGACCCAGTTGGTAGCTAAGGCAATTCGATTGAAGCTGATCAACTGAGGAATCAGAAGAGAGTCGGCACGTCGTCCCGTGATCTGGGGGAATCGTGCCTCTTCACTTCGAACAGCCCGTTATTGACAAGACAGAACAATCCCGCACCCACATCGGCATCACCGATGCGGAAGTCGTCCAGATGCTTGCTGCCTATCGTCTTTTCGGCTTCTGGCGCATCGACATCGAGACCGGACATTTCTTTGCAAGCGAGGATGTCCACGCGATCTTCGGACTCTCCTACAGCGACGGCCCTGTCAACCTGACAGAGCTGATGTCGCGCATCCACGAGGAGGACCGCAGCCTGATCGCCCAAACCTTCGAAGAGGCGAGCCTTCACGGCGTCGGCTTCCATTTCGTTTATCGCGTCGACAACCGGCTTGGCGGCTACAAGCTGGTGCGTAGCGTCGGCCGCTTCCGAAACGATGGAAGCGGCCGCGGCATCGTCGGCATCACCTATGAATTCGTCGAGAAACTGCGCGTCGTCGGCTTCGAGGACAACACGAAACCCCGCTGACTCCAGACGTTTTAGCGGTCGAGCACCGAGCGGACCTCGACGAGGTTCGAGCGCACCCTCAGAATATAGAAGCCCATGGTGGCGAGATGGCTCGGCATGATCCAGCCGTCTTCGCGCCCGTTCGAAATGATCGCCGGCTGGATGCGCAGCGCCGCCTGAAACTGCCGCATGGTCCCGCCCCAGATCGCTCCGAGATTGCGTTCCGCCAGCACCTGCGAGAAATCCGCCTGGGCGGCGGCCATGATCGCGTAATAGCCGTAGAGCTGGCCGTAAGCGAACCAGAACCGGTCGTCGGCGCGTGTATCGAACCAGCCGCGATTGTGGTTTTCCGAGCGCTCGGCGAGCATGTCGGAGGTGCCGCCGAGATCGTTGGCAATACGGTCGATGAACTGCATCAGATTGTCGGCGCGGCCGTCGAAAACGACGTTGCAGAGGGCGAGATCGGTGTTGAATTTGCGCAGGCTGCCGATCGCAGAGCGATAATAGGAGGGCGTCGGCGTCTTCGGCCCGAAGGGGTTGAGGCCGAAATACCAGCTGTTTTCGTCGAACTGCAGATTGCCGCGCGCGCTCTGCAGGTCGTTGTTGATGCCCGAGGTGCCGCGCACACGCCCGAGCGTATCGACAAGCTCCGCCGAAGTCCGCCGGACCGCCTGGTTGATGCCGCGCTGGAAAGAGGCCTTGTTGTCGAGGAAGGGGGTGTGATCCCAGTCGATGCCGAAGAAGCCCATCTTGTAAAGCAGCATGGAGGAGATCCATGCGTTCTGGTTGACATTGAAATCGGTCAGATCGGCCGCGACGTCGACGATCGCCGAGCGTTGGCAGGTCTTCGGCGCCGTCGCATTGGCGCTCTCGGCGGCCGGCACTTCCTGCCCGGCGGCAACCTTGCGTTCGGAAAGCCGGTACTGATCGACGAAGGCGGGGTTGAAATTCGTCCAGACCTGCGTCTGCAAGAAGAAATAACCGTAGAGTACGACCAGCAGCGCCACGAAAGCGATGACCGGCAGCCGGATCATCCAGCTCCGGCGCTGATACCAGCCGTGCGCGGCAAGAAAGGGCCAGAAGGCCCAGGCGGAAAAAAGGCGGGCCCAGCGGCCGATCGTCTGGCCGATCAGCCTGAAAAAACCGGCTATCCGGTCAAGCATCGTCGTCTCCTGTCAGGCGAGGCGAACATCGGGACATTGCCGCCCCGCTGCATCCCACATATGCGCTCGATGGGCAGAGCACAACACGAGCCCTTCGATTTTTCGGAATGAAAGCATTGCGCAAGAGCGATACTGCCCGCGCCCTTGCTGGTCAGGAGCGCAGGAAAGGCAGGCTGAAACGAAAAGACCTGCGCGCCGTGTCGATCAGAGGCGCTCCCGATGTTTCCGGCGGCGGTTCGGCATAGGTCGGAAACCTTCTGGCGAATTCGAGATCGGCGCGGCTCTTGCGCCGCTCCAGATCCTGGGCGACCAGCATGCCCTTCTCGAACAACCTGATCGGTGCCGCGATATCGGGAAAGAGCTCCGGCTTGATCCTCACCTTCATGCCCGGCCGGTCGGTATCGACCTGCGCCTGATAGATGATCAGCCGTTCTTCCACGTCGATCAGCAGCTTGCGCAGCAGCACGTTGCAGGCGGCGATCCGGCCGTTCAGCGAATCGACAAAGGCCTGGAACAGGCCGATGAAGCGCTCGCGCCGCTGGCTGTCGTCGCGCATCTCGCGCTCGCCGGCGGAAATCCGCTCGGCCTCCGCCTTCAGCGCCCGCCGCTCCGCCTCCATCTGCTCCCAATGCGCCCTGTTGCCATAGACACCGATACGGCCTTGCGTCGTCAGCGCCTTGGCATTGAGCTCCTTCATCTTGAGGCGGGCGATGTCGATGGAAACGACCAGCCGTCGCCGCTGCTCGACGATATCGACAAGGCTGAGTTCGGCGGCCTTGTGCCGTTCGGTGAGCGCGGCGCGCTGGCCGGCGATCAGCCCCGCGAGCGCGTCCGATTTCGTCAAAAGGTCAAGCAGCCGCTCGATGACGGGCGCCTCGCGCACGCGTTCGGTATACATGCGCCACATCCGTTGGCGCGACACCCAGCCGGCCATCTTCTCGCGCAGCGTCAGCCCCCGGAAACTGTCGAGATCGGCTGAAACCTCGGCCGTCAGCCGATCAAGGCAAAAGACCAGCTCGGCCAGTTGAGCGTCGAGCGCCGCAGCATCGGCGATATGGGCCTGGAAGCGGGCATTCTGTTCAAGGAAAACCTCGTCGGCCGACTGTGTTTCGTCGCCGCTGAAGGCGCCGATCGCAGCCACACAATAGACTCCCTCGCCTGCAATCCTTTCGGCAAGGCTGCCAGCAGCTTCATACTGGCTGTCGAATGACGGGGGTTTGCGCACCAAGCCTCTCCAGGGAATCTCCTGGCCCAAACTAGCCGCTTGCGGCGCCAAAGAAAACAGGCGGTGTCGCCGGCTTCAGACCGGCTCGGCGATCCAGGCACCGTTCATGGCGTCGTCCCAATGCCTGCGGCAGAGCGAGACATATTTCTCGTTGCCGCCGACATCGATCTGCGCGCCCTCGTGCAACACTTTTCCTTCCGCGTCGAGCCGCACGACCATCGTCGCCTTGCGCCCGCAATGGCAGATCGTGCGCACCTCGCGCATCTCATCGGCGATCGCCAGCAGTTCCTGCGAGGCCGGAAACAGCTTGCCCTGGAAATCGGTTCTCAGCCCGTAGACCATCACAGGGATATTGAGCCTGTCGACGACGCGGGCAAGCTGCCAGACATGGACAGGCGTCATGAAATGCGCCTCGTCGACAAAGATGCAGGAAATCGGCGCGCCCTCGCCATTCAGTCCCTTGATCAACCGGAACAGGTCCTCGTGCGACTCGAAAGGAATGGCGCTCGCCTCCAGCCCGATCCGCGAGCCGATGACGCCCCGACCAGTGCGCTCGTCGAAGGCTGCGATCAGCTGCACCGTGCGCATGCCGCGCTCCTGGTAATTATAGGAGGCCTGCAGCAGCATCGTCGACTTGCCGGCGTTCATCGTCGAGTAGTTGAAATAGAGTTTTGCCATCCGATTTCTCCTTGATCGGCTTATTGAAAGCTCGGAATGGCAAAGAAAAGCCCTGAGTGAGCGATAATCACAGGAATCCGGCTCGAAAACCGCTGAAAGCCCCGAAAACAAGGCATTGCCAAAAAATCCGCGAACGTCGCAATCGCATGGGTCGATACGGCGCAAACGCACTGAGGTCGCTTGTCAAACTCGGTTATTGATGGTTGGCTTGGGAACTTAAAGACTGGGAGTCTAAAATGAAAACAACAAGCACGTTCAAACTCGTTACCGCAACTGCCGTCGCCGCCCTCTCCGTTGCGACCGCCGCCTTCGCCACAGACCCTGACAGCTGCGCCACCGTCCGCTTCGCGGACGTCGGCTGGACGGATATCACCGCCACCACCGCCACCGCATCCGTGATCCTCAAGAGCATCGGCTATGAGACCGACGTCAAGGTTCTCTCGGTGCCGGTCACCTACACGTCGCTGAAGAACAAGGACATCGACATCTTCCTCGGCAACTGGATGCCGACGCAGGAAAAGGACGTCCGTCCCTATATCGACGATAAGTCGGTCGAATCCTTCGGCCCCAACCTCGTCGGCGCCAAGTACACGCTCGCCACCAATGCCAAAGGCGCCGAGCTCGGCATCAAGGACTTCAAGGACATTGCCGCCCACAAGGACGATCTCGACGGCAAGATCTACGGCATCGAGCCTGGCAATGATGGCAACCGCCTCGTCATGGACATGATCGAGAAGAACGAGTTCGGCCTCAAGGATCTGGAAGTCGTCGAGTCCTCAGAACAGGGCATGCTCGCCCAGGTCGCCCGTGCCGACAAAGCGGGCAAGCCCGTTGTCTTCCTCGGCTGGGAACCCCATCCGATGAACACCAACTTCAAGCTGACCTACCTCACAGGCGGCGACAACGTCTTCGGCCCTGACTTCGGCGGCGCCAAGGTCTTCACCAATGTCCGTGCCGGTTATCTCGAAGAATGCCCGAATGTCGGCATGATGTTGAAGAACCTGACGTTCTCCCTCGACATGGAGAACCAGATCATGGGCAAGATCCTCAACGACGGCAAGGAACCGGAAGCTGCGGCTTCCGAATGGCTGAAGGCCAACCCCGCAGCACTCGAGCCCTGGCTCGCGGGCGTCAAGACCCGCGACGGCAAGGGCGAAGCTCTCGCGGCCGCCAAGACCGGCCTCGGCCTCTGATGATACGAACGGGGCGGCTCGCCGCCCCGTTTCATTTTTGTCCGATTGTTGTTTTTCTGGATAGGCGCGCCCTTGAATTGGATCACCGAATTTAAGATTCCCGTTGGCCCCTGGGCCAAATCCTTCGTGGATTGGCTGACCTCGAACGGCGAATGGTTCTTCAACCAGATCGCCTTCCTGCTGTCGAGCGCCATAGACGGCCTGCTCTTCGTGCTGCAGAAGCCTCATCCGCTGATCGTCATCGCGGCCATCACCGCCATCGCCTTTTGGCTGCGCCGGTCGATCGCGGTCGCCATCTTCACCTGTCTCGGGCTGCTGCTGATCGTCAACCAGGACTATTGGAAGGAAACGACGGAGACGCTCGCCCTCGTGCTCGCCGCCACCTTCGTCTGTATGGTGATCGGTATTCCGCTCGGCATTGCCGCCGCCCGCCGCCCTTGGGTCTATGCTGCCATGCGCCCGGTGCTCGATCTCATGCAGACCATACCGACATTCGTCTATCTGATCCCTGCGCTCATCCTGTTCGGCCTCGGCATGGTGCCGGGCCTGATCGCGACCGTCATCTTCGCAATCCCCGCCCCGATCCGGCTGACGCGCCTCGGCATCATCTCGACGCCGCCGTCCCTCGTCGAAGCCGCCGTCGCTTTCGGCGCGACGCCGTTACAGGTGCTGCGCAAGATCGAGCTTCCCTTTGCCACGCCGCAGATCATGGCGGGTCTTACCCAGACCATCATGCTGTCGCTGTCGATGGTCGTCATCGCCGCCCTTGTCGGCGCTCCCGGGCTTGGCGTGCCCGTCGTCCGTGCGCTGAACACCGTCAATATCGCCAAGGGCTTCGAGGCGGGCTTCTGCATCGTCATCTTGGCAATCATTCTCGACCGGATGTTCCGCACCACGGGCGAAGGAGGCGCTGCATGACCGCGGTAAGCTTTAACAATGTCAGCATCGTCTTCGGCGATCGGCCGGAAACCGCGCTTGCCATGGTCGACCAGGGCAAAACGCGCGACGAGATCGGTGCCGCCACCGGTCTGGTGCTCGGTGTGGCCAACGCCTCGCTGACGATCGAGGAAGGCGAGATCCTGGTGCTGATGGGGCTTTCCGGCTCCGGCAAGTCGACGCTGCTGCGCGCCGTCAACGGGCTCGCTCCCGTGGTGCGTGGCGATGTTGCGGTCTCGGCGGCCACTGGCCCCGTCAACCCCTACAGATGCAATGCCAAGGCGCTACGCGAGCTGCGCACCCACACCGTCTCCATGGTGTTCCAGCAATTCGCCCTCCTGCCCTGGCGCACCGTCGCCGACAATGTCGGCTTCGGTCTCGAGCTCGCCGGCATGCCGGAAGCCGAACGCAAGCTCCGGGTCGGCGAGCAGCTCGAACTCGTCAACCTGACGAAATGGGCCGATCGCAAGGTCAACGAGCTTTCCGGCGGCATGCAGCAGCGTGTCGGGCTCGCCCGCGCCTTTGCCACCGGCGCCCCGATCCTGCTCATGGACGAGCCTTTCTCGGCGCTCGACCCCCTGATCCGCACCCGCCTGCAGGATGAACTCCTGGAATTCCAGCGGCGGCTGAAGAAGACCATCCTCTTCGTCAGCCACGATCTCGACGAGGCCTTCCGCATCGGCAATCGCATCGCCATCATGGAGAGCGGCCGCATCATCCAGTGCGGGACGCCGCACGATATCGTCAAGAACCCCGCCGACCAGTATGTCGCCGATTTCGTGCAGAACCTCAATCCGATCAACATGCTGACGGCGGCCGACGTCATGCAGCCTGGCCTCGGCCAGACTGCCGCCGGCATGAGCGTCAGCGCCACTGCCCGCGCCGCGACCCCGCTCATCGATATCCTCGATGCCCTTGCCCGCCAGCCGGGCAGTATCGGCATCGTCGAGAACGGCGCGATCGTCGGCACCATCTCGGCTCAGGATATCGTTGCCGGCCTCACCCGCCATCGCCGCAAGCAGGAAGCTTGATGTTTTCCATCCGCTTTGCCACAAAGCGGATATGAAAGATCAGCCTTCCCCCTTACGCGAAACAGACGACGATGCCCGCAAGCTCGCCCGCGTACTGCTGCGCTCCGCACGGCACGCGGCGATTGCCGTTCTCGACCCCGAGACCGGCTTTCCCTTCGCCAGCCGCGTGCTGATTGCCACTGATATCGACGGCACGCCGGTCATCCTGGTTTCGCAGCTGTCGGCCCATACCAGGGCGCTCGCCAAAGACCTGCGCGCCTCGCTCCTGACCGGCGAGCCCGGCAAAGGCGATCCCCTCGCCTATCCTCGTCTCACGACCCAGTGCGTGGCAGAACCTGTCGAGCGCGGCAATGCATTCTACGAGCGTATCCGCACGCGTTTTCTCGCTCGCCACACCAAGGCGAAGCTTTATATCGACTTTCCTGATTTCCTGTTCTTCCGACTCAAGCCGGAAAAGGCCAGCCTCAATGGCGGCTTCGGCCGCGCCTACCAACTCGATGGGAACGATCTCATAATCCAGTCGGCCGCGAATGAGGAGATTGCCGCCGGGGCAACAGAAGCAGTGCGAGATTTAGTAGAACGTCACCCCGATGTGGAGGAAAGCCTCGCTATCAGGCTAGAGGCGCCGAAATCGGGTTCTTGGCGCATTTGTGGTATCGATCCCTCAGGTTTCGACATGATTTCCAGCGATTTTCTGCTGCGATACGAGTTCGAAACCCTCGCTGTGGATGTCGATCACATTTGTTCAAACATATCTAAAATAGCATACTCGATACCTTAAATTTAGGTATATACAATCTTCGAGCCCAGTTGCTAGTTTTTGATGTCAGTCAAAATCCCGGCTGGCGGCCTGCGCCAACACGCTTGATGTACGTTTCGCATTAGGAAGATAACATATGGAAACCTCTGATTTGGCCGATCACACGAACGTGGCGGCAGCTTTATTGTCGGCCATGGCAAACCCGAAGAGATTGCTGATCCTGTGTAGCCTCGTGAAGGGCGAAGTGGCCGTCGGCGTGCTTGCGACGCAGGTCGGGCTTAGCCAGTCGGCTCTCTCTCAGCACCTGTCGAAACTGCGCGCCCAAAAGCTGGTCAAGACCCGCCGGGACGCACAAACCATCTATTATTCGAGCACCTCCGAGCCGGTCATGAAGATCCTGGCAACGCTCGAAGACATCTACCTCGTGCAAAACCGGAATAGATCCGCCGCTTAATGATAGCGCTGACATGAATGTCGGCCGATGCCATGCTGCAAGGGAATGTTCCCGGAGGCTTGGCAACGATATTTCAGCACGTGAACCTTATGACACGACCGGCAAATTTGCGATTTGCCGGTCGTGCTTTTGGAATGGCAACCCGGTCGCGCCGGAGCGCCCGTCCCGCAATCGATCTTTTTAGCGCAATTCCAGACGTAAAACTGCCGCGCACTTTTGCCGGAATTGTTTAACTGCCGACCACGTCGTTGTTGATGCGGCTCAGCACCACCAGCGACGGACGGGCAGGCATGCCGGACTTGAAGTCCGGCCAGTTGGTGCCTGCATCCTCCATCGAAGTCGCATCCTCGTTGTCGGCCATCCGCAATTCTCCCGGATGCTGGACCGAGAGGAAGACGCTGCTGCCGTCCGGGGTGAAGGTCGGCGAACAGGCTTCCGAACCGACGGGCGCAATATAGAACAGTTTCGGCAACGCACGGCCCGGGCCTTCGGTATCCATCACATAGACGGAATCGGCAATGCCTTCTGGCGGCGGGCCGTCGGTGGTGACCCAGAGGCGCCCGACCGGATCGACGGCGAGATTGTCGGGGTCTGTGAACCAGCCGGCCGAGGTCGTGGCCGGATGGAACATCGCCTGATCCTCAGCCTTGGCAGGATCGCCGCAGAGGATGAAGACATCCCATTTGAAGCTGTCAGCTGCATAATCCGGCTTTTCGGGACCGCCAGGTGCTGCGAGTTCCAGCAGGTGACCGTGCGGGTTGGGGCCGCGCGGATTGGCGATGTTGACCATCTCCTTCTCGTCGCCGCCCTCGACCTTCGGCAGCCGGTCCTCGTTCTCCGTCATGGCGACGTAAAGCTTGCCGGTGCCGAGATGCGGGATGAAGCCTTCCGGCGCGTCCATCGGCGTGGCGCCGACGAGATCGGCGGCGGCGCGCGTCGCCAGCACGACGTCGGCCTGGCTCTTGAAGCCGGCTTCCGCGCTCAAGGGCCCCTCGCCGGCAATGAGCGGGATCCAGCGCATCGTGCCGTCGCTTTCGAACTTGGCGACATCAAGCGTGCCGTGGTCGAGCAGGTCCTTGTTGGCGGCGCGGTCGTTCGGGTTCCAGGGATCGCGGGTGACAAAGCGGTAGATATATTCGAAGTCGTCGTCATCGCCCATGAAGACCACCACGCGGCCGTCAGGGGCGACGCAACACTGCGCGCCCTCATGCGTCATGCGGCCGAGCGAGGTGCGCTTGACCGGCTTTGCGGAGGGATCGAACGGATCGATCTCGACTACCCAGTCGAAACGCATCCATTCGTTCGGCTCTTCCTCGAACTTGAAGCGCGGCTCGATGCGGCTGACGGAATAGATGTCGTTTTCGTCCTCGTCCCAGCCCTGACGCTCGACCAGTTCCTGGTTCGGCAATTTCTTGTAGTCGCCGGAAAAGACGTCCATCGCGCCTTCCTCGCCCGAAAGCATCGTGCCCCAGGGCGTGATGCCGCCATTGCAGTTCGAGATCGTGCCGAAGACGACCGTGCCGGTCGGATCGGCCTTGGTCTTCAGACGGTCGTCGCCGGCGGCGGGACCGGAGATGCCGATTTCGGTGCTCATGTGAACGCGGCGATTGTATTTGCCGTCCTTGACGATCGCCCATTTGCCGTCCGTCTTCTTCACTTCGAAGATCGAGACGCCGAGGGCGGCCATGATGGCGCGGATCTGATTGTCCGTCAGCTTCTCGCGATAGTTTTCGTCGGTCAGTCCGGGAAACATCAGGAAAGGCGTTGCATATTCATGGCTGACGACCATCAGCCCATGGTCGGAGCTCTTCTCGCCCCAGGGCAGCGGCAGAAACTGCGTGAAGTCGTTGTTGTAGCCGAACTGTCGCTCGGCCGCCTTACCATCAAGCGTCGCGATATCGAATTCCGGGCTGTCGGCAAACAGTGCATCACCCCAGCGCGCCAGGATCTGGCGCTCATAACCCTCCGGCCAGTGGTCGGCGGTATCGCGCACGCGCTTGAGTTCCGGAAATGTCAGGCTGGAGCCGGCAGCCTCGGCATGCGCGGTGCCGAGCGCCGGCGAAAGTGCCGCAGCGCCTATCGCTGCGAGAAAGCCCTTGAGCACGCTGCGGCGGCGAACGCCCTCTTCGAGAATGGCGCCATAACTTGGCGCGAATGCATGGCGCCGCGTGGGGCGCGCCCTTGTCTTCTGGCGGTCAGACATCAGTATCTCCGATCAAAATATCGTTTGATTTCAGTGAATTGATGAAATGCAATTGCGTCCTGCGAGCTATCGGTTTTTGTAACAAGCCGAGGCAAAGGATTGATGACGGGCCGCCTGCAGTGCCTGACCCTGGATATTTCCGGATCGAGCGACGCTCGTTGAACCTCCCATCAGGAGGGGCTCTGGGGACTTTTCCCGTTGACGCCTTGGGAAGCCCTGATAATTTGACCGGGCAGTAAAAATATGGGCGTGAAGCCCCGGGAAATGGCCGTCGGCGGCCAGGAGAACAGCATGTCCAATCGCCTCAATGCACCGAACGATCTTCGCGCCTTCTGGATGCCGTTTACGGCAAATCGCCAGTTCAAGAAGGAGCCGCGTTTGTTCGTCGGCGCCAAGGACATGTACTATACGACCCATGACGGCCGTCAGGTGCTGGACGGCACGGCTGGCCTCTGGTGCGTCAATGCCGGCCACTGCCGCCCGAAGATCACCGAGGCGATCCGCGAGCAGGCCGGCGAACTCGACTACGCGCCGGCCTTCCAGCTCGGCCATCCCAAGGCCTTCGAACTGGCAAACCGCCTGGTCGACATTGCCCCGGAAGGCCTGAACCACGTTCTCTACACCAATTCCGGTTCCGAATCCGTGGAGACCGCGCTCAAGGTGGCTCTCGCCTATCACCGTGTGAAGGGCAATGGATCACGCTTCCGCCTGATCGGACGGGAGCGCGGCTATCACGGCGTCAATTTCGGCGGCATCTCCGTCGGCGGCATCGTCACCAACCGCAAGATGTTCGGCACGCTTTTGACCGGCGTCGATCACATGCCGCACACCCACCAGCCCGGCAAGAACAACTTCACCCGCGGCGAGCCCGAGCATGGCGGCGACATCGCTACCGAACTCGAGCGCATCGTCACCCTGCATGACGCCTCCACCGTCGCCGCCGTCATCGTCGAGCCGGTGGCCGGCTCCACCGGCGTCCTGATCCCACCGAAGGGCTACCTGCAGAAGCTGCGCGAGATCTGCACCAAACACGGCATCCTTCTGATCTTCGACGAGGTCATCACCGGCTTCGGCCGCCTCGGCGCCCCGTTTGCCGCGCAATATTACGACGTCAAGCCTGACATGATCACCGCCGCCAAGGGACTGACCAACGGCGTCATTCCGATGGGCGCCGTCTTCGTCACCTCCGAGATCCATGATGCCTTCATGAACGGCCCGGAACACATGATCGAGTTCTTCCACGGCTACACCTATTCCGGCAACCCGATCGCCTCCGCCGCCGCACTCGCCACGCTCGACACTTACAAGGAAGAGGGGCTGCTGACACGCGCCGCCGAGCTTTCCGATTATTGGGCCGACGCGCTGCATTCGCTGAAGGACTGCCCCAATGTCATCGACATCAGGAACACCGGCCTGATCGGCGCGATCGAACTCGACCCGATCGCCGGCGAGCCGACCAAGCGCGCCTTCACCGCTTTCCTGAAAGCCTATGAAAGCGGCCTGCTGATCCGCACCACCGGCGATATCATCGCACTCTCCCCACCGCTGATCATCGAGAAGCACCACATCGACGAGCTCTTCGGCAAGCTGCGGACCATCCTACAGAACAACATCTGAGAAAGCGCTGAAGGCCTCCGGCATCACGGCCTGCGCGGCGCTGTAAGTCCACGCAGGCCCTTTTGTTGGGAAGACCGATAGGCCTCAGGTCACGGCGGCGACGGAAAGGCAGAGGGCGAATTTCTTCAGCAGCCGGCGATCGAATTGCCCTTCGTTGCCAAACATCCATTTCAGTGCTTGGCTCGCGCTCCATGGCGCCTTGTACGGCCGCACGGAGGTCATGGCGTCATAGACATCGCAAATCGCAGCAAGACGCGCATGGAAGCTGACCTGCGCCTCGGAAAGCCTGCGGGGATAGCCCTTGCCGTCGATACGCTCATGATGGTTGAGGCAGACGTCGAGAACGATCTCCGGCATGCCTTCCTGGCGTGACAGGATTGCGTGCCCCTTTTCCGGATGATCGCGGATCATCTTGATCTCGTCCTCGTCCAGGCGCCCTTCCTTGTTGAGTATCTCAAGCGGAATTTCGAGCTTGCCGACGTCGTGCAGCAATCCTGCCGTGCCGAGCGTCTGCACGGTAGCCTCGTCAAGTCCGAGGTGACGGCCGAAAAGGATCATCAGCGCACTCACCGAAAGGGAATGCAGAAACGTCACTTCGTCCTTGGATTTCAGACGCGTAACGCTCAGAAAGACAGTGGGATTGTCATCCATCGACTTGGAGACCGAGGAAATCACCGGCGCCACCTGATCGACGCTGATCCCATCGCCATGCTGGAGCCGGCCGAAAACGCTTTCCAGGACCTGCACGGATTTCTGGATGGTCTCGCGTGCCGCCTTGGTGTCGATCTCGACATTGCCGCCCGGCAGACCGTCGATGTCGAGGCCTCTGCTGGTGTTGATAACAACACCTTCAATGCCGCTCTTGCGAAGCTTCAGGGCATCGACTTCACGGCGTAGCAGAAATCTTCGCTTGGACAGATGGGGGTCCTGCCATGCACCCTCGATCGCCTCCACAAACATTCCGTTGCGCACCTGTCTGGCTTCGATACGCTTGAGCATCCAGATCTCTGTTCCTGAAATATCTCTCTGTCTATTATCGACCGTTATTTTGCATCGCAGCAATATATGCACGAACAATGATTCTACTCTAATTGGTAGAATCAAGTGTTAATCTCGAAACCGAATTCGACTATTCGGAAAGACGAAGAGTTTCGCGAAATTCGGCAGGTTCATCGGCACCGCGCAAATGCGGATACAGCACTTCTGGAGATCTGCAGACGGCGCCACGATCGACGATTTTGGATTATTTCGCGCCGAATCGGCTCGATTTTCGTTTCATTTTGTTATCAACTTGCGGAATTCCACCAAAATTCCTAGAAATCTTGCCGTTGCGCCCATTCGAGCCAAATATGGCCGGAGGGCGCATCGATCGCGCCGATATCGATCGTCCTTGGCACGGCCTGAGGGCCGTTGAACGATCCGGAAAATCCGGCGCGGCACCTCATCGCGGGTCGAATGACCCCATCCAAGGAGACAGACAATGACCCTCAAGACATTGACGGCGACCCTCGTCGCGTCGCTCGCCTTTGCGCCGCTTGCCCATGCCGATATCACCATCGGCCTGATCGCGCCGCTGACCGGCCCCGTCGCCGCCTATGGCGACCAAGTGAAGAACGGTGCGCAGACCGCCGTTGACGAGATCAACAAGAAGGGCGGAATTCTCGGCGAGAAGGTCGTCCTCGAACTGGCCGATGATGCCGGCGAACCGAAACAGGGCGTTTCCGCCGCCAACAAGGTCGTCGGCGACGGCATCCGCTTCGTCGTCGGTCCGGTGACATCGGGTGTCGCCATTCCGGTTTCGGACGTGCTTGCTGAAAACGGCGTGCTGATGGTCACCCCGACTGCGACGGCCCCCGACCTGACCAAGCGCGGTCTGACCAACGTGCTGCGCACCTGCGGCCGCGACGACCAGCAGGCCGAAGTCGCCGCCAAATATGTGCTGAAGAATTTCAAGGACAAGCGCGTCGCCATCGTCAACGACAAGGGCGCCTACGGCAAGGGCCTCGCCGACGCCTTCAAGGCGACGCTGAACGCCGGCGGTATCACCGAAGTCGTCAATGACGCGATCACGCCTGGTGACAAGGATTTCAGTGCGCTCACCACCCGCATCAAGTCCGAGAAGGTCGATGTGGTCTATTTCGGCGGCTACCACCCGGAAGGCGGCCTGCTCGCCCGCCAGCTGCATGACCTCGCCGCCAACGCGACGATCATCGGCGGCGACGGACTCTCCAACACCGAATTCTGGGCAATCGGCACGGATGCGGCAGGAGGGACGATCTTCACCAACGCTTCGGACGCCACCAAGAGCCCGGATTCCAAAGCCGCAGCCGATGCGCTCGCCGCCAAGAACATCCCGGCCGAAGCCTTCACGCTGAACGCTTATGCCGCCGTCGAAGTGCTGAAGGCCGGCATCGAGAAGGCCGGCAGCGCCGAGGATGCGGAAACCGTCGCGACCGCGTTGAAGGACGGCAAGGAGATCCCGACCGCCATCGGCAAGGTTACCTACGGCGAGACCGGCGACCTGACCTCGCAGAGCTTCTCGCTCTACAAGTGGGAAGCCGGCAAGATCGTCGCCGCCGAGTAAACCATCGCTGACCGTCACCGACCGGGCGCCCTGTGGCGCCCGGTTTCGTTTTGCGGCACTCGCTTGTCGCGGCAGATCGGCTATAAGTTTCGGAATCGGTTGTAATGTGAGCAATACCATGACCAGCAGACTCGAGCGCTTCATCGATCAGGGCGTTGGCCGTGTGCCGGCCGATATCGTGCTGAAGGGCGGCTGCTTCTTCGATCTCGTCACCGGCGAACTCGTCCAGTCGGACATTGCGATCGGCGCCGATCGCATCGTCGGCACCTCAGGCAATTATGAGGGCGAAACCGAGATCGACATCTCAGGCAGGATCGTCGTTCCCGGCTTCATCGACACGCATCTGCACATCGAATCTTCACTCGTCACACCGCATGAATTCGATCGCTGCGTTCTGCCCTATGGTGTCACCACCGCCATCTGCGATCCGCACGAAATCGCCAATGTGCTCGGAACCGCCGGAATCGAATTCTTTCTCGAATCCGCGCTGGAGACGATCATGGACATCCGCGTCCAGCTCTCCTCCTGTGTGCCGGCGACGCATCTTGAAACCTCCGGTGCCGATCTGCCGATCGAGCGCCTCCTGCCCTTCCGCCACCATCCGAAGGTGATCGGACTTGCCGAATTCATGAATTTCCCCGGCGTGATCCACAAGGATCCCGTCTGCATGGCCAAGCTCGACGCCTTCCAGGGCGGCCATATCGACGGTCATGCGCCGCTGCTCTCAGGCAACGACCTTAACGGTTACCTCTCGGCCGGCATCCGCACCGAGCACGAATGCACGACCGCCGGCGAAGCCTTGGAGAAGATCCGCAAGGGCATGCATATCCTCGTGCGCGAGGGTTCGGTCTCCAAGGATCTCGCGGCGCTGATACCCATTATCACCGAGCGGCTTTCACCCTTCCTCGCGCTTTGCACCGACGACCGCAATCCGCTCGATATCGCCGAACAGGGTCATCTCGATCACATGATCCGCACGGCGATCGCAAGCGGCGTCGAGCCCCTGGCAATTTATCGCGCCGCCTCGATCTCTGCCGCCCGCGCCTTCGGTCTCAGGGACCGAGGCCTGGTCGCGCCAGGCTGGCGCGCAGACCTGGTGGTTCTCGACAGCCTGGAAAGCTGCCGCGCCGAGATCGTCTTCTCGGCCGGCCGCCGCGTCACCGACGCGCTCTTTGCCACACGCAGGCCGATTGCCCCGATCGGCCTCGACAGCGTCAAGGCAAGGCCCGTCAACGCCGCCCATTTCGGCGTGCCTGTCGCCGAGGGCGAAACGCCTGTCATCGGTGTCATGCCGGGCAAGATCATCACCGAGCATCGCCGCTACCGCCTGCCCGTCAAGGGCAATGAGACGACCGTCGATCTCGCCAACGACATCATCAAGGTCGCCGTCATCGAACGCCACGGCAAGAACGGCAACCACGCCAACGGTTTCGTCCAGGGCTTCGGCCTGAAGAAGGGCGCGATCGCCTCCACCGTCGGCCATGACAGCCACAATATCTGCGTCGTCGGCGTCAACGAAGACGACATGGCGCGCGCCGCAAACCGCCTCGGCGAGATCAACGGCGGCTTCGTCGTCGTCGAAGACGGCAAGGTCACCGGCGAAATCGCCCTGCCCGTCGCCGGCTTGATGAGCCTTGAGCCCTACGAGACCGTCCGCGATACACTGCACCATCTGCGCAAGGCCGCCTTCGCGCTCGGCGCCACGTTGGAGGAACCCTTCCTCCAGCTCGCCTTCCTGCCGCTGCCGGTCATCCCGCACCTGAAGATTTCAGACCGCGGTATGGTTGATGTGGACAAGTTCGCGCTGATCGGATGATGCAGGATATCGGAACTCTCACTTGCGAGAGGGCTTCAGTGAACGCCAGACGGTCTCAAATCGCGTGATGTCGCGTCGTGAGTTCAAGCCCGATGGCCTTCATCACCGCCAGCGTGGTTTCGAGTGTGGGATTTCCGTTTTCACTGAGTGCCTTGTAGAGATGCTCGCGCGCAAGGCCGGTTTCTTTGGCGATTTTGCTCATGCCCTTGGCGCGTGCAACGACGCCAAGAGCAGAAGCGATGAATTTCGCATCTCCGGTCTGCAGGGCCTCGGTGATAAAGGTTTCGATAGCCTCGTCGGAATCGAGTAGCTCAGCCGGATCGAAGTCGAAAATCTGTTCAGCCATTATCGTCGCTCCATTCCATGGCCATTCTCTTTGCCGTCCGTATGTCGGTTTCCTGCGTGCTTTTATCGCCGCCGCAGAGAAGCACGATGATCGTTTCTCCCCGCTTGCGGTAGTAGATCCGATAGCCAGGCCCATAGTGAATGCGCAACTCACTCACCCCTTCACCGACCGGAGCGGCATCGCCGGCATGCCCGGTTGCAAGACGCTGAAGGCGTAAAGCAATCATTGCCTTGGCCTTTCCGTCTTTCAACCGTTTGTGCCACTTCTGGAAAGTGGCCGTCTGCTTCAAGATGAACATATCAGTTGTAATTTAAAAAATACAGCCCTATCGAAATCCATGACCCTCGACGACAGCGCGAATGTCAAATCCGCGCACAAAACCCATCCAGCGCGGCAAGTTTCACTGATCCCGCACTCACCACCGCCTCGAAGCCGGGCATGGCAAGCGCTTCTCTGAGCGCAATGCCATCGGGCAGGCGGAATTCCGCCGGTTTGCGCGTCAGGTTGAAAACGAAGAGCAGTTTTTCTCCGTTCTTTTCGCGGGTGAAGGCGAGCAGATCCTGGTTGGTGCCGATGAAGGTCATGTCGCCGTCGATCAGCGCCAGGTGGCTCTTCCGAAATGCGAGCGTCCTGCGATAGTGATGCAGCACAGAGCTTTCGCTCTCTTCCTGCGTATCGACGGAAAGCGCTGCCTGCTCGTAAGGCACCGGCAGCCAGCTCTTTTCCGCCGAGGTGAAGCCCGCATGCGCCTTGCCGGCTTCCCAGGGCATCGGTGTGCGACATCCATCGCGGCCCTTGAAGGCCGGCCAGAAGCGGATGCCGTAGGGGTCGCGCAGATCCTCGAAGGCGAGTTCCGCCTCGGGCAAGCCGAGTTCCTCGCCTTGATAGAGGCAGATCGAGCCACGCAGCGCCGCAAGCACCGAGATCGCCAGCTTGGCGATGACAGGCCGCTCTTCCTCCGTCCGCGCGAAACGGCTGACATGGCGCATGACGTCGTGGTTGGAAAAAGCCCAGCAGACCCAGCCGTCCGTGACGGCCTTTTGGAAGGCCTCGACGCAGCCGCGAATATGCTCGGCGGTGAAATCCGGCCCGAGCAGGTCGAATGTGTAGCACATGTGCAGCTTGTCGCCGCCACTCGTATAGGCGCCAACCGTCTTCAGCGAACGCGCCCCATCGCCGACTTCGCCGACGGTCGTGCGATCCTCGTACTGATCGAGCAACGCCCGGAAGCGCTTGAGGAAATCGACATTTTCCGGCTGCGTCTTGTCGTAGAGGTGGTTCTGCATGCCGTAGGGATTGCTGTCGGGCGCATCGAGGCCTGCGTCATCTTCATCAGGCTCGTGCGGCGGATTGCTCCTCAGCAGCTTGTCGCAGAAATAATAGTTGACCGTATCCAGGCGGAAGCCGTCGACGCCGCGGTCGAGCCAGAACTTTACCGTCTCGAGGACCGCATCCTGCACGGCCTTGCTGTGGAAGTTGAGGTCCGGCTGCGAGGTCAGGAAATTGTGCTGGTAATATTGCCGGCGCACGCCATCCCATTCCCAGCCCGGCCCGCCGAAGATCGACAACCAGTTGTTCGGCGCCGTACCGTCAGGCTTCGGATCGGCCCAGACATACCAGTCCGCCTTGGGATTGGTCCGGCTCGATCGGCTCTCGACGAACCAGGGATGCCGGTCGGAAGTGTGCGAGATCACCTGGTCGATGACGACCTTAATGCCGAGCTTGTGCGCTTCGCCCATCATTTCGTCGAAATCGGCCAGCGTCCCGAAGATCGGATCGACGTCGCAATAATCGGAAACGTCGTAGCCCATGTCGGCCATCGGCGACTTGAAGAAAGGCGAGAGCCAGATCGCGTCGACGCCGAGGCTGGCAATATGCGGCAGCCGGCGGGTGATTCCCCTGAGATCGCCGAGACCATCGCTGTTGGTGTCCTGAAACGAGCGCGGATAGACCTGATAGATCACCGCGCCACGCCACCAGTCCGCACTCCCGCCTGCCTGCAATGCCATCGGCTACATCTCCTGCCTCGTTTGCGCTCGTCACACTAAAGCGGACGAAACAAAAGACAACCATGTGAAGCGGTTATGAAGGTGTTGCGAAACGCCGCGACACGTCGTCGCGATCCGACAAGGGGGAGACGTATATTGGCTTGTCCACAACCCGTTTCCACCCTCCGGATTTGGGGTTGCAACGCAAAGCCTTTGCGATAATGTGCGCGCTGACCTGCACGTAAGAGGTCAAACACCGGGAACAAATGTCTAATAAAGGCGAAAAGCCTAGAAAGGTGGACCCACCATGAACCATTTCGCGAAAAAATTTCTCGCCTCTGCAATGCTTGGCACATTGCTGGCGTTTTCGGCCCATGCGGCCACGCTCAACATTCACAATGGTGGCGACCCGCAGTCGCTCGATCCGCAGAAGCTTTCCGGCGACTGGGAGAACCGTATCGCCGGCGACATTTTCGAAGGCCTCGTCACTGAGGACGCCAAGGATAATCCGATCCCCGGCCAGGCTGAAAGCTGGACGATTTCGCCTGATGGCAAGGTCTACACCTTCAAGCTTCGCGACGGCATCAAGTGGTCCGATGGCCAGCCGGTAACGGCAGGAGACTTTGTCTTCGCCTTCCAGCGCCTCGTCGACCCGAAGAATGCCGCCGATTATGCCTATCTGCAATTCACCATCAAGAACGCCGAAAAGATCAACAAGGGCGAGATCACCGATCTCAACCAGCTCGGCGTCAAGGCGATCGACGACAAGACGCTCGAAATCACCCTCGAAAACTCCACCCCTTATTTCCTTAATGCCCTGATGCATTACACCGCCTATCCGCTGCCGAAGCATGTCGTCGAGGCGAAGGGGCAGGATTGGGTCAAGATCGGCAACATCGTCACCAACGGCCCTTACAAGCCGGTCGAATGGGTTCCGGGCTCGCATGTCACGACGGTCAAGAACGACCAGTGGTACGACACCAAGGACCTGAAGATCGATGGCGCGAAGTTCTTCGTGCTCGAGGATCAGGAAGCCGCGCTGAAGCGCTACCGCGCCGGCGAGTTCGACATCCTCACCGACTTCCCGACCGACCAGTACGAGTGGATGAAGAAGAACCTGCCTGGCCAGGCGCATGTCGCTCCCTTCTCCGGCCTCTACTATTATGTCGTCAACTCGCAGAAGCCGCCCTTCAGCGACAAGCGCGTCCGCCAGGCTCTGTCCATGGCGATCAACCGTGAAGTGATCGGCCCGCAGATCCTCGGCACCGGCGAACTGCCGGCTTATTCATGGGTTCCGCCGGGCACGGCGAATTACGGCGAGCCGGCCTATGTCAGCTGGAAGGATCTGCCCTATAGCGAGAAGGTCGCCGAAGCCAAGAAGCTTCTGACCGAAGCCGGTTTCGGTCCGGACAAGCCGCTTCACGCTGTCCTCAGCTACAACACCAACGACAACCACAAGCGCATCGCCGTCGCCATCGCTTCCATGTGGAAGCCGCTCGGCGTCGATGTCGAGCTCGTCAATGCCGAAACCAAGGTGCATTACGACCAGATGCAGCGTGGCCAGGTCGAAATCGGCCGCGCCGGCTGGCTCGCCGACTACAACGACCCGGACAACTTCCTGAACCTCCTGGTGACGGGCGTCCAGATGAACTACGGCCGCTGGTCGAATCCCGAGTACGACAAGATGATCAAGGAAGGTAACGCCGAGACGGATCTCACCAAGCGTGCCGCGATCTTCAAGAAGGCCGAACAGCTGGCGCTCGATGAATCCGCCGCCCTGCCGATCTACTACTACGTCTCGAAGAATGTCGTTTCGCCGAAGATCGAAGGCTTCGTCGACAACATCCAGGACATCCACCGCACCCGCTGGCTGTCGATGAAAGAGTAAGGGAAAACGGTCCTTTCCGCGCACTGCGGAAAGGACCGGCCCACGATCATGATCAAATACGCACTCCGTCGCCTGCTATCGACGATCCCCGTTCTGTGGATCGCCGTCACAGCCTGCTTTTTTGTTTTGCGCCTTGCCCCCGGCGGCCCTTTCGATGGCGAAAGGCCATTGCCGCCGGTGATCCTGAAGAACCTTGCTATCCACTACAATCTCGACAAGCCGCTCATCCAGCAGTACCTGATCTATGTCGGTGACCTGCTCCGCGGCGATCTCGGCCCGTCCTTCGCCAGCGAAGATTTCACCGTCGCCCAGCAGATCATGATCGGTCTGCCCTACACCTTCACCATCGGTACGGCTGCCTTCCTGATTGCCATCATTGTCGGCGTGGCGGTCGGCTGTCTTGGGGCGCTTTATCAGAACAAGGCGCCGGATTATATTCTGGGCGCGCTCATTCTGATCGGCGTCGTGCTACCGAACTTCCTGATCGCGCCCATCCTGCAGCTCGTCTTCGGCATCCATCTTGCGTGGTTTCCGGTCGGCGGCTGGGGTGACGGCTCGATCAAATACCTCATCCTGCCGATCGTCGTTCTGGCCCTGCCGCATGCCGGCCGTATCTCGCGCATCACCCGCGGCTCGATGATCGAGGTAATGAACCAGAACTTCATCCGCACCGCTAAGGCCAAAGGCATCGGCCCCCGCCTGACGGTCATGCGCCATGCGCTGAAGCCCGCGCTGATGCCTGTGGTCTCCTATCTCGGACCGGCGGCAAGTTACCTTCTCACCGGCTCGCTGGTTGTCGAAAGCATCTTCGGATTGCCCGGCATCGGCCGCTATTTCGTCAACGCAGCGCTGAACCGCGATTACGGCATGGTTCTCGGCACGGTCATTTTCTACATGGTGCTCATCGTGTTCCTGAATCTTCTCGTCGATATCGCCTATGCGTGGCTCGATCCGAAAGTGAGAAACCGATGATCCTCAACCCCGCAAAACGCGAGCTGCTTGCCCAGGAGCTTCTGGAGGCGGAGGGCCTTGCGCCCGAAAGCCGCTCGCTCACCAAGGATGCCTTGCGCCGACTCGGGCGCAACAAGGCGGCCGTCCTGTCGATCGTCGTCCTGACTGTTCTGATCCTCGCCGCCTTCCTCGGCCCCTGGTTCATTCCCTTCAACTATGAGGATCCTGATTGGGCGGCCTTCCGCATACCGCCCTCGATCGAAACCGGCCACTATTTCGGCACCGACCCGAACGGCCGCGACCTTCTCGCCCGCGTCCTCTACGGCACTCGCGTCTCGCTTGCCGTCGCGCTGACGGCGACCGTCGTCTCCGTCTTCATCGGCGTGCTCTACGGGGCGGTATCGGGATATATCGGCGGCAGGCTGGATGCGATCATGATGCGCTTCGTCGATATCATGTATGCGCTTCCCTATATCCTCTTCGTCATCCTGCTGATGGTGATCTTCGGCCGCAACGTCTATCTGCTCTTTGCCGCGATCGGCGCGCTGGAATGGCTGACCATGGCCCGCATCGTCCGCGGCCAGACGCTGTCGATCAAGCACCGCGAATTCATCGAAGCGGCCCGCGCATCCGGGCAGCGGCCGTTCAAGATCATCATCAAGCACATCATCCCGAACCTCGTCGGACCCGTGGTCATCTTCGCAGCGTTGACGGTGCCTGAAATCATCGCCACCGAAAGCTTCCTTTCCTATCTCGGCTTCGGCGTGCAGGAACCGCTGACCTCGCTCGGCACGCTGATCGCCGAGGGAACCGATGCCATGGAAAGCATGCCGTGGCTGCTGGTCTTCCCGGCGAGCTTCCTCGTGGCCCTGCTGCTCAGCCTGCTCTTCATCGGCGACGGCCTGCGCGACGCGTTCGACCCGAAGGATCGATAAGAATGTCCCAAGAAACACAAAAAGACACCCTTCTCGAACTCAAAGACTATTCGATCACCTTCAAAACGCCGGATGGAGAGGTCAAGGCAGTCTCCAACATGAACCTGACGGTCAAACGCGGCGAACGCATCGCCATCGTCGGCGAGTCCGGTTCGGGCAAGAGCCAGACCTTCCTCGGTATCATGGGCCTGCTTGCCAAGAACGGCAAAACGACGGGACAGGCGCTGCTCGAAGGCAAGGACGTGCTGGCGCTGAAACCGCGCGAGCTCGACCAGATCCGCGGCAAGGACATGGCCATGGTCTTCCAGGATCCGATGACCGCCCTCAATCCATCGCTGAAGATTTCCCGGCAGCTGACGGAACAGCTCGAGGTTCACGGCGGGCTGACGGCGCGCGCTGCATCGGCGGCAGCCCTCGACATGCTCAAGCGTGTGGGCATCCCCGACCCGACGCGGCGCTTCCATCTCTACCCGCACGAACTCTCCGGCGGCATGCGCCAGCGCATCGTCATCGCCATGGCGCTGCTCACCCGGCCGAAACTGTTGATCGCCGACGAGCCGACGACCGCACTCGACGTCACCATCCAGGCGCAGATCCTCGATCTCTTCAACGATCTGACGGCGGAGATGAACACGGCGCTGATCATGATCACCCACGATCTCGGCGTCGTTGCCGGCCTCGCCGACCGCGTCGCCGTCATGTATGCCGGCCGCATCGTCGAGGAAGCGCCGGTCGATGAGCTCTTCGACAATCCGGCCCATCCCTATACCGCAGCACTGCATGCCTCGATCCCGCGGCCGGACCAGGATGTCGACGACCTCGTCGTCATCCCCGGACGTCCGCCGAACCTGCAGCACCTGCCGAAGGGCTGCAATTTCTCGCCACGCTGTTCGCAGGTCCAGGACGATTGCATCGACCGCCCGCCACCGCTCGAAGTGCTGGCGCCGCATCACTGCGCCGCATGCTACCACCCCTTCCCGCGTCGCGAGGAGCTGCTGAACCATGGCTGAACGATCGCTTCTGAGGGTCGAGAACCTGACGACCCAATTCGAACTGCCGGCGAAAGGCCTCTTCAAGCCGCCGATCTTCCTCACCGCCGTCAACAATGTCAGCTTCGACCTCAGCGAAGGCCGCACGCTCGGTATCGTCGGCGAATCCGGCTGCGGCAAGTCGACGCTCGGCCGGTCCATCCTGCGGCTGTTGAAATCGCAGAAGGGCCGCATCCTCTGGCAGGGCCGCAACCTGCTCGACCTGTCGGACGAGGAAATGCGAGCCGCCCGCCGCGACATGCAGATCATCTTCCAGGATCCGATCGCCTCGCTCGACCCGCGCATGACTGTTGGAGACATCATCGCCGAGCCTCTCACAGTCTTCGAGCCGAAGCTATCAAGGGCCGAGCGCACCGAGCGGGTCCGCGAGATCATGACCGCCGTCGGCCTGGTGCCGGAGATGATCAACCGCTACCCGCACGAATTCTCCGGCGGCCAGGCGCAACGCATCGGCATCGCGCGCGCGGTCGTCACCAAGCCGAAGCTCATCATTTGCGACGAGCCGGTTTCGGCCCTCGACGTCTCGATCCAGGGCCAGGTCATCACGCTTCTGCGCAAGCTGCGCAAGGAATTCGGCCTGACGTTGATCTTCATCAGCCACGACCTCTCCGTTGTGCGGCTGATCTCCGACGATGTGCTGGTGCTCTATCTCGGTAGGGTGGTGGAAGCAGGCAGTTGTGCCACCGTCTTCGATCACCCCGCCCACCCCTATACGCAGGCGCTCTTTTCCGCCGCGCCGATCCCGGATCCGAAGCTTGCGCGCCTGCGCACCCGCATCCGCCTGCAGGGTGACCCGCCCTCGCCGCTCAATCCGCCGAAGGGTTGCGTCTTCTCACCGCGCTGCTGGAAGGCGACCGACATCTGTCGCACCGAAATGCCGCCGACCGAGGAGGTCCGCCCCGGCCAGAAGGCCGCCTGTTATCACATGGACAGGCCATGAGTGATACAAAGGCCGCGCAAGCGGCCTTTGCCTCGCCCGCGAAGGCGGGGTTCCATTCCCGAATATAGGCGCTTGCCACCTTCATACTCTCCGCGTATCAGCGAATGAGGGCCAGCGCATACCCCCGAAAATCGGAATCGATTCTCGGGGGTATGCGCCAATTCAAAGTGATAGAGCGTCCTTAGCGCGTCCTTGGACGCGCGGCGCTCTAGTGCCGGGAGGACAAGGTGAGCAGACGGTTTCTATCGATCGGTGAATGCATGGTGGAACTCTCGCAGGCAGGCGATGGTCTGCTGCGCAAGGGCTTTGCCGGCGATACCTTCAACACCGCCTGGTATGCCCGCGCCTGCCTTGCCGCCGACTGGTCGGTCGACTACTTCACCGCGCTCGGCGACGACGCCATGTCGGACGAGATGGCGGCCTTTATCGACAAGGCGGGCATCGGCACCAGCCTCATTCGCCGCATCAGGGGCAGGACGCCGGGCCTTTACATGATCAACCTGAAGGACGGCGAACGCTCCTTCAGCTACTGGCGCGACAGCTCGGCTGCCCGCAGCCTGGCCGCCGATCCGGACCGCCTGCGCGAGGCGGTGGAGAGCGCTGAAGTCGTCTATTTCTCCGGCATCACGCTTGCCATACTGCCGCATGAGGATGCCGAGACTTTGCTTGCCGAAGTCCGTCGCGCCAAGGCCGCAGGCAAGCTCGTCGTCTTCGATCCGAACATCCGCCCGCGGCTTTGGTCGAGCTACGACGTAATGCACACGACGATCAGCGAAGGTGCCCGCTCCTCCGTGCTCGTCATGCCGAGCTTCGACGACGAGGCGGCCCATTTCGGCGATGATTCCATCGAGGCGACGATCCACCGCTACCGCGCACTGGGTGCCGTCCATATCGTCGTCAAGAACGGCGCGGAGGGTGTTACGCTGAATTTTGCCGGCGAGCAGACCTTCGTTCCGGCCGAAAAGGTGGAGAAGGTGGTCGACACGACCAGCGCCGGCGACAGCTTCAACGGCGCTTTTCTCGCACGATATCTCGAAGCAGGCGATGCGTCTGCCGCCGCCCGCTTCGCAGCAAAGGTCGCTGCCCGCGTCGTCAGCGAACATGGCGCATTGGTCGTAAGGGAAAAGCTTGGATTGGATGGCGGCTAAAGCGGCGCGATCTTTCAGATTCGCTTAGCGAAACATGCTTTTGGGCCGCACATGCGGACGCAGTATGAACGCCATGTGCGAGCGCTCCCCGCTTTGTCCGCATCGTTTGCCCCGCTGCCAGAAGAAATCAGGACTTCGTCGGCCGATCGCCGTCGCGAACTGCCTCGTCATGGTACCAGCAGCTGTCGAGCGCAGCATCGCAGACGTCTGCGGCCTCGCGCTCCATCAGCCTGGCGCGTTCGAACCGGTTGGCGTTTCGTATCGCCTTAACGGGAAACTGGTAGATCGTAGCGGATTCGCGATGGAAACCGGTGGGCATGAGATCGCCTCCATTCAGTTCGGCGCATCAACATTTCAGGACCATCTACATAGCACAATGCACATAGTTTATGCAAATTGCATAAAATAAGGGCAATGTTGCAATTGTAATCGGTCGGCATGCTGTCTCGGCTAAAAGCTTCCGATAATTTGTTTAACACTTCATCATTTCAGCCTAACGCCACAATTTTCATCCGGTTCCAGATGAAAAAACTGCGTTTTGATGGGCGATACCGCCTGCGAGCGTTAAAAACAGCCCGATTTTCCAAAAGGGAAAAAATCGGCCGGCACGCTGATTCGCGATCTTTCTTTCGCATAGCGCCAAAACTGGCACGCTACGTGCTTTTAAAGCGTCATCCCTGGCGGTCGGATGCGCTTGCGCGCCGAGATCACCTCCGGATTTGCTCACCTTCGTAGCATTGAGAGAGTCACGATGACAAAATATAAGCTCGAGTATATTTGGCTCGATGGGTACACTCCGGTACCGAACCTGCGTGGCAAGACGCAGATCAAGGAATTCGACGTATTCCCGACGCTGGAACAGCTTCCGCTCTGGGGCTTTGACGGCTCCTCGACGCAGCAGGCTGAAGGCCGCAGCTCCGATTGCGTGCTGAAGCCGGTCGCCATCTATCCCGACCCGGCCCGCACCAACGGCGCTCTCGTCATGTGCGAAGTCATGATGCCGGATGGCGTCACGCCGCACGCATCGAATGCCCGCGCCACCATCCTCGACGACGAAGACGCCTGGTTCGGCTTCGAGCAGGAATATTTCTTCTACCAGAACGGCCGTCCGCTCGGCTTCCCTGAGCAGGGCTACCCCGCTCCGCAGGGCCCTTATTACACCGGCGTCGGCTATTCGAACGTCGGCGACGTTGCCCGCGAAATCGTCGAAGAGCATCTCGACCTCTGCCTCGCTGCCGGCATCAATCACGAAGGCATCAATGCCGAAGTGGCCAAGGGCCAGTGGGAATTCCAGATTTTCGGCAAGGGCTCCAAGAAGGCCGCCGACCAGATCTGGATGGCACGCTACCTCCTGCAGCGCCTGACCGAAAAGTACGGCATCGACATCGAGTATCACTGCAAGCCGCTCGGCGACACCGACTGGAACGGCTCGGGCATGCATTGCAACTTCTCGACCAAGTACATGCGCGAAGTCGGCGGCAAGGCTTATTTCGAAGCGCTGATGGCGCAGTTCGACAAGAACCTGATGGACCACATCGACGTCTACGGTCCTGACAACGACAAGCGCCTGACCGGCAAGCACGAGACGGCTCCGTGGAACAAGTTCTCCTACGGCGTTGCCGACCGTGGTGCCTCGATCCGCGTGCCGCACTCCTTCGTCAAGAACGACTACAAGGGCTATCTGGAAGATCGCCGCCCGAATTCGCAGGGCTGCCCCTACCAGATCGCTTCGCAGGTTCTGAAGACGATCTCGGAAGTTCCGACCGCAAGCTCGGCTTCCGCTGCAGCTTGACCTCCCAGGCGGCGTCGGTCCACGACCGGCGCCGTGACTTTCTTCTTTCAAATGAAAAACAACCGCCGCCAGCCGCCGACATAATCGGGGCGATCAGACCGGCGAAAGCCCTGCAATCCTCGCAATATGGGCTGTAATATTTCCATCATGGTCATGCCTCAAAATAGAGAAGCGGGAATCGCCGTTCCGGAACCCCGCTTAGGGGTTGAGCGTTGGCATATCACTGCGACGCGGATGGAAATCGTGACATGCTGCAACGTCCGGCAAACACTTACAGCGGCGAGAGCTGGGCCAATGCCGCAGCCGCCGGGAACCTGCCTGAGAGGCTGGTGATTGTCACCGATGCCTGGCACCCACAGGTCAACGGCGTCGTGCGCTCGATCGAGAACACCAACCGCGAACTGGCGAAGATGGGCGTCGAGGTTTCGATGGTGACGCCGGAGCGATTCAACAGCATCCCCTGCCCGACCTATCCTGAGATCCGCCTGTCGATCGCCAATTACCGCCGCATCGCCCGCGAGATCGAAAAGCACAATCCGTCCTACGTGCATATTGCCACCGAAGGTCCGCTGGGGCTGACCGCTCGCCGCTGGTGCCTGAGAAACCGCATGCCGTTTTCGACGAGCTACCACACCCGCTTCCCGGAATACGTTTCCGCGCGCCTGCCGATACCGAAGAGCTGGCTCTACTCCTTCGTTCGCTGGTTCCACAATGGCGGCGCCGGCTGCATGGTGGCGACGCCGAGCCTTGCCCGCGAACTGTCGGAAAAGGGCATCCGCAACCTCATGCCCTGGAGCCGCGGCATTGACGCCACGCAGTTCCGTCCGATGGCGCTCGAGGAAACCCCGTTCGGCTTGGCGCGCCCGATCTTCATGACCGTCGGCCGCGTGGCGCTGGAAAAGAACCTGCCGGCTTTCCTCGATCTCGATCTGCCGGGTTCCAAGGTCGTCGTCGGCGACGGTCCTGCCCGCGCCGAGCTTGAAAAGCAATATCCCGACGTCTTCTTCGCGGGCGTGCAGTTCGGCGAGGATCTGGCGAAAACCTACGCCCAGGCCGATGTCTTCGTCTTTCCCTCGCTCACCGACACCTTCGGCAACACCATCCTCGAGGCGCTGGCATCGGGCGTGCCGGTCGCAGCTTATCCGGTCACCGGCCCGCTCGACATCATCGGCGAGGATAGCGAAGTCGGGGCGCTCGACCAGAACCTACAGGCCGCCTGCCTAGCCGCCCTCTCCGCCTCGCGAGAGAAGGCGCGTGAACTCGCCATGCAATATTCCTGGGAAGCGGCGACGCTGCAGTTCATCAACAATATCCGCGCCGCCAACGGCGTCATCACGCCGAAATGGAAGAAGGCCTGGCAGTTTGCCACCAAGTCGCTCCCAAGAAGCAGAAAGCCCGGCGAAACCGCCGGGCCTCTCCCGTCCGCAGACTGATTGGTTTTACTTGTGAAGCGCGCTGTGAAGCGTGTCGTTCGCGACCGCAATCGCACTGCGCGCCGCAGGCGTTTCGGCAATCGCGTTCAGCAGCACGAAGTCGTGGATCGTGCCGTTGTATCGCATCGACGTGACGCGGACACCGGCCTGGCTGAGCTTGCGGGCATAGGCCTCACCCTCATCGCGCAGCACGTCGTTTTCGTCAACGATGACCAGCGCCGGCGGCAGGCCGTTCAACTGCTCCAGCGACGCCTGCAGCGGTGAGGCCGTCGGCTCCTTGCGCTTGGTCTCGTCGGGCAGATAGGCGTTCCAGAACCACTTCATCGCTTCCTTGGTCAGCCACGGCCCATCGGCGAACTGGTTGTAGGACCCATTGTCGAAATTGGCGTCGGTGACGGGGTAGAACAGCACCTGCTGGTCGATTGCAGGACCGCCACGCTCCTTGGCAAGCAGCGTCACCACCGCCGCCATGTTGCCGCCGACGCTATCGCCTGCGACCGCGAGTCGGGAGGCATCGACCTTGAACTCCTTGGCATGCTCGGCGACATATTTGGTCGCAGCATAGGCCTGCTCGATGGCAACGGGATAGCGGGCTTCCGGAGAGCGCTCGTAGTCAACGAAGACGACGGCGGCATCGGCGCCGTTGGCGATCTCGCGCACCAGCCGATCATGTGTATCGGCATCGCCCAGCACCCAGCCGCCGCCATGGAAATAGAGAATGACCGGCAGCGTGCCCTTGGCATGTTCCGGGCGGACGATGCGCAGCTTGATGTTGCCTGTCGGACCGGCCCTGATGACCCTGTCCTCTTCCTGGGCGGCAAGCTTCTTCACGTCGCCCTTCTGCGCGCCCGCCAGAACATTGCGGGCATCGGCCGGCGACAGCGTGTAGATCGGCTTGCCGCCGGCAAGCCCGTCGATGAATTTCTGCGTTGTCGGTTCGAGTACCGGATCGGCAAGCGCGCCGACGGCGGAAGCTGTCAGGAGTGCTGCTGCGGAAACTGCGGTCTTGATGGTCGACATTGTCTTGTCCTCTCGGGTTCGATGTTCGTCCTGAACACTATTTTTATATCGCGCACGATTGTTTATTGGACAATTTAAATTTGCGCATAGCAGCCATGCATAAAAATCGCTTACGATTATTTATCGCGCGATATAACTTCCATCAGTTCTGGAGATAACCCCATGCAGGATCAGCTGAAGCTCGACAATTTCATCTGCTTCGCCGTCTATACGGCAAGCCACGCACTGAACCGCGTTTACAAGCCGCTGCTCGATACGTTGGGTCTCACCTATCCGCAATATCTGGCGATGGTTTCGCTCTGGGAACAGGACGGCCAGACCGTCGGCGGCTTGGGTGAAAAGCTCTTCCTGGAATCGAGCACGCTGACCCCGCTGCTCAAACGCCTCGAAACCGCAGGTTATGTCAGACGCGAACGCAGCCGGGAGGACGAACGCGTCGTCGTCATCCGCTTGAGCGACGAAGGCATGCGTCTGAAGGAAAAAGCCCGCGACATCCCGAGCTGCATCGTCGACGCCAGCGGCCGCGACGCAGTCGACCTCAACCGCCTGCAGGCAGAGATCGCGGCGTTGCGAGAAGCGCTGAACCGAAGCGTTGCTTAGCCGCTGAAATAGCTGCGGCAGTGCTCGTGATACCCCCCTCTGCCCTGCCGGGCATCTCCCCCACAAGTGGGGAGATCGGCTGGGCGCGGTGGCTTCCCCAACCAAATATCCATTGCAGCTCGGCGAAACGTTGATGTGACGAGAAGATTTAGCCACTTGTGATCTCCCCACCTGTGGGGGAGATGCCCGGCAGGGCAGAGGGGGGCTGACACGGGACGCCGTAAAAAGGACCGCCCCTAGGTCCGTCTCTTCTTGCCTTCGAACGGATTGTCAGGCGAGCGGAAATGGATGCGGATCGGCACGCTCGGCATGTCGAAATCGGCGCGCAACCCGTTGATCAGATAGCGCGTATAGGATTCCGGCAGCGCATCGGACCGGGTGCACGAGATCATGAAGGCCGGCGGGCGGGCCTTCACCTGCGTCATATATTTCAGCTTGATGCGGCGGCCGGAAACGGCCGGAGGCGGATGCTGGATCTGCTGCGTCTCCAGCCAGCGGTTGAGCCTGGCCGTCGAGATGCGCTTGTTCCAGACCTTGTCGGTATCGATGATCGACTGCATGAGCTTGTCGAGCCCCCAGCCGGTCTGGCCGGAGATCGGCACGGCGCGGATGCCGCGCGCCTGCGGCAGCAGCCGGTCGGTCTTTTCGCGCAGATCCGCAAGCACCGCCTGCCGATCTTCGATCATGTCCCACTTGTTAAAGGCGATCACGGCGGCACGGCCCTCGCGCAGCACGAGGTCGACGATCTGCAGATCCTGCTTTTCGAAAGGGATCGTTGCATCGAAGACGATGACCACGGTTTCGGCGAAGCGGATGGCGCGCAGCGCATCGGCAACCGAAAGCTTCTCCAGCTTCTCGATCACCCGCGCCTTGCGGCGCATGCCTGCCGTATCGAACATCTTGATGGTGCGGCCGCGCCAGTCCCATTCGACCGAGATGGAATCACGGGTGATGCCCGCTTCCGGCCCGGTCAAAAGCCGGTCCTCGCCGAGGAAGCGGTTGATCAGCGTCGACTTGCCGGCATTCGGCCGCCCGACGATCGCCACGCGCAACGGCTTCGTCTCGTCATAGGTCGGCTCTTCGTCCTCGTCGCCCTCGTCTGATGATTGCGGAATGTCGACGTCGGTAACCGCCACATCCTCTTTCTCGGAATAGGCACGGTCCTCGCCGATCGCCGCAACAATCGCATCGCGCAGGTCGAGCATGCCCTGCCCGTGTTCTGCCGAAATCGGCGTCGGCTCACCGAGGCCGAGCGTATAAGCGTCATAGAAGCCGCTGTCGGAGCCGCGCGCTTCGGATTTGTTGGCGACGAGCACCACCGGCTTGCCGCGCCGGCGCAGCATTTCGGCAAGGTCGGTATCGACGGGCGTCAATCCGCTCTTGGCATCGACGACGAAAAGCGAAAGATCCGCCTCGTCGATCGCCGCTTCGGTCTGCGCCCGCATCCGGCCCTGCAGGCTTTCCGCATCGGCCTCTTCCAGACCGGCCGTGTCGATGATCGTGAAGGTCAGGCCCATCAGCCGCGCATCGCCGGGCCGGCGGTCGCGGGTAACACCCGGCGTGTCGTCGACGAGCGCCAGCTTCTTGCCTACCAGCCGGTTGAAAAGTGTCGACTTGCCGACATTCGGACGACCGACGATGGCGACCGTGAAACTCATATCTTGTCCTTAACGCGATCAGCCCTGAGCGGCGGGCGCCTTGCCGGATGCGGTAATCAGATCAAGCATCATATGGGCGCGATTGGCAATATTGCGCGGGCTGTCGGTATCCTCGACGATCGACTGGAACCACTGCCGCGCCTGCGCCATGTTGCCGGCTTTGTAAGCGGCAAGGCCGAGTGCCTCGCGCGCCGAATGACGGAAGGCGTTGCCCGGAACGGCCATTTCCTCGATCGCCGCCGAAACCTGTTCGTAAGTGCCGTTCTCGATGAGCAACCAGCCGGCGCGCATCTTGGCGGCATCGCGCACGGCGGCCGGAACGACATTGTCCTTGCCAATCTCGTTGAAGGCGGCGATTGCCGCGGCAGTATCGCCCTTCTGCACCTGCACGGTCGCGGCCCGCATGCGCGCCAGCACCGGGTAAGCGCCATGGCCTTCCTTCTCGAGCTTGTCGAGCGCGGCCAGCGCCTCGTCGTTCTTGTTCTCGTCGGCTAGCTTCATCGCCGCCAGGAACTGGTCGCCGGTGCCGGAGGAGCGGTTGTCGTCCCAATAATCGTAGAGAACCTTGCCGGCGGTGCCGACGACGATCAGGATGGCGACGACGACGATATAGCGGCCGAACCGGCGCCAGACGCCCTTCATCTGGTCAGACCGCAATTCCTCATTGACTTCACGGATGAAGCTGTCGTCGTTGAATGCCATTCTCGTCTCCGGCCGCGGAAATACCCATACACCATGCAAAACGCATATTGTCGGGCCTTCTACTCCATTTTGCCGCCGTTGTAAGGGGGATGTGAAAGATTAGAGCGCCGCACGTCCAACAGGACGCGCTAAGGACGCTCTAACGCTTTGAATCCGCGCATAATCCTCTCCGAAAATCGGAATCGATTTTTGGGGTTATGCGCAGGTCAGATGACGAGCGGCGAAACCCCGATCAACCATTCGTGCAGCTTCCAGATGATCAGCGCCCAGACGACGATGCCGATGACGATCGCATAGAGGTCGTATTTGGCCGAGACGAACGGTCGGAGCGTGATTTCGCCTGACCGCTGCCGCCGTTTCAAGGAAATGCGCAGGATGACGCCCCAGGCGAGAAAGGCGGTAAACAGCAGAACCGACGACGTCTCGCCATTGGCGAGCAGGTGCGCCAGCGCCCAGATCTTCACCGACAGCACCATCGGATGTTTGGTCTTGGTCGCGATATGCCCCGCCGGCAGCAGCGAGGCGACGAGACAGATCATCGCGATCAGCATCAGCGTGATTGCTATATGCGCCATCCAGACCGGTGGATTGTAGAGCATTCCGGTCACCTGCCGCGCCTGCCCGAAGCCGTAGATCAACAGGATCAGCGTGGCGATGCTGGCAATGGAATAGGCCGCCCGCCAGCCCTTCTCGCCGAGGCTTGCGATCATCGAACGGCGAAAGTCCGGCACCAGCACCCGCACCAGATGCACCCCGAGGAAAAGTATGATGCCGACGATAAGCAATGTCATTGCGGATCCCTTCCGTGCCGTTTGTCATGGCTTACCGGCTGGCGCGAGAAAATGCCAGCGCGACCGCAGCTTCGCCGCAATTCTGTCGGAGGGAAACCGCGAACAAATTGTCGCGGTGCCCATGTCTCGTTCCCTCCTCTCCGCCTGCCTTTCTGTTTCGCTCCTCGTTCCGGCAATTGCCCAGGCGGTCGATCGGCCGAAACAGCTCGTCATCATTTCCTTCGACGGCGCCCACGACAACGCGCTGTGGCTGAAAAGCCGCGAGATGGCGGCGAAAAACGGCGCCCATTTCACCTATTTCCTTTCCTGCACTTTTCTGATGAACGAGGCGGCGAAGAAGGCCTACCAGGCGCCGCACCAGAAACGCGGAAAATCCAATGTCGGCTTCGCCCAGAGCGACGACGAGATCCGCGAGCGCCTCGGCAATATCTGGCACGCCCACCTCGAAGGACATGACATATCGAGCCATGCCTGTGGCCATTTCGACGGCCGCCTCTGGAGCGAGGCCGACTGGTCGGCCGAGTACGCCACCTTCCACGAGACGCTTGAGAATGCCTGGAAGAGCGTCGCTCTCCAGGAGCCGGCCGGCTGGCAGGATCTGGTCGATCACGGCATTAAGGGCTTTCGCGCCCCCTATCTCGCCGCAACTGCGGGCGCCGACATGATCGCCGCCGAAAAGAAGGCGGGCTTCACCTATGACGCAAGCCTCGTCACCAAAGGGCCTGCCATGCCTGTCGAGGAAGACGGCATCATCCGCTTTGGCCTGCCGCTGATCCCCGAAGGCCCGAACGAGAAGCCGATCATCGGCATGGACTACAATCTCTTCGTCCGCCATTCCAAGGGTGAGGAGGATACGGCCGATTCCGCGGAATTCGAGGACCGCGCCTATGCCGCCTTCAAGGAGGCTTTCGACAAGCAATATGCAGGCGCCCGCATCCCGCTACAGCTCGGCTTCCACTTCGTCGAAATGAACGGCGGCGCCTATTGGCGGGCGCTCGACAAGCTGGTCAGCGACGTCTGCCACCGAACGGATGTGGCCTGTGTCAGCTATTCGGAAGCGATCCCGATGATCGAAGCCCGCGGGAAATTGCAGACGTCAGGTCTTTGATGGCAGCTATGGCGCCGTCGAGCTGGCAAGGTGTCTCTAAGTTCCCTTGAACGAGACGGCATGCCGGGCCGCCCCCTCATCTGCCTGCCGGCATCTTCTCCCCGCTGGGGAGAAGAGATTCGTTGCGACGCTGCGATTCCCCATTCTACCCACCGGAGGTCCGAAGGACGGGTCGAGACCTGTGGCTCGACCCCGGTCGGTGCCCGACAGGGCGGACGGGTGCCGCAGACGCGAACTTTCCGATCGCTCGCAGAATACCCCCGCTCCATCAGCCGTCGGCGTGAACAACACCCGCCTCACGCTCCAGATAACGCTGGTCGATCTCAGGCAGCGGCTCGTCGTCGATTGCCGCTTCGAAGGCCTGGAGGCGTTTGTGGATGGAGAGTAGTTCGATGATAGTCGTCCAGGAACTCACGAGGTATTGGAACGAATTGCTGACCTGGCCAAAAGCCGTAGCAATCTGCTGCCATATCCCAAGCGTGATCTTATGCGCGACGAAAGTCGGCACCAAAACGAAATAAAGAAATATCGCATCAAGCTGCCCGTATGAATAACGTGCGACATTGAAATAAAGATAGTGAAAATACATACGGAAATAATTTCGCCTGACGTTCGAGAACAACTCGGCGACGGTTACCGGTTGGGCTCTATCTTCATGATCTTCGCCGTAGACGAGCTCTTTGCGATAAGCCGCCTCAACACGTTGGTTGCGAAAATTCAATCCTGGCAGTTTTACGCCGACAACAGCCAGGAGGACGGTGCCTAAAACCGACCAACCAAGCGCGAGCCAGACGAGGGAATTCGGAACCGCGCCAAGGATTGGAAGGTCGGTTACATGGGCCGATAGCGCTGACAGGATTGGCAGGAAGACGATAAGCGTCATGACCGAGCCGATGAGGCTGACGCCGAGGCCTTCGATGATGTTTGCAAACCGCATCGTGTCTTCCTGGACACGTTGCGACGCTCCTTCGATATGACGAAGTTTCTGCCACTTCGACATGTAGAAATCGTTCATCGCCACGCGCCATCTCAACACATAGTGGTTGATGAGAAATGCAGACACCACGGACACAATCACGCCCACCGTACCGATCTCCAAGAACTTCAAGATCAAATAATAGAAGTTTTCATTGGTGATACCCGGTTTTCCGGCGAGTGCATTTTGAAGAAGGTCAAAGAAAGGTCCTCGCCAAACATTAATTGCCACATCCATCTGAACGCCGAAATACGTAATGAAAATAATCAGCGCCGATCCCCAGACCGACCATATTTTCCAAGGATGCGCGTGGGCGATAACGTGCCATACACCGCAGAACAAAGCGGAGCAGAGTATGAAAAATAGATAAAATGACAGATTAGCGGGTGCGACAAAGAACGCGGCTCCGACCGGCTGCGCATCCTCCGGCAGCGGAGGAAAGCCAAGATTGGTCAAAAGGCCAATGCCTGCGAAATACCAAAAGAAAACGCAGGCGAGCGTCCATACGACCGCGGACGTAAAAAACAACTTCGGTCGGGGAAAAAACGAATGAAACACGGGGGGCTTTGCTTTCCTGAACTGTGAGTCTCGGGAGTGTCGTCAACACTGATTGTGCCGGAAACTAAGGCAGTTCCAAGGAAGCAGCAATGGGTTCGGCCGATTGTTACGGAGATGTCACCGGCTAAGCGATTTTCTTGATCACCGGCATGACCAGCGCCGCGCAGGCGACGAGCGCGATGGCGGCGATCACCGTCGGGACGGTAAAACTGCCGCTGCGCTCGGCGATCCAGCCGGCAACAACAGGCCCGACAATCTGGCCAACGCCAAAGGCGGCCGTCATCATCGCCAGGATCCGCCGCGGACTGTCAGGCGAAAGCTTGCGGCCGATCTGCAGCCCGTAAGCGGTGATCGCCAGGAAGGTCGCCCCGAACAGCGCGCCGCCGATCAGCGGTGCAACGGAAGGCGGCAGCGCCACGGTCGCAAGCACGCCGGCGGCCTCGACCAGAAGGGCCGCGACATAGACCCCGCCAAGCCCGAGCGGCTTGACCAGCGGCTTCCAAGCAAACAGCGCCACCGCCGCCGTCAGGCCAGCGATGAACCAGCAGAGGAATTCGACGAAGGGCCCGGTTGCAGAAAGGCGCGCGATGGTGACGAGGAAGGTCGCGGTAATGACGTAGCCAAATCCGAACAGTCCGTAAGACAGCGTCAGCAGCACCATCGGCCTATTCCAGACCAGCGCCGGCTCCTTGCCCGCCTGCGCCGATTGCGCCGGCGCCGACGGCAGCAGCAGGAAAACGACGACAAGGCTTGCCGCGCAATAGAGCGCCCCGCCGATCCAGTCGGCGCGCCAGCCGCCCGGCCCGTCGTGAAAGCCGAGGCCGATCAGAAACACCATGACCGAGGACAGCGCGATGCCCGCCCCCGGCCCGCCGAAATGTGCCGCCTGCACATGATCGTTGTCGGCAGCAGCCCCGTGGCTGAGCACGATCGAGGATGTGAAGACCATCGCAAAGGCGCTGGCGACACCGGCCAGGAAACGAATGATGGCAAAGACGGCGACGGAATCGGTGGCGGCCATGGCGGCAAGCAGAATCGCGGTTGCCAGCAGCGACAACAGCGCCACGAGCCGCTCCCGCCCCGCCGCCCAGCCATAGGCTGCAAGCACGGCGCCGACGAGATAACCGACGAAATTGGCCGACGCGATGAAGCCTGCATCCGCTGTCGAAAGTGGCACGCCGCTGATCATCCCCGGCAGGATCGGCGTGTAGGAGAAGCGCCCGAAGCCCATGGCGGCGGCCATGGCAACGGCACCGGCAGCGGCGGTGGAGACAAGGTTCGGCGGGGAGTTTCGGGTGCTGACGAGCATGCCGCGTTTATCACGCCGCAGCACCGGCATCACAATCAAGTAATTCTGATCGATCGATCAATTTCCCGAAACATCAAAAATTCTCTGTCGCGCTTGAAAGCTACTATCGTACGATATATGTTTTACGACATAGCTAACGATACGTCTAACGATGAAAGGAAGAACCATGAGAGGTTTTAAAGGCGGCATGTTCGGCGGCGATTTCCGCATGGGCCGCAAATTCGCGGCGGGCGACCTGCAGCTGGTCATCCTGGCGCTGCTCGCTGAGCAGCCGCGCCACGGCTACGAATTGATAAAGATATTGGAGGAGCGCTCCGGCGGCTTCTATGTGCCGAGCCCGGGCGTCATCTATCCCGCGCTGACCTATCTCGAGGAAACCGGCCTCGCCGAGGTGGAGGCCGAGGGCGCCAAGAAGCTCTACCGCATCACCGAGACCGGCCGCAGCCGTGTCGAGGAAAATCGCGCCATGATCCTGCAGACCTTCGCCAAGCTGGAACGCATCGGCGAGAAGATGGCCCATGTGAAGCGTGTCTTCGAAACCGACCAGCGTGGCGGCGACGAGGGCGATGACGGCGACTTCATGCAGGACGGCGGCGATATCCGCGCCGCCCGCATGCTGCTGCGATCGGCCCTGCGGATGCGCTATCCCTGGTCTAAACCCGAAGCCGCCCGCATCGCCACCATCCTCGAACGCGCCGCCACCGAAATCCTGCAGGGCGGCAGGCCGGGAACGCGGGGTTAAAAAGGAAGGCTGGCCACCAAAGCTCGGTGAGTTGACGTGTGCGCTAACCTCTCCTCCCTCATTCCTGTGCTCGTCACAGGAATCCAGTGCGCCCAAGTCCTTGGGCGCGGGAAGCTCTCTTCAATATGGAGTCATTCACCGCGCAGACGCGCGTTGGCTGGATTCCTGTGACGAGCACAGGAATGAGGGAGGAGAAGTGGGCGCGCGTCACAAGACGTCCTGGAGATGCCAACCTCGAAGGGCGAGGCACCCCTAACGCCCTACCCTCGCTCATCCGGCAAGGTCAGAACCACCGGCCCGTTGCGCGTCGCCACCACCGTGTGTTCGTATTGCACGGTCGGCGCCTTCGGATCGGCATAGAGCGTCCAGGCATCGTCGCCGCCTTCGGCCCATGTCGCGCCGAGTGAGAGAAACGGCTCGACGGTGAAGACGAGACCTTCCGTCATCATCCGTTTTTCCGAAGGGTCCGGCCACGTCGAGAGCTCGGCCGGCTCCTCATGTAGGGAGCGGCCGACGCCGTGGCTCGCCAGATTGGCGACCAGCGTATAGCGGTTCTTCTGCGCGAAGGCGCCGACGGCTGTGCCGATCTTCGCCAGCGGCTCGCCCGATTTGACCTGGTTGAGCCCGATCCAAAGCGCCCGCTTGCCGTCGCGGCAGAGCCGCTCGATCTTCGGCTTGACCGGCGGCATCGTGAAAGAGGCGCCGGTATCGGCGAAGAAGCCATCCTTTTCCGCCGAGACGTCGATATTGATGAGATCGCCGGCGCGGATGACGCGCGGGCCGGGAATGCCGTGGGCGATTTCCTCATTGATACTGATGCAGGTGGCACCGGGAAACTGGTAGCAGAACTCCGGCGCCGAACGCGCGCCCGAATCCTCGAGCACTTTGCGGCCGATCTGGTCGAGCTCCAGCGTCGTCATGCCGGGCTCCATCGCCGCCGCCATCACCTGAATGGCGTTTGCGCAGATGCGGCCGATCTCCTTGAGCTTGGTCAGTTCGTCGTCGTTTGCGATAACCATTCGTCTGTTCCGGCCTTGCGCAGGGCGGCAGCAGCCGCCTTAGAGCGCCGCGCCTCCAACAGGGAGCCCTAAGGACGCTCTGTCACTTCGAATCTGCGCATACTCCGTTTCGAAAATCGATTCCGATTTTCGGCTATGCGCTCGTCAAGCCGTGGCTTTCGCCTCTTCGCTGTTATCAGTCAACGCCTTTCTGACGATCGGCGCGACTTTCGTGCCGTAAAGCTCGATGCCGCGCATGATCTCGGCATGCGGCATCAGGCCGATCGCCATCTGCAGCAGGAAGCGGTCGTTCTTGAAGAGTGCATGATGGGCGATGATCTTTTCGGCGACCACCTCGGGATCACCGACGAAGAGCGCACCGTTCGGCCCGCGCGACATGTCGAAATGCGCCCGGTTCGTCGGTCCCCAGCCGCGCTCGCGGCCGATGCGGTTCATCACCTCGGCCTGCGGGCCGTAGAACTGGTCGGCCGCCGCCGCCGTCGTGTCGGCGATGAAGCCATGGACATTGATACTGGTCTTCAGCTTCGACTGATCCTGCCCTGCCCGGCGCGCGGCCTCGCGGTAGAGATCGAAGAGCGGCGCAAAACGGCGCGGCTCGCCGCCGATGATCGCCAGCGCCACCGGCAGGCCGAGGGCGCCGGCGCGCGCCACCGACTGCGGCGTACCGCCGACCGCGACCCAGAGTGGCAACGGATCCTGCAGCGGCCTGGGATAGACACCGCGCCCATTGATCGGCGCGCGAAGCTCACCCTTCCACTCCACAACCTCGCTGTCGCGCAGCGCCAGCAGCAGATCGAGCTTCTCCTCGAAAAGCTGGTCATAGTCTTCGAGATTGTAGCCGAACAGCGGGAAGGACTCGATGAAGGAGCCGCGCCCCGCCATGATCTCGGCCCGGCCATTGGAAATCAGGTCGAGCGTCGAAAATTGCTGGAAGACCCGCACCGGATCATCGGAGGAGAGCACGGTCACCGCACTGGTCAGCCGGATATTCCTGGTCTTGACGGCTGCCGCCGCCAGCACGACCGCCGGAGCAGACGCCGCATAATCGGGTCGGTGATGCTCGCCGAGGCCGAAGACGTCGAGCCCAACCTGATCGGCAAGCTCGATTTCCTCGATAAGATGCTTCAGCCGCTCGGCCCCTTCCGCGCCCTTGCTGCGGGAGGGGTTGGGATTGACGTCGGCGAATGTGTAAAGCCCCAGTTCCATCATCGGCATCCTGTTGAATTCTCGGCTGAGATAAGGATGCCGGGGATGCAGCGCAAATACAAATTCTGGAACCAAATGTTCGAGAATCTCGATAGCGGTCTTTGGCGATCTGAAAGACCGATCGACGGCCAATTCGAATCTGAATTCAACGACCTCAAAGCATCAGCGGAATCAACTTTCGAACCGCCTCAAACCTTGCTTGAAGTGTTAGGACGACGCAGTCTCGCCGCGCCGCCTCACGGCGCCGCTCATATCTTCGCCAGCAGCTCCGCCAATTGGTCCGCAGCCTTGCCCCATCCTTCGTGGAAACCCATCTTCTCGTGCGCTTCCTTGTCCTCGGCGCGCCAGTGCAACGCCGTGGCCGTATATTTCGTGCGACCGTTGCCGAGATCTTCGAGCAGGATGACGCCCGTGAAGAAAGGTTTCTCGGAAGGCACCCAGGCGCTGGTATAGGCATCGGTGAAGACGATTTTCTCGTTCTCGACGATCTCGAGATAGACGCCACGGTTCGGGTATTGATTGCCCTCGGGGTCATGCATGACGACGACGCTGGAACCGCCGGGGCGGACGTCGAGCGTAGCTTCCGCCACACCCCAGGGACGCGGCACGAACCACTGCTTCAGCAGATCAGGATCGGTCCATGCCTTATAGATCTTCTCGCGCGGCGCGTCGAATTCGCGAACGAGGACGAGTTCATGTTGTGTGCTGGCGGTCATGTCGACATCTCTCCATCTAAATGAAACCTGTTTCCTGTCAGGTTGTTACAAGGACGTGTCGAAGTTCGCCGTTCCGACACCGCGCCGGCCTTTTCGCATTTTATTTTGCAATCGGCCGCGTGGCCTCTTCCTGCATCTTGTCGATCTGCCGGCGGATATGGGCGGCCTCAGCCGCCGAATGGGCCAGTGCAATGGCGCGGTCGAAGGCTTCCCGCGCCTGGCTGGTCAAGCCAAGCTGCTTCAGCAGTCCGCCCCGCAGGCCGTGATAATAGAAATAGCCGCCGAGTTTTTCGCCAAGCGGATCGATGAGGTCGAGCGCATCCTGCGCACCCTGGAGCTTGGAGACGACGACGGCCCGGTTCAGCGTTATGACAGGCGATGGCTGGAGACGCTCCAGCGCGCGATAGAGCAGATCGATCTCCACCCAGTCTGTATCCTCGGCGCATTTTGCGCGGGAATGAACAGCGGCGATGGCAGCCTGAATCTGATAAGGAGCGGGCTTGCGGTGGCGCAGCGCCTTGTCGAGCAGCGCCAAGGCCTCATTGATGAACGGTTGGTTCCAGAGCGACCGGTCCTGATCTTCAAGCAGCACGATCTCGTCTCCGGCATTGAAGCGCGCCGGCCGGCGCGAGATCTGCAGGAGCATAAGCGCAAGCAGCCCCATCAGCTCCGGTTCGGATGGGAAGATATGCAGCATCAAGCGCGCCAGCCGGATCGCTTCGTCGCTGAAGGCAGCCGCCTCATGCCTGGGATCGGCCTGGCTGTAGCCCTCGTTGAAGATCAGGTAGATCATCGTGCTGACGATCGAAAGCCGTTCGGCTCTTTCCTGCGGGCTCGGCGTTTCGAAAGGCACCCTAGCCTTGGCGACGCGCGCCTTGGCCCGGGTGATGCGCTGTTCCATGGCGCTTTCGGAAACCAGGAAGGCACGCGCGATCTGCGGCACCGAAAGGCCGGAAACGATGCGTAACGCAAGCGCGATCTGCTGGGTTGCCGGCAGATCGGGATGGCAGCAGATGAACAGCAGCCGCAGAATATCGTCGCGATAATTGGAATCGTCCAGCCGCTCGACGATATCGCTTTCGGCATCCTCGGTATCGGAGATGACGTCCTCATCAGGCAGAGCCTGGATCTTCGCCCGTTTGCGCACCGCATCGATGCCGCTGTTGCGGCCAACGAAGATGAGCCAGGCTGTGGGATCACGCGGTGGCCCTTTCTCCGGCCATGTCCGGATCGCCCTCAGACACGCTTCCTGAAACGCCTCTTCCGCGGTATCGAGATTGCGGAAATAGCGCAGCAGCGCGCCGAGCGCCTTCGGACGGGCCGATGCAAGCGCGAGGTCGATCCAGGCAATGTCTGTCATGATGAAGCATCTCCGGGCCTGAAGACGTAGAAAGGCCGAATTTCGTAAGAAGTGGAACCTGGATTGACGGATGAAAGCTGCTTCGAGAAGGCGATCGCCTCGTCGAGCGTTTCAAAGTCGACGACGTAGAAGCCGAGAAGCGCCTCCTTCGTTTCCGCAAAAGGCCCGTCAATGACCAAGGGCTCGTCCTTGCCCTTGCGCACCGTGGTCGCAGCCGTCGTCGGCATCAGCCGGCCGACGGGGCCGAGTTTGCCGGATGCGGCAAGCGGCTCCTGCACGGCGTAGAGTTTCTCCATGACGGCAGCCTCCTCCTCCTTGGTCCAGGCGAAGACGGTTTCCTCATGGGCGTAACAAAGGATTGCATAAAGCATTGCTCACTCCTCTTTCCGAATGACGAAGGAGTACCGCCTTGGCCGACAGCGTGCATCAAAAAATTATTGATGGGAAATAAAGCGCTACTGATAATAAAGGGGCGGCGACCGGAGAGGGTCGCCGCCCCTTTTGGGTCAGCTTGCCCAGTGCGAGCAACGAATGACGCTGCAGAAATTGCCGCGGTGGAAGTGCGGATCCTTGTCGGCCAGAACATCGGCCTTGACGTTGCCGAAGGTGGTCTCCGGCTTGTGCTTGATGCCTTCATAGAAGGTCTGGATAATATTTTCCTTGAAGTGCTCGCCGCGCGGATGGGCATGCACCACCGCTTCGCGCTGCTGATCGCTGTAGTCCTTGTAGGTCAGCCCGAGCACATCCATCTCGACACCAGCCGTCACCAGTGCCACGACAGGATGCATATGCTGCGGAATGCCCGGCGTCGTATGCAGCGCGATCGCCGTCCAGACTGTGTCGATATCGTCCTGGGCAATGCCGCGGCTCTTCAGGAAATCGCGCGCCGCATTGGCGCCGTCGACCTCGAAACGCTCATCCGCGCTGCTGTGCTGGTGGGTGAGCCCCATGTCATGGAACATTGCGCCAGTATAAAGCAGCTCCGGATCGAAGCGGAGGCCGCGCTGTTTGCCGGCCAGCGCGCCGAAATAATATACACGGCTGGAATGGTGGAAGAGCAGCGGCGATGCAGTGTCTCGCACCACCTCCGTCACCTCTCGCGCCAGCTTGCTGTCGGGAATGCTGATGCCGTCGATCGTCAGGGTCATGGCTTTTCTCCTTGCGTTTGAACCTGCTTCCACATTAGAACAGGCGCAAATGTCAGTAATCGACGTAATACGTCATTTTCTGCCAAAATCGGTATCGACAGGACGCTACGGTGACCAGAACGAAGACCATTGCCATTCTCGCCGTGCCGGGCGTCCAACTTCTCGATGTCTCGGGGCCGCTAGACGTTTTTGCCGAAGCCAATGTGCAGGCAGGCAGCGAGATCTACCGGCCCGTGGTGATCGCCATATCTCACGGTCATATCCGCAGTTCCTCCGGCGTTCGGCTGGTGGCGGACTACTTCATCGGCGACAATATCGGCGCGGTGGATACGCTGCTGGTCGCCGGCTGTCCGAATGCGGCGGATATTCAACCGGATGCCGCGATGGTCGCCTGGCTGCGCTCGGCCGCACCTGAGGCAAGGCGATACGGCTCCGTCTGCAGCGGCGCCTTCCTGCTTGCGGCAACCGGCCTTCTCGACGGCCGCCGCGTCACCACCCACTGGGCTGTCGCCGACAGATTGGCCGAAGCCTATCCTGACATCATGGTGGAGGCGGACGCCATCCATGTGAGGGATGGCCAGTTGCGAACCGCAGCCGGCGTCACCGCCGGGCTCGATCTTGCGCTGGCGCTCGTCGAGGAGGACCTCGGCCATGAGATCGCCATGAAGGTGGCGGGCCAGTTGGTGATGTTCTTCAAGCGGCCGGGCGGGCAGATGCAGTTCAGCCGCAAGGGCGAAGCGGCACCTGCTGGCCGCTCGGCACTGCAAGAGGTCCAGCGCTGGGTCGCCGCCAATCCCGCAGCCGATCACAGCGTCGCGACGCTGGCGCAACGGATGGAATTGAGCCCCCGCCACTTCGCTCGGCTGTTCCGCGAGGAAGTCGGCATGACACCCGCGGCTTGGGTGGAGGCCGCCCGCATCACCGCCGCACGGCGCCTGCTGGAAGAAGGCCATGCACCGAAGCAAGTCGCTGTCGAATGCGGCTTTGCCGATGCCGATACGCTGCGCCGAGCTTTCGCAAGGCAGATCGGCGTGACGCCGGCCGAATACCGCAAGCGCCATGCCAAGGTGCATCTCGGCGCGCTGGAAAATGCCTGAACCCTGCCGTTAACGAAGGCCGCGCCGCGCGATGAACCAAGTCGCTGGTTCTGGGGCAGATGTCACGGAGTTGCCCATTTTGCATTGGATGTGTCTGCCGCCGCACCGATCAACTCGCCGCTATCAGGACACAAAATGAAACCGCTTCAAAGCCTGCTGTTTGCCTGCGCCGCCTTCGTTTCCCTACATCAGGCAGCATCCGCCGCGGAGAATTTCATCTACACCAGCTCCGGCGAACTCGAGGCCTCCAAGATGCTGCTCTCGCGGCCGGATATCTCAGGCGTGCAGATCGTCTACAACTGGAAGAGCCTGGAGCCCGCCAAGGGCCAATATGATTTCTCGCAGATCGAGAAGGATCTGGCGCTCGCAGAGAGCCTGAACCGGAAACTCTTCATCCAGGTCCAGGACCGCTTCTTCGAGCCGAAGGCGCGCAACATTCCCGAGTACATGTTGAGCGACCCGGAATAAGACGGCGGTCTCACCGCCCAGTTCGACAATCCCGGCGAAAACAAGCCGGTGGGCTCCGGCTGGGTGGCGCAGCAATGGAACCCGGCTGTGCGCGAGCGCTACCAGGCGCTGCTGAAGGCGCTGGCCGACACGTTCGACGGCAAGGTCTACGGCATCAACCTGCCGGAAACCGCGATCGACCTTGATCCCAAGCACGAGCCGAAGGGCTATAGCTGCGACGCCTATTTCGAGGGCGAGATGGCAAACCTCGCCTTTGCCCGCAAGGCTTTCGCCAAGTCCATGGTGGTGCAATACGTCAACTTCTGGCCCTGCGAGTGGGAAAACGACCATAACTACATGGGCCGCCTTTTCGACTTCGCGGCGAAGAACAATATCGGCCTCGGCGGCCCCGATATCGTGCCGAACCGCAAGGCGCAGATGAAGAACTCCTACCCCTTCTTCAACAAGTATAAGGGCAAGCTCGCCTATGTCGGCATGGCCGTGCAGGAGCCGACGCTGACCTACAAGAACCCGGCGACGAAGAAACCCTTCACCAAGGCCGAATTCACCGCCTTCGCCGAGGATTATCTCGGCGCGAACGTGATCTTCTGGAGCACGGCGACGCCGTGGTTGAAGAAATAGCGAACCAACTCGCGGAAACGAGCGGGGCTACGACGCGCTTCTCATCACTTTTACCCCTCGCTCAGCGTCCGCTTAACCGCATTCTTCCAACCCTTGAGCTTTGCCGCCCGCACCTTCTCGTCCATCTCGGGCTCAAACCGCCGATCGCGTTTCCAGGTCGCCGAAAAACCGTCCCTGTCCGGCCAAACCCCTGCCCGGCTCCCGGCGAGCCAGGCGGCCCCCAGCGCCGTCGTCTCGAGAATGACCGGACGGTCGACCGGCGCATCGAGCAGATCGGCAAGGCGCTGCATCGTCCAGTTGGAAGCAACCATGCCGCCGTCGACGCGCAACACCGTGTCTTCAGTGCCGTTTTTCCAGTCCTTCTGCATGGCGTCGAGCAGATCGCGGGTCTGATAGCAGACGGCTTCCAGCGCCGCCCGGGAGAGTTCCGCCGGACCGCTGTTGCGCGTCAACCCGAAGATCGCGCCGCGTGCCTTGGCATCCCAATGCGGTGCGCCGAGGCCGGTGAAGGCGGGCACGAGATAGACCTCCTGGGTCGGATCGGCGCTTTCGGCAAGCGCGTTGGTCTCCGCCGCGCTGCCGATGATCCCGAGCCCGTCCCGCAGCCACTGCACGGCCGCACCCGCGATGAAGATCGAACCCTCCAGCGCATAGGTTGTCTCGCCGTTCAGGCGATAGGCGATGGTGGTCAGCAGCCGATTTTTGGAACGCACCATATCGGCACCGGTGTTGAGCAGCGCGAAACAGCCGGTGCCATAAGTCGATTTCATCATACCCGGTGCAAAACATGCCTGGCCGATGGTCGCCGCCTGCTGGTCGCCGGCAACGCCGAGGATGGGGATGGCAGCACCGAAGATATCAGGATCGACCGTGCCGAAATCCGCGGCGCAATCCTTGACCTCCGGCAGCATGGCGGCGGGGACCCTCAGAATATCGAGCAGATCCTCGTCCCACGCGTTTACGGCAATGTTGTACATCAGCGTGCGCGAGGCATTGGTGGCATCGGTGACGAAGCTTTTACCGCCCGTCAGCCGCCAGATCAGGAAGGTGTCGATCGTGCCGAAGCAGAGATCGCCCCTGGCAGCGCGCGCCCGCGCGCCCTTCACGTTAGCCAACATCCAGGAGAGTTTGGTGCCGGAAAAATAGGGATCGAGGATCAGCCCAGTCTTCCTCGTGAACAGCCGCTCGAGATCCTGCCTTTTCAGATTTTCGCAATAGCTTGCCGTGCGCCGGTCCTGCCAGACGATGGCATTCTGGATCGGCCGGCCCGTCTCGCGCTCCCAGACCACGACGGTTTCGCGCTGGTTGGTGATGCCGAGTGCGGCAAGATCCTTGGCCTCGATCCCGGCATCGCGCAGTGCCGCCTTGACGGTGGAGACGACCGAATCCCAGATCTCCTCAGGACCGTGCTCGACCCAGCCGGAGCGCGGATAGATCTGTGTGAATTCCTTCTGGCCCTTGCCGGCGACATGCATGTCGCCATCGAAGACGATCGCCCGCGTCGACGTCGTTCCCTGATCGATCGCCAGAACATATCCGCGCATGAAATCTCTCCCTTAACATGTCGATTATCGTGACAAATCAATAGGACACGGATGCGGGCGAGAAAAGCGAATAAAGCGGAATTGCCAGCCCGCCGGCTTTGGGCATAACTTCGCAGCCAACGCTGCAACGCAGCATCGCGATTTCAGGGAGAACAGCATGAGCAGAACAGTCGTAGTCACCGGTTCCACCAGCGGCATCGGCCTTGCGATCGCCACTGCCTTCGCCGAAACCGGCGACAACATCGTCATCAACGGTTTCGGAAAGGCCGATGAAATCAAGGTGATCGTCGAACGGCTTGAATCATTCTCCAAAGGCCGGGCGCTCTATCATCCGGCCGACATGACCAAGCCCGCCGAGATCGCCGACCTGATCGAAACCGCAGCCAAGACCTTCGGCGGCGTCGATGTCCTGGTCAACAATGCCGGCATCCAGCACGTCGAGAAGATCGAGGATTTCCCGATCGAGAAATGGGACCAGATCATCGCGATCAATCTGTCGAGTTCTTTTCATACCATGCGCGCCGCGATCCCGCTGATGAAGGCGAAAAAGTACGGCCGCATCATCAACATCGCCTCCGCCCACGGGCTCGTCGCCTCCCCGTTCAAATCCGCCTATGTCGCGGCAAAACATGGTATATTAGGCCTGACGAAGACGGGAGGGCTGGAGCTTGCCGAATTCGGCGTGACCGTTAACGCCATCTGCCCCGGCTACGTGCTGACACCGCTCGTCGAGAAGCAGATACCGGATACCGCCAAGGCCCGCGGCATGACCGAGGAACAGGTAAAGAGCGAGGTCATCCTCAAGGCGCAGCCGACGCATGAATTCGTCAAGGCCGAGGAAATCGGCGCGCTATCGCTCTACCTTGCCAGCGATGCGGCCCGGCAGGTGACCGGAACGCATATCTCGATTGACGGTGGCTGGACGGCGGCTTAACCATTTGGAAAAACAACCGGGAATATCATGAACGACAGCATCCGCTTCATCCTGAATGGCGAGGACATCACGCTCACTGATGTCAGGCCAACCGAGACGCTTCTCGATTTTCTGCGGTTGAAGCGACGCCTGACGGGCACCAAGGAGGGATGCGCGGAGGGCGATTGCGGCGCCTGCACCGTGCTCGTCGGCCGGCTGGCGGACGGCAAGCTCGCCTATGAATCCGTCAATGCCTGCATCCGTTTCATGGGCTCGCTGCACGCCACCCATGTGGTAACGGTCGAGCATCTGGCCGGCAGGGACGGCGCGCTGCATCCGGTGCAGCAGGCATTGGTCGATTGTCATGGCTCGCAATGCGGCTTCTGTACCCCGGGCTTCGTCATGTCACTTTATGGTCTCTGGCTCGCCAAGGAAAAGCCGAGCCGCCAGGAAATCGAAAAGGCGCTGCAAGGCAATCTCTGTCGCTGCACGGGCTATGAGCCGATCGTCAAGGCCGCCGAGCAGGTGAGCCTGATGCGGCCGAGCACGCTCTTCGACCCGCTGGAACGGACGCGCTCTGAAATCGTTGCGCGGCTTTGGGCAATGCAGGCGAGCGGCACGATCAGGATTGCCAATGGCGAAGACCGGCTGATCGTGCCGGCTTCGATGCAGGCACTGGCCGAAGTCCTCTCGCAGGAACCCGACGCAATTATCGTCGCCGGCGCGACCGATGTCGGCCTCTGGGTGACGAAGCAGCTGCGCAGGTTAAGCCCGGTCGTCTTCATCAGCCACCTCAGCGAATTGCAGTCGGTCACGGAAGGCGAGGACGGCGTTACCATCGGCGCTGGCGTCAGCTACACCAAGGCCTTCGAGGCGATCTCCACGAAAATCCCGGCGATCGGGCGGCTGATCGATCGCATCGGTGGCGAGCAGGTGCGCAACATGGGCACGATTGGCGGCAACATCGCCAACGGCTCGCCGATCGGCGACAGCCCGCCACCGCTGATCGCGCTCGGCGCGACACTGACGCTGCGGTCCCTGCAAGGCCAGCGCAGAATGCCGCTCGAGGATTTCTTCATCGCCTATGGCAAGCAGGATCGGAAGCCCGGCGAATTCGTCGAGAGCGTCTTCCTTCCCTATCCGGCAGCAATGAGCCGCTTTGCCGCCTACAAGATCACTAAGCGCCGCGACGAGGACATCACTGCCGTGCTCGGCGCCTTCCTCCTGACGCTCGACGAGGCCGAAATCGTTACCGACATCCGCATCGCCTTCGGCGGCATGGCGGCAACGCCGAAACGCGCCCGCACGGTGGAGGCGGCGCTGATCGGCAAACCATGGACGGAAGCGACGATCGACGCAGCCCGCCCCGCATTCGACGCCGATTACCAACCGCTGACCGACTGGCGCGCCACGGCGGAATACCGCCAGCTGACGGCGAAGAACCTGTTGACGCGGTTCTATCTGGAAACGGTTGGAGCGCCGGCTGAGCTGAAGCGGTTTGAGGAGGTGGCGTGATGAAGATGATACATGTCAGCGCAAAGCACCCCCCTCATCCGGCTGCCGCCACCTTCTCCCCGCTGGGGAGAAGGGACTGCCGCGCCGTCTCTTTTCCCCCTTCTCCCCTCGGGGAGAAGGTGCCCGAAGGGCGGATGACGGGGCCGCACGGCACCACACGTTCTCGCGAAGGAGGTATCTAATGGACAAATCCACCTTCGAAGACCGCAAGGCCATCATCGCAGGCCCGATGCACGGCTCGCTGCGGCATGATTCAGCGCATAAGCATGTCACCGGAACCGCCGATTATATCGACGATATTCCCGAACCCGCAGGTCTGCTGCATGGCGCCCTCGGCCTCTCCGACCGGGCGCATGCCGAAATCCTCAGCATCGACCTTTCCGCGGTCGCCGCCTATCCCGGCGTCGTCTGGGTCTTCACCGGCAAGGACGTGCCCGGCGTCAACGACGTCAGCTCCAACGGCAGCCATGACGAGCCGCTGCTGGCCGAAACTTTGGTTCAGTTTCATGGCCAGCCGATCTTTGCCGTCATCGCCGAGACGCGTAATGCCGCCCGCCGCGCCGCGCGACTGGCAAAGATCGACTATCGCGACCTGCCGCATTGGAGCGATATCGACGGCGCGCTCGCCAATGGCAGCCCGCTCGTCATCACCCCGATGACGCTGCGGCGCGGCGAGCCGGACACGGAAATGACCAATGCCGCCATGCGTCTGAAAGGTCAGATGCGCATCGGCGGGCAGGAGCATTTCTACCTCGAAGGCCATATCGCCACGGCGATCCCTGGCGAGGATGACGAGGTTACCGTCTGGTCCTCGACGCAGCACCCGAGCGAGATCCAGCACATCGTCGGCCACGTGCTCGACATTCCTTCGAACGCCGTGACCGTCAATGTGCGCCGCATGGGCGGCGGCTTCGGCGGCAAGGAGACGCAAGGCAATCAGTTCGCAGCCCTCGCCGCCATCGCCGCCAAAAAGCTCGGCTGCGCGATCAAATTCCGTCCAGACCGCGACGAGGACATGAGCGCCACCGGCAAGCGCCACGATTTCCTCGTCGATTACGAACTCGGCTTCGACGCCGAAGGCCGCATCCACGCGGTCGACGCGACCTATGCTGCGCGTTGCGGCTTCTCCTCGGACCTCTCAGGGCCGGTGACGGACCGTGCCCTCTTCCATGCCGATTCCAGCTATTTCTATCCGCATGTGCATCTGACCTCGAAGCCGCTGAAGACGCACACCGTCTCCAACACAGCCTTTCGCGGCTTCGGTGGCCCGCAGGGCATGCTCGGCGCCGAACGCTTCATCGAGGAGATCGCCTATGCCGTCAGCAAGGACCCGCTCGATGTCCGCAAGCTGAATTTCTACGGCCAGCCGGGTTCGGAGCGCACACTCACCCCCTACCATCAGGAGGTTGAGGACAATATCATCGCCCGCATCGTCGAGGAGCTGGAGGAAACGGCCGAATACCGGGCGCGGCGCAACGCCATCATCGCCTTCAACCGCGACAGCCGCTATATCAGAAAGGGCATCGCGCTGACGCCGGTGAAATTCGGCATCTCCTTCACCATGACCGCCTTCAACCAGGCCGGCGCCCTCGTCCACATCTACCAGGACGGCTCGATCCACCTGAACCATGGCGGCACCGAAATGGGCCAGGGCCTCTATACCAAGGTGGCGCAGGTGCTGGCCGACAGCTTCCAGGTCGATATCGATCGCGTCAAGATCACCGCGACGACGACGGCCAAGGTGCCGAACACCTCGGCCACCGCCGCCTCCTCCGGCTCGGACTTGAACGGCATGGCCGCCTATGACGCCGCCCGCCAGATCAAGGAACGGCTGGTCGCCTTTGCCGCCGAGAAATGGGATGTTGGGGCCGCCGACGTCGTCTTCCTGCCGAACCGCGTGCGGGTCGGCGAGATCGAGATCCCCTTCCCCGATTTCATCAAGCAGGCCTATTTCGCCCGCGTCCAGCTTTCTGCCGCCGGTTTCTACAAGACGCCGAAGATCCACTGGGACCGCAAGGCCGGCCGCGGCACGCCCTTCTATTATTTCGCCTACGGCGCCTCCTGCACCGAGGTTTCGATCGACACGCTGACGGGCGAATATCTGATCGACCGCACCGACATCCTCCACGATGTCGGCCGCTCGCTGAATCCGGCGATCGATATAGGCCAGGTCGAAGGCGCCTTCGTGCAGGGACTGGGCTGGCTGACGACGGAAGAACTCTGGTGGGACGACAAGGGCCGGCTGCGCACCCATGCCCCCTCGACCTACAAGATCCCGCTCGCTTCCGACCGTCCGAAGATCTTCAACGTGCGCCTCGCCGAATGGTCCGAGAACACTGAGGCCGCCGTCGGCCGCTCCAAGGCCGTCGGCGAACCACCCTTGATGCTGGCGATCTCGGTACTGGAAGCCTTGTCGATGGCGGCAGCAAGTGTGGCCAACTACAAGGTCTGCCCGAGGCTCGACGCCCCGGCGACGCCGGAGCGGGTGCTGATGGCGGTCGAGCGGATGAAGCAGGTGTAAGAGATGGAAACGCGTCCGGCTCGTTTGTTGGTTGAGCAGGACGGGCAGAGAGCTTGGAGTGAGCGATACCCCCCTCTGTCCTGCCGGACATCTCCCCCACAAGGGGGGAGATCAGCAAGACGGTATGCTCTGCGCCTCGCTATCCTGCCGCTACATCACCAAAGTTCGGTTCTACGCTACGATTTCTCTGTTCCGGGAGGCCGCCGCCTCATACCGATCTCCCCCCTTGTGGGGGAGATGTCCGGCAGGACAGAGGGGGGTGACACACCTACCAACGCATCGACCATCCACCGATGACCGACATCCTCCCCTTCCTCACCGCCCACCCCGACAGCATCCTCGTCGACATCACCGGCACACAAGGCTCGACCCCACGCGAGGCCGGTACCTTCATGCTGGTATCGCAAACCGCATTGTGGGGCACGATCGGCGGCGGCCAGTTCGAATTCATGGCGATCACGAATGCGCGGGACATGTTGGCGGGAACCGGCGGGATGGCGGAGATGGATATTCCGCTCGGGCCTGACATCGGTCAGTGCTGCGGTGGGCGCACGCAGCTGCGGTTTCGCCGGGTGACGCAGGCGGTTGCCGAAGAAATCGGAGCCAGGCTAACCAGTGAGATCGAGCGCCTGCCCGAAGTCTATCTCTTCGGCGCCGGCCATGTCGGCCGGGCGCTGGCAATGGCCCTTGCGCCGCTGCCGCTGTCGGTGACGGTCGTCGAAACACGGCAGGAGGAACTTGCCAACCTGCCGCCCGAGACGAAGACGCGGCTCATGCCGATGCCCGAAGCGCTGGTGAAGGATATTCCGGCTGGCGGCGCGGTCGTCATCCTGACGCACGACCACGCGCTGGATTTCCTCATCGCCCGCGAAGCGCTGGAAAGAACGGATCTCGCCTATGCCGGCATGATCGGCTCGGCAACCAAGCGCGCCACCTTCGCCAGCTGGCTTTCCCGTGAAGGCGGCGGTGAGCGTGCCTGGCTCGAGCGGCTGACGCTGCCGATCGGCGGCGCGGCGGTCAGAGACAAGCGCCCTGAAGTGATCGCCGCCATGACCGCCGCCGAGATCCTGACGGCGCTTGGCGCCTACCGCATGCGCTCGTCTTCGCAATAGGGATCGCGTCCGTCGAGGAAACCGAGATCGCGCTTGACGCGATCGGGCGCCGTGTCGAGATCGAGGCTGGGCATGCGCCAGATCCGCGCCAGCCGGCCGCCGATGCGCCGGAAAATTCCGATGGTCGGCTGCGGCGGGCTCTGTTCGATAGCATAGCAATCCATGACATCACCTCGATGGTTTGATGGTATGAGTTGCAGTTTGCGGCCAAAAATGCTGCAATTCCAATCGAACAACCGTCTGCCTGCATCAAGAGAACTTATCCATGAAACTGTCCAAACAATTCCCGCTGAATGCGTTGCGCGTCTTCGAGGCCGCTGCCCGGCTCGGAAGTTTCACCAAGGCGGGCGATGAGCTCGGCATGACGCAGACCGCCGTCAGCTACCAGATCAAGCTGCTGGAGGAGAATGTCGGCGAGCCGCTCTTCCTGCGCCGTCCCCGCCAGATCGCACTGACAGACACCGGCGAGCGGCTGGCGCCGAAGGTGACCGAAGCTTTCGCTATGCTGCACGACGCGATGGCAACAGCCCGCGACAGCGTCGAAGGCACGCTCGCCATCAGTTCGACCCATACCTTCGCCTCGAAGTGGCTGGCGCCGCGCCTCGGCTCCTTCCACTTAAAGCATCCGGCCATCGCGGTGCGCTTTCAGGCGAGTTCGGATATCATCGACTTCGCCCGCGAGCAGATCGATGTCGGCATCCGCTGGGGCGACGGCAACTGGCCGGGGCTGGCGCTGCACCGGCTGATGGGACTGGAGTTTACGCCGATGCTGAGCCCGAAGCTGGCGGAGGCGGCAGGCGGCATCAGGGAGCCACGCGATCTCCTGAACTTCGACCTCTTCGACGCCGGCGACATCTGGTGGAAACAATGGTTCGAGGCAGCCGGCGTTACGGAGACGGATCTCGATCGGCGTCCGCGCAACCAGCTCGGCTCTCAGGCGGTGGAAGCCGATGCGGCGATCGCCGGCCATGGCGTCGCCATCCTTCATCCTGCCTTCTATGCGGCCGAGATCGCGCTCGGCCGGCTCTATCAACCCTTCGAACTGACCCGCAGCGACGGCAAAGCCTACTGGCTCGTCTACCCGGAAAACCGTCGCAACGTGCCCAAGATCAAGGCCTTCCGCAACTGGATCCTCCAAGAGATGAAGGCAGCCGGAAATTGATACATGTCACCTAAAAATGTGCAGCCATTTTCAGACAACGACATGCCGGACCCGGTTCGTGAGCCGGGTCCGGTCCGCTGGCTCGGCTTCAAAATCCCATTTCCGGCGCATAGAAGCAGCGCGGCGTGTCCTCGTTCGGGAACAGACAGAGATGATAGTCGTTGTCGCCGGATTGCATCGCCTTCGTCATCGGCAGCAGGAAGACATGAGCATGGGTGACCAGCCGGTGGTCGCCCGGCATCAGCGTCACACGATATCCGCCTGGCGTCACCGCCACGCTTTTCGAAGGGATCATTTGGCAATCGCCATTATGACTGTTGCCGTTGCAACAATAGGGGTCATAACTCCACCCCGAAGGTGCGTCGTGAGCCGTCGCCAACGACGCATACGCAATCATCACACACGTCAGAATGCTGCGCATGGGCATCTTCTCCGTCGATGAATGCGCCGCCGATGATCTAACGGTTCTTATTTTATTCCGGCGGCCCGCAAAATAACTGTAATCGAGTCGTCGTAGTTCAAGGCCTGCTGAATTAGCAGATCAAGTATAAGGCAGAGATAATACACAGCCTTCTCGGCAGCTTTTAGGCACGCGACAGCAGATCGGCGATGCGGCTGCGATCGGCAGCTTCGGCAAAACCGCCGGAAATCGTCAGCGGAGCGCCGAAGATCTCGACGAACCCGTTGCCGAGGATGAGACCTTCGCCGTCCCGGCACGCGAGAATGGGTCTTGCCGTCGTCTCGCTGTAGCGCAGCAGCGCGGAGAGATAGCCGGGATCGTCGTTCAGATGCGGGAAGAATTCGAAGGGCAAGAGATCAAGAGCCGCGCCATCCTGCACCGCATCAGGCGGACCGCCGAAAAAGAGCGCGTCGACGGCGATGGTCGGCGTCATCAAAATCGCCCCGGCGCTGGTTCCGACGAGAATGCCGTCGTCCAATGCCCATGAGCGCAGCTTGTCCAGCATGCCGTTTCGGCGCAGCCGTCTCAGAAAATCGCCGGTATGCCCACCGGAAAGATGGATGGCGTCGCAGGAAAACAGCCGGCCGATCTCTTCGTCACCGGAAAGCACGGACCGGATGCGATGTAGCCGATGCGGTTTCCGCGCGCGAGGACGAGCGCGGCAAGCCGGCGGTCCATCGGCGCGTTTTCGGCGATGACCTGATCGCTGTAGAGTGCGGTGATCATTCCATTGCTCCTTTGGCCGCGTCAGCGATTGAGCGTGTGGTCCTTCAATCTCCTCTTCCCTCCCCGCCAAAATTTCCGCAATGTCACGAGTCGGAGGAAGATAGGGGAACTCGATGTATGAATATGCCATAGCATGGGAATGGCTCGCCTTCGCGGCGCGCTGGTTCCATGTCATTACCGCGATCGCCTGGATCGGATCGTCCTTCTATTTCATCGCGCTCGATCTCGGACTGGTGAAACGCCCGCATCTGCCGCCCGGCGCCTATGGCGAGGAATGGCAGGTCCATGGCGGCGGCTTCTATCATATCCAGAAATATCTGGTGGCGCCCGCCCAGATGCCGGAGCACCTGACCTGGTTCAAATATGAGAGCTATTTCACCTGGATATCAGGCTTCCTGATGCTGTGCATCGTCTATTACGGCGGCGCCGACCTCTTCCTGATCGACCGGCATGTGCTGGATATCAGCCCGCCCGTCGCGATCCAGATCTCGCTGGCATCGCTTGCCCTCGGCTGGGTCGTCTACGATCTGCTCTGCAAGTCGCCGCTCGGGCGGAACACCTGGGGACTGATGGCGGTGCTCTATGTCGTGCTCGTCTTCATGGCCTGGGGCTATACGCAGCTTTTCACCGGCCGCGCCGCCTTCCTGCATCTCGGCGCCTTCACCGCGACGATCATGTCGGCCAACGTCTTCATGATCATCATTCCGAACCAGAAGATCGTCGTCGCCGACCTCATCGCCGGACGGGTTCCCGATCCCAAATATGGGCAGGTCGCCAAGCAGCGCTCGCTACACAATAACTACCTGACGCTGCCCGTCATCTTCTTCATGCTGTCGAACCATTACCCGCTGTCTTTCGGTACGCAGTTCAACTGGGTGATTGCGGCTCTGGTCTTCCTGATGGGCGTCACCATCCGCCACTGGTTCAACACCACGCATGCCAGGAAGGGCCGGCCGACCTGGACCTGGATCGTCACCGTCATCCTTTTCATCCTGATCATGTGGCTTTCGACCGTGCCGAAGCTGCTGACCGGCGAAACCGATGCGGCGACGGTCGCGCCCGCCTTCCAGCAATTCGCCGGCGATCCGCATTTCCCCGCCGTCAAGCAACTGGTCTCGACGCGCTGTTCCATGTGCCACGCGGCCGAGCCGGTCTATGAGGGGATCGTGCGGCCGCCCAACGGGGTGATGCTCGAAAACGACGCGGAAATCGCCGCCCATGCGCGCGATATCTATATACAGGCGGGCCGCAGCCATGCCATGCCGCCCGGCAACATCACCGACATCACGCCGGACGAACGCAAGCTGCTGGTCGCCTGGTTCGAGAGCGCAGTCGAAGGCAAGAAACAATGACGACGACACTCCTGCGCGGCCGCCTGCTTTCCTTTCACCGCGCGCCGTTGAGCCTCGCTGACAGCCAAAGCTATCTTTACGAAGAGGATGGCGGCCTGCTGGTCGGGGACGGGCTGATAACGGCAATCGGCCCCTATGCCGACGTCAAGGCAAAAGCAGCCGCGGACACGGCCGAGATTGACCACCGTCCGCATCTGATCATGCCGGGCTTCATCGACATGCACCTGCATTTTCCGCAGATGCAGGTGATTGCCTCCTACGCCGCCAACCTGCTCGAATGGCTGAATACCTATACCTTTCCCGAGGAATGCCGTTTCGTCGAAAGCGCGCATGCCGAAAGGATCGCCACGCATTTCTACGACGAGTTGATCCGCCACGGCACGACGACGGCGGTCGCCTATTGCTCCGTGCACAAGACCTCGGCCGATGCCTTCTTCGCCGAGGCAATGAGGCGCAATATGCGCATGGTCGGCGGCAAGGTGATGATGGACCGCAATGCCCCGCAGGGCCTGCTCGACACGCCCGAGATGGGCTATGACGAGACCCGCCAGGTGATATCGGACTGGCATGGCAAGGGCCGCAACCACGTCGCCATCACCCCGCGCTTCGCCATCACCTCGACACCGGCGCAGATGGAAGCGACATCAGCCCTTGCCCGCGAATTTCCCGACCTGCACATCCAGACGCATCTTTCGGAAAATCACGACGAAATCAGATTCACCTGCGAGCTCTATCCCGACGCGATCGACTATACCGACATCTACGCCCACTACGGCCTGCTTGGGCCGAAAAGCCTCTTCGGCCACGCCATCCACCTGTCCGAGCGCGAGGCTGATGTAATGAGCGAGGCAGGCGCCGTCGCCGTCCACTGCCCGACCTCGAACCTCTTCCTCGGCTCCGGCTTGTTTCCGCTGAGGGCGCTGGCGCGGCGGGAAAAGCCGGTCCGTATCGGCGTGGCGACCGATATCGGCGGCGGTTCCAGCTATTCGATGCTGCGGACGATGGACGAGGCCTACAAGATCCAGCAGTTGCTCGGCGAACGGCTGAACCCGCTGGAAAGCTATTACCTGGTGACGCGTGGCAATGCCGAGGCCCTGTCGCTGGCGGACCGGATCGGCACGCTGGAACCCGGCACTGAGGCCGATCTCGTCGTCCTCGATGCGACGGCGACATCGGCGATGGCGCTAAAGATGGAAGTAGTTAAGACGCTGCCCGAGGAGCTTTTCCTACTGCAGACGATGGGCGACGACCGAGCTGTTGCAGAGACCTATGTGGCCGGCGTTGCGTTGAAAGCGCAGCTACGATGACACATCTCGTTGCTCTTGAAATCAGGCCGTAACAGCTGTCCGACAAGGTCAATTTCCCATAACGCTTCTGCCAATTTCATGTTATGGCCGATGGCCGTATTCAGACGTGAAGGTTCAATTCATGGCCACCCCGCTCACCATCGCCGACCTGAAAAAGCTCGCACGGCGCCGTGTGCCGAAGATGTTTTTCGACTATGCGGATTCGGGCGCCTGGACGGAATCGACCTATGCGGCAAACGAGAGCGATTTTAGTCAGATCAAGCTGCGACAGCGGGTGATGGTCGATATGACCAACCGCACGCTGGAAACGACGATGATCGGCCAGAAAGTGTCGATGCCGGTGGCGCTGGCGCCAACCGGCCTGACCGGCATGCAGCATGCCGATGGCGAGATGCTGGCGGCACGCGCCGCCGAGGAATTCGGCGTTCCCTTCACGCTTTCGACGATGAGCATCTGCTCGATCGAGGACGTGGCGTCAGCGACGACACGGCCCTTCTGGTTCCAACTCTACGTGATGAGGGACAAGGATTTCGTCCTCAACCTCATCAACCGCGCCAAGGCGGCCGGATGCTCGGCGCTGGTGCTGACCGCCGATCTGCAGATCCTCGGCCAGCGGCACAAGGACCTACGCAACGGCCTGTCGGCGCCGCCGAAATTCACGCCGAAACATGTCTGGCAGATGGCGACCCGGCCCCTCTGGTGCCTGGACATGCTGCAGACCAAGCGCCGCAACTTCGGCAATATCGTTGGCCATGCGAAAAATGTAACCAATATCGCCTCGCTCGCCGCTTGGACACATGAGCAGTTCGATCCGCGGCTTTCCTGGGCGGATGTCGCCTGGATCAAGGAACAATGGGGCGGCCCGCTGATCATCAAGGGCATACTCGATCCGGAGGATGCGAAGGCCGCCGTCGACACCGGCGCCGATGCGATCGTCGTCTCCAATCATGGCGGGCGTCAGCTTGACGGCGCCCCCTCATCGATCAGCATGCTGCCGAAGATCGTCGACGCCGTCGGCGACCGTATCGAGGTCCATCTCGACGGCGGCATCCGCTCCGGCCAGGACGTGCTGAAGGCTGTGGCGCTCGGCGCCAAGGGCACCTATATTGGCCGCCCCTTCCTCTACGGCCTCGGCGCCATGGGCAAGGAAGGCGTATCGCTGGCGCTCGGCATCATCCGCAAGGAGATGGACATCACCATGGCGCTCTGCGGCAAACGCGACATCAACGACGTGAATTCATCGATCATCGACGGGCGGCAGTGACCTGCCGCCAGCGACGGACGCAGCAACGGCTCCCTAAATATCTCGATACTGGACGCTGCCCTCAGTCCTTCTAACTGCGCGTTAAGGCTAGGTTGTATTTTTAGCGCGACCTCTTGAAAGCACAAAAGCGGTGCTTTATGTTTTGCCTATGGCTACCACAGGCAAGACACCGCATCCATCGCTGCTGCGCTACACGCTGGCGCCTGACGACAGTGCCCGGCACGCGCTGGACGACACCATTGCCGCCTACCTCAGGATGATTGAAATCCTGACCAGCCTCGTTGCCGATAAGGCGGGCGCCAATCTCGTCGTGCTGCATGACCTTGCCTATGAAACTGTCCGCGAGCAGACGGGCCTGCCGGCAAGGCTGGTCACGCTCGGCCTTCGCGATTTCGCCGCCAATCGCGGCGTGACCGCCGATCCGCCGCATCTGCCGCTCGATGACAAGCTCTTCGCCATCAAGGGCCCCTCGGACCTGACGATCGCCACAGTGCACGGACGCGTTGCCGTGCCCTTCGATGTCGCGGGTTATTCACGGGGATGGGAGAGTATTTTTCCAGCCTACCTCGTTGCGGGCCAGGACCGTTACGAGATTCACATCGGCGTCACGCCGAATTCCGCTCGGATGGAGGAAAACATGACGAACGAAGGCATTCTCTCACGCATGGGTCGCCTGATCGCGGGCATCGCGAATGCGGCGATCGACAAGGCGGAAGGCGTAAACAAGATCGCCGTCATCGAACAGGCGGTCCGCGAGATCGATGCGGCGGCTGATGAGGCCCGCACCGATCTCGGCAAGGCGCGCGCGGAGGAATACCGCATCCAGAGCCGCAGAGACGAAATCGTCGAAGACATGAACGCGCTCGACCAGAAGATCCGCCTCGCCGTCTCCTCCGGGAGGGATGACCTGGCAAAGGCCGGCGTCGCCCGTCAGATCGATCTCGAATCCCAGATCGCAGCGCTCGACAAGGCGCTGGCCGATGCCAGGGAACAGTTGGATGAAGGCCAGAAAGCCTTGCAGGCCGTGCTCGCCACACGCCGCGAGGCGGACGCCCGCCTTGCCGATTTCAAACGCAGTCTCGCCCGGCATCCCGAACAGGCAGCGGCCGGTCACAGCCAGCCCGCACCGGGTGCAGATGCTGCGCGCGCTGCCGCGGCGGTCTCGCGGCTGACCGGAGTTCCCGCTGGCGAGCATGGCCACAGTTCCGAATTGGACGAACTCGACCGACTGCACCGCGAACAGGCAATCGAAGCCCGGCTCGCACGCTTCAAGGCGGATAACCGATAACACGATGGCACTCCTTTTCGCCCCTGAATGTGCGCCCTTCGCCATCGCCGCAGCGATCCTTGTCGGCCTGACCGCGATCGAGATGCTCGCGATGGTCATGGGTTTTTCGATGACGGAATTCCTGGGAAAGCCGGAGGTTCATGGCCATGACGGCATCCTGGCTTATCTCTCCTGGCTCAATCTCGGCGGTGTTCCGCTGCTGATTCTCATGATGCTGACGCTCGGCTTCTTCGCGATGACGGGCTTTGCGTTGCAGGCCGTCGCCAACGCCTTCTGGGCGCCGCTGCCAAGCTTGATAGCCGTCATACCTGCCGCGCTCGCAACCATCCCCATGGTCAGGGCATCGAGCAGAACCGTGGCGCGGATCGTACCGCACGACGAAACCTATGCGGTCGATCTCGACGCCTTGCTCGGCCGGACAGCCGAGGTGTCGATCGGCCCGCTCGATCAGGGATTGCCGGGCCGCGTCCGCGTCAAGGATCAGCATGGAAACTGGCATGTGCTTCGAGCCCGAGCCGCCAAGGGCGAAGGTCCACTCTCGATCGGCGCTTCGGTTCTTCTCGTCGATCACAAGGCAAATGTATTTATCGCCATTCCCGCGCCGGTCGACCCCACCGATGCGGACAATCAATCTTTGAGGGAGCAGCAATGATGTACGACGTTATTCTACCAGCCGGCATTGGGATTGTTCTGATCTTCGGCATCGGTTTTGTCCTCGCCTCGCTTTACACGCGTTCCAGCAGAGACGAGGCCTATGTGCGCACCGGTCTCGGCGGCCAGAAGGTAGTGCTCGACGGCGGTTCGGTCGTCCTGCCGATCTTCCATTCGACTGCCCGGGTTAACCTGAAGACACTGCGGCTCGAGGTTCGCCGCGGTGAAGGCGATGCACTGATCACCAAGGACCGCATGCGCGTCGATATCGGCGCCGAGTTCTATGTGCGCGTGAAACCCGATGCCTCCTCGATTGCGCTTGCAGCTCAGACACTCGGCAACCGCACCAACGACGCCGAGGCTCTCCGCATCCTGATCGAGGCGAAATTCGTCGACGGCCTTCGCTCGGTGGCCGCGACGATGAATCTCGACGCGCTGCAGGAACAGCGCATGGATTTCGTCAAGGCCGTGCAGGAAGCTGTCGGCGCCGATCTCCAGTCGAACGGCCTCGAACTTGAATCCGTGTCGCTGACACGCCTCGACCAGACGGATATCAAGCATTTCAACGCTAACAACTTCTTCGACGCGCAGGGTCTTGCGGCATTGACCCGCATCACCGAGGGACGCAAGAAGGAGCGAAACGAGATCGTTCGCGACACCGAAGTCGCCATCGCCCAGAAGGATCTCGAGGCCCGCCAGCAATCGCTAACCATCGAGCGGACCAAGCGGGAAGCCGAACTCAGCCAGGAACGGGACATCGCCAACAAATCCGCGGCGACACGCGCTGAAACCGCGCAGCAGGAGCAGGCCGCAAAACGCGCCGAGGAGGAAGCCCGCATCGCTTCCGAACAGGCGATCGCCGAACGCGAGGCATCTGCCAAGCAGGCTCGCGAAAGCGCCAACATCGACGCCGCCCGCGCCGTCCAGCAACGCGAAACCGAGGCCAAGCGTGACCTCCAGATCGTGGCACAGGAAAGCGCCATCGCCGTTGCCAACAAGAGCCGTGAAGAATCCGAAGCGAAGGCGGCTGCGGAGACGGCGCGCGCGCTGGCGATAGCGGCGGAGGAAAAAGTCGGCACCGCCAAGGCGATCGAGATTGCCGAACGCGAAAAGCAGATTGCCGTCATCGACGCACGCAAGAAAGCCGAGACGGAAGCGACCGCCGTCACCGTCGGCGCCGAAGCTGAAAAACAAGCGGCAAGCGACCAGGCCGAGGCCATCAAGACGCTGGCGACCGCCGAGGCGGATGCGGCGATCATCAAGGCCAAGGGCATTCTCGAAACCGGCAAGGCCGCGGCTGAGAGCGAGGCATTGCTCAACGACGCTCGCAACAAGTTGAGCTCTGCCATCATCGAGTTCGAGATCACCCGCGAACGGATCCGCATCATTCCGCAGGCGCTCGCCGAGGCGGTCAAGCCGATCGAGAAGATCTCCGATATCAGGATATTCGATACCGGCGGCATGCTCGGCCGCGGAAACGGAGCGACCGGCGGAAACGGTATCGGGCTCGGCGAAGGACTGGCTAGCCAGCTCCTCTCCTATCAGGCGAATAAACCGATCCTCGACAAATTGCTGAAGGAAGCCGGCTTCGACGGCGACGATGCCATCTCATCCCTTCTTGGAAATCTCGATGGCGCAAAACCGGTAAGACCGGCAACGCCCGCGGCAGCCCCGGCAAAGCCGGCAACACCGACCGTAGCCCCGACACAAACGATCATCCCTCCGGCGCCGAAGCCGGTACCAAAGAAGGACTGATCGCCGCGCAAGCGGGTCTGGACTAGAACAGGATGATGTCGCCCGAAAACTGCTCACACTTTTCGGGCATCATGCTCTATCTCACCCAACCCGCTGCCAGCGCGCCTGCCCAGTCGGCACGGCCCCTTTCGGCGGCCAGTGCCGACATCGCCATATGGTCATAGGCGACGGTTCGGAACTGCCATGTCCATCCGCCCGCTGCCTTTTCCAGAATGGCATAACTCGCCAGCGGATGGCCGGCTTCCACCTTGTGGTAATAGGGCAGTTCGTCGTCATAGGCCGGGCAGCCGACGCTGCCTGGATTGACGATCAGGCGGCCATCGGAGAGGCGCACAGCGCGAGGAATGTGGCTGTGGCCACAGAGGATCAGCGGCAGGTCGATGCCTTCGGCCAGCGCCTCGATCGCTTCGATCGGTTTCAGGAAGACGACGCCCTCCGGCGAGACCGATTCCAGCCAGTAGAGATTGTCATCCTTCGGCGTCGCGTGGCAGAGATAGACTTCGCCGCGATAGATGGTATCGAACGGCAGGTTTCGAATCCAATTAAGATGAGACGACGACAATTGACCGTAGGCGGCCGCATCCGAAGCATGCATTGCCGCCGGATCCTGCTCGATCAGATAGCGGTCGTGATTGCCGCGGATCGACGTCAACCCGAGCGGCATCAGCAAGTCTGCCGTCTTGCCGGCCTCGAGCGGGCCGCTGAAGAAATCGCCGAGATTGACGATCTCATCGATCTCCTGCGCACGAATATCCGCAAGCACGGCCTCGAGCGCCAGATGGTTGCCGTGGATATCGGCAATTGCCGCAAACCGCATTTTTTAACTCCCTCGGTAGGTGGAATAGCCATAGGGCGAAATCAGCAGCGGCACATGGTAATGCGCCGTGACGTCGGCAATACCGAAGCGGATCGGTACGAGATCGAGGAAGGCGGGATGCGGCAACGGCGTGCCGCTGGCCCTCAGATAATCGCCGGCGTGGAAGACCAGTTCATAGGTGCCGGCCCGAAAATTTTCGCCAATGAGGATGGGGCCGCCATCAACCCGGCCGTCGGCATTGGTCTCCACCGTCTTCAGATGCCTGCGGATCTCGCCGTCGAGCTGGAAAAGATCGATCCTCAAGCCTTCGGCCGGCTTACCGAGAGCGGTGTCGAGAACATGTGTGGTCAGTCCGGTCATGGGGCTGGCTCTTTAATGATATAAGGGGTTTCGAAGAAGTATTCTTCCAGATTATTGCCTGGCCCGTCACGATCGACGACCAGGAAATCTGAGGCTTCACCGAGCGCCATCAGCGGATGATGCCAGACGTTGCGGCGATAGTTCACGCCCTGGTCGCCGCGCGCCAGAAACACCTGCGGCCTGCCCGGGCGGCCGCTTTCGTCCTCGGAGACGACGACGAGAAAAGGACGGCCCGAGACCGGCGAGAAACTCTGGCTGCCGAAAGGATGGCGCTCCATCATGGTGACTTCATAGGGGAAGCTGCGCGGCTGGCCGCGAAAGAGGTTAATGATGACGCGCGCACCCGCGCCCGTCGCCTCAGTGGCGGCGAGCGCATGGAAACGCTCCGTCGTGCCGCCATTGATGAGCCGCATCGAGGCGGGATCGGCTTCGATCACCTCGCCGAAGGGAGCAAAGGCGGATCTCGTAAGCGGACGGATGTCGAGACGTGGGGGCAATCGCTCACTCACCTTCGGCATGCCAGTGACGGATGGCATCGATCGCGGAAAGAAGCTCCGGCAGCGTGCGATACGTCGCCTCCCAGATGTCGGAAGGATCGAGATCGAAGACGCCGTCGAGGATACGGTTGCCCGTGCCGCAGATTTTCGTCCACGGCAGATCGGGATGCTCGGTCGCAAATTCCGGATGAGTCACCAGCAAGCGGGATGCCGCGGCACCGATGGTGAAGTGGCAAAAGGTAACCGCCTTGAAAGTGAGCTTGTCCCCGGCGAACGCCGCCCCATCCATTCCGCCGACGAAAGACAGCGCTTCGGATGCCGCCTCATACATCTCATTGAGATAGTCGATCGCGCGCCGCTCGTTCATTCAGCCTCCGGCAGCATCGTCGTCAGGCGCAGCAGCGCGATCCGCTCGACTTGCGCCGTCGCGGTCGCAAATTCTTCGTCCCTGCCATTGCCGATCCGTGTTTCGAAGGCCGACAGGATATCGTCCTTGCCGAGCCCCTTGACCGCAATGATGAAGGGAAAGCCGAATTTTTCGACATAGGCCGAATTGAGTTCGGTGAAGCGGGCATGTTCGGCCGGGGTCAGGCGGTCGAGACCGGCGCCGGATTGCTCCTTCCGGCTGTCTTCGGTGAGTTCGCCCGCTATCGCGAGGCGCCCGGCAAGGTCAGGATGGGCGCTGAGCACGCCGAGGCGCTCCTGCGGGCTTGCCGCCTGGAAGACAGCGGTTAGCGACGCATGCACGCCGGCCGCCGTCAGCGGCTCCGGCACCTGGCCGGCGTCATAGGCGCGCTCGGCGATGAAAGGCGAATGTTCAAAGACGCCGCCGAAGCGGGAGACGAAATCCTCGCGCGACATCATCAGAGCGCTTCCGGCTGATGATGCTTGTGCCAATGCTCGGCGATCTCGATGCGGCGCGGAATCCAGACCTTGTCATGCTTCAGCACATATTCGATGAAGCGCTTCAGCGCTGCCGCCCGGCCGGGACGTCCGACGAGGCGGCAATGCAATCCGACCGACATCATCTTTGGGCTGCCCGCCTTGCCTTCCTCATAAAGCGTGTCGAAAGCGTCCTTCAGATAGGTGAAGAACTGATCGCCGGCATTGAAGCCCTGCGGCGTCGCAAAACGCATGTCGTTGGTTTCGAGCGTATAGGGGATGATCAGGAAGGGTTTCCCGTCGACGCCCTTCACCCAATAGGGCAGGTCATCGGCATAGGAATCGGAGGAATAGAGGAAACCGCCCTCCTCCTGCACCAGCCGAAGCGTATTGTCGGAAGGCTTGCCCTGATACATGCCGTAGGGCCGCTCGCCGGTGAGTTCGGTGTGCAGGCGCACGGCTTCGAGGATATGCTTGCGCTCCAGATCTTCGGGAAAATCCTTATATTCCAGCCAGCGGTAGCCGTGGCTGGCGATCTCCCAGCCGGCCTCCTTCATCGCAGCGACGGCCTCGGGGTTGCGGGCCATCGCCAGCGTTACGCCGTAGACGGTCGCCTGCACCTTGAGATCGGTGAACATTCGCCAGAGCCGCCAGAAGCCGGCACGCGAACCATACTCATAGATCGATTCCATGTTGAGGTTGCGCTGCCCTGGCCAGGCGGCCGCACCGACGATCTCCGACAACAGGTTTTCGGAAGCCGGATCTCCGTCGAGGATCGAGCTTTCGCCGCCCTCCTCGTAGTTGACGACGAACTGCACGGCGACGCGTGCCTCGTCCGGCCATTTCGGATCGGGCGTCAGACGCCCGTAACCGACGAGATTGCGCGGATAAGTCTCGGATACCATCAAATCACCTTCTGAAAAGACGGGGAACGGTAGCATCCGCAGCCGGAATGTCGAGACGGAAACTGCTCGGCCGGATTTGCGTTTACGGCACAAGCCTTTAGCTCATCAGCAGATTCAAGCGATTTTGCGCGCGCTGACCTTGCCCATCGGATGCAGCGAGTGAACGCGGAAAGGACCGCCAGTGCCCTCTTCGATCATCAGGGCAACGTTGGAAACCATTACAGGTTCGCAGAGGACAGGCTCGAAGATCGTCCGCAACACCGGCTCGATGCGCGGCATGTCGATCGCGTTGACGGGGCCTGTCACAGGCATATGGAAGCGGAACTCCTCCATCACATAGGGATTGCCCCAGCGATGCAGATTGGAAAATTGCGTCGCCGACAGCCCGTCCGGATCGCTGCGTTCGATCTCGGCCTCGCTGAGCGGTGCGCGAAAACGATCGAATTCCTGCACGATCGCCGAGGCGAGATACTGGATCTGCTCGCAGGGAGTGCTCGGCAGCAGGCTGTAGAAATTGCCGAGCCGGGCGACTTCGATACGCGGAATCTGAAAGGGAACGAAGGTCCCGGAAAAACGCATCAGATCGCGCAGGAGTTGCGATTCGGGCATGTCGTGGGACAGATGAAAGGGCGCCTTCAAAACACCGTGAAAGCCGTAGCGCCGCGGCACGGCGGTATGGAAGGCGATCTCGTGAATACCGAGGCCACGAACTGCCGGAGGCTCCATCATATCGCCCGAAAACACGTTTCGGCCAAGCCAATTGGCGGCCACGAGCGACAACGGGTCGCTCGCCGGAGGCGTGAAGCAAATGGCATAGCGCATGCAATTTCCTCCATCAAGGAAGTGAGCACCGTTCAGATCCGGCGCTGTCGATGCGCAAGCAGATAGGTGATTTGCATGACAGAATAACGAAACGCAGCGGCGTCTAATTCACGTTTAACGTGAAGCCGCCGCGATGTGGCTTGAAATTGCGAAGCTTTCCGGCAGCAAAAATCCGCAGTCTGTATCGCCTGCGATACATATCGCCGCCTCCGCCAGCCGGTGGGCGAGGCCGAAGCTGACCTTGAAGCCGCCGGTCAGCGCGATCAGGCGCCGGTGGTCGGGATGGCGGCCGATCATCGGATCCCGATCGATCGCCTTCGGGCGAAGCCCGGCCCAGCGCTCGATAACAGGGGCGTCGCGAAGCGTCGGTACGATGCCCCGTGCCGCCTCGATCAGCACGTCGAGCTGGACGTCGGTGGATGTAGGATCGTCAAAGCGGTTCTCGCTGGTGCTTCCGATTGCCGCGTGCCCGCCCTCATGCGCGACGACATAGAGCCCGTCGAGGAAGATCGTCGGCAGCGCCGGGTCGATATCGGCTTTCAATAATGCCGCCTGCCCCTTGACCGGCTGGCCGAGCGGTTGTTTCAGCCCCGGCGTCAGACCTTGCAACAACGGAAAGGACTGATGGCCGGCAGCCAGGATGCAGTGACTGAAAACAATGGTTTCGCCGTTGATTTCGGCCGTACCGCAATCGGGATCGAGGCCGGCAACCGTCGCATGCTCCAGGATGCGAACATGCTTTGCCCGCCGCAGGAAGGCGATGAGCGCTGCGACCAGCAAGCGGGGAGCAACGCGGGCGGCGAGCGTGTCATGCACGAAGCCGCTCTCGCCGGCAGACGCCTCGATCCAACCGTCTACATCAGGCCCGTCGACCACATGCCAGTGGAAGCGACGTTCGCCCGCCCGCCAATGGCGTTCGGCGTCCTCGAAATGGCCGCGCGCTATTGTGTTGAGATGGGGCTTCGGCAGCGGGATCAGCCGTCCGGAACGGCGGTAGCCGGCAGAAAGTCCGGTCTCGGCTTCGAGCACGGCGATCTCGGCTTCGAGCGAGACCAGCGCATCGAACTGAAACTGCTTCTTCTCCGACCACCGGTCCGGCATATGCGGCATCAACGCGCCGAGCAGGCCGCCGCTTGCACCTTCGCCCAACCTGCCGGCGTCGGCAATAACGGCACGGATGCCCCGGCGCTCGGCATGGACGGCCGCCCAGAGCCCCATGATGCCGCCGCCGACGATCAGCAATTCTGAGGACGATTGACCTGAGACCGGCCGAGGACTATCGGCTTTTTCCATGACAGACGTGAACCCCGATCAGATTGGCGCAGGCGCGCCGCAGCCGCTCGAATGGCGCGACGGCGATATGCCCTATTCCATGGCCTTTGGCGATCATTTTTATTGTCAGACCGACGGGCGGCTGGAATGCGGCCACGTTTTTCTCGCCGGCAATGGCCTGCCGGAGCGCTGGAACGGGCGGCAGCGATTCCTGATCGGCGAGCTCGGCTTCGGCACCGGGCTGAACTTCGCCGAGACCTGGCGGCAATGGAAACTCCACCGTGCAGACGGCCAGCACCTGCATTTCATCTCCTTCGAACTCCACCCGATGCGCGGCGAAGAAATCGGCCGGGCGCTGTCGCACTGGCCGGAGATCGATGCAGAACGCGAAGCGCTGATGGCGGCGTGGCCGCAAGCACCTGATGGCATCGTTGAGCTCGATCTCGATGCCCAGACGACGCTCCGCGTGGTCTGCGGTCATGCTTTGCAGGGCGTCGCGGCAGCCAAGCGCGGCTTCGACGCCTGGTATCTCGACGGCTTCGCCCCATCGCGCAACAGCGATATGTGGTCGGAGGAACTGATGCGGCTCATCTGCGAGAAAAGCACAGCCGGCGGCACCTTCGCCACCTATGCGGCGGCGGGCTTCGTGCGCCGCAACCTCATCGCCGCAGGTTTTGCCGTTGAGCGCCGCAAGGGCTTTGCCGGCAAGCGCGAAATGCTCTGCGGCGTAAAAAATATTGGGCGCTGAAGCGCTACCCACTAACCATCGCCGTTCATAAAAATTATCCGGAGATCAGTAGCTGGTGCGCTCCGGCAGTTGCTCGCTCGTTCCGAGCCACTGGCGGATTTTTTCCTCGAGCAGTTCGGGGCTGATCGGCTTCGACATGTAGTCGTCCATGCCGGCATCGAGACAGAGTTCGCGGTCGCTTTCGAGCGCATGGGCGGTAACGCCGATGATCGGCACCCGGTGCCCCTGCCCCTTTTCGCGTTCGCGGATCGTCTGGGTGGCTTGATGGCCGTTCATGACGGGCATTGAGACGTCCATCATGATGATGCGCGGCGTATGCCGCTCCCAGGCGGCGACTGCTTCCTCGCCATTGTCCACGACGAGGAAGGAAAGACCCGTGCCTTGCAGGATCTGGGTGAAGACGATCTGGTTGACCTCGTTGTCCTCGGCAACGAGCACGTCGACGAATTCAGCGGCCCGTTTCTGCGGCGCAGGCGCCGGCACGGCCACTTCCGTCTGCAGCCGGGCAATCTCGGCCTCGGAAGCCTGCTTGACGCGGCTGGCGCGCACCACTTCAACGACGGTGTTGCGCAGCACGTTGGCGCGCGCCGGCTTCATCAGATGCGCGTGGCCGTTCAGCGCCGCGAATTCCTTTTCGGTGCCCGAAATATCCATCGACGTCAGGAAGATGATCGGCAGTTCGACGAAGCGAGGGTCGGCGCGCAGCCGGCGCGCGACATCGGCGCCGTTCATATCAGGCATGTGATAGTCGAGCACGACGGCATCGACGGTAACGCCGAGGCCGGCCGCCGCTTCCAGGATCGCAAGCCCGGTGCCGCCGCCTTCTGCGGCCACGCCGTCGAAGCCCCAGAGAGATAGCTGCTCGGTGAGGATTCGCCGGTTTACTTCATTGTCGTCGACGACGAGGATACGCGCGCCCTGCACGTTGATCGGCAACGGCTTCGGCTCAAGGCGGGCGGCCGCCACCGGAAACGGCAGGTTGATAGTGAAGACGGAGCCCTTGCCCCATTCGCTTTCGACGTTGAGATAACCGCCGAAAAGGTCGACGAGCCCGGCGGTGATCGCAAGACCGAGGCCGGTTCCTTCATGCCGCCGGGTCGACGAGGCGTCCACCTGCGAGAATTTATCAAAGACCGATTCGAGCTTCTCCGACGGAATGCCGATGCCGGTATCCTCGATGCGGATGCACGCCATGATCTCGCCGCCGGCCGCCGGCTGGAAGCCGACATCGACGAAGACATGGCCGCGCTCGGTGAACTTGACGGCGTTACCGACAAGATTGGTAACGATCTGGCGGAAACGCCCGGCGTCGCCGATCACGGCGGCGGGCAGGTCGGGTGCGGCCCGCACCAGGAGTTCGATGTTCTTCTCGGCGGCGTGCGAGGACAAGAGTGTCGCCACGTCCTCCACCGCTTCGGTGATATCGAAGGCGGCTTTGCGCAGTTTCATCTGCCCGGCATCGATCTTCGAGAAGTCGAGGATATCGTTGATGATCGTCAGCAGCGCGTTGCCCGACTTGACGATGATATCGACGAAGGTCTTCTGGCGCGTATCGAGGTTGGTCTTCGCAAGCAGTTCCGCCATCCCAAGCACGCCGTTCATCGGTGTGCGGATCTCATGGCTCATATTGGCGAGGAATTCGGATTTGGCGCGATCGGCGGCTTCGGCGCGCGACAGCAGCTGGCGTAGCTCCTCCTCGCGGCCCTTGAGCTCGGTGACGTCGGTAAAAAGCGCCACCCAGTGTTGCCCCTTGCTGACCGTCGCATCCATGTTCACCCAGCGCTCGCCGCCGACATGGAAGACGGTGGAAATCGGCAGCCTGGCCGCGATATTGTCGCGCCAGCCCTGCAGGATTTCGACCGCCGCATCATGGAAATCGCCACGCGCCGCGCAAAATTCGAACATGCCAATCCAGCTCTCGCCAGGCTCGAGATAGGTGGCCGGAATCTGCAGGATGTCAGAAAGCGCCTCGTTGGACATCTTGATGATGCCGTCTTGAACGATGGCCAGGCCCTGCGGCATGGCATGGGTCGCATCGCGCATCATTTCGCCGAGCCGCTCCAGCGCGGCGCGGGCCTCGTGGATCTCCTTTTCCCGCTCACGCACGGCCGTGATGTCGGCATAGGTGAGCAGGATCCGGTCGTTCGAGATACGGCGGCTATCGAAGATGACGGATTTGCCGCCCGCCCAGCCGAGCTCGATCGGCTCGGGCTCCTCGGTCTCGAACAGGTGCTTGCGGAAATCGTAGATCTCCTCGGGCGTCTGCGTGCCGTCGTAGCGACCGAGCTCATAATTGCGGTGGATGACGTCGATGAAGGGGCGGCCGTCGAAGGGATCGTCGAGTGGCAGCTCCCAGATGCCGTAGAACTCGTCGTTGACGTAGAGGATCCGGTGATCGTTATCGAGGATCAGCACGCCGACCGGTAGCGAGCGCAGGATATTCTCTATATCCCGGTGCAGCACCTCTTCGTGTTTCTGCGCCTCGATCAGCGCCTTCTCTCGTTCCTTGAGTGGCGAGATGTCTGAAAAGGAGCCGACGACATAGGGCCGACCATCCGCTGTCACGACGCGGTTGACGCGCGAGAGGACGGAATAGATATGGCCGTCCTTGCTCGGCAGCAGGCTTTCGATCTCCTTCGACCTGCCTCCCTGCAACGCCAGCAGGTTTTCCTGGTAGATCGCCTCGCCCCCGTCCGGACCGAACATTTCGTGTTCGGTCATCCCAAGGACCCGGGAACGGCTATGGCCGCTGAAGGTCTCGTAATATTGATTGGCGTAGACGAGGCGATGCTTCTCGTCGCGCACGAAGGCTGCGACCGGGAGGTCCTCCAGGATGGTCCGCAGCAGGTCGAGCTCATTGACGCTCTCGTGCCAGGCCGTGTCGCTGACAGCCGCGGGCTTTGCGCAGCTGCGATAGGCGGCGTTGACGACCAGCGGCCGGCCATCCTCGGCAAAGATGCCGATCGGCTGGTCGAGCTGTTCCAGCGCCTCGCGCACGCGGGCGAAATCGGCGGCGCCGCCGGCGTCGCCAGTCATCCGAGGATCGCCGGCGATCCCAGGGTCGCCAACCGTCCGACGCGGCGGCTCGCGCACTTCGAAAATGCCGAGCACATAGGCCCGATCCGGCGACGGCGAGAAGCTTTCGATCTGGATGCGCTCATGGCCGAGGCCTGCCGCATCGAAGCAGATGGCGTTTTCCTCAGTGCCGAACACCAGTGCGCGGCGTTCCTTGTCCTCGCGCTCCTCTTCCTCGGGGCGGTCGAGAAGCTCGCGGCTGCGCCTGCCGATAAAATCGGAGATCTCGCGGCCTAGAAAGCGGGCATAGGCCTCATTGACGGCGATATAGCGCAGCTCGCTGTTCTTGACATAGGCCGGGGTATCCAGATCAGCGATCCGGCGGCAAGCCAACTCCAGAAGTTCCCCGGCTGATTTCAAAAAATATCGCTCCCGCAATGAATGAAATATCGACTACAAAAACTATAACGCCAAGGCTTTTAACAAGGTTTTAACCATAAATTTCGACAGCGGAATTTTACAAGCCGGCTCACCAAGCTGAAGATAATTCGGGATTACCAGCCCCCGCTTGCACGAGACTGAAAGGTCGCCCGCCATAAATCCTTTCGACGTCGGGATCCGTTGAAATCATGACGAAAATTTAATGCCGAAAGCGCTTGCGCGGCCATTGCGCCGCCGCGATCCGGGCCGAGTCTGCGGCATGGCTTTATGGAAGCCATGCCCATGAAAGGAAAATACCATGTCCGTTCTTCATAAAACCATGGCGACGGGCCTGATTGCGCTGACTTTTGCCGGCGCCTCGCTCGCCACCGCCACCACTGCCGATGCCCGTCCACGCGATGCCTTCTGGGGCGGCCTTGCCGCCGGCGTCGTAGGCGGCGCCCTGCTGTCGGAGGCCGCCCGTCCCGCTTACCCTGTTTACCCTGCCTATCCTGTTTATCGCCCCTATCCCGTCTATAGGACCTATTACCGGCCGTCCTATTGCCATATCGAATGGCGGCACGATCGCTGGGGCGAGCCTTATCGCGTCAAAGTCTGCCCGGAATAGGAAAACCGCATCCGGCGCCGCTTGACCTCCCGGCGGCGCCGACCCAGTGCCCTCAACGACGACCAAATGAAACTGGCGGATTTTCATCCGCCAGCTCAAAGTTGATCAGACCGTATTTTCAATCGTTACGGAGAAAGCTCCTCCAACACGCGGTCCTTGGTTTCTATCGCAAACAACATCGTGATGATTGCACCGACGATCAGAATGGCTGCGAAGCTCGCAAAGACATACTGGATGCCCATGGAAGACATCACCGTACCGACGAGGATCGGGCCGGCCGATGATCCCAGGCGAAGCCAGGCGCTGCCGGTTCCGGTTCCCAATGCCCTGAGGCGCGTCGGATAGATCTCTGCCGAGTACAGGTAAAGGGAGAATGTGACGGTCTGGACGATCGCATAAGCGAGGCCGGCTAGAACCAAGACCTGGATGGGTGAGGTCGCGCCGAGCCATGCGAGAGCCAGCAACGGCACGGGAGCGAGAAGCAGCGCACCGGTGTACCAGCGCTTGCGTCCCACTTTGTCGATGAGCAGCGCGCAGATGACGGCGGCGATCACGCCTCCGACCGACGTCAGGAACCCATAAAAGATGCTGGTTTGAAGCGGGAGGTTGAAGACCTGTCGATACAGGGTCGGCAGCCAGGTGATCGTACCGTTGGCAACCGTATAGGCGGTAAACCACATTGCCCAGATGGAAAGCGTCCGCTTCAGGTAAATGCCCTGGAAGAGCTCGCGCCAGTCCGACTTTCGGCGGACCGGCGCCTGGATGAGCTTCGGTTCGGGCAATTCCTTGCCGGCTGCACGAGCACTTTCTTCCATGCGGGTGACGATAGCGTTTGCTTCGCCATAGCGGCCGTTGGCAGCTAGCCAACGCGGTGATTCCTTCAGGAACCAGCGCAGAGGAACCATGATGATTGCGGGAACGAGACCGACGACGAACATCGCCTTCCAGCCGTAAACCGGCACCAAGAAGTAGCCGATCAGCCCGGCGCCGACGAGGCCCAGCAGGAACATGACCTCATAGAGGAGGAAGAACTTGCCGCGCCCCTTCGATCCGATCAACTCGTTGATATAGGCGCTGGCGACCGGGACCTCGCCGCCGGTGCCGATCCCCTGGACGAAACGGAAGGCCATCATCATGCCTGCCCCGGCAGCAAACAGGCATGCGACATCCATGCTGACGAAGAGCAGGATGGTGAACAGGAGAACTTTCAGCCGGCCGATCTTCTCGGCGAGCCAGCCAAACAGGATCGCACCGATCAACTGCCCCAGATAGCCCATCGACAGGATCATGCCTGTCTGTGAAGGGGTCAGGCCCCACTCGCGCACGAGGACGGGCATGGCATAAGCGATGGCGATGACCGTGTAGCCGTCGAAGAACGTTGCGGCGCCGACGATATTGCGCGCCCAGAATACCTCGCGGGTGATGGGAAGGCGCTCCAGACGAGCGCTGATTTCGGCCTGAGGATCAGCGACAGTCGCCGTCTCAGCCGGCATTGGCTGCATGACATTCATTGGTTCCTCCTTCTCGCCCCGTGGCCTACCACTCTCCCGGCCAGGGGCGCTCCTGCTTGATGGTTGCTACTGCGCGTCAGTTCGTCCTGTCAGAGCAATGGCCTTCAAAGACGTTCAAGTCTGCCTCGGCGGGTTTCCATGGTTTCCTCCTCCCTTCGGAATGCGCCCCTGCGACCTGCGCAGGGGCGTCAAGAGGTCACTCGGCAGCCAGCAACTGGTCAACGCGGCCAATACCGGCGGCGTCGAAGGCAGCAAAGATCTCTGCTTCGGCCTTTTCGCCAAGGTTCTTCAGCGGCTCGCGGATCGTGGCGTGATCAAGGATACCACGGTGGACAAGGCCGAGTTTCAGGGCCACGGTGCCTTCCATGTGAGAGCCGCGGTGATAGACGGCACGCGTCACCGGAAGAAGGCGTTCGAAGATCTTGCGCGCTTCCGGATAGTCCTGCGCCTTGCCAGCTTTGATCAGGTCGATCAGCAGTTCCGGCGCGATATTGCCATAACCGACGAGCAGACCGTCGACATCGAACATGGTTGGCAGCAGCCATTCATCATGGCAGCTCAGAACCTGCAGCTTTGGATTGGCCTTCTTCAGCTCCGGAATTTCGACATACCAGCGCTTCATATTGCGCACGCCGTTCTTGGTGGCGACGACGCCTTCCTGTGTGGCAATCGCAAGCTGTGTATCGAGATCGTATGATGCCTTGGTGGCGTCGGGATATTGGAACAGGATGCACTGGAGGCCAGACTCCTGCCAGATTGCCTTGTAGCGATCCTGAGGCGCTCCCTTCTGAAAGCCGAAACGCAGCCAGCCGTGGTTCGGATAGACGAGTGCGCCGGTGGCACCAGCCGCCTTGCATTTCCTGGCCTCTTCAGCGGCGACCCTCGTGCCTTCACCGGTAATCCCGGCAATGATCGGAACGGCACCGTCGACCGCTTCGACATAGGTGCGGATGAGAGCAAGGCGCTCCTCTTCCGTGAGGAAGGTGCCCTCGCCGGCATGGCCGAGGATGACGAGGCTTTTGACGCCTTCCATCGAGACCAGCCATTTGGCGATTTTGGCATTGGCTTTGTGATCAATTTCACCGTCGCGGGTGAAAGCGGTAACGGGGGCCGGGCTCAGCCCGCGCATATCCATCGGTTGCATATTGGTCTCCTCCTTCGTGCAATCGCGGTTCGCTCGCGATCGGTATAGGATCGTTTACGGGAACGTTCCCACTATCGTTCTCGAATTCTCTGGAGTCAATATCTTTTTTGAGGCATGCTGGAGAGCGGCGGCTCAATGCCGACTCGAATGGAAAAGGCTCAATGAATTCAAAGACGGATGAAGTTCAGGGGCAGACCCGTGTCACTATTCACGGCGTCGCTGCCGCAGCCGGTGTCTCCAAGTCTACCGTGTCCCGCATTCTCGACGAAAGGCTTCCCCGCTCCGACAGCGAGACCGCGCGTCGCGTGCGCAAGGTTGCCGAAGAGCTGGGATACGTTCGGGACGTTTCCGCAGCGAGCCTTAGGCGTGGCAACACAATGACAATCGGGGTGATCGTGCCCAGGCTGACGGATACGGTCATGGCCATGCTTTACGAAGCACTGGCCAAGGCCTGCAGCCGTAGTGGCCGCTTCGCGATTGTCGCAACGACCGACGACAAGCCAAAGGCAGACCGGCTTGCGGCCGAGTCTCTGCTGAAGCGCGGTGTCGATGGACTGATTCTTTCGACGGCGCGGGAAGACGATGACTTTCCGGACGAGCTGGCAAAACGCGGTATTCCCTATGTCCTGGCCCTCCGGACGGATGGCCACAGCCTCTCGTCGGTCGGCGATGACAGGCTCGGTGGTTACCTCGCGGCCCGCCATCTCCTCGATCTCGGCCATCGCAAAATTGGCGTCATTGCCGGTCCATCCTATGCCTCCAGTTCGCGAGGCCGCGTGGAGGGTTTCCGCCACGCCCTGGAAGAGGCTGGACTGAATGCAGATCCCTCATACATCATTCCCTCGACATTCGGCATTGAGTCCGGTGCGGTAGCCGTCGAAACCCTGATGCGTCTTAGTCCGCGCCCAACCGCTGTTTTCGCCGTAAACGACAATACTGCCATCGGCGCCTTGTCGGGACTGACGAAACTTGGCCTTTCCGTGCCGCAGGACATCTCGATCGTAGGCTATAACGACATTCCGATTGTCAGCCACCTCCCCACGCCGCTGACGACGTTGCGGGTGCCGTTCGAGCAAATTGCGTCAAACGCCCTTGATCTTCTTGCCGGTGACAACAGTCCTGCCGACGAGCGTATTCGGATCTCGGCCCCAACCCTTATTCCAAGGAAATCGACGGCACCGATACGCTAAAGCTCGCGCCACACGCATACCCCCACTATCTGCACACGATTGCTCGAGTGGGTGCGATCACTCTATTCTCTGATAGCAAATCGCCAGATGTTTCGCAGACCATGCTGCCCTCATTCGGCCGGCATGCGGTGGTCGCATAAAGAGGAAGGACCAGCATGCCGGAACCGCTCAAGAACTTGCTGCATGAAACATTGGTCGGCGATATGGCCGATCGTATTGCCGGCAACGCGCAGATCTTCGATAAAAACCGCTTCGTGACGCTGGCGACCGAGGGCCTCTCCGCGCTGGAGCTGATGGAGCGGTCGGCGCTGATCCGCGACGCGCTGTTTGCCACGCTTCCCGGTGATTTCCGGGAGGCCGCAGCCATTCTCAAGGCCAGCCTGCCCGCCGCCGGCAGGCCGGGGCTCTCAGGCTGGATGCTGCTGCCAGTCAATCAGTTCATCGCCGCACGCGGCCTTGATCACTTCGATCTCGGTCTCGATCTCCTAAAGGCGCTGACGCCGCATTTCACCGCCGAATTCGGCATCCGCCCCTTTATCCACCGCGACCAGCAGCGCGCGCTTGCCATCGTTTCAGGCTGGGTCGACGATCCCGACCAGCATGTGCGCCGGCTGGCGAGCGAGGGAACGCGGCCGCGCCTGCCCTGGGCGATGCGCCTGCCGCAGCTCGTGAAGGATCCGGCGCCGATCCTGCCCATCCTGACCGCGCTGATGGATGATCCGGAGGATTATGTGCGCCGATCCGTGGCCAACAGCCTGAACGATGTCGCCAAGGATCACCCCGATCTGGTCGCCGCCTTCATCGCCGGCCATATCGACGGCGCTTCCTCCGAACGCCGCTGGCTGCTGAAACATGCCTCGCGCACGCTGCTGAAGAACGGCCACGCGCAGGCGCTCGCCAATTTCGGCTTCGCCGCCAGCGATTCGCTCGAGTGCGAACTGCGGCTCGTAAACGGCGAGGTGATGTTCGGCGAAGGGCTGGATTTCGAAATCCGGGTGACGAATGCAGGCGAGCGAGCGCAGTCGCTGATGATCGACTACGCCGTTCACCATGTGAAGAGCGACGGTTCGCTCTCACCCAAGGTGTTCAAGTGCAAGGCGATAATGCTCGCTCCGGGGCAAAGCCATACAATTGGGCGTCGCCACGCCATGCGGCCGATCACGACGCGGCGTTATTATCCAGGCGAACATCGCATCGCCATCCTCGTCAACGGCGCGGAGACCGCATCGCAAAGCTTCGTCCTCGTCATGCCCTCACCTGACCAAGGCTGAGGCTTTCTTGTGCACCGCACTTGACTTTCCACGCGAACTAGCCCAAATGCGGGTCAGCTTTCACCCTTCCGGCCGCCGCGTGAGCGTGCCCCTGCTGAAAAATACAGATGCAGGAAGAAGGGACAAAAGCGCATTTCGATAGAGCGCCGCACTCCCATGAGCGGCCAGAAGCGCTGGAAAGCTTTTTCCAACTCACAAGTTCCCACTTCACGCGGGGTTCTTGACGCCAGAATGAAACCGGATCGCATGGTGCGTTCCGGCGATAGTCATTGTGGCGCCCCGAAAGGTTATACCTTGACTAATTTTGAATCGCTTGGTGTCTCCAAGCCGATCGTCGCTACTTTGTTCCAGCTCGGCATCGAAACGCCGACGCCGATCCAGGAACATGCCATTCCTCTCCTCCTCGAAGGCCGCGACCTGATCGGCCTTGCCCAGACCGGCACCGGCAAGACCGCTGCTTTCGGACTGCCGCTTATCGAAAAGCTGCTCGCCGATGAACGGCGCCCCGACAACCGCACGACGCGCACGCTGATCCTTGCGCCGACCCGCGAACTGGTGAACCAGATCGCCGAGAGCCTGAAGAAATTCATCCGCAAGTCGTCGCTGCGCATCAATGTCGTCGTCGGCGGCGTCTCGATCAACAAGCAGCAGCTTCAGCTTGAAAAGGGCACAGATATTCTCGTCGCCACGCCCGGCCGGCTGCTCGACCTCATCAATCGCCGCGCGATCACGCTGACTGCCGTTCGCTATCTCGTGCTCGACGAAGCCGACCAGATGCTCGACCTCGGCTTCGTCCACGATCTGCGCAAGATCGCCAAGATGGTGCCGAAAAAGCGTCAGACCATGCTGTTCTCGGCGACCATGCCGAAGGCGATCGCCGATCTTGCCGGCGAATATCTCGTCGATCCCGTCAAGGTCGAAGTCACGCCTCCAGGTAAGGCTGCCGACAAGGTCGAGCAGTACGTTCATTTCGTCGCCGGCAAGAACGACAAGACGGAGCTGCTCCGCAAGTCGCTGACCGAAAACCCCGATGGCCGCGCCATGGTCTTCCTGCGCACCAAGCACGGTGCCGAGAAGCTGATGAAGCATCTCGAAAACATCGGCTATTCCGTCGCCTCGATCCACGGCAACAAGAGCCAGGGTCAGCGCGAGCGGGCGCTGAAGGCCTTCCGCGACGGCAGCATCAAGACGCTGATCGCCACCGACGTCGCCGCCCGCGGCATCGACATTCCGGCCGTCAGCCACGTCTACAACTACGACCTGCCTGAAGTGCCCGACGCCTATGTGCATCGCATCGGCCGCACGGCGCGTGCCGGCCGCGACGGCATCGCCATCGCTTTCTGCGCTCCCGACGAAGCCAAGCTGCTGCGTGATATCGAGCGCCTGATGGGCATCGACATCACTGTCGCCAGCGGCGAAGCGCCGGCAAACATCGGCGGCGGCCCCCGTCGCGCCAACGGCAACGGCAACAACCGCAATCGCAATGGCGGCCAGGGTCGCGAAGGTCAGGGTCGTGGCGAAGGCCGTGGCGACCAGAATCGCTCCGAGCATCGCGGCAGCCGTCAGGAACGCCGCCCGCGCCGCGAAGGTGAAGGCAGCGAAGTCCGCGCCGGCGGCGAGGAGCGTCGTCCGCGTCCGGAGCGCCCGACCAGCCGCAACGAGGACTTCCGCGGTCAGCGCCGCGGTGAAGCGACCCCGGATCTCGGCCCCGACAACGATCTGGCCTCGACCTCCGATTTCCGCGCCTCTGCAAAGCCGCAGCGTCCGGCCCATCACGGCGCCCATGCCAATGGTGAGCCGAGCGGTCATCACCGCGGCAACAGCCGCCATGCCCACGGCCGCCCGGCCCGCAAGCATGGCGAGGACCGCGGCCCGCAGCAGGCCCAGGCCGGCGAACCGCGCCGCGACGGCAACGGCGGCAATCGTCGCGGTGGCTCCGGCTCCCGCAACGGTGGCGGCCAGCGCCGCGAACGCGCCTGAACGTCGAACGATTGAAAAGCAAAAAGGCCGGAGATCTCCGGCCTTTTTGTTATCTACGCCTCTGCAGGCCTATGCTCTCTGAACGCCCTGCGGTTCGTCAGATAGACGCCTGTCACGACCACCACGGTGCCGACGATCAGCGGCAGGGTCAGCGGTTCCCCGAAGGCGATGAAGGCTTCGAGAGCAACCGCCGGCGGCATCAGGTAGATCAGCGAGGCGGCGCGTGACACCTGACCCCGGCGGATCAGATAGAGCAGCAGCCCGACGCCGCCCATCGATAGACCGAAGACCGACCAGGCCAGCGCGCCATAGGCCTGCGCGGCGCCATCGAAATGCTGATGCTCGAAGACCAGCGACAGCGGCAGCGTGAGGATCAGCGCGCCGACATATTGCAGGGTCGCGATGGTTCGGAGGTCGCCGGCTTGCAGGTGTTTCTTTTGATAGAGCGTGCCGTAGGTGACGGACGCCATGGCGACGAGATTGATCGCCAGCGGCAGGGCGGCATGCGTGAGATCGGCGGTCGCCGGATCGAGCAGCTTCGGCGAAATGGCGATGGCAATGCCGACGAAGCCAAGGGCAAGGCCGAGTTTCTGTGCCTGCTGCAGCCGCTCGCCGATGAGGAAGGGAGCGGCCATCGCCGTCAACAGCGGCTGCAGCGCCGCGATGATGCCGGATATGCCGGCCGGCACGCCGTTGGCGATCGCCCACCAGAGGCCGGCGAGATAGAAGCCATGCAGGAAGAAGCCGGAATAGACGGCGCGCAGCGCCGCCGCCCGGCTCGGCCATTGCGCCCGCACCACCAGGCAGAGCGCCAGGAATGCCGCCGCCGACAGCGCGTAGCGTATCGAAAGAAAGGTGAAGGGCTCGGAATGCAGCGAGGCGTATTTCGCCACCACCCAGCCCGTGGACCAGAGCAGGACGAAGACGGCGGGGGCAAGGCGATCGAGGGACATGGAGCGGCTCGGGAGAGAAGAGGTGCCGTGCTGATAGCCCTACCCGGCCGCCGCCGTCAAAGGCGAAGCGTTGATGCTTATCTGAAATTTCGCTGATGGCAGCGATCCAGTGGCGGTCGCGCCAGCCCGCGGTTGCCCGCGCATGACCATATTCGACCGTCTACAGCGCCGCGCGTCTTTTCGAGAGGCGCAAAGGACGTTGTAGCACTTTCATTGCGGCATAATTTCACCCTTAAAGCGGAGTCGATTTAAGGGTGAAATTATGCAGTAGGCCGAACGAAAAACAATCACATGCTCAGATTTTGCGCAAGCATCGAGATCCACCATCCGCCATGCCGCACCGCATCACTTTAAATGCCCAGATTTTCACCCGTTTCCCGCAGCGCAAAATCTTTTCCTCGAAATGCGCATGGTTCTTGCATTGCCATTTGCGTTGTATTCAAATGAACAAAAAAGGGGAGCCGAGCCTTTGGCATTTGATGAAATGATTACCGGGGACGAAAGTTCTCGCCCGCCTTATGAAAAATACTTCGAGTGGTACAACAGCCAAGACCGGGCGCATCTGATTGCCAAATCCCGCGATGCGGAAAACATCTTCCGGAAGACCGGCATCACCTTCGCGGTCTACGGCCATGCCGACAGTTCCGAAAAACTCATCCCCTTCGACATCATTCCCCGCATCATCTCCGCCCGCGAATGGCGCAAGCTCGCCCAAGGCATCGAGCAGCGGGTGATCGCGCTTAACGCCTTTCTCGACGATATCTACCATAAGCAGGAGATCATCCGCGCCGGCCGCGTTCCGCGCGAGCTGATCGAAAACAACGTCACCTTCATCCCCGAAATGATCGGTTTCCGGCCGCCCGGCGGCGTCTACACCCACATCGTCGGCACCGACATCGTGCGCACCGGCGAGGACCAGTTTTACGTGCTGGAGGATAATGCCCGCACGCCCTCCGGTGTCAGCTACATGCTGGAAAACCGGGAAACCATGATGCAGATGTTCCCTGAGCTCTTTCACGAGAACAAGGTGCAGCGTGTCGAGGATTATCCCTATCTGCTGCGTCAAAGCCTCGCCTCGCTCGCCCCTCCCGGCTGCAAGGGCAAGCCTCGCGTCGCCGTGCTGACGCCGGGCATCTACAATTCCGCCTATTACGAGCATTCGTTCCTCGCCGACATGATGGGCGTCGAACTGGTCGAGGGTGCGGATCTGCGCGTCATCGACGGCAAGGTGAAGATGAGGACGACACGCGGTTACGAAGCGATCGACGTGCTCTACCGCCGCGTCGACGACGATTTCCTCGATCCCCTGACCTTCCGATCCGATTCCGCGCTCGGCATTCCCGGCATCATGGATGTCTACCGCTCCGGCAACATCACCATCGCCAATGCGCCGGGCACCGGCATTTGCGACGACAAGGCGATCTACTCCTATATGCCCGAGATCGTCGAATTCTATACCGGCCGCAAGGCGCTGCTCGAAAACGTGCCGACCTGGCGCTGTTCGGAAGCCGACAGCCTGAAATATGTGCTGGAACACCTGGAAGAGCTCGTGGTCAAGGAGGTGCACGGCTCCGGCGGCTACGGCATGCTGGTCGGCCCGACGGCGTCGAAGAAGGAGCGCGCCGATTTCGCCGAGAAGCTGAAAGCCAAGCCGAACAATTACATCGCCCAGCCGACGCTGTCGCTCTCCACCGTGCCGATCCTCGTCAACAAGGGCATTGCGCCGCGCCATGTCGACCTTCGCCCCTATGTGCTTGTATCCGACAAGGTACAGATCATTCCGGGCGGGCTCACCCGCGTGGCGCTGAAGCAAGGCTCGCTGGTGGTCAATTCCAGCCAGGGCGGCGGCACCAAAGACACTTGGGTATTGGAGGACTGATGCTCGGAAGAACAGCAAACGGCCTCTACTGGATGTTTCGTTACATCGAGCGCGCCGAAAATATAGCCCGCCTGATCGATGCGGGGTTGCGCATGTCGCTGACCCGCAGCAGCACTGGCGATGACAATTGGGATGGCGTGCTGCAAAGTGCGGGCGTGCGCGAGGCTTATGACGAAGGCCACAACAAGCTGACCAACGCCGACGCGATCGACTATCTCCTGCGCGATCGCACCAATCCGTCGAGCGTCATGTCTTGCATCGATTCCGGCCGCAACAATGCCCGCATGGTGCGCACGGCGCTGACGCGTGAGACCTGGGAAGCCACCAACGAATGCTGGATCGACCTGAAGTCACTGCTCGAAAAGCGCGTCAAGGCGGCCGAAATGCCAGAGGTGATCGATGTCATCAAGCGCCGCGCCGGCCTCATTCGCGGTGCCTTCCATGGCTCGACACTGCGCAACGAGCTCTATAATTTTGCCCGCATCGGCACCTTCATCGAGCGGGCCGACAATACCAGCCGCATCCTCGACGTGAAATATTACGTGCTGCTGCCCTCGGTCTCGGCTGTCGGCTCTTCCCTCGACAACGTGCAGTGGGAATCGATCCTGCGCTCAGTCTCCGCGCACCGTGCCTATAGTTGGGCCTATGACGGCGAATACCGGGCAATGAACATTGCCGACTTCCTGACCCTCAATGTCCAGATGCCGCGCTCGCTTGCCTATTGCTACGAGAAGATCGTCAGCAATCTCGGCTATCTGGCCCAGGATTACGAGGCGCGGCTCCCTGCCCACGATACCGCGGATTCAATCCGCACGACACTGCAGACGAGGGCGATCCGGGATATCATGGATCAGGGCCTGCACGAGTTCCTGGAGGATTTCGTCTCGCGCAATAACAAGCTCGGCGCGGAAATTTCCGACGGCTACCGGTTCTATGTATAAGCGGATAACAATATGAGACTGAAGATCAGCCACCTCACCGAATACCGCTACGACGAACCGGCGCAATTCTCGCTGCAACGGCTACGGCTGACGCCGCCGACAAACGCCACTCAAAAAGTACTCGGTTGGGCCCTGAAGGTCGAGGGCGCTACGCCGGAGGTCGAATATGACGACCAGTACGGCAATCACGTCAATCTGGTCTCGCTGGAAGGCGAGCAGGACGTAACGCGTATCCTCGCCGAAGGCGAGGTCGAGACAGGGGATAACAACGGCGTCACCGGCCCGCATACCGGCTTCTGCCCGCTTTGGCTCTTCCTGCGCGACACGCCGCTGACCAAGGGTGGCAAGCTGGTGAAGGAACTGATCAAGGGCGTTGGTGGCGATAACGAGCTTGCCCGCATGCATGCGCTGATGGCGGCGATCCACGAAACGGTCGATTACAGGCCCGGCACCAGCAATACCGAGACGACCGCCGAGCAGGCGCTGGAGAGGAAGAGCGGCGTCTGTCAGGACCATGCGCATATTTTCATTGCCGCCGCCCGCGCCCTGCAGGTGCCGGCGCGTTACATCTCCGGTTATTTGATGATGGAGGAAAAGATCGAACAGGCGGCGACCCATGCCTGGGCAGAGGCGCATATTCCCGGCCTCGGCTGGGTCGGCTTCGATCCCGCCAACGAGATCTGCCCGGATGCCCGTTACATCAGAGTCGCCTCCGGCCTCTGCTATCGTGATGCCGCGCCGATTTCAGGCATGCGCATCGGCACGCCGGGCGAAACGCTGTCGGTCACCGTGAAGGTCGAGGATGGCGGACAGATGCAAAGCCAGAGCCAAAGCTGAGCCGGGCATACAGACAGCTTTACCGCACCTGCGATAGGGCCGATGGAATAGCTGCCGAACGCGCCGCGAAACAAACATGTTGGACTTGAATATAGAGCCCGGCGGTCCCGAAATTTCGCCTGATTCCGGCACGCGGCGCACGTTATAATTGCCGTTCCTCAATTTTTCATTGCAGACTAAACTCTATTTTAAGGCCGCAGGCACAAGCTTGTCTGCGGCGACGCCTGGTGTATTTCGGCAGGCGCCGTTCAAGAAGCGGCATGATGCAGGCTTTCATGATGATATTCAGCTGCCGGCACGGATGAGGCGACGAACGCGCCCTCCGATGAGGGCGGCCTGTTTGTTTCTGGGATTTAACGGGATCGTCCATGCCTCTTCTTATCGTCGACGACAGCGAATCTAGCCTTCTCGCCCTTGAGACCGCCGTCCGTGGTTTCGCCGGCTGTGTGGTCGAAAGCTTCACCAATCCGCTCGAAGCCCTTGATCGCTGCCAGGCCGTCGATTTCGACGTCGTGCTGGTCGATTATATGATGCCTCAGATGAACGGTATCGAGATGATCCGCAGGCTGCGCCGCCGGCCGGGCTATGAGGATGTGCCCGTTGTGATGATCACCTCGCAGGCGAAGCGGTCGGTTCGGCTGGAAGCGCTGGAGGCCGGCGCCACGGATTTTCTCGCCAAGCCCTTCGACCCGTTGGAACTGCAGGCGCGCGTCCTCAACCTGATGGCCCTGCATAAGGCCCAGCTGGCGCTTGCCGACCGGGCAAAATCACTCGACATGGCCTTCCGGCATGCCACAGAACAGGCCGACATGCGCGAACAGGAGATCATCTGGTGCCTTGCCCAGGCGATGGCCTCGCGTGACGGCAATACCGGCGATCATATCGAGCGCGTCGCCAATATCGCCGAGCTGATTGCCGAAGGCCTCGGCCTCGATCGCATCCAGCGGCGCAATATCTATCTCGCCGCTCCCCTGCACGATATCGGCAAGATCGCCATTCCCGACGCCATCCTGCAGAAGCCGGGTAAGCTCGAGCGGCACGAGATCGAACGCATGCGCGAGCATGTCCCGATCGGTGTCGCCATTCTTGCCAACAGCTCCGCCGAGCTTTCGCGCGTCGCAACCGCCATCATCGCCGGCCATCATGAGAAATGGGACGGAAGCGGCTATCCCAAGGGCCTGTCCGGCGACGCAATCCCGATCGAAGCCCGCATCGTCGCCGTCGCCGACGTCTTCGAAGCGCTCTGCTCCGACCGGCCCTACAAGCAGGCATGGCCGATCGAGCAGGCCTACGAGGAAATCATCGCCTGCAGCGGATCGCATTTCGACCCCGCCTGCGTCGCTGCCTTCCGCCGCAAATGGCCGGCGATCCGCGCACTCTTCGAACATGGCGCCGGGGAAAACCACCACATGGCAGTATTGAACGGCTGATTGCCATCGGCCGGGAAGAACAAGAAAAAGGCGGGGCAATGCCCCGCCTTTTGATCTATTTCAGTCTCTTTCCACCCGGTCAGTGGCTGTCCTTGCCGACGGCGTTTCCACGACATCCCTTGAGGAAGTCGAGATCGGCGCCGGTATCTGCCCCTTCGACATGCTGCTGATGCAGGAAGGCATAGCCGGATGTAGGCAGATCATGGTTCGGCTGCCATTCGGCGAGCCGCCGCGCCAGTTCCTCCTCGGAAATGTCAAGATGCAGACGACGGTTCGGCACGTCGAGCTCGATCATGTCGCCGTTTTTCACGACCGCCAGCGGCCCGCCGACAGCCGCTTCCGGCGAGGTGTGCAGGACGACGGTACCGTAGGCCGTTCCGGACATGCGGGCGTCGGAAATGCGCACCATATCGAGGATGCCCTTCTTCAGCACCTTCGGCGGCAGCCCCATATTGCCGACCTCGGCCATCCCGGGATAGCCCTTCGGCCCACAGTTCTTCATGACCATGATGCAGGTTTCGTCGATGTCGAGGTTATCGTCGTTGATCTTGGCCTTGTAGTCGTCGATGTCCTCGAAGACAACAGCCCTGCCCTTGTGCACCAGCAGATGCGGCGAAGCCGCCGAAGGCTTCAGCACCGCGCCCTTCGGCGCGAGGTTGCCGCGCAGCACGACGATGCCGCCCGAAGCTGTCAGCGCCTTTTCGGCCGGCAGGATAACGTCTTCGTTCCAGTTGACGACGTCCTTGACCTCGTCCCAGACGGTTTCGCCGGATACCGTCAGCGCGTCCTTGTGCAGGAGGCCTGCTTCGCCGAGGCGCTTCAGCACCACCGGCAGGCCGCCGGCATAGAAGAACTCCTCCATCAGATACTTGCCCGACGGCATCAGGTTGACGATGGTCGGGACGTCACGGCCGCAGCGGTCCCAGTCATCAAGCGAAAGATCAATGCCGACACGGCCGGCGATGGCGAGCAGGTGGATGACGGCATTGGTCGATCCACCGATGGCCGCGTTGGTGCGAATGGCATTCTCGAAGGCTTGCTTCGTCATGATCTCGGAGGGCTTCAGGTCATCCTTGACCATCTGCACGATACGCCGGCCGGTCAGCTGCGCCATGACCTTGCGGCGGGAATCGACGCCCGGGATCGCAGCATTGCCAGAGAGCGCCATGCCGAGCGCCTCGGCCATGGAAGCCATGGTGGAGGCGGTGCCCATGGTGTTGCAGGTGCCCGACGAACGGCTCATCGAGGCTTCCGCCTCGAGGAATTCGGCCTGCGTCATCTCGCCGGCCTTCACCATTTCGGAAAACTTCCACAGATGCGTGCCCGAGCCGACCCGTTCGCCACGGAAATAGCCGTTCAGCATCGGTCCGCCTGTGACGACGATCGAAGGCAGGTCGCAGGAAGCCGCCCCCATGATAAGCGACGGCGTGGTCTTGTCGCAGCCCACCAGCAGTACGCAGCCATCCATCGGCTGCCCGCGGATCGCCTCTTCCACCGCCAGCGCGGCAAGATTGCGATACATCATCGCCGTCGGGCGGAAGGTGTTTTCGGATGCCGAGAACACCGGCACCTCAAGCGGGAAGCCGCCGGCCTCCCATACGCCCGCCTTCACCTTCTCGGCGAGCTCTCTGAGATGACCGTTGCACGGGGTCATATCCGACCAGGTGTTGAGGATGCCGATCACCGGCCGGCCGTCGAACAGGTCGTGCGGATAACCCTGGTTCTTAAGCCAGCCGCGGTGATAGATCACGTCGCGGCTCGTACCGCCGTACCATTCCTGCGACCTCAGCCTGCGCGGCCATTCCGCTTTCTTTTTCATCGTCTCTATCCTTCAGGATATCGCCGGACCGCCTCGTACGGCCCAGGTTATCGCACTTGTCTCAAGCCAGGGTGTAGGCGGTCTTGACGGTTGTGTAGAATTCGGCGGCGTACTTGCCCTGCTCGCGCGGGCCGTAGGACGAACCCTTGCGGCCGCCGAACGGCACGTGGAAATCGACGCCTGCCGTCGGCAGGTTGACCATCACCATGCCAGCCTCGGAATTGCGCTTGAAGTGCGTCGCATGTTTCAGGCTGGTGGTGGCGATGCCGGCCGAAAGGCCGAACGGCGTGTCGTTGGCGATGGCAAGCGCCTCGTCGTAATCCTTCGCCCGGATTACCGAGACCACAGGCCCGAAGATCTCCTCGCGCGAAATGCGCATCTGGTTGGTCGCTTCGGTAAACAGCGTCGGCTGCAGGTAGAAGCCGGGCGTGTCGCGCGAGATCACCTCTCCGCCGAAGGCAAGTTTGGCGCCTTCCGACTTGCCGATCTCGATATAGTCGGTATCGGTCTTCAACTGCCGCTCATCGACGACAGGTCCGATATGAGTGCCCGCCTTCAGCGCGTTGTCGACGACGAGTGTCTTCAGCTTGTCGGTGAGTGCTGCGACGAACTTGTCGTGAATGCCTTCGGTGACGATCAGGCGCGAGGAAGCGGTGCAGCGCTGGCCGGTCGAGAAGAAGCCGGAATTGGCGGCGGCCTCGACGGCGACGTTGAGATCGGCATCGTCAAGCACGACCATCGGGTTCTTGCCGCCCATTTCCAGCTGGAACTTGCGGTTATGCTCGATGGAGGCGGCGGCGACGCGCCTGCCGGTGCCGGTGGAACCGGTGAAGGTGATGCCGTGAACGTCGGGGCTTTCGAGCATGGCCTGGCCGACGACCGAGCCCTTGCCCATGACGAGGTTCAGCACGCCCTTCGGCAGGCCGGCGCGGTTGAGGATATCGACGATCGCCCAGGAACAGGCGGGCACCAGTTCGGCCGGCTTGAAGACGATGGTGTTGCCGTAGCAGAGCGCCGGCGCGATCTTCCAGGCGGGAATGGCGATCGGGAAGTTCCACGGCGTGATGATGCCGATGACACCGAGCGCCTCGCGGGTGATTTCGACGCCGATATTCGGGCGAACCGACGGAATGACTTCACCGGCCAGCCGCAGCGCTTCACCGGCGAAGAATTCGAAAATCTGCGACGCGCGGATCACCTCACCGGTGGCTTCCGGCAGCGTCTTGCCTTCTTCGCGGGCAAGCAGCGCGCCCAGTTCGTCCTTGCGCGCCATGATCTCGTCGCCCGTCTTCTTCAGGATGACGTGGCGCTCCCAGATGCCCGAGCGCGACCAGGCCGGGAAGGCGGCCTTGGCGGCGGCGATGGCGTTTCTCGTGTCATCAGCGCTGCCGTCGGCATAGAGGCCGACGACTTCATTCGTATCCGACGGGTTGATGTTCTTCGTCGCATTCGAGCCGACCCATTCGCCGGCGATCAGATTTTGATAAATGGTCATGGGCTTAACAAGCCTCCTTTACCGTTTACGAGCAAAGAGCCGGCCGCCGAATGCGGCCAGGTCTTGAATTCAGAGCTGCCTGACGGCGATCTCTTCCTCGGCGGCCACCTTCAGCGGGTTGCGGAGCGCCAGGCCGAATTCGGCAACTTCGATCTCGAAGACGTCGCCCTCTTCGGTCTTGACGCCGTCGGCAAAGGAAAGGGTCGCCGTGCCGAACATATGGACATGAACATCGCCCGGAGCACGGAAGAGGCCATATTTGAAATGGTGATATTCCAGATTGGCGAAGGTGTGCGACATGTTCGCCTCACCTGATAGGAACGGCTTTTCGAAGATCACCTTGTCGCCGCGCTTGATGCGCGAAGTGCCGCGAATATCCTCAGGCGCCGCGCCGACGCGGATTTCCGGGCCGAAGCTGGCCGGGCGCAGCTTCGAATGGGCGAGATAGAGATAGTTGATCCGCTCGGTAACGTGATCGGAAAATTCGTTCGACAGCGCAAAACCGATACGGAAGGGCGAGCCGTCCTTGGCGATCACGTAGATGCCGGCCATCTCCGGCTCCTCGCCGCCGTCGAGCGCGAAGGAAGGCGAGATGAGCGGCGCGCCGGGGGCTGCGGCGCCATGGCCGTTGCCCTTGTAGAACCATTCGGGCTGGACGCCCTTTTCGCCGGCCTTCGGCTTGCCGTTCTCGAGACCCATCTTGAACATCTTCATCGAGTCCGTGAGGGTTTCCTCGGCGGCTTCGGTGGTCTTCTTGTGCATGGAATCGCGCGTTGCCGCCGAGCCCAAATGTGTCAGGCCGGTGCCGGTCAGATGCAGGTGCGCGGCATCTGGATGGGTGATCGGCGGAAGGAAGCGGCCTTCCGCATAGGCCTTTTCAAGATCGACGGCATCGCCGTAGCCATGGGCTTCGATGACCGAGGCAAGAGACTTGCCGCCGTCTGCGGCTTCCATCGCCAGCGCATAGACGCTGACGGCGTTCTTGACCGACCTTGCAGCGCCGCCCTGCTCACGCACGGCGACGATGATCTCTCCGTTTGCACCCTTGATCTGTGAAATAAGCACGTCTTCGATCCTTCTCGTTTCGGCGAAGACAGGAAAAAGCTCCGCCTGTCCGGCTCCATCAGGAGCCGGAATCCATCATTCATAGGACTGCGAATGCCTGGCTGGCGCCTTGAGGCGCTCAGCCCTTGTTCTTGTTGTAAACGTCGAAGAACACTGCGGCGAGAAGCACGAGGCCCTTCACCATCTGCTGGAAGTCGATGCCGAGCCCGACGATCGACATCCCGTTATTCATGACGCCCATGATGAACGCGCCGATGACCGCGCCGGTGATCTTGCCGACGCCGCCGGACGCCGAGGCGCCGCCGATGAAGCAGGCCGCAATGACGTCGAGCTCGAAACCGACGCCGGCCTTCGGCGTTGCCGAGTTCAGGCGAAGCGCGATGATCATGCCGGCAAGGCCTGCAAGCACGCCCATATTGACGAAGGTGTAGAAGCTCAGCCGCTCGGTATTGATGCCTGAAAGCTTGGTCGCCTTCGAATTGCCGCCCATGGCATAGATGCGACGGCCGATCGTGGTCCGGCGGGTGATGAAGGCGTAGATCGCAATCAGCACCAGCATGACGACGAGAACGTTCGGCAGGCCCTTATAGGTGGAGAGCAGATAGCCGATCCACAGGATTGCGAGCGAAACGACCAGGTTCTGGACGATGAAGAAACCCATCGGCTCGACATCGATGCCGTGGTCTTCGTTCACCTTGCGGCGACGCCAGGCGAGGTAGAAGAGGATCACAGGCAGGATCACGGTCAGGATCAGCGAGGTCGACTGCACGGGTGTGCCGGCAATGTCGATCATGTCGCCCGGCAGGAAGCCGGTGCTGATGACCTGGAACTCCTTCGGGAACGGACCGATATTCTTGCCGTTCAGAACCGTCAGCGTCAGGCCGCGGAAAACAAGCATGCCGGCAAGCGTCACGATGAACGACGGAATGCGGTGATAGGCGATGAAATAGCCCTGCGCCGCGCCGATGATGCCGCCCACGATCAGGCAGATCAGGCCGGCAAGCCAGAAATTCATGCCCCATGACACGGTGAAGATCGCCGCGAGCGCACCAACAAAGGCGACGATCGAGCCCACCGACAGGTCGATATGGCCGGCGACGATGACGAGCAGCATGCCGAGCGCCATGATGACGATGAAGGAGTTCTGCAGAACAAGGTTCGTCAGGTTGACCGGCTTGAAGAGAATGCCGCCGGTATAGAACTGGAAGAACACCATGATCGCGACGAGTGCGATGAGCATGCCGTATTCACGAATATTGCCGCGGATATAATCGGCAACGGAAACGACGTTGCTATGCTCGGTTGTCGGGTTGACCGGAGTCATTGTCTCTTCTCCCCTGAGCGCATGATAGCGCGCATGATAGTTTCCTGGCTTGCTTCTCCCTTCGGCAGTTCCGCGACGATGCGTCCTTCGTTCATCACGTAGATGCGGTCACATGTGCCAAGCAGTTCGGGCATTTCCGATGAGATCATCAGAACGCCCTTTCCATCGGCGGCAAGCTGGTTGATGATAGTATAGATTTCGTACTTTGCGCCAACGTCGATACCGCGGGTCGGCTCGTCGAGGATCAAAATATCTGGATCGGAAAACAGCCACTTCGACAGCACGACCTTCTGTTGGTTGCCGCCCGAAAGATTGACCGTTTCCTGGAAGACGCCAGAGGAGCGGATGCGCAGCTTCGACCGGTAATCGGTCGCGACCTTCATCTCCTTGATGTCGTCGATGACGCTATTGCTCGAAATCCCATTGAGATTGGCAAGCGTCGTATTGTGCAGAATGCTGTCGCTGAGCACGAGACCGAGTTGCTTGCGGTCCTCGGTGACATAGGCAAGACCGGCGTCGATCGCCTTGCGCACAGTGCTGACATCGACAGCCTTGCCATTGACGAAGACCTCGCCGCTGACTTTGTGGCCATAGGATTTGCCGAAGACGCTCATCGCGAATTCGGTGCGGCCAGCCCCCATGAGACCGGCAATGCCGACGACCTCGCCCTTGCGGACATTGACGTTGATGTCGTGCAGCACTTGGCGGTCGCGGTGCTGCTGGTGATAGGCGTTCCAGTTCTTCACTTCGAAGATCGTCTCGCCGATCGGCACGGAGCGCGGCGGATAGCGGTCGGCCAGATCTCGGCCCACCATGTTCTTGATGATGATGTCTTCGCTGATCTCGTCCGTGTGACAGTCGAGCGTCTTGACGGTCATGCCGTCGCGCAGGACGGTGATCTGGTCGGCGACCTTGCGGATCTCGTTCAGCTTGTGGGAAATGATGATCGAAGTGATGCCCTGGTTGCGGAACTCGATCAGCAGATTGAGCAGCGCGTCCGAGTCCTTTTCATTGAGCGAAGCGGTAGGTTCGTCGAGGATGAGCAGCTTGACGCTCTTTGACAGCGCCTTGGCGATCTCGACGAGCTGCTGCTTGCCGACGCCGATGTCGGTGACCAGCGTGTTCGGAGATTCCCGCAGACCCACCTTGGTCAGCAGCTTCTTCGTGCGGTTGAACGTCTCTTCCCAGCTGATGACGCCGTTCTTGGCATTCTCGTTGCCGAGGAAGATGTTCTCGCCGATCGAAAGCAGCGGCACGAGCGCCAGTTCCTGGTGGATGATGACGATGCCGATTTCTTCGGAATCCTTGAGGACTTTGAAGTTGCGCGTCTCGCCTTCATAGACGATGTCGCCTTCATAACTTCCTGTCGGATAGACGCCTGATAGCACTTTCATCAGGGTCGATTTGCCGGCCCCGTTTTCGCCCACCAATGCGTGGATCTCACCCTGGCGAACCTTGAGGTTCACGTTCTCCAGCGCCTTGACGCCCGGGAACGTCTTGGTGATGCTCCGCATTTCGAGGATGGTATTGTCCATAGTCAAAGTTCCAGCGCCTCCAGCCGTCGAGCGGCTAGGCGATCATAAAATCGAAGACCGGAACCCGCAAGCGCGGGTTCCGGTCCCTCTCATTACTTCAGCTTGTCTTCGGTGTAGTAACCGCCGTCGACGAGGATCTGCTTGTAGTTGGTCTTGTCGACGGCAACCGGCTTCAGCAGATAGGACGGAACGATCTTGACGCCGTTGTCGTAGGTCTTCGTGTCGTTGACCTCGGGCTCCTTGCCGGACATGACGGCATCGACCATGGCAACGGTGACCTTGGCGAGTTCGCGGGTGTCCTTGAAGACCGTCGAGTGCTGTTCGCCAGCAATGATCGACTTGACCGACGGAACTTCAGCGTCCTGACCGGAAACAACCGGGAGCGGCTGGTCCGGAGTACCGTAGCCGACGCCCTTCAGCGACGAGATTATGCCGATGGACAGACCGTCATAGGGAGACAGGACGGCATTGACCTTGGCGTCGGTGTAGTTCGCCGAGAGCAGGTTGTCCATGCGGGCCTGGGCCGTTGCAGCGTCCCAACGCAGCGTGCCGACCTTGTCCATGCCGGTCTGGCCGGACTTCACGACGAGCTTGCCGCTGTCGATGTAAGGCTGCAGAACCGACATTGCGCCGTCATAGAAGAAGAAGGCGTTGTTGTCGTCCGGCGAACCGCCGAACAGTTCGATGTTGAACGGGCCCTTGCCGTCCTTGACGCCGAGGGCGTCGACGATGGAGCCAGCCTGCAGAACGCCGACCTGGAAGTTGTCGAAGGTGGCGTAGTAGTCGACGTTGGCCGAGTCGCGGATCAGGCGGTCGTATGCGATCACCTTGATGTTGGCGTCATGAGCCTTCTGGAGAACGTCGGAAAGCGTCGTGCCGTCGATCGAAGCGATGACGAGAACCTTGGCACCCTTGGTGACCATGTTTTCGATCTGCGAAAGCTGGTTCGGAATATCGTCGTCAGCATACTGCAGGTCGGTCTTGTAGCCAGCGGCCTCGAGCTGCTTGACGATGTTGTTGCCGTCGTCGATCCAGCGAGCCGAAGACTTCGTCGGCATCGCGATGCCGACAAGCCCCTTGTCCTGCGCCATTGCCGGCATAACGAACGAAGCGACGCCGAAGGCAGCCGCAGCCATCAATGAGATAATGGATTTCATTTCTCTCTCCCTTGTTAATAGAGCAGCGGACGAAAAATCGCCCGCCCCGAAACTGTGGCAGGTTCCGTATTGGATAGTTACTTCAGATGGTGAGAAACGAAGTAGGTCTCCTCCACGATCTCACACGTGTTGAGTGCCAACCAGCACACGGCGGCAAACTGGTATGGATTCCTATAACTGTCAAATAGAATAAGTGGTAATATGCATAACAATTTTGGTATATCGTTAAAAAGTATTACTTTTGATGGAGCGCAGTGAGGAGGCTGCAACCATGACGATTGTTTCTGAGCCATTTTCGATGGATCACGTCGATATCCACAGCGATAATTTCGGCGATGACAGCCTGTTACGCGCAGGACTTAAGCTGAATCACCTGCGCATGATCGTCGCAATCGAAGATAGCGGACAGATTTCCGCCGCAGCCGAGGTTCTGAACATTTCGCAGCCTGCCGCGTCGCGGATGTTGTCCGAAATGGAATCGATCACCAAGACGTCGCTCTATGAGCGCGTGGCCCGCGGCGTGGTGCTGACGACCTTCGGCGCAGCGCTTGCTCGAAGGGCTCGGAAGATCCTCCTGGAGCTGCGCGAGGCGAGCCGCGAGATCGGTGAATTGAAAAGCGGCAAGGGCGGCTCGGTCTTCATCGGCGCAGTGACGGCGCCGGCCATGAGCCTCGTCGTGCCGGCAATCAACAAGGTGCGCAAGGCCTATCCCGGCATTGAGATCAACATCCAGGTGGAGACGAGCAACGTGCTTGCCCGCGAGCTGCTCGCCGCCCGCCATGACTTCATCATCGGCCGCATTCCCGATGATCTCAATCCGCGCCTGTTCGAGGTGAAGGAGATCGGCATCGAACGGGCTTGCCTGATCGTGCGCAGCCGCCATCCGCTCATGAAGCAAAAGACGAGCAGCCTCGCCGAGGTCAGGGATTACGACTGGGTGTTCCAGCCGCCGGGTACGCTGCTGCGCCGCACGATCGAGGACGTCTTCCTGTCGCGTGGCGTGGCGTTGCCCGAAAACATCGTCAACACCTCCTCGCTGCTTTTGACCTGTGCCATCATCTGCGAAACCGATGCGATCGCTCCCGTCGCCGTCGATGTCGCGCAGTTCCTTGCAAGCCAGGGCTCGAAGGCTTCCGATGTGCGCATGCTGCCGATCGATTTCGACATCAACGTCAAGCCCTACAGCATGATCACCGCCAGAGAACGGGCGCTGCCGCCGAGTGCAAGGCTGCTCTACGACATCATCCTCGAGGAGAGCCGCAAGCAGGCCGGCTGACGACAGCCGCAAGCCCTGCGCCATCTTGCTCTCTTTTAATACGCCTCGAGCAATTCCAGCAAAAGTGTGTAGCGGTTTTGCGTCCGGAATTGCGTGAACAAGGAGATAGAGCATTTCCGTGGTTCGAAGAAAAAGCGGAAATGCTCTCAAGGAAGGCGGGATGCTGTTCGGGCAGTCGGTATTTCAATCAGTCCTCGAGCGGCTGAAGGCGGAGGACGAGACGGACGAAGGCGCCGAGGCGCCGGCGGCCCATCGGGTGCCGGGCCTTGCGACCGGGCTTGCCTTCGATGTCATGGAAGGTGTCTCGGCCGCCTCACAACGCGTCGGCCAGGCCTATTTCGACAATCTGGATCTCGATCCCGCCGCCGCGCTCGCGGAGGAACCGGCGTCTGCGCCTCCACCCGAGCCCGTCATGCCGGACCATCTCGCCCGCATCGCTCCGGAAGAGATCGCTGCGGAACTGGCGATCGTTGCCGCCGATACCCAACAGACACTGAACGAGAAGCGGCGCGCCTTTGCCAAGGCCAATCATCCTGATGGCGTCGCAGAGCCTTTCCGCGACAATGCCAACAGGCGCATGATGATCGCCAATCTGCTGATCGACGAGGCGATGCGCCGCCTGTCGCACAGCTGAAGCTTTCTCGCGAACGCAGGCAAACATTCCGAGGCTTTGGAAGAGCCGCCGTTTCCGGCTCGATTCGCGAGCTCTATATGGGCTGTTTTTCCTGCGCTTCAACCGGTGCTCATGGTGCTCAGTCTGATTCTTTCGCGCTCGGGTAGCAGAGAAATATGCTGCTTTTTACTACCGGCAATAGCGTATTTCGGGACCCCCGTAGACCATGCCTACGCCCTTGTCGGTAGGACCTAGCGCAATTTAGCGAAATTGAATGCGATACAACCCAGTGTAACATAGGGCGGTGTAAATGTTTTCAGGAGAGCGCCGACATGTCATCTACGGAAGATCCGAAGCTACCACGCAATACTGCGCGCAGACATTTTCTAGGTGTAGCCGCAGCCGCCGGAGCTCGTCTTGCCGGCGTGGCCGCCTTGGCCACAGCAATTACCACCTCTCCGGCCAACGCGCTGGGGCGGCTTTGGGGACGGGGCGGCACCGGTGGAAACGGCGGCTCTGGCGGGGGCGGTGGCTCAGGCGGAAGTGGTGGCTCCAGTGGCGGTGGCGGCAGCGGGAGCGGCCCACAATGTTTCCTGCGGGGAACGGCGATCCTCACGGATTGCGGTGAGAAGCCTGTCGAGGATCTGCGCATCGGCGATCGCATTGCCCTTCCTGACGGTAGCACCCGTCCGGTAAAGTGGGTCGGCCGCCAAAGTTTCAAGAAGAGCGGCGCGCGCTGGCAGAAGGACGTCGTGCCGATCCGGGTTTCCCGCCACGCACTGGACGGGCACACACCTCATTCGGATCTCTATCTGTCGCCTGGCCATGCGCTGCACCTGAACGGCATTCTGATCCAGGTGAAGGACCTCGTGAACGGCAAGACGATTGCATCGGTCACTCCCGCCGCCGACGTATCGATCGAGTACTATGCCGTCATGCTCGATACGCACGAAGCTATCCTTGCCGAAGGTGCTGAGGCCGAGTCCTTCCATCTGAAGAACAGCAATCACGAGAACTTCTGCAATTTTCCAGAGTACGAGCGCCTCTATGGCAAGGAACGCATCGTGATGACATCCTTTGCGCCGTTGCTGGGAGGTGGCTGGTCACATTTGAAAGCGCTTCTCCTGCTCGGCGTTTCGCCGCTGGTCCCGATGCACGATCCATTCGGGGATGCCTGCGAAAAGATCGACGCGAAAGCCAAGGAACTGTCACTCTGACAGGACGGGAATGCGCCGGAGATCGGGCTGGCTGCACGCGAAGCCGTGCGTCGGTTTTGCGATCGTATCAAACAAAAACGTCAAGCGTGGCGCGCATCGGAAAGATCGCGCCACGCTTCGATTATTCGGCCCTCTTCTCTTCGACTACTGCCGCTCGTCCCCGCCCGCGTCATCGGGTGTGACTACTGCCGCCGTGTCCGGTGAAGGCCCAGATCAGCATATAGAGACACCCACACCGCCGGCCAGCACCCCCGACGGTATTGCCTCTGCCCTTCCTCGACAACGCGACGAAGCGGATGATGCTCGCCAATCTGCTGATCGACGAAGCGCTGCGGCGAATCGCCTGCTGATTATTCCGCCTGCCCGTCCTTGGAAGGCTTTTCAGCGGTCGCCGCAGGCCCTTCTTCTTCCTCGGCGTCAGGCTGCGCGGCCGGCTCGGTGGCTGGTGGCTGCGGCTTGAAGGTCCAGAACAATATATAGAAGGAATAGGCGCCCGCCCCGCCCGCGAGCACGCCCCAGAACGGATCGCCGGTGACGAACTCGACCACGGCCCAGCCGAAGCAGACGGCAACGATGGCAACTCGCACCCAAAGGCGCCGGTATGCCGGATGGTTCGGATCGATCAGCTGCATCTTTACCCCGCGGTCGGATATGTCGCACTGCCCTCGGCCTGTGCCGCGCTTGTCTCTAAAGCCTTTCCTGGCCAGATTAAAGTATTCTGTTGGCTCAAACGGTATCGAATGTTCGAGAAGCCGGCTCCAGCAGAACGCTTCAATCCGAGCCGGAAATGCTCTGGTTCGAATCTTGCAAATGTGAAAGATCCGAGGCCTTGACGCGACGCAGAGAAGGTGGAATGAAAATTCCAGAAATTTGACAATTCGGTTTATTTGTTCCGAATTCAAGGGAGGTTGGAATGACAGTGAGATTTGGTCTTCTTGGCGCCGGCCGCATCGGCAAGGTTCATGCGAAGGCTGTCAGCAGCGACGCCAATGCAAAGCTCGTCGCGGTCGCCGACGCCTTTCCGCAGGCAGCTGAAGCCATCGCCTCCGCCTATGGCTGCGAGGTCCGCACCATCGAGGCGATCGAAGCCACCAAGGATATCGACGCCGTCGTCATCTGCACGCCGACGGATACCCATGCCGACCTGATCGAGCGCTTCGCCCGCGCCGGCAAGGCGATCTTCTGCGAAAAGCCGATCGATCTCGACGTCGCCCGCGTCAAGGCCTGCATCAAGGTGGTGGAAGAGACCGGCGCCAAGCTGATGGTCGGCTTCAACCGCCGCTTCGACCCGCATTTCATGGCTGTCCGCAAGGTCATCGACGAAGGCAAGATCGGCGATGTCGAGATGGTGACGATCACCTCGCGCGATCCCGGCGCCCCGCCGGTCGACTATATCAAGCGGTCGGGCGGTATCTTCCGCGACATGACGATTCACGATTTCGACATGGCCCGCTTCCTGCTCGGCGAAGAACCGGTGTCGGTTTTCGCGACCGCTGCTGTTCTCGTCGACAAGGCGATTGGCGAAGCTGGCGACTACGACAGCGTTTCGGTGATCCTGCAGACCGCATCCGGCAAGCAGGCGATCATCTCCAACTCCCGCCGCGCCACCTATGGCTATGACCAGCGTATCGAGGCACACGGCTCCAAGGGCCTCGTCTCGGCCGAGAACCAGCGTCCTGTTTCGATCGAAGTCGCCAACGGCGACGGCTATACCCGCCCGCCGCTGCATGATTTCTTCATGACCCGCTACACCGAAGCCTATGCCAACGAGATCGCCAGCTTCATTTCGGCGATCGAGAAGGGCTCTAAGATCTCTCCATCAGGCGCCGATGGTCTCGCAGCGCTGGCACTCGCCGATGCCGCGGTCCAGTCCGTCAAGGAAGGCAAGCTCATCAAGATCGGCTGACGGCCCTCTCCGGACCGGAAGCCATGCATGAGATGGCCGGGCGCTTGCCCGGCCATTTCGCGTTTCAGAGATCTTTTGGTGAACGGCGTGCTGCGACGCCCCCCTCTGGCCTGCCGGCCATCTCCCCCACAGGTGGGGAGTGGGCGCGCGCTCGCCCGACAACAGGCATCACAGCACGACGAAACGCTAGACGGGCGGCAAGGTTTAGCCACTTGTGATCTCCCCACCTGTGGGGGAGATGGCCGGCAGGCCAGAGGGGGCTGGCACGGCACACCCCTCAAAGTCGCATACTACCGCATACTACCGACTGGCCCGTTGCTGCTGCAATCACCACACGTCGGTTGAAAGAAACCCTCACCCCGATTCCTGAATAATCGCCGATGCCTGGATTCCCTGAACGCCCGACAGAACGATATCCTCGTCGATCACCGACAGCGCCCGGTTCAGATGTCCTTCGAAGACGAGAATCTGCTCGTCGGCCACCACCCTGATCTCGGGCATGCCCTCCATGCGCACGATATGCGATTGGCCGAGACCCTCTTCGATCCCTTGCCGAAGCAGGTCGTAATAACGCGTGCCCGGCCCGGTGATGGCGATCGGCATGCGCTCCGTCAGGCTCAGCATGCGCGACAGCCCGTTGCCGAGCGCCAGCCCCGCCTGGCGGAAGGCAAAGGCGGGGACGCGGTGGCCCTGGCGCGCCTTTGCGGCGATCTTGTCCAGTTCCGCCACCGGCACGAACTTTGCCGGGATCGTATCGAGCGGCACTTCGAAGGCACTGCGCAGGATCGCGTAGAAACCGGCATAGGCCTCGATGCAGCCACGTGTGCCGCAGCGGCAGAGCCCGCCATTGGCCATGTGCAGCATGTGCCCGAAATTGGGTGCCGATATTTCCTGGCCCGTCTGGTTCCCGCGCCTGACGATGCCGAGCCCGACGCTATGGCCGAGCGAAAGGGCGGCGAGCGAGCGGAAATCGGCGCCCTTCAAGATCTCCTCACGCGCGCCGAGCGCTGCCGCGACCAGCAGCGTCTCGTTGTCGAGGATCACCTTGGCCTGCCATTCCGGCCGGAGTGCTGATTCGAAATCGATCTGCTCGCTGCCGAAGATCGGCGACCAGACGAGAACCGGCTCGGTGGAATTGACCAGCCCCTTGCTGCTGATCGAGATCAGCAGCACCTTTTCTTGGCTGATCTTCGAGCGATCGAGAATCCGCAAAAGCCCGGCCCGCACCGCCGCGACAAAGCGGACGGCACCCGCAGGATCATGGGAACGTTCCTCGCTGAAGCGGTCGATCAGCTTGCCGGCATAATCGACCAGCGAATATTGCACCGCATCCGAGGAGATGATGACGACGATGAGATAGCCGCAATCGCGCCGCTGGCGCAGCAGCACGCGCGGCCGGCCGCGGCCGCTTGCCGGCTGCTGTTCCGATTTTTCTATGACCTGGGCTTTTTCCAGCTCAGTGGTGATCGCCGAGATGGTGGCCGATGACAGCCCGGTGGAATCGGATATTTCGGTATGCGCGAGCGCACCGTGGCGACGCAGCACGGACAGCACGAGCACGCTGTTTCTCTGCCGGACCAGCTCCGTGCTCGACTTGGTCAGCATGAATGCCGCCCTCTCCTCCTGCTTGCTCTTCCCGTGGTTTCCACTGCATCTCCAGCCGCTGTTTCGCAAGGAAATTAAGCCGGCAGTGCAGTGTTGACAGTTGAAAAAATCTCTGACACTAAATTTCTCGACTGTCGAGAAAAAAATCCGAACCTTTCTCGACAGCTATTCGCGGTGGCCGGAGGAAGCATGGGCTGGGCCGGTCGCAATCCACTCGGGAGGACATTATGAAGTCTATTTTGAAATTGATGGCGGGTGCTGCCATCCTCGTTTCCGTGCATACCGCTGCCATGGCTGCCGATCTCGTCGTCGGTGTTTCCTGGTCGAATTTCCAGGAAGAACGCTGGAAGACGGACGAAGCCGCCATCAAGAAGGCTCTCGAAGCCAAGGGCGCCAAGTATATTTCCGCTGACGCGCAGTCTTCTGCCGCAAAGCAGCTGACCGACGTCGAATCGCTGATCTCGCAGGGCGCCAACGCGCTGATCATTCTCGCCCAGGACTCCGATGCGATCGGCCCGGCCATCGAAAAGGCCGCCGCTGAAGGCATCCCCGTCGTCGGCTATGACCGCCTGATCGAAAACCCGGCTGCCTTCTACATCACCTTCGACAACAAGGAAGTCGGCCGCCTGCAGGCTGAAGGCGTTTTCAAGGCCAAGCCGGAAGGCAATTACGTCTTCATCAAGGGCTCGTCTTCCGATCCGAACGCAGACTTCCTGTTCTCGGGCCAGCAGGAAGTGCTGAAGGCCGCTATCGACGCCGGCAAGATCAAGAACGTCGGCGAAGCCTATACCGACGGCTGGCTGCCGGAGAACGCTCAGCGCAACATGGAGCAGTTCCTGACCGCCAACAACAACAAGGTTGACGCCGTCGTCGCTTCCAACGACGGCACTGCCGGCGGCGCCATCGCGGCGCTCGACGCGCAGGGTCTGGCCGGCTCCGTTCCGGTTTCCGGCCAGGACGGTGACAAGGCAGCCCTCAACCGCATCGCTCTCGGCACGCAGACGGTTTCCGTCTGGAAGGACAGCCGCGAACTCGGCCAGCGCGCCGCTGAAATCGCTCTCGACCTCGCCGGCGGCAAGGACATGAGCAAGATCGACGGCGCCCAGGCTTTCAAGGGCGGCCCCAAGGGCGTCGAAATGCAGTCGGTCTTCCTGAAGCCGCTTGCGATCACCAAGGAAAACCTGAACGTCGTCATCGACGCCGGCTGGATCTCCAAGGCGGAAGCGTGCCAGGGCGTCAAGGCCGACAGCGTCGCTGCCTGCAAGTAAGCCAAGGGCTGTGAACTGAAATTGCCGGCGCCGCAGCGGAACACCGCTGCGGCGCCGGATGCGGATGAGAATTCCAACGACGAAGTTTTCTCCGCCTCGCCGCACCATCGCGGGTTTTCATTCCCTGCCGGAAGGGTGTCGCGACGCCACGCGACCGGTTTCCGGAAGCATCGCGATGGTGAGTTGAAGAACAGACGCATGACGCCGATGGCAGCCTCTAGCATGCCGGCGCGTCCGTCCAAACAAAGTGGGGGAACGGCAAACCCATGGCCGAAATGGTAAAATCCACAACATCAAGCGGACCGCGAGCGGCGGAAGCCAGTCCGGTGACCCGCTTCTTCCGCGCCACCGAGATCGACACGCGCCTGCTCGGCATGATCGGCGCGCTGATCATCATCTGGATCGGTTTCCACATCATCACCGGCGGCCTCTTTCTGACTCCGCGCAATCTCTGGAACCTCTCGGTCCAGACGACCGACATCGCCGTCATGACGACGGGCATGGTGCTGATTATCGTCACCCGCAACATCGACCTCTCGGTCGGTTCCGTGCTCGGCCTCTGCGGCATGATCATGGGCGTGACGCAGGCCAAGATCCTGCCGGAATATATCGGCTTCGACAGCCCCTTCACCTGGGCGATCACGCTGCTGGTCGGATTGGCGGCAGGTTGCCTGATCGGCGCCTTCCAGGGCATCATCATCGCCTTCCTCAACGTTCCCTCCTTCATCGTCACGCTCGGCGGCCTGCTCGTCTGGCGCGGCGCGACCTGGCTCGTCACCAGCGGCCAGACGGTTGCCCCGATGGACCAGACCTTCCGCATCATGGGCGGCGGGGCTGAGGGCTCGATCGGCGCCACCTGGAGCTGGATCGTTGGCATCTGTGCCTGCCTCTTCGTCATCGCAAGCATCGTCGGCTCACGCCGGCAGCGCCGCCGCTTCGGTTTTCCGCGCCGGCCGATGTGGGCTGAATATTTCCTCGCCATCCTGAGCTGCGTGCTTATCCTCGGCGCGGTCTGGATCGCCAACAGCTATTACTGGCCGATCAACATCGCCAAGAAATATGCCGAGACCAACAATATTCCCTGGCCCGAGACCGGCCTGGATATCCCCTACGGTATCGCCGTGCCGGTGCTGATCGCCATCGTCGTCGGCATCATCATGACCTTCATCGCGACAAGGCTGCGCTTCGGCCGCTACGTCTTCGCAATCGGCGGCAACCCCGAAGCGGCCGAGCTCGCCGGTATCAAGACCCGCTGGGTCACCGTGCGCATCTTCGCGCTGATGGGTATTTTGGCCGCTATCGCGGCCGCGATTTCCACCGCGCGCCTCAACGCCGCGACGAACTCGCAGGGTACGCTCGACGAGCTCTATACCATCGCCGCCGCCGTCATTGGCGGAACGTCGCTGGCAGGCGGCACCGGCACCATCGCCGGCGCCATGCTCGGCGCGCTCGTCATGCAGTCGCTGCAGTCGGGCATGGTGCTCGCGCATGTCGATACGCCGCTGCAGAGCGTCGTCGTCGGCACCGTCCTTGTCGTGGCGGTCTGGCTCGACACCGTCTACCGCGCCCGTGCCAAGTGAGAGGAGCCCCAGACATGGCTGATCAACGCACTCCCCTCGTGGAACTGAAAAACATCTCGATCTCCTTCGGCGGCATTCACGCCGTGGACAATGCCTCGGTCGATCTCTACCCGGGCGAAGTCGTGGCCTTGCTCGGCCACAACGGCGCCGGCAAGTCGACGCTCATCAAGATCCTCTCCGGCGCCTACAAGCGCGATGGCGGCGAGATCATGATCAACGGCGAGCCTGCCGACATCCGCAATCCGCGCGATGCCAAGAAATACGGCATCGAGACGATCTACCAGACGCTCGCCGTCGCCGACAATGTCGACGCCGCCGCCAATCTCTATCTCGGCCGCGAGCTGAAGACCCGCTGGGGCACGCTCGACGACGTCGCGATGGAGGCCTCGGCCCGCGAGGTGATGGGGCGCCTCAACCCCAACTTCAAGCGCTTCAAGGAGCCGGTGAAGGCGCTTTCGGGCGGCCAGCGGCAATCGGTGGCGATCGCCCGTGCGATCCTCTTCAACGCCCGCATCCTGATCATGGACGAGCCGACGGCAGCCCTCGGCCCCCAGGAGACGGCGCAGGTCGGCGAGCTGATCAAGCAGCTGAAGAAGGAAGGCATCGGCATCTTCCTCATCAGCCACGACATCCACGACGTCTTCGACCTCGCCGACCGCGTCTCGGTCATGAAGAACGGCCAGGTGGTGGGCCACGCCCGCACCGAGGATGTGACCAAGGACGAAGTCCTCGGCATGATCATCCTCGGCAAGGTGCCGCCAAAGGCAATCCCCGGCCCAGGCGCCATGCAGATCTGACCGCCGCAAGGCAACAGCCCGCGACAACAACACTCCGCCGCCCGCAAGGCCGGCGGAGTTTTTTTATGTAGCGTTCCCCAGGCTGACGGATAAAAAGACCCTGGAAACTACAAGCACCCGTATTTCTGAGAATTTCGCGATTGAAGCCAGCCGCAAGCTAGGCTAAGAACCACCCATCGGACAGGCGATTCAAACCGCCTTCGGCATGCACCCGTAGCTCAGCTGGATAGAGTGTTGGATTCCGATTCCAAAGGTCACAGGTTCGAATCCTGTCGGGTGCGCCACCGTTTTGAAGACTGCCCCTAGCCATAAAATGCGCCTAGTAAGCCCGCGTAGGTTTGCGCCTACGGGCAGAGGTTTGGTATTTTTTCCGCGATAGCTCAGCGCCTGAGCCTTTTAAGGGCAGCAGAGCAACATCTTCCCCCCAAGGCGGCGTAAATGGCAGGTCAACCAATGCTGGGTTGCGGAGCGTTATCCCTCCCGCTGCATGACATCAGTGCCGTAAGACTGTACATTCCATTCGAAGCACTTGCCGTTTACTCGGGATTTGTCACAGATGTCCTCTTCGCCCACCACCAGACGACTGATGGCCATCCTGACGGCGGACGTTGTCGGTTATTCGCGCATGATGGAAGCCGACGAAGAAGGAGCCCTGGCAAGCGTGAGTCGCTTGCAAGAAGAGATCCTCAAGCCTCGAATCCTCAAGAGTGGCGGTCGGACAATCAAAGTTATGGGTGATGGCCTACTCTCGATATTCGAAAGCCCGGCCGTCGCCATCTCGACGGCGTTGCAGGTACAGCATCTGCTGGCCAGCGAGGCTGTAGCTGCCAGTGGCACCGATCCTCTTCGAATTCGAATTGGTATAAACTACGCCGAGGTCATGATCACTCAGGACGATGTGTTCGGCGACGGCGTGAATGTTGCGGCGCGCCTCGAACAACACGCGTTACCGGATGGCATCTGCATCTCAGAAACAACGCACGACATCCTTCCAGAGGAATTGCAGCGGCTGTTTGTAGATGGAGGACTGCTACATCTGAAAAATATTTCCAGGCCGGTGCGTGCATGGCATTGGCCTCGCACTCCCACAATAGAGCAGTCAATTCGAACCGTCGTCGCCGTCCTTCCCTTCCAAAGCGCAGATGAAGCAGCGAACGAGTTCCTCGTCGACGGCTTTACTGAGGACATCATCTCCGGTCTGGCAAGATTCAGGAGCCTGTCGGTGATTGCGGTGTCCTCAGCGTTTGCGTTCCGTGATCGCTCGGAGGGTTTAAAGGAAGTTGGGCGCAAGCTCGCCGCCAACTATCTCGTAACAGGCAACATGCGTCCGGTCGGGAGACGAGGTTCGGATCACGGTACGGATGATCCAAGCCGACACGGAGCGGTTGGTCTGGTCTGAGAAATATCAGCGGCAAGCGGCAGATATCTTCAGCATCCAGGACGAGATCGTGAAAATGATTGTCGCAAATCTCGCGGGCCAAATCGAAAGCTGTGATTATCGAGAGTCCATCCGGCGACCGCCGACCAGCCTCGCTGCTTACGAATATTATCTGCGAGGGCTCGTGCATCTCAGAGGCTACGAGCCGGATGACAACGTCAAGGCAGTGGAGATGTTCGAAGCAGCGGTTGCGGGCGACGGAGGCTTTGCACTGGCACACTCTCATCTTGCATTGGCGAGGATAGCGGTCGGCGGCTATTCCAACGCGCCGGCGGCTGTACTTCGCGACGGGATCGCCCTCGCTCGTCATGCCGTAAAGTTAGACGAGGGAGAGGCTGGCGCCCATCGTGTACTCGGGCTCGCTCACCTTTACTTGAAGGATTTTGACAACTCCGAGAGAGAATTCCGCCTGGCATATAAGCTCAATTCCAGTGACGCCCATGCATTGGTCCAGCTCGGCGGACTTCTGGCAAGGCGAAACCGTATGGACGAAGCGCTTCCCTTGGTCGAAGAAGGGATGCGGCTCAACCCCTACCCGCCTCACTGGTATCACGCAGTTTTGGGTAATCTTCTCTATTTTAAGGGCGACTACGAGCAGGCCCTAGCGGCGCTAAAGCAGCTACCGAACCCCGGAAAGTATACCAGCACCCGAATGATCGCCTGCTTGTCTATGGCGGGCCGCTCCCAGGAAGCTGCCGCACTTGCCAAAAGCGTTCGCGAAAATCATCCAGATCTGACGATCGGGGAGTTTTTGGCGCGAGGGATCGTTGTCGAAACTGCCGAACAGACTGAGAAATTCAAACAGGGCCTGTTGGGAACGGGATTGCCGGAGTGATAGGACGTCGATGGCCACGTCCAGCGGCGGGCCGCGAGGCTTGTTGGTACCGTCGAAGGCCTTGTGAAGAGGCAGGCGAAGCTTGCAGTGCTGCATTAGAGCTGTTCCAGTCCAGATCGACTTTTCCGCGAATGAGCTTGGGTGGCGCCTACCGTGCTCGGGGCCACGCGAACGTCGCACGATGACTTGATCTGGCAAACGCGCTTCGCACCGCCTTTCCCCGGCGTCGTTTCGGGTGATGCCGGCTAGAAGATCGTCGCGTCCTCTTCCCGCTCTTGAAATCGACACTATCATCGGCTATCTACAATTTATCGGCGTTGCTGGTGAGCGCTCCACGTGAGTGTTCGCGACTGCCGAAGTCGCTTATCTGCTTTTGACCACGGATGTACTGGCACTGGTGTGGAGAGCGATGTCGAGAAGGTCGGTGCGGTTTCGCCCCGGCCTTTTTTGTTGCCTGTCTATCAGCGCGAAGCTCCCGGCCAATTGTTCAATGGCTCTTCCGGCTCTACTCTTGGACGATCGTCAGCAGGGCATGCAAACGGATCGAGGGACGGATTGATTGATGGTGTCACCTTGGCACTGACATCGACGAATTATTGCGAGTGAGTCGGACTTCGGTCCGATGGTAGACAGCAATCTCTCTGCTAATTTCCGTTCCGCTGAGACTGCAAAACTCAGCACGAAAAGGGTGTCTGCCCCTGATCCGGAGCACCCTTTTCAAACTCTTTTTCGGGAATCCCCCTTAACCCTCGGCACCGACGGTTCGCGGGCGGCCAATCTCCCGATTGATCATGGGCATAGGTAATCTGTCGGAGCATCTTGCGTGCGATGGTGTTGCCAGTTCCATCGCATCTTAAGCAGGCCGTCGTCAAAGTCGAAGTCTGTCATTTCCTCGGCTTCCTCGCGAATTTGAACGCCCAGACCGCCAGGATTTGACCAGCCCGTGGTCGGCTCTTCAACCGGACAGTTCCACGGCATAGCTCATCGATACGGCTCTGCTTGTGACCATTGACGATGGCAGTGAGCGTGGCGGTCAGATAGGTCGGCGGATCGACGGCATTGAGTTTGCAGGTCTCCATGAGAGAAGCGATGGTCGCCCAGTTCTCCTGCCCCTGCCCTCGCCTTCAAATCGAACTTAGAACGGTCGCGCGCGCGAGCAACACGTCTTCGAGCAAGATCAATCCTGGTTTGGTAACGGCTTACCCTCGTAGCGCACGCGAAAATTCCTCCTGTGAAAATCCTGCTCGAAGCAGACGAAGACGAGTTCCAGGTCATTGGCGCTGTCACGCTTCCCAAGGAGACTGAGCGTGACAACGATAACGCCGCTGTATCCGCGCGTCAGGCGGAAAGCGGCGTTGCGGATGTCAGTCCCTTCTGGATCCTTCCGGTCTTCGCGGCGCTCATAGATGACCCAGAAGCGGGCAGCATCCCAAGTCTGCCGTAGGATTTGGCTGACCTCTGCCTTGAACTCTTCGGCATGCATTGCCGGACCCCAAGACAATGCCGTCTCGCCCGCATCGCTAACTACATTGAGGTAACCGTCACATTGGTAAACGCCTGACAGTGACCGTTCGATCATCTCGAATGCGGAGTTTTCGCTGATTGTGGTTTTGAAGAGAATTGCCATGGAATCGATGCGTTTCACTAACGACCTGTCGGTGAGACGACGAGACTACAGGGCGTCGCATGGGCGAGCAATGGTGACTTAATTGTCGGGTATCCGAGTCCGCCGCATCGTTCCGGAAATCTGCCTGTACATACCGGAGACATAGGTAACAGAACGTCCCCAAGACATGGGTGACAACCTTGTGCCGAACGGGTTGTCGATGGTTTGCAAAGTCCTCTGCTCCAGATCGATATATCCGAGATCATAGCGCATGAAGCTGACGAGCCAAACGCCGTCATCGACCTCCTCGATGTCGAGCCTCTGGCCGGCCATGACTGTGAAGATATTGATCTTCTTGCGGTACATGCAGATGCGGCCGCGATTGGTCACCAGTACGTCACGCTCGTGGAAGCGGATTTGTGCTTGGCTCCGATGAATGGGCGCAGGGGCGCAATTCGCCTCGGGTGGTGGCCCGCATCCTCAACTCACCAACCTTCCGCATCCCCTCGTTAGGAATTTATTGACCATAAGCTGGCTTTACTGAGCGTGATGGATGCGGAGATCCCCGCACACCGTCGAGTGTTTGGTGTAGGACGGAATTGTTCGTGTTGAAGTATCCAGTGCAAGGATTATCGGGCGGAGCCTTGGGCCGAATTGCCACGCTCCTGTCGCGTGCGGAACGGTTCGTCGCGAAGACTATTCTGCCGGCTCTGTTTGCGCTGCCGGCACTTGTCGGTTCTGCATCATTTGCCTCGGCGGAAGATCGCGCCCTGAAGCTGTTCTTTACCCATACGGGCGAGAGGGCCACGATTACCTACAAGCGGGACGGAAAGTTCGATCCAAAGGGCCTCGCCCAGATCAATCGGTTTCTGCGCGATTGGCGAAGGAACGAGCCGACCCGGATGGACCCCAGGCTGCTCGACCTGGTCTGGGAGGTGTACAAGCGCAGCGGCGGCAAGGACTACATCCACATCGTCTCCGCCTATCGTTCGCCCACCACCAACAACATGCTCCGCAACCGCTCGCGCAGCACGGGCGTCGCCAAGAAGAGCCAGCACATGCTGGGCAAGGCGATGGATTTCTATGTTCCCGGCGTGAAGCTTTCGACGCTGCGGGCGCTTGCAATGCAGATGCAGGGCGGCGGTGTTGGATATTATCCGACCTCGGGATCGCCCTTCGTGCATCTCGACGTCGGTAACGTTAGGGCATGGCCCCGCATGTCCCGGCAAGAACTCGCTCGAATATTCCCGAATGGGCAGACGATGCATCTCCCGGCCGATGGCCGGCCGCTGCCGGGATACAATCAGGCGATTGCGAACTACAAGAAGCGCGGCGGCCCCACCTCGATCCAGATCGCCAGCACCGCTGGAGAAGACGAAGAGGTGGGCGCATCGACCAGGTCGAGCGGCGATACCACAGACAATAAACTCGTGACGGCGCTGCTACCCACGCCCCGAAGCCGAGCGGTGAATGCGCTCGCGCTGCAGACCGGCGCGGTCGAGCGGGATGACAAGCGGTCCGCTGGGGATGTTTCATCTTTGCCGATTCCGATACCGGCGATGCGGCCTCCCGCCCTTAAGCACGACGCTGATGTGGATGACAAACTGGAGACTGCGTCGATCGGCCCAATTGATGTGCTTCCGGATAAACCGGCGCCTGCATTGCCGGGCTACGCGCGCTTCGAACCCCTCCGTGTTGCACACCAGGCCTCCAGGCAGGGCGCCGATATGATCGCCTCCCTGCCGATGACCGCTTCCTGGGAAGAAGCAAGTTTCTTCGGATCGACGTCCGACGCGGCGCTGATGAAATGGGCGCTGCATTCTCCCGGCGAGGTGATGGGATTGAACGCGCCTCGCGTTTCCCCCCGCACGGTTCATCGGGAGGCGAATGTCGCAACATCAGGTGAGGATATCATTCCGCTCGCCGCCACAGGCCTGTTCGATGCGAGCCGGCTTGCGTCGCCCCCGGAGGGCTGACATCAATCATCAGAGCTTGATGCGCAGCACCTCTTACGACATGCGACTTCAGGCACGGTATCCGCTTATTGTCCCGGAGCGGTCTCTATGGGGTAGTGAGCATCCTCCCACGCGGGAAAACCACCGGCAAAGTGGTAGACATTCTTAAACCCCCATACCAAGGCTTTCGCCGATGCGTAGGCGGAATCGCCGCAATATTTGCCGTGGCATGAGAAAATCACTTCCTCCTCCCTGCTCACGGCCTTCGACAGCGTGTCCTTTGCCAAAACCTCTACGACCGATAGGTTGATGGCTCCAGGCGCATGCCCGCGACCAAAGCTCAGAGCGGTGCGCACATCGACGAGCTTGACGCCGCGGTCGTGCAGCCGCTTGGCCGTCGCGGCGTCTATTTCAGTGGCTCCCTTGATATTGTATTCCCCGTTGCTTTTGCCGATCAGGCGAGCGTATTCGTCATAGGAAATATCTGTGCCCGCTCCCTCCGGCACTCCGGCTTTGCGCAAGCCCTCCTTCAGGCGCTCGCGATAGGTCGTATCGTAGTTGAAAATGTCGCCGTACCAGTACCATCCCAGTTCCTGCACCGTCAGCGGCGAGTAGCCGGCGGGAACCGCGAGCGCGTTGTATTTTTCGATGTTTTCCTGAACGCCGTCCGTCCGCCCGAGGTGGCCGAAGCTCGACACCAGCGTGGCGTAGTCTTCACTGACGTCTGATTGCCGGATCACCAGCAGTTCGAGGTTCTTCACCGCCTCCTCATATTTCTCCTGGTGGAACTGTGAAATCGCAAGAACCCTGAGATAGCTCGGCGGATATTGCGGATCGACACGCATGGCTCGTTGCACTTCGCGTTCGGCTTCCGGAGCCTGGGCCGTTGCGTTCAAAATTCGTGCTTTGCTGAGGTGATTTTCGGGATCATTGGAATCGAGTTCCATGGCACGACTGATTTTGGCGAAGGCGTCAGCATACCGGCCCTGCCTTGCCAGCACCTCAGCGGAGATCGCATAGGCAAGCGAATTGGGCTTTCGAATCGCAAGAGCCAGGTGCCGATCCACACGTTCCATCGCCCTCTCGAAGCCAAGGTTGGCGGCCTCCCAATTGGAAACGGCAATCCTCCAATTCGCTGAAGCGAGCGCCGCATGAGCGCGGCTGTAACCGGGGTCGAGCTCGATCGCCCTTTCGAAAAAGGGAATTGCCTTGAGGGTTTCATCCTCGCCGTCGTGGCGCAGGTGATCCCAGCCTTGCAGCAAAGCATCGTAAGCCTGCGGGCTATTCGTCTCCGCCTGCTCGGACTGAGATCGCTCCGCCATTGTGAACTTGACGGTGAGCGCAGACACGATCTCGCCGATGACCTTATCCTGAAGCGTAAAAATGTCGCTCATCGCGCCGTTATAGCGGTCAGCCCATAGATGATGGCCGCCGAGCGCGTCTATGAGCTGTGCGTTGATGCGGACCTGGTTCCCCTGGCGGCGCACGCTGCCTTCCAGGATATAACGGACCCCGAGTTCCTCGGCCACCTGCTGAACTTTGATGGGCTTGCCCTTGTAGGCGAAGGTGGAGTTTCGAGCGATAACAAAGATGCTGGACAGCTTCGAAAGGTCTGTGATCAAATCTTCCGTCATGCCGTCGGCGAAATAGGCCTGTTCTGGATCGGAACTTAGGTTGTCGAACGGCAGGACGGCAATTGACGGCTTGTCAGGCAGCGGGAGTGCCATGCGAGCGATCGATGCCGTTTCCGCACTGGTCGTCCACGGACTTAGCCATATTGCAACGAAAGCAGCCACCAGAACCAGAGCCACCGCCGCGAGCGGTCCCCAACTGCGAAGACGCCGGATTTTGAACTGCCAACGAGGAGCGTTTCCATCGAACAGCACGCGATAGGTGCGTACGGGGCGCGCGATGTTTTTGACATGCTGCTCGCCAATAAATTCAAGCGGCAGTTCGAGCTTGCCTTGCAAATGATCGAAAGCAGTGCCGGATACAAAAAGCCCTCCGGACTCACATATCTGCTCCAGGCGAGCAGCGACGTTTACCCCATCGCCCAGCAAATCATCGCCCTCTACGACGACGTCGCCTAGATTGACGCCCATGCGGAAGAGAAGCCGGTGTTGGGGCAGGATATCCGCCTGGCGTGCTGCAACCTGCTTTTGCAGGGCAACGGCACATAGGACAGCATCCACGACGGAGCCAAATTCCACGATCGCGCCATCGCCCATGAGCTTCACTGTGCGTCCGTGATATTCCGCGAGCAGTGGGTCGAAGACTTCGGAGCGCAATGCCCTCATCGCGGCCAGCGTACCGGCCTCGTCATCCTCGATAAGTCTTGAATAACCAACGATATCGACGGCGAGAATTGCAACCAGCCGCCGCTCGGCATGATCGTCTCCCATGGTCATCCTCTCCAGCGAGGTGACGAAAGCCACGCTTAGCGGATCCTTCGGTCGACGGGAACACTCCTCCGGCCTTCGCTATTTTACTCCAGTTTCCTTCTCCCGACGAATAAACTCTTTCGAAATATGGCTTATTCCGTTCGCGCTGGTCATATCACCGCCTGCGAAAAGCATGTCGACGTGTACGCCAATGAGTTGGTACTTCCGTTGGAACAGGCGAAGACACTTCCGGACGCTAAACCCGGCAAAATGTTACGCTATCCTTTGCCCGCCTGAAAAGGCGCGCGGGCGCCGTGGTTTGGATGGTCGAACTACGATGCCGCCCGTTTCCGCGCGCAAACTCAGACCAAAGTCCGACCCACCCCGGACTTCGTGCCCATACAAAACCTTCGATCACTGTAATAACAATAATATATTCTCAAGTAACGAGGCGAGAAGATGTGAGAAACTGGATCGACTTCATTGGATCGCATTTATGTAACGCCTTCTACTTAGAAAATGATATCCAGAAACTGGTTGTTGTTGAAAATCTTTGCGCCGGACCTTTCGAAAATATTGCGCACATTCGGGATGCCCGTTCTCACAGGCAACCTCAGCTCTCTGGATCCCGAACTCGTCGGAGAGGTTCTCGATACCATGCCGATTCCTTCGATCGAACCGCAAATGGTGACCGTCTCATGGAACGGATGGTCGAGATCGTGCAGGTCGTGATGATCGCGCGACGATCGGCTGTAGCATCCGGTCCGGCCCGGCTGCTCGTTATCGAGCGCGGCATCGGCAGAAACACCTTAAAGTAGGTACTTTTAACAATTAACATCAACAAGCGAGTATTTCTTAGAACTCTTCTAAATAATTGTCATGCATTACAGGCGATGCTAATAAGCAAGTAGCTTAATCTCAAGTCACGAGGCACGAAGCAATGAAAAGCGTATTGATTTCTGGCGGGGCTGGGTTCATCGGATCGCACTTGTGTGATCGACTTTTGCTGAGGACGGACATTCAGAAGCTGGTCGTTGTTGACAACCTCTGGACCGGGCTTTTCGAAAATATCGCGCACATCCGGGACCCCCGTTTCCACTTCGTGAAATCTGATGTCGAGACGCTGCAGACCTCGGATAAATTCGACGAAATCTATCACCTTGCGTCCCCCGCATCGCCGCCGTGGTACATGAAGGAGCCGAAGAGGACGATTTCCGCGAACCTTCTCGGGGCGTTCCGGCTTCTCGATGTGCTGAAGAAGGGCGGACGTTTCTGTTTTACCTCCTCATCCGAAGTCTATGGCGACCCTCTGGTGTCGCCGCAGCCGGAATCCTACAAAGGCCAGGTCGACTGCACCGGACCGCGCTCATCCTACGACGAGAGCAAAAGGTGCACGGAGTCACTGCTGTTCGAGATGCAGCGCACCCAGGGGCTCGACGTCAAGATCGTTCGTCCCTTCAACATCTATGGCCCGCGGACACGTTCCGACGATGGTCGCGCGGTCTCCAACTTCATCACCCAGGCGCTCTCGGGCCGCCCGATTACCGTGTTCGGCGACGGCCTTCAGTCTCGCAGCTGGGGCTATGTCGATGACGTTGTCGATGGTTTCGCGCGGTATTTCTGGATGAATGAAACCGACTATAAGGGGCCTCTGAACGTCGGCAATGATCGGGAGATTTCGGTTCTCGAGGTCGCGCAATATGTCTCCAGGCTCGTTGGCGGCCTGCCGATCGTCTTCGAGCCGTCACCGCCGCAGGACCCCACGAACAGACGGCCGGACTTGACCAATGCCCACTATGTCATGCCCGAATGGTCGTGCAAAATCACCTACGAACAGGGCGTGGCAATGACTCTCGACTGGTTCAGGGAACAAATGAGGCACGCCGCGGAATAAACCATGTCGGCTTTCGAGACTCGCGTCTTGGATGCGCGCGGCGTATGTTCACGGTGCGATTGAGAGAGTGATGATGCGAGAACCAATTCCGTCCGATCTGAAGGATATGAGTTTTCCCGTACCGATTCACTATCTCGATCTCGCCTCCTCTCGTCTCGATGCCGTTTCGCCCCCGATCTCCGATGGGCTCGTGGTCTTTCTGTCGGATGGTCTTCCCGTCGGACAGACCTATATCGAAAGGCCCGAGACGGCTGTCGCACTCGCCGAGCGTAATGTGCGGCCGGAGACCCTCGAGCATGCGCGTCATGTCGCGCAAACGCCGGTGCGCAACCGCGACGTCAGCATTCTGATTTGCACCAAGGACCGGCCGGAGGAGCTACGTCGGTGCCTGGCCTCGATCCCCAAACAGTCGCTCGGCCCCATCGAGATCATCGTGGTGGATAATGCCTCCGCCGGTGATGCGACACGTCGTGTGGTGGAGGAATCGGGCGCAACCTATGTGCGTGAAGATCGGGTTGGGCTGGATTATGCGCGCAACGCTGCGGTTCGTGCGGCGAGAACCGAATTCGTCGCGTTTACGGACGATGACGTCGTCCTCCATGAGCGGTGGCTGGAAAACCTGATGAAGGGGTTCGACCTGCCGGAGATCGCCTGCGTAACCGGCTTGGTCCTTCCCGGAGAACTCGCAACGCCCGCACAGTTTATCTTCGAAAAGCATTGGAGTTTCGGCAGAGGCTATCTGCGGCAGGATTTCGATCAGGACTTCTATCGTCTGCACAGGCGTTATGGCGCTCCAGTCTGGACGATCGGAGCCGGCGCAAGTCAGGCCTTCCGCCGCAAGGTCTTCGACGAGGTCGGCCTGTTCGATGTCCGCCTGGATATGGGCGCTGCCGGATGCTCGGGCGATTCCGAATACTGGAACCGGCTCCTCCATCATGGACATGTCTGCCGCTACGAGCCGACAGCCGTATCCTGGCACTTTCATCGCAAGGATATGAAAGGGCTCGCCAAACAGATCTACCAATATATGAGCGGCCATATCGCGGCGCTGCTCGTCCAGTATCAGAATACCGGAAACGGCGGCAACCTCAGGCGCATCCTCATCTCCTTTCCGAAATATTATGCCGGACGGCTCCGCAAACGCCTACGCAAAGGCGCGACGTCGCACGACTTCTTTCTGAAGCAGGAGATGCTCGGAAGCGTAAACGGCGCTCTATACGTTCTGCGGCGATGGAAGAGGCCTGCATGGTGATCGCGGCAACGCCTGACATTTCATTCCTCGTCCCTGCCTATAACGCAGCCGATACGCTGGCTGAATGTCTTGCCAGCCTGCAGCAGCAGACGCGATCGAACTGGCAGGCCGTCGTGGTCGATGACGGTTCGACCGACCGCACCTGGGAGGTGCTTGAGGGCATCGCAAAAACGGACAGCCGCATTCTCCCTGCCCGTCAGCCGAATGCCGGCGCAGCGGCGGCGCGAAACCACGCCGCAAGACTGGCAGCCGCACCCCTGCTCTGCATGCTGGATGCCGACGACTGGCTGGATCCGACCTTCATCGAAAGCATGCAGCCGGCGGCTGGAGATGCATCTCCAGCCGTGATCGCCTATTGCGCCTACCGCCGCGTCGCCCCAGACGGCAGGCTGATGCAGGTAGAACAGGCGCCCATGCTGACGGGAGACGCCGCCAAGCGCGAATTCTCCTCCTTTTGCGCACTCGCCATCCATACGGTTGTGTTTCCCAGGAGCCTTTTCGAGCTTTTGGGAGGCATGGATGAGACCTTGCAGACCGGCGAGGACTGGGATCTCTGGCAGCGCATGGCCTTTGCAGGTGCCGAATTTCGCCGTGTCGACAAGTGCCTGGCTTTCTATCGGATGAAAGCCGGCTCGCTCTCCGGCGATCCTGTCAAAATGGTGCGTGACGCCGTTCGCGTGACGACGAAGGCGCAGACCCTGTGGATGCGGCAATGCCTGTCGGCCGAAGGGCCGGAGACCGGCTGGTTTACGCCCGCCCTCAGCCAGCTGCGCATGCTTGCCTGGGTCGTCTCGGTCAAGCTCGATCCGGCAACGGATGTTGCGGCCCTTGCGGCGCTCCTGCCGGAAATGCCTGACGCCACAGGCTACGAAGGCTTTCTTGTCGACGTGATCATGCATGGATTGCAGACGGGACTGTTCACCGATCGACCCGACGATATCATCGATGCGCTCGACAAGTGGCAGCCGACTTTCCTTTCGCTCATCAAGCTGATCGACCGGCATTCCTTCCCCGGCACCGGGCGGAAGATCACGGAGAACGTCAGTTGGCGGCTCACTGCCGCGAACCCTTTGCGCTCCTTCACGCTCGGTAATATCCAGGTGGTCAGCGTCGAGCTCGGTGCGCTTTCCAGGATCCCCAAGGCCGGGAAAGCCGATACGCTCGTCATGCACGCTTTATCAGGCGGTCAGCATGTCGGCACCTTTGTCGGGCCGCTCTGGGGCGATCTTTCGATCCGGGCGCAGATCAGGCTGATCATGCATGAGATGCAGGCAGACGCGCATCTGCAGACGCCGCCCACGTTCGCCTATATCAGTTCCTGGACGAGGGAGGCGCTGCGGGGATACCGGGCTTTCGGCGGCCTCATCATACGAAATGGCCGGCGGCGAGGGCGCCTCGAACGGCTTTTGGTGCGTGTCGGGCGCAAGGCCCTCCTTGCCACTGTGCCTAGCGACAAACAAGACAACGACGCCCGCCTGTCCGACATAATGCGGGATCTCCAGCGCGATCCGGCTCCGCGCTTTTCAAATTCCTCCGGGCCGCAGCCGGAGGAGGGAAAGGCGGCTGCCCCCATTCGGTCGGAAGAAGAGTACTGGGAACATATCTTCGAACGCCCCGATCCATGGAATTACGTCTCGGTCTACGAGCAGGTCAAATATGCGCAGACGTTGAGCCTGATCCCGGAAGGGATCAAGAATGCCCTGGAACTCGCCTGCGCCGAAGGGATTTTCACCGAAAAGCTGGCCCGAAAGGTCGGCCGGCTGACGGCCACGGATATTTCCCAACGGGCCATCGACAGGGCGGTCGAGCGGTGCCGCGACCATAGCAACGTCGAGCTTCACGTTCTCGATTTCGTCAGACAAGATCTCCCGCCAGAACAGGATCTGGTCGTCTGCTCCGAAGTCCTTTATTACATGAAGGATGAGGAGATGCTGGCAGCCGCGTGCCGGAAGATGGCGGCGGCATTGAAGCCGAACGGCTGTCTGATTACCGCCCATGCGCATATCCGTGAGGACGAACCCGCTCGGACGGGCTTCGACTGGGGCAATCCCTTCGGTGTTGGGACGATCAAACAGGTTCTCGCAGCACAAACTGGTCTGGCCCTTGAAGAGACGATCGAGACCGAACTCTACGCCATCCACCGGTTCCGAAAAGGCCCCGTGGCCGATCCCGTCTTGCGCATCGAGGGTCATGGAACCCCGCTGGACGCGGATGTGGCGAAACACATCATCTGGGGGCCGGCTGGCGCCAACCGCGAGGTAGCATGGACGACGGAGGTCACGACCTCGGTTCCGATCCTCATGTATCACAGGATCGCAAACGAAGGACCCGCGCCACTCCGGCGCTTCCGCACGCCGCCTGAGATCTTCCGAAAGCAGATGCAGTTCCTTCGGCGCCAGGGTTATTACGCCGTGACGGCGCAGACGCTCGCGGATCTGCTGCGCAGCGGCAAGCCGATCCAGGGCCGGCCTGTCATGCTGACCTTCGACGACGCCTATCTGGATTTCCTGACGGATGCCTTCCCGATCCTTGCCGAAAATGGTTTCAGCGCCGAGGTGTTCGTGGTGACCGATAAAGTCGGCGGCCGGTCGGACTGGGATTCGGCCTATGGAGAGCCTGCGCCGCTGATGTCGTGGTCGGATATTCAGGGGTTGCACAAAAAGGGCATCTGCTTCGGCTCCCATCTCGCATCCCACACACCAGCCAGTGCGATTGATAACGAAGCCCTGCTGGCCGAAGCCATGCGATCGCGCAATGCGCTGCAGAGCCGGCTGGGCGCCTTCGTGGAATCCATCGCACTCCCCTATGGCGCGACGGACTTCAGGGTCCCGGGCATTCTGGCGCTTGCCGGTTACGGTGTCGGCTTCACGACACGGTCGGAGAAAGCCACCTTTTCCGACAATTTCTTCGGTCTGCCACGCCTCGAGGTCCGCGGCGATCGTCCGATTGAAGCCTTCCCTGAACTTATGGGCCTGCCGGGAGCCTTTATCGGATGACGATATCAGGCGCAGCGGCCCCTCTCATCACCGTCGTCATACCGGCCTACAATGCCGAGAAGACGCTTGCCGAAACATTGCAAAGCGTCTCTAGCCAGTCCTATGACAAGCTCGAAATCCTTGTGGTCGACGACGGGTCGCGGGATAATACCTTCGATCTTGCGAGCGACTACAGCCTGACCGATCGCCGTGTCCGTGTTCTCCGCCAGGAGAATGGTGGGGTTGCGCGCGCGCGCAACCACGGCATCGAGGACGCACGCGGCCTTTATATAGCCCCCGTCGATGCCGATGATTTATGGCACCCTCGCAAAATCGAACTCCAGCTCGAGGCACTAGGGAAATTTCCGGACGGACGTGGGGTCGCCTACAATTGGTATGCGGCGATCGACGAAAACGGCATCATTTTCGGTAATTCGCGACCAGTCCTGCATCAAGGGACTATCTTCGAACCTCTGTTGCGGGAAAATTTCATCGGCAATGGCAGCACACCCTTGATGCCGCGGGCGGACATTCTTCGCTGCGGCGGCTATGACGCCAGCCTGCGCGACAACGGCGCCGAGGGATGTGAGGATCTGAAACTTTATCTGGCCTTGGCCGAAACCTTGCCCTTTGCGCTGGTTCCCGATTTCCTGACCGGTTATCGCTTTACCAAGGGAAATATGTCCAGCAACGCCTACAGGATGCTCAAGTCCCACGCTCTGGTCATGGCCCCAATCATCACGCGTTACCCGCATTTTACGCGCGACATCCAGACAGCCGAATTCAACACCGCACGCTGGTATTTCAAAAAGGCGTTTCTCGGCAAGGACTTTGCCCAGGTCAAACAGCTGGCGCCGATGATGGTCAGAAAATATTCCTCGCGCCTCGTGGTCCATGCGGTGCAGCAGGGCTGGCGCCAAGCAAAACGCGTCTTGCGGACGGCAAAGCGCGTCCTCGGCAAATCTTCGGCGCGGCCGAAAGCCCGCCTCGGGGGCGCGCCCCTGCCGCAACCCGGAACAGCATTCAGCGATCGTTTCGTGGCCACGCCTGCCAGGGAGGCAATAAGCCTGACCTCTTCGCGGATGGTCGACAATGAATAGGTTTCGAAAGCCGCCTTCCGCTATGCCCGCAAGAGCCTACAACCTGGTCGTTGCGTCTCGGTTTCGCGAGCTTCGGCAACTCGTACCGGCGCTGCGGCTCAAGATGACGGTGATGATCATCCTGGGAATTCTCACAGGGTTCTCCGAAATGGTCGGCATCACCTTTCTGGTCAGCCTCGTCTTTCTTCTCGGGCAGCAAGGTCCCGTTTCCGGCTCCGCCGTGGCATGGCTTCCGGCGTTTTTTGGCGGCATCGACCTCAGTCTTTCGAAGCCTGTCCTGATCGGCATTCTTATCGGCTCCATCCTGTTCCGGATTTTTTTGGGATGCGCCAATTCGCTCATTGCAAGCGCAGTCAACCACCGGATTAGCGACCGCATGCGAGACCGCCTCTACGCCAAGGTCTTGACCATGCCCTTCCAGCGTTTTCAGGACTATGAGCGCAGCGACCTGATCAACGTCATCGCGACCGAATCCTATGCGGTGTCGTCGGCGCATGCCAGCCTCGTACGTCTGGGGGTCAATTTCGGTACGATTGTGATTTTCGGCGTCGGCATGCTGGTCATGGCCTGGCCGATCGCCTTGCTCGCGCTCGCCTTCGGCTTCATCCATAATTTTGTATTGGGTTTCTTTGCCGGTGCCTACCGCCGTCTCGGTGCCTCTGCACTGGCTGCCGTCGAAGCCTTGACACAGTTGAGCTGGACAACGCTACAGACTTTGAAGGCCGTCAAAAGCTTCGGCATGGAAAAGCGCCATCAACAACTCTTCGAGGCGCTTTCCAACGACGTCGGCCAGACCTGGCGCCGGTCGGACTGGATGGGAGCGATAACCTCGCTTCTCAGCGAAATACTGACCTTCGGGGTCATCCTGACGATCATTCTGTCCTCGGAATTCCTGCCGGTGGATTTCAAGGCAGCGCTCTCGGCCACGATCCTTCTTTACAGGCTTCAGCCGCATATCAAGGGATTTGATTCCCAGATTCTCAGCCTTTACGAGATGGAAGCGTCCCTGCAAAACGTACTGGCGCTGCTTTCGGAGAAGGATGACATCAAGCAGGCCTCGCAAGGGGAGAAGGTAAGCCGCCTGGCGGAAGCAATTGTCTTCCACAACGTCTCGTTCGCCTATGAGCGATCGAACGCGCCGGCAGTTCACGATCTCAGCTTCGCAATCAGAGCAGGCGAGACGACGGCTGTGACGGGGCCAAGCGGCTCCGGCAAAACCACAATCCTCAACATGATTCTCGATCTCAATCCGCCGACCCAGGGCCGGATCACGGTCGACGGCAAGGATCTGACAACCATCGACCGTTCCAGCTGGCTGCAACTGCTCTCCGTGTCGGGCCAGGACGTTGAACTGATGGAGGGCACGGTCCTCGACAACATCCGGTTTCGCCGCGATATCTCGGAGCAGGATATCCGCTGGGCGGCCGATGTGGCCTGCGCAACGGAGTTCATCAACGATCTGCCGTACGGCTTCGATGAATGGCTGGGCGACGAGGCGATCCGGCTTTCGGGCGGGCAAAGGCAGCGCATAGGTTTGGCGCGCGCGCTCGCCAGCCGGCCTCAAATCCTGCTGTTGGACGAAGCGACAAGCGCGCTCGACGAAGAGACCGAGATGCGGGTGTTTTCGGCGATGAAAGAAGACGCCGGCAGAACGCTCATCGTCGTTAGCCATCGACCCGCTGTGGCCAGGCTGATGAAGAATCGGATCGATCTCCGCCCTCCCGCTCCCACGTCGAAGCTCGGGTGACGGAGATGGATATGTCAACGATGTCCGGGATTCGGGTGGCCGTCGTGATCCCCGCCTATAACGCCAGAAACTACCTTGCCCAGACGCTCCAGTCCGCCATCGACCAGACCCACAGGGCGCTGGAGATCGTCATCGTCGACGACGGCTCGACGGACGACACTGCCTCGATCTGCCGCCATTTTGCCGCGAGTGATCCAAGGATCCGGATTGTCTCGACTGAAAACCGTGGCGTCGCCGCGGCCCGCAACACCGGGATTGAAGCATCGAAATCCGACTATATCGCCTTCCTCGATGCCGACGACCTATGGCATCGGACCTATATCGAAAGAATGCTTTCGGCTCTCCATCCCCTGCCGAATACCTGGGGCGCGGTCTATGCCCTTCACCGTCACATCGATCCCGAGGGATATTGCACGAGATCCGGTTCGTCACTGAACGCCAGGGACACCATTTTCAACCGTCATCTCGTATTCCGCTTCGTCGGCAATGGCAGCGGCTTCATGGTTCGCCGCGCTGTCATTGAGAAGATCGGTGGCTACGATTCAAGTTACGCCAGGCAGGGTATCGGAGGATGCGAGGATTTCGACTTCGAACTTCGTACAGCCGAGCATTTCAAGATCGAGACGGTGCCGTTGGGTCTAGTGGGATATCGTATTCACTCAGCAGCCATGTCTTCCGACAGGTCGCAAATGGCGCTATCGCTTCTGGCTGTGACCGAGCAATGTATCGCCCGCAATCCACAGCTTCCGACTTTTGTCGCCAATTGCGCCCGCGCGTCGGCGCATCTTTATGCATTTTCAAAATTTGCCGCTTTGAAAGATTGGCGCCGCGCCGCGACCTCGCTCAAGCACATTTATCATCATAGCCCAATGCTTGCTTCCGACGTCCTATACAAATTGATCCTTTCAAAAGCCGACAGAGCCGCACGCAGGACATTGTCCAAAGCCTGGCCGGTCAGGGAACAAAAGAGAAAGAATTTCAAGAAATTCGAAGAGATAGACCCCCTTGTCCCATTGGTTGGCGGTTGGTCACGCTTCAGGACGAAGGCATTGTTCAGGCGCTTGTCGGAGATCGATCGGTCCGGCGAATGCTCTGCGGCGACCTCGTCGCAGGAGGCTTGATGCCTGCCGGCTACACGTCTGTCGGTGGCGCCAGCGCTGATGGCAGTTTTCGCTCGGCCGGTGAAACCGCTAAAGGTTTAACAACCCATCACCCCAATCGGCGTGGCGATTACTCCGCTACTTCTATTACAAACTTTGATATTTAAGCAGAATAGCAACTAGTAAAAAAGCGAACGAGTTATGAAAAAAGCAATCGCCCCAATAATGATCTGTGACAATACCGAGTTTTACTGTAATCATGCTTACGCACGTGCAAGCATTCCTACCGGAGGACCCGTCACCCACCCCGACGGGTCCTCGACTTTGCTTTTTTTTGGCTGGTTGCCAAATGCGACAGCCGTTATCGCTGCATCGGCATAAATAGATTTTACTTCGGATGGTGATACTATGCTGTTGAGTTCGGTTTGATCAGAAAATCCCCCATCATCGGCAAGTGAAGAGCAAAATTCGGGTTCTCTTCTGTCAATATTTCCGACCATCGCCTCAATTCATCTCGGGGATGCTTTCGGATCGGCAATGAAATTGCGGAGACAGAAAGATCGTCATCAAGTCGAGATTATTATCAGATAGAACTCCATTAGTATCTCTGCAGCGGTGCAGAATAACAAAGCCAATGATCGCTATCATATTAAGATTTAATCGTCTTATAATTTATTTTTAAATACAACCATTGTCTGAAATTCATAGTTTTACCTTTTGATAAATTTTTACTTGCTGCACTCAATTATCGATCCCAACTTATTGTGCATACACTTTCAAAAGCATCGGCAGTACCTTCGACACGGGAACAGAAGATCTACGGAAAGCTACCTCCCACACCGAGTTCTCAACGACCCGGCAAATGCCTGCATCATCGGTGATGATTGTCACAGCCGATGACCCCCAACAATCCTGAGACGGTGGCAAGGAGAAAGGTTGCCGGCGTCAAACAAGACTGCTGGATTAAAGCATAAAGTATTGATAAAAAAGGATATTTATTAATTTGCTGCGACCTGCACCGACCCAATTCGGCCGATAGCATTCGGCCCGTCTTTTCAAAAGTCGGCATATAAGCCTGGGCTCGCCAATTGAAATGCCGACACAAAACTCAACGATGTAAGACATGCCTGTTCTCTTTGACGAGCCTCCCGATACGATACAAGCGATTGCTCGGGGCGCAGTTGACCTGTCCTGATTCAACACGCGGAGGCCAGTGAGATGGCTGACCTGTGTCGAAATGGTCGCACCTCGGCAGCGAATTAACCCTTCATAAAGCATTCGCTTGCTCAACTTATAATTTGTGTCATGGTCACTGTAAGTAGTGAGGGAGCCGACCTGATGAGTGATATAGCATCGCAGATTCCGGAATTTGGTTACGATGAGCGCGTGATGATCTGCCGGAAGCAGATCGAGAAGGCGGTCTATCAGTTCATTGCAAATACGAAGGTCGAGGGATGCGATCCGGCGGAAGTCGCAATGGCCATCGCAGACATTGCCGACGATTACATTCTGTTGCTGGCCCAGAAGCGCAACCTGACCCATTGAGATGAAGAGTCGGTCGCTAATCGGCTGGTCGTGCAGAAGACATTGAGTGCGAAATCGCGCCGCCTCCCTGCCCGGAGGCAACGTCAGCGAAGCCGCTTACCCCTCGCTTGAAACCATTCGTGAGACGGATTTCGAACAGCTTCTGAATGAAGCGCCAGCGGCCGGGAACAAGCCGGGCTTCCCTAACAATTGACCCGACGCGCCGAAGCATCGGCACATACCAAGCGTGCGTTTCAGCGTGTTATCTCACCGCGATTGAAATAAACGGCCCCGTTCGATTGATGACTGCTCGGCTGCGCGCAACCACACGAATAACCCCGAAAATCGAAGCTGATTTTCAGGGTTATCGCGAGTTTGAAGTGATGGAGCGTTCTCGGCGCGCCCTATCGGACGCGCCGTACTAATGACTTCTCACACTCACTTGCGGAACCGGGGAGCTCAATTCGGCCAGTTCCCTGGTCAAGCCTTCCCCAACCTCCTGCTTCACTGCCTCAAGCGCAAGGTCGAGGCAATTCGTCGCGAACGGCAGTTTGACATCCTGAGCGACCTGCCGCGCATAGGCGATCATCCGCGCCAACGCGACGAGCTCTTCCAGACCGTCTTCCGCCCCTTGGTCTGCATCTATCTTGACAACCGATGTCACGCCCATGCCCCATTTCTCCAATGAATTGAAGAGAAGATACGCGTGTGGAGGTGATCCAGCCCGTGAAAAAAGCGTGACACAACCCTCGGTGACTATTGCCGGTTTCGGTTCACAATGCAGGGCGCGTGGGGAATGAGGTGTCGTTCAGTTTCCAGGGCAGATCGGCAGTCGAGCGAATGTCGCGGACGTCCTGCACCACTTTCAATAATTCCAAGGCATCGATGCGTTTTTGATCGACGGCATTCGACAGAAGTGCCGACAGCAGTTCCGCACGATCCGGTTCGGCCAGCCCTGCACATTGCTCGACGACCGCCCGCCACGTTCGCTTCTTGAAGAAGATCGCGCTTGCGGCATCTTCGAGCTGCTGGCGCAACCGACTTTCCAGCAGTCCGTGATGCTCCATCGCATCAAGCGTTGCGCTGACATTGACGAGCGGTACAGTCAGCGGCTTGCTGCCCAGCGCGCTCGGCGCGTGCGTGAGCGCGACGGCGGCATCGTCGACCAGCCGGCCGGTGCGATAGTCTTCGAAAATGCGCCCGATCCCGATCATACCGAATGGATGGCATTCGGCAGCGCGCAACGCGCCCATGCTTGCCGCCCCGAGAACCGCGACGCCGAGCGACAGAGCATGGAGAATTTCCTTGTGCCAGACCGGTGCGGCATATTCGAAGCCGCCGTCGATCAGGCCGATGACATTGGCACCCTGCTCCACCGCCGCCAGGACATCGCCTTGCGTGGCAGGCGGCAAGACGCGTATCCGCTCGCCGGCAAGCGACGCCGCATCGGGAAGACTGGGACCTGCGAAAATGAGCTTCAAAACCCTATTGCCCTGGCAAGCGCCCTCGTTCCAAACCGCCGGGCGCGCTCCCCCTCCGGATTTTCGAGCTCAGGAATGACAATCTTGACAACACTGAACGGAAGCGTGTCCTCGCTGAGGCGCACGGCGATGACCGAAACGATCCGCCTGTTTCTGAGCGCGTCGAGCACATGCTGCAGCAACTGCGCCAGATCCTGTTGCCGATGTCCTGCCACCCCGTCACTGCCGATGGTGGCAGCGGGTGGTGCGGCAACCACAGCGAAGGCCTGCCGCATCAGCGGCGGCAGGCGTCTTGAGAAAGTTACAGGAGAAATATCGTCCCTGGCTCCGCTGATATAGGTCAGCCGGGATTGCACGGCTTCCGTCACCGCCCGAATGGCCGCACGGACGGGAGACGGATGAGCCCCGGTACCGCCGGTCACTTCGACGAGGCGAATGTCCCCAAGCCTAATATCCCCGGTGCCGTGAAGATCCCGGGAACCCAGAAGGAGGTCCCCAGGACCCAGCATGGCGGTGAAACAGGGGATCCCGATGTCGCTGGTGATATCGAAGAGCCTGAGCGCCAATCCCGAGGTTTCGATCTTGTCGATCAACCCGTCCAGGGCGCCGTCCTGAAAGCCGCGGGGATCGGTGCAGCCGGCATAACGATCCGCTTCCGCGCCCACCTGCCACAACACATGGGCGTCACGCTCGATACGCTCCAGGACGCCGTGCAAGATCGCCTCCTCGACATTGTTTCCCGAGGCCAGGCCATCCGACGACATCCAGTATCGCGCGTCACGTGTGCGGTCGAGCACCACCGCTTCAAAGGGGATATAGACCTCCTCGCCGGTGAGGATATTGACGCCGGCAACCCATTCCGCCTCTTCGTCCGGTCCGAGATCGGGTTTATGAAGAGCGGTCAGGCAGTTCAGCGCGTCGGTCTTGTGCCCCATTGCCTGCAGATGGGAAGAGCTGCCCTGGACGAGATCGACGGAGGGTTCGCCGGCGACCGCCCGTTCAAGGGCTTCCATGACGGTGGATACTTTGGCATCGAGATCGGTCAGGCCCTTTCCCTGGGCAATCACGATCGAGCGGGAATTCGGGGCGTATGCGCACCAGACGGGGATTCCGATATCGTCCAGTCCGGTATGTCGCGCAACCCTGGTGATGCCGAACCCGGCCAAAAGAGGTTCGACGCGGGAAAGGGTTTCCCGCGGCGACATGACCCTGTCTGAATATATGGATCGATGCGTCAGAATGCCGGCTCAGCCGTCGACGTGACCGGAAAGGGCAACCTGCGCCGAGGAAACCGCGACGGCGAGGTCGACGCCCTTCACGAATGTGCCGCCGGCCTTGCGCAGGCCGTTTGCAGTCGCCAATTCCCCCGTCGGATTGAGAGGCTTGACCGTACCCGCGTCGAGATCGGCAAGCCAGAGACCCGCCTCACCAGGTATACCTATAATGACAGCTTTCGCCATGTAATGCCCCTCAGCTATTGTTAAAAACCGGCCTTCAGCAGGCCCTCTCGATAAAGCTCTTTTTGCCAATCTTCCTTGAAGGGAACGATGGCGAGCCACTTCTCGACGTCGAAGACCGGGTTGATGCTTTCGGCTCGTTGCCGATGGAATAGCGCCCGTTTTCGATCGCCGATCATTGCGCAACTGGCCGCGGCGATGCGATGGGCCGGCGCTTTGTCTTTCATCGCCTCAACATAGGCGATGGCATCCTCGTACTGTTCCAGGAAGAAGCTCGCTCCCGCAGCGCACCAGAGGTAGGCGTCAGGCGCGATCGGATTGAGCGAAATCGCTCTTCTGATCTTGGCGAGCGCGTCGCCGGGGCGGGACGCATGCACGAGCGTGTCGGCATGGCTGTAGATGACATCGGCAAAATGCGGGCTGAGTTGTTCCGCCAGATCAAGTGCTGCGACACTGGCATCGACATCGCCGAGATAGAGTTTGGTGACGCCAAGCTCGCGATGGCCCGCCGCCGATGCCGGGTCCCGCTCGATGGCCCGAAGCGCGTTCTCCTCCGCCAGATGCAGCAGCTCATTGTTTCCCTGCGCCGTCACGAGCCACTCGCTGGTGAAAGTTCTCGCCAGCCCGGTAAATGACGGAGAGAAATCCGCCTTATGCGACAGCGACTGCTTGAAAGCTTTTCGGGCCCGGCGGATATGCGGCAATGTCAATTTGCTCATCAGGCTCGAGCCGACCAGATAGGCGTGATAGGCCTCAGGATTGGCTTCGAAGCGTAAGCGCTCTTCCTCGTTTTCAGCCAGCTCGCGGGCCACCGACATGGTCAATTGCTGCGCGATCAGCCGTCTCTGACGCGGCAATATATCGGGCGTCATCGTAAAGCGATTGGCCCAGATGATCTCGTCCGTGGGAAAATAAACCAGCTGCGCGAACAATCCCTCTTCGGAAAGCCGTGTATCCAGAAGATAGGCGATCGAGTGACGGGCGACCACGGCAGCCTTCTCGGAGTCGCGGCGGATCTGGCCGGCCGTATGGGGCGCTACGATGGAAATGTTTCGGAGCGCGCAGAGTTCGATCGTCACGTCTTCGATCAGGGCGTTGGCAAGCGCAAGCCCGGCATCGGCATGTTTCGATGTCGGGGGAAGCAGCACCAGCCGAGGTAGGATCAGCGGCGCCTGCGATACGCGTTCGATGTCCGCAGTTGTCTCACCGCCGGCCTCGGAACGCTTAACCTGCACCCTGGCATGGCCGTCGCCGTTCGGCAATCTCTCGCTGAGGGACGAACCGCCGGATAGCCGGTGCAGCAAGGCCCTCACCTGCTCGTCATTCGGATCCCGTTCGAGGATCTGCAGGGCGGCGCCGGAAATGGAGCGCGCAGCGCCGGGCTTTTGCGCATCCGGCAACGCATCCAGCAATGCCTGCCGCAATTGCAGCGCCTGGGCGTCCCGTTGCGCTCTGATCCAGGCGTCTATCAGCTTTGTCGCTGGTTTGATATTTCCGATGAACCCACGCTGGGTCAGTTCGGCGATCGCGTTCAGCCGCTCCAGCGGCGAACCGCCGGCGCGAAAAATATCCAGATCGCTGGAAACCGCCTGCGTGTTGAGGCGAACCGTGGTGGCGGTGAAATCGAAGGGAATTTCGGCGCGTCCGCCGTCTGTCTCGCGGATGCGGGAAAGCAGCTTGCGCAGATTGAGCCGCGCCAGCTCGGGTTCGACGTCATTCCATAGAAACTGAGCCAATTCATAGCGGCTGAGTTCATGGCTCGCGCCGGCATAGAGATGGGCCATCATCAACAGGCCCTTGATCGGATAGCGAACCGGGTCGCCAGTCGTCTCGATCAACCGCAGATCGCCGAATGTCTGCAGGTGGAGCACGATCCGTCCTCAGCTGTTCACAACCGAATCCTGCAGCTCACTGTCGCTGTCAGGCAATCCCGCGACTGCCAGGCTTTTGGCCAACGCCACCAGCTTTTGCCTGATATTCGGGTCTTCGATGGCGATGAATGCCTTGTTAAGCGCCAGCCCCTCCTTCGAGGACAAAAAGCTGTTCAATTCATTCGTCGCGCCGTCGATCGGTCCGGAGCCGCCGTTCTCGAAGAAAAAGCCGACGGGCACACGAAGAATCTCGGATATGCGCTGAAGACGGCTGGCGCCTATTCTATTCGTTCCCTTTTCGTATTTCTGGATCTGCTGGAAGGTAATACCCAGAAGTTCGGCCAAGCCGTTCTGAGTCATCCCGAGCGTCTTTCGCCGAACGCGCACGCGGTTGCCAACATAGACGTCAATCGAATTCGGCGATTTAGCCTTCATGTGAATAAGTCTCCCGCTTTATCAGCACGCCCGGCTGTATAATGGAGAGTTTAAGCAAGAATGCAACTAAAAGTAAATATTTCGTAAGGATTTTTTTCAGCAGCGCACACAGTAAAAACAACCTGTGGATTATCGCAGCAGCGCCATTTGGCGCGGGTGCACCTGCGTTCTCTATCGCGCACCTCGCAGCCAGCGAATGCTATCCGAAATCACTGCCGCTGCAACACCCTCTCTGAGAGGTTTTTGCGCAACGGCGATCATCGACTTGGCGAAAACGGGAATTCTTCCGACATACTCAAAACGAACATTGTCGAAGCCGGCATCCAGCAGCAGCGTGCTCAGCGTGTTTTTCCACCAGAACTTGATATGCCCAATGACGAGGCACAAAGGTGCCCAATTGCCGACAAGAAGCCAAAGATATTTAACGGATAAATGTATACTGCTGGATTTAGACAGCTCGATCGAAACCCCTTCTCGCGCGCCGGAGAAGACAAGCTTGCCCGATAATTCGTCGTCCGCATATGCGAAACAGCCGGTGGGGAAACCGCGGGTTCCCGTGGTCTTCTGGTTGCTGCTGACGATTTCCCTCTCGCTGGTCATGGGAACGGTGCTGCTTTCCAACAACATGAAACACCTAAAGACGGTTGGACATTATTTTGGCTTCGATCTCTTTCCCCAGGAGGTCAGACCGCCTCCCCCCAAAGCCCTTCCCCGCCCCACACCACCGGCCACCTTCACGCTTCCATTGCATATCATCGAACCGCCGATGGTACAGACCGCGTCGACTTTCCTGCGGACATGGCGGATATCCGGCGCCGCAATGTGTGCGGCGCTGCGCAATGCCGGCATCGAAACCAGCGACTGGGCGGCGGCAAGTTTCAACGCCGATACATTTGAATGCTTTTTCGAGCAGAGCGGCAAGCGGGAGAAGGATCAGCTCCCGAGCTCTATCTTCGTCATCGTTCGCGGCAACGCCGCCGGCACGATCAACAATATGCGCGTGAAAATCATCAATCCCGAGACCGATGAAAATGGCCAGCTCGATCCCGGCATTCTGCGAATTTTCGAAATCATGCTGCAGCAACCGCAATGGCTCGATTTTCACGAGACCCTGAACGCGATCAAGAATCTGAAGGACATCAAGGAAGACGGCTTCGGAGCCAGTATCGGCTTCACCCGCGAGGTACTCAATCCCGGGAATTACAACTTCACGCTCTCGCTGGATGCGACTTCAGGACCTCAGAAAAGTACCAGAAATTATTTTTCCGGCAGAAGATGGCTGCCGTTGCCGGACCCCGCAGTCGAGATCGACAGCGCGCAACCGGAATCAGTCTCCAAACCTCCCCATACCGAAACGCCGGCTGAAAGTCAGGAACATCGGCATTAGGTCTTCGGCTTCATGCCATGCACGGACTGATCACGCCATGTGACTCGCATCGTCGTGATGTCTGGCCATTATCTTGTAGAGCTCTTTCAAACTGTCCGCACTCGGCCGTTCGGTGCTGTCCCCACCCGCCAGACGCCAGACACGCTCGACATTGAGGTCCTGCGTGACTTGAGCAAGGTCTTCGTTCAGCGAGCGAATGACGACCTCCGATCGGCGCAACCGCCACGACATTCTGACCAGCGCTGCGAACGGGAGGAAAATGATGCCGATGATGCCGAGAGCAAGGACCGAGAACTGCCAGTCATCGAGAAGAGACAGACCGCTTCGAACGGTCGCCATAAAAAAAACGGCATTTTGAAATGCCATATGAAAATAGCTCATCAGATAGCTGGACCAATCTTCCATCACGAGCGCCCTCCCCGAGCGGTTTATATCTTGGAATATGCTGAAAAGTCTAGCAGACACCAACAATATCCCCTGCGGGGAAAGTATATTTTAGGTTGTATTACTCTGCTGAATTGAACGCGAATCTCATGGGTCGGTGCCGACGAGTCCGGCCTTTCAAATTCCACCGCGGACATGAAAAAAGCTAACAGTGAGAGATAGAATGAATAGAAGACGTTTCCTCGCCTCGGTTCCGCTCGCTCTGTTGTACGTCCGTACGGGCCAGGCCCTGGCACAGGTGCCTGCCGCTGCAGGGCTGCGCGTCCTTGCCGACAGGAAGTCGTTCCGATTCGGATCGGCAATCGACCTGCAAAACATCAACGATCCAATTGCTGCCGAGATCTACATCGACAACGTCAATTCAATAACGCCACGAAACGAGCTGAAGTGGAATTCGACGGAAAAGAGACCCGGTGTTTTCAGCTTCGGCAGCGCCGACCGCATGGTTGCATTTGCACGCAAAAACAACATGAGGGTTTATGGCCACACGCTGATCTGGTATCGCGTCCCGGGCTGGGTCTCGGACATCACCGACGCAAAGACCATTCAGGCGGCGATGAACCGTCATATAAAACAGGTTGTCACTCGCTATAAGAACTCGATCGATGCATGGGATGTAGTGAACGAACCGTTGGAGTATGATGCACCGGATCTGCGGGATTGTGTTTTCCGACGCCTTCTTGGCGACGATTATATCCGTATGAGTTTCGACATGGCGCACCAGGCCAATCCGGGCGCGACGCTGGTGCTCAACGAAACGCATCTGGAGAAAAAATCCGACGTGTTCGAACAGAAGCGCGCGCGCATCCTGAAAATCGTCGAGGACCTCGTCGCCAAAAAAACGCCGATCAATGCGGTGGGGCTGCAGGCGCATTTCCGCCCCGGCCTCGACCGGATCGATCCGGAAGGAATGGGGCGCTTTTGCGCGGCGCTGAAGGACATGGGTGTCGGCGTTTTCATCACCGAGCTGGATGCGTCTTGCCACTTCCTGAACCGCGACAAAGCCTTCACGCCGGCATCCTACGCCGATATTTTCGGTGACGTGATTACCGTTGCCGCCGAACATGGTGACTTGAAAGGCGTGACGGTATGGGGCATGTCGGAAAAATACGGCGAGCCCGATGAGAAAGCGACCGATCCCGCTGCGGCTTGCACGAAGCGCGTTAATCTTTACGACGAAAACAATGCGCCAAGAAGTGCGGTTGACGGTATCCGGCGGGCAATAGAGGCGATGTGATGCGCAAGACAACGGAGACGCAAACAGATTCATGAAAAAAGCCGTTATTTATGTGGAAAAATTTTTGCCTGCCAGCCAGGCATTTGTTCTCAACCAGGCGGTAGCGTTTCGTTCTTTCGAAGCTGAAATCCTTGCTGGCTCGCGAATTTCTTCGGCCCATACAAAAAAATCCACTGTTCCGGTTCATGACATCCGTCGGTCGCCCGTTGCACGGGCCGGTGAACTGCTTCTGAAAATCCCGCAGATTGGCCTTCCTTTCCTCTTTCCCGCGATCGGCAAAGCCGATCTCGTTCACGCCCATTTTGGCAAGAACGGGTATGTCATCGGTCCATTGGCGCGCGCCGCCGGCAAGCCGCTGGTCACGACGTTCCACGGCTTCGACGCCACCTATCGCGGTGACCCGAAAAAGCCGGGCGGCTTCAATCAGGTGCGTTTCTTTGCAAAGGGCCGGAGCGAGATGGCCGGCTGGAACAGCTGGAACATCGCCGTTTCCGATTTCATCCGCGATCGGCTGCTGGCGCTCGGCTTTCGTGCCGAACGTGTCTATCGCCATCACATCGGTATCGATCTCGATCTCTTCAAAATGGAGCCCCGTCCGCGAAAAAAAGGGCTCGTGGTTTCAATTGCCCGCTTCGTCGACTATAAGGGCCATCGTTTCATGATCGATGCGCTTTCGCGTGTGGCTGCTGCCGGCACCCCTGTCGAATTCGTCATGGTCGGCCAGGGTCCCTTGAAGGAGGAAATGGAAGCACTGGCGCGTCGTTCCTTGCCAAGCGTCACGATCCATGAAAATCTGTCGCAGACTGAGATAAGAGACCTGCTCGCCAGTGCGGAGCTTTATCTTCATGGAAGCGTGACCCTCGACAATGGTCACGCCGAAGCTTTCGGCCTCGCCAATCTTGAGGCGGAAGCCGTCGGCACCCCGGTTGTCGCATTTCGCTCGGGAGGCGTGGGCGAAGCGATCGAAGAGGGGAAAACTGGTTATCTCGTGGAGGAGCGGGATGTCGCGGGAATGGCCGAGGCAGTCGGAAGGCTGCTCAACGACCAGGCTCTGTGGACAGCCTTTAGCGCGCGGGCACCGCTTCTGGTGGCCGAGCGTTTCGACTTACGTCGCCAAACGGGGATGCTCGAGGACTATTACAGTTCCGTGCTAGATGAATTTTCCAGCCGGGGTCGGACTTGATGGTGCAGACAGGAAAAAAGCCGAAGTGGGGACTGAATGTATTTCGGCCGCTGCGGAACAGCATTGTGACGGCCAAATGGCTCTACTATACGAAATTCTGGGGAATGGACATCGATCCGACGGCAAGCTTTTCCTTGAGCGTTCGTTTCGACAAGACCAACCCGAAGGGATTGCATATCGGCGCGGAAACGTACGTCGCCTTTGAGGCTGCGATTCTCACCCACGATCTCACACGCGGGCTCTACCTCCACACGAGGATCGGCAAGCGCTGCTTCATCGGCGCCCGCAGCATCATTCTGCCCGGCGTCGAAATCGGCGACGAATGTGTCATCGGCTCGGGCTCGGTGGTGACCAAGAACGTGCCGCCGCGCTCGCTCGTGGCAGGCAATCCGGCAAAGATTATCCGCAGCGATATCAAGATCATTTCGCGTTACGGACGCATGGCACGCGAAGACGAGACGGTCTCGCAGATCGTGACGCACTTGCCGACTGGAGAAGCACGATGAAGATGTTTGCCTACCGGGGGAAACACGAGAATTTTGGCGACGAACTGAACCATTGGCTCTGGGAGCGTCTGCTGCCCGGCTTCTTCGATGAGGACGAAAGCCAGCTCTTTCTCGGCATCGGCTCGATTCTCTACGACAATTTCGACCCGAACATGCAGAAGATCGTCTTCGGCTCGGGTTATGGCGGCTACACCAACCCGCCGAAAGTCGACGGCAACTGGACCTTCTATTTCGTGCGCGGAAAGAAGACCGCCGAGGTCCTCGGCATTGATCCGAGCTACGCCATCGGCGATTCGGGCATCCTCACGCGCAGCTGCTGGGATGCGAAAAGCATCGAAAAACGTTATCCCGTGTCCTTCATGCCGCACTACGAAAGCGCCATGTACGGCAGCTGGGATAAAGTCTGCGATCTCGCCGGCATCCACTATATCGATCCGCGCTGGCCGGTGGAAAAGGTTCTAACCGAAATCAGCGCATCGCATAAAGTGGTCTCCGAGGCGATGCACGGCTGCATTATCTCAGACGCGCTACGCGTTCCCTGGCGGGCGATCCGGCCGATCGCGCCGGGGAACCGAGCCAAGTGGTACGATTGGGCAAGTGCGCTTGATCTGGAGATCGACTTCGACCCGATCGGCCCGTCAAACGTCGTCGAAGCAGGCGCGTCACTGGCACGGAATAACACCTATCTTTTGAAGAACATAACGTTCCGCCACCGCCGCATCCGGCAGCTCACCGGCAATTATGTCTTCGGGTCAACGGTCAAGACGCTGCAGCGGGTAGCAGAGAAGCCGGGACAATTAAGTTCCGACGAGTCCATGGTAAATGCGCACAACAGAATGCTGCTGGAACTGGATCGGCTGAAGCAGGATTTTTCCAAGAAAACGGCAAGCGTCCTTTGACCCTGCAAACCCGATTCGTGACGAGGCGATAAGGCATGATCCTTTCTAAACTCATCGACACCCTCTCTTCCCGCAAGGGGGAGAAGTACTTTGGATGGGCGCTTGGCCCGCTTGAACGGTCAGTGTCCTTGACGTGCGGAGCCGTTCGACCATGAGCAGTGTTACCGACCGGCTGATCCAGGGCAGCATGTGGCTGAGCCTGTCCCGCGCCATCGTCAACGGGCTTTCGGCGCTCAGCACCTTCGTTCTCGCCTGGTACCTCGCACCGTCCGATTTCGGTCTCGTTGCCATTGCAACGACGATCCAGATCATCCTGAGTTCCGTCACCGAACTCTCGCTCAATCAGGCGCTCATCCGCCACGAGGACCCGAGCGAAGTTCATTTCAGCGCGGTTTGGACGCTGAGCGTGACAAGAAGCGCGATCCTGGCTTTGCTGTTTGCCGCCAGTGCCTTTCCAATTGCCGAATTTTATAACGAGCCCCGGCTGACAAGCGTCATGCTGGCTTTGAGTTTCAGCTTGCTTCTGAGCGGCCTGGCCAATCCACGTCGCGTCATGCTCCAGCGTGATCTGATCTTCTGGCAGGAATTCGTTCTCAACGTATCGCAAAAGCTGGTCGGCTTCGTCGTGACGGTGGCAATCGCTGCGATCTACCAGAGCTATTGGGCTCTTGTTCTCGGCACCCTCGCCTATCAGGTTACCAATATCATCGTTTCCTATACCGTCTTGCCGTTCTGGCCGCGCATAACCTTCCGGCATGCGCGGGAATTGTTTTCGTTCTCGCTTTGGCTGACCGCAGGACAGATCGTCAATACGCTGAACTGGCGGATCGAGTATCTGCTGATCGGCAAGATGTTGGGTGCCACGCAGCTAGGCCACTATACCGTCGGCAACACCCTATCGACGCTGCCGACCCGTGAGGCGACGGCACCGTTGAACCAGACGATTTATCCGGGCTTTTCCAGAGTACGCAACGACCCGGTCCGGCTTATCGCCGCCTATCAGCGCGCGCAGGCGCTTTTGGCTGCGGTGGCGCTTCCGGCTGGAATCGGCATGGCGGTCGTGGCTGATCCGATGATGCGGCTCGCCTTGGGAGAGAAATGGATTCCCGCCATCTTTATCGTCCAGGCGCTCGCATCGGTCTTTGCTCTGCAGACGCTCGGTTCCCTCGTCCAGCCGTTGGGCATGGCAAAGGGTCATACCAAGTTGCTGTTCATCCGCGACGCCCAGATGCTGGTGGTCCGCGTTCCCATCATCATCGTCGGCCTGATGATTGCCGGACTTCCAGGCGTCGTCTATGCGCGTGTGTTGACGGGTTTGATTTCCACCGCGGTCAATATGCTTCTCGTCAAGCGACTGATCGGCCTGCCGTTCTTCCAGCAACTCGGGGCCAACTTCCGCGCGCTTGCCAGCGTCGCATTGATGGCCGCCGGCGTCTGGGGACTGTCGCATGTCATGAACATGCCGACCGATAAGCTGGGCCTGGCTCTCCATCTGGCCATACTGGTCATCACCGGCGGTATTCTCTATGTCGGTTCCAGCTTTGTCCTTTGGCTCGCGATGAAGAAGCCAAATGGCCCGGAAACCGAAGTTCAGCGTATCTTTGTCAAGTTCCTGTCAAAAGCCAAACGTATGGCCTTACCCAAGTCGGCCTAAAAGCTAAAACGAACATCAACAAGAGAGGCAGAATGACCAGCCAATCCAGAACGGAGCTGATCGCAAAACTTAATGGTATGATCCATGATTGCCTGAAAGACTATGTCTCACGCGATGAACCGCTTGCAATCCTCGATTTCCCCGACATCCGCAATTGCGGCGACTCCGCAATCTGGCTGGGTGAAATGGCCTATCTGAAGGATCGCTTCGGCAAACGCCCGGACTATGTTTCGAGAACGGCGGACTTCTCCGCAGATGAACTAAAAAAACGCGTACCGACCGGTCCGATTTTCATTCATGGCGGCGGCAATTTCGGCGACATCTGGGTTTCCCATCAGGATTTTCGCGAAGCCATCATGGAGCGTTTCCCGGATCGGCAGATCGTCCAGTTCCCGCAGTCTATCCACTACAGTTCACCTGAGCGCATCGAGCAATCCGCACGCGCAATCGCGCGTCACAAGAATTTCGTCCTGCTGGTGCGCGATGAAGAATCGAAGGAATTTTCCGAGAAGCACTTCGACTGCGCCGTCCGGCTATGCCCCGACATGGCCTTCGCCATCGGGCCGCTGCCGGACAGGGCAACGCAAATTTCCGTCCTCGCTATGCTGCGAGAGGATGCGGAAAGGGTTGGCGGCACCGATCGCAAGATCCCTTCCGATATTCCCGTGGAAGATTGGATCACCGAGTCGAAACGCAAGGTTGATATCGCCAAGAAGTTAGGGGCAGCTTCGGCTTTCCTGGCACTGAAGCCGAGCGAAGTGGCATTGCGCAAGCTGGACGCCGCAGCGCACAACCGCTTCGAGCGCGGCATCAGCCAGATTTCGCGCGCCCGCGCCATCGTTACCGATCGCCTGCATGTCCATATCTGCTCGCTGCTGCTTGGCCGGCCGCATGCCGTATTGGACAACAGCTACGGAAAGATCCGCCGCTTCATGAATGCGTTCTCCGGCGGGACCGACCTTTCATACAAGGCAACATCGCTTGAAGATGGAATCGAGTGGGCGCGTCACCAGGCCGGGCAAGGAGCGCGCGGATGACGGAGACGCTGCGCGCTTGCAGGATCAGGAGGTAATCCGATGACACTTGTCACCTTCATTATCCCGGTCCGACATCAGGACAATGCCCGCGACTGGAGCAGGCTGAAGGCAAATCTGACCCAGACCGTGGCTTCCATTTCCAACCAGACCAATGGGGACTGGCGCGGCATTATCGTGGCAAACGAAGGCGCCGATCTGCCTGACCTGCCGGAAAAATTCTCCGCCGTGCGTGTCACCTTTCCGCCGAACGACCTGCATGAGCTTGGAAAGGGCAGCAAGGAAGACTTCCTCGATGCCTTCCGGGCAGACAAAGGCCGTCGTGTTCTCAGTGGCATGTTGAACGCCACCGACAGTCGCTTCTTCATGATTGTCGATGACGACGATTTCGTCAGTTCGCGAATCGTTCAGCACGTGTCCGAAAATCGGGACGCCAACGGATGGACGATCGACCATGGTTATATCTGGGACGATGGCGGCAACTTCCTGTTTGGCCACGACGACTTCAGCCATCTCTGCGGTACCTCATTGATTATTCGTGCCGATCTCTACGAACTGCCGCAACGCTTTGAGGATGCTTCGCTCGACTGGATCAAGTCGATGCTGGGCAGCCATGTCCGCATAGCGGATATTCTTGCGCAACGGGGAGCGCCGCTCACGAAGCTTCCCTTTCGCGGGGCGGTCTATCGGGTCGCCCACGGGGGATCGCATAGTCAGGCACCGAGCCTGCTGCGACAGTATTTCCTGAACCGCGGCGTACTCACCAAACCGCGGCGGTGGTGGCGCAATCTTCGTAAGCTGAGGATGGTCGGCGAGGGTCACAGGCGCGAGTTTTTCGGTAAGACGCGGTCGAACCCCGCGTAGGCGCCGATCCCTCTCGAACATCGCACAGGCAGTCAAAATATGAAGCTTTTCTCTTTCGACTTCACCAAGAGGGTTGATAACTGATGTCGGATCTATTGGTCAGCGTGCTTTTTTCATCCTACAATGGCGCCAGCCGCCGGCTGCGCCATACTTTGGATTCCTTGGTGCGCCAAGAGCTTCCCCATGATCGGTGGGAACTGATAGCCGTCGACAACAATAGCAATGACGGCACGTTTGATCTTTTGGAAACCTATAGCGACAAGCTTCCCATCACCATCCTGCAGCAGCGCAAGCCGGGAAAGTCCGGCGCGCTGAATATGGCCTTGGATCGGGTGAAGGGGGATCTCGTCGTCTTTACGGACGACGATGTTCGTGCCGAACCGAACTGGCTGAAAGCGATCGTCGACTGCGCCGCAGCCCATCCGAGTTATGGCGTCTTCGGCGGCAGAATCGTCCCTGAATGGGAGAAAGAACCAAAAGACAGGTTTATCGAATGGATTCCGATGGGATCCACCTTTGCGATAGTCGATGACACCCAAAGCGGACCGTGTGACCCGACGAAAGTCTGGGGCCCGAACACGATCGTCCGGCGAGAGCTGCTCGGAACAAGCGTGCGCTACCGCGAAGATATCGGTCCTCTTCCCGGAAAGATTTTCGCCATGGGTGAAGATGCGGAAATCATCATTCGCCTGGCGGCCAATGGCGCCAAGTCCTATCGATGCGCCGAGGCCGTGGTCCATCATTGGATTCCGGCATCGAGCGTGACGGAGGATTGGGTACAGAAAAGAGGTGAGCGGCTTGGCTACGGCATGCCCGCGCTCTTTCCCGACGAGGTGCCTGGAGGGGTGAGGTTAAGCGGAGTTCCGCTTCCGACCTGGATCGAAAGCGCACAATGGGCCTTCCGGGCAGCAATGCTTTATCTCCTGCCGCGATCGAAGAAACGTTTCTGGGCGATCTGGAAATATTATTACATGCGTGGCTATCGCGCCGGCATTCGCCGATACGTTTCTCAGACGATGACGCAGTAATCGATTGCATAGGAGGCAGTAATTTGAAACTCTCGGTGCTCATCAAAAATATATGGCAGTATTTGCGCCCACGCATCGACAGCGTTCTATCGCAGGCCCAAGACATCGGTAAAGGCGTGACCCGAATCGCACAGGGAAGCGACCCGACCGAAATGAGGTCCGGAGCATCACATGAGCAAAGTCAAGGTTACAATACTGTTCTCAACTTATAACGGCGAGAAGACTCTGCCAACGATGCTTGACGCACTGTGCGCTTCAACCTTACCGAAGGAAGAATGGAAAATCGTTGCGGTCGACAACAACAGCAGCGATGACACTGCAGCAGTCTTGAATTCCTATAAGGAGCGGCTTCCGCTGGAAGTTTATTTTGAGCCAAAACAAGGTAAGCAGTACGCATTGACTTTGGGCTTCCGCCATCTGGAGGGCGAACTCGTCATTTTAACCGATGACGACGTCATTCCCGCGCCGGATTGGATCGAGCAGTTTCTCACCTTGGCAGATGAGCAGCCACAGTTTGCCATATTCGGCGGCTTAATCACGCCCGAATGGGAGGAAAGGCCTGCACCGTGGTTAGTCAAGTATGGGCATCTGGGGATTCTTTATGCGCTAAATGGCGGTCTACCCGAGGGGCCGATTTCAGCGGCATTGATATCGGGGCCGAATTCGGCCTTCCGTCGTTCCATTTTAGGATCCAGCTATATCGTTCACGACGGCCTCGGCCCCGATGCCACTGTCGCTCAGTTCCCCATGGGTGAGGATACTGCTTTCGCTCTCAGGTTGGAGAAGAATGGAGCCAAGGCTTTTCACTCGCGGCATCCCGGGGTTCGGCACATTGTCAGGAAGGGCTATGTGAACGAAGGCTGGGTTTTGCGGCGCGGCGAGCGTTATGGCATGGGCTTGGTTATCGTTCGGCCGGACCTCTTCGACAGAAAAACGAAAATTGGCGGTCTGCCCATCGCTAGCGCCTTGAGATGGCTTCTGATGGTGCCGGCCAGCTTCGTCGTCAAGAGATTTCCGCCAAGCGGCGTTCGCTTCAAATTGCTCTGGGCGCAGTCGGTGAGACAGGGGATCCTGCGCCAATTTCTCAAGCAGCGATCTACGATGAATAAAACGATCTACTCTCAGGTCGGTGCCAAATGACAAAAGCACTAAACCGCGGCATCGACAGGAAGTGCTCCAGCTGCGGAGGCAGCGGGCAGGATTTTCGCACGTCAGGAGGCGAGTGGGTTTGATGACGGATCCGAGAATTAGTGTCATCTTTTCGTCCTTCAACGGCGCCAGCAGACGGCTTCAACAGATGCTGGATTCGATGTTGGGGCAAAACCTTCCAGTCGAACAATGGGAACTGATTGCCGTCAACAACAACAGTAAAGACGAAACACAGGAGCTTCTCGACCAATATGCAAAGAAGCTTCCAATTGTTGTTGTTAATCATACCCGCCCAGGCAAATCAGGAGCTATGAACGCAGCTCTGGCGATAGCTCGAGGAGCGCTGATCGTTTTTACGGACGACGACGTCGAGGCAGATGCGAACTGGTTGAGTTCGATCGCTGCATGCGCGGAGGCGAACCCGGATTTCGGCGTTATCGGCGGCCGAATTCTTCCAAATTGGGAGCATTATCCCCATGGGGATCCGCTGTTGGACTGGATTCCCATGGGGTCAACCTTCGCCATATCCGACCAGGAATCCAGTGGCCCATGCGACCCGACAAAAATTTGGGGTCCGAACACGACCGTGCGTCGCGAATTGCTTGGCAGCAACGTTCGATTCCGCGAAGATATCGGGCCGCTTCCAGGAGGTCTTTTCGCAATGGGAGAGGATACGGAAATTGTCAGCCGCCTATCCCGAAGCGGCGTGAAAACCTATCGGTGCGCCGAGGCCATTGTTCATCATTGGATTCCAGCCTCTAGCGTGACAGAGGCTTGGGTACAGAAGCGTGGGGAACGTCTTGGCTATGGAATGCCAGCGCTCTTCGCCGAGGACATTCCAAAAGGTATAAGGATCGGGGGAATCCCCTTAAGAACCTGGATCGAGAGCGCCAACTGGGCGGTTCGGGCAGCCCTCCTTTATCCGTTGCCGCGATCAAAGAAGCGGTTCTGGGCCATCTGGAAGTACTATTACATGCGTGGCTACCGCGCCGGACTTCGCCGATACGCACCGGCGGTAAATCATTCTGGTCGACTAGCGCAGGAGGTCGTGCATTGAAAATATCGGTGCTTATCAACAATTTCAATTACGGCCGGTATTTGCGCCCATGCATCGACAGTGTTCTTTCGCAGGTCTATCCCGACTTCGAAGTGATTGTGGTCGACGATGGCTCCACCGATGATTCCCAAGAGATTCTTGCTTCCTATGGCGAGCGGATCCTGACCGTATTGAAGGAAAATGGCGGCCAGGCATCGAGCTTCAATGCGGGTTTTGCGGCCGCAAGCGGCGATATCCTCTTTCTCCTCGATGCCGATGATGCGTTTCTGCCCGGCAAACTTGCTCGTATCGCCGAGATCTACGATCGCAACGAGATCGACTGGTGCTTCGACCGGGTGACGACCGAGGAAAGCGACCAGCCTCCTGCAGAGTTGCAAGTGACACTGTTCGACAAGCGGGACACGCTTCGCAGGGGCGGCTTTCCCTCACTTCCGGTTCCGACATCGGGCTTGAGCTTCCGCCGCAATCTGCTGTCCCAGATACTGCCGATGTCCGTCGCGACAGACGTCGTCCTCAGCGACAATTACATCAAGTTTGCAGCCGCCTATCTGGGTCGCGGCGCCATAGTCGAAACACCGCTGACGTTTCAGCGCATTCATGAGTCGAACCGCTACACGGGCACGAGCAGGGCAAAGACACTGCGCCCGCGGATCATGATCGCGACTGGGCTGGAACTGGCACGCCGCTATGACGGGTTGCAGGCACTCGGTAAGAGCCTGGTGGCCGGTGGAATTGCCGAAACGACATCGCTTCTGAAGCTCCGGGGCGAAGCTCGCAACACGGTGGCCGGCGGTCCGTTCGGCGATGCTGCAGCGACCGAAGTGGCCTTGATGGCGGCGCGCAAGCGTTTGGGAAATATGCTGCGGAGAGGACAGTCATGAATCAGCAAGAGACTTTTCCGCATTCATCCGTCGGCACAGAAGCAGGCGTCGCACCACTGAAGATCGCCGTTGGTGTGCTGACCTATCGGCGCCTCGACGGGATTGCCAAGCTGCTTGACGTCATGACGCGCCAGGTCAGGCACCCGGCTCGCCCTTATCATCTCACCATGGTGGTCGTGGATAATGATGCGGCCGGCAGCGCAAGGGCCACGGTAGAGAGCTTTGGCCAAACAGGTGCCTACGACCTGATCTACGTCATCGAACAAAACCAGGGCATACCCTTTGCCCGCAATCGCGCACTGGATTCGGCACCTCCAGGCACTGACCTCTTCTGCTTTCTCGACGATGACGAATGGCCGGTCGACGGCTGGCTGGATGCGATGCTGGAGACACGGGAGAAAAACCGCGCCGATTGCGTCTATGGCCCCGTCCAACCGGTCTATCCCGAAAACCCGCCGGAATATTTCATCAAGGCAAGGGTGTTCGAGCGCAAGAAGAACAAGGACGGTCAACGCATTGCTTATGCGGCATCGAACAACGTCATGTTCGACTATCCCCTGATCCGTTCATGGAATCTGCGTTTCGAAGAGAAGATGCGCTTCACCGGGGGCACGGATTACCTTTTCTTCAACCAAGCCATCCGCCGTGGCATGCAGATCTTCTGGGCTGACAAGGCGCTTGTCCATGATATCGTTCCGGCCAGCCGGATGACCTGGAAATGGGTATTGCAAAGACAATATCGGCTCGGCAATACCTTCGCCGTCAGCGAGGTCCTGCATGGCAACCTCAAGCGCCGGATCTATCGCGCGGCCTATGGCGCCACGAGAGTCGTGCTTGGGCTGGTCATGCTGCCGGCGATCTTGATTTCACCCTATTGGGGCATGCGAGCCCTTACCCACGTTTTACGCGGCGCGGGCATGGTTAATGGGATTCTCGGACATGCATACCAGGAATACAAGCCCAATGCCGCTCTCTGATATTGTTTACGCAGGCGCCCTTGGAAGAGTTCTGAGCGTTATTATGTTCGAGCTGAAACATCACAAAGATTGGCTGTCCATGAACATCAAGGCTTCAATCAACCGGGCCAAAAATGGTACACTTCTACTGAACTATCGTGACCCAATCGCTGTTCGAACAGAACGGTTTTCGCCCTTATCCATCGGTCAAATATAGGAGATGCCTGTTTATGACTGAGAAAAAATTGAAGGTTCTCGCTGCCTCGTCGGGAGGCGGCCACTGGGAACAGCTGATGGCCATGCGCGGCGCATTCGATGGCTGCGATATCGTCTTTGCAACGACCATCCCGGGACTGCTTGCAAAATACGACATTCGGGGCGGACTAGTCCTTCCCGATTGCAGCCGCGACTCGATTACCATGTCGATCCGGTGCTTTTTCACCGCCTTCTCCATCGTCATCAAACACAGGCCCGACGTCATCATCTCGACCGGTGCCGCACCCGGCCTTTTTTGCCTGCTGGCCGGCAAATTGACGGGCAAGCGGACGATCTGGATCGATAGCGTCGCCAATGTCGAGAAGCTGTCCCTATCGGGTAAATTGGCCGGCCATATTGCGACGCTCTGGCTCACGCAATGGCAACATCTGTCGAGGCCGGATGGCCCCCACTACGCAGGAGCTGTCCTTTGATCCTTGTCACCGTCGGAACGCAGCTGCCGTTTGATCGCCTCGTCAAGGCTGTCGACACCTTCGCAAACGAACTGTCGAAACCGGTTCTGGCGCAGATCGGCAAGGGCACCTACACGCCACAGAATATGAAATGGATCAAGAATATCGAGCCCAAGGACTTTGACAACGTCTTTCGCGATGCAAGTGTCATCGTCTCTCATGCGGGAATTGGCACCGTGCTTACGGCCAAGCGTTTTGGAAAGCCGATCATTCTCGTTCCCCGACAGGCGGCTCTCGGCGAGCACCGAAACGATCATCAGCTCGCCACGGTGAGCCAGCTCGTGGGCCGGCCGGGCATCTATGTCGCACACACCGATGACGATCTCCGGAACTATCTGCTTGAAGAGCTGGATAGCCCATCTCACGAAGATTCGTCGGAAGCCGGTCGGGCTTCACTGGTCACCTACCTGAAAAACTATATTACGGCAGTCTGACCCCGAGAGCCGTCATAGCCTTTGACGCTTACCAGCGAATTTTCATTCTCCGCAATTGTTGCCGGCGATACGTTTGACAAGCTCAGGCGCAATGATTTTGGAGGCTATGTCGGGCAGAGGATGCGCGCCATCAGGAATTGCCGTGGCCAGATCATCCGGCGTCAGACGCTCCCAATTGGGCCGGTGGTCGACAAACTCCAGACCACGTTTTTGCGCCTCCGCCTGATGTGCAGAGACGTAACTGTCGACAAAGGGACGGATCAGCCCACGCAATCCTGAAAACGGATTCATGGCCATGACGATGATCCGCGCTTGCGGCAGGCGCTTCTGAAGCTGGTCGAGGATGTCGCCGATATTCTTTCGGCTTTGTGCAAGCGACACGAACCGATGCAATGTCGCATCATTGGCGTAGAGCTCAATCAGGATGATATCCGGCTGCTCGGCAACGACGCGATCAATCTGGGTCAGAGCCCATAGTGACGTTTCACCGCTTTTTGCAACGCTCTCGACCTTCACCGGCTTCTGCAGGCAGGCTGCAAGCTCTGTCTCAAGGGCAGGCTGCCATCCCCCCCGCGCCGTCAAGGATGTTCCGAAGGCCACTATTTTCAGCGGCACGGGACTATCGGCATAGCCGTTCCTGACCGCCGAAAGCATTACCAGACACGCCAGAAACAGAACCAGTCCATACGCCGGTCGCCTCTCAGTCGGCACCGCTCGCCAAAACTGCAAACATATCATGAGGAGACCTTGCAGCAGGCTTGAGACAATTTCGTGAAATGGCCGCGCATGCCTGTTCGAGCAATGCGAAACCATCCAATCCCCATCCTGGCGGATGACAACGGCTGCTTTGAAACGTCGGGCTATTAACGACGCGAAACAGCCGCCAATCACTCCTGGCGAAATACGTGCTGCATCTGATCGGTCAGCGGCTTCGTCAGATAGGATATCACGGTCCGATCGCCGATCTTGATGAAGACCTCCGCCGGCATGCCGGGATAGAGCTTTATCGTCTTCATCCTGGCAATGCTTTCAGCTTTCGGCTTGACGCGCAGGGGATAGTAGCTGATGCCCGTGCGCTCATCCTTGACGATATCGGGCGCGATCGAGGTAATCTCACCGCTCACATCAGGCGTCGTGCGTTGATCGAAAGCGCTGAAACGCACATCGACGGACTGGCCGACGTGAACCTGGTCAATATCGCGGGTGGCGACTTTCGCCTCGACCGTAAGCTCGTTATTTTCTGGAACGACGAGCATCAACGTCTGACCGGGATCGATGACACCGTTGACGGTGTGAACCGAAAGTTCGTGAACTCGCCCAGTCAACGGTGCGGTAATGTCGAGACGGTGCAGCTGATCGACTGCGGTTCCGCGCCGCTCTTCATATTCGGCGATCTGCGCCTCGACGTCGGTCAGGTCCTTTGCGATCTCCGAACGGCGATCCTCATCCAGCTGAATCGACTGGCGATCGATCTCGATTGCCTTACCCTCGGCCTCCGCCTTAGCTGCGATTTCTTGGCCGCTGTTGCCCTGGAGATCGGCGCGGGCGCGCTTGAGCGTATTCAAACGCTGAAGCGTGACGAGGCCCTTCTTGTAGAGCGTATCAATGCCCTCAAGCTCCTGTTCGATCAAGCCCAAGGCATCGTTGGTGGCATTGATCTGAACGACCAACCCCTTTACCTGCTCGCCCAGTTGGTCCTTGCGCGATGCCAACTGGCTCTTCATTCCGATAAGCGCCGTCCTGCGACTGTCGAACAGCTTCTGCTCGCCATCGAGAAGCTTCTCTGCGGAGGTGCTGGATGTCAGATCCCTGATGTTTTCCTCGACCTCGAACGAATCTGCCCCGATTCGTTCCGCCTTCAGACGGGCGCGGCGCGCATAAAGCTGGGCGAGCGTGCTTTCCACAATCGAGAGATTCGCTCTTGTCGTCGTCCCATCGAGCCGTATCAGCACCTGCCCTGCCGTCACATGGTCGTTTTCGGAAACCAGCAATTCCGACACGATACCACCTGTCAGGTGCTGCACCTTCTTGACATCGCCGTCGACGACGATCACGCCCTCGCCGATGACGGCGCTCGAAAGCTCTGTCGTCGCCGCCCAACCGCCAATGCCGCAAACGAGGGCTATCGACAATACACCGACAACGGCAACATGCCGATTGAGGGAGCGTTTCGATTCACTGATAACCTTGCTCACAATCTTCCCTCTGGCCTATTCGGCCGCATTCATGCCGTCGACCACGACTTTAAGCTGAGCCACGCGCTCGGCGATCGGCGTGCGCGCCGCTTCCGGCCTGCTGACTCTCGCCAGAACTTCCTCTTTGGGACCGAACGCGATCATGCGGCCGTCCTGCATCATCAGCACGAAGTCGCAGACCGCCAGAACGCCGGACCGATGCGCGATGACAACGACAATGCCGCCCCGCGCCCGCACGCTCATGATCGCAGCACTCAGCGCCCGCTCGCCTTCTTCATCGAGATTGGAGTTCGGTTCATCGAGCACGACGAGGAATGGTTCGCCGTAAAGCGCTCTTGCAAGCGCGATACGCTGTCTCTGGCCAGCCGAAAGCGCAGCACCGCCTTCGCCGATTTCGGTTTCGTAACCGTTCGGCAGACGAAGAATCAGATCGTGGACACGCGCCGCCCTCGCCGCGGCAACCACCGCCTCAGGCGACATCTCCTTCGCGAAACGGCAGATATTCTGGGCAACAGTCCCCGAGAAAAGCTCCACATCCTGCGGCAGATAACCGATATGCCGGCCAAGTGCGTCACCGTCCCACTGGTCGAGTGCTGCGCCATCGAGGCGAATGGATCCTCTGACGGTCGGCCAGATGCCCATCATCGCCCGTGCCAAGGACGACTTACCCGAGGCACTGTAACCAATGACCCCAAGCGCGCTCCCCGCCCTCAGGCCGAAGCTGACATCGGAAATGACCAAGCGCTGACCCGCCGGCGGCCCGCTCGCCAGTCCTTCGACGGTGACTTGCTTGGTAGGAGCCGCGAGGGCAAGGGGTGCTGGAATCTCAGGAATGGTTTTCAGCAGGCTCGAAAGCCGCGCCCAGCTCTGCTGAGCAGAAACGAAACCACGCCAATTTCCGATCGCCGCTTCGACAGGCGCCAGGGCGCGAGAGGTCAATATCGAGCCGGCGATGATAATCCCCGAAGAGGCCTGCCCTTGAATGACCAGGATTGCGCCGGTCGCGAGCGTTCCCGATTGCAAAGCAATACGGAAAATCTTCGACAAGGTCGCATATCCATTGCCGACATCCGATGCCTGCCGGGTGATGGTCCGGTATTCACTGTTCTTGCGGTCCCAGATTTCGGCCATCGTGCCCGCCATGCCCATGGCGTGAATAACCTCGGAGTTGCGGATCGAGGTCTGCGCGAAGGCATTTCGCATATTGGCGGAGTCAGACTGCTTTTTTGAGAGCGTACGCGTTCCCTGATTTGTCAGGAACGTCAGGATGGCGAGAACCAGCGATCCACCGATCGCGATATATCCGATCGCCGGATGAAAGAGAAAGCAGATCACGATATAGAACGGCAGCCAGGGCAGATCGAACATCGCTGTAGGGCCCATGCCGGACAGGAAGGTTCGGATCTGGTCGAAGTCGCGCAACGGCTGAAGCCCGTCGCCGCCGATTTTGACCTTCAACGGAGCCTTGATCAGCGCCCGGAACACGCGCCCGTTCACCATCTCGTCAAGCGCTCCGGCAACACGCACCAGCATCCTGCTTCGCAGAACCTCGAATGCTCCTTGAAAGGCGTAAAGCATTAACGCAAGTATTGCCAGGACAGCCAGCGAAGGTATGCTTTTGCTGGGAATGACCCGGTCATACACCTCAAGCATAAAAAATGAGCTTGTAAGGTATAGGATATTGATAAGCGCGCTTGCTATTCCAATGAAAACAAGCCCCCCCTTGCATTTCCTCAATGCTTTGGACGGCTCGCTGACATCAGCTGCTGAACTCTGAAACACGAAGTAATCCCTCTCTTACCGCATCGCACGAAAGCAAATATGCCGCCGCGCACTCTAGCTCCGGGTCCATCACGCCCGATCGATGACACGACTGCCTTGGACCCCGACACCGGCGCCGGACCCGCTTGCAAGCCCACGACCTATTACATGAATCCAACCAAAAAGTGACCAAAATTCCAATTTATATCGAGCGGCTTCAGGGATTCTGACTTGACGCTACGCTAAATATACCAACCTAAGCAAGTGAAAATCGCAAATTGCCCAACAACGGCGCAGAGGGATGAACGTGTTGCGCGCATATTCGCGACGTTTACTGGGGCGTTAACTATAAATTCAATCTATAGTTCATTTTTCCTTTGAACGGCGGAAATATTTTTTTATCCGCATCTCCCCGGCCTTCGACCGCCGACACCCCTTCACATAAAGCTTTCAAGTCTTGAACAGCGGGGCCGGCGCTCTCTAAATTTGACGTGATTTCAAACCAGCAGGTGCGACGCTTGGCTGCTATGGAACGCGTCCACATTGATATACACGCCGAGCGAGTCGGTATCGATGTGAGAAGCGCCGTCAGAAATCTTATATTGGAAGGATTCACTGACCTTTCCGCTGAGACCGGCGATTTTCACCGCATCGACCGTATAGGTGTAATCACCATCGCTCTCCACGTGGATGACGCCGTATTTCCCGGTCAGCGTCAGGCCATGCTTATCCACTGCACTGTCACCGAAGCGACGGAGCAGCACGGTTCCATTGATTGCGCTATCGTTTTCGAGGAGGTTGCCATGATAGGCGCCGCCCGTATCCGTGGAGATTTTCAGGCTGTCATGGGCTGCGACAATCCTGGGAACGGCGACGGTGGGTGCGGTCGGAACCTGCGCTTCGGCCGCGGGCGGAGGAGCGCTTGTCTGCGTCGGTGTTGACGGTTCGACCTGCGGCTCCACAACCGGCGTGGTAGGCGTCTCACTGTTGGACGGGGTGTTGCCACTCGTGGCGTCGAGTTCGGCCTGCGCTTGCTCCAGGGTCTTATTGTCGTTGATCAAGAAGGTGCTCTGGAGAGCAATTGCGACCGGCATTGTCAGGGTCGACACCACGCTGTCGATGATATTATCATAGAAAGAGCCGGATGCAGGCCTGTCGACCTTCAGCGCCGAGGACGACAGGTTGTCAAAGACATTACCATGAATATCGATATCCGTGCGTGTATAACTTGGGTAACCTGCAGCGCTGATCGACACGCCCCAGACGCCGTCATGAATATAGTTTCCACTGATATCGTAATTTGTCGCATTGCCCTGATCGCCAAGGCCGATACCGTAGGACCAACTATAGCCGCCGTATCCCGAGATGTCGTTGTCGTGGATGGCGATATTCGTGCCCGCGTTGGCACCTATCCCGAAACCGCCGCCGATCACGGTGTTGTCCTCGACTGCTGCATTTACAGCCCGAACAAGCACCAGGACGCCCTTTGCGCTATTGGTCTCAGTCTGCTCTAGGTGGTTACCCTTGATCAGGATATTGCTGCTGTCGTTCAACTGAACGGCGTCTGCCGCAGCGCCCTGGCTGTTGATGACCAGATTATTGACGATGGTAACGCCAATCACTTTATCCATCCAGATGCCGTCTCCATTTACCCCGGAAATCTTGCTGTTCTCGATGGTAATGTTCTGGCTGCTCTGAAAATTGACGGAACCGGGTTTGCCGGCAAGTCCGGTATTTTCGACCTCGACGTTGCGGACGGTCCAGTTGGAGACATTTCCCGCATATATTGCCGCACCGCCGGTATCAGCAATCTTGATGTTCTCCACGATGATGTTTGAAGCCTTCGAGCCGTGGATGCCGTCATTGCTACTGTGAATAACTGGCACATCGCCAACGCCGTAACTGCCAATTGTAATCGGAGAGCTGACAGTGCCGGAGTATTTCAGGTCGAATTGCTCGTTAAACACGCTTCCGGCGGCAAGCAGCACGCTGTCACCCGGCTTTAACCTCAAGGATTCGACAGCGGAAAGTGTCGCGAAAGCCGACTGCTCGCTCACCCCACTGTTCTGATTGGATCCTGTTGCCGAATTTACATAGTAGACGGTCACGCCGTGATCTCCCAAAGATACTGGAAAATCTTTTACCCGCGGACCTCTCTCTGCCTGCTAAAATGGAACACTAAAATGCGTTCTATCTCGCGATAATTCTTACGCTCTTCACAAAACATCTTCGTTTATCGAATATTTTGCATTGCAACAAAAATTGCGTCGCACAGTTATGTGCGATGCTACCCAATATCTCTGGTGTAAATAATATTATTCTCCACGCATCGCATATTAGTTTACGAAAATTGCGTTTCGAGAGAAACATTACTTGATAAGCAAATGTTACAAATCATGACATCAGTTTCGTCGAAAATCAGACGCCGGTGCGGGAACCGAAGCAAGACTGAGATTTCAGGCTGTAGCCCGTAGTGATTATATCAACATCTCATCTGCGAATAAGCACCTCCGGGTATTCTTATAAATTGCCCCTGAATAAACATTCTTCTCCTCTGAAGAAACAGGTGTCCGAATCTACCATTTGGTATTCTCACTAATTATTAACGTAATAATTACCATGCGTTTCATCGCCTTATGCGTGTTACAGGTGTGTCATTATTGTACAATACACCCGAAAATGTTCACTTGCTGTTAATTGCACCTTGACTCTCTGTATTAAGATATCCTTAATCGACCAGCTCGCTAAAGGTCAGAATTGACCTAGCAAAGAACAATTCGAGGAGAGACAGTAATGGCTATTCATGCAACAGATGATAGTGCAACATTCCTGGAAACCGACGCTATTTCCGGAAATCTTCTGGCCAACGATACATCCGATGGGAACTTGTTCCTTCGTTTCTTCGATCAGCAGGGCGTTGGCTCCAAGCAAGGCAACAGCCAGGTCACCGAGATCCAGGGCGATTACGGCACCTTCTTCGTCAAGCCGGACGGCAGTTACACCTATGTTCTGAGCGACGCTGCCAAGGTCGGCTTCACCAATGGTGAATTGCTCCAGGAGAAGGTCTCGTACAAGATCTCTGATGGTGCCGGTCACACCGATGTCGGCCTGTTCACCCTGAATATCCAGGGCGTAAGCCAGGTAAAGCCGATCGCTGTCGACGACAACTACAGCTTCACCGAAGGCGACGCCATCAGCGGCAACGCGTTGGACAACGACATTGCTGGCGACAATGGCCACCTCTTCCTCCGCCTATTCGGCACCACGACCGTAAACGGCGACCCGAGCGCAACAACCGACGTCGCCGGTACGTATGGTACGTTCCATGTAAAAGCGGATGGATCATTCACCTATGATCTGACAGCAGATATCGCTCCGGGGGATCAGGTCACGGAAACCATCCAGTTCTACAAGATCTCCGACGGCGAAGGCCACACCGACGCCGGCGTTCTGACACTCAACATCACTGGCGCGGACGCAGAAGTCTGATCATCAGTAGCCAATCAAAAAGCAACGCCCGCCGCGCAGACTGCGGGCGTTGTTTTATGCAAGTTGAATTCGGCCAAGAGAAAGAGCCGTAGCCGCTCAGCCTGTCGGCCAAAAGCTTGGAACTTCTATAAACCAGCCTCGATGATTACTTGCTGCAGCGCTGACGGAACCGCGCCGTCGCGGCCTCTCCGACGCTCGTCCAGCTTCGATCGAAGATCGGGCGAAGCTGTGGGCTGATCTCTCTTATCGTGGCATTGACCCTGCAACGATCGCCCCGTTTCAGCATGGTCATGAGATCGCTATCGAGCGCGCGCTCTGCCGCGGCGAGTGTTGCATCGGTGAAATCGTTCCAGAAATAAAATCGCGTCAGGATCATTACCTGGTCGTACGGCGCAAGCGCAACCGAACGCTTCATCATTCCCGCGATCGAGACCGGCTCTTCCGCAATTGTCGACTGCACGGCCGCAAGACGAAGCCAAAAATTGCTGTTCGTCGGCATACACGAAAGCGCATGCCGCAGATACTGGCGCGCACTCGAGGCCGCAGCGGCCCAGCCGTCGTAATTGAGATTGACACTCTGCCGATCGAGTTGCGCCAGAACGAGGGTTACGCCAGCAGCCACGATGTCGGATCGACAATAGTGTCCGTCAACGACATCGACACTGCGCGACGCATATTTGGTCACGACATCATCCGCAACGGTCTCGCCACGCTCGATCCTTTCGGCGACGATCGAGATGCTGGCCGTTCTTATCGAGGCGTAGAGCTCTCGACCGGCCAGCACCACCAAGACGACGGTGACGATAATGAAGGCGATCCTGGTAATCGAAACGGACTGACTGCGGAACATCAGCTTTCGGTATAGTATCGCGAATAACGCTTATAATAATATTCGCTCGAACCGAATGTCCGGTAGAGTTTCATCTGCGACGGGTCGACCTTGGTCAAGATAGTACCGACACATTTCGCATAGAGTTCCGGCTCGGACAGCAGGGTCGATTGCACGACCTTGCGCGATGTCTTTCCCCACTCGATAACGAAAACCACCGCATCGAGCTTCGAATTGATGGCGCGCGCGTCCACAACCGGCGCCAAGGGTGGCAGGTCGACGATAATATAATCGAAGCTTTGACGTGCCGTTTCAAGAAGCTGATCCATGCCGCGTGACGCAAGCAGCTCCGACGAATGCGGAACACGATACCGTGCCACCGTTGGCAAAAATGCGAGCTTGGTTTTGGGATCGAGAAGAATCAGATCCTTGAGCGGACGGCTGTCGACGATCGCCTCGAGCAAGCCGGCCTCGGCATGGCGGCCGATCGCCCGGGTGGCACCGGGATTGCGCATATCGCCGTCGATAAGCAGGCAACGCGCACCCTGCATTGCCAGGAGTTTTGCGAAATTGATGGATGTCGTCGACTTCCCCTCGCCGGGCAAGCTCGACACGACGCCAATGACCTTGCAGCGCTGATCGGCAGCACTGAGGTCGATGGCAATCTTGGCGCTTCGAAGCGTCTCGGCAAAGGCCGAAAGCGGATGCTCCTCGACATAGGTCGTGGTCTTCCCGCCCCTGGCGATGCTTCGCGGATTGCTGGGATCAACAAGCGTCGGATCGTCGACGTTATTTTCAATCAGCGGCATGACACCGAGAGACTCGACATCGAGCACGTCCCGGACATCATCGCCGGTGCGGAAGAACCGATCCCGGAATTCGCGGAAAGCAGCTATACCACTTCCAAATGCACATCCCACGAACATCGCGAAAGCAACGACGAGAGCTCTCCTCGGAGCGCTCGGCTTCGTCGGCGTCTCCGCCGTCGTGATGATGCGCGCAGCGGTAATCGGAAAGCTCTGCTGTTGAATTGCTTCCTGGTAGCGCGTCAAGAAGCTCTGATAGAGATTCTTGTAGGTATCGCGCGTGCGCTCGAGCTCGCGAAGCTGCACCTGCGTCTCGCCAGCCGTTGCGGCCACGCCCGTCGCCTGTGTAACACTGTCGCGCAAAGAGTTTTCCCGCGATTTCGCGACCTGCAGCTCGCTTTGGTAGCTCTCGGCGATGCGGTTCAACTCATCGAACATGAGCCTTTTATATTCTTCCATTTCCGCACGAAGCCGAACCGCCTGGACGTGATCGGGACCGAGCCGCGCCTCGATTTCGGTCTCGAGCTTGGAAGCCTCCAGATATTTCTTGCGCAGGTCGTTCGAAATGGAGCTGTCGAGCACGTCCGTGACGATCGCATCGGTCTGCTTGGCGTCGATGATCGACTTGACGCGCGCATATCTTGCCTCGGCCTTTGCCGTCTCGGCCTGCGCATTGATCAATTGGGTATTGATCTCGGAAAGCTGCTGCTCGCTGATCAGCGTACCAGATCCGGCCTCGACAAGCCCATGCTCGCCGCGGAATTTCTGAACCGCAAGGTCGGTGTCCAGCGCCTGCTGCCGGAGCTCTTCGATGCGCTCCTGCAGCCATTGGCCGGCCCGGCGCGTCGCCTCGTATTTCGAATTGAGCTTGTCGACCAGATAGACGTCGGCGATCCCAGCCGCGATATCACGCGCTAGGTCGGGCGACTGCGCGGTATAACTGACATCGAGGACGTAGGAGCGGCCGACGCGTTCGACATCGATATTGCCTGCGACAGTCTCGGCAGCGCCTCGCCGCCTCATTTCCGGATTAGGTGCTACGGCTGCGTCATCGGCAAACCACGACCGAAAATTCATAAAGGATTTCAACGTTGAGACAGAAAAAAGCGAGCTTTTCGGTCCCATGAACTCCGGATTGTCGACGAGTTTCAGCTTGTCGACAACAGCATAGGCGATGGTGTCGGACTTCAACAGCTCGACCTGACTGAGGACAGTGCCTTCGTCATCGTCCATCTGGCCGAAAGCCGCCAGCTGGTTGATCACCTGACTATCGCTGCGGTCGATCAGCACGCTAGTGTCGGCGGTGTAGACAGGCACCGAAGTCAACACATACACAATGCCGAGAATGGCAAAGGCGAAACCGCAAGCCGCAACCATCCGCCACTGTCGGCGGGCGATTGCGATGAGCTTGTCGAAATCGATGAAATCAGCATCATTTCCGGTATCGCGGGAGGGGTCGATACGCGGCGTAAGTTTATCTGGCGATAGCAATTTCGATCTCCAACAAAGGCGTCAAGCGCTAAGATCTAAGGGCAATTCCAGCTATTGTATGACCGGGACACTCTGACTCGTCGACTCCGTCGGATCGGTAGACGACTGCCCTCCCGCTCCGGCGCTGACGATCGTCGTCGTTGAAGTCGACGATGAATCATCCGAGCCGGCATTCGAAACCTTCAGCGTACCCGCAGTCGTCGCAGCGCCGTCGAACGGCGTACCATCGTCCGCTCCAGGCCCCGTTTGTCCAACTTGCCCGTCATTGCCGATGCCGGAAGCGGCGGCGGCACTTGCACCCGGGCCGAGCGCCGCGGTCCCGCCTTCGGCAAGGACCTTTGCAAAGGCTGCAAGCAGCGGCGCCAGGTTCGGATCGGCGCTCGCCGCCTCGGCAACAGCCTTTTCGATCGCTAGCTTGTATTGCGGATCCGTCACCTGGCAGCTGTTTGCAGCCCGCCCGAGACCGGAGCCGATCGCCGCCATCTGTGAGGCACTGGCCTTCTTGGCCTGGTCGATCACCGGCGACAGCGCGTCATTGCTGCTTCCGACCAGCGCGCGAACACGCGAGGACAGAACCAACGGATCGGACATGTCGAGCAGGACGGCGGGGCTAGCCGTAAATCCGCTGACATCGACGGAAGTCAGATTTGCCGGTCCTAGGCAGGCTGCCGCAAAGGCGCTTGAATTCATGCCGACATACATCGCGACGGCAATTCCGCTATATGCAAGCTTACGATAAACAGCCGATCTTGCCATAACCACAATTTCCTTCATCAAATCCGCTATAAGCCTCCGGCATCGATCATTCAGACCGATGCCGGCGACCTATTTCAATCAATTTCCAAGATCCTGTACCGCGTTACGGGTATCATTCGCATCGTCGGTCACTCCGGAAACAGTGGATGATACCGAGTTCACGATGTCAAGGAACTTGACCAGTTCAACAGAGTCCGAATTGGAAATATAGATAATATCCTTGTCTTCCATCTTGAACTGCTGAACAGCAAACAAGGTTGCCGGGTCGCGCATATTCGCACGGATGATCACCGGAACCATTTCACCCGCAAATCTCGTCGTGTCCACGTGCATCGCTTGAACCGTTTTCTTCGGGACAAGACGATAGAGCAAGACCTGAGCGGGATCGGCGCGGTCGTCGCGCAGGCCGCCCGCCTTAGCGATTGCCTCTCCAAGGGTCAGGTTGGACTCTTCGAAATCGAAGCGGCCACTGGTGCCTGCGGCGCCGAGCATAAGAAAGGTACGGCGCTCATGATCGATCGAGATCGTATCATCCGGTGCGACATAGATATTTTCGGCCGGGTTCTTCAACAGCGTAGTGTAGGCGACGGTTGCCGTCTTGCCGCGGCGCTGCAGCGTCACATTCGTTTCGATATTGTTGGTCGTCAAACCGCCCGCGGCGGAAATGACATCGAGAACACGCTCACCCGCTGGGCTGATCTCAACGCGCTGGGGATTGTTGACATCGCCGAGGATGGCAACCTGGCTAGAGCGGCTTGTCGTTGTTGTAATAACCACCTGCGGTTCGATCGCGCGGCTCGCCAGGCGATCCTCAACGTCCTGCTCTACGGTCTCCTTCAGGCGACCGGCAGCCGGAACCCGACCCGCATAGGGAATTGTGATCGTTCCGTTTCTATCGATGGTCTGCTCTGGCAGCGAGATGTAATTGCCGGGTCGGCTACCTGCATCGGACGGAATGAAGAGGCCGCCGGACTGAGCTTCGAAGATGGCAACCGAAACGACATCGCCGTAACCGAGCGGAATTTCGGGCGCTCCGCCTCGACCACCACCAAACCCTTTGAACGAGGTCGGCTGGGGAGCGGTAAAATACGACAGGACGTTCTTGCTGAGATCAACCAGGGCGTAGTCGATACCGACACGACGTTCCTTCGTTGTCACTTTCACCGCCGCATCTCGATCAACGTCTTTGTGATCGGGACCGGATCTTGGCAACGAGGTGCAGCTTGCCAATATAGTCGTTAGCGCTACAACAATGGCGACGCGTGTACTACCGATACGAGAACAACCCATAGAATACCCTGCGTTTACGCCCCTGAAGCTACTGCCCCGCGATCTGACAAAATACAAGACAATCCCCGATCAATAACACTGAAAGCCGATTAACATTCCCCTAACTGTGGCAGGCTGGCAACGCCGAGCCCCTTAGGAAGCGAAAAACGACTTCGGTCCGACTTTTCTTGCGTCGCAACAATCCGAAGGCTGCACCCGCTATAAAATTTCTTGGGTTTCTGAGTCAACCGTTCGCACCTGCACAATCGATCTTTTCCGAAAATCTTATTAAAATCCATCCATTTAAACTTTACGTGGTTAACGGCCGCTCATATGCCATGTCCGCCTCTCCGTTGCTACGGCCGAGGCATATCGCGACAACCGCACTCAGGAAGGCGGAGTAAAACACGGCAAAACCCGGTATCTGCAGCGAAAAATCGACCGCCGCATGAAGGGCGACCAAAACGGTCGCCGCTAGGCCAAGAAGAACATAGTGCCGGAGACGCCGTCTTTGGGCCAGCCCGTGCCAGAACACTCTGGCAAGCACCGAGAATGCAAGGACTGTCGCAATGGGGAACAATATTCCGAGGCCCAGAAATCCTTCGAGATAGAAATTATGCGCACGGTCGAAGACTCCGAAAATACCGCAAGCCGGATCGCGGTAGGCGGAAAACACGGTCCGGAAGGTTCCGAGCCCCGTTCCCGTCAACCAATGATCCGAGATGGCACGCCATATGCCCGGCAGAATGCAAAACCGATCATCATCCTCGAGTCGCCGCTCTTGCGCACGCAAAATCGCCTGGCCCGCAAACACGGTCAGCAACAATACGACGAAACCAATCGCCGAGAGGAGCTTCAGCATCGAACGCCATCTTGGCGCCGGTCTCAGATGACGCCTCGAGCCGTTCCAATTGATGACAAGCCATGGAAAATAGACGAGAGCGGCAACAAAGGTCGCAAATATCCCGGCGCGGGAGCGGCTCAGCATCAGCGCGGTGAAGCATGCGCATAAGAACAGGATATAGATCCACGATCTCAAGAGAAGAGCGTTTCGGCCCGGCTCGCCGGGCGGATACTTCGAATAGGCTCGGGTAATGTCCCTGACCAGGGTCAGCATCAACAGCGTTCCAAGCCCGAGGAAGGTCGCAGCAGTATTGCGGTTGACGAAGACCGCAGTCAGGCTGTCGAGGTAGGCGTGTTTTTCGACGACGATCAAAATTTTGGGAAACAGCAAAAACTGGATCAGGCCGAAAACAGCGATGATACCCGCCGCAAGCCCGAGCCCGGTGAGCACTTTCCTAGCGCGCTGATCGGTATCGCATAAGAGAAGCCCGGTCAGGAACGTGACGAAAGGCAGCGCGACCCAGAGGATCGACGCGAGCGTGTCGGCCGGTTCGACCGAGATCGCCGCGGACCGGGCACCTGCAAGGTCACGCGCAGCATTCCAGGCGGGATTTGCCAACCGATTGGCGGGCAGTTCGATGGTTTGGATGAACGCCCAGCCCGCCAGGACGACGAGTAGAAACAAAGCGATACTGAAAACCCATCTGCTTTGTCTCGGCTCTCTAAACAGCAATCCCGAAATGATGGCGAGGGCAAACATCCCGATCGCGGCGAAGGCGAAGGGAAAGGGTGTAACGCTCCCGAACGGTATGAGCGTCAATATAACGAGGCCGATGAAGGCAAAAAGCAAAACCTCTCGCAAGACCTGCTTATTGATGAGGTTGGAGAACATGTGAATTCGTTTACCAGAGTAGGCGGCGACCAAAGCCATTACAACCGAAGAGATTAATTTACTCGTACTAACATAAGTTGAACATCAAGCGCTTGCGTGCTAAAGTGTAACAGAATTCCACATCGTTTAAAATTGTCGCGAAAGGTTTAAGCCAATCGAGACAAGGCCCGGCTATGCTCCTTCCAAGCAGCAGAAACGGGACAGATATTCTGCGCCCAATACTTGGCAGATCATCAGATCGCCATGCCATTGACCGAGAAAAAAGGCAAGCCTGATCTCAATCGGTTGCCCGTAACGGGGATTTAAGAGATGAAGAAAACAGTCGTTACACTTCTGGCACTGGCCTTTACAGCAGGCAATGCATGCTCGGCATTTGCCGCCGGTCCCGCGGGTTTTGCCCGCGGCCTGACTGGTAATTCGGCGGTCAGTTATATCTCTGAAAAAGGCAAGATCATTCCGCCTTTCGCCCAGGTGCTGTTCTGCGCCCAGAACCCGTCCGAATGCCGCGACAACAATGGTTTGGCGGTCGTTGCGCTGACGGACAAGCAAATGCTGCAACTGAAGGACGTCAACACCGCCGTCAATCGTACGATGATCGGCCGGAACGACTCCCGCAACGAACTGAATGGCGACGTCTGGAAGGTGAATGTGCGCAGCGGCGACTGCGAAGATTTCGCTTTGACCAAGCGCAGCCGGCTGATCGCGATGGGCTGGTCGTCGCGCGCTTTGCGGATCGCGACGGCATATACGCCCTCCGGTGAAGGACATGCGGTCCTCGTCGTCAGAACCGACAAGGGCGATCTCGTCCTCGACAACAGGAAAAGCAGCATCAAGAACTGGCGCGATACCGATCTGCGCTGGGACAAGATTCAATCGGGAACAGACCCTTACGTCTGGTACCGGCTATAGCAGCCGAGGCAGCGACATAGACTGATTGATCCTGTTTCCGGATTGAAGTCGAGCCTGCTCTGACGAGCCGCTCGACTTGTCATATCGCCCACACAAACCTATGTTTTGGCTATCGACGGGGCAGCGCGCAACAAGTTGCGGTGCCCGGAGTTCGATTTCCGATATGGGTACCAGGCGATCTTCGGTATTGTCTTTTCGTCCAGATTAACTATGACGAACTCATGCTGCGACGCAGCATGACGTTCTACTCTAATGATTTGAGGGAAATATGCGCATCACGATGATTGGATCAGGCTATGTCGGCCTCGTTTCAGGCGTTTGCTTTGCGGATTTCGGCCACGACGTCATCTGCGTCGACAAGGATCTGAGTAAGATCGAAGCCCTTCGCGAAGGCCGCATTCCGATCTACGAGCCGGGTCTGGAGCAATTGGTCGCCGAAAATACCAGCACCGGCCGGCTGTCGTTTTCGACGGATGTCGGCGAAAGTGTCCGCAGCGCCGATGTCGTGTTCATCGCAGTCGGCACGCCGTCCCGGCGCGGCGACGGCCACGCAGACCTTTCCTATGTCTACGCCGCTGCACGCGAGATTGCCACCTATGTGGAAGGCTTCACCGTTATCGTCACCAAGTCGACGGTGCCGGTTGGCACAGGAGACGAGGTCGAGCGCATCATGCGCGAAACCAATCCTGCGGCGGATGTCGCCGTCGTTTCCAATCCGGAATTCCTGCGTGAAGGTGCGGCGATCGAAGACTTCAAGCGTCCCGACCGTATCGTCGTCGGCCTGAACGACGACCGGGCGCGCGAAACCATGACCGAGGTCTACCGCCCGCTCTATCTCAACCAGGCCCCCTTGGTCTTCACCACCCGCCGCACCTCCGAACTGATCAAATATGCGGCCAATGCCTTCCTCGCGATGAAGATCACCTTCATCAACGAGATCGCCGATCTCTGCGAACGGGTCGACGCAAACGTCCAGGACGTTTCGCGCGGAATCGGTCTCGACGGCCGTATCGGCTCCAAGTTCCTGCATGCCGGCCCAGGCTACGGCGGTTCGTGCTTCCCCAAGGATACGCTTGCCCTTGCCAAGACGGCGCAGGATTACGACGCGCCGATGCGTCTCATCGAGACGACGATCTCGATCAACGACAACCGCAAGCGGGCGATGGGACGCAAAGTCATTTCGGCCGTCGGCGGAGACATTCGCGGCAAGAAGATCGCGATCCTCGGCCTGACCTTCAAGCCGAACACCGACGATATGCGCGACAGCCCGGCGATCGCAGTCATCCAGACCCTGCAGGACGCCGGCGCGCAAGTGGTCGGCTACGATCCCGAGGGCATGGAGAACGCCCGCAAAGTAATCGACAACATCGAATATGCGAGCGGTCCCTATGAAGCGGCTGCTGGTGCGGATGCGCTTGTCATCGTCACCGAATGGAACCAGTTCCGCGCGCTCGATTTCAGTCGCCTGAAGCAGTCGATGCGCGCTCCGATCCTGGTCGATCTGCGCAATATCTACCGCAGCGACGAAGTCCGCAAACACGGCTTTACCTATACCGGCATCGGCACCAACCTTTATCAGGAAACGACCGGCGCCTGAGATAGCCTCCTGAACATCTGATCGTCCTGACGCCGCGGAGCATAATCCGCGGCGTTTGGTTTTGAGCATGATGCCGAAAGTGCAAGCGTTTCGGACGACACCATGCTCGCCGAATTAAAGAATTCCGACCCGCGTTCCCTTTATCGTCAGCACGGTCAGCCGGCCGGTCGCCGAAACCGCAGTGTCGATGCCGATGCGTTGCGGACCGAATGTCGGGATTCGCGCCGGGGTATGGCCGTGGATCACCAGGACAGGAAGCTGCGGCCCTTCATCCAGGAAGGGCTGACGGATCCACATGAGGTCGCTGTCTTTCTGCCTCTTGAGGTCGATGCCCGGCCTGATGCCCGCATGAACGAAGAGGATCCTTCCCATCCGCAGCATGACCGGCAGCGATTCGAGAAATTGGATATGCCGCTCGGGTATCATATTGCGAATGACGCGGGCGATTGTTTCGCTTCCGGCCGCCGACTGCAGCAGATGCTCGATATCGATACCGTATGAGTGCAGCGTCTCCGTTCCGGCAAAGCCGAGCCATTCAAGAATGCGCGCCGGTTTGCGATAGAGATTCACCAGCTCCGCGTCATGATTGCCGCACAGGACGAAACGTTGAAACCCCGGCGGCGGGGTCCTGCTCAGGAATTCCAGCACAGCGCTCGAATCCGGCCCGCGATCGACATAATCGCCGAGCGTGACGATGAGCTTCGGCCCCGGAATGCGCGCGGCATCCTCCTCGATGCGGCGATGTGCCTCGACGAGTTCTTTGTAACATCCGTGAACATCGCTCATCGCGTAGACCGCAGCGAATTCGCCTTCGGCAAACGTCAGCCGAGCGCGTCTTTTACGGTTGCCAGCCAGTATCGGTATCTGTTGTCGCCACGGCGCTAGATAGTCAAACATGGAACCCATTTATGAGACCCGACCGAATGGCGGGTTGTCGGAAACAATCCATCTCTTATCCATCGCTGCAACGGCATCAGGCTCAGTGTCCATAAGAATTTGGCCTGATCGCGGCCCCACCGAAGTTATGCCCGAACCAATTGCCACATTCAGAGTGACATAGTCCCTCGCCATTTGCTGCACCGCCTGCGCCAGCTTCGCCTGACTGGTCGCGACCGAACGCTGCGCATCCAGCACATCAAGCAAGGAGGATTGCCCATCCTTGTAGCTCCCGATTGAAAGCGCAAGAGTCTCCTGCGTGGTCTTCACCTGAGCCTGCAGCGCCCGCGACTCGGCAACGCCGATATTGGCCCTTGCAGCGGCGAGGTCACGCCCCGCCTTGCGGATGTAATCATTCATACTTGGGAGGGTGCCGCGGTTAATATTACGCTATAATTTGCTATATGATGGTTAATCCGGCGTTAAACCGGCGATTATTGCGTTTCTCGCGACGTTATCGGCTAATATTCCCCAAATGGAGGAGCCACAGGTATCGGATTTCCACAGGCCACACCTTCGAAAAAGCTGTAAAAATCAACCATAACGATAGCCATCAGGAAAAAATGAACGTTAAAGAAGATGATGCTTGACGCCCCCGCGGCGCAGCATAATGATGGCGCGTTGCGAGTGTGAATGACATTTCTTGATCAGGAATCTCAGATCCAAAATTGCGGGGTGCAAAGTGGAAACTGCGGTTGATTCGAAACTTATCGAGGCGATCACCTACGACGAAGACAGCCGGCATCTACGGGTCTATCTGACCAACGGTCAGAGGCGAGAATATGAAGGCGTTCCCAAGGGCGTCGTCGTCGGGTTGACGATGGCGGAATCACCGGGAAATTTCTACATGAAGGCAATCAGGGGCAAATATCCTCCTCGCCCCTAATGTCCTATCGATCACGACGATAGAATCCTTGTTTCAGCAAAGATGCGGGACCGGCATTCGCCGGTCCCGCAAACCAGTTTCCAGCCGACCGACGGTGCACGCCGTCAATAACCGCCGAGAAAATCGCGGACCGCATTGATCTCGAGCGGCGCGATCTCGTGACCGCCGGGATGCCAGACCACCGTGATCTCCGCCCCTCGGTTTTTCAGATGTTCGGACAGCGCCTCTGTCATGGAGACGGGCGCGATCGGGTCTCGCTGCCCGGCCGTCATCAGCACCTTTCTTCCCGCGAGCTTCGACTGGGCTTCGGGTTGAAACGGAATGAGCGGGTGCATCAGAACCGCGGCATCGAAGATACCCTTCTCGATCAGGACATTGGCAAGAATATTTGCGCCGTTCGAAAAACCCAGGCCGAGAATATGGGAAGCCTGGTACTCGTCAGCGAATGCCTTGACGTAGGCGGCCATCTTCTCCGTCGCTCGTGAGAGATCGGGCATGTCGTAGACCCCCTCCCCGGTGCGGCGAAAGAAGCGCGCCGCGCCGTGTTCGGAAACATCGCCGCGCGGCGAGAGAATCGTCGCTTCAGGTAGCAGGCGCCGGCCGAAGTCGAAGAACTGGTTCTCGTCGCCGCCGGTGCCGTGCAGCACCAGCAAGATGGGTTTATCAGGTGCACCGGCATGCAGCCGGTGCACATATCCGGTTTCGGTCATATCGCCTATCCTCACACTTCGAGCGGCTGCAGATGCTGCTCGAGCAGCGCGCGAAGATGGGCGTGCTGTTGCGGCAGTTTCAGGGCTTCGCCAAGATGGGCCGTATCCTCGTCGCGGTCGAAGCCGGGCTCATTGGTCGCGACCTCGAACAGCACGCCGCCCGGCGTGCGGAAATAGATCGCCCAGAAATAATCGCGGTCGATCACCGGCGTGACCTGATAACCGGTGTCCACCAGCGCTTTGCGCACTTCGAGTTGCTTCTCACGGTTTTCGACGGCGAAGGCGACATGGTGGACGGAGCCGGCGCCCGGAAGGGCGCGCGCAATGTTCGGCATGGTCTCGAGATCGATGAGATGTGCGCCATTGCCGGAGGGCTTGATCAGCCGCTTGACGCCGTCCCTTTCCTCGGCGACCTCGTAACCCATGAACTTCAGGAGTTCGGCCGTAGCACCTTCGTCCCTCAGCCGCATGGCGACGGAGTGGAAGCCGTAAATGGCATGGTCTTCGTTGATGCCGCCATGTATCCAGGGCTGGCGGGCGTCATCCTTGACTTCGACGAGCGCGAAGCCATCGCCATCGGGGCCGGAGAAGTTCAGCCGTTTTTCGCCGAAACTTTCCTCAGCCTTAAGGCCGTTGACACCAAGCGCGGCAAAGCGATCGCTCCAGAAGCCGAGCGAGCCTTGCGGGACGGAAAACACCGTCGTGCCAACTTCGCCGGTACCGGGACGGCCCTGCGCCATCTTCGGGAACGGAAAATAGGTCATGACCGTGCCGGGCGCACCGGTCTCGTCACCATAATAGAGGTGATAGACATCCGGCGCGTCGAAATTCACCGTCTTCTTGACGCGTCGCAGGCCGAGCGCATTGGTAAAAAACTGGTTGTTGGTGCGGGCATCCTGCGCCATCGACGTGACGTGGTGCAGACCCTTGATCTGATCGAGCATGTCAAACCCCTTTCATACCCGCCGTTGCGGGCTTTCGATGAGGCTAAGATGCGCGTTGAAACTCCCGTCGAATAGACCCGTAGACCAAAACGCATTGTCTTCTTTTAGTGAACGAACGACAAAGTCCGTTCACACCTACACCCCATGGGGATCGGCCGGCAATTGCCAGTCGATCGGCGCACGTCCGCGCGACTGCAGGAAGGCATTCGCCTTCGAAAAATGCCCGCAGCCAAAGAACCCGTTATGGGCCGAAAGCGGCGAAGGATGCGGGGCCCGGAGCACGAGATGCCGCGTCGTATCGACAAAGGCGGCCTTGCGTTGGGCATAGGAACCCCACAGCATGAAGACTACGGATTCGCATTCATCGTTGACCTTGCGGATGACGGCGTCGGTGAAGCGTTCCCACCCCTTTCCCTGATGAGCAGCCGCCTGCCCTTCCTCGACGGTCAGCACGCTGTTCAGCAGGAGTACGCCCTGCTTTGCCCAATGTTCTAGAAAACCGTGACGTGCCGGCGTTATACCAAGATCCGTCTCCATCTCCTTGTAGATATTGACCAGGGAGGGCGGTGTGCGCACGCCCGGCCGGACACTGAAACACAGCCCATGGGCTTGCCCGACTCCATGATACGGGTCCTGGCCGAGGATCACGGCCTTGACGTTGGAGATCGGCGTCAGATCAAGAGCGCGGAAATATTCGCTGCCCTTGGGGAAAATCCGCTTGCCGACCTCTTTCTGCGCGACGAGGAAGGATTTGAGCTGTTGCATGTAGGGGCTTGAAAACTCCCCCTCCAGCGCGGCTTTCCAGCTCTCCTCGAGACTGACGGATGTATCGCTCATCTAGGAAAATCCTTCGCATAGGACGAAACAACGGACACACGGTTCTAACAAAATCAATCAACGCTGCAATGCCTGTCGGCTCGGCAATGGTCTACACCTTCAGAATTCGGTGAGAGAAGATTGCGAGGCTGTCCGAGGCATCGTCGTCCGTATTTAACTATATGATGGCTTTGGTATTTACGCCGGCAGGCGGCCTGAGTAGAACTTTGATGGTGAAATCGGAGCCATGTCTTCCCATGAAATTCGGCACGAGCGGCCTTCGCGGACTTTCAGTCGACCTCAAGGGACGCGCCTCCGCCCTCTACGCCACCGCGTTCGGCAAATATCTGCTGCAGACAGGCAAGGCGCGGACCGGCGACGTCATTCTGATCGGCCGCGATTTTCGCGATTCGAGCCCTGAAATCTCGGGAAATTGTGCCGGTGCGCTTGCCGCGCTCGGCTTCCGGATCTTCGACTGCGGCAATGTCCCCACGCCCGCCCTTGCCCTCTATTGCCTCGACAGCAAGGCCGCCTGCCTGATGGTTACGGGCTCGCATATTCCGGCGGACCGCAACGGCATCAAATTCTATCGCCCGGATGGTGAGATCGACAAATCGGACGAGGCTGCTATCACCGCATTGGCGGCCGAGATCGAGCGAACCGGTGAAACGGTGGCGCAGGCGCCAGCCGAGACGGAGGAGCATGAAGCGATCTGCCGGCAGCTCTTTTTCGAACGCAATGCAGCCCTGCTTCCGCAGGGCGCGCTGTCCGACATGAAGATCGGTGTCTACCAGCACAGCAGCGTCGCCCGCGACCTGCTGGTTGATGTTCTCGCCCATTACGGCGCCGAGATCACCGCTCTTGGACGTTCGGAGAGTTTCATTCCCGTCGACACCGAAGCCGTTTCAGACGAGACGATCACGCTGATGAAGCGCTGGGTGTCCGAGCACAAGTTCGATGCGATCGTCTCGACCGATGGCGACGGCGACCGTCCGCTGGTCGCAGACGAAACCGGCACGCCGTTGCGCGGTGACCTTCTCGGCCTTGTGGCAGCCAATTTCCTCGGCGCCGGCACGGTGGTGACACCGGTTACCTCCAATTCCGGCATCGAGGCCGCGGGCTCTTTCGCCGTCCGGCGCACCCGCGTCGGCTCACCCTTCGTCATTTCAGGCATGGAAGAGGCCGTGGCGGCTGGCAAGGATCATGTCATGGGCTTTGAAGCCAATGGCGGGCTACTGACCGCAACCGCCTTTGATATCAACGGCCGGAACGTGCGTGCCTTGCCGACACGCGATTGTTTTATCCCGATGCTCGCGATCCTGTCGCTCGCAGCCATCCGCAAGCAGCCGCTTTCGGCCGTTGCCGCCTCCTATCAGCTGCCCTTTGCCGCCGCCGACCGCCTGGAGAATTTTCCGCTGGAGACGAGTGCCGCGCTGATGGAGCATCTGCGTGCTTCGGACGAAAATCTCTCGGCTTTCCTGCAGCCGATCGGCGAGGTAGCGACGAAATCCGACATCGACGGACTTCGGGTGACGCTGAGAGATGGCGGCATCATTCATTTCCGCCCGTCCGGCAATGCCCCGGAAATGCGCTGCTACACGGAGGCCGGCAGCGAAGCTGCAGCCCTGGAGCTGCTGAATACAGGGCTCAATCGAATAACAGACTGGGCAGGCGCCCGGTAACATGCGACCAACAAGCCGTCTACTTCAAGGAACCCGCCTATGACGCAGAAAATCGTTCCCGTGATCATGGCCGGCGGCAAAGGCACGCGGCTCTGGCCGCTTTCCCGTGCCACCGCACCGAAACAATTCATCCAGTTCGTCGGCGACAAGACGTTGTTTCAGGAAACTCTTGAACGCGTTTCCGATCCCGAGCTCTATGAAGCCCCGATCGTCGTCACCAATGAGGAATTCCGCTTCCTGGTCGCCGAGCAGGCACGCGAGCTTGCCATCCCGCTCGCTGCCGTCCTGCTCGAACCGGTCGCCCGCAACACAGCCGCAGCAGTGGCCGCCGCTGCAACGCTCGCTGGCGAGCTGTTCGGCAAGGGCACCATCATCCAGATGCTCGCCTCGGATCACGAAATTCTCGCCGACAAGAGCTATTTCGATTGCATCCGCATCGCCCGCGATGCTGCTGCCGATGGCAGCCTCGTCACTTTCGGCATCAACCCGACTGAGCCGGCGATAGGCTACGGCTATATCGAGATCGGCGATGCCCTCAAAAACGGTGCGCACAAGGTCAAGCGCTTTGTCGAAAAGCCGGCACTTGAGAAGGCCGAGCAGATGCTCGCCGACGGCGGCTTCTACTGGAACTCGGGCATCTTCATGTTCCCGGTGACAGAACTTATCGCCGAACTGCAGGAATATGCACCCGATGTGCTGAAGGCGGCCAGCAAGGCCGTTTCGAAGGCGAGCCGCGACCTTGATTTCACCCGTCTCGACGCCGACCATTTCGCCAAGAGCCCCGATATCTCCATCGATTATGCGATCATGGAAAAGACCTCCAAGGCAGCCGTCGTCCCCTCGCCGTTCAAATGGTCGGACATGGGCAGCTGGGATTCAGTCTGGAAATCAGGCGCGCGCGACGACAACGGCAATGTTGCCGCCGCAAACACCACCGTCGTCAATACCCGCAATTCGCTCGTCATGACCCGTGGTGTGCATCTTGCCGTCCAGGGCATGGAGGATGTCGCCGTCATCGCCAGCGAGGACGCCGTCTATGTCGGACCGCTCAAAGACAGCCAGAATGTCGGACAATTGGTCAAGATGCTGGCGTCTTCTTCCACTACCGCGAAATTCACCGAAACCCATCCGACATCTTATCGCCCCTGGGGCGGCTATACCTCCATCTTCAACGGCGACCGCTTCCAAGTGAAGCGTATCTTCGTCACGCCGGGCAAGAAGCTCTCGCTGCAAAAACACCACCATCGTTCCGAACACTGGATCGTCGTCAAGGGAACGGCTGAGGTGACGGTCGGCGAGAACGTGCGGATGCTGCGCGAGAACGAAAGCGTCTACATCCCGCTCGGCGAAGTCCACCGCCTCGCCAACCCCGGCAAGATTCTTCTCGAGCTCATCGAGGTTCAGACGGGCTCCTATCTCGGCGAGGACGACATCATCCGTATCGTCGATGAGTTTGGAAGAACGTAAATCGCAGCCGGAGCGATGGTCGGGCCTTTTCCGGCGCGACCATCCTCACTGTTGAATTTCCTCTTGGGGTTCTCGTAGAATGGATGTACCGACAGACATGACCGGAGATATCCCCCTGATGCGTACCTTGCCCGTCCTCGCCGGATTCCTTGCAATCTTGGTGCCGGGAATGGCGTTTGCCGAAACGGCAAGCATGCGAACCGCAAACGAGTCGGAAATTCGCCAGCACCTGCCCGGTACGTCCGAACTGAAAGAAGCCAAGAACGGCTACGAATATCGCGACGGCAATAAGAATGGCTACAAGATAACCAATGGCCAGGTGTGCGTCCTGTTCCCCAGCAAGAAGACCGATTGCGTCAACGTGAAGACCGACGGCAAGAGGTTTCAGATGATCGACAAAAAAGGCGGCCGAACCAGATTCTGAGTTGTAGCCCCGCGAGATTTCCTTGCCCAGGCAAAATCATTTTGCCGGTGAAGTTTCGCCGTCCTTGTCGAGAACGAAGTCGGCGACCAGGCCCGAATGGTTCGAGCCGAGATTGTCGTCGAGACGTTTCAGCGATGTCAGATGAATCGGCGCCCGCGCAAATATGTGGTCGATGGCGATCCCGAGCGCGCCGGCGCCGATCGGCCATGTTGCCGGTTCTGGCGTGATCGTTTTCAGCTTCTGCTCGCGCAGGAAACCCTGGATGCTCGGGGCGATCGCCGAGGAGTTGAAATCACCTGACAGCACCAGAGGCCCGTCGATCGAGCCAAGCGCTTTCCCGAGATCTTCCAATTCAGCCATCTGGAAATCGTCGAAATATGGTTTGGTCAGGTGCGCCGAAACCAGATTGATGGTCTCGCCGCCGAAGTCGACGCTTGCTATAACAAGCCTGTTTTTTCGAAGACTGCCCATGCTTGCGACCTGCCGGCTGACGAATGGGCGTTTGGAGAGCACCAGCGTATCGCATGTATCCTTCCCGGCATCGCAACCGATATGGTAGGGATAGGCCTTGAACAATTGCTGCAGGTGGAACGTCAGCGGCTTGGCTTCGAGCAGATTGACGACGTCGGCATTCGACGCGATCACCATGTCGGTGATTTCAGTCGAGTTTTTCCAGTTGTCGATCGCGATGTTGAACGACATCAGACGAAAAAGCGGCGGCCTGTCGGTACCTCTGTCGCCCTGCGAGAACTCGCGCAGCATGATGACGCCGTGAGCGACGAGAAGAAGCGAAGCAAGCAGAAGGATGAAGCCGTAAATCTGTCTCTTGATGGCCAGAATGATGAGGCTGGCGGCGACAAACACGATACCGAGGTGAACCTGAAAGCTGTAGACGAAGGACAGAAGCCAGAAGTTCGTGACATAGCGTAACGACACGATCGCGATGGCAACGGTCAGAAACGCGCAGAGAATCCAATAAATTATATCTCTCATCGATCCTGACCTGCTTGCAGACGACCGGCCGGCCATAACATGCAAGCAATCATGTTGCAATGCAGCATAGCAGCCGAGAGCCGCGGCTGATCGGCAGACGATATCGATGGTCTCGCCCTCATCCAGCAAGGCAGCGCCGGACAGGCCGCCGACAGTAGAGACAGCGCTGTGACCTTCTCTTTCAAAGACCTATCGACTCGGCCTCTTTTTATCTTGTAAGTGGGGTCACTTGATACGGAATCGGCTCTTTGCCGTCGGCAGGGAGCCGAGAAAAGGTGGGAATGCGCTACTTCATTACAGGGACTGCCGGCTTTATCGGTTTTCATCTGGCCAGGCGCCTGCTGCAAGAAGGGCATGACGTCACAGGCTTCGATGGCCTCACTCCCTATTACAATGTCAAGCTCAAGGAGATGCGCCATGCGGCACTCTCCCAGTTTCCTGCCTTCAAACCCGTCATCGCGATGCTTGAGGACCGCCCAGCGCTGGAAGCGGCGGTTCTGGAAGCCAAGCCCGACATTCTGATCCACCTCGCTGCACAGGCCGGCGTGCGCTACAGCCTGGAAAATCCAGAGGCCTATCTTCGTTCGAACGTCGAAGGCTCGTGGAACATCATGGAAATCGCGCGGCGCGTCGAAATTCGCCATCTGATGCTGGCCTCGACATCATCGATCTACGGCGCCAATGCGACCGTCCCCTTTCGCGAGACCGATCGCGCCGACGAGCCGCTGACCATCTATGCGGCGACGAAGAAATCGATGGAGCTGATGGCGCATAGCTATGCCCATCTTCACAAGATTCCGACCACGGCATTTCGTTTCTTCACCGTATATGGTCCATGGGGCCGGCCCGACATGGCGCTGTTCAAATTCACCAAGAACATGCTTGAAGGCCAGCCGATCGAGATCTACGGCGAAGGCAAGATGAGCCGTGACTTCACCTATATCGACGATCTCATCGAGGCGATCGTCAGGCTATCGGCGGTCGTCCCATCCGAGGAAAATCGCCTCGAAAACACGACTGTCGAAACGCTCTCGCGCCAGGCGCCCTTCCGTGTCGTCAATATTGGCGGAGGCCAGCCGGTCAGCCTGATGGATTTCGTCGAAACCGTGGAAAAAGCGCTCGGCCGTCCTGCCATTCGCAAGATGCTGGCGATGCAGAAGGGGGACGTGCCGCGCACCTTCGCGGCCCCCGATCTGCTCGTTGCGCTGACGGGCTACAAGCCGGATACGACCCTGGAGGTCGGCGTCAAGGCCTTCGTCGACTGGTATCTCGATGTGCGCGGCGAACTCGACGCCTAGATCAGGATGATTCTAGGCCGGATCGACCTAGAATCTGGCCAGTGTCAGCGGAGAAACGCAACCGCTTGTACGGCCTCGACCGCCGTCGAAAACACGTAGTCGACGACAACGGTCAGGCTCTGCGAATAGGTCTTGAGCCGGTAACCCTCGCCTTCGATCTCGGCCGGGCTGCGCAGGACGAACGGAACGCCAGGGCGCACGAAACCGGCGCGGGTCGTCAACGGAATCTCGGGCGAATGGCCGATGGCGGAGGTGTACATCAGGTCGCGGGCAAGGCTTGCTGGGCCGACGGCGAATGCCGGCTCGGCGGCGGCAGTGATGGTCAGGGTCAAGGCGATGGCGGCAAGAGTTCTGTGCATGCTGAAGTCCCCGTTTGCGGATCGGCGGGCTTTCGGTTTGCCCGGCTCCAAACGATCGATGCGTCTGTCCACGCTTCGGTCGCTTTCATGAGACCACTCTACACATCAGTATTTTCAGGGCTTTTAAGCGGATCGGTCAAATTTTACGAAATTTGATTTTCTGTCCGGAAGGGCTTGAGACGCACAAAAAATGAGGTCCCGGCCCGCGTCCGAGTGCGCAACATCGGCAATGACCTGGATGCTGTATCGCAGTCTACAAAATGCGATCCAGCTTCTTGTTGATATGCAGGTTCGGCATCACGCCCGCGCTTTGCGCGGCATGATAGGATTCGCGCGCCGCATCGAATGAGATCGACCACATGATGGCACTGAGCAGCAGCGCGATAATATAAATCTGAATACGCATCGTACCGGCGATACGGAAAGAGCAAGGCAGTTTTGTGTCAAAACATAGCCACAGGGATCACGAAAAGTGGCGGGCTTTTTGTTTTGCAGCCGGTCGACACCAGACATATTAGTGTCGTGAAAATTAGCGATATTGTAGCGCTACCTGTTAGCAGCCGACCCCGAGGCTTGGTTCCTCTTCCCACCCCGAGAACCCTGAGAGACCCGTTCCCACGGGTCTCTTTGCCTTGTTTCCGAACGTTTTCCAGAGCAGCTGAGATCGCCCTGATCCGAATTGACGCTGAACCGCTGAACGGCACATCTCGATCCCCAATCAGGCCACGCATCCAGCCATGCGAGATGTTACGTTTCTTGCCATTGCATCAGCGAAGGCATCCGCTCCAAAAATATATCAATCGATTGACTTATTTGCTTGTCAATGTTATAAAACTGTCATGACCCAAGAACACGACAACCAGTCACCGGCCTCCGCCCGTGCCGAGATCGCGCGTCAGAAGATGCTATCCGCCGCCCTCGACGTCTTCGGCCGCTATGGCTTCGACGGCGCCTCGACGCGCCAGCTCACGGAAGCGGCCGGCGTCAACCTGCAGGCAATCCCCTATTATTTCGGCAGCAAGGAAGGTCTCTACATCGCCACCGCCGAATATCTGATGATGCGGATCAATACGCATGTCGGTGACATGAGGGCGCGCGTCGGCGCGCATCTGCTGGCGCTCGACGCTGCCGGCAAACCGCTTGGTGAAGCGGAGGCTCGCCATTTCCTGACCGAGATTTTGCAGACCATGGTGACGCTGTTCGTCGGCAAGGAATCCGAATCCTGGGCGCGCTTCCTGATCCGCGAGCAGATGGAGCCGACAGAAGCCTTCACACGGATCTATCAGGGCCTCATGCGGCCGATGATCGAGATGGGCCGGCGGCTGATCGGCGCCATCCTTCATGAGGATCCCGCCTCGGAACATGTGCGCCTGCGCACCTTCACACTTCTCGGCAGCATCCTCGTCTTTCGCGTCGCCCATGCAGCCGTGCTCGCCCAGATGCAGTGGGACGGCGTCGGCCCGGAACAGGTGGAAACCGTGCGCGGCCTGGCTGCAGAACTGGTCGATGCCATCGGCGCATCGAAAGGAAGTGCAGCATGAAACGCATCCTTCCCCTCGCCATCCTTCTTCTCGTTGCGGCAGGTGCCGCCGCCTGGTGGTACGCCCTGCCCCAAAAGCTCGGCTGGTTGCCCGAGGCCAGCCGTGAATTCGTCCTTTACGGCAATGTCGATATCCGTCAGGTCTCGCTCGGTTTCCGTGTCAGCGGCCGTCTCGCTGAACTCCACGCCGACGAAGGCGACGTCATCAAGAGCGGAGACGTTCTCGCAAAGCTCGATGCAGCACCCTATGAATTTGCGGTCCGCTCGGGCGAAGCCAATGTCGCAGCCCTCCAGGCAACGCTCGACAAGCTGAAGGCCGGTCCGCGACCGACAGAGATTGCCCAGGCGCGCGCCGCCTATGACGAAAGTATCGCCGATCTCCGCAATGCCAACCTCGCCTATGATCGCGCCCGCCAGTTGCGCCCGCAGGGCACGATCTCCGAGGCAAGCCTTGATCAGGCGACCGCTGCGCGGGCCATGGCCGCCGCACGCTCCGACTCCGCCAACGAGGCGTTGAAACTGCTCCTGGAAGGCTCCCGTGTCGAGGATATCGCCGCTGCCGACGCCCAATTGAAGGCGGCGCAGGCTACACTCGCCTCGGCCCGCACCTCGCTGGAGGATACCCAATTGCGCGCGCCAAACGACGGCGTCATGCTCTCCCGTGTGCGGGAGAACGGCGCCATCGTTTCCCCCGCCGACACCGTCTTCGTGTTGTCGCTGACAGAACCCGTCTGGGTGCGCACCTATGTCGCCGAGCCCGATCTCGGCCGCATCCATCCCGGCATGAAGGTTGCGGCCACCTCCGATACGGCGCCCGACAAACCCTATGAAGGCACGATCGGCTTCATCTCGCCGGTTGCCGAATTCACTCCGAAATCGGTGGAAACGCCGGAGCTGAGGACAGACCTCGTCTATCGCCTCAGGATCGTCATCGACAAGCCCGGCCCGGATCTGCGCCAGGGCATGCCGGTCACCGTGCGTTTTCCCACGCCGACGGCGGGTGGACAATGACCGCCGCCGAGACCGGCCGGGGCGACAAGCCGCTCGTCCGGATCGACGGCGTCACCAAGCGCTTCGGCGATGCGCCAGCCGCCCTTGACGCCGTCTCCGGCATGATCGGCGGCGGCGCAATCACCGGTCTCGTCGGGCCTGACGGCGCCGGCAAGACGACGCTGATCCGCCTGATGACCGGCCTGATGCTGCCCGACACGGGAACGATGGAGGTTCTCGGCTTCGACACGCGCAAGAACCCCGCCGGCATCCAGGCGGCGATCGGCTACATGCCGCAGCGCTTCGGTCTCTATGAGGACCTTTCGGTGCAGGAAAACCTCGATCTCTATGCCGATCTCCGCGGCCTGCCGAAGAGCGAACGCGCAAGCGCCTTCGACGAGCTGCTGACCTTCACCGATCTCAAGCGTTTCACCGGCAGGCTGGCGGGCAAGCTCTCCGGCGGCATGAAGCAAAAGCTTGGCCTTGCCTGCGCGCTTCTGAAGAAGCCGCGGCTGCTGCTACTCGACGAGCCGGGCGTCGGCGTCGATCCGATCTCGCGCCGCGATCTCTGGAAGATGGTCGAGAACCTGACGAAGGAAGGCATCGGCGTCCTTTGGTCGACCGCCTATCTCGACGAGGCTGAAGCCTGCGACCATGTGCTGCTCTTGAACCAGGGAAAGCTGCTGTTTTCGGGAAAACCTGATGACATGACCGGCCGCGTCAGCGACCGGGTTTTTCGCGTCTCGGGCATGACAGGGCGCCGCCGGCAGGTGCTTGCCGGGCTTCTGCAGGCCGATGGCGTCATCGACGGCGTGATCCAGGGCGAAGCGATCCGCCTCGTCGCCGCCAAGGACAAGAAACCGGATATCGGCTCGGCCGGCGATGGTGCAACGCTCGCCCCTGCCCCGCCGCGCTTCGAAGATGCTTTTATCGACATGCTGGGTGGTGGTCCTGGCGGCCGCTCGAGGCTGGCCGAGGCGCAAGAACCGACGAAGGGCGATGACGACCGGCCGGTGATTGAGGCCAAGGGGCTGACCAAGCGCTTCGGCGATTTCACCGCTGCCGACAATATCAGCTTCGATATCCGCCGCGGCGAAATCTTCGGCCTACTCGGCCCGAACGGCGCCGGCAAATCCACCACCTTCAAGATGCTCTGCGGCCTGCTGAAGCCGACCGGCGGCGAAGGCCGCGTTGCCGGTTTCGACCTTCGCCGCGATGCCGCCGAGGCCCGCAACCAGCTCGGCTATATGGCGCAGAAATTCTCGCTCTACGGCGATCTGACCGTCATGCAGAACCTTGAATTCTTCTCCGGCGTCTATGGCCTTCGCGGAAAACACCGGCGCGAGCGCATCGATCTCATGGCCAGTATCTTCGATTTCGGTCGCCATGTCAGCCAGCCGGCCAAGGACCTGCCACTCGGCCTGAAACAGCGGTTGGCGCTCGCCTGCGCCGTCATGCACGAGCCGCGCGCCCTCTTCCTCGACGAGCCGACCTCCGGCGTCGATCCGATCACCCGACGCGAATTCTGGACGCATATCAACGCGCTGGTCGAAAAGGGCGTCACGGTGCTCGTCACCACCCACTTCATGGACGAGGCGGAATATTGCGACCGCATCTCGCTGATCTATCGCGGCCGCTCGATCGCGCTCGGCTCGCCCGATGAATTGAAGGCCCGCGTCGCGACCAAGGAGCTGCCGGACCCGACGATGGAGGACGCCTTCATCGCCCTCGTACAGCAATCGGAAGCGGAGGATGCCGCATGAGCGCCTCCTCCGGTCAACTTCGGCGTCTTTCAGCTCTGGTGCGCAAGGAAAGCTTCCAGGCGATCCGCGATCCGAGCAGTATCCTCATCGCCTTCGTGCTGCCGCTGATCCTGCTATTTCTCTTCGGCTACGGCGTCTCGCTCGATACCACCCGCACCCGCATCGGCCTCGTGACCGAGGAGATGACGCCGCTGACGCAGGATCTGTCGGCCAGTTTCCAGGCCTCGCGCTATTTCGATGTGGCCATCGGCCGCGACCGGCGTCTGTTCGAGGAAGACCTCGTGCTCGGCAAGCTGCGCGGCATCGTCGTCATCCCCGCCGATTTCACCACGCGCTACACCGCCGGCAACCGGCCCGGTATCCAGGTGATCGTCGATGGCTCCGAACCGAACACGGCGAATTTTGTGCAGAATTATGCCCAAGGCACTGTTGCCAACTGGGAGCGGCAGAGGCAGGCGGACGTCGCCTCCCACAGTCCCGCCATTTCGGTCGAGCAGCGCTTCTGGTTCAACCCCGAACTTACCAGCCGCAATTTCCTCGTGCCCGGCTCGATCGCCATCGTCATGACGCTGGTCGGCACGCTTCTGACCTCGCTCGTCGTCGCCCGCGAATGGGAGCGGGGCACAATGGAGGCGATGATGGCGACACCGGTGACGGCGGTCGAACTGCTCGCCGGCAAGATCCTGCCCTATTTCCTGCTCGGCCTCACCTCGATGACGCTCTGCGTGCTGCTTGCGGTCTTTCTCTTCGGCGTGCCGTTTCGCGGCTCCGTCGCCGCTCTTTACGCACTGTCGGCCGCTTTCCTGATCCCGGCCCTCGGCCAGGGCCTGTTGATCTCGACGGCCACGAAGAACCAGTTCCTCGCCTCGCAGCTGGCGCTGATCTCGGCCTTTCTCCCTGCTTTCCTGCTGTCTGGCTTCCTCTTCGAGATCAATTCCATGCCGACCGTGATCCAGTGGATCACCTTCATCGTGCCGGCACGCTACCTGATCCCCAGCCTGCAGACGGTGTTCCTCGCCGGCGACATCTGGCCGATGTTTCTGCAGGCAATCGGCGTGATGCTGACGATCGGCGCCATCATGTTCGTGCTGGCGGCCCGCAGCACCAGAAAGAGGATCGGCTGAGATGTGGACAAGGCTCTACGCCCTGATCGTCAAGGAGCTGCTCGCCGTCCTGCGTGATCCCAAGGGCCGCGCCATCCTGATCGGCCCACCGATCGTCCAGCTTCTCGTCTTCTCCTATGCGGCGACGCTCGAAGTCCGCAATGTCGACGTGATGATCCTCAACCGCGACAGCGGTCACTGGGGCCAGGAACTGATCGAGCGCATCGATGGCTCGCCGACCTTCCGGAAAATCGAGATTGCAGGAAGCCAGGCGGAGGTCCGGGTGGCGATCGACAACCAGACGGCCATTGCCGCCGTTGAGATCGGCCCGGACTTTTCGCGCAATATTGAGGCGGGAGCGCCGGCCGACCTGCAGGTGGTGCTCGACGGCCGCCGCTCCAACGCCTCGCAGATCGTCGCGGGCTATCTCTCGCAGATCGGCGCCGCCCTCGCCGCCGAGACGCCGGCCGGCAAACGCGCCGGTGCCGACATCGTCTCGACAGTGCCGCGCAACTGGTTCAACCCGAACCTCACCTATCAATGGTTCATGGTGCCGAACCTGATCGCTAGCATCGCGCTGCTGATCGGCCTCATCGTCACGGCGCTGTCGATCGCTCGCGAGCGCGAGCTCGGCACCTTCGACCAGTTGATGGTCTCGCCGCTGCGCATCCACGAGATCCTGATCGGCAAACTGATCCCGCCGATGATGATCGGCCTCTTCCACATCACCGTCTATATCCTGGCCGCCGTCTTCCTCTTCGACGTGCCGCTGCGTGGCTCGCTCTTCCTGCTATACGGCAGCGCAATCTTCTATTTGGGCTCGGTCGCCGGCCTCGGCCTGTTCATCTCGGCGCTGTCGATGACACAGCAGCAGGCGATCCTCGGCGCCTTTCTGTTCATGGTCCCAGCCATGCTGCTCTCCGGCTTCGCGACACCGATCGAGAACATGCCGGGCTGGCTGCAGCCGGTAACGCTCGTTAATCCGCTGCGCTATTTCCTGGTGATCGTCAAAGGCGTTTTCCTCAAGGATATCCCGTTGAGCGAGGTGGTGAACCAGACGATCCCGCTGGCGCTGATTGCTGCCGTCACCCTCAGCGCCGCCGCCTGGCTCTTCCGCCGGCGGCTGGAATAATCAATGCTTCGGCCGCCTCACAGAATGTGAACCGGCCTTCCAAAGCGTGACTCTCTCCTGCCGGAACCTCGGATTGGCGCGGTCGTTGCCCAAGCGCAACCCCAGCAAAGGAGAAGCAAAATGTACAAGATCCTACTTGTCTCCAGCGCCCTTGCGCTGTCGTCGCTCGCCACCAATGCGCTGGCTGACGGAGCCGTGACCGGTGCAGCCGGTGGCGCCATCACCGGCGCAATCGTCGGCGGCCCCGTGGGTGCTGCCATTGGCGGCGTGGCCGGCGGTGTCGCCGGTGCCGTCGTTGATCCGCCGCCGCGCGAGGTCGTCACCTATGTCCAGCAGCAGCCGGCCCCGACCGCCTCCGTGGTCGTCCAGGAACCAATTGTCGTCGGCAAGCCGCTTCCGGCAGACGTCGTCGTGACGCCGGTGCCCGACAATCCGAAATATGCCTATACGGTCATCAACAATCAACACGTGATTGTCGAACCCCGCACCCACCGCGTGGTGCAGGTGATAGAATAATCAGGCAACCGAAGCCGCCTGTTGCGGCTCGGCAACTTCCGGTCCCGCTTCGGCGGGGCCGTTTTTCGTGCCTTTGCGAAAACCCATTGTGCTTGTCGCCGGTTAAGCCCTGTAGGCGACGAGTACGGCGCCTCCCGCAATCAGAATGACGCCAAGCCAGTTCGGAAGCGTTAGGCGTTCGCCGAGGAACAGCACCGCAAAGACGGACACGAAGACAACGGACAGCTTGTCTATCGGCGCGACGCGGGCGGCATCGCCGAGCTTCAGGGCTCGAAAATAGCAAATCCAGGATGCGCCGGTGGCAAGGCCGGAGAGCACCAGGAAGAGCCAGCTCCTGCTCGACACCGAGGACGGCTCCTGCCAGCTGCCTGAGATATGGACCATCATTCCCGCCGCCAGCAGGATGACGATGGTGCGAATGAAGGTCGCGAAATCGGAATTCACGTTCTCGACGCCGACTTTGGCAAAAATCGCCGTGAGCGCAGCAAAGCCGGCGGAAAGAAGCGCCCAAAGCGGCCAGCTTGTCAGAAGGCTTTTCATGCGGCTTGCCCTGTTATGCCTCAAACCTACCAGAGGCAGGAAAAACAAGAATATAGACTGCCTTACGAAGATATGCGGCGAGGAAACCGCTCACGACGTTCCTATCGTGAGCGGTTCGATATCTCGTCAGACCTTCAGTTCGCGCCGCTCGCGCTCGGTCACCATCGCAAGGTCGAGCACCTTCTGCAGGTTGGCGGCGTGGCGGAAGTTCGGGTCCGGCTGGATGCCGCTTGCCACGGCCTCGGCAAAACGCTCGTAATTGGTCGCCACCGGTTCAACTTCGATCTGCGTCCAGGTGGCAGTTTCGACACCCTCGCCGAGGCAGCCATGCAGCTCGGAACCGCTGGGACGATGGATGACCTCGAGGCTGCCCCTCTCGCCATAGATGCGCAGCTTCAGCTCGTTCAGATGCCCTGTCGCCCAGCGGCTGGCGTGGATGACGCCGAGCGCGCCATTGGCGAAATCGACGGACATGGTGAAGCTATCATTGGCATCGAGCAGATATTCGCCGATCTGGCCGCCCGGCGCCTTGTTGAAGGTCTTCAGCCGCGCAAAGACGTGGTCGATGTCGGTCGCCGCGCCATAGGCGGCAAAATCGAGGATATGGATGCCGACGTCGCCGAGCACGCCGTTCGAGCCGTGGCCGGTGGAAAGCCGCCACAGCCAGGTCGATTCCGTGCGCCAATCGCCCCAGGCACGCGACACCAGCCAGCTCTGGAGATAGGAAGCTTCCACGTGCCTGATCGTGCCGAGTTCGCCGGCGAGCACCATCTCACGTGCGCGCTGCAGCGGCGCGACGTTGCGATAGGTCAGGTTCACCATGTTGATGACGCCGGCCTTTTCGGCCGCCTCCGTCATCTCAAGCGCCTTCGCATAGTTCTCCGCCAGCGGCTTTTCGCAGAACACATGCTTGCCCGCGGCAATCAACGCCATCGTCGTCGGGTGATGGATCCGGTCGGGCGTGACGTTCGTCGCCGCATCGAATTCACCCCAGGCGATCGCCTCTTCCAGCGAAAGAAACCGCTTTTCGATGTTGAACTTGTCGGCGAAGGCCGAAAGCCGCTCGGGATCGGTGTCGACGGCGCCGACCACCGTCACGCCGTCGATGAGGGGGAAGCGGGCGAGCTGGTTTTTCGCCATCACCCCCGTGCCAAGAACGAGTAGTCGCATGGATGCTCCTCAGCGGTAACCGGCTTCGCCGGCCTGGTGCAGTCTCGGGCCGCGTTCGACGATCGGCTCCAGTGCTTTTTCTACCGGCACATTTGGGGCATCGGTAATGCTCTTCAATGCACCCTCGGGATTATAGGCCCACTTCACACCGTTGATCAGCACCTTCTGGACATTGACGTCGTGATAGGTCGGATAGGTTTCGTGGCCGGGACGGAAATAGAAGATGTTACCGGCGCCGCGCCGCCAGGTCAGGCCCGAGCGGAACACTTCGCCGCCCTGGAACCAGGAGATGAACACCGTTTCGAGCGGTTCAGGCACCGAAAACTGCTCGCCGTACATTTCCTCGTTCTCAAGCTCGAAATGCTCGCCGATGCCGGCAGCGATCGGATGGCGCTGATTGATTGTCCACAGACGCTCGCGCTCGCCCGCCTCGCGCCATTTCAGCGCGCAGGGTGTGCCCATCAGCCGCTTGAAGATCTTGGAGAAATGACCGGAATGCAGCACGAGCAGGCCCATGCCTTCCCAGACGCGTTTGGCGACACGCTCGACAACGACGTCGGAGACCGCGCCGTGATCCTTGTGGCCCCACCAGGTCAAGACGTCGGTCTCGGTAAGGCGGGCTTCGCTAAGGCCGTGCTCCGGCTCCTGCAGCGTCGCTGTCGTCGCCGAGATAGCGGGATCTGTGTTCAGCGCATTGGCGATCGTCGTGTGCATGCCCTCGGGATAGATCCTCCGGACGATTTCGTTGGTATTCTCGTGGATATTCTCTCCCCAGACGACGGTGCGAATGGCCATGATGTGCTCCTGTAGAACCTGGAAGTATCGATAGGCGGGAAAGCAGAAGAATTCAAAGCGCTTTGGAAAACGGCGCCGGCTGCGCCTCGTCTCCTCCACGTCCAAGGAACACATAGACCTTTGTCAGTATTTTGACAAAGGGGAAAATTTACCGGCCGAAGACAGAAAAACCGCCTGGCAATATCGCAGCAATATCAATGCGAAACCGATTTAGAAAATAGATTGACGACCAAAACGCCGGATATGATTAGCCCGAGCCCGACGATTGCCGGCAGGTCGAGGCGCTGCTTGAAGAACACCAGGCCGACCGAGGAAATCAACACGATTCCCAAAGCGCTCCAAATCGCATAGGCGATACCGACGGGGATACTTTTCAGGGTCAGCGACAGGCAATAGAAGGCAGCCGCATAACAGGCGATAACGAGTGCCGTCGGCCCGATGCGGGTGAACTGCTGCGACAGCTGCAGCGCGGTCGTGCCGATGACCTCAAGCACGATGGCTGCAAACAGCAGCCCGTAGACGGCGGCCTGGCTCATGGCGAATTCCTTTTCGAATTACTTGCCGGTCAGTTCGACAAGGCGATCGATAAGATCCCGCCTCAGAACGCCGTTTATATCATGGCTTTCCAACGTATCTGCGAACCAAAGACCGTCGGCGGCGAAACGCACGACCTGTGCATCGAGGGAGGAATCGGTGCCGATATATTCCTCGGCCCGCGCCTGCACCCATTGGCGCCAGCGAAGACGCAGTCGAGGTTCGGCAAGAAGCGCGATCGTCACCTGGGTCCAACTCCTGGAATCGTCGGGACGCTCGTTGAGACCGGATACCGCTCTCAGATAGGCGCGGGTGAAGCGGCCCTGCGGCAACGGATCGCCGCGCATCAGTTCCTCTATATCGGCGTCGAACTTTTCGAGCAAGCTCTCGAACAGGGCATCGAGCAACGCATTCTTCGTTGGGAAGTGATGCAGCAGCCCGCCCTTGCTGACGCTGGACGCGGCAGAAACCGCATCGAGCGTGACGGCCGCCATGCCGTCGCTGGCAGCAAGGCGCGCGGCAACCTCCAGCAACTGCTGGCGCACGAGCACGGGCTGTTTCTTGCGATGATGAGCGTTCGACATTCGGGTAAAAGATACCGTCCGGACGGTTTTGTCAAGAAGAATCGGCCGCAACCCCCGCTGTCCGGCATTATGCGCGAAATGCCGCGGCACCTTGATGACAGTTGCGATCATTTTCCGCCCGGTGCATGAAGAGGCCGGGGAATGTCGAGTAATGGCGATGGGATCGGGGATGGTTTCGTGACGGAGAAGGTCACCACACTCTATGAGGCGATCGGCGGCGATCCTGTCGTACGGGCGCTCACCCGCCGTTTCTACGAGTTGATGGACACGCTGCCGGAGGCGAGAAACGTGCGCGCCGTGCATCCGCCGAGCCTTACGGGCAGCGAAGAGAAATTCTACGAATATATGAGCGGTTATCTCGGCGGCCCGCCGCTCTATACCGACAAGCGCGGCCATCCGCGCCTGCGCAGCCGCCATTTCGTCGCCGAGATCGGCCCTGTCGAGCGCGACGAATGGCTGCTCTGCTTCCGCCGCGCCATGGACGAGACGATATCAAGCCAGGCGTTGCGCGATCTCATCTGGGCGCCGGTGGAACGGCTCGCCTATCACATGCAGAACAAGGCCCCCGACGACAAGGCCCCTGACGATAAGGATTGACCATGATCTTGAACGCGCGTCTGGAGCCGGTGCTCTATCTCTTTGCCGGCCTGTTTGGCGTAGCCGGCGTGGCGCTTGCCGCCCTTGCTGCCCATGGCGGCGGCGAGGCCAATCTTGCGGCATCCGCATCTGCCATGTGCCTTGCCCACGCCCCTGCCCTGCTGGCATTGGCTCTCGGCAACGTTAGGCTCAGAACCGCCTGGCTGGCCGGTTTGCTGATGATTGTCGGAACGCTGCTTTTTGCGGGCGATCTCGTCACCCTACGCTTTTCCGGCTCCGGCCTCTTCCCCTACGCCGCGCCGACCGGCGGCTGGGCGATGATGCTTGGCTGGCTGGCCATTGCGGCAGGCGCGGTTCTGCGCGTCAGGACTTGAACACACGTAGCAAGCTCACGACCAATTCATCGCCGGCTGAGGAGACGCACGGCGCTGCCACGAGTCCGCTTCTCCCCAGCGGGGAGAAGATGCCGGCAGGCAGATGAGGGGGTGAGCGGCAAAGCCGCGGATGCCCTGAGCGCAAGCGAAGGGCAATGAATGGTGTACCGCGTGTGGCCCCTCATCCGACCCTGCGGGCCACCTTCTCCCCGCTGGGGAGAAGAAGGAGCCAAGTCTCATACGAACAGAAGAGTGAGGGCTGATTCAATCGCAATCAAATGCCGTCGACCACGTTGAAACCCTCGAAGACCGGCGGCCCCTTGTAGATCGCCTTGTGATCGCCGGCATTGCGGTGCGCCGCGCGAAAGCTCTCGGACTTCGTCCAGTTCTGAAAATCCGCTTCGCTTTTCCAGACCGTATGCGAGGAATAGAGCGTATAGCCCTCCTCTTCGTTGGCCTTGCCGCGCAGCAGGCGGAATTCGACGAAACCGGGCACCTCGGGCAGGCTGGAATCGCGATTGCGCCAGACCGTCTCGAAATCACCTTCGCTGCCGGTTGCAACCTTGAAGCGGTTCATTGCGATATACATGGAATCTCCCTACGCTTTCCTCTTGCCCGCCCTTGCAGAACGCAAGGGAAAGGCGAGAACATTATCGCCGTTTGCCGCTGCTGGGCCAAGCGGTCTTGTTGTCGCTTCCCCGGGCATGCGCGCTTCCCAGGTCGGGAACAGGGTCACATTCTGGTAGATCTGCTGGCGTTCGGCATGCTGCTGGAAAAGTTCGTAGAGTTCGGGCACGAGGCCCTCGCCTGTCTGCGCGGCGAGCTTATGCAGGCCGATCATGGTGAAGCCGTCGGGGCGCTGGTCGTTCATCGGGAATTGTCTCGTTCGTTCATCGTCTGCAGCGCACGCTCCAGGCTGGACTTGCTGCCGTTGCGAAGCGGGATGAAGGTCTTGCCGAATTTCTTGCAGCCAGTCTTCACACGCAGGCAGGCATCGTGGCTGATACAGTCGATCGGGCAGAACACGCAGTCGACCGAGGGAAGGACGGTATCGATGCGGGAAACCGCTTCGCGCAACCCGCCGTCATGATGAATGAGCTCGGCGCCGAAATTGCTGCAGATCTGGCGAAGATGCGCCACCTGGCAGTCACGGCCACCGACATAGAGGAAACTGCGGCCATCCAGTTTGGACCGTCCGAGGGATGCCTGATCAGCGTCCTCGCCCGCGCTGTCGCGGACCTCCCGGTTCGAACCCTTCTTGCCCTTGCGAGCCATATGCCACCCGTTCGCTCGTTGATCGTCACACGATTCCTGCGTGTGCGGGTGGACCTTATTAAACTTGATTTTTAGAGTAAAGTATAAAGTTGATTGTTTTTATCATATTAATTCACTGTGATTGGCAAGGAGGTGAAGTTCCTCCCGTTCCCACCGGGCGTCGGGCCAAATGGTGCGGCGCGCCGAACAGCCTCAACGGCGAGTTGGTCGATTTCAGGCACGCCGGAACCGCGTGTGACGCGAACTGAAGTCAAGCCGCCGCTGCCATTCACTGAAAACGAGACGACCACGGTTCCCTCGACGCCACGAGGTGTTCTGATTGAACGACGAATGCGACTACGAACCTTTCCGTCGTAATTGGCATTGGCTGCAGTTCCGATCCCGTCGTTATTGCCGGCCGAACGCGAATTGCTATCCGATTGAGCCGTCGCGTTACCTTCGGCGACACCTCGTTCAGAATCCTGCCGCGCCTCACCCTCCGAACCGGCAGCCTTTTTCGGCGGGCGCTTCTTCTCGACCGGCTTTGGCTTTTCCTGCGCCACCACCTTCGGCTTCTGCGTAGGCGTCACGATCTCCTGCGGCACCTCCGGCTCCGGCTGGATTTCCGCCGTTTCGGCGGGCTTCACCTCTTCCGGCTCGGCAGCAGCGACAGGCGGCACCTCCGATGGCTGAACTTCCGGGGGGATCTCTTCAGCAGGTTTCTGCTCTTCCGGAACGACGGTCGACATCGGTTGGGCGACAGCAGTTTCAGCCGGTATTTCGGAAACGAGAATCTCCGGCTCCGCAGCGGTGACGGTTTCGGGCGAGACGCGCGTCACCTCGGGAGGAAGAGCCTGCTGGACGGTATCCTGGGTCTCAGCCGGCGCGACTTCGGTCGGCTGAACGGTTTCCGGTTGAAGTTCCGCCGCTTCGGTCGGCTGGATCTTATCCGGCTCGACGGCCTCCGGAATGATTTCTTCCTGCACCGTGACTTCGGTCTCGCCGGCAGCAGTCTGGTCGACATCCGAGTTGCCGTACATCACCACGCTCACGGCTTCGCCCGCTTCCTCGATCGCCTCTTCCGGAGCATTTGGGAAGGCAATGAGCAACACCGCAGCCAAGGTCATATGGAAAATCAGCGAACAAACGCAGGTCAGCACCACCCGCCGCCGCACCGGCGCCTTTTCATCCTCCGCCTTTTCCACCGCCGCATCCATCGGCGGCGCAGGAACGGAGGCTATCGGCTCGGCTTCCGGATGATCGGGAAAGGAGGGTATCTGCGCGAAACGCGCATAGTGGACCACCGCCTCACCGGCCGGCTGCCGCTGCACATTGCGCAGGTCGGAAAGTTCGTGGCCGGGATGTATGTGGTTGTCGTTCAGACCGCCGTCAGCGTCCGGCTCCCCGATGAGCACCTGTCTCGATCTGGTCTTCGCTGAAATTGCCATTTGTATGCCTCGGACAGCCTGAAACATGTCCGCCGGGAATCATTCCCGGCGTATCCTTAGCCCTCGAAGGGAACGGAAATCTGTGAACGGGTGACGAGACCCTTCATGCATTCGCCCGCCGCCGGGCCGTCGCAGACCGGCGTGTCGTTGATGATGATGCGCGTGACCGTCTCGCACTTCACGTTCGGCATATCGAACTGGCGCACGCGCTTCTTGCCCTGCGGCAGATCGCGGAAATCGAGCACGGTGATGCGGTCGACGGCATTCTTGTCGTTGAAGAAAGCGAGCTCGAAGGAGATCTTATTGATCGGCGCCTGAAGATTGTTCTCAGCGACGAAGGTCATCATGCAGCCCTTTTGCGACGGCGCCAGAGCGTTGAGTTCAACATCCAGCTTGGCGGTTGCCGCATCCTGCGCCTGGCATACGCCTGAAACCGCCATCACCATGCCCGCTGCAACAGCCGCAAACCTAACCGTCATCATCTTCTCCGCACATTGTCGCGAACCGCCGCCAGGCAGCCTCATATCAGCAATCTCAAAAACTTGACTGTATTAGTCTCCTATTGCGTCTTTAAAAAACTATGAGTAAGAAAGTCAAGATAATTGTCATCACAACCGGGGACCCTGATCACCGGCCTCACGGAATTGCCAACCGAAATGATGGTTGAAAAGCCAGATAACTTTAAGCACGTGCCGCTGCAGAGCGAGCCTGCGGCGCAGCACCGGATCGTCGAAAGCGCGGATCTTTTCCGCGGCACGAACGAGATCATGATTAGACACGACGGCTTGGTCTATCGCCTGAAGATCACCCGTCAGGGCAAGCTCATTCTCAATAAGTAGGGTAGGACATGACCGAACAGACAAGACCGGCGCCAGCCGATATCCGTGCGTTTCGCGCCGAGAATCCGAAAATGCGCGAGCGCGATATCGCCGCCCAATTGAAGATTTCCGAGGCAGCCCTCGTTGCCGCCGAAACCGGCATCAGCGTTACCCGCATCCATGGCAGCGCACTGAAGCTTCTCGAACGCGTGGCCGGCCTCGGCGAAGTGATGGCGCTGTCGCGCAACGAAAGTGCCGTGCACGAGAAGATCGGCGTCTACGAAAACATCAAGAGCGGCGCGCAGGCCGCGATCGTTCTCGGCGAGAATATCGACCTGCGCATCTTCCCGAGCCGCTGGGAGCATGGTTTCGCCGTATCCAAGAAGGATGGCGATCAGGAGCGCCTCAGCCTGCAATATTTCGACAAGGCCGGCAACGCCGTGCACAAGGTGCACCTGCGCCCGAGCTCGAATGTCGAGGCCTATCACGCGATCGTCGCCGAGTTGAAGCTGGCCGACCAGTCGCAGGAATTTGTCGAGGCTGAAACCTCGAACGCCGCCGATGAGATCGCCGACGTCAGCCGCGACGAACTGCGCGACAACTGGAGCAAGCTCACCGATACGCATCAGTTCTTCGGCATGCTGAAGCGCCTGAAGATCGGCCGCCAGGCGGCCGTGCGCACAGTCGGCGACGACTATGCCTGGAAGCTCGACAACAGCGCGACGGCAGAGATGATGCATGCCTCGGTGAAATCTGGCCTGCCGATCATGTGCTTTGTCGCCAATGACGGCATCGTCCAGATCCATTCCGGCCCGATCTTCAACGTGCAGCCGATGGGGCCGTGGATCAATATCATGGATCCGACCTTCCACCTGCATCTGCGCCAGGATCACATCGCCGAGACCTGGGCCGTGCGCAAGCCGACCACGGACGGCCATGTCACCTCGCTGGAAGCTTACAATGCCGAAGGCGAGATGATCATCCAGTTCTTCGGCAAGCGGCAGGAAGGTTCCGACGAACGTGCCGAGTGGCGCGAGATCATCGAAAACCTGCCGCGGGCAGCAAGCGTGGCCGCATAAGGATCGCTACGATGACGATGCGTAACAATCTGCGCCGGATCCGCACTTGGGAACTGGCCCTGACGGCGGCCGTCATGGCGCTGCCGCTGATCCCGACGGCGCGGACGGTCGACGGCTTCGCCTTCGTCCGCGCCGCCCACGCCGAAGAAAAGAAGTTCGACACGTCGCGCCTGGTTTCGGTCGGTGGCGACATCACCGAGATCGTCTATGCGCTCGGCGAAGAAAACCGGCTGATCGCCCGCGACACGACGAGCATCTATCCGGAGGCGGCGCTGAAGCTGCCCAATGTCGGTTACATGCGCGCGCTCTCGCCGGAAGGCATCCTCGCCATGAATCCGACGGCGATCATCGCCGTCGAAGGTTCGGGCCCGCAGGAAGCGCTGGCCGTGCTGAAAAATGCCAGCGTGCCCTTCGAGTCCGTGCCGAGCGCCTTTACCCGCGACGGCATCATCGCCAAGATCGACCGTGTCGGCACGCTGCTGGGCGTGCCCGACAAGGCGAAGGCGCTTGAAGAAAAAGTCGCAGCCGATCTCGACGCGGCGATCGCCGATGCCGAAAAGCGCCCGGAGGCCGAGCGCAAGCGCGTTCTCTTCATCCTCAGCGCCCAGAACGGCCGGATCATGGCATCGGGCACCGGCACGGCCGCCGATGGCATCGTCAAGCTCGCCGGCGCCATCAATGCCGTCGGCGCATTCCCGGGCTACAAGCCGCTGACGGACGAGGCGATCATCGAAGCCAAGCCCGACATCATCCTGATGATGAACCGCGGCGATGGCGCAGGCACCAAGAACGAGGACCTGCTGGCTCAGCCGGCGATCGCACTGACGCCGGCAGGTGAGAAAAAAGCGATCATCCGAATGGACGGCGTCTACCTGCTCGGCTTCGGCCCGCGCACCGCAGCCGCAGCGCGTGAGCTCAACACGGCGATCTACGGGGGCTGATCATGGCCCTGCCGCAAGCCATGATGGAACAAAGGCGACGATTCCCAATGGCGGACATCCGCGAAATCAGGCAGGCGGGCGACAGGACGCGGCTCGCCTTGCTGGCGATCGCGCTGCTCGTCGTCGGCTCGGTCTTTTCGATGCTGTTTTCGGTGACGACAGGCGCCTCGGATGCCTCGATCCTCGACGTCATCAGCAACATGGCCGGCTCCGAGGCGGCGCTCAGCACGCGTGACCGGATCATCATCTTCGATATCCGCTTGCCCAGGGCGATCCTCGGTTTCCTGATCGGCGCCTCGCTGGCCGTTTCCGGCACGGTGATGCAGGGCCTGTTCCGCAATCCGCTGGCCGATCCCGGCCTCGTCGGCGTCTCCTCCGGCGCAAGTTTTGGCGCGGTTGCGATGATCGTCCTCGGTGGCGGTCTCGCAGCGCCGATCGAGGCGCTTCTCGGCATCTACGCTCTGCCGACAGCCGCTTTCGGCGGCGGCCTCGTCACGACGCTCCTGCTCTACAGGATCGCCACCCGTCATGGCCAGACCTCGGTGGCGACGATGCTGCTTGCCGGCATCGCGCTCGGCGCGCTCGCCCTCGCCATAACAGGCTTGCTGATCTACATGGCCAACGACCAGCAGCTACGCGACCTGACCTTCTGGAGCATGGGTTCGCTTGCCGGCGCCACGTGGACGAAGATCGCCGCCGCCAGCCCGATCATCCTGTTGTCCTTCACCGCCCTGCCCTTCATGGCCCGCGGCCTCAATGCCATCACGCTCGGCGAGGCGGCCGCCTTTCATATGGGTGTGCCGGTGCAGCGGCTGAAGAATGTCGCGATCGTCGGCGTCGCCGCGGCGACCGGCGCGTCCGTCGCCGTCAGCGGCGGCATCGGTTTCGTCGGGATCGTCGTACCGCATATCCTGCGCATGGCGATCGGCCCCGACCATCGTTTCCTGCTGCCGGCCGCAGCGCTGCTCGGCGGCTCCCTGCTGATCTTCGCGGATGTCCTGGCCCGCACCCTGGTCGCCCCGGCCGAGCTGCCGATCGGTATCATCACCGCGGCGGTCGGCGGCCCGTTCTTCCTGTGGATCCTGCTGAGGCAGCGTTCGCGCCTTGCCCTGTGAGTGATGTCGTGAGTGACCCCCGTGAGTGACATTGCGATGATCGAAGTTTCCGGCGTCTCCGTGCGCCTTTCCGGCAAGACCATCATCAGCGACGTCGCCTTCACGGCAAAGGCCGGCGAGCTGACGGCGATTGCCGGGCCGAACGGCTCCGGCAAGACGACGACGATGAAAGCCATCTCCGGCGAACTTGCCTATGGCGGCTCGGTACGCATCGGCGACGACGAGGTGAAGGCGCTGAAACCCTGGCAGCTTGCCGCCATTCGTGGGGTGCTGCCGCAGGCAAGCACCATCTCCTTTCCCTTTACCGTGCGCGAGATCGTCCGCATGGGCCTGACATCAGGCCTCAACCTGCATCCCGACAAGGCCGAGCGGACGGCGGCGGCAGCGCTTGCGTCCGTCGACTTGACCGGCTTCGAAGGTCGTTTCTATCAGGAGCTCTCCGGCGGCGAGCAGCAGCGTGTGCAGCTTGCCCGCGTGCTCTGCCAGATCGCCGAGCCCGTCGTCGACGGCAGACCCTGTTGGCTGCTGCTCGACGAGCCGGTCTCGAGCCTCGATATCAGCCACCAGCTGACCATCATGACGCTCGCCCGCAATTTCTGCGAACGCGGCGGCGGCGTCATCGCCGTTATGCACGATCTCAATCTGACCGCACTCTTTGCCGACCGCATCGTGCTGATGAAATCCGGCCGCCTCGCCGCCGCCGGCAGCATCGGTGAAGTGCTGACGAACGAAACGATGCTCTCGGTGTTCGGCTGCGCGCTGCGGATAAACCAGGTACCATCAGACGGCACGCCCTTCGTGCTCGCCCACAGCGCCGTTTCCCACCCCTGAGCACTGCGCGGGCGGAACTTTTGATCGTCCGGCACGTTGTCGGCAGTGATCTGGGTCAATGCCGGGCGATATCATTCATGCAACGGACGGTGGTGACCCTCGTGCGAAATAGGCGGGCTTGCGCGCGCCCCAGCCAATGGAGACAGCCATGAGCTATTCTATCTTCCAGTCCGGCCGCAGTCGCCGCAACGGTACCTTCCACAATTTGGAATCCGGCATCGAGGAGCAGGTCGAGGCGCTTCGCGACGAACTCGCGGAACTGACACGCCTTGTCGGCAAGAGTTCGCGCCATCAGGGCGAAAAATTCCGCAGCCAGGCCGGTGCCGGCTATGAAGAACTGCTCGGCCGCAGCGAGGATCTGCTGCGCGAATTGCAGCAAGGCTATGAGCGCGGCGCGACGGAAATGCGCGATACCGTGCGCAAGCATCCGCTGGCAACCATCGGCGCCGCGGCCGTTTTCGGCCTTGCCATCGCCTTCCTCGCCCGGCGCTGAGGAAGCGCGATGCTGTTTTCGATCCTCAGCCTGCTGACGGGCGCAAGCGTGCACCGGACCGTTGCGCGCGCCAAGCGCAATAGCATCTTCATTGCGCTTGCCGTGCTTTTCCTCCTCACCGCCTACGCGCTGACCGTCACCGCCGGCGCCATCTGGCTCGCCGGCATCTACGGCCCGGTCGGCGCTGCCCTTTTCCTGGCCGCCTGCGCGCTGCTTATCGCCATCATCGCCCTGGTGGCGATGTCGATCATCAACGCCAGGGAAGCACGCCGCGCCCGTGAACGCCGTGCGGCGGTGGAATCGCTGGCAACGGTCGGGCTCGGTCTTATCCGCGCCCAGCCGCTCCTGACTGCCGGTGTTCTGGCAGCAATCGTCGCGGCCAATCTGGTGGGCTCGAAGCGCGAGGATTGATGGGGGGACTGGCTCCCCTGATCGTTCTAAGAAAAAGGACGAGGAGAAGCAGGTTTGCATCCCAGCAGAGGATTGGGCTACGACGCCGACCCCTCCCTCATTCCTGTGCTTGTCACAGGAATCCAGCCACGGCGCGTCCGCGCCGTGAATAAACCAATACCAAGTGGAAAGAGTCTTTCGCGCCCAAGGACTTGGCGCACTGGATTCCTGTGACAAGCACAGGAATGAGGGTGGAGAGGTAGTGCTTCGAATGGCCGTCCATCCCGTGGAACGCGTCCTTCACACACCGCCAAACACAAAAAAGCCGGCGCCCGAAGGCGGCCGGCTTTCCTCCCAAATACAACTCCTGTCAGAACGCGAAAGCCTTCGATGTCAGCGGCGCCGAGGTGGCGTCGGGGCCGAAATCAGCCTCGCCTGATATCTGCAGCAACTCCTGCAGCCGCTGACGGGCCCGGTTGACGCGGCTTTTGATGGTACCCACGGCGCAGCCGCAGATTTCGGCCGCCTCCTCGTAGGAAAAACCCGAGGCGCCGACGAGGATGATCGCCTCGCGTTGATCCGGCGGCAGCTGGTCGAGCGCCTTCTTGAAGTCCTGCAGATCGAGCGCACCATATTGCGAGGGGTGCATCGCCATCGATTCGGTAAACAGCCCGTCGCTGTCCTGCACTTCGCGGCCGCTCTTGCGCATCTGGCTATAGAGTTCGTTGCGCAGGATCGTAAAGAGCCAGGCCTTCATATTGGTGCCCATCTCGAAATGATCCTGCTTGGCCCAGGCTTTCATGATGGTGTCCTGGACGAGATCGTCGGCACGGTCGTGCCGCCCGATGAGCGAGATCGCGAAGGCGCGAAGGCTTGGGAGTGCCGCCAGCAGTTCCCGCTTGAAGCTGGGTTGCGATTTGTCTTCCATGCGGCGATCCTATTCGGCCATCTTGGCAGAAGCCATCATTTCAGCATGGTCGAGCTTTTCGAGAAGGTCGAGAAAACGATCGGGAATCGCCTCATCCTGAGCGGCCGAATAGAGCGACCGCAGCCTGACGCCGATCTGGTTGTTCGGGTCCAGGATGTCGCTTGCCCGCAGCTCCAGCTTTCGCTGATCGGCTGCTTCTTTCTTGCGTGTAGTCATCAATTCGTCTTCTCGCCGGTTGTCTGTTCGAGGAGCGTGGATGGGATCAAAAACGATTTCAACCATCGACATCGAACGTTCCATTGTCGATGTCGCTGGCATTTGCCGTTGCATGGGTCAAAACGCTACGCCCTTTCTTCGTCGGCTGGAATAATGCGGCGCAACGAAAAAAGTTCCTGCCGTTCCGGAACTTTTTTATCAAGGCGGCGTTAACCGCTCATTGAAGCCAATGCCGGCCTGTATGCAGGAGCCCATTAATGACACTTTCTACTCGGATTGCGCCGCACCTTCCTTATCTGCGCCGCTATTCCCGCGCCCTTACCGGCACACAGACTTCGGGCGACGCTTACGTCGCCGCCGTTCTCGAAGCCATCATCGCCGATCTGTCGATTTTTCCGGATACGGCGAATGACCGGGTCGCACTCTACAAACTGTTCACGCAACTGTTTGGTTCCACCGCAGTCCAGATTCCAGAGCCGACCTCGCCCTATGCCTGGGAGCAGCGCGCCACGCTGAACCTTTCCAAGGTTTCGCCGCGCGCCCGTCAGGCCTTCCTGCTCGCATCCGTGGAGAATTTCCGCGTCGCCGAAATCGCCGAAATTCTGGAAACCGAGGAACAGGATGTCATGCATCTGCTCGACGTCGCGTCGCAGGAGATTTCCCGTCAGGTCGCAACCGATATCATGATCATCGAGGACGAACCGCTGATCGCCATGGATATCGAGCAGATGGTCGAGAGCCTCGGCCATCGCGTCACCGGCATTGCCCGTACGCATGCCGAGGCCGTGGCGCTTTACAATAAGACCAAGCCGAGCATGGTGCTGGCCGACATCCAGCTTGCCGACGGCAGCTCCGGCATCGACGCAGTCAACGACATCCTCAAGACGTCGAGCGTACCGGTGATCTTCATCACCGCTTTCCCGGAACGGCTTCTGACCGGCGAGCGCCCGGAACCGACTTTCCTTGTCACCAAGCCCTTCAATCCCGACATGGTCAAGGCACTGATCAGTCAGGCTCTTTTCTTCAATGAATCGACCAGAGTAGCCGCCTGAGACGCAATTTTCCGGCCTTCGGAACCAAATCGCCAAAGCAGGCGTTCCGGTGCTACCGGGACGCTCCGGTGGCTTTAACGGTTTTTTGCAGCGCTTTGTTCTAAAGTTGGCAGGCGGTGTCTGGAAGGGCGCTCCCTTCAGCGACGTTCAAGATGTCACAAGGAAAGGCGGCCGAGTGAATACGACTGAACCATTGTCCGGCATGCCTTTCACCTTTGAAGGCAAAGCCGCAATGATGGAACGCGCGCTCGGCAGCGCCGGGATTTCGATCCTCTGCCAGGACGCCCGACTGTCGATCTTCTACGCCGAAAATCTGCCGCCGCATTTCGCGTCGCTCTTTATGCCCGGCGGCAGCGACGCCGCCCTTTTTGGCGACGCCCATGGGCAATATCTGACTGCGCTGAAACACAAGGTGCTGGAAACCGGCATCCCTAACAATGCCGAGGTCGAGATCGACGTTGACGGCGAAACGCGCACTTATGAACTGAAGATCCAGCGCACCGGCGAACGCGGCGCATATGGACTTCTTTCCGTCATGGCTGAAGTCACCGAAAGCCGGCATCGCGAAAAAGTTCTGAAGTCGTTGCTGCGCGAACTCTCACACCGCTCGAAGAACCTTCTCGCCATCATCCAGGGCATTGCCACGCAGACGGCGCGCAACACGCTCTCTCTCGACAGCTTCCTCCTTAAGTTCCGCGGACGGCTGCAATCGCTGTCCAATTCGCAGGACCTGATCACGGATTCGAGCTGGCGCGGCGCCTACCTCTTCGAACTCGCCGAAAAGCAGTTTGCCCCCTATTGGCCGGAAACGGCCGGCTCCATGCCGATCTACGGGATCAACGCTCACCTGACACCGAATGCCGCCGTACATCTCGGGCTCGCCCTCCACGAACTCATCGTCAACTCCGCCTCCTTTGGCGCGATATCAGGCGGCGCCGCCTCCATCACGCTGAATTGCCGCGAAGCCATGATCAACGACAGGAAGGCGATCGAAATCGCCTGGGCGGAAGTGCTGCATGATCAGTCGGAAATCCACGAATTCAGCGACAACAGCTTCGGACGTACCGTGCTGGAGCGTGTCGTGCCCTCGTCGGTCAATGGCAAAGCGGAGTTGAACCTCATTCCCGGTCGCATCGAATATCGTTTGACCATTCCGGAAAGCGAATTCGAGATCTTCAAGCGCGTGTGAAAAGCCGGGAGGCAGCCGAAAACAGAAAAACAGCCGGTGCGAGGGCGGCGCACCAGCTGTCTTCACTCACCGGGAGGGGACCGTGAGTACGTCCGGATAGTGGGTTGGGGGCGCGCATGTTGGGTCGATGCGATCACCATCCGGATATCGCAATAACGACGACATCAAACTTTGGTTCCCTGCCGCCAACAAAAAATTCGACTTTTTTGAATCTTTTTTCGGATGCCTTTCTCGTGTCGAACACCCAGTCATTTCACCCATCACCGTCGGGTAAATTCTCCTAACGAAAACAGTGCATTACTTGGGAGGCCACAAGAGAAAATCGTAAAAATTTTACCGTTTGATAAATTTTTAAACCTGAGTTACGCTTTCCCTCACAGGCCGTTTACCAATAATGAGGGAACTTCAATGGAACGACTGGAAACCGGGATTCATGCCGGCCGGCTTTCGCCCGCCGAGTATGAGGCTAATTTTTCCGATCTTCATCCGCGCCTCGACAATCACGAGGCGCTGGTCGCCGCTGACCGCTGTTATTTCTGTTATGACGCGCCATGCATGACGGCCTGTCCCACCTCGATCGACATTCCGCTGTTCATCCGCCAGATTTCGACCGGCAATCCGATCGGCTCGGCAAAGACGATCTTCGACCAGAACATCCTTGGCGGCATGTGCGCCCGCGTCTGTCCCACCGAAGAACTCTGCGAACAGGCCTGTGTGCGCAACACGGCTGAAGAGCGGCCCGTCGAGATCGGCCGCCTGCAGCGTTATGCGACCGATGCCGCCATGCATGCCGGGCGGCAGTTCTATGCCAGGGCTGAACCGAGCGGAAAGACCATCGCCGTTGTCGGCGCAGGCCCGGCCGGCCTTGCTGCCGCCCATCGTTTGGCCGTGAACGGCCATTCCGTCGTCATCTATGATGCCAGGGAAAAATCCGGCGGCCTCAACGAATACGGTATCGCCACCTACAAGACGGTCGACGACTTCGCCCAGAAGGAAGTCGATTACGTCCTCTCGATCGGCGGCATCGAGGTTCGGCATGGGCAGCGTCTCGGCCTCGATTTTTCGCTTTCCGATCTGCAGGCGCAATATGACGGCGTCTTCCTCGGTATCGGTCTTGCCGGCGTCAACGCGCTGCGCATCGAGGGCGAAAACCTTGCGGGCGTCGACGATGCCGTCGATTTCATCACGGCCCTTCGCCAGGCCGAAGACAAAAGCGAAATCGCCATTGGCCGCCGCGTCGTCGTCCTTGGCGGCGGCATGACGGCGATCGACGCTGCCGTGCAGGCAAAGCTGCTCGGCGCCGAGGAGGTGACGATCTGTTACCGTCGTGGCAAGGAACAGATGAACGCCTCCGAATTCGAGCAGGATCTGGCAAGCTCCAAGGGCGTCATCATCCGGCACTGGCTGGCGCCGAAATCGATCCTGTCGCAGGACGGCAAAGTCGCCGCTATCGAGGTGGAATATACGACGCTTCTCGAAGGCCGCCTCGTCGGCACCGGCGAAACCGGTGTCATTGCCGCCGACCAGATCTTCAAGGCGATCGGTCAGAGCTTTGACGCCTCTGGTCTCGGTTCGCTGCGCATGGAATCCGGCCGCATCGCCGTCGATGGCGAAGGCCATACCTCGCTCGACGGCGTCTGGGCCGGCGGCGACTGCGTCTTCGGCGGAGACGATCTCACGGTTTCGGCCGTCGCCCACGGGCGCGACGCGGCTGAATCCATCCATCGTGGCCTCACCGCAGCAGCCGCTCCGGCTGTCGCGGTTGCTTGAAGGGGAGAATGAACAATGGCTGATCTCCGCAATAATTTCGTCGGCATCAAATCCCCGAACCCGTTCTGGCTGGCGTCTGCGCCGCCGACCGACAAGGCCTACAACGTCGAGCGCGCCTTCAAGGCCGGCTGGGGCGGCGTGGTCTGGAAGACGCTGGGCGAGGAAGGCCCGCCCGTCGTCAACGTCAACGGCCCGCGCTACGGCGCGATCTGGGGCGCCGACCGCCGCCTGCTCGGTTTGAACAACATCGAGCTCATCACCGACCGCGACCTCTATACCAACCTGCGGGAAATGAAGCAGGTGAAGATGAACTGGCCGGACCGGGCGCTGATCGCCTCGATCATGGTGCCCTGCGAGGAAGAGGCCTGGAAGGCGATCCTGCCGTTGGTTGAAGAGACCGGCGCCGACGGCATCGAGCTTAATTTCGGCTGTCCGCACGGCATGTCGGAGCGCGGCATGGGTTCCGCGGTCGGCCAGGTGCCTGAGTATATCGAGATGGTCGTGCGCTGGTGCAAGCAGTACACCCGCATGCCCGTCATCACCAAGCTGACGCCCAACATTAGCGATATCCGCCGCCCCGCCCGCGCCGCCAAGGCCGGCGGCACCGATGCCGTCTCGCTGATCAACACGATCAATTCGATCGTCTCCGTCGATCTCGACAACTTCGCCCCCAACCCGACGGTCGGCGGCAAGGGCAGCCATGGCGGTTATTGCGGCCCGGCGGTAAAGCCGATCGCGCTCAACATGGTGGCCGAGATCGCCCGCGATCCTGAAACCTATGGCCTGCCGATCTCGGGCATCGGCGGCATCACCACCTGGCGCGACGCGGCCGAATTCCTCGTGCTCGGCGCCGGCAACGTCCAGGTCTGCACGGCGGCGATGACCTACGGTTTCAAGATCGTCCAGGAGATGATCACTGGCCTCTCCGACTGGATGGACGAAAAGGGCCATCGCAGCCTCGAAGATATCACCGGCCGCGCCGTGCCCAACGTCACCGACTGGCAATATCTGAACCTCAACTATATCGCCAAGGCGAAGATCGACCAGGACGCCTGCATCAAATGCGGCCGCTGCTACATCGCCTGCGAGGACACCTCGCACCAGGCGATCACCAACTTCGTCGATGGCGTTCGCCATTTCGAGGTGATGGACGAGGAATGCGTCGGCTGCAATCTCTGCGTCAGCGTCTGCCCGGTCGAGAACTGCATCACCATGGAGCAGCTTCCCGCCGGCACCCTCGACAAACGCACTGGCCGCGTCGTTGACCCCAACTACGCCAACTGGACGACGCACCCGAACAACCCGATGGCCCGCCAAGCGGCGGAGTAAGAATTCGCAACGCCGCGGAGAAGATCAATTCGCGGCGTCGCATCCTGCCGGCAACGTTCGAAGTGCCAAGTCAGTCTAATCACCGAATGACTTCCGATAGGCACTCGGGCTCGTTCCGAGGCGCCTGCGGAAATGATGCCGCATCGTCGCCAATGTTCCAAAGCCGCTGGCGGCGGCGATATCGTCGAGCGAAGCCGCAAGTTCCTTTTCCAGCAGATCGCGGGCATGCCGCAGCCGCTCCTTCAGCAGCCATTCGCCGACGCTGAGGCCCGTCGTCGCTTCGAAGCGCCGCTGGAAGGTGCGCATGCTCATGCCCGCTCTTTTCGCAAGCAGGCTGATCGGCTGCTCCTCGGAAAGGCGTTCGCGCATCCATTCGATCAGCGGCCCCAGGCGGATGCCCTCGCGTTCCTCGGGAACAGGCGCGTGAATGAACTGCGCCTGTCCGCCTTCGCGGTGCGGCGGCACGACGAGACGTCTTGCCACGCTGTTTGCGGCTTCCGAACCGAAATCGCCGCGCACCACATGAAGGCAGAGATCGATGCCGGCGGCACTGCCTGCCGCCGTCAGCAGGCTGCCTTCGTCCATGTAGAGAACGTCGGCATCGAGTGCGATATCAGAATAACGCGCGGCGATCGAGGCGACATAGCGCCAATGCGTCGTCGCCCTGCGGTTGGCAAGCAGCCCCGATCCGGCAAGAACGGCAACACCCGAGCAAAGCGACATGATCCGTGCGCCGCGTTCATGCGCTGCCTTGAGCGCTGACACCAGCGGCTCGGGAACGGCGGCATCGATCGCCCGCCAGCCGGGCACGACGATCAGGTCCGCTTCGTCAAGCACTTCCAGTCCCTTGTCGACTGCGACCGTCAGCCCTCCCGCAGCGCGAAGCGGACCCGGTTCGATGCCGCAGACCGAGAAGCGATACCAGCCTTCGCCCATTTCCGGCCGCGGCAGGCCGAAGACCTCGTAGGCGATGCCGAATTCGAAGGTGCAGAGCCCGTCATAGGCAAGTGCGGCGACCAGCGGTCCTTTGGTCTGTTGCGGCGATGAGTTTGGCATGATCTTTACGCTGTCGGTCATGATGGCCAATTTCGCACAGCTCTAGCATCGGCGATACCAGGCGGCAACTTCAGAAAAAAGGAAATCGCAAATGCCAAGCCCCGTCGCAGAAATCCCCGCCGCAGCCGCTGATATCGCCGCTGCCCATTACGCAGCCAAGCTTGCCTTCGAGACCGATTGCTCCGATGTTCACGCCGCCTTTGCGTCGGGCAAGGTCGATTTCGTTCTTCTCGACGCGCGCTCACCGACGCTCTTCGCACAGTCCCGCGTTCCTGGCGCCCTCAACCTGCCGCATGGCAAGATGACCGCGCATCGCATGTCGGCCTGGCCCTCCGACACGCTGTTCGTCGTCTATTGCGCCGGCCCGCATTGCAACGGGGCGGACAAGGCCGCACTTCGCCTCTCCCGTCTCGGCCTGTCCGTGAAGCTGATGATCGGCGGCATGACCGGTTGGGCCGATGAAGGCTTCTCCTTCGAGCAGGGCGTTTCCACTGCCGCCTGACGACAGCACCGCGCGTCTTTTTAGACGCGCGGTGCTTCAACACTTTGAATCGCGATCATCAGAACTCGACGACCACCTTGCCGAAAGGCCCGCGATAGAGATGATCGAGCGCCTCAGGGAACTCGCCGAAGGCATAACGCTTGTCGATCACAGGCTTCAGTCCGGTCTGGTCGATTGCCCGCACCAGATCTTCAAGCGCACGGCGGTGGCCGACGGAAATGCCCTGCACAACGGGCGCCTTGAGCAGCAGCGGGCCGGCCGGGCCGGAAACCTCGAACCCCTCGAACACGCCGATGACGGAAATGCGGCCATTGATCGCCACCGCCTTCAGCGCCTGACCGAGATGCGGGCCACCGACGATCTCAAGCACGTGATCGGCGCCATAGCCGCCGGTCAACTGATAGAGTTGCTCAACCCAGTCACCCTCATGGCGGTTGATCGCATGATCGGCGCCGAGAGCAACGGCGCGTCCGAGCTTCTCGGCGCTACCTGATGTGAGGAACACCTCCGCGCCATGCGCCTTGGCGATCTGCAGACCGAAGAGCGCCACACCGCCGGTGCCTTGCACCAGCACCTTGTCGCCGGCTTTCAGGCCGCCGCGTTCGATCAGTGCGAACCAGGCAGTCAGCCCGGCACAGGGCAAGGTGCTCGCCTGCGCCGCATCGAGCGTATCAGGCGCGCGTGAATACCATTCCTCGGACAGCACGGTGTATTGGGAGAGGACACCGGGATAGAAGCCGCCGCGCGTCTTGTAAGGTGGGGTGCGCGCATCGCCCAAGCCGCGTCCGTCGATCCAGTCGGGCGAAAAGGTCGAGATGACTCGATCTCCCGGCTTGAAACGGCTGACATCGGGTCCGACTGACTCGACGACCCCTGCCATGTCGGAAGCCGGCACGAAAGGAAATTGCAGCGGCAACCCCATGCCGCTCTCCATCACCAACCGATCGCGGAAATTGAGCGAGACGGCTTCCGTCCGCACCAGAACTCTGTTTCCCGAAACCGGTTCGAGCCTCCGCTCGCCGATCGTCAGCTGGCGCTCCGGACCTACCGCGTCGATCTGCCATTGCCGTGTTGTCTGCATTGTATTGCTCCTTGTCCATTGCAGGGAGCACAAAACATATCGTTGAATATTTCGCACCAGTTGCGATATTAATTCTCCAGAATGGTTCCAAAGAGGAAACAAATGGAGCAACTGAAAGGTATCTCGATCTTTGTCGAAGCTGTCGAGGCAGGTGGCTTTTCGGCTGCCGCCGAGCGGCTCCATCTCACGCGTTCGGCGGTCGGCAAGACCATCGCACGTCTGGAACAGCGTCTCGGCGTGCGCCTCTTCAACCGTACGACACGCATGCAGAGCCTCACCGAGGAAGGCCGCTTCTTCTACGAGCGCTGCCTGCGGGCGGTCGAGGAAATTCGCCTCGGGGAAGCCATGCTGGAATCCGGCCGGCGTGACGTGCGCGGCCGGCTGCGCATCTCGATGCCGGTGCTTTTCGGCCGCCACTGCGTCGCGCCGATCCTGGCACGCCTGCTCGATGAACATCCGGACCTCGAACTCGACCTTTCCTTCAACGACCGTGTCGTCGACCTGCTGGAGGACGGGTTCGATCTTGTCATCCGCAACGGACCGCTGAAGGACAATCCGGATCTGATGGCCCGGGCGATAGCCCGCCAGCGCATGACAGTCTGCGCATCGCCCGCCTATCTGGAAAAACATGGTGCGCCGCAGACGGTGTTCGATATCCCGCAGCATGAAGGCATCGTCTACAGGCGGGGCGATGATGACAAGGGTTGGATCTTTCCGACTGCAGCCGATCCCGGGCGGCGGATGCCGCCAAAGGCGCGACTGCGGCTCGACGACCTCGCTTCGATTTCCGATGCGGCCGTCGCCGGGCGCGGTCTTGCCTGGCTGCCCTGCTGGCTGGTCCGCGAAGAGGTGCTGGCAGGCCGGCTCATTCAGGTGCTGAAGCACGAACCGGCCAATGTCTTCGACGCCCATGCCGTTTGGCTGCGCTCCCCGGTCATGCTGCCGAAGGTGCGGCTCGCGATCGATACGCTCGCCGCCGGACTGCCGGCAATGATGGGCTGAAGCGCTCGCCGCGCATCGAGCGACGAGAAACCCATGTTATTCCTAGGCGTTTCTCTGGAAATAACCCGATGCCGCAGTATATCCGCTAGTTCGTCGTCTCTTTTGGGCGGCCGCCATATCACTCGGAAAAACGTCAGCATGTCACTTCGCAGCGCCCTCCGCGCACAAACTGCAGATTGCCACGCCGCGGTCGACACCCTCTTCGGCAGTTTCAACCTCTCACGCATCCAGGATTATAGGGCTTTCTTGCGCGCGCATGCCCGGGTCGTACCATCAGTCGAATATGCGCTAGAGAATGGAGGAATCGGCCGTTTGCTGCCGGATTGGCCGGACCGAAGGCGCGCGCATCTATTGGCTGCCGACATCCGGGAACTCGATGATCGATTGCCGGTATTGCTTCCGCAACCGGCATTGCTCAGCGAAGCAGCGATCTGGGGTGCCGCCTATGTCCTCGAAGGCTCCAAACTCGGCGGCCTGCTGCTCGCCAAGGCCGTGCCCGACCACTTGCCCAACAGCTATCTGAGCCTGCAAGGCCTGAAGGGCGCCATGCGGCTCTTCATGGATCGTCTTGACGCGACCATGGTGGAGGATCCCGATGCGGCTGTCGCCGCAGCCCGCGATGTTTTCGATCTCTTCCTCAAAGCCGGGCAAGCCGAACTGGAAGCCGTCCCATGAACGGCACGCACGAACCCGTCGATCTTACCAATTGCGACCGTGAGCCGATCCACCAGCTCGGCTCGGTTCAGCCCTTCGGCTTTCTGTTGGCGGTGTCCTCAGACTGGATTGTCATGCGCGCCTCCGCAAACCTAGCGGAGTTTCTCGGAGTGACAGAGACCAACGCGATCGGCCGTCCCGTTCTCTCTGTGATTACACCCGAAGCACTCCACACAATCCGCAACAAGCTTACCACGCTGCGTGGTTCCGACGTCGTCGAGCGCATTTTCGGCATTGCCCTGACGTCCGATCAAAACAGGTTCGACCTTGCCGTGCACCTGAACGGCGGTGAGGTCATCATCGAAGGCGAGCGCTGCCAGGAAGACAGGCACGACGCCGCCTCGCTCTCAATGCGCAGCATGATGTCGCGCCTCGACCACACGGAAACATTGGAAGCCTTCTTCCGTGAAGGTGCAAGACAAGCGCGGGCGCTCACCGGTTTCGATCGGGTCATGGTCTATCGTTTCGACGAAGGCGGTTCCGGCGAAGTGGTGGCGGAAGCCGCCCGGGCCGGCATCGGCTCGTTCCTCGGGCTGCACTATCCGGCTTCCGACATTCCGGTACAGGCGCGCGCACTTTATCTGCGCAACCTGTTCCGCATCATTGCCGATGTCGACGCCGTCCCGGTCCCGATCCTGCCGCAGCTCGACGAGCACGGCCGGCCGCTCGACCTCTCCATGTCGGTATTGCGTTCGGTCTCGCCGATCCACATCGAATATCTGAAAAACATGGGCGTTGGCGCTTCGCTCTCCATTTCGATCGTCGTAGACGGCAAGCTCTGGGGCCTGTTTGCCTGCCACCACTACGGCCCGCGTCTGCCTTCGGCCCAAAGCCGCTCGACTGCCGAACTCTTCGGTCAGATGTTTGCGTCGCGCCTTGAAAGCCGCGAACGGCGACTGGCTCTCGACTACGAGACAAAGGCGCGTCGCATTGCCGACCGGCTTCTCACCTCCGTCGCAGACAATGCGAGCCTGCTCGACGATCCGGCCTGGCTGATCGAGGCGCTCGCCGACGCCATTCCTGCCGACGGGATCGGCGTGTGGATCAACGGCCGCTTGGCCCTTGCCGGCATCGGGCCGAATGAGCGAGGCTTCGCAGCCCTCGTCCGCCACCTCAACCGCAACGCCGCCGGCCGCATCTATGCCGTGGACCGGCTCGCGGAAGCCTATCCGGATCTTGAGGTCGACGATGCGGTGGCAGGCATGCTCGCCATCCCGATCTCGCGTTCGCCGCGCGATTATGTCGTGCTTTTCCGTCAAGAATTGGTGCGCACCGTCCGCTGGGGCGGCGACCCGCACAAGCCGGTGGAGTATGGCCCGAACGGCCCGCGGCTGACGCCGCGCAAGAGTTTCGAGGCCTGGTCGGAACTGGTGCGCGGCCGCTCGCTGCCCTTCACGGAAGCCGAGCGCCGTGTCGCCGAAACGATCCGTGTCACATTGATCGAAGTGGTATTGCGTCTCACCGACGAGGTCAGCATGGCCCGCCAGACGGCCAACGAGCGCCAGGAACTGCTGATCGCCGAGCTGAACCACCGCGTCCGCAACATATTGAGCCTGATCACCGGCATTATCCGGCAGTCACAGGCAACGTCGGTCGGCTTTGGCGACTACATCCGCCAGCTCGAGGGCCGCATTCAGTCGCTCGCCCGCGCCCATGACCAGATCACCCGCGATCACTGGGCGCCCGCTTCGCTCCGGCAATTGCTACTGGCAGAGACAGCCGCCTATCTCGGGAAAAATGCGCAACGCATCCAGATGAGCGGCGAGGACGTGCTGCTGGAACCGCAGGCCTTTTCCACCGCCGCCCTTGTTTTCCATGAGCTGATGACCAACAGCGCCAAATATGGCAGCCTTTCCGGCACCGGCAGTGGCACCGTTCAACTCGGCTGGCATCGCGACGACGAGGGCAATCTGCGCATTGGCTGGCGCGAAAAGGATGGTCCACCCGTCGTCGAACCCAAACGCCATGGCTTCGGTTCGACGATCATCCGCCGCTCTATCCCGTATGACCTCGGCGGCAAAGCCGAGGTCCGCTACGTCAAGGATGGGCTCGAGGCCGATTTCTGTATTCCGGCGCGACATGTCGTCGGCCCGACGAGCGAACCGTCAAAGCCGGCTCCGGTCGGAGCGGCCGGTCGCAAGACGATTGCCGACGATCAGCCACTCTCCGGCCTGAACGTGCTGCTGGTGGAAAACAACCTGATCATCGCCATGGATGGCGAGGACATCCTGCGCCGTCTGGGCGCCGAGGTGGCAACGGCGCCAAGTGTCACTGAGGCGATGGAAATTCTGGCTGGCCAGTCCTTCGATCTGGCGCTTCTCGATGTCAATCTTGGCGATGAGACGAGTTTCGGGATTGCCGACCGGCTGGCAGCCGACGGCGTGCCCTTCGTTTTTGCCACGGGCTATGGGGAGGGCATCGCCCAGGCAAACAGCCACTCGGACGCGCCCGTGCTGCAGAAGCCTTATACGATGGAAGGCGTGACGGATATTCTTGCCCGGGTGCCGCTCCCGAAGAGAGGGTAAAACGCTTACCCCCCAAGGAGATCCGGTCGCAGCCCGCCGATGAAGAGCTGTTCCAGAAACCGCGCCGCATCCTCGAAGCGCCCTTCGCCCGAATGTTCCTGCCCCAGCACGGCACGCACCTGAACGTCGAAATCGGCGTAATGCTGCGTCGTCGACCAGATGGAGAAGATCAGGTGGTAGGGATCGCATTTGACGATCTTGCCTGACTTCGCCCAGGCGCGGATGACCTCCGCCTTCTCGTCGACCAGTTCCTTCAGCGGCCCCTTCAACTCGTCCTCGATATGCGGCGCGCCCTGCAGCACCTCGTTGGCGAAAAGCCGGCTCTCGCGCGGAAAATCGCGGGCCATCTCCAGCTTGCGGCGGATGTAGCTGCGGATTTCCGTCTCTGGATTGCCTTCGGCGTCGAAGGCCCGCAGCGGCTCCAGCCAAGTGTAGAGAACTCGGTCGATCAGCGCCCGGTGCATGGCTTCCTTGGTGCGGAAATAATAGAGCAGGTTGGGTTTCGACATGCCGGCCACTTCGGCAATCTGGTCGATGGTCGAGCCGCGAAAGCCGCTTGCCGAAAACACGTCGAGCGCCGCTTCCAGGATCTGCTCTTCCTTCTCTTCCTGGATTCGCGTCCGCCTCAGGGTTTTCGCTGCTCTCGGTATGGTCACAGGCTGTTATTTCCCCTTGAAATTCAACTTCTTCGCTCAAGTTTAGACCGGAAACGTTCCCGCCGCTTTCTTGAGCAACTGCCCGTATTTTTATCGGCAATTTTCGTGATTTTCGTCTTGAGCCCGGCGGTGGAAGTTGTAATGTTTACCAATCGGTCAAATTATCCGTCAGATGCAAAACAAAGGCAACTGGCGATTTTCCGGCGCTCGACAAAACCAATAAGGGGCGCAGGGAAGGACCACGGGAACAGGCGGGCATGCCCTTTGCATGACTGCCGCAAACAGGTGAGGGCATACAAAATGGTGGCAGCACCAGGCGAGAACATGCGCGTCAATGGCGACCGTCTCTGGGACAGTCTCATGGAGATGGCGAAGATCGGCCCCGGCATAGCAGGCGGCAACAATCGCCAGACGCTGACGGATGCCGATGCGCAGGGCCGCAGCCTTTTCAAAAAATGGTGTGACGATGCCGGTTTGACCATGAGTGTCGACCGGATGGGCACGATGTTCGCCACCCGCCCCGGCACCGATCCCGATGCTCTGCCCGTCTATGTCGGCTCCCATCTCGACACTCAGCCGACCGGCGGCAAATATGACGGTGTGCTCGGCGTGCTTGCGGCTCTCGAAGTCGTGCGCACCATGAACGATCTCGGCATCAAGACCAAACATCCGATCGTCGTGACCAACTGGACCAACGAGGAAGGCGCGCGTTTTGCCCCCGCCATGCTGGCGTCAGGCGTCTTCGCCGGCGTGCACAGCCTGGACTTCGCCTATAATCGCAGGGACCCCGAGGGCAATCTGTTCGGCGACGAACTGAAACGTATCGGCTGGGTCGGCGACGAAGAAGTCGGCGCCCGCAAGATGCACGCCTATTTCGAATATCACATCGAGCAGGGACCGATCCTCGAAGCCGAGGAAAAGCAGATCGGCGTCGTCACCCATTGCCAGGGCCTCTGGTGGCTGGAATTCACGCTGACCGGCAAGGAAGCCCATACCGGCTCGACGCCGATGAACCTGCGCGTCAATGCCGGCCTCGCCATGGCCCGCATCCTGGAGATGGTCCAGGGCGTGGCGATGAGCGAACAGCCGGGCGCCGTCGGCGGCGTCGGCCAGGTGTTCTTCTCGCCAAACTCCCGCAACGTGCTGCCGGGCAAGGTTGTCTTCACCGTCGACATCCGCTCGCCCGACAAGGAGAAGCTCGACCGCATGCGGGCAAAGATCGAGGCGAAAGCGCCTGAGATCACCGATGCACTCGGCGTCGGCTGTTCCATCGAGGCGATCGGCCACTTCGAGCCGATCACCTTCGATCCGAAACTGGTCACGTCGGTGCGCGACGCTGCCGAGCGGCTCGGCTACAGCCACATGAACATCATCTCCGGCGCCGGCCACGACGCCTGCTGGGCCGCCAAGGTCGCACCTGCAACGATGGTCATGTGCCCCTGTGTCGGCGGGCTCTCGCACAACGAGGCTGAGGAAATCTCCAAGGAATGGGCGATGGCGGGAGCCGATGTGCTGTTTCATGCGGTGGTCGAGACGGCGGAGATTGTGGGGTGATGGCTAGTGATGCCGCCATGGGCAAGAGATTTGATGCTGCCATGTTCGATATCTATCGCCGAGCAAAATCAGAAGCAAAATACAATGCGGCTGTTTTTCTCAAAATGCTGAACGACAGAGGTGGCTTAGAGACCGCAAAATTTCTGATCAATGCGGACAAACAATCAGATGGTTTTACGGCGCTTCACTTAGCAGGCAGGCTCGATCTGACAGTTGAGGCAATGGTCATCGAGGATGCACGGTGGCATTCGCTATTTAGCCCCGACGAAATTGCCAAAGCCAAACGGCGATTGCAGTTGAATGGCTATACTCCAAGGTAGGTTTATTTCAGAATAGGGAACAGCCATGACCACAGTCATCAAGAACGGCACCATCGTCACCGCCGACCTGACCTATAAGGCAGACGTGAAAATCGACGGCGGCAAGATCATCGAGATTGGTCCGAACCTCTCGGGCGACGAAACGCTGGATGCGACCGGCTGTTATGTCATGCCGGGCGGCATCGACCCGCACACCCATCTCGAAATGCCCTTCATGGGTACCTATTCCTCTGACGATTTCGAGAGCGGCACACGCGCCGCCCTTTCCGGCGGCACGACGATGGTGGTCGATTTTGCGCTCCCCGCCCCCGGCCAGTCACTGCTCGAAGCACTGACCATGTGGGACAACAAATCGACCCGCGCCAATTGCGATTATTCCTTCCACATGGCGGTCACCTGGTGGAGCGAGCAGGTCTTCAAGGAGATGGAGACCATCGTCCGAGACAAGGGCATCAACACCTTCAAGCACTTCATGGCCTATAAGGGCGCGCTGATGGTCGACGATGACGAGATGTTCGCCTCGTTCCAACGCTGCGCCGAACTCGGCGCGCTGCCGCTGGTGCACGCCGAAAACGGCGACGTCGTCGCCTCGATGTCGGCCAAGCTGCTCGCCGAGGGCAATAACGGCCCCGAGGCGCATGCTTATTCCCGGCCCGCCGAAGTGGAAGGTGAAGCCACCAACCGCGCCATCATGATCGCCGACATGGCCGGCTGCCCGGTCTATATCGTCCACACCTCCTGCGAACAGGCGCACGAGGCGATCCGCCGCGCCCGTGCCAAAGGCATGCGCGTCTATGGCGAACCGCTGATCCAGCACCTGACGCTCGACGAGAGCGAATATTCCAACCCCGACTGGGATCATGCGGCGCGCCGGGTGATGTCGCCGCCCTTCCGCAACAAGCAGCATCAGGATTCACTCTGGGCGGGGCTTGCCTCCGGCTCGCTGCAGGTCGTCGCCACCGACCATTGCGCCTTCACCACGGCGCAGAAGCGTTTTGGCGTCGGCGACTTCACCAAGATCCCGAACGGCACCGGCGGCCTCGAAGACCGCATGCCGATGCTCTGGACGCATGGCGTCAACACTGGCCGACTGACGATGAACGAATTCGTCGCCGTCACCTCGACCAACATCGCCAAGATCCTCAACATCTATCCGAAGAAGGGCGCGATCCTTGTCGGCGCCGATGCCGACATCGTCGTGTGGGACCCGCAACGTTCCAAGACCATCTCGTTCAAGGCCCAACAGTCGGCGATCGACTACAACGTCTTCGAAGGCAAGGAAGTGACCGGCCTGCCGCGCTATACGCTGACGCGCGGCGTCGTGGCAATCGAGGAAGGCGCGATCAAGACGCGCGAGGGCCACGGCGAGTTTGTCAGGCGCGAGCCGGTCACGGCTGTCAGCAAGGCGCTTTCCCAGTGGAAGGACATCACCGCGCCGCGCAAGGTGACGCGGAGCGGCATTCCGGCAAGCGGCGTATGACGATGGCGCATGACGATACGGCCATCAACCGGGGACCGCTGCCTCTATGCCAATGACCTCACGCCGGTACCAAAGCGTCCAACTCCGGCAGAAGCACGACGCTTTCCTGCTCGTTCGGATCGGTGCGGGCGATGATCGCCGTGCACGGCGTGCTGCTGAGGTTCGCCGGCAGGTGCGGCACGCCGGCCGGGATATAGAAAAGTTCGCCGGCATGGACGATGACGTGATGCTCGAGCCGGTCTCCGTACCAGGTATGAGCCTCCCCGGAGAGCATGTAGATCGCCGTCTCGTGCGCCTCGTGCAGATGCGCCTTGGCGCGTACGCCCGGCGGGATCGTCAGGAGGTGCATGCAGATGCCCTTGGCGCCGACCGTCTCGGCCGCGACCCCTTCGAAATAGCTGAGCCCCTGCTTGCCGCTATAGGCATGATTGGGGCGAACGATGTGGCAGGTGGGCTTTGATGTCACGTCCATCCTCATCCTCCATGGAGTGTGTCGTCGATAAAACCGGCGGTAATGATAGCACGCAAACCGCGTTCCCGCGGCGAAAACAAGACTGGTCGCATTGATGCAAGCACCCTCCGTCGTATCCGCCAAGGATCTCTGTCTCACCTACCAGGCGAATGACGGCCCGGTGAGTGCACTGAGCAATGTCAATCTCGATGTCCGCAAGGGCGATTTCGTCTCTTTCATCGGCCCGTCGGGCTGCGGCAAGACCACTTTCCTGCGTGTCATCGCCGATCTCGAGAAGAGCACCTCAGGCGAGATCTCGATCAATGGCATGACACCGGAAGAGGCTCGCAAGGCCCGCGCCTACGGCTATGTCTTCCAGGCGCCGGCGCTCTATCCCTGGCGCACCATCGAAAACAACATCGCCCTGCCCTTGGAGATCATGGGCTATTCCGGCGCCGAGCGGACGCGGCGCATCGCCGAAGCGCTCGATCTCGTCAGTCTTTCGGGCTTCGAGAAGAAATTCCCCTGGCAGCTTTCCGGCGGCATGCAGCAGCGCGCCTCGATCGCCCGTGCGCTCGCCTTCGACGCCGACCTGCTGCTGATGGATGAGCCCTTCGGCGCCCTGGACGAGATCGTCCGCGACCATCTGAACGAAGAGCTGCTGAAACTCTGGACCCGCACCAACAAGACGATCTGCTTCGTCACCCATTCCATCCCCGAGGCAGTCTACCTCTCGACCAAGATCGTGGTGATGTCTCCCCGCCCGGGCCGCGTGACCGATGTGATCGACTCGACCCTGCCGGCCGAACGCCCGCTCGACATCCGCGAAACCCCCGAGTTCCTGGAAATCGCCCATCGCGTCCGCGAAGGGCTGAGGACGGGGCACGCATGAGGAGCGGGAGCGTGCGCCCTGGGGTCACCCCCCTCTGCCCTGCCGGGCATCTCCCCCACAAGGGGGGAGATCGATATGCTGCACCGGCTTCCCCAAACAAGGATCGCCGTTCCGTTCGCTATAGAGCCAACGGGGACCGACGCGCTATCCTCCTGCCGATCTCCCCCCTTGTGGGGGAGATGCCCGGCAGGGCAGAGGGGGGTGGCTGCGCGTTCGACGCCAACAAATGGGGGCAGTTGCTGTGAAACCCGACACATTCAAGGACAAGATCGTCCCCGTCACCACAATCCTGCTCGCCCTCGTCGTCATCTGGTATGTCGCCGCCATCCTGATGAACGCGCCGTTCCAGCGCGACATGGACGGCCGCGCGGGCGCCACACCTACGACCCTCGAATTCATCGGCAAGACGCTGGCGCAGCCGAAGCCTATCCTGCCGGCGCCGCATCAGGTGGCGCAGAACGTCTACGAGAACACCTTTCTGCGCAGCCTTTCGAGCAATCGCAGCCTCGTCTATCACAGCTGGGTAACGCTCTCCTCCACCCTGCTCGGCTTCGGCTTCGGTATGCTGCTCGGCATCCTCCTCGCCGTGCTGATCGTCCACAACCGCGCCATGGACCGCTCGCTGATGCCCTGGCTGGTGGCGAGCCAGACCATACCGATCCTCGCCATCGCGCCGATGATCGTCATCATCTCCTACAACGTACTGACCGGCGACAATGCCGTTGCGCATCTGTTGAACCTCGATTCCGACGCCTCCCGCCTCGTCTCCAAGGCGCTGATCTCCACCTACCTCTCCTTCTTTCCGGTCGCCGTCGGCATGGTGAAGGGGCTGCGTTCGCCCGAAATCATGCATCTCGACCTGATGCGCACCTATTATGCCAGCTCGATGCAGACGTTCTGGAAGCTGCGCGTTCCAGCCTCGATCCCTTTCCTCTTCACCTCGATGAAGGTCGCGATCGCAGCCAGCCTTGTCGGCGCCATCGTCGGCGAGCTGCCGACGGGTGCTGTCGCCGGCATCGGCTCGAAGCTACTCGCCGGCTCCTATTACAGCCAGACTATCGATATCTGGGCCGCCCTCGTCGCCGGATCGCTGCTGGCGGGCATCCTGGTTGCGATCGTCGGCGTTGCGGCGAAGATCGTCGATCGCGCCATGGGCGGGAGGCCGGCATGAGACATCTGACCTTCTCCTGGCAAGGTGTGGTCGCCCTCCTCCTCTGCGTCGGGGCGCTGACGGCCCTGCCGCTCCTGGCCGAGGGCGCGGCGCGCGCCCTCACCGACGGCACGGCAAGCCTCATTTTCACCATCGTCATCGCGGCTGCCCTGCTGTCATTCGCACCGCAGCCGCCGGCCTATCGGGCCACCGTGCTGTTTATCGGCGCGCATGGCGCCGCCTGGATGCTGCTTTCGGCTCTTTCCGGCAACGAGGGCACGGCGACGCGGGCTTTCTTCCTGCTGCTCTTTGCCTGCTGGCTGCTTGCCTGGCGATGCGTCAGCGAACTGTCGAAACTGCAGCCCGTCACGACTTTCGGCAAGTCGGTACTCCAGCTCCTGATCCCGGCGATCTTCGGCGCCTGGATCCTCATTCTCTGGGAAGCGGTCACGCGCGGCGCTGGCGTCCCCTTCATCCTGCTGCCGCCGCCGAGCGCCATCGGCGCGCGGTTCATGGCGTCGCTGCCCATCCTCGGCGCGGACGTCAGGCAGACGATCTTCAAGGCGGTGCTGATCGGTTATACCGTCGGCTGCCTCAGTGGCTTCGTCGTCGCGGTGCTCGCCGACCGCATCGCCTTCCTGCGCCGCGGCCTTCTGCCGATCGGCAACATGGTTTCGGCCCTGCCAATCATCGGCGTCGCCCCTGTCATGGTCATGTGGTTCGGCTTCGACTGGCCGTCGAAGGCCGCCGTCGTCATCATCATGACCTTCTTCCCGATGCTGGTGAATACCGTCGCCGGCCTTGCCGCCTCCGGCAGCATGGAGCGCGACCTGATGCGCACCTATGCCTCCGGCTATTGGCAGACGCTGCTGAAACTCAGGCTTCCCGCGGCAATGCCCTTCATTTTCAACGCACTGAAGATCAACTCGACGCTGGCGCTGATTGGTGCCATCGTTGCGGAATTCTTCGGGACGCCGATCGTCGGCATGGGCTTCCGCATCTCCACCGAGATCGGCCGCATGAATGTCGACATGGTCTGGGCGGAAATCGCCGTCGCGGCGCTGGCCGGCTCGATCTTCTATGGCATCATCGCCCTGACCGAACGGGCGGTGACGTTCTGGCATCCGTCTATCCGTGGTGGCTAGACGCGCGCGGGCTCCAGAAACGGGTCCGGGCATAACTTCAGAGGGTAAGGATAAGAAAATGAGAAAGTTGATGGTTGCAATGATGGCGAGCGCGATGTCGCTTGCATCGGCCCATGCGATGGCCGCCGACAAGGTGGTGCTGCAGCTGAAATGGGTCACGCAGAGCCAGTTCGGCGGTTATTACGTCGCCAAGGACAAGGGCTTCTATAAGGAAGAAGGCCTCGACGTCGAGATCAAGCCGGGCGGCCCCGATATCGCCCCCGAGCAGGTGATCGCCGGCGGCGGCGCCGATGTCATCGTCGACTGGATGGGTGGCGCCCTGGTTGCCCGCGAAAAGGGCGTTCCGCTCGTCAACATCGCCCAGCCCTACCAGAAGGCGGGCTTGGAAATGGTCTGCCGCAAGGACGGTCCGATCAAGACCGAAGCCGACTTCAAGGGCCACACGCTCGGCGTCTGGTTCTTCGGCAACGAGTATCCCTTCTTCGCCTGGATGAACAAGCTCGGCCTATCCACAGAAGGCGGTCCGAACGGCGTCACCGTGCTGAAGCAGAGCTTCGACGTGCAGCCGCTCGTCCAGAAACAGGCCGACTGCATCTCCGTCATGACCTATAACGAATACTGGCAGGCGATCGATGCCGGCTTCAAGCCGGAAGAACTGACGGTCTTCAACTACACTGAAATGGGCAACGACCTTCTCGAAGACGGCCTCTATGCGATGGAAGACAAGCTGAAAGACCCGGCCTTCAAGGAGAAGATGGTCAAGTTCGTCCGCGCTTCGATGAAGGGCTGGAAATATGCCACCGAGAATCCCGACGAAGCCGCCGAGATCGTCATGGACAATGGTGGCCAGGACGACAACCATCAGAAGCGCATGATGGGCGAAGTCGCCAAGCTGGTCGGCGACAGCTCCGGCAAGCTGGACGAGGCGCTCTATGCTCGCACGGCAAAGGCACTGCTCGACCAGAAGATCATCAGCAAGGAGCCGTCGGGCGCCTGGACGCACGACATCACCGACGCCGCTTCCAAGTAGTTTCGGCAGGGTTGCGAAGCGAAACGCGCGGGAGATTTCCGCGCGTTTCGTCATTTTCTGGAGCATGATGCCAAAAACTGTCCGCGGTATTCGGACGACATTCTCTATCTATCTGATTTGGATGCTGATTCAGGTTTCCGGTCAGTCGGCCTAAATCATCTGCATCCAGCAACCGAAAAAAATGCCTTGCAACTGTCGCATTTATCGGGCGTCAAACGTCTTAGGGATGAGGCGCGATCAATCTTCGTAATGTTGACATAACCTTGCGGTGATTGATTGACGTCGGAATGGTAACTATTATCGCCTAATGGGGAATTGTTTTCTGCCGGACTTGTAGATCGAGCAAATCGATACCACCTACAAGCCGAATTTGCCGGCGAGGGATGAAGACGGCAAAGGATCGGCGGATACCTCTGAGAATGCAGGAAGGGCAGTGGCCTGATCGCGCGCTGAGTGGCAGACGCTCGAGTTCGGCCAACCTTATCATAAGATTGGACGAAGACGCATGGCACGCAAGCCGACTGGAATTCTAGGCGCCTCTACTCTTTTTGCAGCGGCACTTGCTGCATCCACCGCATTTTCGCAGGAAGCGCCGGTCACAAAACCGCAGCAGAACCTGCCGGCGATCGTCGTCACCACGGCGGTGAACCGCACCCTCGTCGACCGTGTCATCGGCACCGGAACGGTCAAGCCCGTCGAAGAAGTCTATATCCAGCCGCAGGTCGAAGGCCTCTCGATCCGCACGCTGAAAGCCGATATCGGCGACAAGGTTCAGGCCGAAAGCACGTTGGCGACGCTCAACGATGACGCAGTGGTCCTGGAAAAGAGCCAGATGATGGCGACAAAGGCCAAGGGCGAGGCAAGCCTCGCCCAGCTGCGCGCCCAGCTCATCGAGGCGCAGGCCAATGCCGAACAGGCAAGGCAGCAGCAGGCCCGCGCTCAGGAAATGGTCAAGAAGGGCACGGTTTCCACCGCCCAGGTCGAACAGGCCGATGCGACCGCCGCCGCAGCCAATGCCCGCGTCGTCTCCGCCGAACAGGCGATCGAGGTCTCCGAAGCCGATCTCAAGGTCTTCGACAGCCAGATCGCCGATGCGGATTTGAAGCTGGCGCGCACCGACGTGAAGACGCCAGTCGCCGGCACGGTCTCGGCGAAGAACGCCAAGGTCGGCGCCATTGCCGCCGGCAACGGCGATCCGCTGTTCACCATCATCCGCGACGGTGATATCGAGCTTGTCGCTGAGGTCGCCGAAAGCGATGTCGTCAGGATCATGGCCGGCCAAAAGGCGACGATTTCGCTTTCCGGCAGCCGTGAGAAGCTTTCCGGCGCCGTACGCCTGGTTTCGCCGACCGTCGATCCGGTCACACGCCTTGGCCTCGTCCATATCTCCATCGATGATGACAGCAAGGCGCGTTCAGGCATGTATGGCAGCGCCGAGATCATCGTGCGCGAGACTGAAGGCGTAGCGCTTCCCTTGACCGCAGTCCTCACCGGCAACGAAGGCTCCTCCGCCCGCAAGGTCGAGGACGGCGTGGTGAAATTCGCCAAGATAGAGACCGGCATTCAGGACGGCGCCTATGTCGAGGTCATCGATGGATTGAAGACCGGCGACGAGGTCGTGGCCAAGGCGGGCGCTTACGTCCGCGACGGCGACCACATCACGCCGGTGCGTGAACAGCCCCCGGCTTCCAACTAAAGAGACCATCCGATGAATTTTTCAGCCTGGTCCATCCGAAATCCCATTGCACCACTGCTGGCCTTCTGCCTGCTGGTGTTCATCGGCATGCAGTCCTTCAACGCGCTGCCGATCACGCGCTTTCCGAACATCGACGTGCCGCTCGTTTCGATCAACGTGACGCAGAGCGGCGCTTCGCCGGCCGAGCTCGAAATGCAGGTGACGAAGGAGATCGAAGACGCGGTGGCCTCCATCACCGGCATCGACGAAATCCAGTCGACGGTGACCGACGGCAGCTCGCAGACCGTCGTCATGTTCCGGATGGAAGTGCCGACCGAACAGGCCGTGCAGGACACCAAGGATGCAATCGACCGCATCCGCAGCGATCTGCCGACTACGGCCGAAGCACCAATCGTCTCCAAGGTCGATGTCGAGGGACAGGCGATCCAGACCTTCGCCGTTTCCTCGCCTGCCATGTCGCTGGAAGAACTTTCGTGGTTCGTCGACGATACGATCAAGCGTTCGCTGCAGGGCCAGGCCGGCATCGGCCGTGTCGACCGTTACGGCGGCGCCGAGCGCGAAGTGCGCATCGAACTTACCCCTGACAAGCTCAATGCCTACGGCATCACCGCCGCGAGCGTGAACCAGCAGCTGCGCGGCACCAACATCGACCTCGGCTCAGGCCGCGGCCAAGTGGCGGGAAGCGAACAGGCGATCCGTGTTCTCGGCGACGCCCGCAACGTCGCCGACCTCGCCAACACGACGATCGGCCTGCCGAACGGCCGCTTCGTCAAACTATCCGATCTCGGCGTCATCAAGGACACCTATGAGGAGCCGAAATCCTTCTCGCGCTTCAACGATACGCCAGTCGTTACCTTCGGCGTTTTCCGCTCCAAGGGCGCCAGCGAGGTCAGCGTCGCCGAAACCGTGGCGCAGAACCTCGACAAGGTGCGGACCGAAAATCCGAATGTGAAGATCGAACTGATCGACGATTCGGTCTATTTCACCTACGGCAACTACGAAGCCGCCATCCATACGCTCCTCGAAGGCGCGCTGCTCGCCGTCATCGTCGTCTTCCTGTTCCTGAGGAACTGGCGCGCGACGCTGATTTCGGCAATCGCCCTACCCTTGTCCGCGATCCCGACCTTCTGGATCATGGACATGATGGGTTTCTCACTGAACCTCGTCAGCTTCCTCGCTCTGACGCTCGCCACCGGTATCCTTGTCGACGATGCGATCGTCGAAATCGAAAACATCGCCCGCCACATCAAGATGGGCAAGACGCCCTATCGAGCGGCGATCGAGGCGGCTGATGAAATCGGCCTTGCCGTCATCGCCACCACCTTCACCATCATCGCCGTTTTCGTGCCCGTTTCCTTCATGCCGGGCATTCCGGGCCAGTACTTCATCCAGTTCGGTCTGACCGTCGCCTTCTCTGTCTTCTTCTCGCTGATGGTGGCGCGCCTGATCACCCCGATGATGGCCGCCTATCTGATGCGCGCCGAAGACGCCATGGAAGACCATCACGACAATGACGGCCTGCTGATGCGCGGCTACACCCGTCTCATACGTGGCACGACTGGACGCTGGTACACGCGTTATGCGACGCTGATTGTCGCGTTCGCTTTTCTGGTCGGCTCCGTTTTGTTGCTGATGCAGGTTCCCGGCAGCTTCCTGCCGCCGGAAGATGCCTCACGCATCGTTCTTTCCGTCGAGCTGCCGCCCAATGCACGCCTTGACGACACCGAGAAGACGACGGATGCGATCTATGACAGGGTCAAGGACATCAACGGCGTCGATAGCGTCTTCGTCCTCGGTGGCGCATCGCCGAAGGGCGATCTCGAACTGCGCCGTGCGACCATCACGCTGGCACTCGATAAGCTCGACCAATCGCTGGTCAAGAAGATGGTCAACGACGTGATCGGCCGTATCCCCGTCATTGGCCCGAAACTGCCGAAGGTGGAGGTCCACGGCCGAGAACGCCCGCAGTGGGATATCGAAAAGGAAGTCTTCGCCAAGCTGCGCGATATTCCCGACGTCCGGATCCTGAAGCTCAATGACCGCGGCGAACGCGACCTCTCCTTCAACTTCCTTTCCAAGAACGACAAGGACCTGAACGACGCTGTCGGCATTCTGGAATCCAAGCTGCGCGCCGATCCGTTGCTTGCCAATGTCAGCGCCGACGGCTCCCTTCCCCGCCCGGAACTGCAGGTTCACCCGCGCATGGATGAGGCGGCCCGCCTCGGCATTACGCCGCAGCAGATCTCCGAGACGATCCGCGTCGCCACCATCGGCGATGTCGATGCCGCCCTTGCCAAGATCTCGCTCGACGATCGCCAGATCCCGATCCGCGTTCAGGCCGCACTCGACATGCGTCGCGATCTCGCGGCCATCCGGACATTGAAGATCCAGACCGCCAGCGGCGGCACCGTTCCGCTCGCGAGCGTCGCCAATATCGACTATTCGGAAGGGGTAAGCTCGATCAAGCGCAACAACCGCTACCGCGTCGTCTCGATCGGTTCCGACCTGCCGCAGGGCGTAGCACTCGACACGGCTTCGGCCCGCTTCCGTCAGATCGTCAATGACGCCAATATCCCGGCCACGGTGCACCTTGCCGAAAGCGGCGACACCAAGGTGCAGAGCGAGATGCAGCAGAGTTTCGTCAACGCCATGTTGATGGGCCTGCTGCTGGTGCTGACGGTGCTGATCCTGCTCTTCAAGGACGTGATCCAGCCCTTCACCATCCTGTTCTCACTGCCGCTCGCCATTGGCGGCGTCGCAGCCGGCCTGATCCTCACCAGCAATCCGCTGTCGATGCCTGTCATGATCGGCATCCTGATGCTGATGGGTGTCGTCACCAAGAACGCCATCCTGCTCGTCGATTTCGCAATCGAGATGCGCCATCAAGGCATGCCTCGCGTCGAGGCCATGGTCGAAGCCGGCCGCAAGCGCGCCCGGCCGATCATCATGACCTCGATCGCCATGTCGGCGGGCATGCTGCCTTCCGCGCTCGGTGTCGGCGAAGGCGGCTCGTTCCGCGCGCCGATGGCGATCGCGGTGATCGGCGGCATTATCGTCTCGACTGTGCTCTCGCTCGTCGTCGTGCCCTCCTTCTTCCTGATCATGGACGACCTGTCCCGCCTGCTCGGCTGGGCTTTCGGCCGCCTGGTCGGCAGGAAGGACGAGGAGGAGCTGCCGCTGTCGCGCGAGGATCTCACCCGTGTCACCCGGGAGAACCGCAGCGAGATCGACTCGCTGGAGGAGCGCCTGACCGCAATCGAAAAGCCGGAAGGCAAACGCAAGAGCGCCAAAGGCAACGACACCAACGTGCTGCGCCTGCCGCCCTTCGCGGCGGAATAAGCAAACCCAGGAAATGAACGGGCCGGGAGCGATCTCCCGGCCCGTTTCATTTTTTTGGTCATGTCTGACGGTTGACCAAAATCAATTCCGCCGCCGTCTCCCTCCCGTATTTTGCCCGGCAGCATAAGGAATTGAAAAGACCGGCCAGATCAGGAGACCGGGAGATGAACAGAACGCTGACATTCAACGGCCATGAGGCCGCTGTGCTCGCCAAGGCCGCCTTCATGGCCTGGCTCGACCACAACGAGGCCCAAGCCCTGCGCGCCTGCGGCACCGTTCTCCTCTGCGACCCGCACGACGTTCTCTTCGAGGAGGGCGATCAGGCCACCTATTTCTATTGCGTGCTCAGCGGTTACGTCAGGCTCTATCGTCGCAACGGCGACGGCAGGCAGGCTGATATCCGCATCTGCGAGCCCGGTGACGGCTTCGCCGAATGCCTGATCCACGCCGACGAAACCTATCGCACCGGCGCTCAGGCGATGGATCATGCCGTGCTGGCATGCTTCCACATTCCCAAGGTTCGTCTGTTGCTCGAGGAACGGCCGCGGATCGGCAAGGCGATCATGCGCAGCCTGTCACTGCATCTGATCTCGACGATGGAATGCCTGGCAAGCGACCGCATGCAGACGGCGCCGCAGCGCGTGGCGCACTATCTGCTGACCCATTGCGTTGAGAACGGCGCGACCGCTTCGCTGCGGCTACCCTTTCCGAAAAATCTGCTCGCCCGGAAGCTCGGTCTCGCGCCGGAGGCGCTTTCGCGCGCCTTCTCGACGCTGAAGACGAGAGGTGTCACGGTGCGTGGCCGGGTGATCGCCATCAGCGACATCAAAGTGCTGCGGCAGATCTGACCGTCAGAGCATGATGCCGAAAGGCTCTGTCGCGCTAAACTGTGCAGCGGTTTCGTGACGCGCTTTAGAGCAATTCCAGGAAAAGTGTAAAGCGGTTTTCCGTACGGAATTGCGTAAAAACAAAACTTAGAGCGGTTCTGCGTTTCCATGAAAAGCTGAACCGCTCTAGAGTCCGCCCTGCTCCCTGAGGAAGCTGACGATCGAGCTGACGCCGTCGCCGCGCTTCATGTCGGAGAAGACGAAGGGGCGGCTCGCACGCATGCGCGCCGCATCCCGGTCCATCACCTCGAGATCGGCGCCGACATAGGGCGCCAGATCCTTCTTATTGATGACGAGCAGGTCAGACCGGGTGATGCCGGGGCCGCCCTTGCGCGGGATTTCCTCGCCCTGGCAGACGGAGATGACATAGATGGTGATATCGGCAAGATCGGGCGAAAAGGTCGCTGCCAGATTGTCGCCGCCGGATTCGATGAAGACGACGTCGAGATCGGGGATCCGCTGGTTGAGGCCGGCGATCGCCTGCAAATTGATCGTCGCATCCTCGCGGATGGCGGTATGGGGGCAGCCACCCGTTTCAACGCCGACGATGCGGTCCGAAGTCAATGCCTGCATCCGCACCAGCGCCTCGGCATCCTCCGTCGTGTAGATATCGTTGGTGACGACGGCGACGGAATAGTCGTCGCGCATCGCCTTGCAGAGCTTTTCGGTCAGCGCCGTCTTGCCCGAGCCGACCGGCCCGCCGATGCCGACACGCAAAGGTCCGTTTCTTGATTTCATATGCCTTACTCCAATCGAACCCCGATGATAACGAAGCCGCCCGCCCGCGCCACCGTCAAATAACGCAGCCACCGCGATAATTTCGGACAATCACGAGCGGAACAGCCGCGTCGCCTGCGTCTCGTGGCGCAGGGTGGCAATATCGGCCTGCACCGACGCCGAGCCCAGATCGTCAAGCGTCGAGGCTGCCGCCCGCCGGGCAACCTCCGCGATACGGTCTTCCAGACCGGCAAGAACGGCGACTCCATCCCTTTGCCCGGCGACACCGAGGCGGATGCCTGATGAAACCGCTTGTGAGACATAGGCATGCAGGAAGGCGGCGAGCGCCTTCTCGGGCCCTATGCCATGGGCGCCCGTCACTGCTCCGACCGCAATGGGATACGCGACCCTGTCAGGCAGCCGCTCGAACACCCCGTCCGGCCAGGCCCGCGCGGCTGCGAGGAAAGCCTCGCCGAGCAACATCGTTTCCTGATGCCGCTCGCGTGATCCGGCCAGCACCTCGGCGAGTGCAGCGACTTCGGCAAGGCATGCGGGTTCTGCCTGTTGCCTGTGGCTTTCGGCCAGAAGCACCGCATCGTTCCAGGCCGAACCATTGCCGATCAGCGTGCCGATCCAGGCCGCAAGCGAGGCCGCATCCGTAACGAGCCCGTCGGCAACCGCCCGCTCCAGCCCGCCCGAATAGGCAAAGCCGCCGATTGGAAAGGCTGGTGACAGCCATGCCATCAGGCGCAGCAATGCCTGCAGCTCGCGATCCCTGGTCATCAAGGCTCAGTCGTGCTTGTGGTCATGATCATGACCGCGATCATGGCGGTGCTCATGCTCATGCTCGTAGCCATGTTCGTGATCATGGTCATGGCCGTGATTATGATCATGCCCGTGGTCATGATTGTGATCGTGATCATGCCCATGCGAATGCCCACCTTGGGAATGATAGGCGCCGCGCGCCGGCTGGAACGGCTCGTCGATCTCGAGGACGACGGCGCCGAGGCCCTGCAGCATGGTGCGGATGACATGGTCGCGGAGGATGACGATTCGGTCTTCCTCGATCTGTGCGGCAAGATGCCGGTTGCCGAGATGCCAGGCGAGCTCTACCAGATGCGCGCGGTCGCGTCCGCGAACCTCGAAGAGCTTCTCGTTGGCGGCGAGGATCTCGATCAGTTCGCCGTCGTCGCGCACCAAAAGGTCGCCATTGGCGAAAAGCACCGGATCCTTGAGATCGAGCATGACCATCTCGCCATTTTCCAGATGCAGCAGCTTGCGGCGCAGATGGCGCAGATCATGCGGCAGCTTGACCTGGGCGATCGGGTGGGAGGAAGGGGTTCCGGCGGGAAGATAGGAAGTGACGCGCTGCATGACATGTCCGTTTTGCTCAGAGGACGACCATGCAAAATAGCTCTTCCCGATGCAAGCACCAATGGCCTTTTGTCTAAATCAAAAAATAGAGCATGATGTCGTCCGAAAACAGCAAACACTTTTCGGCATCATGCTCCAGACCTGGCTTTTATATTCCGTAAGCCTGCATCACATCGTCGCTCTCCGGTCCTCTGTTCTCGCCATCGACGCCGTTATCGACGAGCCCGTGCCAGGCGTGATGCAGACCTTCCCGTTCGTGTACGACGCGATTGCGCCCGAGCGCCTTGGCGAGATAGAGCGCCCGGTCGGCGGAGGCATAGACCGCCTGCTTGTTGCGCTCGGCGACCAGATCGGCAACGCCGCCGGAAACGGTGATGCGGATATCGTGCCCCTCGGCCCTGATGGCGCCGCCGGCGATCCGGGCTCGGACGCTTTCGATGCGCTCCATCCGCGCCTCCAGCGGCTCCCCGGAGACGATGACGCCGAACTCCTCCCCACCCAGCCGTGCGACGACGGACATCTCATCGAAGGCGGATGTGAGCATGGCCGAAACGGCAATGATAACGGCATCGCCACACCCATGGCCGAAGCGGTCATTGATCGTCTTGAAACGGTCGACGTCAAAAATCACCAGGGACGCGTTGCCATCGGCATTCTCAAGCGCCTCGGTAAAAGCGCGCCGGTTGAGCAGTCCGGAAAGCGTATCCGTGCGGCTGAGTTTTTCGAACTCCGCCCGCGAGAGCGCGAGGTCGCGCATGGCAAAGCCGGCAAACAGCGACAGCATGCCGGAAACCGTACCGCCGATCAGCCACGAAAAGATCGCGCTGAAGCCGATTGCATGGGCGAGCGTCACCGGCAGGAGCCCGAGAAGATCAAGCGACGGCATCGTCAATGCGATAATGACTCCCGAGAGAATAACGGCGAGAAAAGCCATCTTCAGGGCGAAGACATAGACGTTCTTGCGGTATTGAAGATCGCCGAAATCGGCCTGCAGCGAAATCCAGTTTCTCATGAGAATCAACCTTCCTGCTCGGCGTTTCCAGGCATTGATAAGAGGCCAATTGCTGCGGGTGTCTTAATCGACTCGTTAAGATTCGAACGGTTTCGGACGATTCGGTGGATAGAACTTTTCTAGCAGGGGATGCAGTTTTCCAATCCCTGAATCGAACAGCGCAGAGAGACGCTTAAATTACTGATATAAAAGAGATTAATTGATCCGTGCGAGGCAGCTGTTCCAGAATGGTTTAGCTGGGGAAAACATCGGTTTTTCCACCGATTTTTACAACCATATGGAGAGTGCAATTCACAATTCACTTTAAGAGCGGACTGGCTCTACGGCTGCTTTAATTGTAGACAGAAACGGACAATCGCAATGCTTGTGGAATCGGGCTCCATAAGCCGGTTCGAAGCCCAGCCGAGCGCAGGGCGGCGGCGCTCCAGGTGTTGCAGCCGAAGAGAGCGTTGAAGTATCCCCTGGCCTCGAAGAAACGGTCGATCTCGCCGTAACCCGCATCTGGAATCAGCACCACCGCGCCAGCGTCACGGACGAAGCTGTCCGAGATAAAAGCGCGCAGCTGCGCCAATTGATCCTCACTGACATCGAATGCTGTAACGCTGGACTGCGGCTCGGTGATAGGACCGGCAAGGTCCACGTGCAGCACCGAACGGTCGATCGTCAGAGCGCGCAACACCGGCAGCGGCTTCAGCTCCGCCCATGTGGGCGTTTCCAGATAGAAGGCACGACCGCCCCAGCCGATAATGAGCCACTCCGCGTTCGGATGGCCGAGCGGAAAATCGGTATCGTCGAGGAAGGAAAAGGCAGCCCGCGTTTCCGCGTCGAGCGGAATGGCAATATCGGTATGGATCGTGCCCGACAGCAGCAGAATCCGATGCGTCACTACGGTAGACGACGCCTTGACCGGCGCAATCAGCGGCCGGGGAATGAAGGTTCCGCAGGCCGCCGAAAGCACGAGCAGAAATACGATCCGCAACAACCAGCGGATGCCTGTCCTCATCGCAGCCGTCCATCACACATCGGACGTGGGCCTAGAACAGGAAATAGCGCTGCGCCATCGGCAGCACCGTTGCCGGCTCGCAAGTCAACAGTTCGCCGTTCGCCCTGACCTCATAGGTCTCCGGATCGACCTCGATCTCGGGTGTCAGGTCGTTGTGGATCATCGATGCCTTGGAGATGCCGCCGCGTGTATTCTTCACCGCGACCAGCTCCTTGGCAACGCCGAGCCGGCCCTTCAGGCCGGCATCGAGCGAGGCCTGGCTGACGAAGGTGACGGAGGAATTGGTGAGGCTCTTTCCATAGGAGGCAAACATCGGCCGGTAGTGAACCGGCTGTGGCGTCGGGATCGAGGCGTTCGGATCGCCCATCGGGGCGGCGGCGATCGATCCACCGAGCAGCACCATATCGGGCTTAACGCCGAAGAAGGCCGGGTTCCACAGCACGAGGTCGGCGCGCTTGCCGACTTCGACCGAGCCGATCTCAGGGCTGAGACCATGGGCGATTGCCGGGTTGATCGTATATTTGGCGATATAGCGGCGGACGCGGAAATTGTCGTTGTCGCCCTTTTCCTCCTTCAGCCGGCCGCGCTGACGCTTCATCTTGTCGGCTGTCTGCCAGGTGCGGATCGCCACCTCGCCGACGCGGCCCATGGCCTGGCTGTCGGACGAGATGATCGAGAAGGCGCCGATATCGTGCAGGATGTCTTCGGCGGCGATCGTCTCCCTCCGGATCCGGCTTTCGGCAAAGGCGATATCCTCGGGGATCGACGGCGACAGATGGTGGCAGACCATCAGCATGTCGAGATGCTCGGCGATGGTATTGACCGTATAGGGACGCGTCGGATTGGTCGACGAGGGGATGACGTTCGGCTGGCCGCAGATCTTGATGATGTCAGGCGCGTGCCCGCCGCCTGCTCCTTCCGTGTGGAAAGCATGGATGGTGCGGCCCTTGATGGCGCCGATCGTATCCTCGACGAAGCCGCTTTCGTTCAGCGTATCGGTGTGGATCATCACCTGCACGTCATATTCGTCGGCAACCGACAGGCAGCAGTCGATGGCGCCGGGCGTCGTGCCCCAATCCTCGTGCAGCTTCAGCGAAGTGGCGCCGGCGAGCACCATTTCGGTCAGCGCGCCCGGCAGCGAGGCATTGCCCTTGCCGGCAAAGGCGAGGTTCATCGGAAAGGCGTCGGCAGCTTCGATCATCCGCGCGAGATGCCAGGGACCAGGCGTGCAGGTGGTGGCGAGCGTGCCGTGTGCAGGACCCGTGCCACCGCCGAGCATGCAGGTCATGCCGCTCATCAGCGCCTCCTCGATCTGCTGCGGCGCGATGAAATGGATATGGCTGTCCATACCGCCAGCGGTGACGATCTTGCCTTCGGCGGCGATCGCCTCCGTGCCCGGGCCGACGATGATGTTGACACCCGGCTGCATGTCGGGATTGCCGGCCTTGCCGATCGCGACGATGCGCCCATCCTTGAGGCCGATATCGGCCTTGTAGATGCCCGAATGATCGACGATCACCGCGTTGGTGATGACCGTATCGACCGCACCATCCGCCCGCGTCACCTGGCTCTGGCCCATGCCGTCGCGGATCACCTTGCCGCCGCCGAACTTCACCTCCTCGCCATAGGTGGTGAAATCCTTCTCGATCTCGATGAAGAGCTCCGTATCGGCAAGGCGCACCTTGTCACCTGTGGTCGGTCCGAACATGCCGGCATAGGCGGCGCGCGAGATCTTGTAGGGCATCTATCAGGCTCCTTGGGAGGAAGAGACAAGTGTTTTTCCGCCGAGCCGCTTGAGGCGGCCAGCGGCAATATAGCTATCGACAAGCTGTCGTTCGGCTGAAAACGGGTGCCATTCCCAGCCGACGTGGCCGAAGCCGGCAAGCGTCACCTCGGCCTCGGCATATCTGTTCAGCACCTCGGCAATGACGACCATACCGCTGCTCGGCACGACATAGGGCGAAGGAGCAAAGGCCGAAAGCGAGGCATCGACGGCCTCGTGAACCGCCTTGTCGATGACGACGTGCCTTTTGCCGGTGTCTGCGCAGAAGGCGCTGAACTCAGCGGTATAGTCGTCGCAGAAATCGTCGAGTTCCGGATGCGAGACGGCAAGCGGCGCCCGCATCGCAGCGAATTTTTCCGGGTCGCGCACGCTCCAGATTTCACCGGCCGACACCACACCCGGATGGGCGCGCCACTCACGCGAACCGAGCATCGCCTTTGCCGGCCTGCCGGTGTTGCAGACCGCAACGGCATCCGTGCGGCTGCCGCCGGCGCCATAGGAGCGGCAATCATTGAAGCGGATGACGAAATCGGCGGCATCGATGACACCCGCCTCTGCCTCTCCGACGTCGCCATTGCCGAGGATCATGATTGTCCTGATCACCTTAGTTGCCCATCGTATCTTCGAGCTCTTTCAGCTCTTTCGTGCGTTTGTCTGTAATGTTGGCGAGGCATCCGGCGACCAGCATCGGCTCCATCGTGCCGCCGCGGGCCTGAAAGCCGAAGGCGTCGCATTCGGCGTCGCGATAATCGATCCAGGCGCGCTGCGCTTTGACCAGCGCCTGCTCCGCGCCCTTCATGTCGCCATCCAGGTCCTTGTCGATCGCTGCCAGGGCGGCGCGGGTCTTCTTGTATTGCGCATTCAAAGCCTTGTCGGCAGTCTCGTGGCGCGCTGCCTCGCAGCCGGTCATGTCCGATTGCGTCTTGGGACTGTTGCAATCGATATCCTCAGCAGAGGCAGCACCTGCCGTCAGCAGCATCGCCGCCCCGACGAGGCAGATATTCAAGCGCATGCGTTTCTCCAGACTATTGTTCTTAAAGCTTGCCCATCACCAACTGGCGGAAGCCGTAGACCTCGCGCTTGCCGGAAAGCGGGATCAGCGTCACGGAGCGCGTCTGCCCCGGTTCGAAGCGCACCGCCGTCCCCGCCGGGATATCGAGCCGCTTGCCATGCGCCGCCGCACGATCGAAGGAAAGCCCTGCATTGGTCTCGGCGAAATGATAGTGGCTGCCGACCTGCACCGGCCGATCGCCCGTATTGGAAACCTCCAGCGTCACTGTCGGCGCGCCGGCATTCAGTTCGATGTCGCCGCTTGCGGCAATGATCTCGCCTGGAATCATCTTGTCCTCCTTAAGCCGCCTTGGGCGCGCAGCCCTCGGCTTTCAGCACACGCTTCGTCGACGCCGGATTTTTGGCGAGCATGGCTGCCGGCCGAATGGGTCTTGCGACGAGATTGCCGCCGCAGTTCGGGCAGACACCCTTCAGCACGCCGTCCACGCAATCGGTGCAGAAGGTGCATTCATAGGTGCAGATCCGTGCCTCGGTGCTATCAGGCGGCAGATCCTTGTCGCAGCATTCGCAGTTGGGCCTGAGCTCGAGCATTCCTATCTCCTCACCTGATCGGCTCGTGCACGGTGACGAGCTTGGTTCCATCAGGAAACGTCGCCTCCACCTGCACGTCGTGGATCATCTCGGCAATGCCCTCCATCACCTGGGAGCGGCCGATCACATGGGCGCCGGCTTCCATCAACTCGGCAACCGGGCGGCCGTCGCGGGCGCCTTCGACGACGAAGTCGCTGATCAGCGCGATCGCTTCGGGATAGTTCAGCTTGACGCCGCGCTCCAACCGCCGCCGCGCCACCATCGCTGCCATCGAAATCAACAGCTTGTCTTTTTCTCTCGGAGTGAGGTTCATCGCTTGTCCATCTGCTTGACCGAATGCTTACGTTCATAGATTCCAGACTTTCGGCACAGGCGCACCATTGCGCAAGGCGGAAATGACGGGGATCAGGATTTTTCTGAGTGAGAAGCCGTCGGCTGCTGCAAGGCGGACGACGAGCTTGCCATTCCAAGCGCTCGCGCCGCCCATCGATCCTTCGACGAGCGGCCGGACTTTGCCAAGATAGGCTTCTGAAAGCGGTCCGGCATAAAGCAACGTCGCAAAGGCCACCTGTCCGCCGAGCACGGCCTGCCGCGCCGCCAGTGCCGCCACACCTTCGGAAAGCCTGAGTTCTTCGGCGTGGATCAGTTGACCCGAGCGGCGGATGCGCCAACGATCGCGGAACAGCCCTGATACCACCGCCTCACCCATCGCCTTGCGGCCGAGCAGCACGGCTTCGACAGCTAGAAGTTGGGCGCTCTCGTCAAGATCGACATCCAGCCGGCGAAAAAGTGCAGCCCGGTCGAAGAGGATCGTTTCCTGCGGCAGCCAGTCGACGCGGGCTTGGGCTCCGACCTTGATGCTGGTCGCCACCTCGGCGATGCCGGCCGATGCCTTGTAGATCTTCTCGCAAGCCTGAGTGGTGACGTCGATGCGCGTGCCGGCGCCGGCATCAACGCTCCAATCCATCCGATCGCCGCCTGTCAAACCGCCAGCGGTATTGATGATGACGGCTTCCATGGAGGCGTCGAAGGTATCGGGCAGGCGGATCTTCGCTGCCCCCTCCTGATAGAGTTCACGGATGCGCGTGCGGCCATCGAACAGCTTTGCCGCCAGATGCCCGCGCCCTTCCGCTCTTTGCGGTCTCGTGCCTGCCGCCGCAATCGTCATATCGTCCCTTTCGGTCGCGCCCTTGGTTTTCATTCAAGCGCGCAGATAGCGGAAAGCAAGCAATTCCTATGCCGCTCCGAGCAGGCCTTTGGCGGCGGAAGGTTTTCCAGGCGCCGCGCCCTCTGCTGCAAAATGCGGCATCTGCCGGTCAGACAGTCAGGTGGCGGCGGGCCTCCGGCGTATCCAGCGTCTCGGCAAGCCCTTCATGCACGATTTCACCGCGGTCCATGATGTAGACATAGTCGGCAAGCTCGCGGCAGAAATCGAGATATTGCTCGACGAGCAGGATCGCCATGCCTGTGGAGTCACGCAGATAGCGGATCGCCCGGCCGATATCCTTGATAATCGATGGCTGAATGCCCTCGGTCGGCTCGTCGAGCACGAGAATCCTCGGCCGCGTCACCATGGCGCGCCCGATCGCCAGTTGCTGCTGCTGCCCGCCGGAAAGATCGCCGCCGCGACGTGACAACATCGACTTCAGCACCGGGAAGAGACTGAAGATGTCATCGGGAATGTTGCGGTCGCGGCGGCCAAGCGGAGCAAAGCCGGTTTCGAGATTTTCCTTGACTGTCAGTAGCGGGAAGATTTCGCGCCCCTGCGGCACATAGCCGATGCCCTGCTTGGCACGGGCAAAGGGCGGCAGGCCGTTGAGCTTTGTATCGTTGAAGGTGACGGTACCCGCCGACAGCGGATGCTGGCCGGTAACGGCGCGCAGAAGAGAACTCTTCCCCACGCCGTTACGCCCCAGCACGCAGGTGATCTTGCCCATCTCCGCTGTGATCGAGATGCCGCGCAGCGCCTGAGCGGCACCATAATGCAGGTTTGCGTTTTCGACTGTCAGCATGCGTTCACCCATTCCCCATCAGTTCATCAGCATGCGCCTCAGCATTTGCAGGGCGTGCTCCTGTTCCTTCGTTCTCTCACCACCGACCTCGGCCACTTCCTCGGCAATGCCGATCAATTGCTGACGCTCTTGCATGTCGAGCGCCTCTATCCAAAGAGGCCGGAACCGTCGGATCGGATCTTCGGGACTGGTGACGTTCTTAGACGCCCACTCGCCGAAAACCAGCACCTCTTGCATATCGCCCGGCCGGATGATGCCCTTCATGCGATTGCGAACGACATCCTTCGCAGCGTCGAAATAGATCGGCTTTTCCTTGGCAAGGCAGAAGAGGAAGGCCACCGCCGCAATCGCCGGATCGGCGATCGAGGCCAGCGGCGCTGCCTCGGCCTGCTTGCGGAACTTTCCGCGCTTATAAGCGCCCCGCATACGCTCGACGGAATCGATGATCTCGTTTCCCGCCTCACGCACCATTTTCAAACGCCAATACCAGACGACCGCGCCGCTGATCGCCACGACCAGAATACCGAGAAAAGCCATGATGAAACCCCACAATAAAACCCGCTCGTTTTAGAGCTCGTTCTTTTGTCAGGTTCAAGCCTGTAAGTTGCATTCATCACCGCCCCAAATAGTTCTCGATGACCTTCGGATCCGAACTCACAAAATCGATCGACCCTTCGGCCAGCACCGATCCCTCAGCAAGGCAGGTCACCTTGACGCCGAGGTCTCGGATGAAGCCCATGTCATGTTCCACGACGACGACCGAGCGCGTCTTGGCGATATCCTTGAGCAGGATCGCCGTTTCCGCCGTCTCCGCATCCGTCATGCCGGCCACCGGTTCGTCGACCAGCAGCAGCTTCGGCTCCTGCGCCAAGAGCATGCCGATCTCCAGCCATTGCTTCTGCCCGTGCGAGAGATTGGCAGCGAATTCGTCACGGCGATGCGTCAGCCGCACCGTTTCGAGGATCTCCTCGATGCGCGCCTTGTCCTCGCCCGAAAGCCGGTAGAACAGCGTCGAGAACACGCCGCGACGACGGTTCAGCGCCAGCTCCAGATTGTCCCACACCGTATGGCTTTCGAAGACGGTCGGCTTCTGGAATTTGCGGCCGATGCCGAGCTGGGCGATATCGGCTTCATCCTTCTTGGTGAGATCGATCGTGCCGTTGAAGAACACCTCGCCCTCATCGGGCCTGGTCTTGCCGGTGATGATATCCATCATCGTCGTCTTGCCGGCGCCGTTCGGGCCGATGATGGCGCGAAGTTCGCCGGGTTCGATGACAATCGACAGCGAATTCAGTGCCTTGAAGCCATCGAAGGAAACCGAGACGCCGTTGAGATAAAGCACGCTGGTGGGTTTGACGTCGGGGATCATGGCGCTCACTCCGCTGCCTGGATTTTCGGCTGGATACCGTCTTCCTCAGCTGCCGGCGGAGCAGCCTTGGAAACGACCTTCCGCTTGCCGAGATATTGCGCAATCGTGCCGACGACACCCTTGGGCAGGAACAGCGTGACGGCGACGAAGAGACCGCCCAGCGCAAACAGCCAGAACTCCGGGAAGAGGCCGGTGAAGATCGTCTTGCCGCCGTTGACGAGGATCGCGCCGATGATCGGGCCGATCAGCGTCGCCCGCCCGCCCACCGCCGTCCAGATGACGACTTCGATCGAATTGGCAGGCGCGAATTCGCCGGGATTGATAATGCCGACCTGCGGCACGTAGAGCGCACCGGCAATACCAGCCATCATCGCCGAGACGACGAAGGTGAAGAGCTTGAAGTGCTCGACGCGGTAACCGAGGAAGCGTGTGCGGCTTTCCGCATCGCGCACGCCGACCAGTACCTTGCCGAACTTCGAGCGCACGATCGCCGAGGCGAGCAGCAGCGATAGAGCAAGGAAGATCGCAGTTGCCGCAAAGAGGACTGCACGCGTGCCGTCAGCCTGGACGTTGAAACCGATAATGTCCTTGAAATCGGTAAGGCCGTTATTGCCGCCGAAGCCCATGTCGTTGCGGAAGAAGGCCAGTAGCAGCGCGTAGGTCATCGCCTGGGTGATGATCGAGAGATAGACGCCGTTGACGCGTGAGCGGAAGGCAAACCAGCCGAAGACGAAGGCCAGCAGGCCGGGCACGACGAGCACCATCAGCGCCGCAAACCAGAAATGGTTGAAGCCGTACCAGAACCAGGGCAAATCCTTCCAGTTCAGAAACACCATGAAGTCGGGCAGAACAGGGTCTCCATAGCTGCCACGCGTGCCGATCTGGCGCATCAGATACATGCCCATCGCATAGCCGCCGAGCGCAAAGAAGGCACCGTGGCCGAGCGAGAGGATGCCGCAGAAGCCCCAGACGAGATCGAGCGCCAGCGCCAGCAGCGCATAGGTCAGATACTTGCCGAACAGCGACATGATATAAGTCGGCACGTGCAGCGGATTGGTCGGCCCCGTCATCAGGTTCAGGACCGGCACAAGGACGGCGACCAGAAGCAGGAGGGCGATGGCAATGACGATCTTGCGATCGAGTGATCGGAGAAGGAAGGCCGTTATCATGCTTCCACCGCCCTTCCTTTGAGTGCGAAGAGCCCGCGGGGACGCTTCTGGATGAAGAGAATGATGAGGACGAGCACCAGGATCTTGCCGAGCACGGCGCCGGCGAAGGGCTCGAGGAACTTGTTGACGACGCCGAGCGACAGTGCACCGACCAGTGTACCCCAGAGATTGCCGACACCGCCGAAGACGACGACCATGAAGCTGTCGATGATGTAGGATTGACCGAGGTTCGGCGAGACATTGTCGATCTGGCTGAGCGCCACGCCGGCGATGCCGGCAATGCCCGAGCCGAGCGCGAAGGTGAAGGCATCGACCCAGCCGGTGCGGATGCCCATCGACGACGCCATGCGCCGGTTCTGCGTAACGGCACGCATCTGCAGGCCGAAGGCGGACCGCTTGAGCAGCAGGAGCAGCGCCACAAAGACCACCATCGAAAAGACGATGATCCACAGTCGGTTCCAGGTGATGGAGAGCCCGCCGAGATCGAAGACGCCGGACATCCAGGTCGGATTGCGGACCTCGCGGTTGGTCGGGCCGAAGATGCTGCGCACCGCCTGCTGCAGGATGAGCGACACGCCCCAGGTGGCGAGCAGCGTTTCGAGCGGCCGGCCGTAGAGATAGCGGATGACGGCGCGCTCGATCACCAGACCGACGAAGCCGGTAAAGACGAAGGCCGCAGGCACGGCAAAGGCCAGCGAATAATCGGCAAGTTCAGGAAAGGCGGAGGTAATGTATTCCTGCACCACATAGGTGGTGTAGGCGCCGATCATCACCATTTCGCCATGCGCCATGTTGATGACGCCCATGACGCCGAAGGTGATGGCAAGGCCGATCGCGGCAAGCAGCAGTACCGAGCCGAGAGACAATCCGTACCAGATGTTCTGGACGATATCCCACAGCGCCAGGCTGCGATTGATGGAGCTGATATCCGCCTGGATCGCCGGCTTCAGGTCGTCCGGCGCGGTTTCGAGTGTGGTCGTGAGGATGGTCAGCGCATCGCGATTGCCGCGCGCCGCGATCGTATCGATCGCAGCCTTCTTGTCTTCGACGCTCGCATCCGTCTTGAGCAGCAGCACTGCGCGCGCCGCTTCCATCGTATTCTTGATCTCAGCGTCTTTTTCGGCCGCAAGCGCCGTGTTCAGCAGGTCGAGATTGTCGGGATCGGCATCTTTCAGAAGGCCCTGCGCCGCGGCAAGTCGCGCGGAACGGTCCGGGCTCATCAGCGTCAGCTGGCTCGTGGCGGCGCCGATGACGCCGCGTAGCGCGTTGTTGATCTTGACCTTCGTCATCAGATCCGGATCGACATCGGCAGCGGCTTCGCCGGTGATCGGATCGGAATAGGTTGGTTCGTCATCGGTACCACCCTGGAGGAGAACCGGGCCGCCATCTGAATTGACGTAGAGAAGGCCGTCGCTCAACTGCTGCAGGATCTGGCTGACATGCTGGTCCTTGGAAGCGACCAGCGCCTTGATGGCCACTTCGCGTTCCGGGAAATCGCCGACGCCGAGCGCGTCGATGAGCACGTGGATATCGTCCTGGGCCTGGACTTCGCTCGAGATCATCACGCCCGAAAATGTCAGGCAAACCGTGATGAGGAAAATCTTTATGGCGCGATACATCGGCTTTCTCGCCCTTGATAGTGTTGGCCTCGCGGCGCAATCGCTGGGACGGAGCTTCCGCCCGGGATCAAACCCGGACGGAAGCCTTCATGCAATCATCGGATCGAGGCGTGCTCAGGAGCCCTTGCCACCGCACTTGCCCGTAGCGACGTTGAAGTTGCCGCAGGACATCGGCTTGCGCCAATCGGAGATCAGATCCTTGGAGTCAGGCAGGAAATCTGACCATTCGTCGCCGACGACGGCAGGTGTCTGCTGGACGATTTCGAACTGGCCGTCGGCCTGGATTTCACCGATCAGCACCGGCTTGGTGATGTGGTGGTTCGGCATCACGGTCGCATAACCGCCGGAGAGGTTCGGAACGCTAACGCCGATGATGGTGTCGAGAACCTTGTCGGTATCGGTCGTGCCGGCAGCCTGGACGGCCTTAACCCATGCGTTGAAGCCGATATACGCAGCTTCCATCGGGTCGTTCGTCACGCGCTTGTCGTTCTTGGTGAAAGCGTGCCAGTCCTTGATGAACTTCTTGTTGGCCGAGCTTTCGACCGATTCGAAGTAGTTCCAGGCAGCGAGATGGCCGACGAGCGGCTTGGTGTCGAGGCCGGCAAGCTCTTCTTCGCCAACCGAGAAGGCGACGACGGGGATGTCGGTTGCCTTGATGCCCTTGTTACCCAGTTCCTTGTAGAACGGAACGTTGGCATCGCCGTTGATCGTAGAGACGACGGCGGTCTTCTTGCCAGCCGAACCGAATTCCTTGATCTTGGAAACTTCGGTCTGCCAATCGGAGAAGCCGAACGGCGTGTAGTTGGTCATGATGTCTTCTTTCGGAATACCCTTCGAAATCAGGTATGCCTCGAGAATCTTGTTGGTCGTGCGCGGATAGACGTAGTCCGTACCTTCGAGAACGAAGCGCTTGACGCCTTCTTTTTCCATCAGGTAGTCGACAGCAGGAATAGCCTGCTGGTTCGGAGCAGCACCGGTGTAGAAGATGTTGCGCGAGGACTCTTCGCCTTCATACTGGACCGGGTAGAAGAGGATCGAGTTGGTCTCTTCGAAAACCGGCAGAACGGACTTGCGCGACGAGGACGTCCAGCAACCGAATACGGCGGCAACCTTGTCCTTCTGGATCAGCTCACGTGCCTTTTCGGCAAACAGCGGCCAGTCGGAAGCCGGGTCGACGACGACGGCCTCGAGCTTCTTGCCGAGAAGGCCGCCCTTCTTGTTCTGCTCGTCGATGAGCATCAGCATGGCGTCCTTGAGCGTGGTCTCGGAGATGGCCATGGTGCCGGAGAGCGAGTGCAGAATGCCGACCTTGATCGTATCATCGGCGGCAACCGCACCGCTGAAGGCAGCCGAGGCCGCCATGACGGCGCCGAGTGCAGCGCCCGCAATAGTAGTTCTGAGATTCATCTGGTTGAGCCCCTCTTCTTGTTCCGCAACAGGCCGGAAACGGAGATTAACTGTTGCTTAAGGGACTATCGGGTGCTGCAGCGCGAAAACACATACGTCGATTGACGTAGGCGCGGGGGTCAAACAGGCAGGCCAGAGAAGGAAGGGCATCCCTGCAGCAGGATGCCCCGTGTCGATGGCGGAAATTATCCGTCGATCGTTAAAGTGACTGACGTCGGGCCGTAGGAGAGGCTCGCCTTGTGGCCGGAGACCGTGACCTTGCCGAAGGTGCCGGTCACGGCACTCGCCTTCAGGATTTCGATCTTGGTTCCGGGCGTCGGGGCATAACCATCGGCAAGCGTCACCTCGAGGTCGCCGGCCAGCGCCGCCTTGCCCTCGACGACCAGCGTGCCCGCGCCGTTTTCGCCCAGCGCCGGCTTCGTCGTGGCATTGGCGAACTGCTGATAATCACCACTCACGGTCAACGGTTTTTCGGCCGCCAGAACGAGCGAACCACCGTTAACCGTCAGCCCGCCGGTACCGAAGGCCGAGGGTGAGCCGGCCACCAGCGCGCCCTCTTCCAGAACGGTGCCACCGGCATAGCTGTTTGCGCCTGACAGCCCGAGGATGCCTTGGCCGCGCTTCACCAGCCTGCCCTTGCCAGTGATGTCGTTCCGCCAGGTATCGATCGAATTGAAGCCGCCCTTTGCCGCGTCCATCGTCACGGTCACGTCCTGTTCGAACGCACCGTAACCGTCGGCGGCGGCAAACAGATTAAGACGGCCGTAACCTTCCGCATCGTCAAGGAGCGGGTAGCCGGAGGCGATCTCCGTCGTCTTCAACACGGCGCGGCGCTGCTCGCCGTCCAGATAGGGCAGACGCGTTTCGAGAAGCGCTTCAGCGCCCTGCGGCACGCGCGCCGGCTGATCGGTCGCATGGATCGTCGGCAGGCCATAGCTCAGGCGCTGCAGCACGTAGGTGCGATTGGCGTCATGATCGGCGAAACGGTCTGTAGCCAGCGGTGCCGCCTGGGCGGCAACCTCGAGCGCGCCCGCATCCGCAACGCCTGATTTGGCGACGAGCCATGACTGCGCTTGGGCGTAGGCATCGCTCTTCAGCGCGGCATTGTCGGCCTTGTTCAGATTGTAAACGACCGTGGCCGTTCCGAGCATCCGACCGCCCATCACGTCGAGAGGAGAATGCATGCCGGCGAGGATGCGGTCTTCACCCAGCTCGCTGGCGCGCGTGATCATTTCCTGAAAGCGCTGCGGCACGAGATACGCCATGGCGAGCGCATCCCGCCAGGCTTCCGCCGTATGCCCGCTCGGGAAACCGCCGTCCTCGACCGGCTTGCCGCTCTTGGCGGGCTGCAGCGTCGGCACCACCGACACGTCCTGGCTCCAGCGGTAGGGACGGCCATATTTGAAATAGCGCTTGGCAGGCTCCGTCGAGCCGTCACCGCTTGCAGCAATGATGAAGTCGATTGCAAGGCCCATGTCGGGGTTGGCATCGGTCTTGTTTTCCGCGTCCGGCTTGCTGCCGGCACCGCGATTGTTGCCCTTGTCGTCATATTTGACCGTCGTCGCGTCGGCCGCCACCTCGGTGATCGTAGTGGTCTGCTTGGAGCCGGCCTTCCAGGCATCCGTCAGCGGACCGAGGCCATCGACGATGCTGGCATTCTTGCCCCGCCGATCATCGAGATAGGCAGCGACCGCCTGATCGGCCGTCCGCGCCCGTGTCGCATTGACGACATAGCCGATGTTGGCGTCATGGACGGCCTGGTTGACGATATGGCCGTCGGTCTTGCTGGCGGGAATACCATCCCAATCCGTCTTGGTGACCGCCGGGCAATTATCCTTGGCCGGGGCTTCGACACCCGCATCGACGAAAGGCGTGCGCGGGGTCCAGATTTCGAGGAAGCCGGAGAGGAGGTGAACGGCGGCGTTGGTGTCCACCGTCGAGAAGCAGGCGTCACCGCGCTTGTTGGTGTTTCCGGCTTCCGCATAAGCAGCTTTCGCCACTGTTACCTGCTCGGCGCTGGCAAGCGATGGCACGATCGAAAGAAGGCAGACGAGGGCAGTGCTCAGACGGCAAAGGCTTAAAACAGACATGGTGATACCCGAAATGGTTGAACGAACGCCGGGAGAGTTAGAGTTCTTATGTGACAGTTCAATTGCAAAAATATTGCCATTCTGTGAACCAGCCGGTGCCTGCCTCTTGCCTTTCCCAACCATCCCGCCAAAACTGCCGGAGAGACGATGAGCCCAACCGGAATGCCGGAAAGGAAGACATGGCAGCGCGCCAACGCATCATTCCGGTAAGACGCGAATATAATCGCTGGGTCGCCAACCAGACGCTGGAAGATTACGCGCTGCGCTTCACTGCCAAGAGCGCCCGGCATTTCTCCTCGCAGCGCATCTCGCAGACCGCGATCGGCGCGATCTCCTTCCTGGCGCTGGAGGCGATCGGCGGCGCAATCACCCTCTCCTACGGCACCACCAACGCCTTTTACGCCATCATCGTCGCCTCGATCGCCATGCTGGCGATCGGCCTGCCGATCAGCCGCTACGCCATCCGCCACGGCGTCGACATCGATCTTCTGACGCGTGGCGCGGGCTTCGGCTATATCGGCTCGACCATCACCTCGCTGATCTATGCGAGCTTCACCTTCATGCTGTTTGCGATCGAGGCATCGATCATGTCCGGGGCGCTGGAGCTCACCCTCGGCATCCCGCTCTGGATCGGCTACATCATCAGCGCCGTCATGGTGATCCCGCTGGTGACGCACGGCGTACGGCTGATCAGCAAGTTCCAGCTGATGACCCAGCCCTTCTGGATCGTGCTGAATATCCTGCCCTTCATCTTCATCGCCCTGTTGGACTGGGAAAAATTCGATCTCTGGCGCGCCTTCGCCGGCATCCGCCATGCCTCCGGTCCGCCCGGCACCATCGCCGAATTCGATCTGGTGGAGTTCGGCGCGGCCTCCGCCGTCATCCTGGCGCTGATGTCGCAGATCGGCGAACAGGCCGACTTCCTGCGCTTCCTGCCGCCGGACCCGCAGCGCAAGTGGCGCCACCGCCTGGCGATCTTTCTCGCCGGGCCCGGCTGGGTCATCATCGGCGCGCCGAAGTTGCTTGCCGGCTCCTTCCTGGTCGTGCTGACCTTCACCTCGGGCGTCCCCCTCGATCGCGCCGCCGACCCGGCGCAGATGTATCTGACCGCCTTCGGCTACATGGTCCCCTGGCATAATGGCGCGCTGCTGTTGATGGCCGCCTTCGTCGTCGTCTCGCAGCTGAAGATCAATGTGATGAACGCCTATGCCGGTTCGCTCGCCTGGTCGAACTTCTTCTCGCGGCTGACCCACAGCCATCCCGGCCGCGTCATCTGGCTGGTCTTCAACGTCGCAATCGCCCTGCTTTTGATGGAACTCGGCATCTACCGGCTGCTGGAGGAGACGCTCGGCATCTTCTCGATCATCGCCATGGCCTGGCTCTGCACGATCTCCGCCGATCTCTTCATCAACAAGCCGCTGGGGCTGGCTCCTCCCGGCATCGAGTTCAAGCGTGCCCACCTCTACGACATCAACCCGGTCGGCCTCGGCGCCATGACGCTGTCGGCGACGGTGTCGCTGATTGCCCATTTCGGCGCCTTCGGGGAGATCGCCGCCTCGCTCGCTCCCTATATTACGCTGGTCATTGCGCTGGTCGCCTCGCCTGTCATCGCCTGGGCAACGAAAGGCAAGTTCTATCTCGCCCGCAAGCCGCGCCAGAGCTGGAAGAACCTGGCGAACATCACCTGCTCGGTCTGCGAGCATCCGTTCGAGCCGGAGGACATGGCCTGGTGCCCGGCCTATGCCGCGCCGATCTGCTCGCTCTGCTGCTCGCTCGACAGTCGCTGCCACGACATGTGCAAGCCGGCTGCCCGTTTCAACGCGCAGGTCGGCACCGTCGCCAAGGCGTTGCTGCCGGAAGCCATTCTGGGGAAGCTGGCGACGCGCCTTGGCCGCTACGGCATCGCCGTCGTGCTGGCATTGACCGCCATCGGCGCAATCCTGGCGATGATCGCCCATCAGGTCGCCTCCGCCTCGCCCGAGACGGGTGAGGTCGTCAATCGCACCATCCTCATCGTCTTCTTCGTCTTCTCGGTGATCTCAGGCGTCGTCTGCTGGTTCTATGTGCTCGCCCATGACAGCCGCGTCGTTGCCGAGGAGGAATCCTCACGCCAGAACACGCTGCTGCTGAAGGAAATCGCCGCCCACAAGAAGACCGACGCCGCCCTGCAAAACGCCAAGGAGACGGCCGAGGCCGCCAACCGCGCCAAGAGCCGCTACGTCGTCGGGCTCAGCCATGAATTACGCACGCCGCTGAACGCCGTGCTCGGCTACGCCCAGATCCTCGAACGCGACGAGACCATCCCGGCGCCGCGCCAATCCTCGATCAAGGTCATCCGCCGTAGCGCCGAACACCTCTCCGGCCTGATCGACGGCCTGCTGGATATTTCGAAGATCGAGGCCGGCCGCCTGCAGGTCTATTCCAACGAGATCAACATCCAGGATTTTCTCGACCAGATCGTCGATATGTTCCGCCCGCAGGCGCAGGCAAAGGGGCTTGCCTTCATCCATGAGCGCGCGCCGGCCTTGCCGCAATTCGTCCGCACCGACGAAAAGCGCCTGCGCCAGATCCTCGTCAACCTGCTCTCCAATGCCATCAAGTTCACTGACGAAGGCAGCGTCACCTTCGATGTCGGCTATCGCAGCCAGGTCGCGACCTTTACCGTTGCCGATACCGGCCGAGGCATCACGGAGAAAGACCTGCCCCGTATTTACGAACCCTTCCAGCGCGGTGAAGCCGAAAGCGTGCGGCCGATGCCGGGGCTCGGCCTCGGCCTCACCATCACCCGGCTTCTGACCAATACGCTCGGGGGCGAGATCTCGGTTTCAAGCGCGAAGGACGAAGGCTCGACCTTCCGCGTCCGGCTGATGCTGTCTGCCGTCACGCGCGCCGTGGCCGCAGCGCCGCAGGAGAAGCGCATCGTCGGTTATGACGGCCCGCGCCGCACGGTCGTCGTCGTCGACGACAACGAGGACCACCGCGAGATGATGCGCGAGATCCTGGCGCCGCTCGATTTCATCGTGTTGACGGCGGCAGGCGGCGGCGAATGCCTGACGCTGATCGAGGGCATCATGCCGGACCTTTTCCTCGTCGATATCCTGATGCCCGGCATGAACGGCTGGCAGCTCGTCTCGCGTCTGCGCGAGGCCGGCCAGACGGCACCGGTGCTGATGCTCTCGGCCAATATCGGTGACGCGGCCGTTCTCAGCGACAGTGACGACAGCCACAATGATGCGATCGGCAAGCCGGTCGACATCCGCCAGCTGCGCGACAAGCTCGCCCTGCATCTTGGCCTGACATGGATCTATGCCGATGCCACGCCAGCCGTTCCTGTCAAGATCGAAGCGCCGATGCTGAGCCCAGGTGCTGCCCATGTGCAGGAATTGCTGCGGCTCGGCGAGATCGGCTATATCAGAGGCATCGAAGCCAAGCTTTCGGACCTTGCCAAGGTGGAGGCAAATCAGCCATTCACGGAGGAACTTCGCGCCTATGTCGCCGCCTTCGATCTCGCCGGCTTCATGACCTTCCTGCACGACTTCGACGAAAAGGTGGAATCCATTGGCTGAGCCGGCCCTCCCCCGCGACATCGTTCTGCTCGTCGACGACTCGGCCGAAGCACTCGGCTTCATGACCGACGCGCTCGAACAATCCGGCTTCTCCGTGCTGATCGCCACATCGGGCACGGCGGCACTTGGTATCGTCGAGCGCATCACGCCCGATCTCATCCTGCTCGACGCCGTCATGCCCAGCATGGACGGCTTCGAGACCTGCCGCCGGCTGAAGGCGAATGCCGCGGTGGCGCAGGTGCCCGTCATCTTCATGACCGGCCTGACCGAGACCGAGCATGTCGTGCACGCGCTGGAATCGGGCGGCGTCGATTATCTCAGCAAGCCGATCAATATCGACGAACTGCGCGCCCGCATCCGCGTCCATCTGCGCAATGCCCGCTCGGCCCAGAGCGCCCGCGTGGCGCTCGACGCAGCCGGCCGCCATCTGCTGGCAGTCAAGGGCGACGGCGCCATCCACTGGTCAACGCCGCAAGCGACACGCCTGGTCAATGCCGCCATGGGCAGCGATGACGGCATGGAAATCGTCGTCCGCCATATCGCCGGCTGGATGCGCGACCGCGTCGCCGCGGTGCGCGACGGCATCATCTCGATCGCCCATGCCGGCCAGGCGGCGCTGCAGCTCGCCTTCCTCGGCGCAATCGGCCCTGACGAATATCTCTTCCGCCTCACCGCCGCCAATCAGCGGAGCGACGACGAGGTGCTGCGCCAGCGCTTCTCGCTCACCCAGCGCGAATCCGAAGTGCTGCTCTGGATCGCCAAGGGCAAGGCCAACCGCGACATCGGTGAAATATTGGGATTGTCAGCGCGGACGGTGAACAAACACCTCGAACAGATTTACGTGAAGCTCGGCGTCGAGAACCGCGCCTCGGCCGCCGTGAAAGCCACGCACGTGCTGTACGAGATGTAAGAGGGTGATGGAGGCTGGTTCCGTGGCGCTGCCGAGATGCCGTGGGACCATGACGGTCTCCATTCGCCGAAGCGCCTCGGCACATCAGGTTCCGCCTCGTAAACGTCAAGCCCACCCCCCGGATCGTACCGTTTTTCGCCGTCAGCAACCCCCCAGTGAAGCGAGCTGCCGGGCGCCATAACGCGCCGTCTTCGTGGGATCGATCGATGAGCGATTGCGGCACGGTAGCCAGGCCGGAATTGAAACACCCGCCAAAAGAAAGAAGCCCGGTCGGAACCGGGCTTCGATAATCGTGTCCCATAAAGGGAAGCGAGGCTTACATGCCCTGCGGGAAGTAGCTGTACTTGCCGTCCGGACCCTTCTTCCATTCGTACATGATGTAGCCAGGAATCTTCGGGTCGCCCTTTTCGTCGAACGAAATGTCGCCGAGAACGGTCGGGAACGGGCCCTTTTCCTTCATGGCCTTGGCAACGGCCTCAGGATCCAGCGAACCGGCAGCCTTGGCGGCCCCAGCGATCGTCTGCATCGCAGCGTAGGAATAGAGCGTGTAGGCTTCCGGATTGAAACCAGCGGCCTTGAACTTTTCGACGAGTTCCTTGTTCGCAGGGTTCGCCGCCGGATCGGGGCCGAAGGTGTTCAGCGTACCGGCGACGGCGTCGCCAGCGATCGAGGCCAGTTCGTTCGAAACGATACCGTCACCCGAAACCAGCGTCGCCTTCAGGCCCTGGTCGGCCGCCTGGCGGATAATGAGACCGGCTTCGGTGTGCAGACCACCCCAATAGATGATCGAGACGCCGGCTTCCTTCATCTTGGCGATGAGGGCCGAGAAGTCCTTGTCGCCGACGTTGATGCCTTCGTAAATGACTTCCGTGACGCCAGCGGCATTCATAGCCTTCTTGGTTTCGTCGGCAAGGCCCTGACCGTAGGGGGTCTTGTCGTGAACGACAGCGATCTTGGCGTCCTTGAAATGATCGGCAAGATATTTGCCGGCGATGGCACCCTGCTGGTCGTCACGGCCGCAGGTGCGGAACGTGTTCCAGAGGCCCCGCTCCGTGAAGGTCGGGTTCGTCGCGGCCGGGGTGATTTCGAGGATGCCGTTTTCGGCATAGACTTCCGAAGCCGGGATCGAAACGCCCGAGTTGAAGTGGCCGATGACAAACTTGACGCCGTCAGCAGCGAACTTGTTTGCGACCGAAATGCCCTGCTTCGGGTCGGAGACGTCGTCGCCGAGCTCGATCTTGATCTGCTCACCGTTGATGCCGCCAGCCGCGTTGATGTCGGCGGCTGCCTGTTCGGCACCCTTCTGGAGCTGAGCGCCGAACGCGGCGTTCGGGCCAGTCAGTGGACCAGCGACAGCGATGAGAACGTCGGCCCACGCGTTGCCGCTGAAGGCGACCATCGCCGTCAGAGCCACTGCCGACAGAAGAGACTTCTTCATATTATTACTCCCAATTTTTGGGCGGGTTCCGGTCCAAGGCCCAGCGCACTACCCACCATTGACTGCGCCAGGAAAGCTGTTCCACTCGGAAGGCAATTCATGCCTAGTTTCAACGGACTGTCAATGTTTGTCCTTCCACGAAAACGCGGAAGTTTTTTCGTACAGCCAGTAATAGTTGTTAACCATCTGATTGGTGCGGCGGTAGCGGAAGCCGGCCGTCGAGAACACCAGCAGCGTCACGAAGTCGAGGATATAGTAGAAGGTGTTGAGCATCGGCCCGTTGAACAGGGCATGATGCAGGAACTGCATCGCCCAGGCGAGCAGAAATGTATAGACGATGACCAGCGGATAGTCGCTCCAGCCCTCGGCAACCGCTTTGCCGGCGCGCCAGGCCGTCCAGAAGCCTAAGAGCAAGACGATGACACGGATCGCCACAAGGGGGCCGGCATCCGCTTCGAAGAAAAGTCCCTGCATGTCAAACTCTCCTTTCGACCTAGTGTCTTCCGCCTTCGAGATAGGCGGCGCGGACCTCGGGATTAGCAAGAAGCTCCTTGCCGGAGCCGCTCATCGTCACCTTGCCGTTCACCATCACGTAGGCGCGGTGAGAAAGCCTGAGGGCAGCGAACGCGTTCTGCTCGACGAGGAAAACGGTCAGCCCCTCCGCCTCGTTGAGCTTCCTGATCGCCTCGAAGATGCCCTTGACGATCAGCGGCGCAAGACCGAGCGAGGGTTCGTCGAGAAGCAGCAGCTTCGGGCGCGCCATCAGCGCGCGGCCGATCGACAGCATCTGCTGCTCGCCGCCCGAAAGTGTTCCACCCCGCTGGGCGTGACGTTCCTTGAGACGCGGGAAGAGCGTGAAGATCTTCTCGACGTCTTCGGCGAAGTGTTTCAGATTATCGAGGCCAGCGCCCATCTGAAGATTTTCCAGAACCGTCATGCGCGGGAAGATGCGGCGGCCTTCCGGCGACTGCGCAATGCGCAGACGGGCGATTTCATGCGTCGGCATGCGGGTGATGTCGCGGCCCTCAAAGACCACCGAACCGGTGCGGGCCTGCGGGCTGCCGCAGATCGTCATCATCAGTGTCGACTTGCCGGCGCCGTTGGCGCCGATCAGGCTGACGATCTCGCCCTTGTTGACGTGGACATCGACGCCGGCCAGCGCCCGGATATTGCCGTAATAGGTTTCGACGCCATTCACCTGAAGGAGCGGTTGACCCGTCATTACTTCATCGCCCATCAGTTTGCGCCTCCTTCGAGCTGCTCGACGGCTGCGATCACCTCTTCCACTTCTTCATCCTCGACGCCAAGATAGGCCGCGATGACCCGCGGATCGTTCTTCACGTGATCCGGTGTGCCATCGGAAATCTTCTGACCATATTCGAGGACGACGACGTGGTCGGAGATTTCCATGACCACAGACATGTCGTGCTCGATCAGGAGGATCGACGTTCCGGTTTCGGCGCGAATGCTCTTCAGCAGCGCGTTGAGCGTTGCCGATTCCCGTGGGTTGAGGCCGGCAGCCGGTTCATCCAGGCAAAGCAGCTCCGGGCCGGTGCACATGGCGCGGGCGATTTCGAGACGCCGCTGGGCGCCGTAGGGCAGGTCGCCGGCGGGGTCGTCGGCGCGGTCGATCAGGTCGGCCTTCTCGAGCCAGAAACGGGCGAGCTCGATTGCAGCAGCCGCTTCCCGCCTATAGGGGCCGACACCGATAAGGCCGAGGATCGTATAACCCGATGCCTTCATCAGCTTGTTGTGCTGGGCAACCAGCAGGTTTTCGAGAACGGTCAGGCCGGAGAACAGCCGGATGTTCTGGAAGGTGCGTGCGACCTTGGCTTCCCTGGTGATGCGAAAGTCCGGCAGGCGCTCCAGCAGGTATTGCTTGCCACTCTTCTGGTTGAACGTGATCATGCCCATCGTCGGCTTGTAGAAGCCGGTGATGCAGTTGAAGACAGTGGTCTTGCCGGCGCCGTTCGGCCCGATCAGCGCGGTGATATCGCCACGCTTGGCTTCGAAGGAGAAGTCGTTGATGGCCATCAGGCCGCCGAACTTCATCGACAGGTGTTCGACCTTGAGAAGAGTGTCGTCAGACATCGTATTCGTTACGGGGCTCATCAACCATGGCCCTCCTTGATGAAGCTTCCGGATATCGCCTTGCGCTCTCTGAGGAAGGCTGTCGGCTCACGCGAGCCGACGAAGCCGCGCGGCTTGAACAGCATGACGACGACCATGGCGAGGCCGAAGATCAACATGCGGTATAGTTCCGGCGTAAAATCTGGTCCGAAGATGAGTTTTAGGAAGCTCATCTCGCGCAGCAACTCGGTGCCGCCGACCATGACGATGGCGGCGATCGCGATGCCGGTCAACGACCCCATGCCGCCAAGGACAACAATGGCGAGAATGACGGCCGATTCCAGGAAGACGAAGGATTCCGGCGAGACGAAGCCCTGGCGGGCGGCGAAGAACGAGCCGGCGAAACCGGCAAACATCGCGCCCGTCGCAAAAGCGGTGAGCTTGGTCGTCACCGTGTTGATGCCGAGCGAACGGCAGGCGATCTCGTCTTCACGCAAAGCTTCCCAGGCGCGTCCAATCGGCATGCGGCGCAGCCGGATGGTGACATAGGCCGTCAGCATGCAGAGCGCCAGGATCAAATAGAACAGGAAGATTTTGTAGTAGGCCGAGGAGATCGGCAGGTTAAAGAGCTTGGCAAAGCCGCCGGCCGTCGCATCGAAGGGAATGCCGAAGAGTGTTGCCTTCGGGATGCTCGAGATACCGAAGGTGCCTTTCGTCACTTCAGTCCAGTTGATGAGGACGAGACGAATAATCTCACCGAAGGCGAGCGTCACGATGGCAAGGTAATCGCCGCGCAGGCGCAGCACCGGGAAGCCGAGAATGACGCCCCAGAGTGCCGCGAAGATGCCCGAAAGCGGCAGCAGCACCCAGAAGGACAGGCCGAAATAGCTCGAAAGCAGCGCGTAGGAATAAGCGCCGACGGCATAGAAGGCGACATAGCCGAGGTCGAGCAGGCCGGCGAGGCCGACGACGATGTTCAGCCCCCAGGCGAGCATCACATAGATCAGGATCTGGATGCCGAAATTGTCGACATATGTCAGCGAGCCCTGAGGGCCTCTGATCGCCACCACCACCATGGGATAAAGCAGCAGCGCGATCAGCGCGATCTTCAGGAAATGCCGGTGGAAGAAGCTCTTCTCGGTCGAGATGGCGAGCTCGCCCTCGCGCGCCTTGCTGAGCTTGCGGCGGTCGATATTCGGCCTGATGAAAACGACCATGGCGAAGCGGCCGATGGCGGCGACCGCGACGAAGATCGCAAGCAGGCCCCAGCGCTGGACAATGATCAACTCGTTGCTGATGTTCTGGTCGGTCTTGAGGCCGACATAGAGAACGAACATGCCGAACGACAGGACGGCGGCGAAAAGAGCTTCGGTAAGGCCTTTGCGGACAAGTCCGGCATCGGGCTTGCCTGCAGAATTTTCGATGTTTGCCATGACGTTATACCTTCTCGACTTCCGGCCGCCCGAGGATGCCGGTCGGCTTGAAGATCAACACGAAAGCCAGGATCGCAAAGGTCGCGACGTCCTTGTAGGCGATGGTGAAGTATGCGGACCACAGCGACTCGATAAGGCCGATAAGGAGGCCGCCGAAGACGGCGCCGGGCAACGAACCGATACCGCCGAGAACGGCTGCCGTGAAGGCCTTCACACCAGGCGTGAAGCCGTCGTTAAACGAGGCGACGCCATAATACATCAGGTACATCGTGCCGGCCACGGCCGCGAGTGCCGCACCCATAACGAAAGTGATCGAGATCGTCTGGTCGACGTTGACGCCGAGCAGCGCTGCCATCTTGCGATCCTGCTCAGTGGCGCGCTGGGCGCGGCCGAGTGCCGTACGATTGACGATGTACCAGAAGATCGTCAGCAGCACTGCGGTGATCACGATGATGATGATCTGCTTCAGCGACACCGAGATGTTGCCGAACTGGTAGACCGAGCTCACCATCGGCGGGATCGGCTTGTTGCGTGGACCCTGCGTCACCTGGATGAAGTTGGACAGCGTGATCGACATGCCGATCGCGGTAATCAGCGGCGCCAGGCGGAAGGACCCGCGCAGGGGCCGGTATGCGACGCGCTCGATCGTCCAATTCCACAAACTCGTCATCAGCATCGCAACGACAAGCATCACCAGCAGCAGAACGGCCACCGGGAGACCTGCGAAGATGGATGTGAGGACGAGGAAGACGATAAGAGCGGCGAAACCACCAAGCATGAAGATGTCGCCATGGGCGAAATTGATCATGCCGATAATGCCGTAAACCATCGTATAGCCAATAGCCACGAGGCCATAGATGGATCCGAGCGTCAGCCCGTTTAAGAGCTGCTGGACGAAATACTCCATATGTCGTTTTCCCCTGGATGCGAGCCGAAAATGCTGCATCTCTTTTTGGTTCTTCAGTTCTCCGTTTCAGAGAACCTCATAGGCCGAATGCATAGCGGTTTCGTTGGAAATGTGAAGACAAAAAGGATTTACTTCGACAGATTCTTGTCTGAACAGGCCTAAATGGCGCGTTTTGAACCAAAATCCACAGAAAAACGGCAGAGCGGGGCCTATTTTTAGCCAGAAACCGCCACTGGGTTAACCATCCGGAGATATCGCCGTCGATTTCTTGCGCCGCTTGCTGCGTAAGCTATTCCACAGAATTGGGCGATGGAGCAAATTCAGACCCCAAGGCAGCCTCTTTGACGAATGCCATTTCACGAGCGATGCCCGCTTCTTCGTCTGACAAGGCTGAAAACTTATGGTAGCATCATCAGGCTTTGTATTGAGGGATGCGGAGCATGACGGGGAACACCATATAAACTTGCGTATCTGGTTGTGACAGGGATGGTTTGCGGACGAGCGACAGCGGGGTGCTCGCCGCGTGGCGAACGGCAAAAGGACAATGCTGAGGACATTTGAAAAGGCGGCGCTCGAAGCCGGCAAGGCCATCATCACGGTCTTGCGCGAAGGCTTCCCCGTCGCCATGAAGGCGGATGCAAGTCCGGTCACGATCGCCGACGAGGAGGCCGAACGCATCATCCTCGCTCATCTCGCCAGAGATTATCCCGAAATACCGGTGGTGGCGGAAGAATCGGTCGCCGCCGGAAGAGTGCCCGACATTGCCGGGCGAGGCTTCTTCCTGGTCGACCCTCTCGACGGCACCCGTGAATTCGTCGACGGACGACAGGAATTCACCGTCAACATCGCCTATATCGAGAACGGCGCCCCGGTGGCCGGCATCGTTTATGCGCCGGCGCTGGGGCTTGCCTTCTCGGGAGAACGCGGCCAGGCCGAAAGGCTCGTCGTCATGGACGATTTCACGGTTGGCGCACGCAGCGCAATCACGGTGCGCGAACAGCCGGACGACAGGCTGGCGCTTGCAAGCCTTCGTCACAACAGCCCGGAGACCGGAAGCTTCCTCGCCGACCACGCGATCTTCAAATGCACCAATATCGGTTCCTCTCTGAAGTTCTGCCTGCTCGCCGAAGGCAAGGCGGACGTCTATCCGCGTTTCACCCGCACGATGGAATGGGACACAGCGGCTGGCGATGCGGTGCTGCGCGCCGCTGGCGGTTCGACGGTGACGCTGGACGGAACGCCGCTGACCTACGGCAAGACGGGAACGGCCGCCGATTTCGACTTCGCCAACCCGAACTTCATCTCCTGGGGCGGCAGGAAACGCGTCCTCGAACCGGCGTGATCCCCCGCGGGAATCGCTGAATACCGGCAGGCGGCACAATCCTTTGCATCGCCGCCACGCGTCCAGGCGTGCCGCGACGATCCGCGATCGACCTCCGGCCGCCCCCTTACCCACGAACATCCTCCCCCCTGCGGGTCCGGAAGCGTGTCCACGATCCCATTTCCCGCTGTGAGTGATTCGCGCGATCGGGCCTCACCAAGTGATTCTGGCCGGAAACTCGTCGCTCTGCATCGTTTCCGGACGCTATACCGCCACCCAACTCGCCTTGATTTTGTCACATTCTGACACGGCTTCGACACCGATCGATATCTTCATCAGAAAAATTTCGCCTCGTCTGCCGTTAAGAAATACGCTTGAGAGCCATGGGCCAAGTGTCGAAACGGTACGTCGCCAGCCCCCGGCGAACCCCTCCAAAGGCCTAGAAACTTTGACAAAATTTCAATTATTAACGAAATATCATGAGCTTGCCTCAACTTAACGCAAATGCGAAAGATTTGCTGCGATGCGATATTTCTCTGGACACCATTACACAATTGTCGCATTTTTCCGTTTTAGTAGGGTTACCAAGACCTAAGTGCAGCCCTGGTGACAGGGTTAACCATTGATCGCCTATTGCCGCCGCGCCCCCTCGAAGACAACAGAGTACGATCCTTGAGCATCACGGAATTAAACAACAGCATTTCGACAGAGTCCTTCCGGCCGAGCCGCCGCCAGCAGCCGAGCCTGAAGATCCAGACCCCTGTTATCCACAGCGATGCGCCGCAGGCGCCGTTGGTGGATCTGGTCCTGAAGCGGGCGTTCGACATTGTTTCGTCGTTGAGCGCCCTCCTCGTCCTCGCCCCTTTCCTTCTGTTCGTCGCCCTGCTGATCAAGATCGACAGCCCAGGGCCGGTGCTCTTCAAGCAGACCCGCTGGGGCAAGAACTGCAAGGCCATCAAGGTCTACAAGTTCCGTTCCATGCGCACCGACCTCTGCGACGTCTCCGGCGTTGCCCAGACGGTGATGAATGATCCGCGCGTCACTCGCGTCGGTGCCATTCTGCGCCGCACGAATGTCGATGAGTTGCCGCAGCTGCTGAACGTACTGCTGGGCCACATGTCGGTCGTCGGCCCGCGCTGCCATGCGATCGGCATGCGCGCCGGCGGCGTGCTCTACGAAGAGCTCGTACCGGAATACCATCAGCGCCATGCGATGCGCCCCGGCATGACGGGTCTTGCCCAGATGCGCGGCCTGCGCGGTCCGACCGATCGTCCGGCCAAGGCGCGCGCCCGCATCGCCAGCGATCTCTACTACGTCGGGAATTTTTCGATCTTGATGGACATGCGCATCATTTTCGGAACCGTCGTGTCGGAGCTGACCCGCGGAAAAGGCTTCTAAAGCGCGTCGCGATCTTTCAGATTCGCTCCTCGCGCTTTAGTCTTTGTTTTTGCGCATGTCGCACAAAAAGCGATGCACATTTTGTGCGACATGCTTCCCAGCTTTAGCTTTGTGAGAAAGGGCCGGCTGCCCTATGCATGTCGCCCAAAAGTGTGCAGCGGTTTTGGGAAACCGACATGCATAAAACAAAGACCTAAAGCGCGATGCGACGCGCTTTAGAGCAGCCGGTACCGGAATGCTCTGGCGACCGCCTGCAGGCGGCTGACCGAATCGAGCTTGCGCATCGCGCTCTTCAGATAACCCGCCACCGTATGCGACGAGAGATCGAGAATGATCGCGATCTCGTCGCTGCTTTTGCCGGCCGCGGACTACAGCGCCGCGGGTCTTTTTAGACGCGCAAAGGAGGCTGTAGCACTTTGAATTGCTGCCCGATTCCTTAAATCGATTCCGATTTAAGGAATCGGGCAGCGTCGCAGGCATTCGGTTTCGCGCCGGGTGAGCGTCTCCAACGGGCCATCCTCCACGCTCCTGCTACGCGAAACCTTGTCCCGAAGCTCCATGCAGCCGTAGAGCAGCGCCATCGCCTGCTCTCGAGTGGGCATAGGACAGCCGCCAGAGAAGGCGAAGATGTATTGTTTCAGGTCAGCGTCGTGCAGCGTGAAGGCGAAGCTATTCTTCAGCCCATGCATCTGAAAGAGCACGTTGAGTTTGCGGTTTTCCTGATTGGCGGCGCTGCCCGCAAACCACCCCTCCTCGCAGAAGATCGGCACGATCGTCCGCTTCATCGCGGTCACCAGTCTGCTGCAATAGAAGAGATCGGCAGCCTCGTAAAAGCCGACAAGGCTTTGCGGCCAATTGCTGATCAACCGGTTTTCGGTGAAAGCCATGCGGTCGCCCCGCGGGAAAGCCGAGAGTAGATAGAAATCGAAGCCCGCAAGCTTCGCCATCGCGTCGAGCCGTTCCTTGCCGTCGTCGGCCGAAACCCCGGTGCCATCGGCCTGCGAAGGCGAAAATGCAGCATCCTCAGCGCAGTCGCCGACTGCGCGCTCACGTCTTTTCAACTTCATATCCTCGTATGGCCAGCTTCGGCTCGGCCTCGCTGCGGGCGGCGAAACGTTCGCGCCGGGGCATCAGCAAAGACGGTTTCTGCCCGCATCCCGAGGATACGAAGCATCAAAAACACGGACTGGACTGATACAGCGGGAAGAACGGAGACGAAGTCTTGCGCTCATTCTTATGTTGCAGCCCTTATAAAATCGTCCCAGGAAATCAGCTAATATTTATTCCCCATGGCTCCCATGCAGGCGCTACAAATTGACGTAGCGGCAGGCAGCCGCCCCCATCACCGGCCAGGGCGGGCGTCTAAATTTGTTATCAAAGTCTTACGATGGGTTTAGGCAATTTTTAAATGTGGCAGGCTAGAGTGGGGCTCGTGGTCTTGCGTTGTGTAGAGAGTCCAATGACCGAAATGATACGTCCCCGAGTAAAATATGTCATCGGCCCCGATGGCAGCCCCCTGACGATCGCGGATCTTCCGCCGCCCAATACGCGGCGCTGGGTGATTCGCCGGAAGGCAGAGGTTGTCGCGGCTGTCCGCGGTGGCTTGTTGAGCTTGGAAGAGGCCTGCGAGCGTTACACGCTCACGGTCGAAGAATTCCTGTCCTGGCAGTCGTCGATCAACAGCCACGGTCTTGCCGGCCTGCGCACCACGCGCATTCAGCAATATCGTCACTGATCACACCCCAGCATTGACGACATTTATTTCGGGCCGGACGCATCTCCCATGAGGGAATGAAGAAGGCCCGAAATCATTGACGAGGCCGCGTAGCACCAGAGGCCGGGCTGCGTGAAGGCATCCGCCAGCCCCGTCGTCTTCGCCGCCGCAATGACGATCGCGACGAGCAGCACATCCATCATCGACCACTTGGACAGATGCGGTACGACGCGACGATAGAACAGGCTGCCGGCCCCACCCCCGGCGGCCGTCGCTTCTGCGGTGATCCCCATCGCCTCCACGGTGATGCCGATCATCTTCAGAAACGGGAGCAGGATCGAAACCAGGGCGACGATTGCCGCCAGCAGCCCGTCCCCGCCTTGCCAAAGCGAGACGATGATTTCGATGAGCGACGGCGTTTCGTCGAAGAAATACAGCGTCTCGAAACGGACCAGCGGCAAGACGAGGCCGAGCGCCAGGAAGAACGGCGCAGCCACGAGAAGCACGGGGCGAGCCATCGAAAGCGCACTCATTGCCCTGAACCTCTCATCGATCCGACATTTTGCATGAACACTCTGTCTCCTGCCCGTATTGCCTCCACGGCTTGGCACGACCGCGCCGCCATGTCACGGTCCGCTACGACAATATCGGTTATGAGGAAAGACAATGGACATTCGAAGTGAGGAAGGCGTCTCCGGCGGCCGCTATGCGGCCGAGGTCGAAGGGCACGAGGCGGAGATGACCTATTCACGCACATCGCCGAAGCTGGTCATCATCGATCACACGGCCGTTCCCGATGCGCTGCGCGGCAAAGGTGTCGGCCAGGCACTGGCGCTCCACGCCGTAGAGGCAGCCCGCACCGGCGGCCGGAAGATCTTCCCGCTCTGCCCATTTTTCAAGGCGCAGGCGCAACGCCATCCGGAATGGAAGGATGTCGTGAATTAATGCATGTCGCCCAAAAACGCACAGCGGGTTTTGGGACAAGGACATGCATAAGACAAATCGTCCCCGCGGGGGACGAATCTCGTTTCGCATGGGAGCGACGCCATAAGGCAAACACCAAAAGCCATGTATAACGGACAGCGCGCCCATCATACATGGCTTCTCAGTGGCGATCCCAGGGCGCCGAAGCCGGCACCCAGCCGTTTCTGTTACGCCCTTGCTCTGGCGCCGCCGTCACGCTCTTCCAGCGCTGTGGCCCTTGCATATTCCGCCTGCATCTCCTCGAGCGCCATTTCCAGCGTCTCTTCCTGCATCTTCAGTTCCTTGATCGAAACCTGCAGGTTGTCGGCCCGCTGACGCGCGGCCTTGGCGAAGGTCGGATAAGCAAAGTGATTCGGGTCGGAAATACCGGACTTCTTTTCCTCGACGACGATCTGGCTCTCCAGATCCTTCGTCATCCGTTCGAATTCGGACATCATCATCTGCAACTGCTGCAACTGACGTCGTTTTTCGTTCACCTGAAATTCCTTCAGGCGAACGAGACTTTCTCGCGACTTCATACGCATTACTCCCGTGATGCGAGACCCCGGCTCAACTTGAAACTGCCCTGCGCGCCGCTTTGACACGGTTTGCTAAAAAATTTCCCGCGATATTAACAAATACCTACCGCTGGTAACCTTTCGTTTACGGGCATCGTTAATGATAGGCCCGATGATTTAAGGGTCGGTAAATGCCGAGGCATGAAGTTCGAACCTTTTCATTGGCGAGTCGGATGAATCACTTAGCGCTGTTTCCTAATGTTAAAGTTGAGGAGCACCTTTTTGAGATTCTTATTGGAAAACAGAGAAATGGAAAAATTGTTTAATAAATTCGATACTCCTTGCCAGAGTGAATTAGAATTTGTTAACCATTTCGTGGCAGCTTTCAAATCACGTAGCGTGTTCGGTATCGTGTAGGGGGCCAGACCACCTTTCGGCGGCGGTAAAGGGGATAATTATGCGGGTACTTCTAATCGAGGATGACAGCGCGACAGCGCAGAGCATCGAGTTGATGCTTAAATCAGAGAGTTTTAATGTTTATACCACCGATCTCGGTGAAGAAGGCGTCGATCTGGGCAAGCTGTATGATTATGATATCATCCTTCTCGATCTGAACCTGCCCGACATGTCCGGATATGAAGTGCTTCGCACTCTCCGGCTGTCCAAGGTCAAGACGCCCATCCTTATTCTGTCGGGCATGGCCGGCATCGAAGACAAGGTTCGCGGCCTCGGTTTCGGCGCTGACGACTACATGACCAAGCCGTTCCACAAGGACGAGCTCGTCGCCCGCATCCACGCCATCGTCCGCCGCTCCAAGGGACACGCCCAGTCGGTCATCATGACCGGCGAGTTGATCGTCAACCTCGATGCCAAGACGGTCGAAGTCGGCGGCCAGCGCGTCCACCTGACGGGCAAGGAATATCAGATGCTGGAGCTGCTTTCGCTCCGCAAGGGCACCACCCTCACCAAGGAAATGTTCCTGAACCACCTCTATGGCGGCATGGACGAGCCGGAACTGAAGATCATCGACGTCTTCATCTGCAAGCTCCGCAAGAAGCTCGCCAACGCTGCCGGCGGCGCCAACTACATCGAGACCGTCTGGGGCCGTGGTTACGTTCTTCGCGAGCCGGACGGTGCCGAATACGCCGAAACCGCCTGATATTTTTTTCCGATCCCCCTTATCGGATAAACGAAGATCCCGCCTTTTCGGCGGGATTTTTCGTTTCTGCCTGCGCAATAAGAATCCGCCCTCACCTCAGGCCGGATCGACCTGAAATCCGCTGTTCTTTCGATCTAGGAAATAGCGTGGGGCGGCCGAAACCGCTTGCACGCGGCATCATGCTCCGGTGGTGCCGATATCGGTGGAAAGAGATCTGCCCGTCAGGCGGCGATCGCGCGATTTCCGAAAACGGCAGTCAGGATCTTGCGATCGAACGGCTTCAGCAGGAAGTCGGTGGCACCGGCCCGTTTGCCTGCCATCAGTTTCTTCAGATCCGCCTCGACGACGCAGTAATAGATCTTGACCTCTTTGCCGCCCTCCATGGCACGGATGGCAGCGATGAGGTCGAGGGCGCCTTCCATGCCGGAATCGACGATCAGATATTCCGGCAGCTCCGCCTGGCAGCGCTGCAGCGCCTCGCCGGCGTTGGAGGCCTCGCTGACGAGAAAGTCGAGTTCGGAGAGAATGCGCTTGCCAACCTTGCGGACGATGTCCGAATTATCGGTGATCATGAACCTTTGCATGGTCGCTCCTTTGCCCCCGCATTCGTCGCAGCAAGAGGCCTCTTACAACCCTGGAGAATAGGTCCATCAGGCTAAAGAATCGTTACCGGACGGGGCGCCGACACAGGTCCGCGCCCCGAAATCAGGCTGCCGCAGCCACTGCCGTGAACACCAGTTCGTCGGCGCTGGCGCTGTGATCAAGCGTCATTCCGCACTCCTGCGCCAGAAGCACGGTGTAATAGGGCTGGATCGAATGGGCGTCGATCGCCTCCTCGATAGTGCCGGTCGATATCTCGACGAACTTCGGCGGCAGGCGCATCAGTTTGCCTTTGGACGTGAGCTTGAACTTCGCATCGAACTCGGGATTTTCGAGCGTTACCTCGAGCACGCCGCCGCGCGGAATGGCGGAATAGGCAACGAGGAAGAGGTTGAGCAGCAGCTTGACACGGTTCTTGGCGACGATGGCGCGCGGTCCGTTCCAGATCACCTCGGTCTTTTTTTCGGCGACGGCGAAATCCTTGGCTGCACGCTCGGCCTCGCCGGTGTCGATCGAGGCGCCGACGGAGCCCGACGCGCCGAAGGCGAGACGTGCGAATTTCAGGCGGACGGAAGCATTGAGCGCGCTGGTGCGGATCAGGTCCATCGCATCGGCATCGGCGCCGCCTTCATCCAGGAGCTCCAGCCCGTTATTGATCGCGCCGACCGGCGAGATGACATCGTGGCAAACGCGGCTGCAAAGAAGCGCGGCCAGATCCGGGCCGGACAGGGTGAGATTGGGGTTCTTGGACATCATTGTCTCCTGATGGGCGGCAATTTCATTGCGCCCGGAATATGCTTCATCAAAATTGCGCGAAGTTTGCGATCGTACTCGGTGCCATAATGACACCATATTTGGTAAACCGATTGTTAAGATCATCGGCGCAAAATGCACCAATCGCCGCGAGCGGTTGCCCGCTCTTAGCCAAACGACGAACGGATGACACCATGCGCCCTCAATTTCCGCACCGATTCATCGGCTTCTGCAGGTTACTTTCGGCCCTCATCTTCTCCTCGCTGATGGTTGCCGGGCCGGCTGCCGCCCAGGACAACGGCCAGTACACGATGCAGGAAATCGTCGACGCCGGCCACTCCTTCTTCGGCTCCGCCAGCGGCGGACTTGCCAAAGTGGTCGAGAGTGCCTTCCAGAAATACGGCCTGCCGAACGGCTATATCCTCGGACAGGAAGGCGGCGGCGCCTTCATCGCCGGCCTTACCTATGGCGAAGGCCAGCTGAACACCAAGAACGCCGGCGAACATAATCTCTACTGGCAAGGCCCCTCGCTCGGCCTCGATTACGGCGGCCAGGGCTCGCGCGTGATGATGCTGGTCTACGACCTGCCCTCCGTCAACGGCATCTATGCCCGCTTCGGCGGTGTCAGCGGCTCGGCCTATGTGATCGCCGGCTTCGGCATGACGCTGCTCAAGAACAACGACGTGCTGGTCGTGCCGATCCGCACCGGCGTCGGTGCTCGCCTCGGCGTCAATGTCGGCTATCTCAAGATCACCCAGGCGCCGACCTGGAACCCCTTCTGAGGCCTCAAAGCCGCTGGAATCTGCCGCCGTCCCCACCGGCGGCCTTGCCATGCGCGTCACGCGTGCTTAATCATCGCGGCTGACCTCGTATCAACCTTCTTACCGATGGCCGCGCCGTGATCGAATATGCTCTCTTGTTCGGATTGGGCTTCCTGACCGCGGCCTTCCTCGTCTTTCTGGTCTCGCCCGCCGTTCACCGCCGCATCGTCTGGTATACCGAGAACCGGCTGAAAGCGACGATGCCGCTGAGCCCGCAGGAGGTCCGCGCCCAGAAAGACATGGTGCGCGCGCTCTATGCCGCCGAAAACGCCCGCACCACCCAGGACCTTCTGCGTGAGCGCGAGAAATCCCTGTCGTTCCAGCTTCGCCACGACGCCCTCGCCGTCGATGCCGGCAGGCTTGCCGCCGAGATCGGCGAATTGCAGGCCCAGATCGGCGAGATGCATGTCGAGGCGGCCGACCAGCGCTCGCATCTGCGCAAGGACGAGAACTATATCAGCCAGTTGAAGACCAATCTGCATATTGCCGAGCAGTCCGCTGCCAACAAGGAGAGCGAACTGGCGACGATGCGGACGCGGCTGAGCAAGCTCGGTGAACAGGCCGATGGGCTGAGAATAGACCTGGCCGCACGCGAGACCGAGGCGGAGAGCCTGAAATTCCGCGTCAACGCGCTGCGCGACGAACGCGACACGCTGCGCCAGGACGTCAGCCTGCTGCAGAAGCGCGCCAAGGATGCCGAACAGAAACTGACGCAGCAGCAGCATATGGTGATCCGCCTGGAGGACAAGGCCGCTCGCGATAGCGCTTCCGCCACCGAAAAGGAAAACCTGGTCGCTCGCCGCCAGCAGGAGATCGCCAGGTTGAAGGAGCAGTTGAAGGCCGCCAACGCCGAGATCCGTAAGGTCAACCGGGTGCTGCGCGACGCCGGCCTTGCCGGGATGGCCGCGGAGCTGCCGGCGGAAATTACGGAAGACACGACCGCGTCCGCGCTCGACACCGCTGTCGTCACGGCTGAGATGGGCGAGGATGTCCGCAAACGCAGCGCCGCCCTGGCCGAGCGCCTGCAAAAGGCAAAGGCCGTAGCCGGACGCGATGGTGCGATCCGCGAGGAGATCGCCTCGATCGCCGCCAATATGGTGGCGCTGACCGCCCTGAACGAGGGTCCCTCCTCGCCGATCCGCACGCTCCTCGTCGAAGCTGCGGAAAAGAACCCGAACGATCGTGTCAGCCTTGCCGACAGGGCAACCGCGATCCTCGCCGATCCCCCGAGCGTCCGATAGGACGCGCGGCGCGCCATTATGTTTGAATTGACACAGAACCTAGAAAATCGATTCCGATTTGAGAGGGATATGCGTTAGACCCGGCCCATCGCCGAGGCCATGGAAAACAGCGCGATCCCCGTCGCCGTCGCAGCATTGAGGCTGTCGAGTTCCTCCGACTGTGGAATGCGCGCGCTCTGGAATCGCGCAAGCAGCGCCTCCGGCAACCCCTCGCCCTCGGTCCCGACGACGAGCGCCATGCGCGTCGAGGCCGGAATGGCGCGGATATCGGTCTTGCCGTGCGGTGAAAGCGTCCAGATGGCAAAGCTCCGTTCGGCAAGCGCCAGGAGCACATCCAGCGCCTTGCCGCCGCGGCGGTGCGGAACGCTCAGCACCGAACCGACCGAGACGCGCAGCGCCTTGCGGTAGAGTGGATCACAGGAGGTTTCGTCGAGCAGCACTGCATCCGCCCGGAAGGCGGCCGCATTGCGGAACATCGAGCCGGCATTGTCATGATTGGAAATGCCGCAGCCGACGAGCACCAGCGCCCGTTCCGGCAGTGCGTCGAGAAGTGCCGCCTCCCCGCGATCCTGTCGCCGGCCAAGCGCGAGAACGCCGCGATGCAGATGGAAACCGACGACGCCGTCGAGCACATCCGCCCCGGCGACATAGACCGGCACATCGGCCGGAAACCGCTCCAGGATGGGCAGCACGCCCTCGACGCGGTTGCGCAGCAGCAGGATCTTCTCGGCGAAAAAGCCGCGGCCTGCCGCATGCGCCTCGGCGAGCATGCGCAGCACGACGGTGCCCTCGGCGATGAAGCGGCTCTCTCGCCCCGTCAGGTCGCGCTCGCGGATCTCGCGGAATTCAGCGACGCGCGGATCGTCGGCGCTGTCGATGTCGATCGGGACGGCGGCCATGCCGGCCTCAATTGCCCGTAACAGTGACGTCGGCGACGGTGCGGCCGGTCCTGAGATCGTAGACCAGCGCCTTGTTCTTGCCCTCGACCGTTTCGCCGTAGAACAGAAGCTGCCCAGCTGAAAACGAAGTGGACTGCACCTTGAAGCCGAGCGGCAGGGAAACGGTTGCCGCAAGCGGCGCATCCGAAGGTACGCCGGAGGCGGTAACAGCGGACGCCGTCTCCTTCGGCTCGCTGTGCATCACCTTGTAGACAACCGCGCCGAAGACCGCCATAAGGCTCACGAACATGATGGCGCCGGAGACGATCTGCAGGCGGACCATCTTGCGCCGGACACTTTCCATCGCCGGATCAAGGGGCTTCTCTTCCTGGTCGTCTGGCTCGATTGCTGTCATCTGTGCGTCCCGTTCTAAAAAATACGTCGGAGAAGAAGCGTCTTGAGCGACCCCTTTAAACAAGCAGCCGGCAATAGAAAAGTCCTGACCGCCGATGAAACTGCCGAAGGCCGGCTGGACTCCTGGCTGACGGCGCAGGTCGGCGAGGAATTTTCGCGCAGCCGCATCAAGGCGCTGATCAAGGACGGCCAGGTTTTTCTGCGCGGCGAACCCGTCACCGACCCGCAGCGCAAGGTGCGCACCGGCGACAGTTTCGAACTCACGCTGCCCGAGCCGGAAGACCCGACGCCGCAGGGCGAGGATATCCCGCTGGATATCCTCCATGAGGACGACGACGTCATCGTTATCTCCAAGCCTTCCGGTCTCGTCGTCCATCCCGGCGCCGGCAACTGGACGGGGACGCTGGTCAACGCGCTGATCCACCATTGCAGCGATACGCTCTCCGGCATCGGCGGCGTGCGCCGCCCCGGCATCGTCCACCGTCTCGACAAGGATACGACGGGCGTCATGGTCGTCGCCAAGAACGACATTGCCCATCGCCACCTGTCGCTGCAATTTGCCGACCATGGCCGCACCACGCCGCTGGAGCGGGCCTATCAGGCAATCGTCTGGGGCCGGCCCCGCACGCTGTCGGGCACGGTCGACGCGCCGCTTGGCCGCGCCACCGGCGACCGCACGCGCCGCGCCGTCAAACGCCCCGACAGTCAGGACGCCGACGAGGCGATCACGCACTACCAGGTGATCGAGCGCTTCCATGAGAAGCCGGACGCGACCGCGTTCGCCTCGCTGGTCGAGTGCCACCTCGAAACCGGGCGCACCCACCAGATCCGTGTCCACATGGCCCATATCGGCCATCCGCTGCTCGGCGACACGGTTTACGGCGCCGGCTTCAAGACCAAGGCCAATCTCCTCCCCGAAGAGATCCGCAATGTCGTCAACGGTTTCGGCCGGCAGGCGCTGCATGCCTTCATGCTGCAATTCGAGCATCCTCGCACCGGCGAAATCATGCATTTCGAGGTGCCGCTGCCGGATGATATGGTCGAACTGGTCGATGCGCTGCGGCGATAAAGCCGGGCTCCGAATGCCGCCTACCCAACTCACACCTGCGTGAGCGGCACCTTGAACCGCCGTTTCGCCACACTTATCTGTATATTGACTTAGTGCGGGCTCGCAGTAGAGCCGCACGTCCCGGTTTGCCTTTTTTAACGCGAGGATGCGTTTCCATCGGGAACCGGAATTCACTTTAGGAGGGTGCACTATGGCCCGAAATACCTTGCCGTCCATTACCGCCGGTGAAGCCGGTCTCAATCGTTACCTCGACGAAATCCGCAAGTTCCCGATGCTGGAGCCGCAGCAGGAATACATGCTCGCCAAGCGTTATGCCGAGCATGGTGACCGCGATGCCGCCCACAAGCTCGTCACCAGCCACCTTCGCCTCGTAGCGAAGATCGCGATGGGTTATCGCGGCTACGGCCTGCCGATCGGCGAAGTCGTCTCCGAAGGCAATGTCGGCCTGATGCAGGCCGTCAAGAAGTTCGATGCCGAGCGCGGCTTCCGTCTCGCAACCTACGCCATGTGGTGGATCAAGGCCTCGATCCAGGAATATATCCTGCGTTCGTGGTCGCTGGTGAAGATGGGCACGACCGCCAACCAGAAGCGGCTGTTCTTCAACCTGCGCCGGCTGAAAGGCCGCATCCAGGCAATCGATGACGGCGACCTGAAGCCGGAGCACGTCTCGGAGATCGCCACCAAGCTGAACGTCTCGGAGGAGGAGGTCATTTCGATGAACCGCCGCCTCTCCGGCGACGCCTCGCTGAACGCGCCGATCAAGGCAGCCGAAGGTGACGGCGGCCAATGGCAGGATTGGCTGGTGGATGACCATGACAGCCAGGAAGACGTGCTGATCGAACAGGACGAGCTCGACACCCGCCGGCGCATGCTGGCGAAAGCGATGAGCGTGCTGAACGAGCGCGAACGTCGCATCTTCGAGGCTCGCCGCCTTGCCGAGGATCCAGTGACCCTGGAAGACCTTTCGACTGAATTCGATATCAGCCGCGAACGCGTTCGCCAGATCGAGGTCCGCGCCTTCGAAAAGGTGCAGGACGCCGTCCGCAAGGAAGCCCTGGAACGCGCGAAGGCCGTCCGGGTCGTCGAAGCCACGGCATAAACCCCTCGCGTGATACAATTGAAGAAGGCGGGTCCTTGCGGCCCGCCTTTTGTTTTTCATTCATCTTTGTCTGCAGCCTCGGCACCGCGCCAAGATCGGGAAACCGTCACTGGCTCGTCGACACATCTCCGAGCGCAGTCCATTCCTTGATCGCGGTATTAAAGGCGTCCGTTCCCGTACCGCCCTTTTCCATCGTCAGCAGCGCGCGGCGGCCGTTGCGGTAGGTGATCGGTATATCGATCCAGTTGCGGGTCGACATCAGGTCGAGATTGGCCTTGCGCGCATCGGGGTAGTCGTTGAGCGCGATCATGTGGAAATCGTCGGTGATCTTGGCCGGAACCGCGATCAGCGCGTCACCGCGGTCCTGCTCCGTGCGCTTCATCGAGATGCGCTGGACGCTGTCGATGCTGCCGCCTTCGAAATTCGGCGGCACTGAGAAGACGATCTCGACGAGATGGCTTGCCGGCAGCGACGGATCGGAATTGCGCTTGAAGGTCACGAGAGCCGAGAGATTGCGCTCGGGAACCGTGACATTGCCCTGCACCGTCGCCTCCTGCCGGCCATCCTGGCCGGCCTCGTGCTGCACGCTCCAGACGACTGATCCCTCGATCGCCGTCGGCGAGCTCTGGCCGATGCGCTCCTCATAGAGGAACATCTTTTGCGACGAACCGACGGGCGCGGTCTGCGGCGGCGATGCCACCGGGCCGTTCGGCGTCCGCGTGTCGGCGGGTGCCGCATCGCCCTGCGCGCTGGCAGGCGGCGTATCGGCTGCCGCAACATTCTGTTCGGCGACCGATTTTCCTTCCGCGGTCGGCGTTCCCGGCACCGTCGCCGGTCCGCTGTCGACCTCGGTTCCATCGGTCAGCAGCCGCTGGGTGAATTTCGAATTGGCCGCAGCGCCGTCATTGTTCACTGACGCTACTTGCGGGTTCGGGTTCGGGTTCGGCTGCGCCGGCGCCGCTGGAGTATTCTGCGCTCCTGGTGTGGTTGGCTGGGCTGGCGTCACCGCGCTCGGCTGGGCAGGCGTCGTCGTCGAGCCGTCCGGTGGGGTTGCCGCCTCGTTCCTGGTCGCCTGCGACGGTGCCGAGCTGACGAGCCCGTCGACCATCGCCACCAGTGCCTCTCTGTTCGTCCAGCCGGCATAGGCGCCGCCACCGATCAGGATGAGTGCGAAGATGAGCGTGATCACGGTGCCGATGCCGAAGCGGCGGCGCTTCGGCTCCATACGGAAGCTCTTGCCCTGCAACTTGGAGGCGACAATCTGATCGATATCCATCGACGGATTGGCGTCATCGTCATCAGCGGCGACAGAGCCGCGGCGGTCGTAGCCGCGCAGCGCCTTCGCCTCTCGCCAGTCCTCGCTCGGCGCGCCGCTAGCAGGCGCTGGCTTGCCGTTGTGCACTTCCGCGAAGATATCTACATCGTCGAAATGAGAGGCAACCGGCGTCTTCTTATTGTTGCCGGCCTCGATCGGCGGCAGATCGTCGAAGGCAGCCGTCTCCCAGGAAAAACTTTCCTTGGCAGCCGGCATGACGGCGGCGGGTGCCACTTTTTCGAGGCTCGATATCACCTCCTCGAAGGCGCGCGCCGAGGCGTCGGCAGTAATCGGCGCCTGCGCCGTCTCCGAATATTGCCGGAGTTCCTCTTCCGCCCATTCGGTCTCCGCATCCTTGGGCGCCGGAGCCGGCGTTTCGGCAACGGGCTCGGTCCAGACGGGGTCGAAATGCGCCGCAGCTTCGGCCTGCAACGGCTCCTCGCGGCTGTGCTCGACGAACTCCTGCGGACGATCGAAATCGGCGACCGGCTCCACCAGGCGGTTGGATGCGTGGTCTATGCCGCGGGTGATCGGCTGCAACGGCTCGACGGGCTCGTAGGCCTCCTCGGCCTCCGGCTCCTCGCTTTCCACGGCCGCAGGTTCGTCCGCGACCTCGTCGGCTTCCAGGGGATGCTGCTCGTCGGCACGGTCTTCGGCGGCTTGCTCGTCGCGATGCTCGGAGGCTGGCGCTTCCCAGCCATCATATTCGGCCGGCACGTCTTCGGCAGCGACGTCGCGCGCCTCGCTGGCATGCCATTCCTCGGCTGGCGCTTCCTCCTCATGCGAGGGATGCCAGTATGTCTCGGCCGGACCGGATGTTTCCGGCGAAACCGGTGTCTCCGCGGGAACAGGGGTTTCCGCCGGAACAGGGGTTTCCGCGGGAACAGGGTTTTCCGCGGAAACGATCGTTTCCTGGGAAAGAGGCTCCTCGGAAGCGACCTCTTCCTCAGCTTCCTCCGGCGCGGCGGCTTCCACGTGATCGGGCTCGTCGGCGGCCTCAGCGGCCTGCGGTTCCGCATAGGCTTCGTAAACCGGTTCCTCGACAGCCGTCTCCGCCGCTGGCGCCGGTTCGCTTTCGTCGGGAACCGCTTGTTCTTCGAAGGATTCCGCCGCGGCGACGGCCGCAACCGGCTCATCGAGCGGCATCGCCTCGGAGTGTTCGCCTTCCACTTCGCGGATGGCAGCCTCGAGCTTTTCGAGCTGGCGTTGCAGCATGGCTTCCGGCGGACGCGGCTTCATGTTCTCGAGCTGCCGCTGCACTGCGCCGCGGGCACGTTCGTAGACTTTCACCCGCATCTCGGGGGTATTTTCAGCCAGGCCGTCGACGGCCCGCCGAATGACTGCAATAAAATCCGCCATCAGTACTTTCTCAAGAAGTCCGGCACTCTACCGAACCATCCTCCACAGTGACCCGTGAGCTTAATCCTCAAACGGATCGGTCACAAGTATCGTGTCATCCCGCTCCGGGCTGGTGGAAAGGAGCGCGACTGGTGCCCCGATCAGCTCTTCGACCTGGCGAACATATTTGATCGCCTGTGCCGGCAGATCCGCCCAACTGCGGGCTCCGACGGTCGATTCCTTCCATCCCTCCAGGGTGACGTAGATCGGTTCGACCCTAGCTTGCGCTCCCTGGCTTGCGGGAAGATGATCAATCTGTTCGCCGTCGAGCATATAGCCGACGCAGATCTTCAATTCCTCGAGACCGTCGAGCACGTCGAGCTTGGTGAGCGCGATGCCCGTGATGCCGTTGGTGGCGACCGACTGGCGTACGAGTGCCGCGTCGAACCAGCCGCAACGGCGCTTACGGCCCGTCACCGTGCCGAATTCATGACCCTTCTCGCCGAGGAACTGACCGATTTCATCCGTTAGTTCGGTCGGGAACGGGCCTTCGCCGACACGCGTCGTATAGGCCTTGGTAATGCCCAGGATATAGCCGAGAGAACCCGGACCCATGCCCGAACCGGCAGCGGCCTGGCCGGCGACTGTGTTGGACGAGGTCACGAAGGGATAGGTGCCGTGATCGATATCGAGCAGGCTGCCCTGCGCACCTTCGAAAAGGATGCGGGCGCCCTTGCGGCGCTCCTTGTCGAGGAAAAGCCAGACCGTATCGCGGAAGGGCAGCACGCGGTCGGCGATCGAGGTCAGCTCGTCCATGATCGTCTGGTGGCTGACTTCGGCAACGCCGAGGCCGCGGCGAAGCGCATTGTGATGCGTCAGAATACGGTCGACCTTGCCGGAAAGACTCTCGAGATCGGCAAGATCCATGACGCGGATGGCGCGGCGGCCGACCTTGTCTTCATAGGCCGGGCCAATGCCGCGGCGCGTCGTGCCGATCTTGGTGCCGCTGTTCGACGCCGCATCCTCGCGCATCGCGTCGAGCTCGCGGTGCAGAGAAAGAATGAGCGTCGCATTGTCTGCAATGCGCAGATTGTCAGGCGTGACCGTCACGCCCTGCGCCTCCAGCCGGCCGATCTCGGCGATCAGCGCATGCGGATCGACGACGACACCGTTGCCGATGACGGCCATCTTGCCCGGGCGCACGACGCCGGACGGCAGCAGCGAGAGCTTATAGCTCGTGCCGTCGATGACGAGCGTATGGCCGGCATTGTGTCCGCCCTGATAGCGCACAACGATATCCGCACGCTCCGAAAGCCAGTCGACAATCTTGCCCTTGCCTTCGTCACCCCATTGCGAACCGACCACGACTACGTTCGTCATCCAACTCTTCCTGTTACCGGCGCGGAACCGCGCACCTGCTCAAACCCGCGCATCTATAAAGCTTTGTTTTTTGGAAAGCGACCCTGTTGTCACAGCAGATTGGGCTTTTTACGTGACAAATCAGCAGCCGACAGGCTATTTCCCGTCACAAAACGCCGCTCGGCGATCGCGGAAAGACGGGAAGAACGCTCTTGCAAGCCACGGCCTATATCTGTCTCGTTATCGCCACCCTCTGCTGGGGCGGCAACTCCGTCGCCGGCAAACTCGCGCTCGGGCATATCAGTCCGATGATGCTGACCTTCCTGCGCTGGTTCCTCGCCGTGGCAATGATCGCCGTAATTTCAGTACCGCAGTTGCGGAAGGACTGGCCGGTAGTCAGGAAGAACCTGCCGCTGCTCCTCTTCTATGGCGTCATCGGCTACACCCTTTTCAACGCTATGCTTTACTCGGCCGTGCAATATACGACGGCGATCAACGTCGCCATCGAGCAGGCCGGCATTCCGATGCTGATCTTCCTGCTGAATTTCATGTTCTTCCGTACCGGCATCTCGCTGGCGCAATGTCTCGGTTTCGGCATGACGCTGATCGGCGTCGCCCTGACGGCCGCTCATGGCGACCTCGCAACGCTGCTGCAACTCAGCCTCAACCGCGGCGACGGGCTGATGCTGATCGCCATTGCCGCCTATTCGGTCTACACGATCTTCCTGCGCTGGAAGCCGCCGCTCGACTGGCGCACGCTGATGGCGGTCCCGGCGCTCGGCGCCATGCTGACCTCGCTGCCGCTGCTCCTCTGGGAGGCCGGCCGGGGTGCCGCGCAGTGGCCGGACCAGGCAGGCTGGGTCATCACTCTCTACACGGCGATCTTCCCGTCGCTGGTGGCGCAAATCCTCTATATCAAAGGCGTCGTGGCAATCGGCGCCAACCGCGCCGGCCTCTTCATCAATCTCGTGCCGGTGTTCGGAACGCTGCTTTCCGTCGCCCTGATCGGCGAGAGACTGCAGTCCTTCCATGTGATCGCACTGGTGCTGACCTTGGGCGGCATCGCGATCGCCGAAAAGGGCCGTCCGAAAGCTTCGTCGCCGACCGTGCCCGCCTCACCCGTGGATTAAAACCTTTTCCTGGTCAGGAAAGGCTTTAACCAAGCTCCAGCGTCGTCACGCCGAAGACGTGCTTCAGCGGAATGGCCGGCGCCGGCCCGCGATACATGCGTGTCGTCTCGAATACCGGTTGAAGGCCGATACCTTCGGCAAGCGCGACCGCCTCGTGGTTCTCTGCGGGAATGTCGATGAAGACCGCGGCCCCTTTTGCCTCGGGGATCAATTCGGCAAGCAGCGCCGCGGCGCTGTCGGCATCGTTGGCAAAAAGCGGGCCGATCTTGTAGCCCTCGTAGCAGCGGCGGATCGTGCCGTAACCGCGGATCTTGTGGCTCTTGCGCACCACCGCCGAACGACGGCCCTTGCGGGCGGTGCACCAGGCAGCGAGAAAGGCATCCCGCGACTGCGGAAAGATCGCCGAATCATATCGCTGCAGGCCTTCGAGGCGTGAATCCAGCACCGGCTGCGCGACAAGCGTCGAGACCGGCAAGGAAGTAGCGACACCGCCGTAACGAATGGTGGAATAGGCGGGTTCGAAGCCGGCCTTGCGGTAGTTGTCCTGCTGCGCGGCGACGCCATCGAGACCGATGGTGCGATCTCCCACGCTGGCGATGCCCGCCGCCCAGATCGCCTTGCCGTAACCCTTGCCGCGAAAATCGGGATGGACGATGTAGAGGCCCAGGAAGGCGAACATATCGCCATATTTGACGACCGAGATCGAGCCGACGGGGACTTCACCGATGGAGCCGACGAAAAATCCCGACGGATCGGCCTCGTTGAATGCAAGCGAATCGTCGAGACCAGGGTTCCAGCCTTCCTGACGCGCCCATTCGAGCACGAGTTCCAGTTCGCCGGGCCGCATCGAACGAACGGCAAATTCCGAATTCATGCAACTTTCCCAGATTGAATGTCCCGCAAGTCCATCCCGGCAACGGCAAAGCAATTGTCAGGCCCCAGCCCCCGATTGCACCTGCGAACGATGGAGAGCCGCGCTCATCGACTTGACGACGCGTATAATCATTTTTCGATGCAATACAGAAAGCCTTCGTTTCCGCATTACCATGAAACAATGCCGTTGCAAGCTCAAGAAAATTACTTGCGCCTCAATTATCTTCCAGCCGGTGCGAATAAAAAGCCGCGTCGAAAAGATACCGCCTGCCAATTTGAAAGACGAGAGAAGCATTCGTCCGAAATCACCTCCGCAACGCGGCAAAAAACCGGGAGCGACGACCGTCGCCCGCGGAAGGATCACCGGCCGTTCAGCATCGCGGTCTTCTGCTTTTCGATTCGGCTCGTCGGCGATGAGAAAAGACGCTCTGTCTCGGCCGCCGGTGCGGGATAACCGAACGCATAACCCTGCAGACCGTCGCAGCCGAGCTGCGCCAGCACGACGGCATGCGCCTCGGTCTCGATGCCCTCGGCGATCACCTCGACATCGAGTGCCTTGGCGATTTCCACGATCGACCCCACCACGCGCCGCTGCTCGGCGGAGCTGACGACCTCGGTGACGAGCTGCCGGTCGATCTTCAGCCGCTTCGGCCGCAGCTTGACGAGACCGATGAGCGAAGCATGGCCCGATCCGAAGTCGTCGATCTCGATGTCGATGCCCATCTGTTTGATATCGCCGATATGATCGAGCAGTTTTTCGTCGCTGTCGTCGAGGAAAATCGTCTCAACCAGTTCGAAGACGATCGCGCCGGGCGGGATATCGAGTTTCCTCAGCTTGTCGAGCAACGCCGGATCGGCAAGGCGGGACGCCGAGATATTGACGGCGATGCGCGGAACCGCAAGGCCGCGCAACAGCCAGAACAACCGGTCTTCGAGAACGCTTTTGAGGATCGCCGCGTCGATCTCCGCCGCAAGCCCGTGCTCGTCGGCGATCTTCAGGAATACCCCCGGAGCAAGCACGCCCTTTTCGGGGTGTTTCCAGCGCGCCAGCGCCTCGAAGCCGATGACCTCCCGGGTCCGGGCGTCGAGCTGCACCTGATAATAGGGAAGTATCTCACCGCGCTCCAGCCCGAGCTTCAGCTCTTCGGCGAGGCGACGCTTGGAGCGCAGATCCTCCTGCAATTGCCGCGTGAAGAATTCGACACGGCTGCGCCCGAGCTTCTTGGCCTGGTAAAGCGCCAAATCGGATTCGGCAAGCAGGTTGCGCGCCCGCCGATCGCCGCTCCAGGAAACGCCGATCGAGGCGCCGGATTGCAGCATCTCCTGGCCGAAGCGGATCTTCTTCCGCAGCCGACGCTGGAGGTCTTCGGTGATCAGCTTCAGCTCAGTGAGATCGGTGAAATTGACCAGCACGATGACGAATTCATCGCCACCGACGCGGGCGACCACGCCATTTGCAGGAATGGCGGCGGTGATTCGAAGTGCTGCGGCCCTGAGAACGGCGTCGCCTGCCGCATGACCGTGGCTGTCGTTGATCTGCTTGAACTGGTCGAGGTCGAGATGCAGCACGCCAAGCGTCGTGATGCTCTTGTCGGCCGGCAACTCCGCCAGCCGCTTGTCGAGAAGGCGCCGGTTCGGCAAGCCGGTGAGATAGTCATGATCGGCGACATGCTCGATGCGAGCATTGCTTTCTTCCAGCGCCAGCGCCCTCGCCTCGGCCACCACCTTTTGCCGCGCGAGTTCCGCGTTGAGCAGGACGTCGGCCGTCACATCCCATTCGGCGCCGATGAAGGAGGGCAGACCCTCCGCATCGACATAGAAATGCGCGCGCGAACGCAAATGGCGGATTTCACCGCTCGGCAGCACGATCCGAAATTGTGAATTATAGGCGCCGCGTGTCGTTATCGCCTGCTCGAAGTCGCGTTCGGCCCGCTCGCGATCATCGGGATGGATGGCATTCGACCAAAGCGATGCCGGCACCAGCCGGCAGGTTTCGCCGGTCTCGTAGAGACGATGCATCTGCGCATCCCACAAGATCCCGTCCTGCTCGATGCTGTGCTCCCAGACACCGATCCGGGATGCATCGAGAGCGAGTTCGAGCCGACGCAGAAGATCCTGAAACTCGTGTTCGGATCGTGTGGCTTTTTTCTCTGGCAACGCGGTCCCAGCCTTAGAAGCTTGCATTACGGCAATATGGTCTCAAGCCGGCATTAATGAAGCCTTGTCCTGACGACCGAACTAATGACTAGGTGAACTGTTCGTTACGACTTTCCCCTTTTGGATCAAAGGACTTGCAGTCTGCAGCACCTTCAAGATCAGTGGTTGTGCCGCGGCGGGGTTTTTGCGATCTGGCGGAATTCCGCCGCTCCCTCCAGCACCGCTCCGTCCGACAATTGCGTCACCGAGCGGCGGTAGATCTGCTGCCATGGCGTCGCATCCGCCGGCACTGGCGGGATGCCGTCGCCCTTGCGCCGTTCGATCTCGGCGTCCTCGACCAGCATGTCGCAGCGCCCGTGGTTGAAGTCGATGCGGATGATATCGCCGGTACGAAGCCAGGCGAGGCCGCCTCCGGCGGCACTTTCCGGCGAGGCATTGAGGATCGAGGGACTGTCCGCCGTGCCCGACTGGCGGCCGTCGCCGATCGTCGGCAGGCTGCGGATGCCGCGCTTCAGGAGATGATCCGGCGGCTGCATGTTGACGACCTCAGCCGAACCCGGCCAGCCGATCGGCCCGGCGCCGCGGATGGCGAGGATGGTATTTTCGTCGATACCGAGTTCGGGATCGTTGATGCGCTTGTGATAGTCCTCGGAACCGTCGAAAACCACCGCTTTGCCCTCGAAGACACCTTCGTGCCCGGGTTCCTCAAGGTAGCGCCGGCGAAAATCCTCCGAGACCACGCTCATCTTCATGATCGCGAAATCGAAGAGATTGCCTTTGAGAACGAGGAAGCCCGCCCGCTCTTTCAGCGGCTCGGCGAACGGCTTGATAACCTCGCGGTCGCGCGCTTCCTTGCCCTCTAGGTTCTCGGCCATCGTCCTGCCCGTCACCGTGCGACAGTTGCCGTCGAGCTTTCCGGCCTGCAGCAGTTCCCACATGATCGCCGGCGTGCCGCCGGCACGATGAAAGCGCTCGCCGAGATAGGCGCCCGCCGGCTGGACATTGGCCAGCAGCGGGATATCGAAGCCATGCACCTGCCAGTCGTCGGGATAGAGTTCGACGCCAGCGTGCTTCGCCATCGCGGCCAGATGCGGCTGCGCGTTGGTCGAGCCGCCGATCGCCGAATTGGTGCGGATCGCATTCAGGAAAGCCTCGCGCGTCAGGATATCCGACGGCTTCAGATCCTCGAACACGATTTCGACGGCGCGTCGCCCGGTGCGGTAGGCCATCTGGCCGCGTTCGCGGTAAGCGGCCGGAATGGCGCCACAGCCGGTCAGCGAAAGGCCGAGTGCCTCGGCCAGCGCATTCATCGTCGAAGCGGTGCCCATCGTATTGCAGTGGCCGACGGAAGGCGCAGAATCGAGCGCCGCCTGCAGGAATTCCTCCCGATCGATCTCGCCTGCTGCATATTTCCGCCGCATCCGCCAGATCACCGTGCCGGAGCCCGCCAGCTCCCCCTCGTGCCAGCCGTCGAGCATCGGGCCGCCGGAGAGCACGATCGCCGGGATATCGACCGTCGAAGCCGCCATGATCGCCGAAGGCGTGGTCTTGTCGCAGCCGGTGGTCAGCACGACGCCGTCAAGTGGATAGCCGTAGAGGATTTCGACGAGGCCGAGATAGGCGAGATTGCGGTCGAGTGCGGCTGTCGGGCGTTTGCAATTCTCGAAGATCGGATGTGTCGGAAACTCGATCGGAATGCCGCCGGCATCGCGAATGCCGTCCCGCACGCGCTTGGCAAGCTCGACATGCACCCTGTTGCAGGGCGTAAGATCGCTGCCGCTCTGGGCAATTCCGATGATCGGCTTGCCGGAGCGCAGCTCTTCCGGCGTGATGCCGTAATTCATGAAGCGCTCGAGATAGAGCGCTGCCATGTCGATATGATCGGGATTGTCGAACCAGTCCTGCGAACGCAGGCGCCGCTTCGGCGAATGGTTGTCCGTCACTTCTTTCCTCCCGGCCGGGCATTCTTCTCTTCGAGATGGAGGAGCAGGCCGCTATGATCCTTTTCGCCATTGCCATTGGCGACGAATTCGCTGAATTCGGCATGCACCGCCGCAGTCAGCGGCAGTGTCAACGACAGGGTATTGGCTGTCTCCATGGCGGCGTTCAGATCCTTCAACTGGTTGCTGGACGAACCGCCTGGCGTAAACTGCCGCTCGACCATGCGCTTGCCGTGCAGTTCAAGGATACGGCTCTCTGCAAAGCCGCCGCGAATGGCGTCCCGGAAGGCCGCCTGCGAGCCGCCGCCCGCTTCGATCAGCATCATCGCTTCGGCGACGGCGCCGATCGTCACCGCAACGATCTGCTGGTTGGCAAGCTTGGCGAGCTGGCCCGCCCCGCTTGGACCGACGCGGGTCACGCGCCCCATCGGCGCAAAGACATCTGCAAGCCCGTCGACCACGTCCTTGTCACCGCCCGCCATGATCGCAAGCGTACCCGCTGCCGCCCCGACGACACCGCCTGATACCGGCGCATCGACATGATGGATGTCGCGGTCGGCAAGCCTCGCCGAATGGTCGCGGGCGAAATGCGGGGCGATCGAACTCATGTCGATGACGGTTGTGCCAGGCGTCATCGCATCGGCCGCTCCGCGGTCGAACAACACGTCCTTCACCGCCTCGGCGTTGGTGAGCATAGTGATGACGACGTCGGCACCCGAAACGGCATCCACCGGTGTTTTAGCGCAGATCGCGCCGTCTCCCGCAAGCGCCTCGGCCTTGCCGGCATCGCGATTCCAGACGGTGACGGCAAAGCCCGCGCCAAGCAGCCGGCGAGCCATCGGCGCGCCCATCAGGCCGGTGCCGAGAAAGGCGATCCGCCTGCCGTCATGACCTTCTCTCGAACTCGTCATTCAGTCCTCCCAACTCTTGTCCGTCTTTGATAGTCCCCCCGCCCATCGTTGCAAACCGTTTTGACCGACGTAACGCATTTTTGTGGAACACCCTGAAAACGATACGGGCGAGAACCGAAGTTCCCGCCCGATTTACTCGACAAAGGAAGGTTGAATTCCGTTTATTCCGCCGCGAGCCGGATGACCTCCGCCTCTTCTTCCTTGTGTTCGTCCGGCTTGTGCTGGATGAGCGGACGGTTGCCCGTCAGCCGCCGCAGCAGCACATAGAACACCGGCGTCATGAAGATGCCGAAGAAGGTCACGCCGATCATGCCCGAGAAGACCGCGACACCCATGGCCGCACGCATTTCCGCGCCGGCGCCTGTGGAGACGACGAGCGGCACGACGCCCATGATGAAGGCGAGGGAGGTCATGAGGATCGGGCGAAGGCGAAGGCGGCTGGCCTCGATCGCGGCCTCCCGCGGCGTTCTTCCCTCGAACTCCAGTTCGCGGGCGAATTCCACGATAAGGATCGCGTTCTTCGCCGATAGACCGACAAGCACCACAAGACCGATCTGGGTGAAGATGTTGTTGTCTCCACCGGTGAGCCAGACGCCGGTCAGCGCGGCCAGCACGCCCATCGGCACGATCATGATGATCGCAAGCGGCAGCGTCAGGCTTTCATACTGGGCGGCCAGCACCAGGAAGACGAGCAACAGTGCCAGGGGGAAGACGACGATGCTCGAATTGCCGGCCAGGATCTGCTGATAGGTCAGATCCGTCCATTCGAAGTCGATGCCCGCAGGCAGGGTCTCGTGAAGGATCTTCTCGATTGCCGCCTGCGCCTGACCCGACGAGAAGCCCGGTGCCGGACCGCCGTTGATATCGGCGGCAAGGAAGCCGTTGTAGCGGTTCGCGCGTTCCGGACCGGTGCTCGGTTCCACCTTCAAGAGGGCAGAAAGCGGGATCATCTCACCCGATGCCGACCGGACCTTCAACTGGCCGATATCTTCCGGCTGGGCGCGGAATTTCGCATCGGCCTGCACACGGACGCTGTAGGTGCGGCCGAAGGCGTTGAAGTCGTTCACGTAGAGCGAACCGAGATAGATCTGCAGCGTCTGGAAGACGTCGGTGACGGAAACCCCGAGCTGCTCGGCCTTGGCACGGTCGAGATCGGCATAGAGCTGCGGCACGTTGATCTGGAAGCTGGAGAACAGCCCGGCGAGCTCAGGCGCCTGGTAGGCTTTTGCAAGCACGGCCTTGGTCGCCTCGTCGAGCGCCTGGTTGCCGAGGCCGGCACGATCCTCGATCTGCAGCTTGAAACCGCCCGTCGTGCCGAGACCATTGACCGGCGGCGGCGGGAACATGGCGATGAAGGCATCCTGGATGACGCCGAACTTCTGGTTCAGCGCCATGGCGATTGCACCGCCCGAGAGATCAGGCGTCTTGCGCTCTTCGAAGTCCTTCAGCGTCACGAAGACGATGCCGGCATTCGAGGAGTTGGTGAAGCCGTTGATCGACAGGCCCGGAAAGGCAATCGCATTGGCAACGCCCGGCTGTGCCAGCGCGATGTCGGTCATGCGCTTGATGACGTCTTCCGTGCGGTCCAGGCTTGCGGCATCCGGCAACTGGGCGAAGCCGATCAGATACTGCTTGTCCTGCGACGGCACGAAGCCGCCGGGGACCGTGCTGAACAGGCTGTAGGTCGCACCGACCAGCGCCAGGTAGATCACCATGACGATGCTCTTGCGCGACAACAGCCCGCCAACGCCCTTGCCGTAGGCATTCGAGCCCGCTCCGAAGACACGATTGAAGCCGCGGAAGAACCAGCCGAAGATAGCGTCCATGAACCGCGTCAGCCAGTCCTTCGGCTGATCATGGCTCTTCAGGAGAAGAGCTGCCAGCGCCGGAGACAGCGTGAGCGAGTTGAAGGCCGAGATCACGGTCGAAATCGCGATCGTCAGCGCGAACTGGCGGTAGAACTGACCCGACAGACCGGAGATGAAAGCAAGCGGCACGAACACCGCGACGAGCACCAGCGCGATCGCGACGATCGGACCGGAGACTTCCCTCATCGCCTTGTAGGTGGCAGCCCGCGGCGACAGGCCTTCCTCGATATTGCGCTCGACGTTTTCGACCACCACGATCGCGTCGTCGACGACGATACCGATCGCAAGCACCAGTCCGAACAGACTGAGCGCGTTGATCGAGAAGCCGAAGACATACATGACCGCGAAAGTGCCGATGATCGAGACAGGAACGGCGATCAGCGGGATGATCGAGGCGCGCCACGTCTGCAGGAACAGGATGACGACGAGGACGACGAGCGCGATGGCTTCGAGCAGCGTGTCGATGACCTTCTCGATCGAGGCCCGCACGAATTTCGTCGTATCGTAGACGATCTCGTATTTGACGCCCTCAGGCATGGCGAGCTGCAACTGATCCATGGTCGCGTTCACATTGTCCGCAATCTCGATCGCGTTCGAACCCGGCGCCTGAAGAACGGCGACGGCGACGGCCGGCTTACCGTCGAGCAGCGAACGCAGCGTGTAGTCCGCAGCACCGAGCTCGATGCGGGCGACATCGCGAAGGCGGGTGATCTCGCCATTGGCGCCCGTCTTGACGATGATGTTGCCGAACTCCTCGGGCGTGCGCAGGCGGCCCTGGGCATTGACGTTGAGCTGCAGGTCCACACCGGGCTGGCTCGGCGATGCGCCGATGATACCGGCGGCGGCCTGGATGTTCTGGGAACTGATCGCGCTGCTGATGTCGCTGGCGGCAAGATTGTGCTCGGCGGCCTTCTGCGGGTCGATCCAGACACGCATGGAATAGTCGCCGGCGCCGAAAACCTGCACCTGACCGACGCCTGCGATGCGGGCGAGCCGATCCTTGACGTTGAGGGTCGCGTAATTGCGAAGATAGGTGATGTCGTGATTGTTCCCGTCGGAGACGAGGTTGACGACCATGATGAAGTTGGGTGAGCTCTTGACTGTCGTGATGCCGAGCGAACGGACTTCCGCCGGCAGGCGCGGTTCGGCCTGTGAAACGCGGTTCTGCACGAGCTGCTGCGCCTTGTCGGGGTCGGTGCCGAGCTTGAAGGTAACGGTGACGTTGAGCACGCCGTCCGATGTCGCCTGGCTGGCCATATAGAGCATGCCTTCGACACCGTTGATCTGCTCTTCGAGCGGCGTTGCCACCGTTTCGGCGATGACGCTTGGGTTGGCGCCGGGATAGGTAGCGCGCACGACGATCGACGGCGGTACGACCTCTGGATATTCGGAAATCGGCAGCGCGCGCAGGCCGATCAGGCCGGCAACCAGGATGAGGACCGAAAGAACGCCGGCAAAGACCGGGCGGTCGACAAAGAATCTGGAGATGTTCATATCAAAGCCCTCTCCGGGGTGAACATGGATGCAAAGTCCCTCTCCGGCGGTTTGGGAGCCGCCGGCGGGTCGTATCATTTCGAGTATTGGCCCTCCCCCTCAGGGGAAGGCGAAAGTCTTTACTGCGCGGTCGCGACCTTCTCTTCCATCTGAGGCGCGACGACTGCGCCTGGACGGATGCGCTGCAGACCGTTGACGACGATCTTCTCGCCGACGTTCAGGCCGCCTTCGACCACCCGCTGACCGTCAGCCACTGTGCCGAGCTGGACCTGCCGATAGGCGACCTTGTTCTCGCCATCGACGACGAAGACGAACTTCTTGTCCTGGTCCGTGCCGACGGCGCGGTCACTGATGACGATCTTGTTCTCGGCCTTCGGCTGGCCCATGCGCACCCGCACGAACTGGCCGGGGATGAGACGCCCGCCCGGATTATCGAAGACGGCGCGAACGCCGATCGTGCCGCTTGATGCATCGACCTCGTTGTCGATCAGTTGCAGCTTGCCCTTGATCGGCGTGCCGCTGTCGGTCAGCGTGCCGACTTCGACCGGGATCTGCTCGACGGGAGGCAGGGCGCTGTCCGTCTGCGGAAGCTGGGCGAGCGCCCGCGTCACCATCTCTTCGCTGGCATTGAAGCTCGCATAGATCGGATCGACCGAAACGAGCGTCGTCAGCGCCGGCGAGGTCGAACCGGCCGCGACGAGGTTACCGGCAGTCACCTCGATCTTGCCGATGCGGCCGGAAACCGGAGCCCGCACTTGAGTGTAATCGAGATCGAGCTGCGCAGACTGCAGGGCAGCCTGCGCCGAACGCAGCCCCGCCTGAGCCTCAGCCAGCGAACTCTGGCGCTGATCGAGATCGCTCTGGGAGATGGTGCGGTTGTCGGAAAGCCTGCGGCCACGATCGAGTTCGGTCTGCGCCAGGCTGACCTTGGCTTCGGCCGAAGCGACCTGGCCTTGCGCCTGCGCCACGCTCGCCTGGTAGGGAGCCGGGTCGATGGTGAAGAGCAGGTCGCCCTGCTTGACCAGCGCCCCTTCGCGGAACGCCACCGAAAGGATGGCGCCGGCGACACGGGAACGCACCTGCACCCGGTCGACCGCTTCGAGACGGCCGGAGAAACTTTCCCAGGCCGTCACGTCGCGCGCCGCGACGACGGCAACCGTCACCGGCACTGCGGGAGCCTGCGCGGGGGCGGAAGCAGCCGTAGCGGTCGTGCTCATCGGCAATTCGAAAAACAATGCAGCGCCGGAAATGGACGCAACAAGGCCTATGCCGGCGCCCATCAGGGCCCAGCGCTTACTTCTGGACGTCATTAGTACTCTCCTTGCGGCTCTAGGCCGCCGAAATATCAGGTCTTCTTCAATGCAATTGCGGTTGGACGCTTACCTCCCGAAGGAAGCTTCCGAAATGGCGGCTGACGTTTTCCTGCCAGTCGGGCGCTCCGTCGGATTTCCCACCATAAATCGAGGGCCAGCCCGTCCCGGCGGGAAGGACATGCTGGCGCACACCGACGCCGGCCTGTTTCAGGCGGACACCGTAACCAATCGTTTCGTCGTGCAGAGGATCGTCCTCCGCGGTAAATATCAGCGCCGGCGCAACGCCGGATATACGCGAACAGAGGCAAGGCGCCGCATAAGGGTGGCAACCGCCGCCGCTCAGATAGTGGCTCCAACCTTCCGTCCAGCGCTGGCGCATGCCGATGGCTTCAGCCTTGCGGATCGAAGAGGTGCCCATGAAGGGATCGAGCAGCGGCGAAATCAGGACCTGGCCGTCGAGCGCGTCCGGCATCTGGTCGCGCGCCTTCAGCGCCACGCCGGCGGCGACATTGCCGCCCGCCTCCTCGCCGGCGACGAAGAGCAGCGACTTGCGGTCGCCGAGACCGGCGCGTTTGTTGGCGAGATAGGTGAAAACGGAGAAGGAGACTTCCAGCGCCTTCGGAAATAGATTGCCGGAAAGGCTGCTGTAATCGGCGGCAACGACGATGGCTCCGGCCTTGGCGAGGCTCATCGCCACCGGCCGGTCAACATTCTTGTCGCTATCCAAAAACGCGCCGCCATGCAGGTAGAGCACGATCGGCGGACCCTTGCCATAATCGGCGCCCTGGTAGATGCGTGCGGAAACGGGGCCGATGGCCACCTTATCCAGCATCATATCTTTCCATTCCACCGTCATGCTTCCGGTCTCTTCTATGTCGGCGACCAGCAGACAACGCCTGCCGCTTGCATTTTGTACAAAAAAGATATTGTTATTCCAACCAAGGAATAAGAAGCTATAACGCGATAACACTGTTCCAGATCTCGAACAATGGTGCAACGCAAACTGCGGATTTGAAACCGATGGATCAGCTCTCGGCAATGCGCGTCTTCATTCGCGTCGTGGAGACGGGCAATTTCACCCGCGCCGCCGACATGCTCGCCATGCCCAAGGCGACGGTGACCAATCTCATCCAGGGCCTGGAAGCGCATCTGCGCACCAAGCTTTTGAATCGGACCACACGCCGGGTCATGGTGACCACGGACGGCGCGCTTTATTACGAACGCGCCGCCCAGATTATTTCGGAACTGGAGGAGCTCGATGGCAGCCTTTCCAATTCGCAGAGCCTGCCGAGCGGACGGCTGCGTGTCGAGATGGCCGGCGCTTTCGCCGATTGGATCGTGGTTCCGGCACTTTGCGATTTCTATCAGCGTTATCCCGATATCCGTATCGACCTCGGTGTCGGCGACCGCACGGTCGATTATCTTGCAGAAAATGTCGATTGCGCGCTGCGGGCCGGCACGCCGGCCGACCAGTCGCTGATTGCGCGGCGTGTCTCCGAAGTCGAGATGATCACCTGTGCTTCGCCGAGCTACATCCAGAAATTCGGCATGCCCGAGCGGCCGGAGGATCTGGAGGCGGATCATTACACCGTCAACTATTTCCGCGCCCAGAACAACCGGACGCTGCCCTTCGAATTCCGCCGGCACAACGAGGTGATCGAGACCAGTCCGCGTTACATCGCCTCGGTCAACGATAGCCGCACCTATCTTACGGCTGCGCTGACGGGCCTCGGCATCGCGCAGGTACCGATCTTCATGGCGCGCGAGCCGATGGCAAAGGGCGAACTTGTCCGCGTGCTGCCGGACTGGCGTCGCGATCCGCTGCCGCTCTATGTCGTCTATCCGCCGAACCGCCATCTCAGCAACAAGGTCCGCGTCTTCGTCGACTGGCTGGTGAAACTTCTGGTCGAGGCGAAACTGAACGACGTCTGAGCGCTAAGACAAATACGGCCCGGAAGGCAGGGGAAACCTTCGACGGGCCGCAATCTGCAACTTTGAACATCAAGCCTGTCGCACCGTAGCAAGGGCGCGGCAGGCTCTGGAGGTTCGCAAAGAGAACGGCAGGGAATTCCACTCTCTCGCGATAAAGCAGATATACGCACTCCCCGCAGGATTATAAGGGAAAATTCCGCAATCGCGTTCACATATTTGCGATGACGGCTTGGCTCCTATGTTCCCGCGCGGTCCCCGCGCGCGGTGGCGAATTGGGTTTCAAATCCCGACGGCCGGCTTCAGCAAGTCCTCGAGGCCGATGCGGCGGAACAGTTCCGCCCGCACACGGTCGGCGACGCCGTTGACGATCTCCGCGCCGTCCTCGGAAGGATCGATATGGACGCGGAATGGCCGGGTGCCAAACGGCTTGCCGACGACATCGACGATGGCCGTGGCAACCGCGCCGGCATCGGCGTCGGCAGGTTCGAGCGCTGCCAGGCCCTGCAGCGCCTGTTCCGGCACGCCCTTGTAGGGCCCTTCATTGTATTCGGCGGCGCGGGCCGTATCGGCGGGCGAGCCGGAATGGGCGAAATGGTTGGTGCCCTTGGTGAAGGCGCCGGGCACGATGATCGAGGTCTCGATGCCCCAGCGGGTAAGCTCGCCGGCATAGGAGACGGCAAGTGAATCCATCGCCGCCTTGGCTGCGAAATAGGGCGAGAGGTAGGGAGGCGTGCCGCCGCGGCTGCTCGACGACGATACCCAGACCACCAGGCCCTTGCCCTGCTTGCGCAGATAGGGGAGTGCCGCGCGGTTGACGCGCTGGGTGGAGAGCACGTTGATGTCGAAGAGTTCGGCGAACTGTTCCGGCGTGAAGGCTTCGGCCGGGCCGAAGGACATATGGCCGGCATTGTGGATGATGACATCAAGGCGACCCGCATCGGCGATGATCCTGGCGATACCTGATACAACCGACGCGTCGGAGGCGACATCGAGTTCGACCGAGCGCAGATCGACATTGTTCTCCTTGGCGAATTCAGCCGCATCGGCGACGGCGGGAGCGTTGCGGCTTTCCGTGGCGCGCATGCCGGCATAGACGGTGTGGCCGGCCTTAGCGAGAGCGCGGGCGGTAAGCGCGCCGAAACCACTGGAAGCGCCTGTTATGACGATGACTTGCTTGCTCATGATCCTATTCCTTCTGGGTTCGATTGGGATTGCTTGAAGTGGAAACTTTGAGTTGGCGGCAGCCTGGAGACCGCCGCCGGTCTTTCGTCAGATCACGCCGCCATTGGCGCGCAGCGTCTGTCCGTTGATCCAGCCGCCGTCCGGGCCGGCGAGGAAGGCAACCGCAGAAGCGATGTCTTCCGGTGTGCCGAGGCGTTCCAGCGGGTTCATTTTCGCCGTGCGGGCGATGAGTTCGTCCGACTTGCCGTTAAGGAAAAGCTCGGTGGCGACAGGACCGGGCGCGACGGCGTTGACGGTGATGTTGCGGCCACGCATCTCCTTGGCCATGATCGCCGTCAGCGTTTCCACCGCAGCCTTGGTAGCGGCATAGACGCCGTAGGTTTCGAGCTTCAGGCCGACGACGGATGTCGAGAAGTTGACGACCCGGCCGCCGTCGCGCAGACGCCTGGCTGCCTCGCGCAGCGTATTGAAGGTGCCCTTGAGGTTGACACTGATCTGGCGATCGAAATTGGCGTCATCGGCCTCGGCAAGCGAAGAGAGCATCATGATGCCGGCATTGTTGACGAGCACGTCGACGCCGCCGAAAGCGGTTTCCGCGGCATCGAACATGCGGCGGACGGCTTCCGCATCGCTGACATCGGCCTTCGCCGTCAGCGCCTTGCCGCCGGCCTGCTCGATCTTCTTTGCCAGTTCCTCGGCCGGAGCGGCATTGCCGGAGTAATTGATGACGACGGTGAAACCGTCCTTGGCGAGGCGCTCGGCGACTGCTGCGCCGATGCCGCGGGAAGCGCCGGTCACCAGTGCGACCTTGCTGTTTTCGTGGGAAGCCATTGTCCTTCTCCTTCATTCTGCGCCGCAGCGCGTTTTCGATGAGGAGAAGATGCGCCTTTTCCTTTTGCGGATAATCTGGCATTCTTCGGCATCACTATCCGAGAATAACGAACAAACAGATGGACAGATTTGACGCCATGCGCGTGTTTTGCCGTATCGTGGAACGCCGCAGCTTCACGCTTGCCGCCGATGACACCGGTCTGCCACGCTCGACTGTCACCGATGCGGTCAAGGGGCTGGAAGCCCGCCTCGGCGTGCGCCTGCTCCAGCGCACGACGCGCCACGTCAGTCCGACGCTTGATGGCGAAGCCTATTACCAACGCTGCCTGTCGATCCTTGCCGATATCGAGGAAGCCGAAGGAGCCTTTGCCGGCGCCAAGCCGAAGGGCATGCTGCGTGTCGACGTGCACGGCACGCTCGCCCGCCATTTCGTACTGCCGAGCCTGCCGTCCTTCCTGGAGACCTATCCGGAGATCGAATTCTACATGAGTGAGGGCGATCGGCTGATCGATCTGGTGCGTGAGGGCATCGATTGCGTGTTGCGCGTCGGCACGCCGCAAGACAGCGACATGGTCGCCCGGCGCGTCGCCATGCTCGATGAGGTGACACTCGCCTCTCCTGCCTACATTGCCCGCAACGGCCTGCCGCAGCATCCCGATCGGCTTGCCGGCCATCGCATGGTCGGCTTCCACTCCAGCGGCACCGGCAGCCTGCTGCCGCTCGAATTCACCGTCGACGGCACGGTGCGTAACATCACCATTCCCGCCACCATCGCGGTCAACGCCGCCGAAAGCTATATCTCAGCGGCGAGGATGGGCCTCGGCATGATCCAGATCCCACGCTATCACGCCGAAGGAGATCTTGCCGCGGGAACGCTGGTCCAGATACTGCAGGACTTTCCGCTGACCCCGACACCGGTTTCCTTGCTTTACCCCCGCAACCGCCAGCTTTCGCCGCGCGTGCGCGTCTTCATCGACTGGCTGGTAAAGGTCTTCGCTCGACAAAATTCCGAAAACGCGCTTCACTAAATTGCGCCTTGCTAATATGAGCGCCCTCGGAGAACGGCCATGGCACTCAACGATATCACCGTCTACCAGACGGAAGACGGCTTCGTCGTCGAATTCGGCGGCGAAGGCGAAGACAGCATTGCCGTGACGCTGCGCAGCACGCCTGAGCTAACGTCGGAAAATGCCGTCTTGCGGGCCAAGGCCCTGCTTGCCGCAGCAATCGAACCTGCCCATGGCGACGGCGCGCGCAGCAAGGATCCTGCTTTGCTCGAAGAAGAGCTGGAAGAGGGCCTGGAAGATTCCTTCCCGGCGAGCGACCCGGTCTCGGTCACATCATCCTCGATCCCGATGCGCGATCCGAATGCGGGCCGCTGATGTCTCTGGCCGAAAAACATGAAGCGGTTTCGGGATGACGGCGAGCGCGCTGAATGTTATCTGCGTCTGATATGACCGATGGTGGAACGATATCAGGCGCGATCGGCGCCGGCACGCTCACCGGCGAAAGCCTCAGGGAATTTTTCGAGCGCGATGCGATCGCCGTCTCCCGCGACCTGCTCGGCTGCCATCTGACCGTGGACGGCGTCGGCGGGCGCATCACCGAGACCGAAGCCTATTTCCCCGATGACGAGGCCTCGCACAGCTTCCGCGGCCCGACCAAGCGCAACGGCGCCATGTATGGCAAGCCGGGCAATGTCTATATCTACCGCATCTACGGCATGTACTGGTGCCTGAATTTCGTCTGCCATCCTGGCTCGGCTGCACTCATCCGCGCCCTGGAGCCGGAAACGGGAATCCCTCTAATGATGGAGCGGCGCGGCACCGATATGCTGACGTCGCTCTGCAGCGGCCCCGGCAAGCTCTGCCAGGCGCTCGGCATCGACATCGAGATCAATGACAGGCTGCTCGATCGCCCGCCCTATGCGATCGCGCCGTCGGCCCCGGTGCCGATCGTCTCGGGAAAACGCATCGGCATCACGAAAAATGCCGAAGCACCATGGCGCTTCGGCATTCAGGGATCGCGTTATCTCAGCAAGCCGTTCCGCTGATCATTCCATGACGGCGCTGTGGTCGACGGCGGGTGCTGCCTTCGGCTTGCGCAACAGCAGAACCAGCGGAATGACCGCAAGCGACATCAGCATCAGCAGCTTGAAATCGTCCATATAGGCGATGATCGTCGCTTGCAGCGTGATGATCTCGTTGAGCGAAGCACGGCCGGCCGCCGTCACCGGGCTGAGCCCCTGCGCAGCCACCGCATTAAAGGCGTGGTTAAACGGCGTCACATAGGCGGCGATCGATTCATGATTGCTCTGCGTGTTTTCGACGATCAGCGCCGAGACGATCGAGATGCCGACCGCCGAGCCGATGTTTCGCGACAGATTGTAGAGACCGGTGCCGTCGCCGCGCATATGGGCGGGCAGCGTGGAAAAAGCGATCGTCGTCAGCGGCACGAACAGAAAGCCGAGGCCGGCGCCCTGGATGAAGCCGACCGAGACGATCGTCCATTGCGAGACGTCGGGTGTCCAGCCGGTCATGTCGTACATCGCCCATGCGGTGAGCCCCAAGCCGAGCGCCAGCAACGCGCGCGTATCGACCTTGCCGACCAGCCGCCCGACGATGAACATGCAGAGCATGGTGCCGAGCCCGCGCGGCCCCATGACGATGCCCGCGGTGATGACGGGATAGCCCATCAGCGTCTGCAGATAGGGTGTCATCAGTGCCAGTGAGGCGAGATAGGTAATGCCGACCACGAAGATGAAGATCATGCTGATCGAGAAATTTTGATCGAGGAACAGCTTCGGGTTCACGAAGGATTTCTCCGCCGTCAGCGTGTGCACGATCAGCAGATAGAAGGCTGAGGCGCAGATCAACGCCTCGAGCATGATCTCACCGGAAGAGAACCAGTCGAGCTGCTCGCCGCGGTCGAGGAAGAGCTGCAGCGCGGCGATGCCGAGGCTCATCATCCCGAAGCCGAACCAGTCCAGTTTGGCGAGCAGATCCCTCTTGGTCTCGGTGACGTAGACGACAATGCCCATGAAGGCCAGCGCGCCGATCGGCACATTGATATAAAACACCCAGCGCCAGCTGATATTGTCGGTCAGCCAGCCGCCGATGACAGGCCCAAGCACCGGCCCGACCATGACCGAGACGCCGAAAAGGGCCATGGCCGAGCCGCGCTCCTCGACCGTATAAATATCGAGGAGGATGCCCTGGGAAAGCGGCACCAGCGATGCGCCGAACAGGCCTTGCAGCAGGCGGAATGCGACGATCTGGTTCAGCGATGGCGCCAGGCCGCAGAGAACGGAGGCCGCCACGAAGCCGGCAATGGCAACGAGCAGCACGCGTTTGCGGCCAAACTTGGCGGCAAGGAAGCCCGACGGCGGCGTCATGATTGCCGCCGCGACGATATAGGAGGTCAGCACCCAGTTGATCTGGTCGGCAGAGGCCGACACGCTGCCCTGGATATAGGGCAGCGCCACGTTGGCGATCGTCGTGTCCAGCGCCTGCATGATGACGGCGAGAATGACGCAGGCCGTGATCGCGCCGCGATTGGCAATCGGCGTCGCCGGAGAAGCGGCAGCGTTACTCATGATCCTTGCCCTGAGGCCGGCCCAGAAGCTTGTTGACGAAATCAGGCAGGCCGCGGGCATGACCGGTCTCGACATCGACCACCGTGCTCATGCCGACACGTAGCGGCGGCTTGCCGTCGGTGTCCTCGATGCTGACGCGCATCGGAATACGCTGGACGACCTTCACCCAGTTGCCCGTAGTATTTTGCGCCGGCAGCAGCGAGAAGCTGGAGCCGGAGGCCGGGCTGATGCTCTCGATCTTGCCCTTCCATGTCACGCCGGGATAGGTGTCGACATAGATATCGGCCGTCTGGCCGGGCTTGACATAGGTAAGCTCGGTTTCCTTCGGGCTGGCGGCGATCCACAGATGGTCGGTGGCAACAAGCGAGAAGGCCTGTTGCGAAGCCTGCAGGTAGGAGCCGACCTGCAGCGCGTTGACATTGGTGACGATGCCGTCGAACGGTGCCTTGACGACGCTGTGGTCGAGTTCGCGCTGGGCATTGTCGACCTGCGACTTGGCCTGCAGATAGAGCGGGTTTTCCTCCACCGGCTGGTCGGCATTGCCGCCGAGCTGGGCGAGCGTCGTTGCGGCTTCCGCCTTGGCGACGGTCACCTTCTGCTGCGCGGCTTCCAGATTGTGCTTGGCTTCGTCATAGGCCGATTGCGTCGCGCTACCGTTGTTGACGAGGTTTTGCTGCCGGTCAAACTGATCCTGATAATAAGGCAGATCGGCTTGCGCCTGCGTGATCTCGGCAAGCGACTGCTGATAGCTGGCCTTGAGATTCATGATCTGGTTGCGCTGCGCGCCGAGCTGCGCCTTGGCGCCATCAAGCGCGATCTTGAAAGAATCCGACCGCAGGCTGAAGAGCACCTGCCCCGCCTTGACGGCCTCGTTCTCATGCACGTTGATCTGGTCGACGATGCCCGAGACGTCCGTGGTAAGTCCGACCATGTCGGCCTGGATATAGGCGTTGTCGGTCGACATCACCTGGCCGCCATTGACGTAATAATAACCGCCGACGACGAGCGCCACCGGCAGCAGGGCAAACAGGATCGGCCGCGTGAGACTGCGCCGGCGGCGGACCTTGTTGCCGCCAGGCGCAGCCACGGCGGCAGCCGGCGCTGAATTGGATGAAGGCGCTTCGGCTACCGTTTCCTGCTGTTTCGCTTCATTGTCTTCGACAGGAGTCTTGGTCTTGGCATTGGCGTCGGCAACGACGCGGAGGGGGGATTGATCAGCCATCGTTCGTCTCATTCTCGTCAACCGGGCTCCGGCATGCCTGAACCAGGTTCGTCTTCATTACGGATAGGATGTGGAAAAGCAGCTCGCGCTGCTCTGGCGAAACGCCTTGCAACGCTTCTGCGCGGGTGGTGTCGCCGAGCTCGCGCATTTCGGCGAGCAACGGGTGCGCCTCGTCGCGCATATAGAGCAGCCAGATGCGCCGGTCGGTCGGGTGCTGGCGGCGCTCGATCAGCCCGCGTTCGGCGAGCTTGTCGAGAATGCGCACCAGCGTGATCGGCTCGACTTCCAGGATTTCGGCAAGGCCGCCCTGATGGATACCTTCGTTATTCGAGAGATAGGCAAGCGTCTGCCATTGCGACCGTGTCAGCCCAAGGCACTTCGCGCGCTGCTCGAACCGCTTGCGCAGCAGCCGTGCGACGTCGTGGAGAAGGAAACCGAGGGTCGGAGTGGCGTTCATGAAACCTGTGACCGTTATTTATAAGCATCCTTATAATATCGGTAGATATATTGAGCATGTGCACTGCACAAGGGCATGGACGGCATATTCAGCAATGGCGGCTAAAATGCCGCAGACCGGGCCAAACATATCCTACAGTTTCTCCTTTCGCCGTTTACAAGCACCAGCCAGTAGTCGCAGCCCAGCTCCGCCCTAATTCTGCGGCAGGAACAGCCTCCGCCGGAGGCGCGCATTGGGGAGCTCGATGGCGTTCTTCGAAAGCATGCTGACGCTGCTGCTGGTGGCGATCGTCTTTCTGCAATTTTCCAGGAAGTTCCGGATCCCTTATCCGACAATGCTGGCGATCGCCGGCGTCATCGTCGCGGCTGTGCCCTGGGCGCCCGAGGTCGCGATCGATCCCGAGCTTGCGCTGGCGCTGCTGATTGCGCCCGTGCTTTTCGACGCCGCCTACGATCTGCCGCCGAGGACGTTGAGACGCAACTGGCTGCCGCTGTTCTCTCTCGCCGCGATCGCCGTGATCCTGACGGCCGCAGCCGTCGCCACCGTCAGCGTGACGATGGCCGGCCTCCCGCTTGCCGCAGCCGTGGCACTCGGCGCCATCGTCGCACCGCCGGATGCGGCAGCCGCGACCGCCATGCTCGACCGCTTCACCCTGCCGCGCCAGACCTATGTGATCCTGAAGGGTGAAAGCCTCCTGAACGACGCAGTCGCGCTGCTGATCTTCAGCGCTGCGGTGGCAGCCGCCGCAAGTCCCGCCTTCTTCGCCGGCGCCCTGGCGGAGTTGGCGCTCGCCGTGCCTGGCGGCCTCATCCTCGGCTATCTCATGGGCCGTCTCTATATGGTCGTCGGCCCGAGGCTTGCCGGCACGCTCGGCGGCACCCTGCTCGAATTCGTCGCCACCTTCGGCACCTGGATCATCGCCGAGCGGCTGCACCTTTCGGCAATTCTGGCCATCGTCGTCTATGCGATGGTGATCGCCCGCTACATGCCCGAGCGGCAGACGGCCCGCCACCGCATTCATTCCTATTCGGTCTGGGAAGCCGCGGTCTTTCTGCTCAACGTGCTCGCTTTCCTGCTGATGGGTCTGCAGGCCCGTCAGATTGTCCTCGACCTCGATCCCGGCCGCCTGAATTTCGCGATCACCTTCGCCGCCATGGTCTTCGTCACCGTCATCGTCGTCCGCCTGGCCTGGGTGCTCATCTATAACCGCGTCATCAACTTTCTCGCCGCGCGCGGACGCACGACACAAGCCGTTCCGACTTTCGCGACCAGCCTGCTTGCCGGCTGGTGCGGCATGCGCGGCCTCGTCACGCTGGCGACCGCGCTCGCTCTGCCGATCGACTTCCCCGATCGCGATATCATCCTGCTCAGCGCGCTGGCCGTCGTTCTCGGCACGCTCATCGTCCAGGGGCTGACGCTCGGGCCGCTGATCCGTTTCCTGAAATTCGACCCGGACACCTCCCTGGATCGCGACCTCGCCAAGGCCCGCGTCACGTTGATCGATGCGGCCCTTGCCGAACTCGCCGGCGGCGAGGACAAATCCACCCGCATCCTGCGCGACGTCTACACCTCCGAGCGCGAAATCACCGCTGATGGGAAACACCCGCGCGAGGTCAGCAGGCTCGACAAGCAGCGCCGCAACGTCATCGTCGCCAAACGCCGCAGACTGGCGGCGATGCGGCGCGCCGACGAGATCGACGACGATGTTTTTCACATGCTGGAACAGGAGCTCGACTGGGCCGAACTCGCCGCCCTGCCGCCCGGCAAAGACGAAATCGTCGAGAGCTGATACCCTCTGTGACGTTTTGATGGATTCCGGAATCGTTACCAATTGGCATTTGCAATTTTTCGCCGCTGCCGTTTATAGTCCAATTCCATAGGGTTACGATTTTTCGGATGTGCATTGCGTGCCGGCCTTCCTTTTCCAAGGGATTGAACGCCGGGGAAATCACGGGGGCAGAGACCCTCGGTCAAAGCAGCAAGACATGTACAGCATCACTTCATCTTAGGTTTGGCGGCAGTGAAATCGACCGTCGAGATTGGGGGACCGGTATGACTTACGCGCTTCGACAGATGGTGGTGCTTGGCTGTATCGCCGCATTCATGCCCCTCCCCGTGCTGGCCCAGAGCGCCCCGCCGCCCCCGCCCGTCACCGTCGCCAAGCCGGTCGTTCGCGATGTCGTCGACAGCGACGAATTCATCGGCCGCTTCGAGCCGGTCGACGAGGTCTCGGTTCGATCGCGCGTCGGTGGTTACCTGCAGGAAATTCATTTCCAGGACGGCGCATTGGTCAAGCAGGGCGATCTGCTCTTCGTCATCGATCAGCGGCCGTTCGTAACCGCGCTCAATCAGGCAAAGGCCACACTCGAATCGGCGCAATCCGCCCTGGTCTTTGCCGATGCGCAATATAAGCGCACACAATCGCTAACTTCGAGCGGCAGCCAGTCAGCCCAGACGCTGGATGATCGCCGCCGCGAATTCGATTCGGCCGAGGCCAATGTCCGCGGCGCACAGGCCGCAGCCGACCGCGCCTCTCTCGACATGGAATATACCGAGATCAAGGCGCCGCTCAGCGGCCGCATCGACCGCCGGCTGATCTCGGCCGGCAACCTTGTGCAGACCGACCAGACTGTGCTGACGACGATCGTTTCGCTCGATCCGATCGATTTCTATTTCGACGTCGACGAGCGCCGGCTGCTGAATTTCGCCGACACCGCGCGCAAACTGGGCAAGGATCTGCAGCAGGGCGGTGGCGGACTGGATGTGTCCGTCACGATCTCGGATCCCAGTGCCAAACCGTTCAAGGGAAAGCTCGATTTCGCCGAGAACCGGGTCGACAATGAGAGTGGCACCATTCGTCTGCGTGCCCGCTTCCCCAATCCTGATCTCGTCCTTCAGCCCGGCCTATTCGGTCGCATACAGGTCGAAGCCTCCAACACCTACCAGGCCATTCTCGTCCCCGACGAGGCCATCGGCTCGGACCAGAATGAGCGCGTCGTTTATGTCGTCGCCGAAGACGGCACGGTTTCGACCAAGCCCGTAAGGCCCGGACCGCGCCTCTACGGCTACCGCGTCATACGCGAGGGCCTTGATGGCACCGAGACGATCATCGTCAACGGCCTGATGCGCGCCCGGCCGGGCGCAAAGATCACGCCTCAGATGACCGAACTGCCGCAGGAGCGGCAGGACGCTCCGCCGGAAACTGCCGGCGCGGAGAGCGGACAATGAGATTTGCTCATTTTTTCGTGGACCGGCCGATCTTTGCGGCCGTCATCTCGATCCTTTTTCTCGTCGTCGGCAGCATTGCCTACACGCAATTGCCGGTATCGCAGTATCCGGAGATAGCGCCGCCGACCATCGTCGTGCGCACTTCCTATCCGGGTGCCGACCCGCAGACGATCGCCGATACCGTTTCGACGCCGCTCGAACAACAGATCAACGGCGTCGAAGACATGCTTTACATGTCTTCTTACTCCAGCGCCGACGGCGCCATGTCGCTGACGATCACCTTCAAGCTAGGCACCGATCTCGACAAGGTCCAGGTGCTCGTCCAGAACCGCGTTTCCATCGCCCTTCCCCGTCTTCCCGAGGAAGTCCAGCGGCTTGGCGTGACCACCGACAAAAGCTCACCGGATCTGATGATGGTGGTGCACCTACTGTCGCCATCGCACCGCTATGACCAGCTTTACGTCTCGAATTACGCCCGCAACCGCATCCGCGACGTTCTCGTGCGCCTTGACGGCGTCGGCGACGTGCAGATCTTTGGCGAGCGCCAGTATTCGATGCGAATCTGGCTGGATCCGGAAAAGCTCTCCGCTTACGGGATGACATCCGATGACGTCGTCTCCGCGTTGAGAGATCAGAACGTCCAGGTGTCGGGCGGCAAGATCGGTGCCCCACCCGTCACCGGCAAGAATGCTTTCGAATATACGGTGCGAACGGACGGCCGCTTCTCCGACGTGCGCGAGTTCCGATATGTCATCGTGAAATCGACGACATCAGGCCGGCTCGTCCAGTTGCAGGACGTCGCCCGTATCGAACTCGGCGCACAGGATTACGTCACCAACAGTTATCTCAACAATGACCCCGCAGTTGCTCTCGGCATCTTCGCCCGGCCGGGAACCAACGCCCTGGACACTGCGCATCAGGTCCAGACGCTCATGAAGGACATCTCCCAGAATTTCCCGCCGGGCCTAGAATATCGTATCGTCTACGACACGACCGAATTCATCTCGGATTCCATCAACGAGGTCTATAGAACCATCGCCGAAGCGGCCATCCTGGTGGCAATCGTCGTTCTCGTCTTCCTGCAATCCTGGCGAACCGCGATCATTCCGATCATTGCCATCCCGGTATCGCTGATCGGCACCTTCGCCGTCCTGCTCGCCTTCGGCTTCTCGCTCAACATGCTCACGCTGTTCGGCCTCGTCCTCGCGATCGGTATCGTCGTCGACGACGCGATCGTGGTGGTGGAAAACGTCGAGCGCAATCTGGCGCGCGGGATGACGCCGAAGCAGGCGTCCCATGTCACGATGGACGAAGTCGGAACCGCCGTCGTCGCCATCTCGCTGGTGTTGATCGCCGTGTTCGTGCCGACAGCCTTCATTCCAGGCATCTCTGGCCAGTTCTACAGGCAGTTCGCGGTCACGATCTCCGTCACCACTGCAATTTCTGCATTGAATTCGCTCACACTGTCGCCCGCGCTCGCAGGCATATTACTGAAAACCCATGACCATGAAACCAAGCGCACGAATGTCGCATCCCGTCTGGGAAGAGGGCTTGCGGACGGCTTCAATCATGGATTCGATCGGCTGAGTTCCGGCTATTCATGGACCGTTCGGCATCTGGTCAGCAGCTGGGTAGGGTTGACAGCCGCGATGGTCACCTTCGTCTGCCTGCTCGGAGCGACCTGGTATATGGGCACGAAAGTTCCCGCGGGCTTTATCCCGACCATGGACCAGGGTTACGCCATCATCGTCATACAGCTACCTGACGGCGCCTCGCTCGCGCGTACCGATGCCGTCGTCAAACAGGTGGGCGATATCGCCCGCACCGTGCCCGGCGTCGGCAATGCCGTTCAATTTGCCGGCTTCAGCGGGGCGACATTCACCAATGCCTCGAATGCCGGCGTCGTCTTCGTCCCGTTCAAATCCTTTGCCGAACGTGAAGAAGGCGGAGAGAACGCCAACAAGATCATCGGCGAACTTTACGGAAAGCTGCAAAGCATCCAGGAAGCCTTCATCATCGCCATCCCGCCGCCATCCGTGCGTGGCGTCGGCAATTCCGGCGGCTTCAAGATGCAGATTTCCGATCTCGAAAACGCCGACATGACGCGCGTCCTCGGCCTCGCCCGGCAGATGATGGGTGCGGCGGCAACGACCGAGGGGCTGACCGGCGTCTTTACGACATTCTCCGATGCAAGCCCGCAATATTTCCTGGCGATCGACCGCGACAAGGCACGTTTCCTGAATGTGCCGATCCCCAATATCTTCAACGCCCTTTCCATCAATCTCGGCGTCTCCTACGTCAATGATTTCAATGCGTTCGGCCGCGTCTACCAGGTTCGAGCCCAAGCCGACCGGCAATACCGCATGGACCGGGAAGACATCCTTGCCCTGAAGGTCCGGTCGGCGACCGGCGCGCTGGTTCCGCTTGGAACCTTGATGGACATCCAGGATGCCAGTGGCCCGGCGCTTGTCCAGCGCTACAACATGTATGTCTCGGTGCCGCTTCAGGGCAATCCGACGCCGGGCACGTCGACGGGCGATGCCATCGCCAAGATGGAGGCCTTAGCAGCCAAGATCCTGCCGCAGGGGACGACCTTCGAATGGACGGAACTCGCCTATCAGGAAACCCACACCGGCAACACCGCCATCTACATCTTCGCCCTGTCCGTCGTCTTCGTCTTCCTGGCGCTGGCGGCGCAATATGAAAGCTGGGTTCTCCCCCTGGCGATCATTCTCATTGTCCCGCTTGCGGTGCTCGCGGCGCTGATCGGGGTCTCGTTGAGGGGAATGGACAACAATGTCCTGACGCAGATCGGCCTGATTGTTCTGATCGGCCTTGCGGCCAAGAACGCTATTCTGATCGTCGAGTTCGCTAGGCAAGCGGAAGACGAGGGCAAGTCGCCGGTGGAGGCGGCTATCGAGGCCAGCCATCTTCGCCTGCGCCCGATCCTGATGACGGCATTCGCCTTTATCTTCGGCGTTCTGCCGCTTGCCATCGCCACCGGCCCCGGCGCCGAAATGCGCCAGTCGCTCGGCACAGCCGTCTTCTCGGGCATGCTCGGTGTGACGATCTTCGGCCTGTTCCTGACGCCGGTCTTCTACGTCGTGCTGCGCGGCTGGCGCCGTAACCGGCCGGCCACTGTAGAACCAGCGAGGACAGAGCCGGTCGAGGAAGGGGTCGTCTGAGACGATCCCACCCGGCTGAGGAAACGGAAGTCAGGTCGAAAACAGATGCACCTTGCCCTGCCACAAGCGGGCGACGGTGAGTTTGCCGCTGCGATAGGCGCGCGTATCGATATTGAGCCGCCTCGGCCGTATGTCGGGTTTGTCGTTCGGTGTATGGCCGTGAACGACGAGTTTTGGTAACGGCACCCGGCTTTCGAGAAACCGCTGGCGGATGAGGACCAGATCCTCGTCCGTCTGCCTGTCGAGCGGCAGTTTCGGATTGATGCCGGCATGCACGAAAATCACGCTTGGGGTTTCCAGCAGGACAGGCATCGCCCGCATGAAATCGATATGCGTACGCGGCAGCGACTGGCGGATGAAGACATCGAGCTTCGCGCCGGTGGGGAAGACCAGCGGCAGATGCTCCGGATCGAGGCCATAGGATTTGAGCGACTCCGCCGACCCCATCTGCATCCAATCGTCATAGGAGATCCAGCCGTCGATATAGTCGAGCATGGCGATTTCGTGATTGCCGGCAAGGCAGATGCGGTCGAATCCATCAGGCGGTGGCTCCATGAGATGGGTGATGACCTGTGACGATTCCGGGCCGCGGTCGATATAGTCGCCGAGCGTGACGATCAGCTTACGCCCGGGCAACTGCGCGCCATCGCGCAGGATCGCCGCCTCGGCTTTCACAAGCAGATCGTACCGACCGTGAATGTCGCCGATCGCATAGGTTGGCATAGCGGCAATATCCAGCGTCAGACGCGGTCTCGGCTGGCGCGCCATTTTCGAAACCTCGCTGTTGCGAGCACGAGAGTCGCTCATCATATTTCTCGATCAAGAAAGCCCCACTTCACCGTAAGTAGAGTAAAGGACAAGGCAATCAAGCTGGTAAGAAAATTCAAAGCACACGGCTTTTGTAGAAAAACCGGCCTTATCATTCGAGGGGCAATCCCTCACTCCTGTAACCGTCGAGGAAAGAGTGACCGATGGGAACGGTATCGCAGTTTCATGAGAGCCTGAGGCCTCCCGCGCATCGCATCGAAAGCGAAGAGGAGGCGATATCCACGGCCCGCGACCTCGCCGCCTCATTCCGGCATCAGGCGAGCGAACGTGATATCAACCGCATCCTGCCCTTTTCCGAGCTTGACGCGCTGTCGGTATCAGGGCTGACGGCAATCACTGTTCCGCCTGACCATGAAGGGCTCGACGTGTCGAACGCCCTGCTCGCCGAAATCGTTGCAATCATCGCCGAGGGCGATGCCTCGATCGGCGAGGCGCTGGAAAATCACTTTTGCGTACTGGAAACGCTCCGCACCCAGGCTGCCGAGGATTTGAAGGCATCGCTGTTTGCCCGTGTGCTGCTCGGCGACCGCTTCGCGGGCGCCGCCTTCACCGACGGGACCGAACTGACCGCCGAAGGCCCGGGCTACCGCCTGAGCGGGCGCACGCGTCAGGCGCCCGGTATTCTATTCGCCGACTGGATCGCCGCTGCCGCCACCGCTCCGCCCAGCCGCCCGGTGACACTCTACCTCGCACCCGGTGAAGAAGGCGTGCAGGTGGTCGACGATTGGGACGGCTTCGGCCAGCGCACCAATGGATCGGCGACGGCGATCGTCGGAACGCTTCATGTCAATGCCGATGCGATTGCGCCTGCTCCCTCCTCCGGATATTCGACCGGCATCTCGCTCGGCCTGCTGCTCAAGGCGGGCGTCAGCCTGGGCATCGCCCGGGCCGCATGGAGCGACCTAATGACTGCAATTGGCGATCGCAGCACGACCGTCCTTCCCCAGATCGGCGAACGCGCCATCCGCATCGAAGCGACGGCGGCAGCCTTGGAACGGGCTGGCCGCAAACTCGACATTGCCCAGGTCAATCCTGTGGAGGCAGCGATGGCGGACGCGCATTTTTCCGCCTCGGCGGCCGCAATCCTTGCCGGGGAAACGGCGCTCGACACAGCAAACGCGCTGTTCGAACTTGCAGGAGAAACATCGGCCAGTATCGGCCTCAATCTCGACCGCCATTGGCGCAACGCCCGCATTCACGCGCTATCGCTGCCGCGGGATAAGCTGGTGCATACCGCAGGCGAATATATGTCGGAGCCCGGCAGGGTCTAAATCAGCTGGCGGCGGAGATCGGGAATTCTTCCTTGGCGCCGTCGATGCTGCCGCCATCGGCGACGAATTGCTCGAGGGTCATATTGTCGAGAATGGCGGCGATCGCGTCCCGAACATCGGTCATCGAGCGCCGCACCTGACAGGTCTCGGGATCGGCGCAGTCGTCGCAGGCCTCGTAAGCCGTACGGCTGGCGCAGCGGATCGGCGCCAACGGCCCGTCAAGCGTGCGAATGACATGGCCGATGCGGATTTCGGTTGCCGGCCGCGACAGAGAATAGCCGCCGCCCGGCCCCTTCTTCGAGCGCAGGATGCCGACATTCCGCAGTTCGAGCAGGATCGTATCGAGAAACTTCTTCGGGATATTGTTGCGGGCCGCGATGTCGTTGATGAAGGCGGTCTCACCCGGCGCCAGCCGCGCCAGGTCGACCAGCGCTTTCAGCCCGTATTTTCCCTTTTTCGTCAGCATCGTCGTCGCCTTGTAGAAATCGCAGTATTTATCCTGCCAATAGCAGGCAAATAGCGTCAAAAGCGTGAACATACAACAAAATAGCTATTATTTATAGCTTGTATCGGCAACGTCCACAGAAACGCCCGGCAGCCTCGAGAAAGACCGGCCGCCGCGCGCCCTGCCGGCAGTCTCGGTCAGATCGTCTTCAGCATGCCGCCATCGACGAAATAGGTCGAGCCGATGCAATAGCTCGCACGCTCCGAACTCAGGAAGACGAAGACGTTGGCCAGCTCCTCGGGCGTGCCGAAGCGTTTGGAGGCGGCGTGCTCGTTGGCGACGCTCTGCAGGTAGCCTTCCCAATTGCCGCCGGTTTCCGCCGTCAATTGCTTGGCGGTCTTGATCCAGTCGGGCGTCAGGATCAGGCCGGCATTGACGCAGTTGACGCGGATATTGTCCTTGATGAGCTCGGTCGAAAGCGTCTTCGAAAACATCATCAGCGCCGACTTGCTGACATTGTAGATCGGCTCGTACCAGAGTGGCTGGACGGCGCAGATCGAGGCATTGTGCAGGATCACCCCGCCGCCGCGTTGCTTCATCTGCGGCGCGATTCCGCGCGCCAGCCGCACGGCGGCCATCACATGCAGGTCCCAATAGTCCTGCCACTTCTCGTCGGGCGCCTCCATCACCGTCTCGTTCGATCCGGTGCCGGCATTGTTGATGAGGATATCGGCGCCACCTTTTTCGGCCGCCGCCGCGATGATCGCCTCGGTTCCAGCAACCGTCGCCACATCGGCCGCGACAGCGGCCGCGCTGACGCCGTACTTCTCGGCGATACGGGCGGCTTCCGCCTCGAGCCGTTCGCCGCCACGGGCTGCCAGCACAAGGTCGGCGCCCTCAGCCGCCAGCCCCTCGGCGATCGCCAGCCCGATGCCGACCGACGCACCTGTTATGACGGCAGTCTTTCCCTTCAGTCCGAGATCCATGTCTTCCTCCGCAAACGGCCGGAGATCCCGGCCTGATGTGCCGAGTGTTTCGCCAATGAACCCGGGCGTCAAGCGCCCGAACTCCTCTTGCGGCAGGCGCCGATCTGTCGCATGCCTGCATCAACAGATGGGAGGAGTTTTCATGCGACGTTATTCAGCCTGCATAGAGTGGCTGTTTGCCGAAGAGGGCGACAGCTTTCCCGATCGCATCCGCCGCGCCCATGCGGCCGGCCTGACGGCGATCGAATTCTGGCGCTGGACCGGCAAGGATCTGGATGCGATCGAGGCGGCGCTGAAGGAAACCGGTCTTGCCGTCTCCAGCCTCGTCGCCGAACCGATGATCGCGCTGACCGACGCCGCAAATCGGCAGGCCTGGCTGAAAGGCCTTGCCGAATCCGTCAGTGTCGCGAAGCGTCTCGGCGCGCCGGTGCTGATTGCCCAGGCGGGCGACGATCTCCCAGGCTTGAGCCGCGAAGAACAGCGCCGGGCGCTTACCGAAACGCTGAGAGCCGGCGCCGATATCCTCAAGGGTAGCGGTGTCCGCCTCGGCGTCGAGCCGCTCAACATCCGCATCGACCATGTCGGCTATTTCCTCGATTCGACCCGCGAAGGTCTCGACATCATCGATGACGTCGCCCGCCCCGAGATCGGTATCGTCTACGACATCTACCATTCCGCCGTGATGGACGAGCGCACCGAGGAGGTGTTGAACGGCCGTCTCGACCGTATCATCCACGTCCATGTCGCCGATCACCCCGGCCGCAACGAACCGGGTTCCGGCGGCATCGACCTTGCTCAACGCCTCGGCTGGATCTTCGCCAACGGCTATGACGGCGCCGTCGGTCTGGAATACCGGCCGACCAGGCCGGGCGCGGATGCGGTCAAGGCCGCGATTGCTTCACTCGGCGGTTAAACCTCGGCGGCATCGACGCTCGCCGCCGCCTTGCAGGGTCCGGCCGAGCGGCGCTCGATGATGCGCGAGGCAATCATGATGCGCCGCGCCGGCATGCCGGGCAGGCGTGGATTCTCGATGCGCTCGAGCAAGAGCCGCAGCCCGACCGCCCCGCATTCCTGCCCCTCCATCCTCACCGTCGTCAGCGCCGGCGAGATCTGCGTTGCCGGCGAGTAGTCGCCGAAACCGACGACCGAAATATCGTCGGGAATGCGGTATCCCTGACCGAGCAGCTCGGAAACCACGGTCAGTGCCAGCCCGTCATGGGCGCAAAAAAAAGCCGTCGGCCGGATGCCCTTTTCCACGAGCGCTCGGAAGGCCGCACTGAAGCCATTCTCTTCGTCGAACTGCATAACATGAAGCGCAACATCCGGATAACGTTCGGCGATTTCGCGGGCACCGTAATGCCGCTCCTGGCGCCCCCGCAGGCCCGGCATGCCATAGACGTAAACGATGGACCGATGGCCGAGCCCGACCAGATACTCCAGCACCGCCTGCCCTGCCTCATGGTCGGTGCCGCCGACATGGTCGATCTGTTCGAGCGCATCTACCCAGCCGAAACGCACGATTGGAACGCCGGTGGCACTCACCGCCGCCACGGCCTCACGGGCATGCGGACCGACGAGCATCAGCCCGTCGCAAGTGCGCGCCAGCTCTTCCAACTGGCCGGAATCATGGGTCCAGCGTACGCGCAGCGTCATGCCAAGCCGATGAGCCTCGCGCTGCACACCGTTCTGCACCTGCATATAGAGCTCACTGTTGATGGCATCGAGATCGTGAAAGACGACCGCGACCTCGCCGGCAGTACCCTGCCCGGTGGGCTTGGTATAGCCGAGGCGCTGCGCCGTCTCGCGGATCAGCGCGCGCGTTTCTTCGCTGACGCCGCTCTTGCCGGCAAGCGACCGCGACACGGCGTATTTTGACAGGCCGACCTCCCGCGCGATCGTCTGCAATGTAACTCGGCCCCTGCTTCCCACGTGGCACCTCGCCGTTCGATTGATGCGACGCTGGCTATATCAACCGCGCCGGTAAGGCAAATTTTCGCACTAACAGAAACATAACGCTTTACCTAACAATATCCAAATGTAATCTGTCCCTCATCCCAGCCCACAGCAAAAATAATGATAAGGGCCGGATTTTTGGAGGAGATTCCTATGATCAAGCTGAAACGACGTGCGTTTCTGGCCGGGACGTCGGCCGCCCTGATATTGCCGGCCCTGCCGGTTTTCGCCGCTGACTTCAAGGAAGCGGATATCCTGAAAGCGAAAGTGTCGAGCGGCGCCCTGCCGGGTCTGAAGGAGCGGCTTCCTGAAAATCCGCTCGTCGTCAAACCGGTCGAAAGCGTCGGCAAGTACGGCGGCGACTGGAACATGGCGCTGGTCGGCGGCGGGTCGCTGTCGATGCTGTTCCGCTACCAGGCCTACGAGCCGCTGTTGCGCTATACGCCCGACTGGTCTGGCGTGACGCTGAATGTCGCTGAGTCCTTCGAGGGCGACGCCGACTCCAAGGTCTATACGATCCGCCTGCGCAAGGGCATGAAATGGTCGGACGGCCATCCCTACACCACCGCCGACATCAAGTTCTGGTACGACACCGTTTTCACCGACAAGCGCGTCGCCTTCGTCGGCCAGGATCATTGGAAGTCCGGCGGCAAGCCGGCCAAGCTGGAGATCGTCGATGAGCAGACCTTCAAGGTCACCTTCGACAAGCCGAACGGCCTGTTCCCACTGCAGGTCGCCTGGGCAAACAACGACCAGACGACGCGCACACCGAAACATTATCTCGAGCAGTTCCACATCGACTTCAATCCGAAGGCCGATGAACTCGCCAAACAACGCGGTTTCGAAAGCTGGATCGCCTCCTTCCAGGCGGCCGCCGGTTTCCAGGATGACAACGCCTTCTTCCTGAACTCCTCGAAGAAGCCCTGCGTGCACGCCTGGATGTTCACCATAGCGCCCGGCGAAAACACCGAGCGCGCCGTTGCCGAGCGCAATCCCTACTATTGGAAGGTCGATACCGAGGGCAACCAGCTGCCCTATATGGACCGCATCGTCTACCAGATGGTCGCCGACCCGCAGGTTCTGTTGCTGAAGGCCATGCAGGGCGAAGTCGACCTGATGGACCAGTATATCGCCACGCCGAACAACAAGTCGGTTCTCTACGATGCGCGTGAGCAGGGCGGCTATGATTTCTACACGCTGACTTCGACCGAAGCCAATGTGATGAATTTCATCTTCAACCTGAACCACAACGACGAGACCAAGCGGAAGCTCTTCCGGAACAAGGATTTCCGTGCGGCACTCTCGACAGCACTCGACCGGCAGTCGCTGATCGATGCGGTGCTCGTCGGCCAGGGCGCGCCTGCCCAGCCGTCGGTCAAGAAGGAGGACCCGCTCTACAACGAGCAGCTCGCCACGCAGTTCACGGCCTATGACGTCGACAAGGCGAATGCCATGCTCGACCAGCTCGTGCCGAAGCGCGACGACCAGAACTTCCGCCTCGACGAAAAGGGCCGCCGCCTGACGATCATCTTCGAGATCGACCAGGCGCGCGCCGTCTTCCTCGATCTCTTCCAGCTGGTGATCCCGATGTTCCAGGCGGTCGGCATCGATGCACAGATGCGCTCGATGGACCGTTCGCTCTGGGAAACGCGCGTCCGTCAAGGCCGTGATTTCGATGCGACCGCCCACCAGTTCGGCGCAAATGGCGGCGTCGCCGCCATGCTCGACCCGCGCTATTACGTGCCGACCGATGCCAACGCCATGTATGCCCCGGCCTGGCAGCTCTGGTATCGCGACCGCGCCAATGCCAATGCTGAGGAACCGCCGGAAAGCACGAAGAACCAGCTTGCGCTCTACGACAAGCTGAAGGCGACCTCCGACGCATCAGGCCAACGCGAGGTCATGAAGCAGATCCTGCAAGGCGCCGCCGACAATTTTTATGTCTTCGGCATCTCGCTGCCGCCCGACGGATACGGCGTCGTCAAGAACAACATGAAAAACGTCACGAAGATCATGCCGAACTCTTTCGGCTGGCCGACGCCCGCTCCGACCATGCCGGAGCAGTTCTACAAGGTCTGAAGACCTTTATCCCAGGAGCCTAGTTAGGCGCCGGCCCCGCCGGTTGGCGCCGGGGACCTTCTTTTGCCAATGATTGGATGAAGACGATGCTCGATGCCAGAAAACAGAACACCCACACGCTGAGGACGGCGGACTGGTTCAAGACCGCGACCCGCTGGACCCAGCTGACCTTCGTGGAAGACGACCCGGAGAAATACGACCCGGCCTTCTGGATCGATGTCTTCAAACGCACAAAATCGAACGCGGTCTGCCTCAGTGCCGGCGGCTATATCGCCTATTATCCGAGCGAAGTGCCTTACCACTATGTGAGCAAATATCTCGGCGACAAGGATATCTTCGGCGCGCTCGTCGACGCCGCCCGCAAACTCGACATGCATGTCATGGCCCGCGTCGACCCGCATGCGATCCATGACGATGCCGCCAAAGCCCATCCGGAATGGGTGATGATCAACGCCGACGGCACGCCGCGCCGCCACTGGGCCTATCCCGATGTCTGGGTGACCAATGCCTATGGCGACTACAACAGCGTCTTCATGCCTGAGGTGGTCACGGAGATCGTCCGCAAATACGATATCGATGCGGTCTTCGCCAATCGCTGGCAGGGCCACGGCGTCGATTATAGCGAAGACAGCGCCCGCCGCTTCAAGGACATGTCCGGCCACGCCCTGCCCGTAAAACCCGATGCCGAGGATCCCGCCTGGCAGGCCTGGGTACAATGGCGCCGCCGCGTGCTTACCGACATGATCGCCCAATGGGACGATGCCGTCAAAGCGATCCGCCCGCATGCGAGCTTCATTCCGAACATGGGCGGCGCGTCGCTGATGGAATTCGACCTCTCGGTCATCGCCAGGCACTGCCCCTTTCTCGTCGTCGACCATCAGGGCCGCAAGGGCCTCGAGCTCGGCTGGTCGGCTGGCCGCAACGGCAAGCGCATCCGCGCCACCTTCCCCGACCGCCCGGTCGTGCTGATCACCTCGATCGGCCCGGAGGAGGAATATCGCTGGAAGGATGCCGTCACCTCGGGTGAGGAGATGCAGCTCTGGATCAATGACGGCACCGCCCACGGCCTCTATGCCTGGTTCACCAAGTTCAACGGCGTCGTGCCCGACAAACGCTGGGTCGAGCCGGTGGCCGACGCATTCGCCCTGCAGGCAGCCGTGGAGCCAGTGCTGGAAAGCATGAAGCCGACCGCCGAAATCGCCGTCATCGATCCCTCGACGACGCTGCGCCACTGGGCGCCGGAAGAGCGGCATTCCGCCGAGAAGCACGATCTGGGTCTCTACCACGCCCTCGTTGAAGCCCGCCTGCCCTTCGAGCTGCTCTCTGACCAGGTGCTGACCGAGGAAAATCTCGACCGCTTCAAGCTGATCATTCTCGCCAACGCCTCCTGCCTTTCGGATGCGCAGAACGCGGCGATCCGCGCCTATGTCGATCGTGGCGGCAGCGTCATTGCCTCTTATGAGACCTCGCTGCGTGACGAATTCGGCAAGAATCGTCCCGACTTCGGCCTGGCCGACGTGCTCGGCGCCAGATACGTCTCCGGCCCGCGCGGCATCGTCAAGAACACCTATGTCGCCCTTTCCGGCGATCACCCGATCAATCGGGGTTTCGACGGCGCCGAACGCATCATGGGCGGCACCCGCCTGATCCACGCCGAACCGTCGGCCGATGCGAAGACGCCCTTCCTCTACGTCCCCGACTTTCCCGATCTGCCGATGGAAGAGGTCTATCCGCGTGAAGACCCGAAAGGTGCTGCCGTCATCGCCCGCGAGACTGGCAAGGGTGGCCGCACGGTCTATATTCCCTGGAACATCGGCGAGATCTTCTGGGAGGTCTTTGCGGTCGACCACGCCCGTCTCATCGCCAACGCCGTCCATTGGGCACTCGGCAAGACGCCGCGCGTCACCGTCAAGGGCAAGGGCGTCGTCGATCTGGCGTTGCGCGAAAACGATGAGGGCCTGGCGCTCAGCCTCTTCAACCTTACCAATCCGATGATGATGAAAGGCCCGATCCGCGACAATTACCCTCTGGCAGCGCAGACCGTTTCGGTGGAGATTCCGGAGGGCCGATCGGTGGCGAAGGCCTGGCTCGTTGTTGCCGACCGCGCCGCAAGCTTCAGCTTCGGGAATGGCCGCGCGCAGGTTGAGGTGCCTGGTATCGATCGGCTGGAGGTCCTGCATCTCACCTGGAAATGAGATGACACGCGACGAAGGAGCGCTTTCGGCCTGGAGGGCCGAAGGCGGGTGAAGATCCGGGGGAAGCGCGTCACGGCGTTCCCGACGGGAGGAGAAACGTTTCGATGCTTGGCTATATCTTCAAGCGCGTGCTCTACATGATCCCGACCTTGTTTGGCATGTCGCTGATCTCGTTCCTGATCATCCAGCTGCCGCCGGGTGACTATTTGACCTCGATGATCGCCACCATGAGCGACAGCGGCCAGACCGTCGATCCCGCGCAGATCGAGCGGCTGAAGGAAATCTACGGCTTCGACGACCCCTTCTATGTCCAATACCTGAAATGGATCTGGGGCATCGTCAGCCGCGGCGACTTCGGCTACTCCTTCGAGTGGGGCCAGCCCGTCTCCGGGCTGATCTGGGGCCGCATGGGCTCGACGCTGGTGATCTCGCTCTTGAGCCTGCTCTTCGTCTGGATCGTGGCTTTGCCGATCGGCATCTATTCCGCCGTCCGCCGCCACTCCGTCGGCGATCATGTCTTCACCTTTCTCGGCTTCATCGGCCTTGCGGTGCCGAACTTCATCCTGGCGCTGACGCTGATGTACATCGCCTATAAATATCTCGGCCAGAGCGTCGGCGGGCTGATCTCGCCTGAGTATGCCGAGGCGCCCTGGAGCCTCGCCAAGGTCGGCGATTTCCTCGCCCATCTCTGGATCCCGATCATCATCATTGGCGCATCGGGAACGGCAGCGATGATCCGCATCTTGCGCGCCAACCTGACCGACGAACTGCACAAGCCCTATGTCGTCACCGCCCGCGCCAAGGGACTGCCGGAATACAAGGTGATCCTCAAATATCCGGTCAGAATCGCGCTCAATCCCTTCGTCTCGGCGATCGGCTGGGTGCTGCCGCATCTCGTCTCCGGCGTGACGATCACCGCCATCGTGCTGAACCTTCCGACCGCAGGTCCCCTGCTTTTCCGCGCGCTGATCTCGCAGGACATGTATCTCGCCGGCAGTTTCATCCTGCTTTTGAGCGCGCTGACTCTCGTCGGCATGCTGCTGTCGGATCTGCTGCTGGCGCTGCTCGATCCGCGCATCCGGTTCAATTGAGGAAGACGGGATGAGCACGCACGAAACCTTCGGAAACCATGCTGGTCCGCTTCACACTGTTGCCGATGGCCCGTCGATCAGCCCGCTGAAACAGGGCAAGACCGTCTCGACCGCCGCGATCGGCCCCTGGCGGCTGGTTGCCGGCAAACTGATCCGCCAGAAGGTGGCGATGGTGGCCGGCGCCATCATTCTCTTCCTCTATCTGGTCGGCCTCTTCGCCGAATTCCTGGCGCCGGCTTTGCCGATGACCTCGCGGCCGCAATATACCTATGCCCCGCCGCAGGGCCTCAGCTTCTTCGTCGAAAAACCGGACGGCAGTTCGGAGTTCAATTTCCATGTGAAGGGCTACAAGGTCGAGATCGACAAGGTGGCGCTGCGCCGCACCTTCGTCGTCGACGACACCAAGGTTGTCGCAATCGGCTTCTTCGTCAAAGGCGCGGCCTACCATCTCTGGGGCCTGATCCCGATGAACCGCCACCTGATCGGCCCCCTCAACCAGAACGACCCGATGTATCTGCTCGGCGCCGACCGGCTCGGCCGCGACGTCTTCTCGCGCCTCGTCTACGGCACCCGTGTATCCATGTCGATAGGCCTCGTCGGCGTCGCCATGTCGCTGATATTGGGCGTCGTACTCGGCTCGATCTCCGGCTTCTACGGCGGCTGGGTCGATACGCTGATCCAGCGCGTCATCGAGGTCGTCAGCGCCATGCCGACCATCCCGCTGTGGCTCGGCCTGGCGGCGGCGATCCCACTGACATGGTCGCCGGTCAATGTCTATTTCGTCATAACGATCATCGTCTCGCTGCTCGGCTGGACCAGCCTGGCGCGGGAGGTGCGCGGCCGGTTCCTGGCACTGCGCAGCGAGGATTTCGTCGTCGCCGCCCGGCTCGACGGATCGAGCGAAGCGCGGCTGATCTTCCGCCACATCCTGCCGTCACTGACGAGCCACATCCTTGCGGTCGTGACGCTGGCCGTGCCGACCATGATCGTCGCCGAGACTTCGCTGTCCTTCCTCGGCATCGGCCTCAAGCCGCCGGTCGTCAGCTGGGGCGTGCTGCTGCAGGACGCCCAGAACATCCGCACCGTCGCCACCGCGCCGTGGCTCCTGATCTGGCCGTCGCTCGCAGTCGTCGTCGCCGTCCTGTCCTTCAATTTCTTCGGCGACGGCCTGCGCGATGCCGCCGACCCTTACGACAATTGAGGAGGAAACCATGGCCGATCTTTCAAAAGACGTCGTTCTCTCCGTCGAAAACCTCTCGATCGATTTCAGGCTGCGCACCCACATCCTGCACGCCGTCGAAAATGTCAGCTTCGAGCTGAAGCGCGGTGAGACGCTCTGCCTCGTCGGCGAAAGCGGCTCCGGCAAAAGCGTCACCGCCCGTTCGCTGCTGCAGATCGTCGACAGCCCCGGCAGCATCGTTTCCGGCCGCATCCTGCTCAACAACGGCGACGGGGTCACCGGGGGTAACGGGGTCATCGACATTGCCGCCTTGAAGCCGTCCGACCGGGCGATGCGCGCCATACGCGGCCGCCGCATCGGCCTGATCTTCCAGGAGCCGATGAGCTCGCTGTCGCCGGTTCACACCATTGGTTCGCAGATCATCGAGGCCGTGCGCCTCCACAGCAATCTCGATCAGCGTGCCGCCCGCGAAAGGACCATCGAATTGCTGCGTCAGGTCGAAATTCCGAACCCGGACAAGATGGCCGACCGCTACACCTTCGAATTCTCCGGCGGCATGCGCCAACGCGCCATGATCGCCATGGCGCTCGCCGGCAATCCCGACATTCTCATCGCCGACGAACCGACGACGGCGCTCGACGTCACCACCCAGGCCGAAATCCTCGACCTCATCAAGCGCCTGCAGGTCGAGCGCGGCATGGCCATGCTGCTCATCACCCATGACATGGGGATCGTCGCGGAAGTGGCCGACGACGTCGCCGTCATGCGCTTCGGCCGCATCGTCGAGCGCGGACCGGTCGATGCGATCTACCACGCCGCCGAACATCCCTATACCCGCCAACTGCTCGCCTCGACGGTCAAGCTGACCCAACATGTCGAAGGGCGGCTGCCCGCCGTGGCACTATCGCCGCAGGCGCCGCAGCCGATCCTGTCCGTCCGCAACCTTGGCAAGATCTACGGCTGGCACGGCAAATCAAATACGCTGCGCGCCGTCGACGACGCCAGCTTCGATCTTTATCCCGGCGAAAACCTCGGCATCGTCGGCGAAAGCGGCTCCGGCAAGACGACGCTCGGCCGGCTCATTCTGCGCACCGTCGAGCCGACATCGGGCACCATCAGCTATCGTGGCAGGGACGGCGGTGAGATCGACGTCACCAAGCTGACGAAACGCGAGCTCCGCACCTTCCACCGTGAAGTCCGTCTCGTCTTCCAGGATCCCTTCGCGTCGCTCAATCCGCGCATGACCGTCAAAGAGGTGATCGGTGATCCGCTTGTTGTCAACGGGCTGGCCAAGGGCAAGGCACTGGAAGACCGCGTCGCCGAATTGATGCGCCTGGTCGGCCTCGATCCGATGGCCATGGAACGTTATCCGCATGCCTTCTCCGGCGGCCAGCGCCAGCGCATCGGCATCGCCCGCGCCCTTGCGCTCGATCCGCGCATCATCATCGCCGACGAGGCGACGTCGGCACTCGACGTCTCGATCCGCAGCCAGATCCTCGACCTGCTACTCGATATCCGTCAACGACTGAACCTGAGCTTCATCTTCATCTCCCACGACATTTCGGTCGTGCGTTATTTCTGCGATCGCGTCGCCGTCATGCATCGCGGCAAAATCGTCGAACTTGGCGAGGCCGAACAGATCTGCACCGCTCCCGAGGAGGCCTATACCAAGAGCCTCATATCAGCCGTTCCCAATCCCGACCCCCGCGACAAGCGCATGCTGCACCGGCATCGTTTCGTCGCGCCTGCCAATATCTAAGGACGATCCCGTGCCGAAATTTTCCGCCAACCTTTCCTTCCTCTACCAGGACCTGCCCTTTCTCGACCGCTTCACGGCAGCCGCAAAGGACGGCTTCGGCGCCCTCGAATATCTCGGCCCCTATGCCGAGCCCAAGGAGAAGGTCGCCGAGACGTTGAAAGCGAGTGGCCTGAAACAGGCGCTCTTCAACGTGCCATCAGGCGACTGGGCCGGCGGCGAGCGCGGCATTGCCTGCCTGCCGGACCGCGTAGAGGAGTTCCGCAACGGGGTCGCGCAGGCGCTCGACTATGCCGCAGCGCTCGATTGCCCACAGGTGAATGTCATCTCCGGGCTGGTGCCGAAGGGTGCGGACCTCCAAACGCTGGAAACGGTGCTGGTCGACAATCTGAAATATGCTGCAAAGCGTTGTGCCGACGTCGGCGTCAAGCTGCTGGTCGAGCCGATCAACCTGCGCGATATTCCCGGCTTCTTCCTGTCGACCACCGCTGATGCCGAACGCATTCTCGACCGGGTCGGCTCGGACAATCTCTACATCCAGTATGATTTCTACCACATGCAGATCATGCAGGGCGACCTGATCCCCACCTTCATCCGGCTGAGGGAGAAGATCGCCCATGTCCAGATCGCCGACAATCCCGGCCGCAACGAACCCGGCACCGGCGAGATCAATTACGGCTTCATCCTCTCCGAGCTCGACCGCCTCGGCTACGACGGCTGGGTCGGCTGCGAGTACAAGCCGAAATCCGGCACCAGCGAAGGCCTCGGCTGGATGAAACCCTATCTGAAGACAGCGAGGACAGCATGAACATCGGATTTATCGGACTGGGCGTCATGGGCCGCCCGATGGCGGAACACCTGATCGACGCCGGCCACACGCTGCATCTGAACCGCGTGAAGGAAACCTCGCAGCATCTTGTCGACAAGGGCGGCAAAGCCGCCGCCAGCGCCAGGGCGGTGGCGCACGCTTCCGACATCGTCATCCTGATGCTGCCGGATACACCAGATGTCGAGGCGGTGCTGTTCGGCGAAGACGGCGTCGCCTCCGGCCTTTCCCAGGGCAAGCTGGTTATCGACATGAGCTCGATCTCGCCGGTCGCCACCAAGACTTTCGCCAAACGCATCGAGGCGCTCGGCTGCGATTATCTCGATGCTCCCGTTTCCGGCGGTGAGGTCGGCGCCAAGGCCGCCTCGCTGACGATCATGGTCGGAGGCAAGGAGCAGGTTTTCGAACGCGCCAAGCCGCTCTTCGAAAAGATGGGCAAGAACATCACCCATGTCGGCGGCAGCGGCGACGGGCAGACAGCCAAGGTCGCCAACCAGATCATCGTCGGCCTGACGATCGAGGCGGTTGCCGAAGCGCTGCTCTTTGCCAGGAAGGCCGGCGCCGATCCAGCCAAGGTGCGCGCAGCACTGATGGGCGGCTTTGCCGCTTCGCGCATCCTCGAAGTGCATGGCGAGCGCATGGTCAAGGAGACCTTCGAGCCCGGCTTCCGCATCCGCCTGCACCGCAAGGACATGACGCTTGCCGTCGATGCCGCCCGCGCGCTCGATCTGTCGCTGCCGAACACGGCCGCCACGCAACAGTTGATGAATGCCGCGATCGCCAATGGCGACGGCGAACGCGACCATTCCGCCCTCATCCGCACCCTGGAACTCCTCGCCGGAGGACCGCGCTAGATCAACGCTTTTTTAGAATAGCCGGACGCCACTTCGATTGCCGACTGCCGGAGCCTACTTTCCGGACGGCGAAGCCATGTCCGGACATCGATAGAGAAGGACAGGACAATGCTCAACAAAGATATCCAACTGCCCTACGGTGCCGTCTATTTCCGCAAGTCGAACCCACCCCGCGAAGACTGGGAGCGCGACTACACGACCGCCGGGCAAGACGGCCTCAACATCTTCCGCCACTGGTTCATGTGGAGCGCGATCGAAACCGCCCCCGGCGTCTACGACTGGGAGGAATATGACCGTCAGATGGACCTTGCCGCCGCAAACGGCATCAAGACCGTTATCGCCGAGCTTATCCATGCCGTGCCCGACTGGGCGGTGCGCAAATACGCTCATGCATTGCAGGTCAATGCCGACGGCACCAAACTCGGTTCCTATATGGGTGTGTCGTCGGCGACCGGCGGCTTCTCCAACAATGGTGGCGGCGCCGGCGCCCTGACGCTGAACTGCCCCGAAGTGAAGGAAGCCGCGGGCAAGTTCCTGACCGCGCTCGCCACCCGCTACAAGGATCATCCGGCGATCTATGGCTACGACGTCTGGAACGAGTGCAACTATTCCGCCGATGTCGATTACAGCCCCTATGCCAAGGCTGCCTTTCGCAAATGGCTGGAAAGGAAGTACGGCAGCCTGAAGGTTCTGGCCAAGGCCTGGTACCGCTACAGCTATGCCGAATGGGACGATATCGAGCCGCCGGTGCACATGGCGCCCTACCCCGAATGCATCGACTGGCTGCAGTTCAAACGCGACAATTTCTATGATCAGATGCAATGGCGCATCGACACGATCCGCGCCGTCGACCAGAAGAACACCATCGTTGCCCACGGCATATCCGGCGCAATTCCCAACATGGCGGCCAACGGCTGCGACGACTGGCTCGCCGCCTCCAAGGTCGAGGTTTACGGCTTCACCTGGATCCAGGCCCGCAAGGGCTCGGAAGCCTGGAAGAACTGGTACGGCGTCGACATCAACCGCGCCGCCGCCCGCGGCAAACCCTTCTGGCATGCCGAACGCCAGGGTGGCCCGCTCTGGCTGCAGCCGCAGGTGATCGGCCGCGACAAGGAGGATGGCCGCGTCGCCGAGCCCGAGGATATCCGGCTCTGGAGCATGACCTCGCTTGCCGGCGGCGCCCGCGGCGTGATCAATCTGCGCTGGCGCCCGCTGCTCGACGGTCCACTCTTCGGTGCTTTCGGCTCCTACGGCATGGACGGCTCGCGCACGCCGCGCTCGGACATGGCAAGCGCCATGGCGAAATGGGCAAATGACAAGGCCCAGGCTCCCCTCTGGGAGGCAAAGCCCGTGCGCGGCGAGGTCGGCATCCTCGTCGTCCGCGAAACCCAGGAATTCGATTACCTCCTGAACCACGACCGCAAGGAGAAACCCTATCCCGAAGCCATGTGGGGGGCCTATCGTGCCTTCCTCGAAAATGGCATGCAGCCGGACTGGGTGCATATCGACGATATCGCGGCCTATGATTTCCTCTATTTCCCCTATCCGATCATGTTCACATCGGAACAGGCGAAGCGCCTGAAAGCCTGGGTCGAAAACGGCGGCACGCTGATTGCCGAGGCATGCCCCGGCTACTTCGGCGATCTCGGCCATGTCGGCGCCGTGCAGCCGAACATGGGCCTCGACGAGGTCTTCGGCGCGCGCGAGGAGGAAGTCGAATTCATGCCCGATATCGGCGACCGCATCCATTTCGATCTGGATGGTGCAGCCGTCGACGGCGGCGGCTTCCTGCAATCCTACCGCCTGGCCGGCGGAACCGGGCGCGGCCATTTCACCGACGGCCGTCTTGCCGTCGTCGAAAACACCTATGGCAAAGGCCGCACGCTGCTGATCGGCACCAATCCCTCCGTTGCCTATTATCGCACGCAGGGGAAGGCGAACGGCGCCTTCTTCGCGGAGCTATTGAGATGGAGTGGGGAGAAGCGCCATGTGACGCTATCGAATGCCGCCCTTTTTGCCCGGGTTCACCAAGGCGAAAGAGGCAGCTTCCTCTGGCTCGTCAATCCGACGAGAACGGCGCAGAAGACCGAGGTGACGCTCGCCCGAGGAGCGCTTGCGCAAAGCCAGGCAGTCTGGCCGATCGACCATATCGGCAATAGTGGCATCGAGGTGCCGCCGCGCGATGTGCTGATCCTGCCGCTCGATAGCTGAAACTTCAGGATGCGGATGAACTGGTGCCTTCGGCAAAGGCTTCAAGCTCGGGGTCGAAATCGACCTCGACGACATTGTTGAAGACGGCGGTGGCCAGCATGATGCCGGCGAAGGCGACGAGATCGACGAGCACCTTGGTCTCGTAGCGCTGTTTCAGCTTCGCCCAGAGTTCGGCGGGAACAGCGTTGGAATCGGCGACGATCGCCTTGCCGAAGGCGTCGAGCAGCGCTTCCTCGTCGGAAAACTCCGGCGCATCGGGATTGAAACCCTTGTTGATCAGCGCCCGGCGAAAGAAGGTGATGGCGATCTTCGATTTCGCCGCCTTCGAGATCGCATGCGAGAAGATCCAGATCGCCCGGTCGTTGATCGCGGGATCGAGTTCGGCCCGCAGCGTGAACCACTCGGCATAGATGCGGTGAGCCGCCGGCGAGTGCAGCAGTGTCCGCTTCATGTTGGTCATCCGGCCGCGCAGCCTGACTTCCTCGTCATGCGCCGCACGAACCTCTTCCGAAGCGGTGTCATAGTCGATTTGCGGGAGGTGGCTCATCGGGTCCGTTCTTTCCTTTGTGCGCAGAAGCTATCGGGCCGAGACGCTATGCGGCTGCGTAGCGGCAAATCCGCTTGGCCGCCGCCCGGCTCAAGCCTAGACTGATCAAATCGAAGCTGGAGGCAAGGCATGAGCGACGATCACGAGCATCACCATGTCGACTGGCGGGAACATGGCGTCAAGGTCATCCCCGGTAATTCGCTCGATCCGAACACCGCGCAGACGCCGGGCATGAACCGCGCGACCGCGATCAACAACGCGCGCGCCGGCGCCGAAAAGATCTGGGCCGGCACGGTGACGATCCATGCCAACGCCAAGACCGGCGCCCATCACCATGGCGATCTCGAAAGCATCATCTACGTGGTCAAGGGCAAGGCCCGCATGCGCTGGGGCGAGCATCTGGAATATACCGCGGAGGCTGGCCCCGGCGACTTCATCTATGTTCCGCCCTATGTGCCGCATCAGGAAATCAACGCCAGCCGCGACGAGACGCTGGAATGCGTTCTCGTCCGCTCAGGCCAGGAACCGGTCGTCGTCAACCTCGACATCGAGCCGGTCGAAAAGCCGGAGGACGTCGCGTGGATCGACCCGATCCATCGTTAGAGCAATTCACCTTCGAGTAAGCGGCTGACATCCTCAGCCGCCGAACGCTCTGCCAAGATCATCGCAAAGAATCGTCGCAGACCGCTTTAGGCGTGGACGGCGCCTGCGCTGTTCATAACAGGGTTCTCGATGATCCGGCCGGTATCGGCGGCATAAAGGTGGATCTGGTCGTAATCGATCGCGATGCCGATCGGATCGCCCGACTTCACCTTCACGGCCTCAGTCAGCGCCACGGCAAAGGGCAGCCCATCGAAATCGGCGTGGACGATGCGGCTTGCGCCGAGCTCTTCGATGAAATCGGCCGTTGCGACAAGGGCACCCGGCGCATCCGGGGCCACCAACCGGGCGGCCTCGGCCCGCATGCCGAGCACGACGCGTTTGCCTTTCAGCGGTGCGGCGCGCTCGCGCGGCAGCGCGACCTTGCGGCTTTGATCGTAGACGAAGACGCCCTCGTCATTGATCGTGCCCTCGAGCAGGTTCATCGCCGGCGTGCCGACGAAGCCCGCGACGAAGCGCGAGACCGGATGATGATAGACCTCTTCGGGCGTGCCGACCTGCTCCACCCTGCCGCCGTTCATCACCACCAGCCGGTCGGCCAGCGTCATCGCTTCGGTCTGGTCATGCGTGACGAAGATCGAAGTGGCGCCAAGGCGGCGGTGCAGGCGGCGGATTTCGGCGCGCATGGCGATGCGCAGCTTGGCGTCAAGGTTCGACAACGGCTCGTCGAAGAGAAACACCTTCGGTTCGCGGATCATCGCGCGGCCCATGGCGACGCGCTGGCGCTGACCGCCGGAAAGAGCGGCGGGCCGGCGTTCGAGGAAAGGTTCGAGGCTGAGCGCCTTGGCGACCTCGCCGATACGCCGCTGACGCTCCGCCTTCGAGACGCCGGCCACCTTCAATGCATAGCCGATATTCTCGGCAACACTCATATGCGGATAAAGCGCATAGTTCTGGAACACCATAGCGCAACCGCGCTCGCGCGGCTCCAACTGGTTGACGACGCGGCCGTCAATGGCGATTTCACCGCCGGTGATTTCCTCGAGGCCAGCGATCATGCGCAGCAGTGTGGACTTGCCGCAGCCGGACGGGCCGAGGATGACGATGAACTCGCCCGACTGAATGTCGAGATCGACGCCGTGAACGACGGGGGTCTTGCCGTAGTTTTTCTTCACGCCACGAATGGAGATCGGTGCCAAGGGAGTACTCCTTCACTTCTCGGTGGAGATAAGGCCGCGTACGAACCAGCGCTGCATCAGAATGACGAGGATCAATGGCGGCGACATGATGATCAGGGTTCCGGCCATGGCAACGTTCCAGTCGGGCAGGCCGAATTCGGACGGGATGAGGGTCTTGAGCTGCGTCACGGCGATGCCGAAATTCGGATCGGTGGTGATCAGCAGCGGCCAGAGATACTGGTTCCAGGCCCAGACGAACATGATGGTGAAGAGCGCGATCATATTTGGCCGCGAAAGCGGCAGCAGAATGTCCCAGAAGAACCGGACCGGACCCGATCCGTCCATCTTCGAGGCCTCGGCAAGCTCGTCCGGAACCGTCAGGTAGAACTGCCGGTATAGAAAGGTGCCGGTCGCGGTTGCGACCAGCGGCAGAACGAGACCGGGATATGAATTCAGCAGGCCCCATTCGAGCTTGATCTGGACGCCGGTGATCTGCGCGACGAGCCAGCTTATGCCGGTGACGTCGAGGATCGTCTGGAAAGGCTGCAGCGCATTGGCCGCAATCGAATAGGTCGGCACGATGCGGACTTCCAGCGGCAGCATCAGCGTGATGAAGATGATCCAGAAAATCACATACCGGCCACGGAAGCGGAAGTAGACGATCGAGAAGGCTGCCATGGAAGACAGCATGACCTTGCCGGCGCCAACGGTTGCGGCGAAGATGATGCTGTGGAACAGCTTGTTGCCGAGATCGGCGCGAACCCAGGCGGTCTCAGCGTTTTCCCAGAAGTGCGAGCCCGGCATCAGCGGCAGCGGCACGCGATTGACCGTCTCCAGATCAAGCGTCGAGGCGATGATGACGATGGCGAAAGGCAGAAGCGCGATCACCATGCCGAGCGCGAGAAGCGTATAGCAGATGAAGTTGAATATCGGCGTGCGTTCGATCATGTCCGCGACCTCACTTGTAATGCACGCGCCGCTCGATGAAGCGGAACTGGAAGATGGTGAGCAGGACAACGAGCACCATCAGGATGATGGACTGCGCTGCGGCGCCCGAATAGTCGAGACCTCTGAAGCCGTCGAAATAGATCTTGTAGACCATGAGCTCGGTGGCGCGCGCCGGGCCGCCCTGCGTCATGACGTCGACGATACCGAAGGAATCCTGGAAACTCTCGGTGATGTTGATGACGAGCAGGAAGAACAGCGTTGGCGTCAGCAGGGGCAGCTGGATATCCCAGATCCGGCGCATCGGCCCCGAACCGTCCATTGCGGCGGCCTCGATCAGCGAGCGCGGAATGCCTTGCAGCGCTGAGAGGAAGAAGATGAAGTTGTAGCCGATATATTTCCAGGAGAAGGCCACGACGACCGCGATCATCGCGTCCTTGCCGTCGAGCGCGGGGTTCCAGAGGCCGGGCCAGACGTGGTTGATAACAGACAGAAGGCCGGCCTCCGGTGCCAGGATGAAGCGGAAGGCGAGGCCGAGAGCGGGGGCGGCAATTGCGTAAGGCCAGATGAAGACCGACCGGTAGACTTTGTGGCCGCGCAGTTCACGATCCGTCAAAAGCGCCAGGATCAGCGCCAGCCCCATGGCGATGGCCGTCGAGCTGAAGCCGAAGATCATGCTGCGGGTGATCGAGTCCCAATAAACAGGATCGGTGAGCAACTGTCTGAAATTGTCGAAACCGACCCAGGCATTACCGCCGCCCCATGGCTGCTCGAGCGTGAACGCCCAATAGAGCGCCTGCGCACTCGGCCAGTAGAAGAAGACGAAGATCAGCAACAGCATCGGAAATGCGAAGAGCAGTCCGATCGTCGTCGAGGAGAAAGTGACGCGCTTTTCCATGAGTGGCCGTTTTCGTCCTGGTTTGGTTTAAAGCATGTCGCGCAAAACTGTGCAGCAGTTTTGCTGTAGCGACATGCGTAAAAATATAGATCTAAAGCGCCAGGAGCGAACCTGAAAGATTGCGGCGCGCTTTAGGCGCGGGCGGCGAGCTCGCATCCGCGGCCGACTAAAGAACTTACAAAGACGCACCCGGCGCGCAAAATGCGGGCCGGGTGCGGCTCATATCAGCCGATCAGGGGAGCTGAACGTTCTTGTAGGTCTGCTGGAAGCGACGCAAGAGCGTATTGCCGCGTTCGGCGGCACTGTCGAGCGAAGCCTGGACATCGGCATTGTTGACGAAGATTGCCTGCAGACCATTGGCGATTTCGGTGCGGACCTGCAGCAGGCCACCGAGGCGGATGCCCTGCGGAGCCGCGTCGCCAGCCGGCGAAGCGGTCAGGCTCTGAATGGCGAGTTCGCGGCCGGCATAAGGCGCCTTGCCGTAGAAGCCCTGCTTATTCAGATATTCGAAACCGGAGTTGCGAACCGGGATGTAGCCGGTAACGGTCGACCAGGTAAGAGCTTCTTCCGGCTTTGCGATGAAGTTGAAGAACGCGGCAGCAGCCTTGTATTCGGCGTCGGAGTGACCCTGCAGAACCCAGAGCGAAGCGCCGCCGACATAAGAGCTGTGACGGGTTGCGTCGCCGTAGGTCGGCAGCATGGCAACGTCCCAGTTCATGCCTTGCTTGGCGGTACGGCCAACGTTGCCGTGGTCGCCGACGGAGGTCAGGATGACCTGGCAATCGCCAGCGGCAAAGGCTTCGACGAAGGTCTGGCCGACAGCCTTGTTCTTGATGACGACCAGCTTGTCGTCGTACCAGGACTTGAGGTCCTTGATGTAGCTGACGAGAAGCGGGTTCTTGTTGAACACCAGCTCGGCGTCGAGACCTTCAAAGCCGTTCTTCTTCGTGGCGATCGCTTCGCCGTTGACGGCTTCGAACTGCTCGATGTACTGCCAGACTTCGTTGTTGGAGATGTCAAAGCCGAGCGGGCAAGCATAGCCCGCATCCTTCAGAGCCTTGAGGTCCTCGCCTGCTTCCTTCCAGGTCGCCGGGGCATGATCCTTGCCGATCTTGGCGAAGGCGTCCTTGTTCCAATAGAGAAGAGCGGTCGAGGAGTTGAAGGGGAAGGAGTACATCTCGCCCTTCGATGTCGCGTAGTAGCCGGAGATACCGGAGAAGTAGTCCTTCCAGTCGACGGTATAGCCCATGTCGGTCATCAGCTTGTTGGCCGGGTAGTAGGCGCCGGAGAGCATGATGTCGAGGGTGCCGGCGTCGGAGACCTGGGCGATGGTCGGCTGCTTGCCGGCGCGGAAGGCAGCAATGGTGTTCTGCAGGGACGCGTCGTAGCTGCCCTGGCTGGTGCAGACGACTTCGTAGTCGGCCTGCGACTGGTTGAAGCGATCGCACTGCTCCTGGACACGCTTTGCGATGTCACCGGAATTGCCGAACCAGAAGTCAATCTTGGTCTTATCGGCGGCGGCAGCGGGACCGGAAAGAAACGCTGTAGCGAGAAGGGCGCCAACGGCGCCGAGAAGCTTGGCTTGCATGAGAACCTCGAACGTAAAAGGACGCGCACTTTCAGCGCACGCCCTATTAGCTGGTTCAAATTGCCGCGGCCAATGAATATTACATGACATGAAACGATCGAAATCGTACCGTCACAAAACCGTCATGCGGATGTTATTTGCCACGGCCGAGGCTATATTTAGAGAAGCCTCGCCAGACACTCCAGCGCACTGCCGAACTGTTATATTTATATTCGAATAAATATAATTTTCAAGGATTTTTAATATTTGCCTATATTGCGGCGGCGCGTCTTTATTCGCTGAAATCGTTGCATGAAACCTGCAAAAATGGCCGTCTTTTCTGCCGTTGCACTGCTGTGCAACGCCCGGTTTCAGCCCCTGAATTAGAGGGAATCCTTCAAAATTGCAGCAAAACGCGGATCGAATGCACGGCTGATCGGTCCCGCGGCAGCCCCGAGCGCCACAGACCAGGGATCGGCCATGCCGGACTGCAGGCGCGGCAGCGTCCGGCCACGACGTTCAGCGATCGAAGGCAGCAACGGGCCGATTGCCGCAATCAACCTGTTCACCAGCGCTTCCGGCGCGCTGCCGCAGAGGATCACCGTCTGCGGATCGAACAGCGTCTCGATGAGATGGATGCTCCAGCGCAGGTCCACTGCCGCTGCTTCGACCCAGGCGTTGATGCTTTGATCGCCTCTCAAGGCAAGGTCGTTGATCCGTGCATAAAGGCCGGGATCGGCGGGATCGACCGACAGATGCTGATAGAGCGAGGCGAGCGAGGCACGATGTTCGAGCGGCGTCGCTTTGCCGTCGGCAAACAACAACGCCATGCCGATCTCGCCGGCATTGCCGTTGGTGCCGCGGTAGAGTTCGCCGTTCAGAATGAGGCCAGCGCCGATGCCATAGCCGACGAAGAGGCAGACGGCATGGTCGATGCCGTGGGCGGCTCCCACCATGCGCTCGGCGGTGGCGGCCGCGGCCGCGTCGTTCTGCAGGCCGACATCGAGCCCGGTGCCGGCTGTCAGCGTTTCCAACAACGGAAATTTCTGCCAGGCCTCCATCATCCACGGATCGTCGCCGCTGCCGGCAACCCCGAAAGGCCCGGGCATGGCGGCGCCGAGGCCGACCAGCCGCTTTTCCGACTGCTGGACGACGCCGGCAAGCTTTGAGCGTATGCCGGCGACGAGATCGAGGATGACCTTCGTCCCGTTCGACGGACCTCCGGGTGGTAGCCCGGCCTCATCACGCACGAGAACGCTGCCGACGAGATCGACGGCGACCGCCCGCGTCACATGCCGGTCGATCTGCAAGCCGATCGCAAAGGCGCCTTCGGGCACGAGACGATAGGGTGTCGACGGCTGCCCCCTGCCCCTCCTCACCGCCTCCTGCGAACTGACGAGACCGTCGCGCTCGAGTTCCTCGATGATATTGGACACCGTCTGTTTGGTCAGCCGCGTCGCCCGCGCCAGATCGGCGCGTGAAAGCGCACCGTTGATCCTCAGGGCATCGATCATCACGCGCCGGTTATGCGCGCTGGTGCCTTCGTGATTGGTGCCGCTCTTGGCCCGGATCGGGCGGCTGTCATTCATGTGCAATTCCCTCTTGACTCCAATAGAATGTTGAAGAAGTAATAAGTCAAGACACTTGACTTAATAAGGAACCGGAGAGTTCCAGGGAACGCAGGAGCCGGGCAACGGCTCTGACGACGCTCCGAGACGACGAACCGGCACGCTTTCCGCGCGTGCCCTCTCGAACACCGATGGCGGAGGACCGCCCTCGGCAATGCGTAAATGTCAAAAACTGGAGGCTGCAATGCTGAAATCCTTTAACAAGACGCTTCTGGGTGCGGCCTTGATCGGCGCATCCTTTGCTCCGCACGCTTTCGCCGAAACGACGCTGAACGCGCTGTTCATGGCGCAGGCCGCCTATAGCGAGGCCGATGTGCGCGCCATGACCGACGCCTTCGCCAAGGCGAACCCCGATATCAAGGTCAATCTCGAATTCGTTCCCTATGAAGGCCTGCACGACAAGACAGTGCTGGCGCAGGGTTCCGGCGGCGGCTACGACGTCGTCCTCTTCGACGTCATCTGGCCGGCCGAATACGCCACCAACAAGGTGCTGGTCGACGTCTCCTCTCGCGTCACCGACGAGATGAAGAAGGGCGTGCTGCCGGGCGCCTGGACCACCGTGCAATATGACGGCAAATATTACGGCATGCCGTGGATCCTCGACACCAAATATCTGTTCTATAACAAGGAAGTCCTCGAAAAGGCCGGCATCAAGGCTCCGCCGAAAACCTGGGACGAGCTGACCGAGCAGGCAAAGACGATCAAGGACAAGGGCCTGCTCGCCACGCCGATCGCCTGGAGCTGGTCGCAGGCCGAAGCCGCGATCTGCGATTACACCACGCTCGTCAGCGCCTATGGCGGCGATTTCCTCAAGGACGGCAAGCCGGCCTTCCAGACCGGCGGCGGCCTCGATGCGCTGAAATACATGGTTTCGAGCTATTCCTCGGGCCTCACCAATCCGAACTCCAAGGAATTCCTGGAAGAGGACGTCCGCAAGGTCTTCGAAAACGGCGATGCCGCCTTCGCGCTGAACTGGACCTACATGTACAACATGGCCAACAATCCGAAGGACAGCAAGGTCGCGGGCAAGGTCGGCGTCGTGCCGGCGCCGGGTATTGCCGGCAAGAGCGAGGCTTCGGCCGTCAACGGCTCGATGGGCCTCGGCATCACCTCGGCCAGCCAGCATCCCGATGAGGCCTGGAAATACATTACCTTCATGACCTCGCAGGCGACGCAGAATGCCTATGCCAAACTCAGCCTGCCGATCTGGGCCTCCTCCTATGAGGACCCAGCCGTCACCAAGGGCCAAGAAGAGTTGATCTCCGCCGCCAAGATCGGCTTGGCCGCCATGTATCCGCGCCCGACGACGCCGAAATATCAGGAGCTCTCGACCGCGCTGCAGCAAGCGATCCAGGAATCGCTGCTCGGCCAGTCCTCTCCCGAGGACGCGCTGAAGTCGGCCGCCGACAATAGCGGCCTCTGATCAAGCATGAAGACCCGGGCGGCGTCTGCCGTCGCCCGGTCTCCAAACCTATAAAGAAGAAGGGTCGCCTTGATGTCGGGCACTTGGCTGACAACCCGCGCGTGGCTTTTGATGCTGCCGCTTCTCGTGGTCATGATTTCAGTCATTGGCTGGCCTCTGATCGATACCGTCGGCCTCTCCTTCACCGATGCCAAGCTCGTCGGCACGGAAGGAAACTTCGTCGGCATCGAGAATTATGCGAAGATGATCTCCGGCTCGAATTTCCAGCGCACGCTTGTTACCACCGCATGGTTCGCGATCGTCTCGGTCGCCGCCGAAATGGTGATCGGCGTTCTGGCAGCCCTGCTGCTGAACCAGCAGTTTCGCGGCCGCACCGCGCTTCGCGCCCTGATGATCCTGCCCTGGGCGCTGCCGACCGTCGTCAACGCCACGCTCTGGCGGCTGATCTACAATCCGGAATACGGCGCGCTGAACGCCGCGCTCACTCAACTCGGCCTGCTGGAGGCCTACCGCTCCTGGCTCGGCGAACCGGGCACGGCGCTAGCGGCCCTCATCGTCGCCGATTGCTGGAAGAATTTCCCGCTGGTGGCGCTGATCGCTCTGGCCGCACTCCAGGCCGTGCCGCGCGACATCACCGCCGCCTCGCTGGTCGACGGCGCCGGCGCTTTCGCCCGCTTCCGTTTCGTCATCCTACCCTATCTCGCAGGTCCATTGATGGTGGCCCTGGTGCTGCGCACGATCGAGGCCTTCAAAGTGTTCGACATCATCTGGGTCATGACCCGCGGCGGCCCGGCCAACAGCACGCGCACGCTGTCGATCCTAGTCTATCAGGAAGCCTTCTCCTTCCAGCGGGCGGGCTCCGGCGCATCGCTGGCTTTGATCGTCACGCTGCTGGTGACGCTGCTTGCTGCCGGCTACGCCGCTCTGGTGCGCAAGACCGCCGGGAGCGCTGCCTGATGGAACGCCAGAGCCCGCTTTTTTCCGCCTTCATCCATCTCTGCGCGCTGCTGCTTGCCGCCGTCATCCTGGCGCCGATCCTCTGGCTGTTCATCATGAGCATCTCGCCGGCCGCCGACCTTGCGGCAAAGCCGCTGCGCTGGTGGCCGCAGACGGCGGACTTCTCGCGCTACGGCATGCTGCTCTCGACGCTCGAAAACAGCGCCGGCGCCGCCTTCACCTCGTCGCTGCGAAACAGCATCGAGGTGGCGGGCATGGCGACGATCGCCGCCATCGCGCTCGCCATTCCGGCCGGCTGGGCCGTGTCGCGCTCGCCTTCGGTCGGCTGGTCGCTGTCGATGGTGATCGCCACCTACATGCTGCCGCCGGTGGCGCTCGCCGTGCCCCTTTATATGGGGCTTTCCCACCTCGGCATGCTGAACAACGTCTTCGGCCTCGCGCTCGTCTATCTCACCATCCTAGCGCCCTTCACCACCTGGTTGATGAAATCGGGTTTCGATTCCATCCCGCGCGAAATCGAATCCGCCGCGATGATCGACGGCGCCGGCCTGTTCCAGACGCTCAGGATCATCACGCTGCCGCTGGCCGCCCCCGTCGTGGCGACGTCAAGCCTCTTTGCCTTCCTGCTTGCCTGGGATGAATTCTTCTATGCGCTGCTCTTCACCTCGGACCAGCGCGCCAAGACGCTGACCGTCGCCATTGCCGATCTCGCCGGCGGCCGCGTTTCCGATTACGGACTGATTGCGACGGCAGGCGTGCTCGCCGCCCTGCCCCCGGTGCTGATCGGTCTTCTCATGCAACGTGCCCTGATTTCGGGGCTCACCAGCGGCGGCGTCAAGGGATGAAGATGACAGAAGAAAGAACCCGACCCGCCGGACTTGCGGCGATCGACCGCGAAATGGCGCACCAGCATGCCGATGCCATCGCCTCCTATCAAGCGGCCCAGCCGATGGCGGTGAGGGCCGCCGCTTCGCTGAAGAAGACCGGCAGCCTGCTGCTCATCGGTATGGGCGGCTCGCATGCCGTCAACCGCGCCGTCGAGCCGCTCTACAGGACGCTCGGCATCGATGCCGTCGCTTTGCCGCTGTCCGAACAGCTCGGCCAGCCGCTGCCGATCGCCGGCAGGACGATCTTCGTCACCTCGCAATCCGGCGAAAGCGCCGAGGTCGTGCGTTGGTTCAACCAGACCGGCGGCACGGAAGAGACTTTCGGCCTGACACTCGAAGGCAATTCCTTCCTCGCAAGAACCGCCCCGTCGCTGGTGGGCAGCGGCGGCACCGAGCTAGCCTTCGCCGCGACCCGCAGCCTGACGGTGACCTTCGCCCTGCATCTGGCAATCCTTTCCGCCCTCGGCGAAAATCCTGACACCGCCCTTGCCGCCCTCAAGGCGCCGGAAGATCATGACATCGCCGCCGCCCTCTCGGCGCTCGAAAACGTCGCGACCATTGTCACGTCAGGCCGCCGGCTGCAGGGTATCGCCGAGGCGCTCGCGCTCGGATTGACCGAGCTGTCGCGCCGTCCCTGCTTCTCGCTCGAAGGCGGCCAACTGCGCCACGGTCCGATGGAGATGCTGGGGCCGGAAATCGGCGTCGTGCTGTTCCGCGGCCTGGACCAAACCGCCGGCCTGGTGACGGCAATGGCGGTGTCCGCCGTCGAGACCGGCGCTCCGGTCATCCTGTTCGACGCATCCGGGCAAGCGCCGGTCGTCGGCGCGGTGACGATCCGCTTTGCACCTGCAACCGGTCTTGCCGCGATCTTCGCTATGCTGCCGGTCGCCCAGCGGCTGATGATCGCCTTTGCCGATGCCCGCGTGGAGAATGCGGGAACGCCGGTTCGATCCACCAAAATCACCCGGAGCGAATGAATGCGGCCGCTTGCAGTCATCGGCAACGTCAATGTTGACCTGATCCTTGGCCCGGCCGCCCCCTGGCCGAAGGCCGGGACGGAAATCATCGTCGACCATGACGAGTTGCGCGTCGGCGGAGCCGCCGGCAACAGCGCGCTCGCCTGGCAAGCGCTCGGCGTCGAATTCGAGATCGCCGCCAATATCGGCAGTGATCAGTTCGGCCGCTGGCTAAGCGAAGCCTTCGGCCACCGTTCCGACAAGTGGCCGGTACGCCCTGAGAAAACGACGCTCTCCGTCGGCATCACCCATCCGGACGGCGAGCGCACCTTCTTCACGACGAGGGGCCACCTGCCGCGTTTCAGCCTGGCAGACGTCTTCGCTGCCATCGAAGGCGCAAGACTGCAGGGCGGCTACGCGCTTCTCTGCGGCTCGTTCCTGACCGACGATCTGACAAAAGAATACGGCAAATTCTTCGACTGGGCCGACAGTCATGACATCACCGTCGCGCTCGATACCGGCTGGCCGCTCGACGGCTGGACGGACGAGAATTGCGCGTCGACACGCGCCTGGCTCTCTCGGAGCGGCATCGCGCTGCTGAACGAGGTCGAATCGACGACACTTGCCGGCATCGCCGATCCGATCGAGGCCGCGCGTCACATCAAGTCGCATATGCCGGCGGGTGCGATTATCGTCGTCAAACGCGGCCCGGACGGCGCTCTCGCGATCGGGCCGGACGGCAGCTTGGTTTCGGTGGCAGCACCCGTTGTCGAAGTCGTCGATACGATCGGCGCCGGCGATGTCTTCAACGCCGCCTTTCTCGGCGCGCTCGCAAGCGGTGGGCCGCTGGTTTCCTGCCTGAAGGCTGGAACCGAGGTTGCCTCGCGTGCCATCTCCACACTTCCCCGCAACTATGGCGGCCCGACATCTCTTCAGGAGCCCGTGCGATGAGCGCGCTCGAAATTCAAAACATCCGCAAGACCTATGGCGACGTCGAGACGCTGAAAGGCATCGACATCTCGCTGGAAAGCGGCGAGTTCCTGGTGCTGCTCGGCTCCTCCGGCTGCGGCAAGTCCACGCTGCTGAACATCATCGCCGGCCTTGCCGAGGCGACGAGCGGCGATGTCAGGATCGGCAGCCGCTCAGTGCTCGGCGTGCATCCGAAGGACCGCGACATCGCCATGGTTTTTCAATCCTACGCGCTCTATCCCAATCTGACGGTGCACCGGAACATCGGTTTCGGCCTGGAAATGCGCAAGGTGGCAGCACCCGAGCGCGATAGGGCCGTACACGATGCCGCCAAGCTCCTGCAGATCGAAAACCTCCTCGACCGCAAGCCGAGCCAGCTTTCCGGCGGTCAGCGCCAGCGCGTTGCGATCGGCCGCGCGCTGGTGCGCAAGCCTGAGGTATTCCTCTTCGACGAGCCGCTCTCCAACCTTGACGCCAAGCTGCGCATGGAGATGCGCACCGAGATCAAGCGGCTGCATCAGATGCTGAAGACCACGGTCGTCTACGTCACCCATGACCAGATCGAGGCGATGACCCTTGCAAGCCGCATCGCCGTCATGCGCGACGGCCGCATCGAGCAGCTGGGCACGCCGGAGGAGATCTACAACCATCCGGCAACGCTCTATGTCGCGACCTTTGTCGGCGCGCCGCCGATGAACCTGCTGAAGGCGACGGCGCGCGACGGTGGCCTGGCGCTTTCAGGCTCCGATGCGATCCTGCCCCTGCCCGCCCGTTTCCGCCAGGCGGCCGGCAATGGCCGCGACCTTATCCTGGGCATCCGTCCCGAGGCGCTTCGCACGGACGGCACAGGGCTGTCGATTGAGGCAACCCTTGAGGTCGCAGAGCTGACCGGTCCGGAACTCGTCGTCACCGCCCTTGCCGGAAATCAGCGCCTGATGGCCTGTCTGCCGCCACGCACACCGATCCGCGACAACGAGAAGCTCACCCTCTTTTTCGACGAGGAAGCAATGCATCTCTTCGACCCGGAAACCGGTCTCAGCTGCGGCCGTTAGAGCATGATGCCGAAAAGTGTGATCGGTTTTCGGACGACATCATGCTCTCACTATATAATGTAGAACAGGATTCAGATTTTAGGCCGACCCGGCCTAAAATCATCCTGTTCTAGAGCATGTCGCGCAAAAGTGTGCAGCGGTTTTGCGACAACGACATGCGTAAAAACAAGGACCTAAAGCGCGAGGAGCGAATCTGAAAGATCGCGACGCGCTTTAGCGACGGAACGCTATCCCCGACAGTTGTTCAATTCGCCGCGTCAGTAGGCTTCCGCTGGTAGACGTGAATATAGTCGACGAGCAGAATGGAAGGATTCGGCGTTTCATCGATCGGCCAACCCGAGCCGAGTGCCAGGTTCACCAGCGGATAGAACGGCATGTGGAATTCCTTCGGCGTGTCGAAGCTCCAGATGAACTGACGGTCGAAGTAGAAGCTCGTCTTGTCGGCTTGGATATCGACGCCGTAGGTGTGATATTCGCTGTTCAGAATTCCGTCCTGGACGGTTTGCCAATGGCCGCCGGTCGTGTTCTGGCCGCCTTGGCTCTGACGCCAGATATGAAAGCCCATGCTGAATTCGTAGGGTGCGCGCCCATAATATTCCAGGACGTCGATCTCGGCGGTGTATTTCGAGCGGTCGAGCCCGATAAGCCAGAAGGCTGGCCAGACGCCCTTGCCCGGCGGCAGCTTCATCCGTGCTTCGAAATAACCGAATTGCTGCGAGAATCCTTCGCCTTTCGGGTTCACCGACGACAGCAGGCCCGAGCGCCAAGTTCCATCGGCCTCCTTGCGCGCTTCGATCTTCAGAATTCCCTGATCGGTGGTAAATGGAAAGCCGGGGGCCGGGTCTGTGAAACGGGCGTCACCGAAATCGCCGTTCCAGGGCGTATGGGCGATCCAGCGGGAGCTTTTCTCTCCCCAGGCCGAGACGTCGAGGCTGTCGAAACTCTCCTCGAACGTCAGCTGGTAGGCATTGATATTGAGTGGTTCCTGAGCCACGCTGGGTTGGCCGGGCAACGCCCCCAGACCAAGAACGATAAGCAAGCCCAGGGCCTTAGAAGATATCCCGTAACGCATTCTGCTCCTCCGAAAACGCCAAACCAATCGTTGGGCTGCACTTGTCTCGATCATGAGATGAGAACTCCGTTTCGTCGCGGCATGAGCCTTTGGACGACGATGGTCTCGATGCCGTCGGGCCTTCCGACAACCTGCCACACGAGCAGCGCGAAGGCCCAGAAGATCGCCACTGCCGCCCCGCCGCAAAGCGCCAGGCTGACGATCAGGTTGAGGCCGACAGGCATGGCGGCGAGCATCGGCTCCATCCACAGCAGGAAAGCGATCATCGGCACGCTCGCCGCCAGAGGCCTTAAAAAGGCGTGCAACTGAGCGGCAAACGTCGCGCCGATCAGCCGCCGCGTGATGATCAGCGATGCGGCATAGGCGACAAGCACCGCCACGATCCGCGCGCCCAGTGCTCCTGCCACCTGAAAATAGACAATGCCCAGGATGGTGACCGGAACCCTGACGGCGAACTCGGCAAACATCCGGAGGGCGAGATAACGGGTTTTGTTCAGGACCATAGCCAATGGCGGCATCATGTTCGTCGGAAGACCGAGCAGACTGCCGATGCACAACCACTGCAGAATCGGCGCGGCGGATGCCCATTTCTCGCCAACGATGATCCGCACGGCCGGCTCGGCAAGCAAAGCGAGCGCGATGAGGATGGGCGCTGCCACGAAGGTGATCGCGTTCGTCGCCTTCAGATAGGCAGCGATCAGATTGCGACGGTCATCGACGGTCGAGAATGCCGCCATCAGCGGGCGCAACAATGGCCCGACGAAGGTCTGGTATGGAATAGCGGCGATATTGTCGGCGACGCTGAAGGCGCCGAAAGTCGACAAGCCCGTAAAGCGCGGCAAAAGCAGCCGGTCCAGTTGCCAGTTGATCGAACTCAGCACCTGCGAGACGGTGTTCCAGCTGATCATGTCCTGAAAGTGCTTCCACTCGGAAAGACTGAACCTCGGTCGCATCGGCGCAAAGACATAGGAGGTGATCGCCGCGGCGGTCGGGCCTGCAACCGCGCCGATCGCCAGTCCCCAATAGCTGCCGGTCGCAACCGCCACCCCGACACCGAACAGCAGTGTCGACCCCTTGGTGATGAGATCGAGTGCGAATTCGCGTTTGAAATCGAACCGCTGCATGAACAGAACCATGCGCGGGCTGATCACACTGCGCATGGCAGGCGCAATCGAGAGCACGGCGACGAGAGAGAAAAGCCGGGAATCGTCATAGATCAAAGCCATCGGCCAGGAGATGATCATCATCAGCATGCTGATGGCCACGCCTCGAAGCAGGCTGAGGGTAAGGGCGGTGGCAAACATATCGTCCGAGGGCGACGGTTGGCGCATCAGGGCCTGCGTCAGCGGCAGGTCCAGGATTGTCTCGACGATGATCAGAACCGAGGTCGCGATGGCGACAAGGCCGAAATCCGCCGGGCTCAACAGCCTTGCGAGGATCAGGAGGCTGACGAAATCGAGCAGTCGCGCCAGGAACTTTCCGCTGATGGTCCAGATACTTGCCGTCGCCGTCCTCTGAGATACGCTTGACATGATCTATTTTCTATTCCTCGTCGACAGTTTCGGTCGCAGCGGCAAGACAGGCAGCTCCGTTCCTTGCCCTCAGCCTGGCCGTCTTCTGAAGACCTCGGCGGATCGGTCGCCATGGTTGGTCAGTTGCTGCTCGATCAGGCTGGACAGCCGGTCGCGGAACACGGAGGAAGAGAATTTCAGCGAGTGCGCGCGGATGGCATGCGGATCGATATCGTCCTCCACCTCTTCGAACGCCGCCATCGTTTCCAACAGAGCTTCCGTGGTCTGCTGCGCGAAGCGAAACCCGACCTTTGGCGAGGAAACGGTTTCCCTGGCGCCGCCGGCGTCGAAAGCCAGAACCGGCCGCCCTGATGCCATGGCTTCCACCGGCAGGATGCCGAAATCCTCCGTGCCCGGAAACAATAGGGCACGGCATCGCGACAGGTGGTCGCGCAGAACGTTGAAGGGCTGATGGCCGAGAAACTGGACGGTCGGTCCGGCGATCGACTTCAGATAGGCCAATTGATCGCCCTCGCCGATCACGACCAGTTTCCGGCCGGCCTCGGTGCAGGCGCGAACGGCGATATCCGGCCGCTTGTAGGTGGTCAGCTGTCCTGCATAGAGATAGAACTCGCCCTTCCCCTTCCCCACCGCAAAATCGTCGGTCGCAACCGGCGGATGGATGACGATGGATTCCCGGTCGTAGAAGCGGCGGATGCGGCTTGCGACATAATCGGAATTCGCGACGAACACATCGACCCGCGAGGAGGTCGTCACATCCCAGGCGCGCAGCATGGGTGCGGTGATCGACATCATTGCGCGACCCACCCAGGGCAGGCCATGGCGGTAGACATGGAACTGATCCCAGATGTAGCGCATCGGCGAATGGCAGTAGCAGACATGCAGGGCGTCAGCGCGCGTGATGATGCCCTTGGCGGGTCCGGATTCGCTCGACAGCACGAGGTCGTAATCCTGCAGATCGAACTGCTCGAGCGCGAAGGGCATCAGCGGCAACATCTTGGTATAATGCCGCTTTGCACCGGGGATCTTCTGCAGGAAGGATGTGCGAATGTTCCGCGTCTTCAGAAAATCGCTGATGCGATCCCGGTTGCAGACAAGGGTGAAGATGTCGGCCTGCGGAAACATGCGGCACAGCTCTTCGACGACCTTCTCGCCACCGCGCATCGAGACGAGCCAATAATGCACGATGGCGACGCGAAGCTGCTTGGTATCGCCCACGCTTCCGGCATCAGTGACACGTCTTTTCGCCATGACAGGCGCATCGCCGAGAAATGCCCTCGCGTCGGGAAGAGAGGTTGTTGCCTTAAGGGTCAACTCAATACTCCTTGTATCGCCACACCGTCTGTCAGCTCGGGAACCGCATTCGTCGAAATCAGGCTGTGGTATTCGGAAAGAAGCGCGTCACGCCATTCCTCGTGTGTCGACGCAAGATCCGGCGACAGCCGGAAAGCCCGCTCGCTCATGGCGCGGACCTCGTCCCTCGGCATTTGGCTAAATCGCGTCAAAGTATCGGCAAAGGCGCTTTCGTCAGCCGTATCGCAGGCGATCGCCATGCCGGCTCTTTGCATTTCTTCGGCAAGAAAGGCGCTGCGCGACATGATGACCGGCAGACCGCTCCTGGCCGCTTCGATAGCGACGAGGCCGAATGGCTCGGGATAGCGAGACGGCATCAACAGTGCACGCGCCTTGCGGATGGTCGGGCCGATCTCCGCATGCGACTGCCAGCCGACGGCCCTGACGTGATCTCCCGAAGCCGCAACCAGCGGCATCAGCGGCCCGTCCCCGATCACGCAGAGCCTGACGCCGGCTTTGCGTGTGGCGGCCACCGCGTCCTCTATGCCCTTCTCTTCGTCCAGCCGCCCGATGAAGACGAACTCCTCGTTCGCCTCCGCCTCGATGCGTTTGATGGAGAGCGGAGCGACGGGATTGCGGATCGTCGTCAGGCGTTCGGGCCGATATCCGGCGCCGACGAGGAAGCTTGCCATCTTCTCATGCAGCAGGATGATCCGGCCGAAATCGGCCTGATCCTTCAGCCGTCGGAGGATATTGGAGCCGCGGGCAACCCGCCACAATTTGTGCGAATAACTTCTCTTGTCGCAGGCCGTCGCAATGCAGCCTCCGCCGAGCGGGCGTCGAAGGCAGACTTCCTGCGCCTGATAGTCGAAGAAGGCGCCGTTGGGGCAGGCCGTGAAGAAATCATGCGCGTGCACCACACATCGTCTGGCGACCGGCATCAACGCCCTGAAAATCGCCGGAGACAGGATCTGGTGCCAGCCATGCACATGGTAGACGGTATTGGCGGTGTCGTTTGCGGCAATCCAGTTCGCGACCATACGGACGGCGGCGCCATTGTGAATGCCGGTTACGAAAGCCTTCGCACGCTCGGCACTGAGCAGATCGCGGCTGTTCAGCCCGACCATCAAGACCCCGAGTGCGACGAGCTCCGCATTGGCGGCGTCATCTCCGCAAATATAGGTCACGGGGATGTCGAGGCCCCGAAAAAGCTTGGCGGACAGCACCGCCAGCGCCGTCGCACCGCCTCTGGCGACCGAATAGTCGTCGATGATGACCACGCGATCGATCTTTGTCGTGCCGGGGCCGGGAAACCGGCCGACGTTTGCGGCGGATCGGAGGGCCTCGGGAAGCGACGGGCGCATCACTTCACCGAAACTGCGCCGTTGGCACAGGCCTCCAGCGCCTTGCGGTTGAGGATGCGGATCTTGCCCTGGCCCCCGTCGATGATCTTGCCTTCCCGCAGACGCCGCAGGCATTGATTGACCTTCTCGCGGGACGCCGGCAGCGTCGCGGCCAGATCATTTTGCGAGATGATCAGTTCGTCGCCGCTGTTTGCCGCATCTTTTCCATAAACAGTGGAGAGCCGCAGCAGCGTGCTGGCCAGCCTCGATTGCAGGCCCGACGCCGCATTCGCAATGATCCGAAGTTCAAGCTCTGAAATACGCGCCAGTGCCCTGGAGAAGACCTTTTCGCGAAAGGAGGGATCGCTGGCATACATGTCGCGCAGCAGCCGGCCTTCGAAGAAATGCAGCTCGCAGGCGGAACCGGCACGGTATTCGAGGCTCAACGTCTGCCTGCGCAGAACCTCGAGCTCGCCGATGAGGCCGGATTTCGGAATGATCTCGACAATGAATTCCCTGCCGTCGGGCAGCATCGTGCTTGCGCTGACCACCCCCGAATGAACGCGCGCGAACGTATCGACGAGGACGCCGGCCCCGGCGATGATCTCGCCGCGCCGGAAACGCCGGACGCTCGACCGGCAGGAAAGGAATTCGTCGTCGATGACGATGCGGCTGTTCAGATGAATGCCGCCGTTAGCCGATATCGCCGCCTTGCCGATGCCGGCCCTGCGATCTGATGCGTGTGTCGCCCCATCCATGCGCATAACTCCACTCGATAACCATAGGCAATGCTGCACTGCATCATTTATATTGTCTTAATATGAGAGTCAAATAACATCACGGAGATATGACATAAAGATAAAGTATACATTTAACTTCAAAACAAAATATACACCGTAAAAAGGACCAAAAATCTCAAAGAAGCCAAAAAACAGCCACGCGATCGAAGATCGCTGCCTATTAAAATGGCTTACTGAATAAAAAGCGGCAATAATCAAAGTGATGATATCAAAACTGATAAATAGGCGTCAGCGGATAATCACCACGAATTAGATTAGATTGTCGTTTTAAATGAAAATAAGGCCATCAAGTGTATTCCGAATTCTCGATTGCCCGTTAGTAGCATAAAGAATTTGTTAAGGATTATGACCTTGGTAACAGACAACCAGAGTGCGGCGCAGCAAACTTTGAACGGTTCTTAATCGGAATATTTTGGAGACCACCCATGACATGGGAAGCACATAGTTTCGAGGCTTGGTCGCGTGTCGGACGGTCCGCGAAAGGCGCCGATCTTCATTCGTCCCGGCCTCGTGCGGCAGGCAGATCGTCGAAGCGCGCGCTAGACCTTGTCATCGCCGTCACGGCGCTGATCCTGCTTTCGCCGCTTCTGTTGATCGTCGCAATGATCGTGAAGATGAGCGACCGCGGCCCGGTTTTCTATTCCCATACGCGCATCGGCGTCGGCGGAGCACCGTTCGGATGCCTCAAGTTTCGCACGATGAAGACCAACGCAAGTGCTCAGCTTGCCGAATTGCTGCAAAACAACCCGGCTGCGCGAAGCGAATGGGAAGAGACACGCAAGCTGAAGGACGATCCGAGGATCACGGCCGTCGGTGATATCCTCAGGCGGTCGAGCATCGACGAGCTTCCCCAACTGATCAATATCGTGCGTGGCGACATGAGCCTTGTCGGCCCCCGGCCGATCACGGCCGAGGAATTGCCGCGCTACGGCGAGCATATATGGGCCTACATGGCCGTCCGCCCGGGCCTGACCGGTCACTGGCAGACCAGCGGGCGCAATGATGTCAGTTACGAGTACCGGGTTTCCCTCGACGTTCACTATCTCAACAATTGGTCGCTCGGCCGGGACTTCATCATCATTGCCAAGACCATTCCCGCTCTGTTTTCGCAGCGTGGCTCGTATTGAGCATTCATGGGGAGAGCCGCCGATCATGCCTGGAATCGGAAGACACGCTACTCCCCCGTCCCTCCAAGCTGCCACTACCCGGTTACTCCGTGATCTCGCCATTTTGGATTAGGACGACATGACCTCAAGCACGATCTTCAGCGGTGTTTCTCCGATATCTCTGCCTGCCGCAGCCACCGGCGGGAATTCGCCGCTCACCTTGCGGGATATGCTCTTCTTTCTCAGAATGCGCTGGCTGTGGATTGCGGCGACGACTTTCGCTTTCCTTGTAATGGCAGGGAGCTACGTGCTGACCGCCGAACCGACGTTCGTTGCCAACACGCAACTTGTGATCGTCCCCCAGGTCAGCGGCTCCGAAGCACAGAGGGCTTTCGCGGAAGACGCGTTCATCGAGGGACAGTTGGAGATCGCCAAATCCAGCGATGTCGTCGGTGGAACGGTAACGGCACTTGGTCTCGATACCGATCCTGACTTTGTCGATCAGACGCCTTCGCTGCAGGATAGGGCAAAGAACTGGTTGATGGGGGTTTCTTCCGAACCGGAAACGGCATCGCAGGAAGCGGCAGGCCCAGGACCGCGTGACACACAGCCGCAACAGCAGATCGAGGACGGGCGGATCCACGATCGGGCGGTCGCCACGCTGCTGAACATGATGGGAGTACGCCGGATCGGGAGTTCGACGATCATCGAGATATCGGCTGCGGCGTCGACCCCGCAGCAGGCAGTCGATATCGCCGACACGCTGGCCAGGCAGTATATCCAGAAGAATATCGCGATGAAGGCCAATGCGTCCCGGCAATACAGCGAATGGCTGACCAGATTCGTAAGCGAGCAGCAGCGCGGACTGGCCGAAGCTGCCAGTGCCCTGGCCAGCTTCACGAGCAATCCGCGCGATCAGTTCAAGCTTGCGGAGCTGCAGAGCGCGACTGACGCCCGCCGCACCCTCTATGAAAATACCTTGAATCAGCTGACCGAAGCCAGGCAGCGCATCACCTACCCGGTGTCGGATGCCACGATCGTCTCTCGGGCCACCCTGCCTCTTTCGAAAGCCAGACCACGCAGCACGCTCATCATCGCCTTTGCGGCGGCGGTTGGTCTTGGCGTCGGCTTCGCACTCGCCATGATAAGGCACGCCGGCGATCGCCGGATCGTCCGGCCCCATCAGATCGCGGAAGCCGGTGGGCTGCCCTTTGTCACTTTGCTGGCGACATCGAGGACCCGCAATGGTCCCTCTGCGCGTTTCCTCGCCGCCGGTACCGGCAGCAGCGGCACCGCAGCCGCCTATCCTATTATTCCAGGCATGGCGGAGCTGAGCGCGACAGTCGTTGGTCTTCGGCGCAAACGCCGGGTCGTCATTGGAATCGTCGCCGTCAATCCCGGCAGCGGGGCATCGACCATAGCATGCGAACTTGCGGTGCTCTCGTCGATATCAGGAGCGCAGACGCTGCTGATCGATGCCGCTGCGCAGAAATCGTCGCTCAGCAAATCGATCGCACCCCATAGTTCCACAGGCCTCGTCGATGTTCTCGACAATGGCGAACTGATCCAGACGGCGGCATTGCCCCTCACCCCGACGCTGAAATTCCTACCCCTCGGCAAAGTCGAAGCGGTGACGCCGGCCATTCGCCTTAGTTCCCGCCGCACGCAGTTGAGCTTCGCCGACCTGAAAAAGGAGTTCGACGCCATATTCGTCGACATTTCCGCATTCTCTGCTTCGCCGGATGCCAATGCGATCGCGCCGGAACTGGACGGTGTCCTCGTGGTCACGTCGCACGGACACACCTCGATCGACGATACCATGCACGTCATCGAGACCCTGCGGAATATCGGCGCGGAGATCCTCGGCGCGATCATCAACCATGCACCGAAAAGAATAGAGTCATGACTTCACCTTCGGCAGAAGCAACCAGGCAGGACAGCCCGATCGGACCGGCGCCTGTTCCTTGCGGCGCTGAAGCCATGGCGGGCCGCGCGCGCCGCCCATTGCGACTGGCTGTGGGGATTGCTTCGGCAGGCCGCCCCTCGATACTCAAGGAGACCGTCGATTATCTGACCGCCCTGCCGGACCAGGCCGAGCGGCTGATCGTCTGCGTGCCCGTGATCGACGACGCCGCCGGCCTCGCCGACCGTCTCGATGTGGAAGTCATCGTCGGCAGCCGTGGCCTGACCTCCCAGCGCAACAGGATCATCCAGGCGGCCGCCGCCGATACGGATATTCTGATCTTCCTGGATGACGACTTTATTCCCGCCGCGACCTTCCTGTCGCGGATGGCGGCTGTCTTTGCAGCAAACCCCGACGTGGCGATCGCCACTGGCGAAGTCCTGGCCGACGGCATCCTCGATGGCGGCCTCAGCATGTCAAAGGCTTTGAAGGTTCTTGAAACTGCGGGCGAAAGGGCCGGGCATGTGACGGAGGTCTATAACGCCTACGGATGCAACATGGCGGTTCGCCTTTCACCCGTTGTCGAGCACGCGCTGACCTTTGACGAAAAGCTGCCGCTCTACGGCTGGCTCGAAGATGTCGATTTCAGCCGGTCCATCGCCCGCCACGGCAGGTCCGTGCGTGTCGAAGGCGCTCGCGGCGTGCATCTCGGCGTCCGATCCGGGCGCCAGCCCGGCCGAAGACTCGGCTATTCGCAAGTTGCCAATCCTGTCTACCTGATCCGGAAGGGCACGATGTCGAAGGGCCGTGCTGTCGCACAGATCGGCCGCAACATCCTGGCGAATACGCGGGGCCTATTATTCAATGACCGCTTGATCGACCGATGGGGACGCTTGAACGGCAATTTGCTGGCGCTATCCGATCTTCTTGTCGGCCGCGTCTCTCCGTCCCGCATCCTGGAATTCGGCAATCCCGCGCCGCGCGAGATGCCTTCGCCGTCGATCGCAACGAAACGGAGATAGCAGACAATGCAGCGTACATCCTTGTCCGGTCGCCTCATCTCCGTCGCCCTTGCCTTGCTGGTATTTTCCGGCGTGACCGGCTGGAGCGTCGCCCATGCGGAAAACTATACCCTCGTGCCGGAAGATCAGGTGAGACTGCGTGTCGTCGAATGGCGATCGTCGGATTCCCGGTATGCCAGTTGGGAAGCCCTCGGCGGAACATATACAGTCGACGATGCCGGTAATCTGGCGATTCCGATCGCCGGCCAGGTGCAGGCGATCGGCAAGACGACGGAGCAGGTTTCCGATGCGATCGCCACTGCGCTCTCCGAAAAGGCCGAACTGCCGGGAAAGCCGTTCATCGCCGTGGAAATTGCCCAGCATGCGCCGATCTTCGTGACCGGGACCGTGCAGACCCCCGGGCGCTATGCTTTTGAGGCCGATATGACGGTCATGAAGGCCGTCAGCATCGCCGGCGGCTTCCTTCGGGAGCGCGAGGAGAATACCGTCTTCGAGCGCGACCGGATCCAGGCTGCCGGCGCCTACCGAACGGCCATTCTCAACCGGCGCGATCTTCTGATGCGCCAGGCGCGGTTGCGCGCCGAGATCGCCGGCGAACAGAGTTTCGATATCCCTGCCGAACTCGCCGGAACACCCGATGTGGACAAGCTGAAGGCGCAGGAATTGAACCTGATGTGGCTGCGACGCGTCGATATCGAAAGCCAGATCGAAGCGGCGAGCGACCTCGCCCGTCTCTACGGCCAGCAGGTCCAATCACTGGAGGCCAAGATCAATTCGCAAAAGCGACAGATCGACCTTGCGCAAAAGGAACTGGACAATGTCAACAGCCTGGTGAGCAAGGGTCTGGTCAGCAATTCCCGGCAGGTCACGGTCGACCGCGGCGTTGCGGATGCACAAGGCACCCTGATCGATCTCGAGGTCGCCCTGACCACGGCTCGCCAGGGGCTCAGCGAAGCCGATCGCTCGAAGATCAATATCGTCAACCGGCAGAACAGTGAAAACCAGGAGCTACTCAACCAGGTCAATCTCGCGATCGGCAGGGCGGCAATCGACATCCAGGTGGCCCAGCTTCTGGGCGAACAGGCTGGCTACAGCGCTCAACTCGCCCAGATGAATACGGACATGCCGGGTCTTGGCAGAGCACAAAAGAACTACAGGATCGTGCGTCGTAACGACGATGGCACTTATCGCAATATCGAGGCGGACGAGACGACCAGCTTGCGGCCGCATGATGTCGTCGAAATCGGCATCGGCACGGACCTCCAGACGCCGTCGCCTCCGCTGCAGCTGCAGTCCGCGCCACAGCAGCAAAGCTCGGCAGTCCCGCTGTCTGATGTAGCGGGCGACAATCAGACGGCTCCCGGCTGGATATCCCAGACGGGATCGAATTAGGGGGCGGTCGTGACCATTAACGACAGCTGGCGGCTTTCGCCTCGGGCATTGCGTCGGAAGGCGGATGCCGGTTTTCGGCAAACCCAATGCCGCCGCCGCTCCGTCCGGATCGGGATCTGAAGCATGTCGATAGAACCGATCGGCTTCATCGTTCTGCTGCTTGGCCTGCTCAGCATGGTCAACGGGGCGCGTTTTGCGATCACGACCCTTTGCCTGTCGACGCTGCTCGGAGCGGCAGCGGCTCTCCAATTGCCCGCGCTCGGCGGCAGCAGCATCCAGCCAAGCCATCTTCTCGTGCTTTTTCTCGTGGTGGCCGCCCTGTTGCGCCCGGCTCAAACACAGGCGACGCTCGCCAGCATGGCCTATCCGGGTCCCGGTTTCTGGTTTGCCGCCTACATCCTGTTTTCGGTGGCATCGTCTTTCTTTTTGCCGCGCATCTTTGCAGGCGCGACCCTCGTCTACTCCTCTGCGCGAGACACGACGGGCATGATGTCGACGGTGGCCGCTCCCCTGTCGCCGGGTTCGTCCAATCTCAGCCAGTCTGTCTATCTGCTCGGCGACCTCGCCTGCTTTGCCGTCGTCTCGGGGCTTGCCAGGCTCGGCTATGCCCGTTTCATCGCACTGCAGTTAATCATCGCCTCGATCGCATGTTTTACCCTGGCACTGATTGATATCGGAACATTCCTGACCGACCAGTCCTACCTGCTCGATGTCATCAGAAACGCGAACTATACGATGCATACGGCCGAGACAATCAGCGGCTTCAAACGCATCGTCGGCCCGTTCCCCGAAGCAAGCACTTATGGCGCAGTCGCATTAGCCTATTTTTCCTTCACGCTGCTGCTCTGGCTGGAGCGCGTCCAAAGCCGTATGGCAGGACTTGCAACGCTTTTCATCGGCCCGACGATCGTCCTCTGCACATCGACAACCGCTTATATTGCCGGCATTTTCGTTGTCTGCATGTTCGTTCTGTTTTGCCTGAAACGACTGATCAGCGGCCCCGCCAAGACCCCGCATGTGACTTTCCTGGTGATCACGCTGTTTTTGATTCCCTGCGCCATCGTCGCACTCAGCCTTGTCCCCGATGCGTGGAATTCCATCGCCGGCCTGATGAGCACCACCTTGTCGGACAAGCTCCAATCGCAATCCGGTGAAGAGCGCACCGCCTGGAATACACTGGCATTGATCGCATTCGTCGATACCGCCACCTTCGGCGCCGGGCTCGGCACGGTTCGGGCCTCGAGTTTTATCGCTGCGTTGCTCTCCAATGTCGGATTGACCGGCACTCTTCTCTTCGCCGCCTTCCTGTACAGCCTTGCAAGGGCCTCCGGCCGGCACATGTCAGGCGATCGGGAGACGCAGGCGATCGGAAACGCTGCGGTTATGGCATCCATCGCGCAGGTCGCCTCGGCGGCGATATCGGGGAGCGGCACGGATCTCGGCTTGCTGTTCAGCACCACAGCAGGTCTGGCGGCCGGCTGCCTGGCAACCAATACCTCTCCCCGGCGCGCGATCCGATCGCTCGCCAATCGAACCCCGCTGGAGACATCGACATCTCTGATGAGAGCGCCGATGTTTTCAACACGATGACGCCCGCTTTGGAACTCCGCCACGGCGCGGGATGGCAATCTCGTCGAGGCATCGGCGTGCCCGCATTGGGCCGAAGCCGGCCGACCGCACTGCATCTTTCAAGGATCGCCTGTAAAAGCCGTCCATCCGACAAACACCGTCCTGCGAGGCCCGTCGCAGAAGGCTATGCTGCGGGTTTTATGTCGACATCAGCCTTGCGGCCGCTCGCTGGTGGTCGCGACGCTATCTGCAACGGAATTGTTTTCGCGCAGCTTGGCATTGCGCCGCAAAAGCCCCGACAGGAACACGCCTGCCAGATAGCCGATTTCCATGAGCACGAGGATGGCGATACCGGAGAGCATGGCCGCGATCACGGAAGACCCGTCGGCGAAAGCGACGCCGCCGAAGCCGATTGCCACCAGGATTGCAAAAATCGCGAAAGCCCAGGCGCGGATGGAAGCCCCGGCAGCGATCGAAATCACGGCTGCCCCGAGTGTGGTGATCAACATGACAATCCCCCTTCCCTCCGCATTCCGACAAGGGTCCCGGCACCAATCGCCGTACCGCGAAACAACATGTCGAAACATAGCCTTATGGCAGGCAAGGCACTCTTCATGGTGAATATCTCAACAATGAAACATACAAAATCCGCCGGCAGCCAGACACCGATTCAACACCAGCGCGCTGGATGCTGGCCTATATATACCGAACAGGGCCTTCATATGACAGACCCGTCGGCTCAATTCACAACTGGTCCCTCGCCTCGCAAAGACAATACCGATTCACTTGTATTGCGCACAATCGGAAAGGTGATGACATGAACAACCAGTGCGTCGTCTACGTCACGGATGTCGAGTATTCATTTCCGACCATTCTCTCGGCGCTTCAGGCTCGCAAATTCGCAAGCCCTGCGACCGACGTCTGCGTTCTGATGTCGGAACATCTCGACAATTTCGAAGAGCTGAAAGCCTTGCTCGCAAGGAGTGGGGTCATATTGACCGATGCAACCGAAGCGCTGCAGGACTCGCTCGGCAAGCTCGACAGTTCGCATTTCCAAGGACGCATCAGCGTCAGCACAATGGCCAAGCTGGTCCTTTGCGAAATCCTGCCTTCCAACTATACCCAGATCATCTACCTCGATGGGGATACCCAGATCGTCAGCGATCTCGGTGCGTTCGAAAGTGCCACTGTGCCCGAGGGCAGGTTTTTCGCGGCGCGGGATTACACGGCGATCCATGACTTCCTCGACACCGGAAAGGACAGCCACTATTTCAACGCAGGCGTCCTGAAATTCCATCGAAACGGCTGGATCGGGCAGGAGGCGCTCGAGCTTTTTGCTAGAAATCCCGAGGCCTGCGAGGGCAAACATGATCAGGGTGCATTGAATTATGTCTGCGGTTCATCGCTCATCCTGGTATCGAACCGCTGGAACTTTCCCAAACAATTCCTTCATCTGGTGAACATGTCCTCCTTGTCGATCGTCCATTATATGGCGCATCCGAAGCCATGGCATGGAACCTTTTTTCCGTGGACCGATAAGGAAAGCCAAGTGTACGTCGACCTGCGCAAAGCACATCCGATTTACAACGCGCTGTATCGCGGAATAACCTTCGATCGGAAGATGCTGTATAAATACCGGTCGATACGGGCGCGCATCGAGCACGCAGTTGAGAAAGAAGGACCCAATCCCAGGGTCCAGAGCCTGCTGGTTGGCGACTACGCCGTATGATGATGTATTGTTGGTCCGACTTGAATGTCCGCGTGACTGAACTCAGCGTCGCCGGTCGAGCCGTGGATTTGCAGACGGAAGCGCAAAGTATTCATCCATTCACTCCAGGAATGGATAATCTTCAGGACAGAATATGAGTTATAGGGCTTCCGCCGCCAGCATCTCGCATTACGTGAAAGCCCGTCTGCGCCGGTCGCTCAAGGCTCGGCAGGTTCGCTATGACCTGCTGCGCAACGGGCTCAAGCAGGCGCGCCACGTCGTCGTCTGCGTCATCCGTGACGAGGGGCACCGGTTGGCCTTCTTCCTTCAGTATTATCGCGATCTCGGTTTCGAGCACTTCATCTGTATCGACAACGGCTCGACCGACGGCACGGCCGAGTTGCTGTCCGGCTTCGACGATGTCTCCCTTCTTTCGGCTCATGGTTCCTACAAGGCGGCGAGGTTCGGAAACGACTGGATCAACGAAGTCATCAACCGCCACTGCCGGGAGAAGTGGGTCCTGTATGTCGATGCAGACGAGTTCCTGGTCTATCCGCATTGCGACACACGGCCGATCGATCAATTGACTTCCTATATCGATTCCATGGGCGGCCATTCCCTCCGCTCGGTCATGATCGACATGTACAGCCCGCATCCCGTTCTCGAAAACATATGCGAACCCGGTCGCAACCCGCTCGAGGTCTGCAATCTCTTCGACCGCTCCGGCTATGTGGCGCATTTCGACAAACGCAACTGGACGATATGGATCAAGGGCGGCGTTCGCGGGCGCGTCTATTTCCACGACCGGCTCTGGGACGGCCCCGCGCTCAACAAGATACCCCTCGTCTATGTGGCGGGTGAACGTCTGTTTCTCAAATCATCGCACCAGGTCTGGCCGCTCTCCCTGAATTTGGGCGACATGCGCGGAGCGCTCGGCGTATCCGGCGCCCTTCTGCATTTCAAGTTCCTGTCGACCTTCGTGCACAAGGTCGCCGATGCGGCACACCGGTCCCAACATACGGAAGAATATACCGTATACTCCTCAGGCAAGGACATGGATGACTTTGTCTACGACGATACGGGCACCTACAGAAGCTGGAAGGACCTGTCCGATCACGGGCTCATACAGGGTGAAGGCTGGAAATACTGGAAGAATGCTTCCGAGAGCGCCGTCTAGAGCAATTCCAGGAAAAGTGCGAAGCGGTTTTCCGTCCGGAATTGCATAAAACAAAAAGTTAGAGCGGTTCTGCGTTTCCATGAAAAGCTGAATCGCTCTAAGCATGCCACGCCAAAATGCGCAGCGATTTTGGGACGACGCGCATGAAGACAAGAGCCAACACGCCAACCCGATCTTTCAGCCTGCTTCGTCTGACTATCAACTCGCACTGTCATCAAACACAAAACCCGCCGGCGGCGGGTTTTGTCGAGGCTTTCTGCCGTTCCGCTTTTTATCGCGGCGCGCCTCAGGCGAGACCCGCCCCCTCGGCATAAGCCTCCAGCGCCTTCCGATTGAGAATGCGGATTTTGCCCTGTGTCCCGTCGACCACTTTGCTCTCGCGCAAGCGCCGCAGGCATTGGTTGACCTTTTCACGCGACGCCGGCAGTGTCGCGGCCAGCTCATGCTGGGAGATGATCAGCTCGTCGCCGCTATTTTGCGCATCCATTCTGTAGAGGGCAGAAAGACGCAGCAGAGTTCTTGCAAGTCTCTGCCTTAGACTCGATCCGGCATTGGAAATGATCCGCAGTTCGAGTTCGGAAACACGCGCCAGCGCCTTCGACAGGATCTTCACCTGAAATTGCGGATCGTTCGCACACAGGTCCCGCAGCAACCGACCGTCGAAGTAATGAAGTTCGCAATCCGACGAGGCCCGATATTCCAGGCTGAGAGACTGCTTGCGGAGCACCTCCAATTCGCCGATCAAGCCGCCTTTCGGAACGATTTCCACGATGAACTCTCGCCCATCGGCAAGCGGGGTGCTTGCGCTCACCATTCCGCGCTGTACCCGGGCGAACATGTCGAGGACGACGCCGGCGCCGGCAATAATCTCACCGCGGCGAAACTTTCGAACACTCGAGCGGCAAAACGGGAACTCGTGATCCAAATCCGCCCGGCCGTCGTAAACAATACCTGCAGACCCGCAAGTAACCGCTTCGCTTGTTCGCGCTGCGTTTCCTCTAGGTCTGTTGTCTCTGGTGCTGATCGCCCCGTCCATACGCACAACTCCACGCAGACTAATCGATTTATTATCTTGAGCGACATTCGTAATAGGTTAAATTAGAAAGTCAAACAATAATAAAATAAAAACTTCGTGTTAAAACTATACATAATTATGACTGATCCTCATGTTTATATATCATAAAATTCATATTGAATTCTATCGCAAACAAATCTTTGAGGCTGCATGACGCTTTTTATACAATTTATGACAATTGCGCGTCCCAAGAATACATCCGACAAGTATAACAACAACGCCGCATTTAAAAATAAAACTAAATAACATTTCTATTATATAGTTAAAATCAAAGGTAATATTTTAATATATGCAAGAATTTCTTTAGAGTATAAAGAATTTACTCATGATTATGACCTCGGTCACAGACATCAAACTTGCATTAAAACAAAGCTTTGGCTGTGATTTCTGGAATTCGTCTAACGGAGACGCAGGTGGCGGGAAAAAATCAGGGCATCAACCCAACCGGACCTTGGCGGGATTTTGCCACGGCTCGACAGGAAAGGCGTCCATTCAATTCGTCACAACCGCGTCTGATCAGCAGAATTCTGAAGCGCGCATTGGACATCATCATTGCGGCAAGTTTCTTATTCTTTCTGTCGCCGCTCCTTCTGTCGGCAGCAGTCATCGTCACGCTAAGTGATTGGGGCCCTGTTTTCAATTCTCATCGCAAGATCGGTTATAGGGGAAAAGAGTTTGGTTGCCTCAAGTTTCGGACGACAGGATCCGACGCAACGACCGACGCGCACGTCACGGTCGTCGGCGATATTTTGAGGCGATCGAGCCTCGACAAGCTTCCGCAATTGATTAACGTGTTGCTGGGTCAAATGAGCCTCGTCGGGCCTCGCGCCATTACCAAAGAAGAGCTGCCGCGTTACGGCGAACATGCCTATGCCTACATGGCCTTCCGTCCCGGCCTGACTGGCCATTGGCAAACCAGCAGGCACAACGACGTCAGCTATCGGAATGGAATTTCCCTCGATGTCGAATATTTGTCCAAATGGACGCTCACGCTGGATTTCGTGATCATGGCAAAAACGCTGTCGGCGCTGCTTTTCCGGCACGCGTTGCTGCCCAAAGCGGATTCCTAAAGCATGTCGCGCAAAACTGTGGTGCGGTTTTGCGATAAAGACATGCGCAAAACCAGAGACTAAGGCGTGGCAAGCGAATCTAAAAGATCGCGACGCGCTTTACACCCTGACATAGCGCAGCCGAGCATCCTGCCCCGTCGGTCATGTCATTACCCATGAGGACGCTTGCCCGTGACATGGGAGCGCTCAGTAATGGAGTTCTTTTTCCGGCGCTTTTGAATATGCCACAAGGAGAAAGCGAATAGACCCGCCAGATAGCATATCTCCATCAATACAAGCACTTCGACGCAAGAAACGACCGCCTCCGTCAAGGAGGAACCTTTCAGCATGATCACGCCGCCCAGGGCCGTGACCACCAGAAATGCAAAGATTGCAAAGGCCGAGGCGCGAATGGTCGCTCCGGCGGCGATAGAGACGACAACCACGACGAGCGTGCTCTTCAGCATTATTCTGATCCTCTCTTCACACCTCCTTCAAGCCACCGTCAGCCCTCAATGACATGACAAAACCCAAAGTCGAAACGAAGTCCGATCAAAGTATTTTACCTATTACGGTTAAAATATTGCTAATAGCAGCCCAACAAGTCGACGGAACAATGCCGGAGAATATTCGACTATTCATCCAGCAGGGCCGTTCTGCCGATTAAACCCAAGAAATCCTTGGATGTTGCAGTCAGAAAGATCTAGGTATCGGAGGCTTATACAGGAGCGAGCAATGCAGCTACGGCGTTCTCTCGCCGAACTGAATGTTCATTTGTTGTTTCTGAAAAGATGAATTTGGCCATAGGCTTACGTGCGCAGCAGCCTACGGAAAACTCGGCCCCTGCGATGGACCCGGATATTTATCTGAGGTGATCGGCACGCAATAACGAAACAAGGCCCGCCGCTATAGCGAGCCCTGCTGATGTCCTTGCCGGTTAAGCACCTGCGATGGAATTGCCGGCATCGAGGCCGGTATCGACAAACCTATTTCGAGACCGCGCCGGCCAGTTGCCGTTTTGCGCCGCGTTGGAGACTGAGGTTTTCCAGCCAGGTGACTTGTTTCCTCAATTTCAACGCCGGCTTTTCGATGAATCTCCACGAGAAGGCGGCAAAGCCAGCGGCAACAATGCTGCAGACGATGCCGTTCAACCACCAGTTATGCGCCCAGGGGCCGAGCGCTACGAACGCCTGTTGGATCGGATAGCCATAGAGGAAGACGCCGTAGGAGTAGTCGGCCCCACGCAGGACGCCGAGCTTGCGGGGCGAGGTAAGACCAAGGAAGACCGTGACATATCCCATGGCCGGAATGGCAATGAAGTCCCCAAAGGAGGTGAACCAGTAGGCCCACAATATCATTGCCACAGAGGCGAGGAAAATTCGGATATCCCAAAGCACCTTGTCCTTGTAGAGATAGAAGGTCACCCCCACAAGAAAAGCACAAATGAGCAGATTGCCAGACGCGGTCGTCGGCATAGTTGCCCAATCGCTTTCATGTTTCCAATATCTTGCAATACCGAAGGCTATGATCAATGCCGGCGTGGCGATAAGGGCAATCACCCGCCGCCTGACCACGCCGAGCAGGAAGAGAACGGCGATCGCGGCATAGCACTCAAGCTCGAAGGGCACCGTCCAGAGTTGCCCGTTCACCATTGCGGCGTCAGGATTATCCAGGAATACCCCGGGGAGATTGAAGTGAATGTGCCCTGTGACATTCATCAGATATGTAAAGAACTGAGGATCGGTGAAATAGTCACGCAGGTCATACTCAGTGTAGATCGCTCCGAGTATAAAGGCAGCCAGCAATACCTCTACCGCGAGAGCGGGGTAGATCCGGATAAATCGATTGCCGAGAAAGGAAATCAATGTCTTCGATCGTTCAAGACTGCCAGCCACCAGGAACCCGCTCAGGACAAAGAACATGGGCAGCACTGATTTGATAAAAGGACGGAATGACGACTCCCAAAGAAACAGGTCGTCGCCATAGGTGACGCGGGCGGTGTGTATCCAAAGCACTGAAAAGGCTAACAGTAATCGCATATAGTCGAATCCTGTCGGTCGCCCGTTCGCTAGATCAAGCTTTTCGCCGAGAACCATCTGTGCCCCTTTCAGAAGTATTGACTCGATTTGGAATGGCAAGCCGTTGCCGCAGAGCCGGCGGCGGCATCATTGCCGGGTCGGGGCCGCGTGTCAGTGACCACAGGTACATCAGTTAAAAATTGAACGAGAGAGCAGCCCTCTCCCGAAGACACGTCTCTGACCATCAACCCATGGCCCTGTGCTTCCCGAGGGCCATGCGACGGTCGGAGTTGGAATCCAGGTGATCGGGCGGCGGATTGGATGAGGAGACTATGAAATTTCTGGCCACCCTGTTCTGTATTGTTCTCGCCCTTATCGGATTGGGGCTGATCGGAGGCGGCGCCTGGCTGCTGCGCCTCGGCGGCTCGCCCTATTACGCAATCGTCGGGCTTGCCTATCTGGCTGCCGCGCTTCTGCTGTGGCGCCGGAAGACGTCAGGCGGGCTGATCGTCTTGGCTGTCGCCGTTTTCACCCTTCCCTGGGCGCTATGGGAGTCGGGTCTCAATTTCTGGGCGCTGTTTGCCCGCTTGATGTCCCCCATCGCGCTGGCGGGCTTTGCCCTTCTCTTTGCACCATCGCTTTCCCCGGCCGCCAACCGGAAGCTTTTTTATGGTGGCGCCGTGGTGACCGCTCTCATCTTTGTCGCGGGTTTCGGTCTCAGCTTCGTGCCGCATGGGATCATCCACCCCTCCGCCGACATCACCGCCTATAAAACCGCCAAGGGTGACAACTCTCCCTCCGACTGGACATCCTATGGCCGCACCACGGCAGGAGATCGTTATTCCCCATTCGATCAGATCAACCGCGGCAATGTTTCCAAGCTCGATCTCGCCTGGACATATCGCACCGGAAAAGGCGATGGCGCCGATCAGAACACGCCTCTGCAGATCGGCGATACGGTCTACACCTGCACGCCGACAGATGTGATCGCAGCGCTCGATGCAGATACCGGCAAACCCCGCTGGACTTTCGATCCCAAGGCGACGGCGCCTTATTGGCAACGCTGCCGCGGCCTCGGTTACTACAAGATGCCAACGGAAGCCCAGTCCGCCGATGGTCTTTGCAACGAGCGCCTGGTGCAGACGACGATCGATGCCCGTCTCCTGGAGATCGACAGCAAGACCGGCGCGCCCTGCAAGGACTTCGGAGACAATGGCACCGTGCAGCTTTCCCAGGGCATGGGCGAAGTCAAGACGGGCTATTATTTCCAGACATCGGCGCCGCTGATTGCCCGCAACCTGATCGTCGTCGGAGGCTGGGTCACGGACAATCAGGAGGTCGGCGAACCCTCTGGCGTCATCCGTGCGTTCAACGTCGTCACCGGCGAGCTCGAATGGGCATGGGATCTCGGCAACCCGGGGATCACCAAACTTCCGCCGGAGGGCCAGACTTATACGCGGGGCACGCCCAACATGTGGACGACGGCCGCATTCGACGACAAGCTTGGCCTCATCTATGCACCGCTCGGCAATACCACGCCGGATTATTACGGCGTCAATCGCCCTTCCTTCGCCGATCAATACAATGCGACATTGGTGGCGCTCGATGTGACGACGGGTCGGGAGAAATGGAAATTCCAGACCGTGCATCACGACATCTGGGACTATGATCTGCCGGCCCAACCGGTCCTGGTCGACCTGCCTGACGGCAATGGCGCCGCTGTGCCTGCTCTGCTGCAGACCACCAAACGCGGGCAGCTTTTTCTCCTCGACCGCCGAACCGGCACACCGCTTGCCGAAGTTCAGGAGAAGCCGGTGCCGCAGCAAGGCGGCGTGCCCGAAGAGAAACTCTCCCCGACGCAGCCCTACTCCGTCGGCATGCCGACAATCGGTGCGGAGCGCGTGACGGAGCAGACGGCCTGGGGCCTGACGATGTTCGATCAGCTGGCATGCCGCATCGCCTTCCGCAAGATGCGCTATGACGGCGATTTCACCCCGATCGGCACGCAATATGCAATCCAGCAGCCGGGAAATCTGGGTGGCCTCAATTGGGGAAGCGTATCAGTCGATCTGCCCAACAACAGGGTCTTCATGAACGATATCCGCGTCCCCAGTCTCTTTGCACTCATCCCACGCGAGGAGTATGTCGACTTTGCCCTCACCACGACTGCTCACGGCCCCTCCGCCCCGCAGCGCGGGACGCCTTACGCCATGGCCACCGAGATGTGGACATCGAGGCTCCGCGTTCCCTGCACGCAACCGCCCTTCGGCACCGTCACTGCAGTGGATCTGAAGACGCGCAAGATCGCATGGCAGGTTCCGGCCGGGACAGCCGAACAACTCGGGCCGTTCAAGATCAAAACCAAGCTGCCTATGCCGATGGGACTGCCGAGCTACGCCGGCACGTCTGCGACCGCCGGCGGCGTCGTCTTCTTCGCCGGCTTCCAGGACTATTATATCCGTGCCTATGACGCTGAGAACGGTGCCGAGCTCTGGAGATACCCCCTGCCGGTCGGCTCGAGCGCAACACCCATGACCTACGTCTCACCGAAAACAGGCAAGCAATATGTCCTGATATCGGTTGGCGGCGCACCCTATTCGAAAGACGTCGGCGACTACGTCCTTGCCTTCTCTCTGAAAGACGGAGCTTAGCCGCGGATATCGCGTAAGCTTCACCGACTATCTTCAAGTCCAAGCAGCCGGCCACCGGACCGCTTCTTAGCGAAGGCAATCGGATTTGGCGGCGTTGCCGGTCACACTGTGTTATTTTGGTCCGACGAGGAATTGGGACTGACGAGCGTGACGCGAAAACTGGCGGCGATCCTGGTCGCAGATGTGGTCGGCTACAGCCGCCTCGCCGGTGCGGACGAGGATCGCATACTGGCGCGGCTGAGAACGCTGCGCAGCGACCTGGTCGATCCGACCATTGCCGTGCACAATGGCCGGGTCGTCAAGCGTACCGGTGACGGAAGCCTCATCGAGTTTCGCAGCGTCGTGGACGCCGTGCGCTGTGCGATCGAAGTGCAGACCGCCATGGTCGAGCGCAATACCGGCGTGTCGCCCGAGAATCGCATCGAGTTCCGGGTGGGGATCCATCTGGGAGATGTGGTCGAGGAGAACGACGGCGACTTGATGGGCGACGGCGTCAATATCGCCGCGCGGTTGGAGGGAATTGCCAAGCCCGGCGCCATCTGTCTTTCCGAAGACGCCTACCGCCAGGTGAAAGCGCGGCTCGATCTTGCCGTCACCGATCTCGGCAAAATTGAGCTCAAGAATATCGCTGAACCGATGCAGGTCTATTCGCTTCAGATCGGAACTCCGCGGCCGAACCCGGTACCACAGGTGCGGCCCGCAATCGACATGCCGTCAGTTCCGGCCGTTCCCGACAAGCCGTCCATCGCCGTACTGGCGTTCAACAACATGAGCGGCGATGCCGAACAGGAGTATTTCTCCGACGGTATTAGCGAGGACATCATCACCGATCTCTCGAAGCTGTCCGAATTGCACGTGATCGCCCGCAACTCATCCTTCGTCTACAAGAATGTAACAGCCTCCGTGCCTGAGATGGCCAAGGCGCTCGGCGTCCGCTATGTCCTCGAGGGCAGCGTTCGCAAGGCTGGCAACCGCGTGCGTGTCACGGCCCAATTGATCGACGCCAGCAACGGCGGACATATCTGGGCCAGCCGCTTCGATCGCGACCTCACCGACATTTTTGCGGTTCAGGATGAATTGACGCAGGAGATCGTGGCGGCGCTCAGGCTGAACCTCACGCATGGCGACCAGGATCGATTGGCCCAAGGGCGCGCACTCAATGTCGACGCTTACGAGTTGCTGTTGCGCGGCCGGGAACAGGCATCGGCCCATACCCGAACCGGAAATAGAGCCGCCCGCAGCCTGGCGGCCGACGCCATTGCCATCGATCCGCAATATGCGGCCGCCCAGGCACTCATTTCCTTCACCCACGTGCTGGACTACGTCAACGCCTGGAGCACCGATCCGGAAGGCTCGCTGCGGATCGGGATGGATCTCGCGCAGCAGGCCGTGGAAATGGCCGAGGAACAGCCCAACGGCCGCTTCGCACTGGGCATGGCTTGCATGTGGAACCGGGAACTGGACCGGGCGCAGGCGGAGGTGCAGCAGGGCCTCGCGCTACAGCCCAACTCCGCCGAGCTCCTGTTGCTGATGGCCCATATCCAGATATTCTCCGGCGATCCCGCCGGCGCCCTGGAAACACTCGATGCATCGATGCGGTTTGACCCGCACCATCCGGAAATTCTCTTCCAATTTCGCGCCGATGCGCACTTTTCTCTCGGCGAGTATGAACAAGCGATTGCAGCCATCGAGCAGCGGCTCCAACAAAACTCCCAGTCGGAGACCGCCTACGCCCTGCTTGCCTCATGTTATGGGCACCTCGACCGGCCGGAGGAGAGCCGGCAGGCCTGGAAAAAGGCACTCAGGATCAATCCTGATTTTTCTGTCGAGCGCCGCCGGCGGGTTCTTCCATTTCGAAACCCCGAGGACTTTAACCGCCGCGTGGAAGGACTACGTAAGGCAGGACTTACCGTGGCAGATCTTGGTCCATGCTGATGGAAACTGCCATCGAGCCGATACGGGCGACAGCGCATTCTATGGGCGGACGCGCGACAAGCCTCTCAGATCACGCCCTCTCCACGGGAGCTTTTGACCGGCAAACGTGATGCCGCTTTGGGCAACTTTAATGGCAACGGCACGGCACCTGCTGTAAGATATAGGTAGGGGAGCGGACACCCGGAAAGAGCTGTTATGGAGCGCCGTCTTGCAGCAGTCCTGATTGCGGATGTGGTCGGTTACAGCCGCATGAGCGAGATCGACGAAGAGGGAACGCGTATCCGCTTCCACAACGACCTCCACGAACTCTTCGAACCGAAGATCGCCACGCATCACGGCCGCCTGATCAAGACGATGGGCGACGGGATCCTGGTTGAGTTCCATAGCGTGGTGGATGCTTTGCGTTGCGCCGTCAAAATCCAGCAACAGAAGGCGGAACGCAATGCGGCCCTGCGGCCCGAGCAGCGGATGCTTTTTCGCATCGGCGTCAATCTCGGCGATGTCATTGTCGAAGGAGAGGACATTCATGGAGACGGCGTCAACATAGCGGCGCGGCTGGAGAGCCTTGCCCAGCCCGGCGGGATTTGCATATCCGGCACCGCATTCGATCACACGGTACACAAGGCTGAAGTCGGTTTTTCCTCTCTCGGCGAGCAGCAACTGAAGAACATAGCCGATCCGGTTCGCGTCTATCGTGTTCTGTTAGATCCCTCTGAGGCAGGCAAGGTCGTTGCCTCCCGTCGGCCGCGCCGCCGGGCGATCATCCTGGCCACGCTTGCAGCGGTGTTGATCGCGGCCACTGCGATTGTCTTCGCATGGCAATGGCCGTTTGTGCCCCAACGTCCATCTGTCGCGGTGCTTCCTTTCGCCAATTTGAGTAGCGACGCCGGCCAGGATTATTTCACCGATGGCATTACCGACAGCCTGATTGCCGATCTGACCATGCTTTCGGACCTTGACGTCATCGGTCATAATTCGGTGTTTGCATACAAAGGCAAGCCCCTCGTTTTGGCCGACATCGGACGCGATCTCGGCGTGCGTTTTGTCGTTGAGGGCAGCGTGCAACGGATCGGCGATCAAATCCGCGTCAATGCGCAATTGAGCGATGCCGCAAGCGGCGACCACTTGTGGGCCAATCGATTTAACCGCGCCGCGGCAGATGTCATGGCTGTGCAGGATGAGCTCAGTCGGCAGATCGCCGAAGCGCTCGGCTTGAAACTCACTCAATCCGAGGCGGAACGGATTACCCGTCCGCCGACCGCCAATCTCGAGGCATACGACTACTACCTTCGTGCCGAGCAGGCGACACGCACCGGCCGCCGTTCCCGGCTGCTCGAGGCACTGGCGCTCTTTGACAAGGCGGAGGCGCTCGACCCCGGTTTTGCAGAGGCCTTCGCAGCCGACGCGCACGCGACCGCTTATGTCTGGCGAAGCGCCTACGATGACGTTCTCCAGAGCGCGTTGGCGCGAAAAAGGGCCTACGAGAAGGCAAGTCGCGCGCTGGCGCTCGACCCGGTTCTTTCATCGCCATACGCCGTTCTTGCCGTCATGCAAGTCGTGGACCGCCGCTACGAGCAGGCGGTTGCCTCGGCGCAGCAGGCAGTGTCGCTTGGGTCTGCCGATGCCGAAGCTCATATGGCGTTGGCATACGTTCAACTGTTCTCCGGTAATCATGCCGAGGCCGGCGCGGCCGTCGAGACGGCGCTCAGGCACGATCCGAACCTCTCCGCCATCAATCGATACACGGCTGGCCTGGTGTTTTATTTGCAGCGCGACTACACGAAGGCCATCGACAGTTTCGAACGCGCGCGCGATGGTTCTCCGGGAAACGGCGATTTCGTTACCCCACTCGCTATGGCCTATGCCCGTGCCGGTCGCCTCGACGCCGCCCGTGCGACTGTCGCCGAAGGACTTCGCTTTCTGGCTGGGCGCGATTCCCTGGCGGGCTGGCATATCAGCAATGCCCATTTCCGCAACGAGCAGGATTTGGCGTTTATCCTCGATGCCCTACGCGAGGCCGGCCTGCCGGAATGGCCGTTCGGTTTCAAGGGCAATGAGCAGGAACGGCTGCACGGTGACGAAATCGCAAGCGCCGTCATGGGCAAACTCCTCCGGGGCAAGACCGAACCCTCGGGAAGCCCTGCACTCATGCAAATCGAACGTGACGGCAAGGCGGCCTTCCGCTCGGCGACGCAGATGATCACCGGAACGGTTTTCGTCAATGGCGACATGCTCTGCGAGCAAAGCGAAAACGCTTTTGGACGAGCCGATTGCGGACCGGTCTACAGACCTGCAAACTCGCCCGCTGAAACCAGCTATGCTTACGTGAACTCCACCAAGGTCTTCTATTTTTCGCCCGTCAAATAGCCGCGCGCTCCACCCGCGTGATACCGATCCCGTTCGAGATCGGCTGCGACCTTCGGCCAGTTTCTATCGGCTTTCGGTACTGCTTCGGCCACATGAGCGGCAAACCCTTCCGCCGATCCCTTGTCGTAGATCAGGTAAAGCTTGCCGTCGATGATCTTGAATGCCTCTGGATCGACGTTGATCGTCACCGATCCGAGAGCCACCTCGCCCGCGCAGTAGCCGCCATACTGAGGCGCATATTTGATCGGCTCGCTGATGAACATTTCACGGTGTTTGGCATTGGCAAAAAGCCACGGCGTCCCCAGCCATTCGTGGGAGAATTCCTCGGAGCCCTTCACCGCTTTGCCTTCGGTGAAATAGGCGACGGGGTCATATCCCATGATTGCCACCCCGCCGAAGTACCCCGTGTTAACCGAGTCGTCGGCGAAAGCCCGCGATCCACCGACAGCTGCCAAAGCCACAACGAACACCGCCACAGAGCGACCAATTCCTCGCGCACCGCTTCTGGTCCCTGCATGCATCTGTGCCTCCTGTTCAATCGTGGATTTCCATGCACTTCGCGTATTCTTTCTCGCCGATGCGGCTGGCCGGAGGGCAAGGCGCACCATGCCGCTTGAACAGTCGCACGATGTCCGAGTTGCCCTTCCAGATCGCTCGCGTGATTGGCGTGTAGCCGTGAACCTCCGCACGACCGACGTCAGCCCCCTCAGCGAGAAGAAACGTGGCGAGAGCGACGTGGTTTTCCTCACCGGCGACCATCAGCGGTGTCACGCCCGCTTTATTGGCCGCGTCGTCGAGCGTCGCGCCATGGTGGAGAAGCAGTTTGCTGATCGGCAAGCTGCCGGAAAAGGCCGCGGCATGAAGCGGCGTAAAGCCGCCTGAATTCCGAGCCATGACATCGGCGCCTTTGCCGATCAGCAATTCGGCTATGGCGAGCTGGGCTCCGAGCGCGGCATTGATGAGAGGTGTTGCCTGATCGCGTGTCCGGCTGTCGACTTCGGCACCGGTAGCCAGAACCTGCTCGACGACGGCGGTGTTTCCAGTGGCAACGGCATCGAACAAGGGGCTCCCCGCAGCGGCCACCGTCGCTGTGAAAATCAACGCCACCGATGCAAGCAGCCCACGCATGGCCCAGCTCCCGAAGGTTGCCAAGGAAAATAGCACAAGCCGCGGGTTTTGGGTAGGCATCGAGGACTGTAGGAGGTTGAATTCCCCTGCATCAAGCTATCGGCAACGCGCCAGCCGGACAGGATGCAAAAATCTATCGTGACCACCGGGCGATGATTTCGTCGGTATTTGCCAGCGCCTTGCGGACTGCGTTGCGCGCCATGTTCGGTCGCTGCAGTCGAATGCTTTTCTCAATATTTTCATGAAGTTTCAGCGCGTACCGCAAATTGTCTTCCTCCCGCGTCACATGGGCGAAGAGGTGGTTCAGCGCCGATTCGATCAAGACGCCGAGCGGTACCAGCAGATCATTTCCCGAGGCGCGCAAGATCGCGATGTGAAATCGCGTATCGGATTCTGTTCGCTGTTGGAGCGATGTCGCCTGATCCATGTCATGCAGGGCCTGACTGATCTCATCCATCTGCTCCTCAGTCCGGCGCTCCGCAGCAAGTGCCGTCGCTTCCGGCTCGATCATATGTCTGAGTTCTTGCACGGCCCTCAGAAACGACTCGCGATCGGGAGATGCGGCGTACCAGCCCAAGACATCTCGATCCAGCAGGTTCCAACGCTCCCTGGGTTCGACCCAACTGCCGATTTTGGGGCGAGAAGAAAGCAGGCCCTTGGCCATCAGCATCTTGATCGCTTCGCGCACCGCCGATCGGCTGACGTCAAAGACTTCCGACCATTTTGCCTCATTTGGCAGAATCGTGCCCGGCGGATAGTCGCCGCGCACGATTCGCAGACCGATCTCGCCTGCTAAAGACACATGAACACTCGCCCCAGTCATGCGGGGAGAATTTGGGCGCCTTGTGGTGGCCGAGCGGTCAACCGTCACCACCTCGACCGCAGCCGTTGGCTTTCCCGATTTTTTGTCAGGCATTTATTTCTACTGCCTCAGCATTCTTTCGACTGTCTGCACGTATGATCAAAACAATCGTAATAACGAGGAAGTCGCCTGCGATTGACGCCGGCACAAAGCGCGGAATTCAGGGCGCGTCAAGCCCAGCGGATCTTTCGATCCGTCTCTTAAAGACAGTCGGCGCACCCTTGAACCGGGTGCGCCAAACTGTGAACCTACTTTTGAATGCAGGTGTCGACTGTATCCTTTGTGCACTCATCGAGCCCGGTGAAGACCGGATCTTCAACCGGCTTGCCGGCAATCAGATCCATCATCACCGACGGTGCCTTGTAGCCCATCTCGAACGGTCGTTGGCCAACGAGCGCCGTCACCAGTCCTTCCTTCGCAATGGCGACCTCGTCGCCGATCGTGTCGGCGGCACCAATGACGAAATCGTTGCTGGCGATCTTGTCGGCCAGCGGCTTGAACAGGTCGCGATAGGGTTGCGGTGCACCGAACAATGGCCAGCCACCCATAATGCCGAATGCGTCCAAATCGGGATTGGCCGCGAGGATATCGGTCATTGCCTGAACGCCCTTGGCACCGTCGTCATTGGTGAACACCGGGCAACCGGCGACCTCGGTCCAGCCACCCTCGCCTTTCAGCTCGGTCAAGCCTTTCTGGCCAGTAAGCGTGTCGCGCATTCCTTGTGCGCGGCGTAGAATATTGTCCGCTCCCGGATTGCCTTCGATCGTGCAGATCTTGCCGCCCTTCGGCTTGCCCTTCTTGATGTATTCGCCGATGCGGGCGCCCATCAGATAGTTGTCGGTGCCGAGATAGGTCTTGCGCAACGCTGCATCCTCGGCGGCAAGATCGGCATCAAGCGTCATCACCGGAACCGTCGGATTGGCCGTCTTCAGGGTCTGGGCAATGAGCTTTGCATTTGACGGCGAGATTGCGATTGCAGCCGTGTCTGCCTTGCCCAACATATCCTGAACGATCTGCGCTTCGCCGGCTTCATCGGATGTCGATGCCGGACCGGTGTAGAAGCATTCGTATTCCGCCGTGGGGTTCTCCTTGTTCCATTTCTGGCAACCTTGATTGATTGCTTCGAAGAACGGATTGTCGAGGCCCTTGACGACGATGACGAGTTGCTTCTTGGCCAAGGCCTGCCCGGCGGTCAGTGCTAAAACTGCGGCTGTAAGTAGTAATGCCTTCCTCATAGTTTCCTCCCTTGAAACAGACGGACACCGCGTGCCCGCCATACGAAATCAACCCGGATACCAGACGATGCGAGGCTCCTCCTTTGAACGCTCGTATTGCCAGGCCGAGTTGATAAGCATTTCGAGATCGTAGTTTGGCTGCCAATCCAGCAGGTATTTGGCCTTGCTGTTGTCCATCCAATTGGAATGGAAGCGGCTCGGTATGTCGACAGAGCCGAAATTGCGCGTGCGCAAGAGATAGGCGGCGACTTCAGCATAGTCGACGGGGCGATCCATGCAGATATTGAAGAGCTGCCGCTCCGCCCGCGGGTTGTCGATCGCTGCCAGTATTGCCGAAACAAGGTCGTCGACATGAACGAAGTTGCGTTTCAGCGCACGACCGTCAGCATCGAGCAGCAGAGGCACCGTACCCATCGCCGCATAACGCCGCGCCGCGTCTTCCGGAACGAGCGTCTTCCAGTCCGGACCGCCAAAGACGTCGTCTCCAAAAGACAGCGAATACTTGAAATCGTCCTTTTCCATGATCCAGGGCGCGCGCAGACAACAGCCATTGAGGCCATACTGAATGCCAAACTGCTCCAGCATGACCTCTTCCAGGACTTTGGAGAGCGCATAGCTTCCCGGATAGGCACAATGGCGGGCGCTCTCGGTGATCGGGCCGTCGTGGCGATAGTGGAAATGTCCCACACCCGCATCACCACCGATCAGGATGAACTGGCGTGCGGTGACGCTCCTACGGAACTCCTCGAGCAGCCAAAAGAGACCTTTGACCGTGACATCCATGATGTCTTCAGGCGTTTCCTTGCATGTGGCGAGATGCACGACATGGGTAACGTCATCCAGCGCCTTTGCCACGACATCGCGATCGGCGATCGAGCCTTGGAAGACATCGACACGGTCGGTCGCCTCGTACAAACGATTATGACAAAGCGCACGAATACGGGCTTTGGAAAATCTCGGATCGTCAAGCAGCCCAGCAATGAAGCGCCGCCCGACCTTGCCCGTCGCACCGGTCACAAGGATCAGCATGCTCTTTCTCCCCCATTGATAGCTAATATCCGGGCGCCACTTTCGTCAAATGATATTTGTCTGACAAAACAGATTTTTGCGACAATAAGGTCAATGGCCGGGACAATGAGTTGACGCTGTCGCAGGGTTTTGCGTAAATGCTCCCAATCGCTTTTCCTGGGAGGGTATTGGAAAAGTGAATTCGCCGGAGCCTTGCATCGAAGACATGCAGGGTGCGGTGCGATGGATAGCCCGCAGGTTTTGGGAGGCGAGGAGGCTGGTGGCGGTTCTTGAGCTCAGCAATATTTCCAAACATTTCGGTGCCATCCAGGCAGTCAACGATGTTTCGTTTTCGCTCGAAGCCGGGCAGGTTGTCGGCCTGATGGGCGATAACGGCGCTGGCAAGTCCACCCTGGTGAAGATGATTGCCGGCAACTTCCGGCCGAGCCATGGAACCATGCGCCTCGACGGCGCCGATCTCGTGCTTCATCGGCCGAAGGAAGCGCGCCAGCATGGCATTGAGATCGTTCACCAGGACTTGGCGCTCTGCAACAATCTGACGGCGGCAGCGAACGTGTTCCTCGGACGAGAATTGCGCCGCGGCGTATGGCCTCTTCGCATCCTCGACCACAAGGCCATGTACAAGCGCGCCGGCGAGATATTTCGCGAGCTCAAATCCGAGACGCGGGCGCGCGATCTCGTCAAGCAAATGTCAGGTGGCCAGCGCCAAGCGGTCGCGATCGGCCGCACGATGCTGTCTGAAGCGAAAATCGTATTGATGGACGAGCCGACCGCAGCCATTTCCGTGCGCCAGGTCGCTGAGGTTCTGAATCTTATCCGCCAATTGCGGGACCGGGGCATTGTCGTTGTCCTGATCAGCCACCGCATGCCCGACGTCTTTTCGGTCGCCGACCGTGTGATCGTGATGCGGCGAGGCAGAAAAGTAGCCGACAAGCAGATTGCGGCAAGTTCGCCGGAGGAAGTGACGGGACTGATTACCGGCGCCATCGAACAGGTGTGATCGATGCTATCCGTTGCAACAGGAAGGAAGAAGGTCGACGATGGCGATTACACTTGACCAAACGATCGGACAGAAGCAACGGAGCTGGCTTGCAACGATCATGAGCGGCCAGACATTCTGGGTGCTGATTGCAGTCATTCTAGCCTGCATTTTTCTGTCGATGGCCACGGACTCCTTTGCGACGGCGAAGAACATCTACAACATCACCCGCAACGTCACCTTCGTCGCAATTATCGCGCTGGGCATGACGCTGGTCATCATCACCGGCGGCATCGATTTGTCCGTTGGCTCCGTACTTTGCCTGTGCAGCATGGTGCTGGCGGTCGTTATGCATGCGGGATACAGTATTGAAGTAGGCATCGCCGCCTCGATCGGTACGGCTCTGTTGGTCGGAGCTTTCAACGGCGTCTTGATTGCCTATCTCGGCTTCCCACCTTTCGTCGTCACGCTCGGGATGCTGTCGATTGCGCGCAGCCTTGCGATGGTTGCATCGAACAACACTGTGGTTTTTGAGTTCGGACCTGATCACGACAAACTATTGGCGCTGGGTGGCGGCGCCTGGGTTTTTGGCATCGCCAATCCAGTGCTTTACATGGTCGTGCTGGCACTCATTACCGGTTTCGTGCTGCGCTGGACCAAGTTCGGCCGCTATGTCTTTGCGATCGGCGGCAATGAGCACGCCGCGACATTGACAGGCGTTCCCGTGCCGAGGATCAAGGTCATCGTCTATATGATTTCTGCCCTCTCGGCGGGGGTTGCCGGCATCATTCAAACCGGTTGGCTCGGCGCCGTCACCACAAATATCGGCGCCGGGATGGAACTTCAGGTCATTGCCGCTGCGGTTATCGGCGGCGCCAATCTGGCCGGCGGCGTCGGCACCGCCTTTGGAGCCTTGGTCGGCGCCGCACTCATCGAAATCATCCGCAACAGTCTTGGCCTGCTTGGCATCAACGCGTTCTGGCAGGGCTGCTTTATCGGTGGGGCAATCGTGCTCGCCGTCCTTTTCGACCGACTTCGCAACTTGCGGCAGGGCGAGTAGACGAACCCCGCTCTTAAGAGATTTCTGCGGCTCGCGCCCTCGCCAGGAGCGGCCGTACGTTCAAGCAGTCCGGCCTTGTTCAGTCCGCTTTATTGTTTGCCCGTTGCCATTGAAAAGGTGCACCTTCGAGCCATCGGCGGTGAGCCCTATTTGGATTCCCGCCTTCATGTCACCACCGTCGTGCAGGACGAGGCAATCATGCCCAGCCGGCAGCTTGACGTGAAGCAGTGTTACCGCCCCGGTATATTCACAAAGCCCGACGGTTCCGCGCAGCGTCCCCTCTCGAGGCTCCACGACGCTCAGATGCTCCGGCCTTATCCCGATGGTCTCGACGGCGGTATCCGCTGCCGTTGCGCCTGTCAGCAAAGGCGCGATATCCGAAGGCAGCAGATTCATTTTTGGGCTTCCGATGAATTGCGCCACGAAGATATTTGCCGGCCGCTCGTATAATTCCCGGGGGGAGCCGACCTGCTCGACACGGCCATCGCGCAGAACGACGATCTTGTCAGCGAGCGTCATCGCCTCGATCTGGTCATGCGTTACATAGATCATCGTCGTGGAGAGCCGCTTGTGCAGTGCGGCGATTTCAGAGCGCATGTGCACGCGCAACTCTGCATCGAGGTTCGACAGCGGTTCGTCAAACAGGAAGACATCGGGATTTCCGACGATGGCGCGGCCGATCGCGACGCGCTGCCGCTGACCGCCGGAAAGCTCACGGGGGTAGCGATCGAGCAATGCTTCGAGCTTCAGCGTGGCGCTTGCTTCATCGACGCGCTTCTGACGCTCCTGTGCCGGAACTTTGCGGACCTTCAGCCCGAAGCCCATATTGTCCCTGACGGTCAGGTGCGGATAGAGGGCATAGGATTGGAAGACCATGGCAACACCACGTTTCGAAGCCGGCACTTCGTTGACCACCCGGCCGCCAATCGCAAGTTCACCGCCGCTGAGATATTCCAGCCCCGAAATCAGCCGCAGCAAGGTGGACTTGCCACAGCCTGACGGACCGACGAATACGACGAACTCGCCCGGATCGATCCTGAGATCGACGCCGCGGATGACCTCGACGGCGCCGAAGCGTTTCTCGATGCCTTTAAGCGATACACTGCTCATGAACGAAAATTCCTCATCCCTTCACGCCCGATAGCGCAAAACTTTCGATGATCTGCCGCTGGGCGATCAGATAGACGATCAGGATCGGCACCACGGCAAGGCTGGTAGCGGCAAGCTGGAGGTTCCACAGCGGTAAGCCGTAGCTGTCGTTGAAGTTCGACAAGGCCAAAGGCAGCGTGAACATGTCGAGCGAGCTCAGAAAGATTAGCGGCTCCAGGAACAGGTTCCACGAGAACAGAAAGGTGATGATGGAAACCGCAGCCAGGGCCGGACGCGCCATCGGCAGCGCTATCTTCCACCAAACGCCGAAGCGTGAGAGCCCGTCCATCTTGCCGGCTTCTTCCAGTTCCTTGGGCAGGGCCAGGAAATACTGGCGCATCAGGAACGTTGCCATCACCCCATGAGGGCCGAAGGTGGGCAGCAGGATCAGCGGCCAGTGAGTATCCACCAATCCAAACCAACGCATCAGGAAGAAGTTCGGAATGATCGTCACCTCCTCCGGCACCATGAGCGCCGAGATCAGAAAAAGCATCAGCAGCCCGGCACCGGCAAACCGCATGCGCGCCAGCGCATAGCCGGCCAGGGACGAGATGACGAGGGTGAGCGCCGTCACCACGATCGCGATGTAAAGCGAGTTGAAATACTGCCGCGCGAACGGCTGGTATGTGAACACTTCGACGAAATTCTGCCAGCGCCAGACGCGCGGAATAAGCGTCGGCGCGCCGAATATCTCGGTCACGCTCTTGAAGCCCGCAGACACCATCCAAACGAATGGGAAAACAAAAGGAATGGCGGCGATCAAGAGTGCGATCGTCCAGCACGTGCGGTAGAGGATCTGGACTTGGCGCTGGGTCACTCCGATCCCTTTCTCCGCAGCATCACCTGTACCAGGGTCAGCGCCATGATCATCACGAACATGATCATCGCGAGCGCCGAGGCATAGCCGACATTGAAGAACTTGAAGCCCTGCTGGTAAATGTAGAAGGCAAGCACCAGCGTGCCGTTTTCCGGGCCGCCGCCGGTCATCTGGTATATGTGATCGAAGACCTTGAAAGAGCCGATTGTCGTGATGACCATGATGACGAGCGTGGTCGGCGCCAGCAACGGCCAGGTGATCATGCTGAAGATCTGCCGGCGTGAGGCGCCCTCCAAGCGCGCTGCCTCTTCATAGTCCCGCGGGATCGCCTGCAGCGCCGCAATGTAGAGGATCATGTTGAGGCCGACCATCTTGATGACGCGGGTGACGATGACCGCCGCCATGGCCCAGCTCGGTTCACGCAGCCAGTTTGGACCGGTGATCCCGACCAGCGCCAGCACCTGGTTGATGAAACCGCCTTCCCCCTGCAGCAGAAATTTCCATACGATCGCCCAGGCGATGGCCGAGGTGATGACAGGGGCGAAAAATACCGTGCGAAAGAACACGACCCCGAAGAACGGCCGGGAAAGGGCGAGCGCCAAGGCGAGCGCGAGCGCCATGTTGAGCGGCACGAGACCGATCGCGAAAATAACCGAATTGCGTACCACAAGCCAAAAGTCAGGGTTTTCGAGCAGCGCATTCTGAAAATTGGCAAGGCCTACGAAGGTGGCCTGCTGGCTGAGCAGGTTCCATTCGGTCATTGAATAATAGACCACTGCGCAGAGCGGACCGAGGAAGAAGAGAAGGAAGCCGATGAAGGTGGGACTGACGAACAGCCACGCCTCCATCATCTCTCTCATCTTCAACGTCAGCCAGGTCTTATGGCCGGTTCGAATGGAGTTATGAACGGTATCGGCCATCGTTCTGATCAAAGCAGCGGCTGGATTGCCGCGCAGATGCCCTTGATGGCGGCATCGACATCGGCATCCGGCTTCCACAGGGCATCGACGCGAGGCGCCATGGCGGCAAGGATCTGGGGCGCTTTTTCGTTGGCCGAGACCACCCGGCCCTTTTCTATCGCGGCAGCCACATTCTTCATCATCTCGGGCGGCACGAGCTTGTTGCCGTTGATGAAGGCATCGGCCTGCAGAACGCTCTTGCGGGCCGGCGGGAAGAACTGCGCCATGGTGGCGACATTTTCCTTGTTGGTCATATGCGCTACGAATTCCGCGGCGATTTCCGTATTCTTGCCTTGGGCGAACACAACAAGACCGGCCTGGCCGATAACGGGTGACTCACCACCGGGGCCGGTGGGCAATGGTGCGATGCCCCACTTGAAGCCGGCTTCCGCCATCTTCGAAGCACGGGAAATCTGGTTGACCGTCATCGCCGAATTGCCGGAGAAGTAATCGCCCTGTTCGCCCGGCGGAACGATGGACTTGTCCTTGAAGACCATGTCATGCAGCTGCTTGACCGCCTTGACCGCTTCGGGCTTGTCGAAGCCGCATTCCTTGTTCGACCAGATATCGCCACCATAGGCGCGGATTGGCGGCAGAAGGGCATGGGTCATGCGAGAGGCATAGCCTTCGCCATCCTTGAACTCGAAGCCCCATTTGCCGGGATTGGCTTGCGCGAGCTTCTTGGAGACTTCCTGGAACTTGTCCATGTTCCATTCGCCCTTGGCGGCAAGCGTCAGCGGGTCTTCGAGCCCAGCTTTGTCGAACATGTCCTTGTTGTAGTAGATCATGAAAGGCGAGGTGGAGAACGGAATGCCGTACACCGTTTCGTCCTTCTGCCAGAGGCCCATGGCCGGCTTCGAGAAATCGTCGAAATCATAGCCTTCCGCCGCCTTGAGCGTCGGGCCGAGATCCTTCAGAAGATTGGCGTTTTCGAAAGCCGGCGCGGCATCCTCCATCATCCAGGCTATGTCGGGAGCATTGCCGCCGGCGATCTGGAAGGTCAGTTTCTGCGTGTAGTCGTTGACCGGCACGGTCTCGAACTTCACATTGACGTCGGGATGTGTGGCTTTGAAGCTCTCCGCAATGCCATTCAGCATCTTCAGATGAGCCTCGCTCCCGGTCCAGACCGTCATGCGGAGATCCGTCGCGAAGACGGCAGACGTCGATATGCACAATGTCAACGCGGATGCTGCGATACCTGCTAATGCGGCCTTCATGGTTTCCTCCCTTTTTGGTCGTCGGCAGTCAGCCTTCACCGACTGAATGCAAACGGCATTCGCCTGGAATTTTGGCTGCAAGCTGCGGCGGATGGTTCCGCCGCATGATCTCGAAAACCTTGCCGCAGGCCGCTCACCCGGCAGCGTGCGGAAGGCTCCCGGGCGCGTCTCCGATCGACCATCCTCCGTCGACCGGAATATTTGCACCCGTAATGTAGCTGGCAGCATCGCTGCACAAAAAAACAAACGCCCCAACCAGGTCCTGCGGCTGGCCCGGCCTGCCCACAGGGATCTTGGCGGCAACCGCTTCGCGGAACGCCGGGTCGCCGTAGCGCGCGGCATTGGCTTCGATCTCGATCGCACCCGGCGAAACCACATTCAGCGTGACGCCGCGATGGCCGGTTTCGCGCGCAATCGACCTGATCGCAGTCAACTGCGCCGCCTTGAGCGACGCATAAACAACCGTTTCCGCCCGCGGCCGCACCGCCATGACACTGCCTGTGGCGACGACCCTGCCCCAGCCCCGCTCGGCCATCGGTGGAACCAGCTTTGCCGTCAGCGTCAGCAGCGCCGAGAAATTCGATGCCACATGGGCGTTGACATGCGCCTCATCCAATTCCTGCCAGGGCCGCCGATGTTCGATGGCGGCATTGGCAATGAGGATATCGATCGGGCCGTATGTTTTGAGCACTTCATCGGCAAAAGCCCGCGTCGCACGCCCGTCGGTGAAGTCTGCTTCCAGTACCGGCGCTGTGCCGCCTGTCGCCCGGACGACCTCGCTCGCGCCCGTCTCATTACCGAAATGATGCAGGATCAGTTCCGCTCCATGCTCCGCAAGGCCAAGCGCAACAGCCCGGCCGATGCCGGAACTGGCACCGGTTACCAGCACGCGCCGGCCTTTCAGTGAGAAGCGCGCGGCGCTCATCGCTCGGCATCTTTCAACTTGTCGGCCACCTCGAGCGAGGCAATGTCGGCAGCTTCGAAATGCTCCCGGATTTTTTGCTCGGCGAGGTCGGCATTACCAACTGCAATTGCGTCGTAGATCGCCTGATGCCGGTCAATCGTTGCCCGCCAGTCAGCGTCGCTGCGATTGGCGCGACGTGAAAACAATTCCGACACCTCGCGCTGCACGGAACGCATGCTCTCCATGTGCACGCGGATCATGTAATTGCCAGTCGTCACGGCAAGGCCAAGGTGAAACAGGATATCGGCGGCGGTAAAGCCGGAAGGCTCCTGCACGGAAGCCAGCATGCCCGCCAAGCCCTGCCGCATGATCTCCAGACCTTCCGGATCGCGACGTTCGGCGGCGAGCCGGGCAATTCCCGTCTCGACGACGCGGCGCATTTCATTGGCTTCGCGCAGCCGCTTGAGACTGGAACGCACCGCGTAGCCGTAGATTTTGTCCATCGAGTCGCCGCTAAGCGCCTTGGCGCGGGCAACCTTGCCTTGTTGGGTGAAGATCAACCCGGCTGCCGTCAGCTGGCGAAGCGCCTCACGGGCAATCGGCTTCGAGACACCGAACTCCCTGGCGATCTCCCCTTCGGGCGGCAACGGCTCGCCAGGCGAGATGCGCCCATCAAAGAGCGCGGCGGCAATCGCATCGGACACCCCATCCGCCAACCGCGAAGGGTTCGGCGGCTTGGAGGTGAAAACGGGTTTCCTTTCGGGAATTTCGGTCATTTCGATCCTCATATTCACAAAGCTAACATGCAGTTTCCAACTTAGCAACTAGGTTTATCAGTTGCCAAGTCACCAACATCTAGCTAGGAATAACAGACGCGCCCCAAAGCAGCGAGCAAAATCAAGAGCAGCGAGCAAAACATTGGGAACGAAAGAGCCGATGGATTCTGTGCAACATTCTGCCGGACAGGCGATCCTCATTTCAGATGTCATCGCCCATCCGCTCAACCAGACGTTGCCCAAACCGACCGTCACGTCCTGGGGCACCTATCACAAGGTCTCGATGCTTCTCGTCGAGGTGCGCACCGATGCCGGCATCGTCGGCGTCGGTGAGGTGCTGGCCCGGTTTTCGCCCAAGGCCTATGCGGAACTGATCGAAACCTCTTTAAAACCACGGCTGATCGGACAGGACGCACGCAACATCGGCGCGCTCTGGCAATCCATGCGGCGCTCGCTGTCAGGCCGGGCCGGCGGCATGCTGATCGAGGCGATCGCTGGCGTCGACATTGCGCTGTGGGACATCATGGGCAAGGCCGCGGGCATGCCGATCGCCAAGCTGCTTGGCGGCATCGGCCGGGAAACGATCGACGTCTATGCCGCCGCCGTAAACTGGGTCGACGATGCTGAGGCGGATCGCGAATTGGAGCGCTATATCGGTGAGGGATTCCCGCGCATCAAAGTCAAGATGGCCAATCCCGTCAAGGAAGCCTGCCGGCGTATCGAACGGCTGCGCAAACGCGCAGGCGACGATATCGAGCTCTGTGTCGACGCCAACTGGGCCTATGATCTGGACCAGGCGATCGAAGTCGGCAGGGCACTTTCGGCCAACGGTTACTTCTGGTTCGAGGAGCCGCTGGCGCCGGAAATCGAGCAAGGCTACGAAGAACTGCGCAAGCGCTGCGGCGTACCGCTCGCAGCCGGAGAGAGCAACTTTACCGCCGATCAGGCGCAGCGTCTCGTCGCCAACCGCACCCTTTCAATCCTGCAGCCAGATATCGCCCGTGCCGGCGGCATATCCGAAACACGGCGCATGGCCGACTATGCCGCCCTTCATGATGTGGCCTACGCCCCGCATATCGGCATGTCCGGCATTATCTGCGAGACGGCCAGCGCGCATCTTGCGGCCGCCCTTCCGAATTTCCGGGTGATGGAATGCGAATGCGATCTTAGCCCCTTCAAGCGCGACCTGGCCGATCTGGCGCCAGGCTGCCTGCGCCAGAAGAATGGCCAGCTCGACGTGCCGACACGGCCGGGTCTCGGCATCGAAATCGATTGGGAAGCCGTCAAACGGCTCCGCATACAGTGAGGTCAACGCCACAATGACGACATCAGCCCCCTCTTCCACAGCCGACATGATGGAAGCCATGAGGCTCGGCATGCTTCGCGCGGATCCGGCGCTCAGCCGTTTCGATCCTCTGCCGCGTATCCTGTCCTTTGACGATTTTTCGCGCGGGCATTGCGGCTGGTCACAGTTGGTCGGCAATTACGAGGACAGCCTCGACGTCATGCTGCCGGGCTTTGCCCAGCACTCGAGCGCCATGCTCTCAACGCTCGGACATTGGGATGCAGGATCCCACGGCGGCATGGATTCGTCCTATGCGCTAAAGATCGCCACGAAGGCAAAACCGGGTGCCCAGAACGTTGCAATCAAGCGTCACACCTTCCGCAAGCGCGGGCCGATCCGTTTCGAGATTTTTTTCACGTTCAAGCCGGAGGCGACGGAACTGAAACTATCGGAAACCGACGTGCGATCGATCGGCTTCCTGTTCGACCTGCAATGCGGCGATCGGGACGGAGACGGCGAGCGGGTTATGCCACATCTGCGCTTTCTCAATGCACTCGACGGCAAGCACCTGCAGAAATGGCAGTACAAACGTGAGACCACGGTCTTCACCGCCATTGGCCGGGAAGACAAGACCGTAAGCCACTATCACCTGGCGCCCGAGGGCTGGCTGGACCTGCCGGATGGTGAACAACGGCTCTGCTACAATGAGATCCCGACGAAGGTGAACTGGAGCTATATGCGTTTCGATTTCGACCTCGCCTCCATGAAGGCCACCGGCTTGCAGTGCAACGACCGGAATTTCGACGTATCCGGCTTCGAGTCGATCCGGATTCCGGCGATGAAAAATCTCTGGTGCATGCTGAACTTCTGCCTGTTCGCCGAGACAGATGTCGCCAAGCGCGCGTTTCTCTACGTCGATTCCATCTGTATTTCAGGGGATTTTTGATGCTTCCCGAAAACATCACGGCGGTGATAACCCGCAATGAGTGCTGGAGCGGCGACGCCGCGAGCGAACCCTATGAGGCCGGCTGGGCGCATGAAGCCGTGTTCTTTATTCGGGCATTGAAGCCCCCCGTCGGCGCTGCACCCAAGGGCTGGGTGGAAATCTCGCCTGACGGCATGCACTGGGTTCGAGAAGGAACGGAATTCGCCATGCCCAGCGAACAGGACGGCGTTGCCGTGGCCCGGCTCAACGCCTTCGGCAATTGGCTGCGCGTTGCAACCCACTTTGCCGATGGCGCCGAATGCACCGTGCTGGTGACCCTTCATCTGAAGGCTTGATTTGAGAAACGCGGGTATCGCTTCCCCGCTTTCTCCTTCCGTCAACCAAGATAGGCACCCTGGGCCAAAAGTTCCCTACGCAAATCCGCATAGTCGACATGCCGCGGGCTGGCCCTGTTGCCGACCGAAAGTGCTGCGGCAACACCGGCCGCCTGGCCGAGCGCAAAACAGGGCGGCATGACGCGAATGGCGCTGAGCGCCTCATGCGTCGCCGAGACCGCGCGGCCGGACACCAACAGGCCCTCATGAACGCGCGGCAGCATGACCCGGTAAGGTATCTGGTAGATATTGGCGGCATCGAGCCCCGCGCCACCGGTACCACCGCCCGAGCCTGTGGGGTCGTGAATATCGAGCGGATAGCCGCACAACGCCACGACATCTTCGAAGGCGCGGCCGGAATGCAAATCTTGCAGCGTCAATTCGTAGGCGCCGTCGATCCGTCGGGTTTCCCGCACGCCGATCTGGGTTGCCGTGTCCCGCAGTTCCACCTGTTCGAAGCCGGGCAGATTGCCGCGAAAGAAATCGAGCAGCGCCACGGTCTGCTCCCGGCCTTCGACCTCGGCAAGCGAGAGCTCAAGGGCGTCAGCCCCATTGCGGCGCAACACGCGGCCGGTATTGATGCGCCAGACGCCCGGTTCCATGGTCCTGTAAAGGCCGATGCCGCGGCGAGGCGCGGGAAAGCGGCCCTCTGCCGTCGCCTTGGCGACGATCGAGGCGAAAGGCCGAAAATCCTGCGGATGCGCGCGAATATAATCCTCCACCACCTGGTCATCGACGTTCTGCACGCGGAAGAACAGCGTCTGCGGCTGGGAAAGGCCGTCGCTTTCCCGCCCCTGACGGGTATGGACGCCGGCATAATGGGCGACATCGCCGCCAGCCGAGCAATCGACGACGACCTTGGCACGAACGCTCCTCAGCCCACCCTTGCCGGCGCAAACAACACCGAGCACCCGGGGATTGTCCGCATCATGGTCATCGACGATGGCATCAACGACCATGGTGTGCAGCAACAATTCCACGCCCGCCTCGACGCACATGCGCTGCGCCGCGACCTTCGCCGCCTCAGGCTGGAAAGGGGTCACCTTGTCGTGGCCGTAGACGATGAAGCCGCAATAGGCCGAACCTGCCGGGATCGTACTCGGATGCAACGCGCCGCCGAGCGCGATCATCCGCTGAACGAATTCTTCGTAGATGCCGCGGATCAGTTGCTGGCTGCCGTCGAGCGAATAGGAGGTCATGCAGGGGCCGACGAGGCCCGCCGTGAGATTGCCACCAAGGAAGCCGTAGCGCTCCACAAGGCGTACCCGCACGCCAAGACGTGCCGCCGCCACCGCGGCCGATAATCCCGATGGTCCGCCCCCGATGACGAGTACATCGACATCATCGAGTTCGGGAATATCGGCCGAATAGGCGTAACGGCGAGCTGTCTGATGCATAGTTTTATCCCCTCCCCGGCCTAGCGGAACATCGATCCGCCATCGACATCGAGCGCGGCACCGTAGGTAAAGCTGGCTGCATCCGAGCACAGGAACATGATTGCAGCCGCCATATCCTCCGGCCGCCCCATGCGCCGCATCGGCAGATTGCCGGCGATGCGGTCCTTCAGTGACTGGTCGATATGGGAGTGCATCGGGGAATCCGTCGGCCCGGGGTTCAGCGCGTTGATGCGGATCTTCTTGCCCGCAAGTTCCCGCGCCACCGACTTGACCATCGACAGGGTCCCGGCTTTCGATGCCGCATAGGCGGTATCGGCAATCAGCCCGCCGCCGCCATGCACGCCAGCATCCGAGGCGATACAGACGATGTTGCCGCCATCGGGATTGTCGAGCATGCGTTTGACCGCCGCCTGTACGACGAAGAAGGGGCCGAGCAGATTGACATCGAGCACGCGGTGCCAATGCGCCCGATCCTGCTCGAATATACGCTTGGCTGTGATGATCGCCGCACACGTCACGACGTTATCGAGACGCGCGAGATTGGCGTCGCAATAATCGAAGGCCTTGTCGATGCTCTCCTGATCGCTGACATCCACCGTCACGGTGTGAACAGCCGCGCCGCCGTTGCGCAGCTCCGCACCGTAGCGCTTCAGCCCCGCCTCATCACGATCGGCCATGACGACTTCCGCGCCCTTGCTGGCGAAGGCCCTTGCAGTTTCAAGACCCATTCCGCTCGCGGCGCCCGTGATAAGGACGCTTCGGCCCGCAAAACTACTGTCGGAAAAAGTGGCGTAAGCTCGAGACATCGTCGCAGCGTCCTTCATTAACGGCAGGCCCAACAACCAGTCAGCAGGCTCGCGCTCTGTTAGTAACGTAGAAACTATGTTATATAGTTGTAAAGCGCAATGTGGAGGCGATACACCGTCTGGAAAACAGAGTTTCGCGTGGCAAATACTCAGGACGGCGGGAGACGGCGGGAGCAAACCGTTGATCGCGCTGCGGCGAAATTCGACTCCCTATTTTTTGCGTAGACGTCGGCAATACCTCAGAAGGTTCGCGGCCCGCCGAGGGTAATCAGTAGGCTAACTTCGGTTCTCCAAGCGGTTTGTTTTGCGCCACTCTTCGTACTCTCCGCGGGCATCGTCATGCAGCGGATAGTAGCGCTGCAACGACCCGCCCTCCATAAGCTTCACTCGCGAGAACTCCTCCCAATCGTGATGCCTTTGCGATTCTTCGATTACCTTCGAGGCCATTGCGACCGGAAGCACCACAACCCCGTCGTCGTCGGCGACGATGATGTCGCCGGGGATGACGGTGACACCGCCGCAGGCAATCGGAACGTTGACGGCATTGGGGTAGATGCTGGTCTGCACATGGTAGTTGGGCGTCCAGCCGCGCAGCCAAAGGGGGAGATCCAGCTTCTCGACATTGGGCCGATCGCGCATGCAGCCATCGATCACGATGCCAGCGCCGCCTCTGCCTTTGAAATAGGTCGACATCATATCGCCGAAGACGCCCGAACTCATATCGCCGCGCGCGTCGACCACCACCACATCGCCCTCCTGGGCGTGATAGAGCACGTGCCGGTGCAACTGCGTCTCCGGATCGGCATATTCTCCCTCGGTGAAGAGGTCCGGCCGTTGCGGCATGAACTGGAGCGTCAGCGCCGGCCCGACGATCGACTTCCCGCGGTTCTGCGGTACGGGACCGACCATGTGCGGATTGCGGAAGCCCATGTGGCCAAGCGTGCCGGCAACCGTTGCGGCGCCGATTTCCTTCAATGCGTCGATCATATCTTTGGGCGGTCGCGTAATGTCGGGAGTATGCGTCATTTTAGACTCCGGTGGATGAACTACCAGTTCGTAACAGAACCGTCGCGGCGCTTCAGGTGAGGTGCTTCCCAGAACCGAAAGCTCTCCGCCTTGACCGCCTCTTCGTTGACCTCGACGCCGAGCCCCGGCAGATCGCTAACCGGATAGTCGGGGCCGTCGAGCCGTGGTTGCACGGGGAAGAAGTCGGAATTGTCGAAGCCGAGCTTTGCTTCGGGCGCCCTGGTCTCGAGCCAGGCGAAATTCGGCACCGCGGCGGCGAGATGGATGGTCGCGGCCGTGCAGACTGGGCCGAGGGGATTGTGCGGCATCAGGTCCACATAGTGTGCCTCGCTCCAGCCAGCCACCTTCATCGCTTCAGTGAGCCCGCCAACATTGCAGACATCGAGCCGGTTGAACTGATGGATGCCACGCTCGATGTAGGGCAGGAACTGCCACTTGCTGGCAAATTCCTCGCCGATGGCGAACGGGATGTCGGTCATCGTGCGCAGGGATTCGTAGGCCTCCGGTGTCTCGTCGCGTATTGGCTCCTCGAGGAAATCAAGCACGCCGCGGCCGAGCTTGTTACAGAAGCTCGCTGCCTCTGCCACCGACAACCGATGATGATAGTCGATGCCGAGGACGACGTCGTCGCCCAGCGCCTCGCGCGCCTTGTTTAGCATGCTTGCTGTAGCGCCGATCGATTCGCGCGGCTCAAAGATATCCTTGCTGTTTTGCCCGATGGGGAAGAAGCGGATCGCCTGCCACCCCTGTGCGCGTAGTTCGCGGGCTCGTTCGATGGCAACATCGCCCTCGGCCTCGTCACCGGTGGAGGCGAAGGTAGGAATGCGGTCGCGCTGCTTGCCGCCCAACAGATCGTAGGCCGGCACCCCCAGCGCCTTGCCCTTGATGTCGTGAAGGGCAATGTCGATGGCGGAAATCGCCGCCTGCAGAACGCGCCCGCCTTCGAAGTATTGGCTACGATAGACTTCTTGCCAGATCCGACCAATCTGCATCGCGTCGCGGCCGATGAGAAACTCGCGATAGTGCTCGATCGCGCCGGCCACGGCCTTCTCGCGACCGCTCAAACCGCTCTCGCCCCAGCCGAAGATGCCGTTGTCAGTCTCGACCTTGACCAGCATCTGGTTGCGCGTTCCTACCCATACTGGATAGGGCTTGATCGCCGTGATTTTAAGCTTCGTAGTCATCCACGCCCTCGTTTCACACGCATCCGCTTGGTCTCAGTTGGCCTTGAGGGCCATTTCTGTTTCGCCGTCGAACAGATGCATCCGCTCCTGGTCGAACTCGAGCCAAATCTGCTCGTCGGGCGCAACGGAAATAGTCGGCGGCACGCTGACGTTGACGATGGCGCCAGACAGGAACGCCTGTACGAAGGTGACGTCTCCGGTCGGCTCCACCGTATAGGCCTTGGCAGGGATGCTTCCTGGCACCGCACTCTTGTGCAACTTGATCGCCGAGTGACGTGCGCCGAGCACGACTTTCTTGGTTGTTGCCCTCGCGACCTTCTGAGCGTTTTCTGGCGAGAGCTCGAAGTGCCAGCCCTCCGCGCTGGTCAACACAGTGTTGCCGCTTGCCGTTGATGCCTCCAGCGGAACAAGGCTCATCGCCGGGCTGCCGACGAAGCTGGCGACGAACATGTTCACCGGATGGGCGAAGACCTGCGCCGGTGAATCGTATTGCTGCAGGTAGCCGCCGTTCATCACCGCCATCCTGTCGGCCATAGTTACCGCTTCGAGCTGGTCGTGGGTCACGTAGATGATCGTCGCCTTGAGGTCCTGGTGGAAACGCTTGATCTCTGAGCGCATCTGCACGCGCAGCTTCGCGTCGAGGTTGGAGAGTGGTTCATCCATCAGGAATACCGCCGGATCGCGAACGAGGGCACGGCCGAGCGCCACGCGCTGCTGTTGCCCGCCGGAAAGTTCGCGTGGCTTGCGCTCGAGCAACTGCGTCATGTCGAGCACGCGCGCTGCTTCCTTGACCTTCCTGTCGATCTCGTCCCTTGGCAGTTTGCGCATCTGCAGCGGAAACGCCAGGTTTTTGTAGACCGATTTCTGCGGATAGAGCGCGTAGTTCTGGAACACCATTGCGATGTCCCGGTCCTTGGGGTCGAGGTCGTTGACCACCCGGTCGCCGATGACGATGTCGCCAGATGTGATAGGGATGAGCCCCGCCACAAGATTGAGCGTGGTTGTTTTGCCGCAGCCTGAAGGGCCGACGAGCGCAACGAATTCGCCGTCGTTGACCGTCAGCGAAACATTGTTGACAGCTTTGAAGCTGCCATAGGTCTTGACCAGATCGTTAAGGACCACGTGGGCCACCGGCAACTCCTCTAGTGCTTGACTGCGCCTTCCGTGAGGGCGCGTACGAAGTATCGTTGCAGGACGAGGAACAGGACCACGACGGGCACGCTCATCATAAAGCTGGCCGCCATCAGGCCCGGAAAGTCCGTCGTATTCTCCGAGAAGAAGCGCTGGATGCCGACCGGCAGTGTCAACTGCTCGTTCTTGGAGAGGAAGGTGTAAGCGTAGATGTATTCATTCCACGCGCCGATAAAGGAATAGATCGCCGTGGCGATGATTCCTGGCGTCGAGAGCGGCATCACGATCAGGACAAAGGCCTGGAACCGCGTCGCGCCGTCGATGCGCGCCGCCTGCTCGAGCTGCACCGGGATGTTGTCGTAGAAGCCCTTGAGAAGCCAGATTGCCAGCGGCAGGCCAAATGTGAGGTAGGTGAGGACGAGCGACGCATGCGTGTTCACCAGCCCGATCGCGCGCATCAGGATGAAGAGCGGCACGAGAAAGATCACCGCCGGGAACATGTTGCGAAGCAAGACGGCGAAGAACAGAAAGTTTCGGCCCGGGAAGGTGAAGCGCGAAAACGCGTAGGCCGCAGGTACTGCCACGATGACCGAAAGGATGGTCGTGGCGGTGGAGACGAAAAGGCTGTTCCAGAAGAAGCGCAGGAAGTCCTGGCCGACGCTGTTTTGCGGATCGAGCAGCTTCTCGTAGCTGGCAAGGGTGGGTTGGTCGGGCCACCATTGCGGCGGGAATTGCATGGCCGCGAAGCCGGACTTGATCGAGGTGATCAGCATCCAGATCATCGGCAACGCGGTGTAAAGCATCATGAACACGAGGAAGATGCGTCCGCCCCACCGCCATCCGTCGATGCGCATACGGCGACGGGCCTTACCGCGAAGAGCAGTCTCGGCAATCGTGCTCATGCGCTCCCATCCTTCCGCTCGTTGCCGCTCAGCGCACGGACGTAAAAGTAGCCGAACGACATCAGGATCAGGAACAGCAGCACCGAATAGGCCGATGCCACCCCCCAGCGCTGGCGGCCGAAGGCGAGCTCATAAATGTGAGTGATCCAGATATGCGATGCGTTCGACGGCCCGCCGCCGGTCATGATCCAGGGGATGATGAATGAATTGAAGTTGGCCACGGCCAGCAGAAGGATCGTCACGGTCGAGACGTTTCTCAAATGCGGGAAGGTGACGTGCCAGAACCGCTGCCATGCATTGGCTCCGTCGACTTTTGCGGCGCGCAGCAACTGATCGGGAACCGTCTGCAGGCCAGCCATCATCATGATCATGGCAAACGGAAACTCCCGCCAGATATTGACGACGATCAGGGAGGGCAGCACCGTGCTGACGCTGTCGATGAAATTCGGCGGCCTGTCGGCCAATCCGAGGCCGACCAGCACCGCCCCAATAATTCCAAAGTCCGAATGGTAGATCCACTTCCAGATATAGGACGCGGCGACCGCGCTGATGACCCAGGGAATGATCAGGATGGCCCGCAGGATACCGCGGCCGACAAAGTCGCGATGAAGCGCCAGGGCGCAGGCAAACCCCAGGACAAATGAGATCAAAGTGGATCCAAATGTCCAGATCAGAGTGTTCGAGGTGACTGTCCAGAACACCGGACTTGTGAGGATAGCGGTGTAGTTGTCGAGGCCGATAAAGATCTTGTCCCGGAGCTGCAGGCCAGGCGGTGTGTTGAAGAACGACAGCTCGATCGTGTAGTAGATCGGATAGGCTATGACGATGAGCATCACGGCGATCGCGGGAAGCACGTACGCGTAGTCAGCGCGATGCTCCCAAATCTTTCGCAGCACGCCAGACCCCTCGGGTTGCAGTTTTCGGCGCGCCTCGGCCTTCCCAGTCAAGATGGTCACTGTGCCCTGCCCTTATTCTTCGGAAGAAACCGGCTGCAATCGAGGCGCAGCCGGTCAGATCGGCAGGTGTGGACTAGAGTCCGCCGTCCGTCAGGTCTTTTACCTTCTTGGCTGCGTCGTCCGCTGCCTGGTCGACGGTCATGGCACCGGTGAGGGCATTCTGCAGCATGTCCGGGACGATGATGTTCATGATCTCGGGGGACTGTGGCAGTGCCGGGAACGGGATGCCGTATGGCAGCATCGAAGTCGTGACATCAAGGAACTTGATACTGTCCAGACGTTCCTTCATCCATTTGGTCTTGAAGCCGTTAAGGTTCCCCGGGTTCGAGCCTGCATAGGCCATTTTCAGCGACCATTCGGGGCTCGCCCACATGCAGCTGATAGCCTTTGCAGCCGGCTCGTCGACCTTGCCGCCCTCGACATATTCGGGCTTCAGGATGTGAATATTCGAGCCGCCAAACACGACGGCACGCTTGCCGTCGGGGCCAGTCGGAATCAGGCCGTAGCGCATATTGTCGATGACGGTCTGCGCTTTGTCCTTGTCGCTGCCCGTCGTCTTTTTCTGCAGGTCGAGCATGACGTTGTAGTCGGACGGGTGCGAGACCATCATGCCGAGCTGGCCAGCGAGGAAGAGGGGCTGGTTATCCGCCTGCTGATTGGTGAGCGCTGAAACCGGAACCGATTTGTCGCGAACATACATATCGTAGGAGGCTTGCAATGCCGCTTTGCTCTGGGGGCTATCGAGCTGGACCTGCTTATAGGTCGGGTTGGCGGTAGCTTCGTCGAAGACGCCGCCGCCATAGGCCCACAGCTGCGGCATGAAGCGATATGGCGTATTGCCGGCATTCTTGCGCGCCACGAGGCCGTAACCGGCAATGCCGAGCTTGTCGTGGATCTGCTTGGAATATTTGACGACGTCGTCCCAGGTTGCCGGAGCCTTGTCAGGATCGAGGCCTGCACGCTTGAAGACGTCGGCGTTCCAGATGAACGCCATCGTCTCGTTATTGGTTGGGATGCCGTAGGTCACCCCCTCCCAGGTCACGGCCTTCATCGCACCGGGCCAGAAATCCTCGGTCGAATACCCTACATCCTCGGGTTTAAGCGGTTCCAGATAGCCCTTTGCGGCGAACTCGGTGCCCCCCAGGATTTGCAGGCGGACCGCCATGGGCGCTGCATTGCCAAGAAGCGCGGTCCGGAACTTGTCCAGCAGGTCGTTATAGGTGAGGGCTTGGTCCTCAAGCTGGATGTTTGGATAGGTTTTGCGGAAGGTCTCGAAGAAATCCTTGTAATACTGGCGCAGGAGGTCGGGGTCGCCCTCGAACACGCCCTGATACCAGAAAGTCAGTCGCCCCTTGTAGTCGAGCGGGGTGACCTTGGCGCAATCGGCCGCCGTGTCAAAGTCCTGTGTGCCGGCAATGGAGCGCACATATTCCGGCGACCACTTGCTCAAGTCGACCGGCGCACCCAGCGCAGACGCGGACATCAACGATACCATCAAAGCAGTGGAGACAGTGCCGCGCAGGACGGCACAGCCGAGTGAAATCCTCGTCATAGGGTATCCTCCAGGTTCTCCCATGCCGCTCTGCGTCGAGGCGAGCGGTCGTTCCTCCCGGTCGCGGGATTTTCCACCCAATGTATCCCTTCGACCTGATCATACGTTTTCAGATCGTAGATTGCCTGTCAACAAGAGAAATCGTACATTGTTTATCGAAACATCGCGTGATATCCGAACAATATATGTATTGATTGGGGGCAGCCTTGGCCGAAACAAGCGATTTTAAAGCACAGCCACCCGCAGGGATCGACGCTATCGGGGCCTCCAGCGAGGGCGCCTCGCTTTATCAACTGATCAGGGAAGACATCATCGAAGGGCGGCTCGCTGCCAATGAACGGCTTGTGGTCACCGATCTCGCCCGGCGCCACGGCACTTCGACCAACCCCGTACGCGAGGCTCTGCAACTGTTGCGCGGGGAGGGCTTTGTCACCTTCGTTCCCAACCGCGGAGCGCGCGTACGGCCCATAGATCAGGATTTTGTTCGCGATATCTACGAGATCGGAGTCTTGATCGAGCCGGCACTGACGCGATGGTTCGTGAATATGGCCACTGTCGAGGACATTGCTGAACTCGAACGCATCCAAGGCCTGATTGAAGAGAACGACTTCGCCGACACGTTCAGGCACAGCGAACTGGACACCGCCTTTCACACCGTCATGTACCAAAAGCACTACAACCGCCATGCCGCCGAGCTTTGGTGGAAGCATCGCGAAGTGCTTCGAGCCGTGAGCCGGCGGTTCAACTTCACGCTCGCCCGGCGTGCCGCGATCCTTAGCGAGCATCGCGAGCTCATTGCGCATGTAAAAGCGGGAAATGCGAACGAGGCAGCCGAACTCATTGCACGCCACGTCGAGGGCTCCGGCCGGCACATCCTCGAACACATGCGTGCGCGTAATGCCGCTCGGGCAGGATAGAATACCGGGCCTGGAATACCGTTATCCCGACCACTTCAGATAAAGGCAGCTGAGATGAAAATCACCAGCGTTCGGCCGTGGCTCATCAGATCCGATGCTTCTTATTGGGGAGAGTTTCTGTTCGTCGAAGTGACGACCGACGAGGGGGTGAGCGGCTGGGGAGAGATCACCACCACGACAAGGCTCGCCAATCGCGCCCTCTGCACGATCCTGCGGCAGATTGGTGCCGCTGTGACGGGCGAGGACCCGGCGCGTATCGAGTATCTGTGGCACAAGATATTCCGCAGCTTCACCTATATGGGCAGTCGCGGCGCCGCAGTCGAATGCGTGAGCGCCATCGACATAGCCCTCTGGGACATCCGAGGCAAAGTTTTGGGCAAGCCAATTTACGAGCTGTTGGGTGGACCGGTACGCGATGAAATCACGCTCTACACCCATCCCAACCAAGCCAAGTTCACCAGCAAGGAGGCTGTGGTCCGGGAAATTCGAGACATCGTCGAGTCCGGCCACACTGCGCTCAAGTTCGATCCTTTCCCCTACCAAGGCCGTACCGCCGATGGACAGCCTCGCGAGCAGCGGGACGGCTACCTCGATGGCAGCATAACCCGCAAGGATGAGCGCGAAGCCGCCGAACTCACGGCTCTGATCCGCGAAACGGCAGGCCCTGATGTCGACATTCTCATCGATGCGCATGGCCGGTTCGACGTTCCCACCGCCATTCGCCTTTGTCGGAGCCTCGAGGAAGCTGGTCAGATCGACTGGTTCGAGGAGCCGTGTCCACCGGAGAGCCTCAACGCCCTCAAGCAGGTCCGTGAGAAGGTCAGTGCCGCTATCTCGTGGGGCGAGCGCGGCCACACGAAATGGGATTTCGTGCCGGTGCTCGAAAACAGGCTTGCCGACTACATCATGCCTGATGTCACCTGGACCGGCGGCATCACCGAACTCAAAAAGATTTCTGCGCTATGCGAAGCCTACTACATCCCGGTCTCGCCGCATGATGCTGCAGGACCGATCAACGTGGTTGCGGGAGCGCAGGTGATGATGACCGTTCCTAACTTCTACAAACTCGAAACGTCGGAGTGGAATCTGGGCAAATACGATCACCTCATCGACAAACCACTCGATGTTTCGAACGGCAGCCTCAAGCTTACGCCCAAGCCTGGTCTCGGCGTCGAAATGAACCGCGACTACCTTCAAAATCACGAGATAGAGCTGGACTAGCTATCACCGCTCTACGCCGCCCAAGCTTGCGCGACGACGAGCCCCGCCGATCAGAACGAGGATAGATCATGCCAGAGGCACATGGAGCCGACGAGGCGCTGAATCGGGTGAACACGCATTCCAAGCCGTCCGACCTCCGCATCACCGACATGCGGGTGGCCGAGATTGTCGGCGCGCCGTTCACCTCGGTGCTGCTCAAGATCTACACCAACCAGGGCATCGTCGGGCTTGGCGAGGTGCGCGACGGCGCCAGCGCCACCTACGCGCTGATGCTGAAGAGCCGATTGCTTGGCGAAAACCCTTGCGACATCGACCGCCTGTTTCGCCGGATCAAGCAGTTCGGCGGGCATGGCCGGCAAGGCGGCGGCGTATCGGCGGTTGAAATCGCGTTGTGGGATCTTGCCGGCAAGGCCTATGGCGTCCCTATCTACCAGATGCTGGGCGGCCGGTTTCGGGATAAAGTGCGTGTCTACTGCGATACCGACGCCACTGTGCCAAGCGGTACGGAGACCGGTAAGCGCCTCAAGCAGCGCATGGAGCTCGGATTCACCTTCCTCAAGATGGATTTGGGATTGATGCAGATCGCGGATGTGCCCGGTGCGGTCGTGTTTCCTGCCGGCTCACTGGAAGGATACCGCGACGGTCCCAGTCGCGGACCACTGAAGACCATTGAAGAGCGGCGTATGCGCAACGCTGCATACGATTTGCATAACGTCCCGCACCCGTTTACCGGCCTGCACTTTTCCGACAAGGGCCTCGATCTGCTTGAGCAATACATTGCCGAGGTTCGTGAGGTCATCGGCATGGATGTGCCGCTTGCGATCGACCATATCGGCCATATCTCCATGCAGAACGGCATTCGCCTTGCCAGGCGCATTGAAAAATACGTGCCAGCCTGGCTCGAGGATGTGATCCCATGGCAATATACCGAGCAATACCGACAACTGCAGGACGCTACCACGATACCGATCTGCACTGGCGAGGATATATATCTCAAGGAGGGCTTCGAGCCTCTGCTCAAGAGCGGCGGCGTCTCCGTTATTCACCCGGACCTGCTCACCAGTGGGGGCATCCTCGAGACCAAGAAGATCGGCGATATGGCGCAGGACAGTGGTGTAGCCATGGCCATCCACATGGCAGAAAGTCCAATCGCCGCAATGGCCGCGGCACATGTCGCGACCGCGACCGAAAATTTCATGGCGCTCGAATACCATTCCGCCGATGTCGACTGGTGGGACGATATCGTCACGGGCCTTCCCAGGCCGTTGGTGAAGGACGGCTTCATCACTGTTCCGGACAAGCCGGGCCTGGGGATTGACGACGTCGTCGACGAGGTGATCTCGCGGCATCTGCAGCCGGGTGTCACCGGCATCTGGCAGCCCACGGATCACTGGGACGATGAGTATTCCTGGGATCGCACCTGGAGCTGAGGCGAAAAGGAACGAAGATGAAGATCACCGATCTGCGCTGCGCCGTTATCGGCAAACACCCGATCGTCCGCATCGTTACGGACGAGGGCCTCTATGGCTTGGGCGAAGTCGAATTCACCAAGTCCTACCTCAAGCCCTTTGTGCTGCATTTCCGCGAGGCGCTGATCGGCGAGGACCCTACTGACGTCGAGAGAGTGATGCTGAAGATCCGCCAACGCGGCTCTTTCAAGCCGTACGGCGCGGCGGTAAGCGCTATCGAGCATGCATTATGGGATATTGCCGGCAAGGCCGCGGGCGTGCCCGTCTATAAACTGCTCGGCGGCAAGGTGCGGGACAAGGTGCGCGTCTACAATGGCTCGATTCGCCAGAAACGCACGGGCGACCGGCCGGAGGACTACGCCGCTGACGTCAAATGGATGATGGAGCAGCCGCAGAACTTCTTCATGGTCAAGCAAGGAATCTCGTTCCACTCCAACATGAAGGACACCATCGAGGACTTCCACTACGGCGTGACGCAGAAGAAGGCCGGCTATCACGGCGCCATGGATCAGGGCATGATCAGCGAGCGCGGTTTCAATCACATGCTCGACTGCGTGATCGCGATGAAGGAAGTGCTGGGCGACAAAGTCAGCCTGGCGCTCGACTGCGGCCCGGGCTGGATGCTGCCCGACGCGATCAAGTTCGCTCGCGCAGTCGAGAAGTACAATTTGATGTGGCTCGAGGATATGCTGACTGGCGACTACGTGCCGTGGGTCAATCCGCAGGCCTATCGGGAGCTGACAACCTCCACCTCGACGCCAATCCACACTGGTGAGCAGATCTACCTGCGGCACAATTTCAAGGAACTGATCGAGACGCAGGCGGTACGCATCATCGGCCCCGATCCAGCCGACATTGGCGGCATTGCCGAGCTCAAATGGGTCGCCGAGCACGCCTACATGCACTCGATCCTGATGGCACCGCACGGCACCGCTAACGGCCTGCTGGGGCTCGGCGCGTTGATCAATGTCTGCGCCACCTTGCCGGCAAATTATATCGCCTTCGAATATCCGAGCGCCTCCGACACCTGGTGGGAGGATCTGGTAATCGGCTTGCCGCCGCAGATCGTCAAGGACAGCATGGTGGACCTACTGGAAGCGCCGGGGTTGGGCCTCGATATCGACGCCGAAGCGGCCAGGAGATATCTCAGGGAAGAGGACGTCGGCTTCTTCGACTGAACCTCTCCGCTCTATATCGTCGGCGATCACTGCCTCTGGGAAACCTTGCCTTACTTCAGGGAGACAGCGAGTGCCCTGGATACAATACAGGCAGCAGAATTCCTGGCCCGGAATGAATTGAACTGGGTATCCGATTACTGAATCCTGGATGCCTGCCTCAAACTTCTGGAACGCAAAAAGCCCGCACGAGGCGGGCTTTTGCGTATTGTCCATTTGGAATTTGGTTGCGGGGGCAGGATTTGAACCTGCGGCCTTCAGGTTATGAGCCTGACGAGCTACCGGGCTGCTCCACCCCGCGCCATGTGCAAATCTTTGAGATTTGCTGCAGTATTCTAACACGAAAGGCCGCTTTGTGAGCGGCCCTTTTATTTCGGCTATGGGCCGTAGAGTTTGTGATGAGAAGATTGTTTTACATAAGTTGCGCTTTGCAGACCTGGCAGCGACCTACTCTCCCGCGTCTTAAGACGAAGTACCATGGGCGCAGGGGCGTTTCACGGCCGTGTTCGGAAAGGGAACGGGTGCAGCCACCCCGCCATAACCACCAGGTCGGCAAAGCGCAACTATATGTTTTGAGAAGCTGGTGAAGTCCTATGACTTCGTTTTTGAACACGTTTTAGAGCTCCAACCGGACGAACACTTCGTGTTCGCCGGGACCGGGCAAAGGCTGGCGCCTTCGCCTTGTCAGGACGACCGCTTTGCGGTCGCCTTGAGATGAGCATAGTCAATGAGAACGATCAAGCCGATCGAGCTATTAGTACCGGTAAGCTTCATGCGTTGCCGCACTTCCACACCCGGCCTATCAACGTGGTCGTCTTCCACGGCTCTGATAGGGAATACTCGTTTTCAGGTGGGTTTCCCGCTTAGATGCCTTCAGCGGTTATCCCGTCCATATGTAGCTACCCTGCTATGCCCTTGGCAGGACAACAGGTCCACCAGAGATATGTCCATCCCGGTCCTCTCGTACTAGGGACAGATCCTGTCAATATTCCTACACCCACGGCAGATAGGGACCGAACTGTCTCACGACGTTCTGAACCCAGCTCACGTACCGCTTTAATTGGCGAACAGCCAAACCCTTGGGACCTGCTCCAGCCCCAGGATGCGATGAGCCGACATCGAGGTGCCAAACAACCCCGTCGATATGGACTCTTGGGGGTCATCAGCCTGTTATCCCCGGCGTACCTTTTATCCGTTGAGCGATGGCCCTTCCACGCGGGACCACCGGATCACTATGACCGACTTTCGTCTCTGCTCGACTTGTCAGTCTCGCAGTCAGGCGGGCTTATGCCATTGCACTCGACGACCGATTTCCGACCGGTCTGAGCCCACCATCGCGCGCCTCCGTTACTCTTTCGGAGGCGACCGCCCCAGTCAAACTACCCACCATACACTGTCCCGGACCCGGATAACGGGCCGCGGTTAGACATCCATGACGATAAGGGTGGTATTTCAAGGATGGCTCCACGGAAACTGGCGTCCCCGCTTCAAAGCCTACCACCTATCCTACACATGCCGACACGAATGCCAGTGTAAAGCTATAGTAAAGGTGCACGGGGTCTTTCCGTCTGACCGCAGGAACCCCGCATCTTCACGGGGAATTCAATTTCACTGAGTCTATGTTGGAGACAGCGGGGAAGTCGTTACGCCATTCGTGCAGGTCGGAACTTACCCGACAAGGAATTTCGCTACCTTAGGACCGTTATAGTTACGGCCGCCGTTTACTGGGGCTTCGATTCAAAGCTTGCACCTCTCCTCTTAACCTTCCAGCACCGGGCAGGCGTCAGACCCTATACGTCGTCTTGCGACTTCGCAGAGCCCTGTGTTTTTGATAAACAGTCGCTACCCCCTGGTCTGTGCCACCCCATAATAGTTGCCTAGCATGGGGTCACGCTTCTTCCGAAGTTACGCGTGCAATTTGCCGAGTTCCTTCAACATAGTTCTCTCAAGCGCCTTGGTATACTCTACCTGACCACCTGTGTCGGTTTCGGGTACGGTCTATACGGTGGAGCTATTTCCTGGAACCGCTCCGCTGCCCATCCAATCCAATAAGAATGAACAACTTGTGCAATCCGTCACTACCACCAGGCCCACGAATATTAACGTGGTTCCCATCGACTACGCATTTCTGCCTCGCCTTAGGGGCCGGCTAACCCTGCTCAGATTAACTTTAAGCAGGAACCCTTGGTCTTTCGGCGAGAGGGTCTCTCACCCTCTTTATCGTTACTCATGTCAACATTCGCACTTCCGATACCTCCAGGAGCCCTCACGGGTCTCCCTTCATCAGCTTACGGAACGCTCCGCTACCACTTGCGATTGCTCGCAAATCCTCAGCTTCGGTGCATGGCTTCAGCCCCGTTACATTTTCGGCGCAAAGACCCTTATTTAGACCAGTGAGCTGTTACGCTTTCTTTAAATGATGGCTGCTTCTAAGCCAACATCCTGGTTGTTTTGGGATCCTCACATCCTTTCCCACTTAGCCATGACTTGGGGACCTTAGCTGGAGGTTAGGGTTGTTGCCCTTTTCACGACGGACGTTAGCACCCGCCGTGTGTCTGCCGAGTAGTACTCCCCGGTATTCGGAGTTTGGTTAGGATCAGTAAGACGGTGAGTCCCCATAGCCCATCCAGTGCTCTACCCCCGGGGGTATTCGCTCGACGCTCTACCTAAATAGATTTCGCGGAGAACCAGCTATTTCCGAGTTTGATTGGCCTTTCACCCCTAGCCACAAGTCATCCCAATCTATTGCAACAGATGCGGGTTCGGTCCTCCAGTTGGTGTTACCCAACCTTCAACCTGCTCATGGCTAGATCACTCGGTTTCGGGTCTAATGCAACAAACTAAATCGCCCTATTCAGACTCGCTTTCGCTTCGCCTACACCTACCGGCTTAAGCTTGCTTGTTACACTAAGTCGTTGACCCATTATACAAAAGGTACGCCGTCACCCTTGCGGGCTCCGACTGTTTGTAGGCATCCGGTTTCAGGTTCTATTTCACTCCCCTTGTCGGGGTGCTTTTCACCTTTCCCTCACGGTACTTGTTCGCTATCGGTCATGCACGAGTACTTAGGCTTGGAGAGTGGTCTCCCCATGTTCAGACAGGATTTCTCGTGTCCCGCCCTACTCTAGGACAATCATGATATCTACGCGTACGGGGCTGTCACCCACTACGGCCGCACTTTCCAGAGCGTTCCACTTTAATCACAATTGCCACTGGCCTGGTCCGCGTTCGCTCGCCACTACTTGCGGAGTCTCGGTTGATGTCCTTTCCTGCAGGTACTTAGATGTTTCAGTTCCCTGCGTTCGCTTCTTACACCCTATGTATTCAGGTGTAGATACCTTATCACAATGCTTGGAAACCACTCGGGTTGCCGGGCCAAAGGCCAGACAACCAGAATGATTTTCCAAGCATTTAAGGTGGGTTGCCCCATTCGGAGATCCATGGATCAAAGCTCATTCGCAGCTCCCCACGGCTTTTCGCAGCGTATCACGTCCTTCATCGCCTGTGCATGCCAAGGCATCCACCAAATGCCCTTACGACACTTAATCGTTCTCATTGCCAATGCTCATCGTCTCGTTGCCCGTTCCAAGGAACGGCAACAGACCGGGTTACCTTTTACAACCCAGTCAATCCAACAATGCCATTAACGTGTTCGACAGGTCTGCTTTATTGGAGCTACGCCGAGCAGCTCACTTGCAGCCTGTCTTAAGACCAGCTTCTCGAGATATGATCCGATACCGCGCGGTCAGGCAACGGCAATCAAGTCGTCCGTCAGATGCCGTCCCTAAAGACAGCAAACAACAACGACCCAGAGCGACAAGCTTCCTTCCTACCTCCAGTCCTTCACCCATATCCGGCCGGCTAGGCCATCCATGGGATCACTAGAACTGGGCTCGGACGCCTTGGGCAAAACCCAAAACACCTGGAAGCCTCCAGATCAATCTTCTCTTCACAATGTATGCAGAACACGCATCAGGCCATAAGCCGATGCAAAACCTTATTTTCTTCAAAAGACAAATGCCGTCAGCTTCAACACCAATC